>NZ_JH601133.1:1716091-1717767 GCF_000245795.1 Facklamia languida CCUG 37842 | reverse complement strand
GCTGTATGGGAAAAAGTTGAAGAAGAAACACCAGCAGAAGAATACCTTGCAATCTTTAATGGAAATGGTGGAACTCCAACAACTCAAAAAGTAACAGTCAAAGACGGTGAAGTAGTAAGTGGAGTAACAGAACCAACTAGAGAAGGATATAAATTCGTTAAATGGGTAAAACTAGGAACAGATAATACATTTGACCTAAGCGAACCATTCAACAAAGATATCTTAGGCGAAGAAAAGAGTGTAATCTTCACAGCGGTTTGGGAAAAGAATGTTTCAGAAAATGGTGGCTCAGCGATATTCTATCCAAAGGAAACTCATCCAATATTTAAGGTGGTTGGAGATGAGTTAACTGAAGAAGAAATTCAAAATGCTATAGTTGTACTTGGACTTGATAAATCTAAATACACTGTTACAATTAATGAAGATCAAGTTGTACCAACAACTGACAAGCCTGGCGACTATATAATCGATGTAACAATCAATTATGAAGATGGAACAACAGATGATGCACAGGTGGCTATCATCATTACTGAACCTGCTGACACAACAGCCCCCGTAATTGACGCTGCGAATGTGATAGCTGTTGAAGGACAACTGATTCCACCAGTAATGGTTGATGTTGATGACCTCGATGTAACAGTGACTGTCGAAGGCCTACCAGAAGGATTAACCTACAATCCAGAAACTAAGCAAATCGAAGGTACTGTACCAAAAGCAGAAGATTGGGGCGATAAGGAAGAAAAAACTATCACAGCAACAATCAAAGCAGTTGATGAAGCAGGAAATGAATCTACAAAAGAAATCACAGTTACAATCTTAAGAGATACAGACGGGGATGGAACTCCAGACGTAACTGACGAAGACGACGATAATGATGGTGTAACGGACGAAGTCGAAAAAGAAAAAGGAACGGATCCTAAGGATGCGAATGAACGTCCATTAGTTCCAATCGAAGAAATCCCTGGTACTGATATTACCAACAAGGATCAAACCGTTACTGAAAAGAATCCAATCAAGGATATCACCATCACGCCAAGTGAAGAAGATGCGACTGTAACAGTCGGTGAGCTTCCTGATGGATTGACTTACGATGAAGAGACTGGAACGGTTTCTGGAACACCTGAAATTGATGATTGGGGCAAAGACGAAGAAGAACGTAAAATCACCGTACCCGTCACAACTGAAAATCCTGATGGCACTCAGACTACTGAAGATGTCACAATTACAGTTGAACGTGATACTGATGGGGATGGAACTCCAGATAAGCAAGATGAAGACGATGACAACGATGGCGTAACGGACGAAGTCGAAAAAGAAAAAGGAACCGATCCTAAGGATCCAAACTCTAAGCCAGGTAAAATAACTGACAGCATTGACCCAGTCATTCCTGACCGCACTGAAGTTGGCGATGTGGACGATCTAACTGAGTCTGAACGTGAACACGTTAAGGAAGCCATCGAAGAAGCCAACAAGGATAACTTCCCAGAAGGCACGAAGGTTACCGTCAATGAGGATGGTTCTGCAACCATCACCTACCCAGATGGCTCTAAAGATAACATTAAGGCCGAAGACTTGATTAAGCAGGCTGAAGAAGAAACAAGCCAAGCAGATCAAATTGATCCTGTCATTCCAGAACGTACTGAAGTTGGCGATGTGGACGACTTAACACAATCTGA
>NZ_JH601133.1:1585410-1715772 GCF_000245795.1 Facklamia languida CCUG 37842 | reverse complement strand
GAAGAAGAAACAAGCCAAGCAGATCAAATTGATCCTGTCATTCCAGAACGTACTGAAGTTGGCGATGTGGACGACTTAACACAATCTGAACGTGAGCACGTTAAGGAAGCTATCGAAGAAGCCAACAAGGATAACTTCCCGGAAGGAACAGATGTGACCGTCAATGAAGATGGATCTGCAACCATCACATACCCAGATGGCTCTAAAGATAACATTAAGGCTGAAGATCTGATTAAGCAGGCTGAAGAAGAAACAAGCCAAGCAGATCAAATCGATCCTATCCTTCCAGATCGCACTGAAGTAGGCGATGTTGACGACTTAACACAATCAGAACGTGAACACGTTAAGGAAGCGATCGAAGAAGCCAACAAGGACAAATTCCCAGAAGGAACGGATGTGACCGTCAATGAAGATGGTTCTGCAACTATCACTTATCCAGACGGATCTAAAGACTCTATTCCAGCTGATCAATTAATCTTCCAGAGAGAAGATGATTCAGACGCTGAGGATGATGATCAACCTTCCCTAGCAGACCAAATCGATATCACTCTTCCTGAAAAGACAGGTGTTAAGGATATCAACAACTTGACTGAAATCGAGAAGGAAAAAGTGAAGATTGCCATTACCGATGCCAACAAGCTACCTAAGGGAACTGAAGTTCTCGTTGGTAGCAAGGGCGATGTGATCATTAACTACCCAGATGGATCACATGATGTGATTAGCCGTGAAGACCTAGTTTACCAATTAGCAGATTCAGAAACAGGTAAACCAGCTGATCCTGATAAGGGTGGAACTCCATCTGAACCAGGTACTGGAGATGCAGATAAAGGTTCTGACGACGCATCTGATTCTAAGGGTGGCGACGAAGACTCATCTAAGGACAAGGATTCTAAGGGTGGCGATCAAGGCTCATCTAAGGATTCTAAGGCGAAAGATTCACAAGACAAACTACCTCAAACTGGTGAATCCAGCTCAGCGGCTATCCTTGGTCTAGCAGGCCTATCCATCATGGCAGGACTTGGCCTAGTCGCAGGACGTCGCAAAGAAGATAACTAGTTATTCAAGACAATTCTTTGAATAGGGCTTAATGTAGCTTCCTATTCAAAGTTCAACCCAGCCCTCGCAGGAGGGCTGGTTTTTTGAGTTATTGTCAATGAGAGCACAAACTGCCAAGAGATGAAGGAAGAAGGGGGGCTAGCCCCTTTTTGGAATGTTTGTACAGCTATTATGTACCTTTCAATTTGGACTTTTTACTTAAGCTGCATGCAGTCCAAAAATAATTCTATGCTCGTTAAAAATATTTTTCCCATTTCATATTTATTTTATATAAGCTTGCTAAGATCTAATCATACCAATCAGAAAGGATGTTTTGTATGAATAAGAAATCTTTAAAAGTTGCCATTATGGCGAGTTTGTTAGCAGGTCAAGCTGTTTTACCTTTGGGAGCAGTTTTTGCCCAGGAAGAAAAAGACCAAATGAGTCAAGAAACACAAATGGTTGAAACCGTTGAAGAGATGGAAGAAATGGCAGAAACGGAAGAAAAGCCTGAAATGGAAATGGCAGAAGACGATGCCAAAAAAATGGAAGACAAGAAATCAGACATTCCAACGGACCCTGAAGAGATTAAGAAGGAAATTGAAGATTACGGTCAAAAGATTACAGTCAATGGGCACCAAATGAATGTCTATGAATTAGGTAAGGAAAATAAGGGCAAGACCAAGACCCTTGTCTTTATGCCAGGTCTAGGCGAAGCTTCTCAACCTCTAACCCACAAGAACTTGTTAGAGCGCTTAGCTAAGAAATTCCATATCCTCGTCGTAGAACCCTTTGGTTACGGACTCTCTGATGTAAGTAATGAAGAACGGACAGTCGACACCATTATTGATGAATTGCACCAAGCCTTAGAAATGATGGATGTGAAGCAATACCTCTTAGTAGCTCACTCCTTGTCAGGACTCTATGCCTTAAATTATGCCAAGAAATACCCTGAAGAAGTCCAAGGGGTAGTCGGTATGGACACTTCAACACCAATGATGAATGGTTTCATGGATATGCAACACATGGAAGCGCCAGTTGATGACCAAGGTCAAGCCCTAGACTTGCCAGAAATTCCAGATGTTGACGAAGAAGTCAACCGTCAATACCAATTAATTGCTCAATTAAACTTAAATAATGAAGACGTGAAGGACGAGAGTGAACGGTCTAACCAAGTCCTTTTAGATAACAAAGACAATAAGATTCCAAAGGGCATTCCATCCCTTTACCTCTTGGCTCAAGACTCTTATGAAGACATTGAAATGCGTCGGGAATTCATGGATCAGATTACCGAAGACTGGGAACAACAACACGTTTCCTTATCTGAAGACCCTGATTCAGTTGAAACCCATATCTTAGAAGGGGACCACCTCCTCTATATGACCCAATATGAAGAAATGGCACGTTTGATTGAAGAATTTGCCATGAAGATTAAGTAGGCGTTGACGATGAAATTAAAGCAAAGTGGACTGATAGCCGTCCTCGCTTGTCTGATCTGGGGACTTCCCCAGGTCAGTGCGGGCGAATTAACATTATTAGACAAATATCCGATTAAAGATCCCTTATTTGTCCAAGGTTTAGAGTTGAGCCCTGAGAGAGAATTAATTCTTGGCACCGGTCTTGAAGGAGAATCCAAATTAGGCGTATTTAACTTGGAGACGGGAGAATTAGACCGTAGCCAGGACCTCCCTAACAATTATTTTGGTGAGGGCTTAACCTTTACACCACATGCCCTCTGGCAGATGACTTGGAAGGAGAAGAAGGTCCTCAAGCGGGACCCGAAGACCTTTGAGATCCTGGGTGAATATGACATGAATACCGAAGGCTGGGGCTTATGCTATGATAAGGAACAGAATGTCCTCTGGCGGTCAGATGGAACCAGTACCTTATATAAACATGACCCTGAGACCTTTGAATTGTTGGGCCAGGTCAAGATTATGAATGGCAAATTGACTGCTTCTAACTTGAATGAGTTGGAATGGGTGGATGGCCATATCTATGCCAACCGGTACTACCGGGAGGAAATCCTTAAGATTGATCCTGAAAAGGGTGAAGTGGTCGATAAATATGACCTCAAGCCCCTCCTTGAAGAAACACTGACAGCCGAAGAAATTGCGCAAATCGATACCCCAAATGGCATTGCCCATATTCAGGACAAGGAATTCTATATTACCGGTAAACTCTTCCCCTACCTCTACCGTGTGACCCTCGATTAATCGCTGTATTTGTATAAAAGGGTTAAGATCCATTCAATGAAAAGGTTTTTCTCTTAAAAAACACGTCTTTTCAGTGGTTAATCGTTGTCATGTAGCCATTGTTATGTTATTCTGATCTAGAAATGATCATTCAAAGAATGAATTTCAATAGGCATTTTATGCATAACAATAAGGAGGATTTACTCATGGCAAATAAAGCAGAATTAGTAGAACGCGTAGCAAGCAAGACAAACTTAACTAAGAAGGACGTTACAGCAGCAGTTGAAGCATTATTCCAATCAGTTGAAGAATTCTTAGCTGAAGGCGAAAAAGTTCAAGTAATTGGTTTCGGTACTTTTGAAGTACGTGACCGTGCAGCTCGTAAGGGACGTAACCCTCAAACAGGCGAAGAAATCGAAATTAAAGCGACAAAAGTTCCTGGCTTCAAGGCAGGAAAAGCATTGAAAGATGCGGTTAAATAATTGATAAAGTAATGATTTAAGCCAGGCTCTGCCTGGCTTTTTTTGATGAGGATCAAGAAATTAAGCAGGATGTAGGGAATGGACGAAATCACAGGGGACCGTCTTTCAAAGCTTTCGCTTTTCCGGACTCAATCCACTTGGCAAACCCAGTTAAGAGGATTTATATATAAAAAATACTAAATAGAATTAAAGGATTAGAAGGCGAGATGCCGTCAATAAGGCAGCCCCCATTGCTTATCATAGGGGACCGTCTTCCAAAGCTTTTGCTTTTCCAGACTTGATCCACTAGGCAAACCCAGTTACAAGGATTAATGTATAAAAATACTAAATAGAATTAAAGGATTAAAAGGTGAGATACCGTCAATATGACAGGTCCCAATGCTTATCATAGGGGACCGTCTTCCAAAGCTTTCGCTTTTCCAGCCTCGATCCACTAGGCAATGCCTAGACGGTAAACCGTAAGGCATTGCACGCTGCGTGGATCGTCCTCCTTCCTATGATTAAACATTGGGACCTGGCTTTTATTGACGGATTCATGTTTTTATTTATTTAAGGCTTTCTAAATTAATCCAGTTGGTAAAATTAAGAACAGATTTGATAGGATGTTTCCAATAAAAATGTTAAATCTTTATTCGAAAAAATCAAAATAATTTTCCTAGCAAACCTGACCTAACTCCAAAAAAGAAGGGATAAATGTTAACTTTTAATATAAGCCCAGCAAGTATAAAAGGAAACCTCGTCTTTATAGGTTGACCTAATTGCTGAATTTTAAAACAATCGAAGGAAAGTCTACCTAGTTGTTCATAATAAGCGTGGATGATTTATTGAATACCAGAATCGTTAGTGGTTATTTTTATTGTTATGGCAATTATAGATACTGCATGAAATATCGATATATATTGGTTAATATATTTTACACCTAACTTTTGCGGACAGAAAATATTAAATGCTACCTTTAATCTATTGATACAAGCTAATTGATGAACCAATAAATAACCAGATAGCGTGATTTTAGTCATTCACTATAACTCGATTTTATATCTCACCCTTTCAAAACCGTCTATTAGTCACCAGTGAAAAATAAAAATTTACCCTTTATCTTTGAATGGAAAGGTTGAGTTAAGAATCTATATGTTTAAATTTGATCGAATAAAGATGCCACTTTTAGATTGGAAGTCTTTATTCTCATTTTTTATTTTGGCAACTGGATGAATTTACAAGTCATGAATATAAAAGACCTATAATCAGTCAATAACAGGCAGGTCTCACCACTTAATCATAGGAAGAAGGACGATCCACGTAGCGTGCATTACCTTACGGTTCACCGTTTAGGCAATGCCTAGTGGATCGAGCCCGGAAAAGCTTTGCTTTGAAGGGCGGTCCCTTATGATTAAGTAGTAGACCTGTCTTATTGACGATTATCTTGCCTATTATGTTATATGCTTTTCGCGTTACTTAATCCATGTAGACAAGCCGGAAAAGCTTGGCTTTGAAGGGCATTCTCCTATGATTAAGTAGTTGACCTGCCTTATTGACGGGATCTTTGACTTAGATCCTTCAACCTCAAATCCTTTCCGAGCGATATGGTGAAGCCAGGGAAGACATGGTATAATAATGAGGAGAGGTGATCATTTGGAAAGATGGAGTCGAATACAAGAAGAGATAGAGTCTCTGCCTAGCGTCCCTGACCAGATGGCAGCCTTAGACCAAGTGCTGGTCGACCTTGGTGAAGACTTAGCCCTGGTCAGCCATTTAGTCCGGCATTTTGCCGATCAATGGGGCCGGCAGGGTTACCGTGAGGCCCAGTTAGCCTATTATAATCGGATCTACCAGATCGATCCGCAGGATGAATGGGCTTATTTAGCAGCCTTAACGGCCTATCGTCTCAATGACTTGACTCGAGCTGGCGACTGGTTGACCCGCTGGCAAGCAGAAGACTTACCTTATGATTATCAGTTACTCAAGAGCCAGATCCTGGCGGACCAGGGCGAGGTCAATGCCTCTCGTAAGATATTAGAAGGCCTGGTCAAAGATAAATCTGAAGCCTATCCAGCCTATGAAGGCTTGGCCAATCTTTACCTGGACCAAGGTCTTTACCAGAAGGCGATCTTCTATTTGGACCTGCTGTTGACTTACTTTCTCCAAGTGGATCCTGACTTAAGGCGCCAGTGGCGGTTAGACCTGATGGCTTGTTTATTGGAGGAGGAATCCATTGACATCGACCGCCTGCAAGGCTTGGCTGACCTGGAAGACTTGCCGCTGGAAAGGGCAGAGGAGTTCTACCTGATGGGCTTAGTTGCTCACTATGCCGGCGACTTGCAGGGGGCCAGGGATTATTTGACTCGGGCCATCGATCAAGATTCTGAAGCCTTAGCTGCCCGTCGGCTCTTACTAGAAGTCTTGGCTGAATCAGGCGACCAGGAGTCCTTTAATCTAGCCCTTGCTAACTTGGCGGACCTCATCCCCTGGTATGACCCCATGATTAAGGACTGCTTGGCTTATGCGACTTGGCAGGCCTCCTATCCAACCGCTCTCTTAGATAAAATCAAGGCTTACCTGCCGCTGGAAGAAGATCCCAGCGACCATTACCAGTTGCTAGAAGCCTTAGTACTTGGCTACCTGAGCCAAGACCAGCCAGGTCAAGCCAGTCAGATCCTGCAAGAATTTGGCCAGGTCTGGGCGGATACCCCTTATTATGCTGATTTGAAGGGGCGGATCCTGCAAGCCCAAGGGCAAGAAGAAGCAGGGGCACATTCTATCCAAGCGGCTCAAGAGGCGGGCTTTGACCGGCAACCACCATCCTGGCAGGAGCCAGATGATCAAGCAGCCCCTTGGCCATTAACAGACGACGATTCGCGATGATTAGGGATTCCAGGAGGAAGTCATGGAGAGAAGAGAACGGAAGCTGGCCTTTTTAAGGCAGTTCATTCAAGCCCACCCTCATCCTCATTATGAGGTACGGGCCTTAATACATTATTTGATCTCACAGAGCGCCAGCTTGGATTATCTGGAATTCGCTGACCAGGTGGCCTATGCGCCTCGAGGACTCTTGATCCGTTACCAGGATTTACATGGGCAACCGGGTCTGACCTATTACAAGGAGTCCCATACCTATGAAGCGGTGGACCAGGCCTTTCATGACTTTCGCTTAAACGCCCTCCAAGAGAAGACGACTTTTTATCTGGAATTTGACCTAGCCGACTTCTACTATGAGGCATTAAGGCAGGATGTCTTGGTTGAGAATCCCTTCCAGCCGCTTTATTTGGGGGATTTAGACCAGATTCGCGACGCGACCCTGGCCTTGAGTCAATCAGCTTGTCGTCAGATGATTATGCGTCAGATTGACCAAGCCCTGGATGCTAAGAACTTTGATCTAGTGGAGACCTACCTGGGTCAATTGAATCAATTATCGGAGTGATTAGATGAAGTTACAACTCACCCATCCCTTGTTCCAAAAGGCGATCCCAGTCCTAGAAAAAATAGAGTCTCATGGCTATGAGGCTTATTTTGTTGGGGGCTGTGTGCGCGATAGTCTCTTGGGTCAGGTGATTAGTGATATTGACATCGCCTCGTCGGCCTTTCCCCAAGAGATCCAGGCGATTTTTCCCAAGCACTTTGATGTGGGGATTGACCATGGGACTGTCGTGGTCCTCCACCAGGGGGAAGCCTATGAAATTACGACCTTCCGGACCGAGTCGACATATACCGACCACCGCCGGCCCGACCAGGTGGCCTTTGTCCGTAACTTGGAGGAAGACACCTTGAGGCGGGACTTTACCATGAATGCCATGGCCATAGACCGCCAGGGGCAAGTCTATGACTACCACCAGGGCTATCAAGACCTGGAGAACCAGCTGATTCGGGCGGTCGGCCGACCCCATGCCCGCTTTGAAGAGGATGCCCTCCGGATGATGCGGGGGGTCCGCTTTGCCAGCCAGCTCGGCTTCAAGATTGAGTCGGCCACCTTCCAAGCCATTCAAGACTTGGCCAGCCAGTTACAGCACATTTCGATTGAGCGGATCCGAATTGAATTTGAGAAATTAATGCTGGGGCGGTATTTGGACCAGGCTGCGGCTGAGATTGAAGCCAGCCAGCTCTTGGACTACTTCCCCCAAGCAGATGACTTGGATTACCGGCAGGGCTTGACCTACTTGATTGACCAGACTCAGCCGGAGGCCATTAAGAATCCAGCCCTGGTCTGGGGGCTCTTGATGATTGGTATGGGGGTCAAACCAGGCCAAATGAAGCCAGTCTTACGGGCTTGGACCCTGTCCAATGACTTGATCGACCGGGTCCTGGCCTTTGTGGCCTTGGACCGAACTTACCAAGCCAGGGCCCTGACGACTGAGGACTATTATCCATACTGTCAAAAAGACATGGCCACCTATGGTCAGTATTTACAAGGTTTAGGGCGTCATGAAGAGGCTGATCGCTTGGTCCAAGCCTACCAAGACCTGCCCATCCACCACCGGCAAGACATCGCAATCAATGGTCGGCAAGTCATGGACCTGCTGGACTTGACCAAGGGAGGACCACTTATCGGCCAAGTCTTGGCCCAGGTCGAAGCAGCCATTCTCAAGGGGGACCTGGTCAATGAGGAGGCGGCCATTCGCGACTTTATTCAACAAGGAGATTGGGACTAGGAGGGATTATCATGCGCTATGCCATTGTGGACCTGGAATCAACCGGGTCGCGGCTGGAAGAAGGGGACCGTATCATTCAGATCGGAGCTGTGATTGTGGAGGACCACCAGGTGGTGGACCAGCAGGAGATGCTGATTAATCCCCAGCGCGAAATTCCAATTGGCATCCAACAATTAACGGGGATTGATCAAGACCAAGTGGACCAAGCCCCTTGCTTTGCTCAGGTGGCGGGTCTATGGATGCACAAGCTAAAAGACTGTGTCTTCCTCGCCCATAATCTCAACCATGACCTCCGCTTTCTAGTGGCGGAATTCAAGCAAGCTGGCTTTGACTTTCAACCCAAGGCCATCGATACGGTCCTCTTGACCAAGATGATCCTGCCGCAAGCCAGTGGCTTTAACCTGACAGACTTGAGCCAGGACTTGGGCCTCGCCTTTGACCAGGCCCACCAGGCCTTGGCTGATGCCTGGCAGACCCACTGTCTGGTTGATTATTTAGCCCGTCAACTAGCCGCGATGCCCCGGTCCCTCCGCGAGGACCTCACGGCCATTAGTCGACATTTGCCTCATGATGAAGTGGCTTTCTTTGAAGGCTATTCGGACTTTATCTTGCAGGAGGCCGCTAGTGGCAGCTTGAAAGTCAAACAGGTCAGCTTCAAGCCCTTAGACTCCCTGCAAGCCGCGCAAAAGAACCGGATCATGGACCTTTTAGCGGACAAGAGGCATTTGGTCATTGAAGGTAAGGACCGGCCTCTTTCAGTGGGTCTCATTCAAGCCCTAGTCAGAGAGTATCTGGCTAGCGGTGAGCGAAAGATACTGGTCGCCTGCTCAGGTCACAGTGACCTGGCCAACTGGGAAGCTGCCTTTACCGGTCTAGTCCCTTATGCGGTTCAATTAAGACGGGCAGACTATCTGGACCTGACGGTCTTTGACCACTACTGCCGGCTGGTTGACTTGGCCCAGTTGAACCAACATGAACTTGTGGTCCTAGCGGGGACCAAGTCCTGGCTTCAAGCCACTCAGACCGGGCGCTTGGACGAATTGAATCCTGAAATTACCATCCAGGCCCAAGTCGACCGGTTGGTGGACCGGTCAATCGTGAAAGGGGACCATCCCTTCTACCAGCGAGCCCTCCAGCAAGCCAAACAGTCCAACCTGGTCTTGACCCTGGACTCGGTCTTGGTCAGCCAAGGGGCCTCTTTGGGGCAAGGGCGGTTGCTGGTGATCTGCGACCTGCAAGCCTACCAGGACCAGGTCCAAGTCCAAATGGGCCAAAGCCTGTCCTTGAGCCAAGTTTTAATGATTTTGCAGCAAGTGGAAGAAGATATCCAGCAAGGCTACTATGAATCTCGGTCCATCCTGTCCCAGGTCCACCAAGCCAAGGTCCGGATCCGCCGCCTGGTCAACCTGCTTGAAGGCCGGTTCCAACAAGCCTTTGAATGGGGCGACCTCCAGGTCAAGCGGGATCTTTACCTAGCAAGAGAAGACAGCTTGGTGCGCCAAGGACTGGAAGACTTAAACCAAGTGCTCCAAGTGCAGACCTTCCTCGCTTCGACTGATTTAACCCAGGCGAATGACCAAGCAGTCAGTCATCTGCAAGCCTTAAACCAGGCCATCAACCAGGCCAAGAACCTCTTGCAGGCCATGCAAGACCCGACTGGGTATCATTTTGTCCGAGCTCTGGAAGTCCAGGGCAACTACTACCAGCTGACATGGCACTATCGCCCGATGAAGCTGGACCAGGCCAATCCTGCCCATTTCTCATCGGCACCTGTCTTATTGGTGAGTCAGGGGGGCTTTACCCGGGAGGGGGCCAGTCGGTCGATCCTCGGCTTGACAGACTATGCCTATTGGGCCCTGCCGTCCTACCAGCCGGTTATCAACTTTCAAGTGCCAGAAGACTATCTGGTGCCAGTCCTCAACCAGGAGGGTGCAGTCAGTCAACAGGCGGAAGAATTAGCCCTCCTCATTCAGGACCGGACCCAGCAAGTTCCACCGACAACCCGCCATTTGTTGGTGGTTAACAACCGTCAACAAGCCTTAGCCCTTTATCAAGCCGTCAAGGCTGTCTTCCAAGCGGACAGTCAGGTCCGGGTCTTCTCCCAACATGCTTCGGGCAGTCTGAATAAGATTCGGCGGGCGGTCAATGACCGGCCGGGGGGCGTGGTCATTCTCCAATGGCAGTCCATCTTGCGTGAGGCCTTCCAGTTAGAAGGCGGGGAAGTGGAAGTCTATTGGCTCCGTCTGCCCTTTGCTGCCTTGGGTCAGCCAGCGATTCAAGGGCTGGCAGCCTATCTGGACCTAAGATCCGACCAGGTCTTTGACCGCTTAATGGTGGACCGGATGATCGACCACTGGGTCCAGGCAGTGGACTATTTGGACCAGCACTTTGAGGTCAACCAGTGGTGGCTCTTGGATGAGCGGATTTTTACCAAATATTATTCAAAAGAAATTCGGCAAAAGCTTGAATCCAGCATGGGTTTTAACTTAGAATATAAGTTATGAAATAGAAAGGATATGGATACAAGTGTTGAAAAGAAGGACAGTTTCCATCTTAACCTTGCTCTTGATCTTGACCATGGTGGCCTTGTTGTCGGTCTTTATGTCGAGTCAATCGAGCTTGACCCGGGCCCAGGAAGAAGCTTTAACCTTGGTGAACTTGGACTATCAAGTCAAGCAGGTGAAGGATTTCTACTGGACCACGACCGACCAGTCTTACTTTGCTATGCGCTTTGTCGATCAAGAAGACCAGGGGCACTATGCGATCATCGAACGCAAGGGGGGCGACGCCTTCTACTATGGGGTCGATGAACTGATTAATGAGAAGGATGCCAAGTCCTTGGCAGTTGGCGAATTTGAGGGCTACAAGGTCCTCCAAGCCCGTCTGGGTATGTATACCGACCAGCCTGCCTGGGAAGTTGCCTTGCGCAGTCCGGACCAGACCATCACTTATTACACCCTGAATGCCACCACTGGCAAAAAAATTAAAACCATTCAAAATATTTAAGCATGAGGAGGAAGCAAGCAATGACGACCATCACCATGGATCAAGCTGCAAATCATTTAAATCAAGAAGTCACCATTAATGCCTGGGTGACCAATAAGCGGTCATCAGGTAAGATTGCCTTCTTACAACTACGTGACGGCGTGGTCAATTTTCAAGGAATTGTCCTGAAGCAAGAAGTGGGGGAAGACCTCTTCGACTTGGCCAAGGGGCTCAACCAAGAGACCTCTGTCCAAGTCAAGGGTGTGGTTCAAGCGGACGACCGGTCAAGCCTGGGCTATGAACTCCTAGTTAAGGACATTCAAGTGATCGGGGAGAGTCATGACTATCCAATTACCCCCAAGGACCATGGAACGGACTTCTTGATGGACCACCGCCACCTCTGGTTACGGTCCAACCGGCAACATGCGATCATGCAGGTGCGGAATGAAATTATCCGGGCCACCTATGAGTTCTTCAATGACCGCGGTTTCTTGAAGATTGATCCACCGATCTTAACCGGTTCGGCTCCTGAAGGGACGACCGAGTTATTCCATACCAAGTACTTCGATGAGGATGCCTATCTTTCTCAATCTGGTCAACTCTATATGGAAGCGGCAGCCATGGCCTTTGGTAAGGTCTTCTCCTTTGGCCCTACCTTCCGGGCAGAGAAGTCTAAGACTCGTCGTCACTTGATTGAATTCTGGATGATGGAGCCTGAGATGGCCTTTACCGACCATGAAGCCAGTCTCCAAGTCCAAGAAGAATATGTGGCTTATTTGGTCCGCAATGTGATTGACCACTGTGGCTTGGCTCTTGAAACGCTAGGCCGTGACATCCAACAATTGGAGAAGTATACCCAACTTCCTTATCCACGCATTGAATACTCCGATGCGGTTCAGTTGCTGCAAGATAATGGTTTTGAAGATATCCAGTGGGGGGATGACTTTGGTTCACCGCATGAGACCTTCATCGCCAGCCAGAACGACCAACCCGTCTTTATTATCAACTGGCCAAGAGCGATCAAGCCTTTCTATATGAAAGTTAATCCTGACAATCCGGAGACCGTCTTGTGTGCGGACATGATTGCCCCTGAAGGGTATGGTGAGATCATCGGCGGATCGCAACGGATTGATGATTATGAGACCCTGAGCGAGAATATCAAGTCCTATCAGCTCGATCCTGAAGTCTATGCTTGGTATCTCGACCTCCGTCAATATGGCTCCGTTCCTCATTCCGGCTTTGGCTTAGGCTTGGAACGGGCTGTCGCTTGGATTACGGGAATTGAACATATCCGGGAGACTTCCCCCTTCCCAAGACTCTTGAACCGCCTTTACCCATAAAAAGGGGACTGGGCTGGTCCCATGGCCAGACCTTTGCTACGGGCGGTTAGAGTGCCAGCCTTTTGCCTGTACTAAGATGAATAAGGAGGATGAACGATGGGAGAGACCGTCTACGATTGGATGAAGGCCGGTTACACCATGGTACCGAACGTGTTCATCCAACACTATCATAAGTTACACCTGACATCGGATGAATTTGTAGTCATTGTCTACCTGCTGCAACAAATTAACCAGACCCAACCTGTTTCCGGCGTCCTGATGATTGCCAACCAGTTGGGTTGGGACAATGATCGACTTTACACGACTTTGAATAATTTATTAGACAAGAATTACCTGAATATTGAACTGGTTCCCAACCAGGAAGGCAAGCAGACCGACCATTATACCTTACGCCCCTTGTTCGACCACTTGAATGACTTACTGCGCGGTCAGACCAAGGCCGGTCAGCAAGACAAGGATGCACTGGGTCAGGGGACCCCTTTCAAAAAGCGATCTAGCCCTGAAAATACTAAAGTCCACCAGACCATTCGGCAGTTGATCCAAAAGTTTGAGACGGACTTTGGTCGGGTCTTATCAAGTGTGGAATTGGAGACCCTCAACCAGTGGCTGAATGTGGATCACTATCCGGTTGAATTGATTCAATTGGCCCTACGGGAAGCCATTGTTCGTCAAGCTTATAGCTTTCGATATATTGAGCGGATCCTGGCTAATTGGCGGGCCGATAATATCGAGACTCGGGAGGAGGCCCAAGTGGCCATCCGGAATTTCGGCCGGACCAGTCAATCGGGGTCTAGTCAAGTCGCAGAGAAGACTGATTCCGCACCAACCATCAACATTCCCATGATTAAATGGGACAACCGTTAATTCAATACAAGTAAAATCCCCTCAAGGACTGTCCTTTAAGACTAGGTCCTTGAGGGGTTTTTGTTGTTTGGGATGGGATACTTGAAGGGGCGTCCCGTCTGGGAAGGGGCCCCAAATGGTTAGAAACCGGTGGTGGAGACGTTTGGTTCCATCGGCTGCCATTGGTGGTCTTCGGGAGGCAGAACCGTCGTCGGCAGGTCCTCTGGTTGGCCAGTTTCATCGATGGTCGTTTCTTCGCTGGTTTCACTTTCGACGGTTAAGTCGAAGTTGATAATAAGGGTATCGGAAGCGAGTGATCCTTCAAGGATCCTTAGGCCCAATTCATATTGGCCGGGAGCCGGTGCAGGGACCTTAAATTCAGTCTCGGTACCCGAGTAGACAACTTGACCGTTGAGGCTTAATTCAAAGACGCCTGGCCCTTGGATCGGATCCCATTTGGCTTCAATCTCCTGGGTCTCTTCATTGTAGTCGGCTGTAAAGCCAGTCGGTGGGTTGATGATGCGGAAGTTTTGTGAGACTTGCTTAGGATCAGTTCCCTTGATGAAGAGTTCCATTGACCGGTAGTGACTTGGAGTCGCAGGACTTGGCTTCATGATCGGATCCGTATACTTCTCGATCTCCACTCGGTCAACCGAATCCGGTTGCACCCAGTCGGTGTTGGGCAGGTTCTGCATGATATAGGTCATCATTTCACTGTAGACCTCTTGCGGGATAGTGGTTTCCTGAGCGGAAATATAGTGGCCGGGTTCGAGCGGGTTGTCATAGCCGACCCAGGTGGCGATCGCAAATTGAGGAGAGATCCCCGCATACCAAGCATCGGGCGCAGCGTAGACGGAGGGGTCAATGCCCGCTTGGGCCTTCTGGTCATCGGTATAATTGGTCGTTCCGGTCTTACCTGCCTGGTAGACGCCAGGAACATTGACACCGGTCGCAAAGTTACCGGGGACCCCCTTGAGCATGTCAATCAGCATATAAGCGGTTGAATCCTTCATGGCTTGCCGGCCTTGCGATTCAAAGGTCTGCTCGGTCCCAGCCTGGGTAATCACCTTGTTGACGGTATAGGGTTGATGGTAAACGCCATAGTTGCTGATGGCTGCATAAGCAGCAGAGAGTTGGATCGGTGAGATCTCACCGCCAATGGCGTTGGCTTCGACTAATTCCCGCTGGTTATTATTGCGGATGTTGATGTCCATCTTCTGTAGGAAGGAGTAGGCTTGGTCTAAGCCAACCTTTTGCAGCATCTTCAAGGCCGGAATATTCCGAGACCCGACCAGGGCTTCCCGCATGGTCTGATTGCCCTTGTAGTCCATATCATAGTTATAGAGGTCGCTACCAGAAGAATAGGTATAGGGTTCATCCACGACATATTGCCCTGTGGAGTAGTTGAGGTATTCAATAGCCGGTCCATAGGCGGATAGGGGCTTAATGGTCGAACCGACACTCCGGTTCAAGGTGGCTGCCCGGTTCAAGCCCATGGCCACCTTCTGGTTGCGACCGCCAATGACGGCGTAGAGTTGACCCGTATCCACATCGACGATGGAGACGGCTGTCTGCATGTCATCATTTGGGAAAATATCGGAGAATTGATTATGAACCGTCTTGTAAAGATGGTCTTGCATGTCCAGGTCGAGATTGGTATAGACCTCCAATCCATCTGTATAGATATTGAGGTTCATCTTGTCTTGCACCTCTTGGGCCACCACATCCAGATAAGCGTCGATCATCACATCCTGGTCGGTCAAGGTCTGATCATCCAAAGGTTGAAGTGAGGATTCAAGCGGGGTGTTGATCGCTTCTTGGTAGGCTGACTGGGAGATCACTTGCCGGTCCAGCATGACCTGGAGCACCAAGTCCCGCCGCTTTTTGGCTTGGTCGGGAAAGGCATAGGGATCATACTGGGTGGGTGCTTGTGGAATGCCGGCTAAGAGGGCAGCCTCTGCCAGGGTGATGTCCGCCAGATCCTTACCAAAGAAGACCTTGGCTGCGGTCTTGGCCCCATAGACATTATTGGAATAGAAGAGCTTGTTGAGGTAGTAGGTTAAGATCTGGTCTTTGGATAGCTTCTTCTCCATCTGGATGGCCAACCAGGCTTCCTGAGCCTTCCGCTCCAGGGTCTGGTCTTCGAACTTGGTGGAGAAGACGGACAGCTTGACTAACTGTTGGGTAATGGTGGACCCCCCTTGTTGAATGCTGCCGGCCTTCAGGTTGGCCACCAGGGCCCCCATAATCCGGATAAAGTCGACCCCATGGTGGTGGTAGAAACGGTTGTCTTCAATTGCCAGGACAGCATCCTTGAGGACAGGTGGGATCTCCTCTTCCTTCATCCGGTCACGGTTTTGCCCGCCTAGGGACTTGATGAGCTGGCCATCCCGGTCATAGATCTTAGAGGCGACCTGACCTTGTAGGTCTTCTTGGCTAATCTTAGGCGCGGATAGGGCGTAATAGGTGAAGAGTCCGCCCCCAGTAATCAGGCCGATCACAACCAGGGCGACTATGACCATCAGGGTTTTCTTGACCCAGCTGGACTTCTTGCGCGGTTGACGTTGACGGTGTTTCTTTTGATATTTCTTGCGTTCGACACGGCTTCCTGTTGCCATTGCATTCCCTCGCTTCTTGAATCAGGCGTCTTGTTCAGGACGCACTTGGTGGTGGGCAAGCCAGAAGACGACTCGCCGAATAATTTGTTATTAAAAAATAGGTGGGGTTCTCCTTCCACTTGCCTCAGCTAGTTACCTGACTAGAAATCAAACAGCTTAGCAAAAGAGGCTCCGACTAAAAGGATCCACACCGGTCAAAAGACTTGAACGGTCTGGACCTTTCCTTAGTCCAACTCGGCCAAGAACTGGTCGACCGCCTGCAGGTAATCGATCATGGGAAGGGCCCCAGTTGGGCAGCGGTAGGCCGCTTGGTCAAAGTAAGAGACCGGGATGGACTGCTTGGCATTGGCCTTGAGATAGGCTGCCAAGGCAGGGTAGGAGAGGAGGTAGACCTGGTCCAACTTCTTGAAGGAGACCAACAAGAAGACTAGGCCCCCTTGGTCATGACAGGCTTTCATATGCTGGACCTGGTGGTCCTTCAGGTTGGACAAGGGAAAAGACTGCTTGTTCTGTGTCTCCTTGGCCTCAAAATCGAGATAGTGGCCCTGGTAGACCCCATTATAATCGGTGGTCGAGGCTTGCCGGTAGTAGGCTTCTGTAATGCGGGCCGCTGATCGCTTTGGATAGTCCACCTTGACGACTTGAATGGGGGTCGGTTTCTTATGGATGACGGCCAGTTGGTTGGCCAGGTAATATTGGTTACTCTGGTTAATTCGTTCTTCTAAGGACATGCCCCGGCTGCCATATTGAGTCTGGCTGGTTCTTAAGGCCTTGATGCCGGGCTGGCGGTGGGGGTTTTGCCCCATGGGATAGCGGATCATGTCAAGACCTCCTTTCGCATTGTGATCAGCCAGAATGACTTGGGCGTGATTGTCATCTTCAGTCTTCACTCCATTTAGTTCTACCTATTATTATGCGTGAAAGGCTTGATTAAATCAATCGTGAGTAAAGGGCTGATTAGATATAAGTTACCAAATGAAGTTGAAGATTGTGAGAATATATTGGTAAGAATGCAATTATGTGAGTGAAAAAGAGGAGTGAGGAAAATTAAAGCAAGCTGCAGTGAATGGATCAAATCACTGGGGACCGCCCTTCAAAGCTTTCGCTTTTCCGGGCTAGTCCCACTAGGCAATGCCTTACGGTTTACCGTCTAGGCATTGCAAGCTGCGTGGGCCTTCCTTTTTCCTGTGATTTTCCATTCACTCCGCCTGCTTTTTTATTTCCATCTTCTGAATATAAAAAGGAGAGGGGTAGCATTAACTTATATTCTTGCTTATTAATTAAAGGCTGAGAGTAATAATCGGGTTGTAATCCTGATAGTTTGTGCGTTAAGACTATTATGATATAAATTTATAAAATCAGGCTTTAGTGAATGGATAAGATCACAGGGGACCGCCCTTCAAAGCTTTCGCTTTTCCGGGCTAGTCCCACTAGGCAATGCCTAGACGGTAAACCGCAAGGCATTGCACGCTACGTGGCCCTTCCTTTTTCCTGTGATTTTCCATTCACTCCGCCTGCTTTTTTTATTTCCATCTTCTGAATATAAAAGGGGGAGGGGGGTGGAAGATTAAACCAGCCTGTAGCGAATGGTTAAAATCATAAGGGATACAAAAAAGTTAAAAAGAAAAGATAACGTCAATAAGTCAGGTTCCACTGCTTAATCATAGGGGACCGCCTTCCAAAGCTTTGCTTTTCCAGGCTCGATCCACTAGGCATTGCCTAGACGGTAAACCGTAAGGCATTGCAAGCTGCGTGGATCGTCCTCTTTCCTATGATTAAGCACTGAACCCTGCCTTTTATTGACGGATTCATGTTTTTATTTATTTAAGGCTTTCTAAATTAATCCAGTTAGTAAAATAGGGACTGATATAATAAAGAATTGCTAATTAAATTATAGGATCTTTATTTGATAGTAAAAAACAATTTTGCCAATCAATTTAAACCTAAAAAAATAGTGGGATAGGTAGAGATCAAAGGTCTTTCTTAAAATTAAACTAAGCTATTAAACAAGAAAACTAGTTTTGATCGATTTACATCAAGCTCTGAAGTTTTATAAAATATAAAAGTAAAAGAACACTTGACTAAGTTTGGCATACCAATTGATTCTAAGATTTATTTTTTGAGGTGAGAAAAAAATATCGGAATCTCTTATCTTTTATAGTCTTGTCATAATCTCCAGACTTGAACCAAATGTAAGATTTTTACATAGAGGCTATTGATATTTTACAGTAATAGGATTATGATACTTACACGAATTGAAAACGAAAGTTTTGCGGGTGATGCATTTATGCGTCACCCGATTTTTTAGGGTTGATGAAAGAATAATGCTTCCATCAACCCTATATATAGACATAAAGACTCTGAAGTCAGATTAATTCAGTGTGCTAATCAAATAATAGAAAGAAACTTATTCCTATTGTTTCACTGTATATTGGGTCTATATTATAACAATCTTATGATAGTCTGAAAGAACACTTGCTGAACTTTCCTTAAAATAGATGTTTAATGATTGTGAAATTATCCTTTTATTTAATCACAAATTTTATAAGGAGTTCGGTTTAAGATAGAGGAATGAAAGCCTTAACTTAAATAGATAAAACATGAATCAGTCAATAAAAGGCAGGCTCCAAGACTTAATCTTAGGAAGAAGGACGATCCACGCAGCGTGCAATGCCTTACGGTCTTACCGTCTAGGCATTGCCTAGTGGATCGAGCCTGGAAAAGCAAGGATTTGGAAGGCGGTCCCCTATGATTAAGTAGAGGGGCCAGCCTTATTGACGGTATCTTGCCTTTCTTTATTTTTTTCACCACTTGATCCCATACCATTGAAAGAATTTAGGGCTAAAAATGAAATCTGGTTTACAAATAGTGATACTTTCGCTAAAATGTAAAGGTATGTAATAATTCTAGTCTTGGAGGAAAGATAGTTATGACTAAATTTGAAAAAACTTCAGTAAATGAAGGCACACTTACTTTTGAAATTCCTGTAGAGGAAGTTAATACAGCTTTAGACATCGCCTATAAGAAAGTCCGTAAGAACATCAGTGTTCCTGGCTTCCGTAAGGGGAAAGTTCCGCGTCAAATCTTCAACAATGTCTATGGAGAAGCATCACTTTATGAAGAGGCCTTGAACATAACCTTACCAAGTGCTTACCAAAAGGCAGTTGATGAAGAAGGGCTAGAAGTCGTCGCTCAACCTCAAATTGATATTGAATCCATGGAAAAGGGTCAACCTTGGGTCTTAACCGCTAAAGTGACCTTGAAGCCAGAAGTCAAATTAGGTAACTACAAGGGCTTAACGGTTGAGAAGCAAGACCGGACTGTAACCGATGAAGCGGTTGAAGCTAAGATTGAAGCTAAACGCCAAGAATTAGCTGAACTAGTGGTCAAAGAAGCTGCAGCTGCTAAGGGCGATACAGTCGTGATCGACTTTGAAGGCTTCAAAGATGGCCAAGCCTTTGACGGTGGTAAGGGCGAGAACCATTCATTAGAACTCGGTTCAAATAGCTTCATTCCAGGCTTTGAAGACCAATTAATTGGGGCAGAACCTGGTCAATCTCTCGATGTCAATGTGACCTTCCCAGAGAATTACCAAGCGGAAGAATTGGCTGGTCAAGATGCGACTTTCAAGGTAACCGTTCATGAAGTGAAGGCTAAGGAATTACCTGAATTAGACGATGAGTTCGCCAAGGATGCGGATGACGAAGTCGAGTCTCTTGAAGAATACAAGAATAAAGTCCGCGTTCAATTGGAAGAGACCATGGAAGCAGCCGCTAAAGAAGCGGTTGAAGACCTGGCTCTTCGTCAAGCGGTTGAGAATGCGGAAGTGGTTGAATTACCACAAGCCATGGTGGATGATGAAGTTCAACGTCAAATGGACCACTTCTTAAACAATATGAAGCGTCAAGGAATCAACGAAGACATGTACTACCAATTATCCGGAACTAGCCGGGAGGACCTCCACAAACAATTTGCGGAAGAGAGCGAATTGAGAACTAAGACTAACCTTGTCCTTGAAGCGATTGTCAAAGAAGAAGTCATTGAAGTCAGCGAAGATGAAATCCAAGCAGAAGTAGAAGCCTTAGCTGGTCAATATGGTATGGATGCTAACCAAGTCCGTCAATACGTCACTGAAGACATGTTAGTCTCTGACATCAAGTTGAAGAAGGCCATGAGCTTAATTGTTGACTCAGCAGAAGAAAAATAAGATAATTATTAACAAGTAAATTTAGAAAAGGGATTGCAACGTTTAGACACAGAAGGGGTCACTTGCATCCCTTTTTAGCATGAATGACCTTGAGTCAATTTGTTGGAATCTTAAGGAGGCAGTATGGCAAAGACAAGTAATAAAAATGAATTTTTCTGCTCTTTTTGTGGCAAGTCTCAAGATGAAGTCAATAAGATTATTGCCGGACCGGACGTCTATATCTGTGATGAGTGCGTCGACTTGTGTATGTCGATCATTGATGAAGAGATGCGGTTTGAGGCCCAAGATGCCGCGATCAATATGTTGAAGCCACAAGAAATTATGGACCGGTTGAATGAATACGTCATCGGTCAAGAAGAGGCTAAGAAGGCCCTATCGGTAGCAGTCTATAACCATTATAAGCGGATCAATTACCTACCGGATGAGATGGATGAGGAAGAAGTCGACCTGCAGAAATCCAACATCTGTATTATTGGGCCGACGGGGTCGGGTAAGACCTATTTGGCTCAGAGTTTGGCCAAGATTATCAATGTGCCCTTTGCGATTGCGGATGCGACGACTTTGACCGAGGCCGGCTATGTGGGGGAAGATGTTGAGAATATCCTCTTGAAGCTGGTTCAAGCGGCTGATTATGATATCGAACGGGCTGAGAAGGGGATCATCTATGTTGATGAGATTGACAAGATTGCCCGCAAGGCAGAGAATGTTTCCATTACCCGTGACGTCTCAGGTGAAGGGGTCCAACAGGCCCTCTTGAAGATCTTGGAAGGAACAGAAGCCAATATTCCACCCAAGGGTGGCCGCAAGCACCCCAGCCAAGACTATATTAAGATGGATACCAGTCAGATTCTCTTTATCGTCGGGGGAGCCTTTGCGGGCCTTGAGACCATGATCAAGGAGCGGTTAGGCGCCAAGGTGATTGGATTTGGAAGTAATTCCAAGCAGGCTCCTGACCAGTTGAATATTATGCAAGAAGCGGAACCAGAGGACTTACTCAAATTCGGCTTAATTCCAGAATTTATTGGCCGCCTGCCCATCTTGACGGTCCTCAATTCTTTAACCGAAGAGGACTTGATCAAGATCCTGACCCAGCCTAAGAATGCGCTTGTTAAGCAGTATAAGCGGCTCTTGGCCATGGAAGAGGTGGACTTAGAATTTGACCAAGAGGCCTTGGCTGCGATTGCCCAAAAGGCCATTGCCCGTGAAACGGGGGCCCGGGGTCTACGCTCGATTATCGAACAAGTCATGTTGGATATTATGTTTGAAGTTCCCCAGCGTGAGGATGTTAAGCGGATTGTGATTACCAAGGACTTAGTTGAAGGCCGATCCAAACCAGAATATTATAATGCTAAGAATCGCAAGATTTCTTAAGAAAGAGGGGCGAGCCGATGATCATTAAAGAAGCTGAATTAGTGCGAACAGCGGTTAACGACCGCCAATATCCCCAGGATGACTTGCCAGAGATCGCCCTGGCCGGTCGATCCAATGTCGGCAAGTCCAGCTTTATTAACCGCTTGGTCAACCGGAAGGGCTTAGCTCGGACTTCCAGTCAGCCGGGTAAGACCCGGACCTTAAATTTCTATGAGATTAACCAGGCTTTTCGGATTGTGGATGTGCCGGGTTATGGTTATGCCCGGGTCTCCAAGTCCGACCGGCAGAAGTGGCAGGCCATGAATGAACGCTTCTTAAGTCAGCGGGACCAGTTGGTGCTCTTGATTCTCTTGATGGATATGCGGCATGCACCGACGGAATTGGACCAAGCCATGTACCACTTTGCGGAAGGTCTTGACCTGCCCTTTGCGATCTGCTTGACCAAGTTGGACAAGGTTAAGAAGAGCCAGCGGGCCAAGCAATTGAAACTCTACAAGCAGGTCTTGGACCTACCCACGACTGATGCCCTCTTTCCCTTCTCGGCTGAGACCGGTGAAGGGCAAGCTGACATCTGGGACATGATCCAAAGCCTGGTAGAGGCCTAAGCAAGCTGAACAAGGCCTCGCTTGATAGGGCGGCGAGGCCGGTGTGGGCTTGGTCGGAATTCGAATAGATTCTTAATGGCAGCCCCTAACCAAGCGGGTCAGATGAGATGGTGAGAATAGGAGAGATGGGTATGAAGATTCCCAATGAAGTCATTGATGACTTGCGCCAACAGGTAAGGATTGAAGAGGTCGTTGGCCAATATGTGCAATTGACCAAGCGGGGCCAGAATTATGTGGCTTCTTGTCCTTTTCACGAAGACCGCAATCCTTCCTTCTCAATTCACAGCCAAAAACAGATCTATAAGTGCTTCTCCTGCGGTCGGGGCGGCAATGTCTTCGGCTTTATCCAAGAGATTGACCAGGTGTCCTTTCCAGAAGCCGTGATGAAGGTGGCAGAATTTGCGGATTATGCCTTGCCCAACCTTCCTAGCTCTGGGGCCGACCAGGAATTAGCCCACCAGGACCGTGTCCTCTACCAAATCCACCAAAAGGTGGCGGAATTTTACCATTATTATTTAACGGGGACAACGAATGGTCAGGAAGCCTTGGATTACCTGCTGGACCGGCAGGTTCAAGCCGAGACCACTGATACCTTCGGCTTGGGCTATGCGCCCGACCAGTCAAACTTGGTCTTGGCTTATCTGGAAGGCGAAGACTTCTCCCAGGAAGACTTGATTCGGTCGGGGATCTTTTACCAGAGTGAAGGCTCTTCCCAGCTGGTCGACCGCTTTCGGGGGCGGATTATCTTCCCCCTCAAGTCGCAGTCAGGCAAGGTGATCGCCTTCTCGGGTCGGATCTTCAAGTCCAATGACCAGCGGTCTGGTAAGTATGTCAATTCGCCCGAAACAGCCATCTTTCATAAGGGAGGCTTGCTTTATAATTTAGACCTGGCCCGGTCTGCCATCCGCAAGACCAACCAGGCATTGGTCTGTGAAGGTTATATGGATGTGATCGCTCTTTACCAAGCTGGCTTTGAGAATGTTGTGGCCACTATGGGGACCAGTCTCACCCAAGCCCACTTGGCCTATTTGACCAAGTTGGCAGGGGAGGTTGTCTGGGTCTTTGATGGGGATGAACCAGGGCGTGAAGCTAGTAACCGGGCCTTTGATTTAGCCCGCCAGTTTCCAAGAACCCAGTTTAAGTCGATTGCAGTCCCTCAGCAGAAGGACCCAGATGAATGGTTACGGACCAAGGGGGCAGCGAGTTTTCGCCAGTTACTGGACCAGGCCCAGACACTTTTTAACTTTAAGAAGGACTATCTCAAGTCCCAATACCGGTTGGAAGATCCCAAGCAGAAGTCTGAATATATTGACCAACTCCTGCTTTTACTGAATCAGAAGGGGTCTCCCATTGAAAACCAGCTCTATTTAGCTGAATTAGCCAAGGAATTTGACCTGGAGGAAGCTCTTTTAAAGGAACGGCTGGTCCGCTTGAGTGATCAAGCCCCCAGCCGGATGCCTGCCCGGTCAGACCAACCAGTGGTCGCTCCTTCTCCTGCCCAGGTAACGGGCTTACCGATCCGGTCACACAAGGCCTATCAGAGCGAGAAATTATGGTTGGGGCAGTTGATGTTTCAAGCCGATGCCTGGCAGTATATTCAGTCCTTACAGGAACTACCCGTGCTCTATCATGAGTTTAGCCAGGCAGCTTTTAGCCAGTTAGCTGATTATTATTATCAAGGGCATGCCTTGCCTTTGACAGGAATTGTCGGTAATATAGCCGATACACAAGTCAATCAAGTCTTAACAACTGTCATGTGGGATTATCAACCCATGGCCTATGATGTGCAGATAATGCAAGATTGTCAGCAGATGATCCGCCAGGCCTTTAGTGAACAGGAAATTAAGGAACTCAAGGAACGATTAAAGAAGGAGATGGCCCAGCAGAACCAGGATCAGGTCCAAGACTTGATCCAGCGGATAATGAACTTGGAACGCCAGCTCAAGGTCAAAAAATAGGAGGTCGATCGAATGGCAGAAGAGAAGAAGCAACAAGAAGAAAAAAATGAAATCAAACTGTCCTTGGAAGAGGCGGTGGACCAGTTATTAATCGAGAAGAAGGCGGCTGGCAGTATTCATTATGATGAATTAACCAAACAGATTGCAGCCCCCTATAGTCTGGATGCGGACGGTATCGATCAGTTGATCCAAACCATTGAAGACAAGGGAATTGCGGTTGTCGGCGACGATGGGGGACCGACCAAGCAACAGATGGTCCGGGCGGAAGCAGCACAGGCTGAAGAGACCATGACTGCCTCCCAGCGGGCAGCGGCTTCTAAGATTAAGGTAGCCGATCCAGTCCGCATGTACCTCAAGGAAATCGGTCGGGTCGACCTCCTGACAGCCGATGAAGAGATTGAACTGGCCAAACGCATCCTGGAAGGGGATGAATTGGCTAAGCAAGAGTTGGCTGAAGCCAACTTACGCTTGGTGGTCTCGATTGCCAAACGGTATGTCGGCCGCGGTATGTCCTTCTTAGACCTTATCCAAGAAGGGAACATGGGCTTGATGAAGGCCGTTGAGAAGTTTGACCACACCAAGGGCTTCAAGTTCTCGACCTATGCCACTTGGTGGATTCGCCAAGCCATCACCCGGGCGATTGCTGACCAAGCTCGTACCATCCGGATTCCGGTCCACATGGTTGAGACCATTAACAAGTTAGTCCGTGTTCAACGTCAACTCCTGCAAGACCTAGGGCGCGAACCCACTCCTGAAGAGATTGGTGCGGAAATGGACCTGCCAACCGAGAAGGTCCGCGACATTTTGAAGATTGCCCAAGAGCCGGTCTCTCTTGAGACACCGATTGGTGAAGAGGATGATTCCCACCTGGGTGACTTTATTGAGGATGATGGGGCTTTGAGTCCCGAAGACTTTACCGCTTCAGCCCTCTTGCGCGAGCAGTTAGAAGATGTTTTAGACACCTTAACGGACCGGGAAGAGAATGTTCTGCGCTTGCGCTTTGGCCTAGATGATGGCAATATTCGGACCCTGGAACAAGTCGGCAAGGTCTTCGGTGTGACTCGTGAGCGGATCCGGCAGATTGAAGCCAAGGCCCTCCGCAAGCTCCGCCATCCTAGCCGGTCTAAGCAGTTGAAGGATTTCTTGGACTAGGCTATCCTGCTCGAATTAAATGATTAAAAACTAATATAAAAGATAAGATAACCGTCAATAAGACAGGTTTTAATGCTTATCATAGGGGACCGCCCTTCAAAGCTCTCGGTCTTCTGGCTGGTTTACTAGAATTAAGAGAAGATAAAGAATAAAAGTATTAAATAGAAAGATACCGTCAATAAGACAGGTTTCAATGCTTATCATAGGGGACCACCCTTCAAAGCTTGCGCTTTTACGGGCTCGATCCACTAGGCAATGCCTAAACGGTAAACCGTAAGGCATTGCAAGCTGCGTGGATCGTCCTCCTTCCTATGATTAAGCATGGAACCTGTCTTTTATTGACGGAGGTTTTGCCTTGATTTATTTAGGATTTTTAAATATAATTCAGTAAGCAAAATAAGAACTGATTTGATAGGATATTGCCAATAAAGTAGTAAGATCTTTATTAACAATTTCCCTAGCAAACCTGTCCTTTGATTTAAAAAAGAAGGAGTAAAATCAACTTTAAAAGAAGCCAAGCAAATATTAAAGAAAACTTCGTTTATAGAGGTTAATAGGATAGCTGAATTGTCAAACACGGGAAGGATAGCCTACCTATTTATTCATAATAAACGCAGAAGATTTATTGAATACTAGAATCACTAGTGTATTTTTTTTATTGTCAGTCATAGTTGATAATCGTGAATACATCTTAAGACTAACTACGATTGATAAGCAGGGTCCTATTGCTTCTTTTTAGGGAAAAATCCGTTATTGATGTACCCCTTTATTTTTAATTTCATTCTTGATGTGAACATCTATTAGTCACCATTAAAAATTACACTTTACCCATTATCTTTGAATGGAAGGATTATATTAGTAACCTAAAATGGTTAAATTTGACCAAATAAAGATCTAGCAATTATATTGGCAGTCTTTATTTTTATTATTTCGGCAACTGGATGAATTTACAAGTCATGAATATAAAAAAGATAATCAGTCAATAAAAGGCAGGTCTTACTGCTTAATCATAGAAAGAAGGACGATCCACGTAGCGTGAAATGCCTTACGGTTTACCGTTTAGGCATTGCCTAGTGGATCGAGCCCGGAAAAGCGAAAGCTTTGAAGGGCGGTCCCCTATGATTAAGCAGTGGACCTGCCTTATTGACGGTAATCATGCCTTTTAATTATTTATTTTTTGTCTCCCTTAATCCTAGTAGGCTAACTTGAAAAATCAAAGCCTTGAAGACCGGTCCCCTATGATTAAGTAGATGGACCTGCCTTATTGACGATTCTCTCTCTTTTTATTTTTTCATGCTTATTAACCTTAGATAAATATTTTATCCTTTTATCGATCACTGACATTTGACAGAATTATTAAGCGAGATGGGTTCTGGTCATAGATTTAACAAGCCTTTATTGGTATAATAGCTTAGACTAACGATTGATAAAGGAGCAATGATCATGCGTAAGCTACTGAACTTCTTCTACATTCCAGCCGAGGAATTCTGGGAACAGGATAAGAGCCCATTCTTTGCTGGAATCTTGTGCCTGCTGACGGGCGTACTGGGCTACCACCGTTTGTACATGCGACACGACCGCAAATTCTTCCTGATCCTACTGGTAACGGGAGGCTTTGTCTATTTAGCCTTTAACAAGGATTGGTATTATCTCTTCTTCTGGTTCTTATTCTTTGTTCTACAATCCTTAATTTATTTTGTCATGTCTATGACCAATGCCAAAGACCGGGCAGGGGAAGCCTTAGCCAGTGAAGAAACTGGTTGGCAATCTGCAGCTATCGAAGAGGATGAAGAGGACTGGGACTATGGCTTTGAGGACTACATTGATGTGGTGGAAAGTCCTTATTACCCTGACCAAGGCGACCAAGACGCAGACTATGACCGCCCTCATAATCCTTCCCAGGCTTCTGATCGGACTTATGTAAGGAATGATAGGAGAACGCAAGAGCCATTGACTTCACAAGGGACTGATAGGGACCAAAGGGAGGCTATGAGTCGACCAGAGTCCGACCAGCCAGCTGACCGACAAAGTCTTTACCAAGCAACAACCCCGATCGATGAAGCGGGGGTTCTATCAGGTGAGACCGAACCCGCATTTGATCCCGTAGTAGCGAGTCAACCAGCAGGACCAGCCCATGAGGCCGGTCCAAGCCAGCATGAGTCGAGTCAACCAACAGGTCCAGTCCATGAGGCCGATGCAAGCCAGCATGAGTCGAGTCAAGCGACTGGTGAATACCGGGACCCCTTATTGCGCCACAGGGTCGATAAAGAATTGAAATTATACCCAACCCATGAGGCAGCTCTCAAGGCTATTGATGAACCAGTGACTCCGCTTTGGAATAAAGAGACGACCCGGATCGAGATCCTAACCCATTTCAAGGAAATGATCAACATCATCGGCCGTCAGTTAGCCAAACAACCTGATTTACAGCAGGATTCCGCTTATGCCTACTTAATGGATTTCTACCTGGACAATAAGGTGACAGGCCCTATGAAGCTGATTCTCCAGACCTTGGCGGGAATGAGCGAGAATATGTTGTTAAAACAATACATGAACCTCAAGGAATTATCCGGTCTCCAAGATGAAGCCATCATCCAGTCCTTGTTACCAAGTGACCTGTCTGAGGAAGTGTTGACCTATTACCGGACTCACGAGTAATTATCGGGTCTATCAAGACAAAAGAAAGGGGCCCAAGCCAAGTGCAAGCTGGTTGAACCTGGGCCCTAAGGCAAGATAATTGACCTCTATAAAGATCTTAATTAAACTATACTTATCATATTAAACAAAAGGAGATGACATCATGGGATTATTTGACCAATTCAACCCACTTGATTTATTACTGAATGATAACCAAGAAGCGACCGGTAACTTAGCAGACAAGGCCGGCCTTGATCGCGCTGACTTTGGCAAGATTGCTACTATGGGCTTGCCTTTGATCCTTTCACAGATTAACCGCAACAACCAATCGCAAGAAGGCCTAGAATCCTTCAACAATGCCTTGAAGCAACACGAGGATGTAAACAACTACCAGTCCTTTGATGAATTGACCCGACAAGTCGATACTGAAGACGGCGACAAGATCTTAGGCCATGTCTTCCAGGACAAGGATACCCTGATTGAACGAATAGCCAATACCTTGGGCTTAACGCCAGCAGCAGTTAAGCGGGCCTTAGTGGTGATTGCCCCCTTGATCTTAAAGTATCTTGCTGAACGCAAATCTAATCAAAACCTAGACCGCGAGGGCGTCCAAAGAGAAACCCAGTCTACAATTGATCGGATGAATGATTCTCTGCGTCAACATGGTCAAGAATCTCTAGGTCATGGTGGTCCGTTGGATTCCCTCTTGGAGGGCTTGAATCAAGGGTCTAACCCTCAAAATCAAGCTAATCATAAGAACTCCCAAGGCGGCCTATTGGGAAATATCTTAAAGAATATTTTCAAATAATCCTAGCGGATCAGGCCAGCCCCCGAATCCATTTGGAGGAATCTAGGAGGGCTGACGATCTGATCAAGGGCAGGATTTTACCGGCTATTCGGTAAGCTTGCCCAATTTGACCTAAATGTCTGATGACATTTAGGCTTTTTTAAACCCGATAGTCCCATTTGTTTGTCAGACCAAGGAGTAAATGGATGAATCAACCCTTAAGTCCAACCCTCACCCCTTTTAGAAGTTTTTGGACGGCTGCCAATTTGAAGCGGATTGCTTTGACAACCATGATTATTGACCATGTGGCAGCCTCGCTCCTCTTGACCATGATCTACAACCAGGATCCGCGGCTGCCACCTGGTATTGATTGGATTATGGTCTACACCATCATGCGGTCGATTGGTCGGCTAGCCTTTCCCATTTACTTGTTCTTATTAGTGGAAGGCTATCATCATACCCACAATCTCAAGCGGTATCTGATGCGGTTGGGGGCCCTGGCTCTCGTTTCGGAAATTCCTTTTGACCTGGCCTTCAACCACACTTGGTGGGACCTCAGCCACCAGAATATCTTCTTTGAACTCTTCTTGGCCTTAGTCCTCTTTATCCTCTTGGACCGGTGGCAAGACTATTTTATCCTGCAAGTCTCGGCCATTGCCTTACTAGCTATCCTGGCTGAATGGGCCTACTTGGATTATGGTTGGTATGGGATCCTGGCAGCGGGGATTATCTATCTCTGCCATCCTAACCGGCTCTATTCGGCCTTGGGGGTCGTGGTTGGCTTCTTATTTGAACTTTCCATGCCGACCGTCTTCCTGGCTGCTCCCATGGTCTATTGGTACAATGGCCAGCGGGGTCGACTCAATCAAGCCTTTCATTATTGGATCTATCCCATCCACTTGGCCTTGTTGGCGATCGCTTACTACTTACTCTATCCTTAGCCTAGGCGAGGCCGAGCTGGTCCGATGGGGTCTTGTTAAAGCTGGGATCCAGCCTGAAGAACTGACAGCAACAAGTCCCTTTCATTTGACCCAAAATTAACCTCATAAAAACAGAAAAAAAACACCCAATGTCTTACCTAGAGGGCCTAGCTCTGTAACCAAGAATTGGGTGTTTTTACTTTGATGACTGGATGGGTTGTTTTTACTTAAAGTCTTCGGCAAGACGATTGAAAGGTCCTGGTTTTTTAATGTCAGGAGGGGTTAGGCGAAGAGGTTAAAGCCCGTCCGGGTAATCAGAATGCCGATGCTGATTCCGATCGCAATGGCTAAGACCACCATTAAGGCATCCAAGGCCTTGGTAATGCCGGCCAGGTTGTCACCGCGCAAGAAGTCCCGCATGGCATTGGTGATAGAAGTCCCGGGATAGAAGGGGATCAGGATGGCAGCCAAGACTAAGTTATGGTGGAAGTAATAGGGGAAGAGACCATCCAGGGTCAAAACCAGGCTGGTGGCCAGGGTCATGACTAAGAGGGGATAGGAGAAGGGGGTGAAGTAGACCCGCTGCTTGACCTGGTCCAGGTAGGCAATGGCCAAGCCGATCACCAACAAGAGGCCCAGGTCCATGAAGTTGGCCCCAAATAGGAGGGCCACCGCCACCGTCAGGAGGATATTGGTGAAGGAGACAGTCCCTTGGTAGCGGTCCTTGGGGATGGCCTTCAGTTGGTCATAGGCCTGATCAAGGGTCAATTGGCCAGCTAGATAGAGGCGGGAGACTTCATTAACCGAGGCAATGGCTTGGATATTGGAAGCCCGGTGGGTGATGCGAACCATATTGGAGAAGTGCCAGTCGGTCTGGCTGGTATCCGTCAAGGAGAGGAAGAGGCCTGTCGTATTGGAATAGGAGGCCGGGCTATCTAGGCCACTAGAGGCGAGCAGGCGGTAGGTGGTGTCTTCCACCCGGTATTCTTCCGCATTGGATTCTAAGAGAATCTTGCCAGCCAGGGAGGCTAGCTTCATGAGTTTCTTATAGTCGGCCTTCTGCATGGTTTCCCTCCTTTATCCTTTTGCTGGTAGGTTGTGACTTATTCTTTTAGTATAAAGACCGACCAAGCAAAATACAAGTTCGACCCTGATCATGAAGGTAAAAGACTCGGCCAGACCTAATGCTTTATATTAAAGACCGCTCTTCAAAGCTTAGCTTGGAGGGCGGTTCAATGTGATTAGGTCCGTACGGCGGTCGACTATGAGACTATCCTCTCTCTAGGCTAGTCTTCAGTCTTGGGGAAATCGTTTTTTTTACCTGAATGACATTTAGATTAAAAAAACATTAAAACCATAGGCCAATGGCTCGCTTTTTATGTAGGGAAGGGCTATAATATAAAAAATGAAACCGCTTTATACACCGCAAAGGAGCAAGCTATGAAAATTATCGACGATACGCGCCGTTTGGCCCTGGTGAACGACCAGGGGGAGACCCTGGCCCAAATGGTCTATGAAGTCTCCAAGGAAGACCAGGTCTGGGTGACCCATACCTTTACCAATCCTGACTACCGTGGCCACGGCTATGCCCAGGACCTGTTTGATGCCATGGTGGCTAAGGCCCGAGAGGAAGGCCGCAAGATTGTATCAACCTGTGAATATGTCAGCCACAAACTGCAAGAGGACCGTGATCGTTACCAAGATATTTATGCAGAACAAGCGCCATCCGACTAACCACTAGGTCTCTTTAACTTGGTTGGATGCCGATCCAATACCCTTGGACCCGCTGTGCGGGTTTTTTTGATTGGGTAATTTTTCTAAGATTCCTTATAAGCGGAAGGCTTGGTCAATCGCAACTGGTTCAGTCGTATTTAAGACCACCATGAGCTTGATGCGGGCCTTGACCCCGGAGAGACCTTGGGCAAAGATAACCCCCATCTGACGGAGTTGCTTGCCCCCACCGGTATAGTCATAAATGTCTTCAATGACGCCGTTAAAGGCCCTGGAAACCATGACCACAGGCAGCCCTTGGACGATTAATTGGTCTAAAGCAGGTAGGGTGGCAGGGGGTAAGTTGCCTGCCCCAAGTCCTTCAATCACCAGTCCTTGGTAGCCATTCTGGCCGACGGCTTCAATTAGGTCGCCTTCCATGCCGGCATAAGTCTTCAAGAGGGCCACCCGCTGGGTCATCTCGGTAACAGGGTAATAGTCCCGGCGCATTAATTGGTGGAAGTAGATAACTTGGCTCTTAGCCACTAGACCAACTGGTCCAAAGGTCGGTGTCTGGAAGGTGGCAACATTGGTCGTATGGGTTTTGGTGACATAAGTCGCGGTATGGATCTCTTCATTCATGACGACTAGGACCCCCCGTTGGGCTGAAGCCTCAGCTCTTGCGACCAGGATGGCAGAACGCAGGTTAGCTAGTCCATCCGAGCCGATTTCATTGGAGGACCGCATGGCACCCGTGAGGACCACGGGTTGATCAATCTTCAAGGTCAAGTCTAGGAAGTAGGCCGTCTCCTCCAGGGTATCGGTCCCATGGGTAATCACAATCCCATCGAAGCCGGCCGCATGGTCTTGAATATACTGGCTGAGCTTCAACATTTCCTGGCTGGTCATATGGGGGGAGGGCAGGTTGAAGAGGTCCACCACTTCCAAATCCGCTAGGGTATTGAAGAAGCTGCTTTGGGTTAAGAGGGGGTTGTGTTGGCTGGGAGAGACCTTGCCGGTCTCTTGGTCTTCGGACATGGCAATCGTTCCACCTGTATTAATTAAGAGTACTTTCTTCATGGTAATCCTCCTTATATTGGCTTGTCTTCCCTAGTATAACGCTTACATTCAGAGGTAACAAGCGGTAAATAAGGCCATTCTTATTTTGACCGAATGGGTTGAACCTATTAAATTTGAATGAAATCCAGTTCGTAATTTATCGATGAAAGATTTATGTTCTTTAGAATGATTCTATTAGGATAAATAAAAATGGAGACAGAATTAAGCCTTAATCAAAGGGGACCGTCCTCCAAAGCATCGCTTTTCCAGACTCGGACCACTAGGCAATGCCTAGACGGTAAACCGTAAGGCATTGCACGCTACGTGGTTCCGTCCAGCTTCCTTTGATTAAGGCTTAGTTCTGTCTGCTTTATTTTTATTTTAAGGTCATCAAAAGGTCAAATGATCAAGGTAAATAAATGATCTGGCTAGCTAATTCAAACTGATCTTGTTCAATCATCAACAAAAATAAGGAACATTTTTATTCTTTTGCTTGCTGTCTCCATGCTAGTAAAGAGTTTAAGGTAAAATAAAATCTTTGAAGAATATCAAAATGGATAAATAAAACTAGCAGGCAGGTTCCTCTACTTAATCATAGGGGACCGTCCTTCAAATCTTTCGCATTTCCGGGCCCGATCCACTAGGCAATGCCTAGACGGTAAACCGTAAGGCATTGCAAGCTGCGTGGATCGTCCTCATTCTTATAATTAAGCAGTGAAACCTGCCTTTTATTGACTGATTATCTGTCTTCTTATTTAAGACTTGTAAATTCTTCCAGTTACCAAAAAAGAAAAGATGAATAAACCACTGCCAATATAATTGTTAGATCCTTATTCGATCATTTTTAACCATTTTAGGTTCCTAACTTCATCCTTACCTGCAAAGATAATGGGTAAAGTTCAATTTTAATGGTGGCTAAACAAAAAGAGACTTATCTTTATTCGTTCATATTAAGAATTAAGTTTAAAAAAGCACCGCTTTTCCAATAATTCTAGGGTTGTCTTTGCCCCTTTCAAGAATCGTATGACAGAACCATCCAATAAACCCATTATTTCTCATCAAGGTCATAGAATGATATAATGGAATTCAAATAAAAGATCGATAATTCATCACAAAGGAGTTAACTTATGAAAACCAACTATGTTCTAATCACGGGTGCTAGTGCCGGAATCGGTCTTGCCCTGGCTCACCAATTCGCCAAACAGAAGTATTCGCTAATCCTGGTTGCCCGTCGCCAAGACCGGCTTCAAGCCCTCAAAGAAGAGTTAGAAGCCCATTACCAGATCGATGTGGTCATCCAAGTCTTTGATCTGGGCCAGACCGACCAACTTGATGCCTTCTATGATCGTTTAAGGGACTATTCCATCCAATACTGGATTAATAATGCTGGCTTCTCGGTCTCAAAGGATCTTTTAGACCTTTCCTCGCAAGAATTACAAGCCATGATCGCAGTCAATGATACCGCTCTAGCTTTACTGTCCAACCGGTATGCCAGTGACTACAAGGATGTGGCAGGGGCCCAATTGGTCAACGTCTCTTCGGTAGTAGGCTATGCCTTAAGCGAGGGGTCGCCTTTCTATTCGGCTACTAAATTCTTTGTATCGGCCTTTACAGAAGGCTTGGACCACTACCTACAAAGCAAGGGCCATGCCCTAAGAGCCAAGGTCATTGCACCAGCGGCGACTGCGACTGAATTTACCCAAGTGGCGCGTGGCTTAAAGGAAAGTGTCAATCATGATGAAATCTATGACCGCTACCACACAGCTGAGGAGATGGCAGGCTTTATCATCGAATTGATCCATTCGGACAAGACAGTGGGGCGGGTCAATATGCAGACCTTCGAATTCCAGCTCCTCAACCCCCAATTACCAGACCTCTATTAAGAAAGACGGCCTTTCGGTTTAAAATGAGGATTAGCTGCCATCCGACTCCCAGTAGGAACTGGGAGTTTTTTTGTGGGACATTTATTAGCTTAACCTAAATTTTTTTGAATAAATACTTTACAAAGAAAAATAAGGGTGTATAATACACTTAGAAATTAAATTTTAGGACAACCTAAAAAGGAGGAAACAAGATGAAAAACATCCTAAAAAAATTCGTTGTATTTGTTGTCGCATTAGGGCTCTTTGGTGGAAGCAATTGGGTTCATGCCGCTGAAGCCAAGCCGAAAGTTACCGTCACGACTACCTTCTTACAAGACATGGTTAAAGTATTAGCCGGTGATTTGGTAGAGGTCGATCTCATTATCCCAGCGGGCGAAGATCCTCACCGTTATACGACTAAACCCAAGGACCTAGAAAAATTAACCCAAGCCGACTTGGTACTCTACCACGGCCTTCACTTTGAAGGGAGGATGATTGACCTTTTAGAACCAATTGGACATGCGGTTAGTCAATCCTTTACTGACCAAGAAATTGGACAGATGGATGAAGACGGAGCATCCGTAGTGGATCCCCATTTCTGGTTCGACATTCCTCTCTATAAAAAAGCCTGCGAGGAAGCGAGTCAAGCCTTAAAAGAAGTCTTACCGGATTCCGCAGATACCATTGATGCCAACCTACAAGCCTACCTCAAGGAATTGGACCAATTAGACCACGAAGTCAAAGAAAAAATCCAAGCGATTCCGGAAGAGGGCCGGTATTTAATTACCCCACATGATGCCTTTAATTATTTCTCTAGACGGTATGATATTCCTGTGAAGGCGCCTCAGGGTGTCTCTACCGATTCTGAAGTGTCAAATAAAGACATTCAAGACACCGTTCAATTTATTGTAGATCATAAGATCAAGGCGATCTTTGCGGAATCAACGACGGACCCTGAACGGATGGCTAAATTACAAGAAGCATGTAAGACTCAAGGCTTCGATGTTCAAGTGGTGTCTGGTGAAGACCAAGAACTCTTCTCAGACTCTCTAGCCAGCCCAGGCAAGAAGGGCGACACCTTCTTAGACATGTTCCGCCACAATGCCGACCTGATCTATGACAATCTTAAATAAGTATCGTAAGACTCGACGATTTGTCGAGTCTTAACGATTTTCGAACAATGAAGGAAGTGACCGATATGAACAAGTCAATTAAGACAGCTCTCGAAATCAGTGATTTAAGTGTCCGTTACCATGAGGATTGGGTATTGAAGGACCTTTATTTAACCCTTCCCCAAGGCAGCCGGGTGGCAATTGTTGGACCGAATGGTGCAGGAAAGTCGACATTATTCAAGGCCAGTCTAGGTTTAATTCCGCGTCAATCAGGCCAAATTCGTTTCTTGAACCAACCGCTCGAACATGTCCAGCGGCAAATTGCCTATCTTCCCCAACAGGCCATGATCGATTGGGACTTCCCCATCACAGTCAAAGAAGTGGTCATGATGGGACGGTATCCTTATTTAGGCTGGATTAAACGCCCTAATTCCCAGGACGAAGCCATCTGCCAACAAGCCCTTGAAACGATTGGACTCAGTGACTATCAAGACCGACAAATTAGTCAGTTGTCGGGGGGCCAGCGGCAGCGGGTCTTTATTGCCAGAGCCATTGCCCAGGAGAGTCAACTCTATCTGATGGACGAACCCTTAGCGGGAGTCGATAAGAAGACTGAAGGGTTGATCATCGACTTTCTCTCTGATTTACAAGCTAAGGGGATTACCAGTGTGGTCATTCATCATGACCTGAATACCTTGAAAGCCTACTTTGATTATTTGGTGCTGATTAATCAAAGGGTTATCGCTGCTGGACCGATTGACCAGGTATTAACCTTAGACAATTTGACCAAATGTCAGTTAGTGCCAGACGGGGGGTGGCAAGAGTGATGTCTTTGAACTTCTATTCCTTCTTAATTGTAGCTTCTGCTACCTTTCTTTTAGCCAGTGCTGGAGGGGTGGTCGGAACTTTCAATGTTTTGAAGGGTCAGGCTTTGATTGGGGATGCGGTAGGTCACGCAACCTTTCCTGGTGTCATTCTTTTTTTCATGATTTTTAAGACCCGCGACCCATTGATCCTCAGTCTTGGAGCCTTTGTTGCCGGCTATTTGGCAGATCGGTGGATTGATTACTTCAACCGTCAAACCAAGCTGGCCCTGGACCCGCTCTTAGCGGTTGCTTTATCGACTTTTTTTGGTTTGGGACTGGTTTTAAAGAGCTATATTGCCGGTAATCTAAAGTATCAAGAGGTCTCACAAGCTGGTCTTTCAACCTATATCTTTGGTCAGGCGGCTTATTTGATGGAAAAAGATGTGAAGTTGCTTTTATTCGTGGCCATCTTCAGTTTGATCGTGGTGTGTCTGACTTTTCGATTGGTCAAGGCTCATTTATTTGATCCAACCTTCAGTCGTTTAATTGGCTTTCCCAACCGGCTGGTTTCCTTGATCATTCGGTTTTTATCCCTCTTATTAATTGCGGTCGGTTTAAAGCTAGTTGGAGCCATCTTGATGGCAGCCTTCTTAGTGGTGCCGCCTATTGCGGCCTTACAGTGGTGTCGTAAGTTACACCACACTTTGGCCTTAAGTGGCGCGATCGGTGGGGTGTCCGCTGTTATCGGAACTTACCTATCGGGCTTAGCCAATGGTCTGGCAACTGGACCTTGTATCATCATAATCATGTGTCTATTTGCCTTGGCTTCTTTGATCCTGGCTCCTATTGTCAAAGGAGCCAACCGGCAGTCTAAGGAGGTGGTCGAATGGGAAGCATGATGGTTGAGTCTTTGATTATCCTGATTCTAACAGGTCTGGCTTGTTCTGGGATTGGCTGTTTTCTGATCTTAAGAGGGGATGCCATGTTGGCAGACGCACTGTCCCATTCCATTCTCTTAGGGGTGGTCCTGGCTTATTTATGGGTCGGTCAACTAGACGGTTTTTGGTTGAAGACGGGTGCTAGTATCATGGGGCTGATCGTGGTCTTGGTGGTTGAACAGTTAGGCCAGCGTCACGCTCTGCACCACCAACAGGCGATTGGCTTGGTTTATCCTTTATTCTTCGCTTTGGCAATTGTCTTGATTTCCATCTATGGTCGTGATATCCACTTAGATATGGATGCGGTCCTTCTGGGCCAGGTGGTCTTGTCTCCTTTAAATCGGATCACGGTTTTCGGCCATTCATTACCACGGGCCTATTTGGATATGGGCGGTTGTTTCCTTGTTAATAGTGTATTCATGATGGTCTTTTTTAAAGAATTAAAAGTATCCAGTTTTGATTCTACCTGGTCTCAATTGGCAGGCTTTCTATCGCCTTTTCTGTTCTATGGGTTAATGACCCTGACGGCTGTCACGACGGTAGCATCCTTTGATGTCGTAGGGGCGATCTTGGTGATCTCCTTCCTCATCGCTCCAGGGGCAAGTGCTTATTTGGTCGTCAAAAAACTCAAGCAAATGCTTTTACTGGCGAGTGGGATTGCGATCTTTAATTCCTGTCTCGGTTATTTCTTAGGTGTCTATTGGAATGTTTCCTTAGCTGGTATGACGGCCTTCATCGGTGGCGTCACCTTTTGTCTCATTTATCTAGTGAAGCAATGGCAGGCAAGACAGCTAGTCAAGAAAAGGAATAATGAATGATAACTTTATGACTTCAAACTTAAGTCCTATCTAAAATTTCACTGGCTTGTGCTATACTTGGGTTGACAGGGGCAGGAAGGATTGGTCCTTCAAAAAGCCCACCAGAAAGGAAATTTCCATGCGCCGACCTAAGAAAATCCCCACCACTTCAAAGCCAAAATCCTATTCCTTGCTTGGGCCCAAGCGGATCTTGTTAGCATTCTTACTGATTCCCATTCTGTGTTATTGGTTCTTCCGATATGATGGTATTGTCAATGGCTTCTTAGCTGCTACCGTTCCGCATTTTCAAGCGATTGAGGCCTTACCCGATCAGTATGATCCCTTAGAGGGGCCGTCCTACTTAGCTCGGGCTTGGTTCTACCGAGATTTGGCCGCTTATACGGATGATGAACGCCAACAAGCTAAGAGGGAACCAGGGGTCGTCGATTATTTTGTCCGCCGCCACCAGCAAATGGGAGAAGACTTAAACCCAGATCAGTTGGAAATCCTCCCGCATCGTCAATCCGATACCAGTATTCCCCATCTGGTTCAATGGGATGAAGCTTGGGGTTTTCACCCTTATGCAGGAGGGCAGATGGGACAGACGGGCTGTGGGCCAACCGCTCTGGCCATGGTCTATCATGGCTTAACAGGTCGTTTAGACTTTCCGCCCAACCGTCTGGCAGATTATGCCACTCAACAAGGCTACGCGGTTAATGGCGCAGGCACCGCTTGGGCCCTCTTTGACCAAGGGGCTGTCAACCTGGGCTTGTCCTCGCGCGGGATTGGCCTGGACCAGGACGCTTGGGTGGATGCTTTAGGAGCGGGTCAGGTAATAGTCTTAGCTGTTGGGCCGGGGGATTTTACCAGTCAAGGACATTTCATTGTCGTTTATGCCCAGCAGGATGGGGCCTTTAAGATTCTCGATCCTTTTAACGTGAAATTGTCTAAGCGGAAGTGGACGTTTGAGGAGTTGGCGCATCAGGTCGAAGCGGTGTGGGCGATTGGAGTAATGGAATAAAAAAGGCAAGTGGAAAGATAAAGGCTGACCTGATTGGAAAAAGAAAAGGCAAGTGGAAAGATATAGGCTTGCATGAAACATAATAAAAAAAGGATGATAAAGAACACCCATGTTCCCATTCTTTCACTGTTAGGAGACCGTCCTCCAAACCATGCGGTTTTTCGGACTCAATCCACTAGGCGATGCCTAAGCGGTAAACCGCTAAAGCCTCGCACGCTACGTGGATTGTCTTAGTTCCTACCAGTTGAAAGTCTGGGACAGGGTGTTTTTTATTGAGTTTCGAAACTCTTTATTTCTCCAATTGAAAGTAAAAAGGAGAAGGGAGAGCGACAATATTGAGGTCGTTACTTAATTTATATAGGTGGCGATGAACACGATCGGTTATCAGCACTAAAAAATATAAAGGAATAGTCAAAATACCCTACTTTCTGTATTAATGAATGAGAGATAAAAGTATAATAATTAACACCCATGTTCCCATTCTTTCACTGGTTGGAGACCGTCCTCTAAACCTGACGGTTTTCCGGACTCAATCCACTAGGCGATGCCTAAGCGGTAAACCGCTAAAGCCTCGCACGCTACGTGGATTGTCTTAGGTCCTACCAGTTGAAAGCCTGGGACAGGGTGTTTTTTATCTTGGAACCCCCTTCATTTCATTCAATCAAACTAAAAAAGACAAGGGGGTGGGAATAAGATAGAGGCTTTGTCAGGATTGATCCAGCCAGACCAAGAACACGACGACTGATAAGCTCTCATAAAAATATTAACCTGACAAGATCGTAATTCTTTACAATCCTTTACTCTAAATTTACACAATCTTTACAAGCAGATGGTAGGCTGAGGGAGGTACTGGTTGCCAATGAAAATGAAAAGGAGAATGAGGATGGTATCATTAAAGAAGATGCTCTTAACCACAGTCGCTGTTACGACCCTATTGCCAACTGCTGTTCTACCAATCTATGCCCAATCGGTCATTGAGGAGACATACTCCCAGAATGAAGAGAAGGCGCAAGATCCTAACTTAACGGAAGATGCCCTTTCGGAAAATGACGGACTTGAATTTGATGACGAAGGCAAGCTAGTTTCGATCACAATTGGAGGCGAGAAGGCGGAAATCCTGACTGAGAATCCTGGAACTGGAGAAGCGCCTGTCAATAATACGCCTAACCGGATCTCAACCAACTTGAGTGAAGATCCTTCGACTTCAATGCTCTTCCAATGGCATACTACTGACCCCGATGATGCTGCCCGGCTCTATGTCTGGAAAGAGGGAGAGAGCTTAGAGGACGCGGTTGAATTCACCCCTGAATTAGTGGAAATTAAGGATGCCATCTACTCACAAGAAACGGAAGATGGCCACCATATCTTCGCCATCATGTGGGATGAGGAAGAAGATGAACCATATACCGATGATGATGATCCTGGGTATCCGATCAATAATCCGGATAAAGTCTTGGGTTATTATACGGACGAAGCCTTCACAGCTGACAATCTCTTGTGGTTAGATAAGGGCTTTGACGAATATTCTTTAATCTTACCTTATCCAGAATTTACTGAGACAGCATACAAGGCTGAAGCGACCGACCTTGAACCAGCAACCACTTATCACTATGTGGTCGGCAATAAGGAAGGCGAATTGTCAGCAGAAGGTCAGTTCACCACTGCGGCTGCCGACAAGGAAGACTTTACCTTCATCCACTATGCTGATACTCAAAATGCCTTCTCTTCTGAGAATCAACGTTCAGAAGCAGATTATTCTCGCAGTGTGGTCGAATCCATGTTAGCCAATGAGGACGCCAAAGACGCGCTCTTTGCGGTTCATTCAGGCGATGTGGTCAATGATGACTGGAACGATACTGAGTGGAACTTAACCCTGGATGCTCTTGCGCCCTTAGTCGAAGCGATGCCTCATTTATTTGTTACCGGTAACCATGACAACGACAACTTCCTCGACCACTTGAACACGCCACAAGCCTTGGAAGAGATGACCTCTGGTGCCGCTTATGCGACTCGGTACAATGGTGTGCAATTCATTACCTTGAACACTGAACAAGCGAATGAATCCGACGAAGACGTGGCGCCTATGATTGCGGACAACCAAATGGCTTGGTTCAAAGACCAATTAGAAGAAGCCCAACAAGCCAAAGAAGCAGGAGAGATCGACTGGATCATTGTCAACTACCACCGGCCCCTTTATTCTTCTTCTTACCACCCACTGGAAGATGAGAATGTTCAATTAAGCCGTGATGAATTAATGAAGACCCTTGATGAATACGATGTCGATGTGGTCTTAAATGGTCATGACCATAACTTAAGCGTCACTCAATCCTTGGTCTATGACTCGGATACCTTTGCCAAGGCAAAAGTGGCAGAAGAAGGAACCACCGATGGGGATACCACAGAATTCAAGGATCGTGCGGGAACCGTCTTCTTCGTGCCTTCAACAGCTGGAACTAAGACCTATGATGCCATCTATAAGAACCAAACATTTGAATGGTTAATGGAAGAAGAGGATATTGATGAGACCTTTGAAGACCTCTTCGACTATGAAGTAACTGAAGACGATATTCAATCCTTCCGCCAGCTTCTTCTCTTAGAAGACCAACCTTTCCGGTCACCTTTCTATACCTCTGGTCACTCCAATGCGCGTGAAGCGAATATCCAGAACTATTTTGTCGTGGATGTAACCGAAGAGTCCCTGACTTTCAAACTGTTCGAAGTTGTCGGTGAAGACTTGGACAACCGTGAGACGCAACTCCTTCACACCTACATTATCAACAAATAGTTCGATAACTTTTGCCATCCTTTTTAGGGTGGCTTTTTTATTATAGGGATCTCTTTTACTGTTAAATCATGTATAATTGACTTATCCGGTCCAGGTGTTTGGACCGACCGGTTGGAAGATCAAGGGTGCCGCTTGAAGGGCCACGGGCAGGTAACCTTTGGGTCCATACCTAATTCTTTGGCAAAGGGAAGGGACTAAGCAGGTTAGGACGCGCCTCTGTTCGATCGGCGATCGGATAGAGCAGCGGGCATCCGATAGAAACGGGCTTAAATCTGTCTTCAACCTAGACCCTTTGGCCGAGCAGTGGTGACTGGCTGGTCTTATTTGAAGGAGACAATAGAAATGAGGCAAAAAATGGGAATTTTCATTGGGCTTTTGCTGGTTGTTTTGGGGGCTGTCATTTTATACTTGGCGATTCCTTACTCTCCCACACGCAAAGCCTTTCAAAAAGATTTAGCAGCTGTACAAGACGCACAAGGTATCCAAGCTCAAGCCAGCCTGGATGACCACCGGAGGGAACACTTCACCAAAGAAGACTTTGCGGACCTTCCCTTAGCCATTCAAAAATACCTTGAAGGCTGTGGCTATCTCGGCAAACCGAAGTATGGCCAGGTGAAAATGGCCTTCAAGGATGTTGCTTTTGCCCAAGGTCGGGAGGGCAAGCCTCTCAAGATCAATTACACCCAATATAACTTCGGTCAAGAACCCGTCCGTGTGGCTCTGATTCAATCCTCGCTATTTGGCATTCCCTTTGAAGGCTATGATGGCTATCGAGCCGGCAGGGGGCAAATGAAGGGAGTGGTGGCCAAGGCCTTCACAATCTTTAACCAGACGGGACCAGAGATGGACCAGGCCTGCCTGGCTACTTATCTAGCAGAAGCCCTCTTTATCCCATCCAGTCTTCTCAATGGTCTGATTGAATGGCGCGAGATTTCGGACTATGAAGTGGAAGCAAGGATTCACTACCAAGGCCAGACCGCTAGCGGGATTTATACCTTTAACCAGGCTTACGAGATGGTTGCCTTTACCACCCAGTCTAGGAGCCTGGCTGAAAGTGATGGCCACTATACCCCCATGCCTTGGACTGCACGTTGTGGCAACTACCAAGTCAATGCCCAAGGGATTAAGCACCCCACCACGCTCCAAGCCATTTGGAACTATCCGGACGGCGACCTTGTCTACTTTGATGGGCAAGACGCCAAGTTCTCCTATGACCAGATCGACGACTAACGGAATTGAAGAAAGCCAACCCGGGTGGGGTTGGCTTTTCTTTATTTTGATTTTTTGCAGGTTTAACCACTGTATTACCGGTTTGATATGTCCTTGCACCATGCCGGCAAGTCCCAGAAGACTTTAGGGATCGACATACGATTAGTTGGCTTGGTCGTCTTCGGGTTCAGGATGGTAGAAGAAGTCTGGAATTTCAGGGGCATCTTGGGGGACGCCTTTCTCTTTGCGGTCTAACTCTTCGTAGAGGCTCCATTCATACCAGCTACCATCATAGAGGTATACATTAGGCCAACCCATGGCAAGGGCATAGAATTGGGTCTCAGAAGCCCGCCAGCCTGTTGCACAGTGCATAGAGACCTTCTTGTCAGGGGTGATGCCCCATTTCGCCCAACGTTCTTCAACCAGGGAGTAATTGAAAAGGGTCTCATCCACATTGCGGAAATCTTCGAAGGTGAAAGGACTAGATCCTGCATAGGCAAAGCAAGCATTGGGAATGTCACCTGCTTCACCCATAATTCCCGCTTCCTCGCCAATGTATTCTTGCCAGCTTCTCACTGAAGCAATCACCGCATCAGGATCATCGACTAGGGCTTTCTCTTCTTCCAGGTCGATAATATAGTTGGGATTTGCTGGTACTTCAAAGTCTAACTTCTTTATCGCTTGGGCTTCAACTATTCCTTCTTCTAAGGGGAGATCATCTGCTAGATACCGCTTGGTTCCACCATTTAAGACGCGGACATCTTCCACTCCCGCATACTTCATAATCATGGCTAACCGAGTGCTGGCATAAGGAAAGGGACCATAGATGACCACCAGAGTGTCCTTCTTAATTCCAAGGTCTTTCAACATTTGCGCAATCGCTTCATCAGAAGGACGACGGAAGTAAGACGCCTTCTCTTCCAAGGTCTTATCTTCGAATTCTTCAGGATCTTGTGGCCCAGGGACTTCGATGGTAGTGTTATCGACATGGAGTGCCCCTGGAATATGCCCCTTCTCATATTCTGCTTCCAAGTCACCAAAGCTAATCTCGATAATCTTGAAGTCCTTACCATCAGCTGTCTCAGGTTCATTCCCTTGAGAGAGGTTATAAACCCACTCTGGATAGACTAGCATCTGGTATTGGTCCATCTTGCTTAATGCCTCATCCGCTTCAGCAATCCATTGGTTGATACCCCCTTGAAGGGTCGATACCTTGAAGCCTAATGCTTCGAACTTGGCAGCCACTGCTTCATCTACTTCATCGGTATCATACAAGACCAAGTCCATACCTGGTTCAATCTCTTTCCGCTTCAATTCTGTTAAGATCCGGCCATCCGATTCAAGCATTTCTAACCAATCCGCTGGGAAATCATAAGCTCCTTCAATATGGCCCCCTTCAGTAGAATTCACGGCCCAACCGATATACTCTGACTCCTGTCTAAGGTCCAGAATGGCTACATTCTCTTGACCCCGCAGGTCCTTCAATTGAGCCACGGTCACCTCGTGATCTGTCGCTTGAACGGTCCCAGGCAGGAATGCTACCAACAATAGGGCTAGAACAGCCATCCAAGCCACACGACTACATCTCTTCATTCATCCACTTCCTTTCATACTGATAGGGCAAGCGTATCATGGTTACACTTAAGCAGTCCAATGAGGATATCTGATAGAAGGAGGGGAAATATAAATGGAAATGTCTGAGGGTATGATTCAGTTTCAATCAAACCTTTAAATTGTAAACCTATATGCCCCTTATCCCTTTATGGATGCCACCATTTAAGGTATACTATAAGGCAATGATCCGCGGCTTTCCTTTGGAATCACTAGGGGGAGTTGGCTGGATCCATCCTATCAAGCTCTAGAAAGAAGGTGACTTATGAAGGCTGAGCGATTATCCAAGCGCTTAGACCAAGTCGCTCAAATGATCACCCAAACTTCCCTGGCTCCCATCCGCCTGGCTGATATCGGCAGTGACCATGCTTACTTGCCTGCTTACTTGGCGCTCCAGGACCAGATCGAATGGGCGATTGCGGGTGAAGTGGCCCAGGGTCCCTTCCAGTCGGCCCAGGCTACGATTGATTCCTACCAACTTCAAGACAAGATCCAAGCTCGGCTAGGGGACGGCTTTGAAGTGGTTCAAGTTGAAGACCAGATCAACCTAGCCACCATCTGTGGCATGGGCGGTAGCCTGATTATCAATATCTTAGAGGGAGGGCATGCCAGAAAAGTCTTACCCGACCACCTGGTCCTCCAAGCCAATAACCAAGTCCCCCAACTGCGCCGCTACCTGCAAGGCATGAATTACCAGTTGATCGATGAAGCCCTAGTGGAGGAGAAGGGGCAAATCTACCAGATCCTCCAAGCAATGCGCCAAGACCAAGTGACCTTGCTGGATGACCGCCAGCTGCTCTTTGGCCCATATCAATTGATGAAGCAGGGCCCAATCTTTAAGCGCTACTGGTTCAATGAACAAGACCACCGACAGAAAGTTCTCGACCAGATGCAAGGCCTAAATAAAGAAACGCTCTCAAATAAAGACCAAGCAAAACAAAAGCAACTTCGCCAAGAAATTGAATGGATAGAGGAGGTTCTCCAAAATGACTGAAAGACCCTTTAAAGATTTAATCATGCAACTGGACGCCTGGTACCCCCAAGAATACGCAGAAGAATGGGACAAGGTTGGTCTTCACTTTGGTGATCCGCAAGGGCAGGTTGACCGGATCATGGTGGCCCTTGACTTAAGACCCCAAGTCCTGCAAGAAGCGATTGACCGCCAGTGTGATACTCTGATTGTCCACCATCCGCCGATCTTTCACGGCATTGACCGCTTTGACTTGAGCGACCCTCAGATCAAGCTCTATCACGATGTGATTCAAGCGGGGCTGAAGGTTTACGCCATCCATACTAATTATGACCGGGCCCGTGACGGCATGAATGATGTCTTAGCCCAGGTCTTACAATTGGAAGAAGTCACGGACTTGACAGGTTCGGCCGACGACGTGCCTTCTCTCGGTCGGGTGGGGCGGTTGCCGCAAGCGCTTAACCGCCAGGACTTTTTAGACCATCTGATGACGACCCTTCAGGTCGACCAAGTCAAGCTGATCGAGCAGACACCCAAGGAGTTTTATCAACGAGTGGCCGTGATTGGCGGTTCAGGATCGGACTTTCTAGCGGACGTGGCCCAGGCAGAGGTCGATGCCTTCATCACAGGAGACATCACCTACCACCAGGGTCATGCCTTCTATGACCAGGACTGGATGACGGTCGATGCAGGCCATCATATTGAGCATCATTTTGTGGACTTTTTAGTTGAAAAATTACAACAATGTTCTATCATAAAGGGGTGGAACATTGAGGTGGTTGCCAGTCAAGTGACCAGCGACCCCTTTGAATATATTCATAAATAAGGAAAGAGGCGCATTATGGAATTTTTTGATGTGGTACAACAACGTTTTATCAAGTATGCCAAGATTAATACCCGGTCGGACGAGAAGAGTCATTCGATTCCTTCGACTAAGATCCAGTTTGATCTCTTGAACCTCTTGGTGGATGAGCTGAAGGCGATTGGTATGGAGGATGTGGTCTTGTCTAAGGAGAATGCCTTCGTGACTGCCACCCTACCTGCTAACTGTCCGGAAGGGGAAGACCTGCCAACCATTGGCTTTATTGCCCATGTCGACACCGCCGACTTCAATTCGATCAACATCCAACCCCAAGTGCATGCCAACTACGATGGCGGCGACCTGCGCTTGAGTGAGAGTGTCACCATGGCCACCCAAGACTTCCCCAACCTCTTGAAATACAAGGGACAGACCCTGATTACAACGGATGGGACGACCTTGTTAGGGGCAGACGATAAGTCGGGGATTGCTGAGATTGTGACCGCTATGGAATACTTGATCCAACATCCTGAGATCAAGCATGGTAAGGTCCGGGTGGCCTTTGGTCCGGATGAAGAGATTGGCCGTGGGGCCGACCATTTTGATGCCAAGGGCTTTGCGGCCGACTTTGCCTATACCATGGATGGTGGTCCTGTCGGTGAATTGGAATATGAATCCTTTAATGCTAGCCAGGCCATTCTAACCATCAAGGGCAAGAACATCCACCCAGGAACGGCCAAGGGCAAGATGGTTAATGCCATTATGATTGCCAACCAATTTATCCAAGCCTTACCGGCCAAGGAAGCGCCGGAATATACCGAAGGGCGTGAAGGGTTTTACCATGTCCTCTATACGTCTGGTACGGTCGATGAAGCCATTGTGCAACTGATTATTCGCGACTTTGACCGTGATGGCTTCCAAGACCGCAACCAGAAGGTTAAGGACTTAGTGGCTGAGATTAACCAGGAATACGCTTATGACCCGATTTCCTTGTCACTCAAGGACCAATATTATAATATGGCCGAGGTGATCTCCCAAGACATGCGTCCGATCGACTTGGCTAAGAAGGCCTTTGAAGCGGTGGGTATCCAAGCGGACATCCAGCCAATCCGTGGGGGAACAGATGGGTCCAAGATCTCCTTCATGGGGATCCCCACACCCAATATCTTTGCCGGTGGTGAGAACATGCACGGCCGCTTCGAATTCGTAGCGGTTGAATCCATGGTCAAGGCTATTGAAGTGATCATCAAGATTGTGGCTTTGAACGGCCAATAATGTGTTGGTTTTGACTGACTTCCTTCGTCTAGCGCCCACTAGATGAAGGAATTTTTTGTACTTTCTCAAGAAGGAGTAATGCCATGCCGATCCAATTGATTACAGGCGACTTAGCGGTTGACAAGAAGCCGGTGATTGTCGCTCAACTCTTAGACCTCCTTAGACAAGATCCCAGCCGCCAAGTCTATTACATCGTCCCCGACCATATCAAATTCGAGATGGAATCCTACATCCTAGATACCATGCGGCAAGCAAAGCAGGGAGGAGGGGCCAGCCAGGAGACCAATCCGTCGGTGGCCCTCTTCAACCTGCAGGTGGCTTCCTTCAGCCGGTTGAATTGGTTCTTATCCGATGGTCCGGCTGTTAAGCAAGACTTGAGTGATCTGGGCTTGGCCATGATTGTCCGTCAAATCTTGAGGACCCACCAAGACCAGCTCTATGTCTACAAGAAGCAGGTTCGCTACCAAGCCTTTGCCGAAGACCTGGTCGCTCTCTTCAAGGAACTGATTCAAGGCAATATTGAACCGGAAGACCTGGTTGAAGAGGACTTACCCCGATTGGAGGAGGCGGTCTTACAAGATCCTAAGCGCTTGGACCAGCGCCGGATCAAGGAAGTCCAAGTCCTCTATCAAGCCTTTCTGGAGGCCCTAGAAGGGCAGTCGGTGGCCAACTTTAGCCGGCATGACCAATTAATTGACCAGGTTCGTCATAGCCATTTGGCCAAGCATTACTTTGTTATCGACCACCATTATTATCTCACCAGTCAAGAATGGGACTTGGTGATCAACCTGGCCAAGGCCAGTGAAGGAGTTTGGTTGACTTTACCGGTCTCGGCGGCGGACTTGAAGGCTCAGCGTAAGTTGCCCTTGAATGAATTGGCCTATGAGACCGCTCAAAGGGCCCAACAAATCGCCGCCCAGGCCCAGGTTCCCATGCTAGAACCTTGGGAGATCTCCCAGCCAGCCATCCACCAACATCCGGACCTGGCTCGCTTGGCCCAGGCCTTCCAGGTCAGTCAGAATACCTATCAGCTGCCAGCTGCCGGGCATGAATTGGCACTAGATCCTGACCGCTGTGTCTTCCTGGAGTTCGATTCGGTTCAGAATGAGTTGACCCAGGTGGCCAACCGAATCCACCAGCTGGTCACGGAGGAAGGGTACCGTTACCGCGATATCCGGGTCATGACCCGGCATATGGACCGGTACCAAGCTATTATTGACCCGATCTTCAAGGCCAATGCCATTCCTTACTTCTTCGACCACGCCCGGTCCATGTCGGACCACCCCTTATTCAGCTTGATCCAGGCCTTGCGGCAATTGGCTGCCTACCACTGGCCCATGGAGTCCATCCTGCAAGTCGTCAAATCTCCCTTAATGGCGGGGCTCTTTCACCAGCAGGTTCCAGTCTTGGACCCCAGTGATTTGGACCATGCCTTATTCTTATTTGAGAATGTGGTGATCGCCAACCGCTACCAGGGCCACCGCTTCTATGACTTAGACCTGGCCTGGTATTTTATGAGTCAAGACCTAGCCTATGTTGACCATCTCGGTCAGAGTCAGGACATGACGAACCAAGCGGTCGTGGTTGCTATCCGCCAGGCCTTGGTTGAGGCTTTAGCCCCCTTTATCCAGAAACACCAGACCAAGAACTTGGGCCAAGTCTGGGCCAAGGCCTTCTACCAATTATTAGACCAGGTGGGGGTCCTGGACCAGATGAAGGCTTGGCGCGATACAGCGATTGCGGCCGGCCAGATTAGTGAGTCCCGCCAACATGAACAAGTCTGGCAGGTCTTGATGGACTGCCTGGATGAATTTCAACTGGTCTATGGCCAAACCGCCATCCGCCTGGACGACTTCCTCGAGGTCCTCTTAGCGGGGCTGGAATCGGGTACCTACCATATTATTCCCCCAACCTTAGACCAGGTGACCTTTACCAACTTGGTCTCGCCCCAAGTCTCTCCGGCCAAAGTGACCTTTGTGGTCGGACTTGACCAACAGGCCCTGCCGCAAAAACCAGCAGACCTGCCCATCCTAACGGCTGCCAACCGGCAAGATTTGATGGCCCGGCTAAAGGCAGAAGGGGATGCATCAGCGGAAAGCAGACCGAAGGACGTGAAAGGGACTGGTCAAGTAACCGAGACAGACCAAGACGTTGGTTCCCTGGACCAGGAGGCAGGTCCGGTCGCGAATTTGGCTGAATCGTCGAGCGCGACTGGCAGCCGCCACAAATTCCTGCTGGACCAAGCCAGTGTCAGTCGGGGAGCGGACCAGGTCTATGCCTACCAGCTGGTCTTGTCGGCCAGAGACTATCTCTACTTGTCCTATGCCCAAGTCTACGACCAGGTCAAGTTGTCTCCCTCGCCTTATCTACAACAGCTGGTCCGGTTGGTGGACTATGACTTCATCAGCCAGCCCCAGTGGTTGGGCAAGTATGCCCTGATGGTCAGTCCCACCCTCCAGACCCTCCATACTGCTTATGTTCAACAAGAACCGGTCTCCCAATCCTTAATTGAACGTCTGGCCATCTACCAGGCCTATCCGGTCTTGGACTTGGTGGAGGAGAGCTTTAACTTTATCCGGCTGCCGGATAAATTAGACCCGGACTTGAGCCTGGCTCTCTACGGGCGAGACCTCAACCTGTCAGTCTCTCGGGTTGAACAATACTACCAGGACCCCTTCTCCCACTTCCTCCTCTACGGCTTGCGCTTGCAGGAAAGGGAAGAGGGCCAGATTGATCCAGCCACTGCGGGGGATTACTACCACCAGGTCTTAGACCAGGTCTTCACCCTGCAAAAAGAACGGGGCTTAGACCTGGCCCGGCTGGATGTGGCGACCTGGCAGGACTTAGTCAACCAGGTCTTGACCCAAGTCGGTCAGCTGGACCAGTTCCAGGTCTTTAACCAATCGCCACGCTTTCAAGCCATTCGCCGCCAGATGCAGGGCCGGATGCATGCCTTTGGCCACTTCCTCTTGCGCCAAGCTCAACAGAACCCCTTCCAAGTCCTGCATACTGAGGTCACCTTTGGAGGAGCTCGGGGTCAGGGTCTTCAAGGCTTTACTTATCCCTTGGCTTCAAAGGGACATTTAACCATTCGGGGTAAGATTGACCGGATCGATGGCTTGGTTCACCAGGACCAGGCTTATCTGCAGGTGATTGACTACAAGTCGGGTCAGAAGAATTTCAATTTGGTCGATGCTTATTATGGCCTGGACCTTCAGGTCTTAACCTACCTCGCCGTCGCCCACCAACATTATCCGGACCACCGCTTGGTAGGGGGCTTCTACCAACCAATTCTCCACAAGTATGAAACGGGTAAAGACCTGGATTGGACAGGCTCTGCCTCCCTGCAAGAGGATGCCTATTTAAGGCGCAACCGGCTCAAGGGCTTTGTCAACCAGCCAGCTGAGGTCTTAAGTGATTTAGAAGTCCGGCAAGATGCCAAGGGCCAGAGTCTGATCTATCCAGTGACCTATACCAAGTCTGGTTACCATAAGGGCTATACTCTCTACTTTGATGACCAGGACCTGGCGACCTTATTGGCTTATACCCATCACAAGTTTGTCGAGGCGGCCAACCGGATTCAAGCAGGGGATATTGAATTAGCCCCTTACCACAAGGACCGGTACACGACCTCGATCAACCGCAAGTTCCGGGTCATTACCGGCTTTGACGCGACCCAGGCGGATAATTACCAGCGCTACCGCCATAAGACCCTCGACAAGGATCAAGTGCTGACGACCATGGCGGAAGACCTTAAGGACCGCCGCCAAGCAGGAAAGGAGGCTAATCAATGAAGGCTAAACATGTGATTCCGACCCAACCCCCAGGCAGTCGCTTTAATGAGGACCAGTGGCAGGCCATCCACCAGCGGGGGACCAACCTCTTGATCTCCGCTTCGGCAGGGTCTGGTAAGACCACAGTCTTGATCGAACGGATCATGCAGGGGATCCTCAACCAGGTCTTCAGCCTAGACCAGGTCTTGGTGGTAACCTTTACCGAATCGGCTGCCCGTGAGATGAAAGATCGGATGGAGATCCGGCTCAAGGAGGCCATCTCCAAGTCGCAACAAGGGCAAGCCGACCTCCTACAAGAGCTCAACAAGCTAGAGGCCAGTCATATTCGGACCCTGCACTCCTTCTGCTTGCAGGTGATCCAACAATTTGCCTACCTGATTGGTTTGAATCCGGACTTGACCCTGATCACAGATGACACCCAGCAGGAAATGATCCAGGCAAAGGTCTGGGAAGACCTGGTGGCCCAGATCCTGGCGGGAGAAACTGTCATGGATCCGGCAGACTTTGACCAAGTCAGTCTGGTCTTGAATACCGGCCGCGATGACCAGAAATTGTTGACCATTGTCCTAGATATCTACCAATATGCCATGGCTAATCCAGAGCCAAGGGTCTGGCTCGACCAGATGACCCAGCAGTCAGGGGACCTGTCGGCATTCTGGCAGAGCGACTTGTACCAGGGGACCCTCTTACCCTACTGCCAGACCCAATTAGCGGCCAGCCACCATCTGGTGGGGACCGGCCAGGCCTTACTCCAGTCAGCCAGCCAAGCAGCCATTGACAAGTATGGGGCCATTCTGGCAGAGGACCAAGCCCTGATTGAGACCCTGTTAGACCTCTTGGCAGACCAAAAGATGCTAGACTTTATCAATGGTCTCCAGACCTTGGCCATTAAGCGCTGGTCAAGTCCGGGCAAGGCCCTGGAAGAAGACAAAGACTTGATCAACCAGGTCAAGGTCAACCGGGACCAGGCCAAGGACATGGTCAAGGCCTTGCAGAAGGTATTTCCCTATTCTTATGAGGTGAGTGACCAGATCGAAAGCCAGCTAGTGCCCTTGATCCGTCAGGTCCAGACCCTGGTTGAACTCTACCACCAGGCCCTAACCGCCTATAAAGCGGACCAGGCCGTGATTGACTATAATGACTTGGAGCACTTGACCCTGGATATTCTGGCCCCCTACGACCCGAAATCTGGCCACCGCCATCCCAGTCCAGCGGCTGTCTACTACCAAGACCTCTTCCAGGAAGTCTTGGTGGATGAATACCAAGATATTAATGAGATTCAAGCGGCCATCTTGTCCTGGCTGTCCCATGAACACCGGCAGGACCTGGCCGGCAACCTCTTTATGGTGGGGGATGTTAAGCAATCCATCTATGGCTTTCGGATGGCAGAACCCTCCCTCTTCCTCCAGCGCTACCGTGACTACCAGGAGGGCCAGGGCGGGGACCTGATCGTCTTGGACAGGAATTATCGGTCCCGGTTTGAGATCTTAAATTATACCAACTACCTCTTTGAACGGTTAATGGATCCTGAATTTGGGGAGATGGCCTACGGGGCCCAGGAGAGCTTGGTTCTGGGTAATACTAGTTTCCCGCCAGCTGATCATTTCCAGGTGGACCACTTACTCTATGCCTCGCAAGAAGACGATCAAGAGGCGACCAACCAGAACGAGGAGGAGGATCTTGAAGGCGACGATGACTGGGCCACCATCGACAAGGCGATCCAGGCAGAAGCCTACCTGGTTGCCCAGGACATTCAAGCCAAGATCAAGTCCGGCTTCAAGGTCTTTGACCCAGAGGCCAGCGACTATCCTGATCAGATGCGGCCCTTGACTTTCAAGGACATCGTGATTCTCAGCCCAACCAAGGCCAGCTTCTTGCCCCTCCAAGAAGCCTTGGCGGCTTACAAGATTCCCATGCTGTCCCAGGCCGTTGAGACCTACTTCCAACGTCAGGAGATCCAATTGATGGTGGCCCTGCTGCGGATCATTGACAACCCGGTTCAAGACATTCCCCTGGTGGCCATTTTACGGTCCCATTTTGTTGGCTTAAGTGATGATGACTTAGCCAAGATTCGGATCTTCCAACCAGCGGGATCCTTCTACCAGGCTGTCCTTCAGGTCATACAAGGAGAGGACTTCCCTGATCAGGCCCTGCGGTCTCGGCTCAAGACCTTCCATGACCAAGTGCTTTCTTGGCGGGCTTATGCCCAATTCCACTCAATTGACCAATTGGTCTGGTTGATCTACCAGGAGACCGCCTTTCTGGATTATGTCATGGGCTTGGATAATGGGCCCCAGCGTCAGGCCAACCTCCATGCCTTCTACCAGAAGGCCCAAACGGTGGCTGAGACCTTGGGTCGGGGTCTGGCGGTCTTTATCCAGTATATCGACAAGCTCCAGGCCAAGGATAAGGACCTGGCCGAGCCGATTCTCCTCCAGGAAGACCAGAACATGGTCCGGGTCATGACCATCCATGCCTCCAAGGGGAATGAGTTCCCTGTTGTTTACTTGATGAATGCCAGTCGCAAGTTCAACCTGCAAGACCAGCGCAAGCCCCTGGTCGCGACCAAGCAATTCGGGGTCGGCATCGATTATTATGACCCCGTTCACATGGTTAAGTTCCAATCCATCAGCAAGAAGGCCCGCCAACTACTCTTAACCGAGTCCAGCAAGGCCGAATCCATGCGGTTACTCTATGTGGCCTTGACCCGGAGTAAGCAAAAACTCATCCTGGTTGGAACCATTAAGGACCAGTCCCGCTTGGAAGAAGTCCTGAATCGGACCCTTGATCTGACAGACCCTTCCGACCTCTTAATCAACCGGCAATTGCGGAGTAGGTCTGACAACTTCATGACCTGGGTTCTCCAAGCCTTGGCTCTTCAGGCTAGACCCCAACTAGGAGGCGCGCGCCTGGGTAAGATGGACTTTAACTTGACCGTCAAGACCTTGGAAGACATCCAAAGTCTCCTGCCGGTGGCTGCAGACTTGACCGGATCTTTGGATCCTAAGACCTGGCTTAAAAAGCTCCAGGACCAGGTGACCCGAGTGGACAGGATAACAGATCCACAAGCCCGCCGGCTCCAGGTCCTGGACCAAGCCTTTTATCCCCATCACCGGGCCAGTCAAACCGCTTCTTACCAATCGGTTTCTGAACTCAAGCGGCTCTACGAGGAACCGCCCATGCCGACCCTGGCTCACTACCAGGACCGCCGGCCGGGCGCTGCCTTGCAGGAACAAGCTGCCCAGGTCGAGATCGGGCCAGTCAACCGGTACACGGGTGACACCTTTAATCCGCCGCGTTTTCTCCAAGACCAGGCGGCTTCGGCCTCCCACAAGGGAACCCTCAACCACTATCTCCTACAAGAACTCCAGCTAGCAGCCTTTGAGGGGCAAGAGGATGTGGCGACTGTCCTAGACCAAGAGCTGGACCGCTTGATCCAGATAGGTAAGCTTGAACCGGGTGACCGGCCCTTGATCATGGTCGAGGCTATCTGTCATTTCATCCAGTCGGACTTGGGCCAAGCCATGATTGCCAACCGCAGCCGGTTGAAGCGGGAGCAGGCTTTCTCCTACCTGATTGATGTGGACGCCCTCTATCAGGACTTGGCGGGCGAGGGGACAGGCTTTGACCAGGATGCGATCTTAATCCATGGGGTGATCGATGCTTATTTCCAATTACCTGATGGCCGCTTTGTCCTGCTGGACTATAAGACCGACCGGTATCGACCCTATGCCAATCGGACCAAGGCCGACCAATTGGCCCAAGTGAAGGACCGCTACCGCTACCAGCTCTCTCTCTACCGCGATGCCTTGGCTGCTCACCTAGGCCAAACCTGTCAAGCATGCTACTTAGTGGCCCTGGACTTCGACACCATCCTGGAGATGGATTAAACTCTTATGTCCTACAAACCAAACAAAAGACAAGCCAGGCAAGAATGCCTGGCTTTTTGGGATGGTGCAGGCCCTCGGTGTGACCTGAGATTACTTTTAAATGGATGCGAGAAAAAAGAGTGGAAGGCTGGCTTCCACTCTAAGAGCTGGGTGTATTGTGTTGAATGGTCAACTTGGACCTAGTAGTAATAATCTTGGCCAGACAACTCGGGGGCATAGTCGACCCCTTCGCTATAGTAAGAGCCAGAAGCATTCCAGAGCAGGTATTCGTGGATGCCATATTCACTGAGGGCCACGATCTGTTGTTGGATCTGCAGGGGACCATATTCTTGGAAGGTCCCAGGGGCCAGTCCATAGTCGGTAAAGCTCTGTAACCAGGGTCTGGAAGTCACTTGGTTGGTCGTATTGGCCAGGATGGCCTTCTCCGAATACATGTATTGGTCAACCACGTTGTAGGGCTCAAGGTCGGGATAGGCAATGCCAAAGAAGCCAGGTCCCCAGTGGGAAGGGTAGACCATTGAGGAGATCACGTCGACCCGCTCGGCCATTTGGGCAAAGTTCTGGCCGATCCCACGCACATCGGGGGCATCGCCCGCAATGGCCGTATAGCCAAAGACGTCGGCCGAAGTCTCAGCCCCATAGGGAGCTAATTTCTCACGGGCATATTCTAGGAAACCATTGATGGCATAGACCCGCTCTTGACCGAACTTGTTGACATCATCAGTGACATAGTCACCAAAGTCGCCGATGTCATATTCTAGCTTATCAGAGAAGGTCTCGAAGCCTTCAGGGAAACGGACATAGTCAAATTGGATTTCCTTAAAGCCTAACTTAGCCGCTTCAATCGCCACTTCCACATCATAGTCCCAGACTTCCTTCATGAAGGGGTTGATGAATTGCGACCCATTCCCGTCCGACCAAATTGCACCCGTTTCCCGGTCCTTAAAGGAATATTCGGGATGTTCACTGGACAGGAGGTTATCCTTGAAGGTAACGATCCGGGCAATGGGGTAGATCTCATGCTTTTCTAAGTCTTTGAGAATCTTCTTGAAGTCAACTGTGCCGCTGCTATTCTTTTGGACGAGTGGGTTCTTGGTATCCACTTGGGCCAACACATTGCCATAGTCGTCCTTAAAGTCGATGACCATGGCGTTAAGATAGGTGTTGTCTAAGAGGTCGAGGAGAAATTGGTATTGGTCGGGGTCGTTGAAGACGGAGGCAGGGACATAGACTCCCTTGACTCCATCCTTGGGATAGTTGATCTGGATACCCGAATCATAGAAGAGGGCCGAAGGTAGGTGCTCGGGCGCCTTGAGGATGGGTTGGTTATGAGGGGCTAAGCCTTCATATTGGTTGTAGGTTCCCTGGTTGATGCTATTATGAAAGGCTACGACCTCTTCCTTGGAGTAGTTGATCGAGACTTCGGGTAGGACATAGTCTTTAGGGGCTTCTTCCTTGGGCTTAAAGCTTTGACAAGCTGTGGCCAAAAAGACCAGCCCGATGATCAAAAGGCTTAGACGATATTTCTTCATGGAATCACCACTTTCGCTCAAATAATGGACGTCCAATAGACGCCAAGGATTAAGGGTTGTTGAAAGGCTCACTTATTGGTGTAAATTGACCAGGTAAACCTTGAGGTTCACCAGGAGATGGTTCAAGGATTCAAAATGAACTAAGACCTTGTCCAAATTCATGTTATTCTCCGTGTAGAGGAGGTTAACATTGTCGAAGACCTTGAAGAAGGATTCGTGGTTGGTCGCCGGATTAGCAATTGACTTGTAGGTAATGGCTTCAGTCTTCAAGTTGGCTTGGTAGCGGGCGACATATTGGTCCAGGTCCCCGGTTAAGTTCGTGACATAGTCCATGACCATCTTCATTTGGTCTTGGGGTAGGTCTTTATGCTGGGGAATATCCCCTAATTCATCGGCCAGGTCGATAAGTTGCTTGCGGTGGTCATCAATCTCATCTAAGAGGGCTTGACGCTTTTGGACATTGGCTTCAATCGGACTGTCTGCTTGGTTGAAGGCTGACAAGTCTTCGCTGGCCTTAATGGTGGCCTCAAAGTTGGCTTGGATATCGGCTTCTTGGTTTTGTATTTCGCTGATCTTACCAATGATCGCTGTCACATGGTCTTGGATGAGGCCAACGGTGCGCTCAGCCCGCTGCAAGGAATTGCCACAAGCACTGAGTAAGACCACACTGACTATGAGGACGAGGATTTGTTTCGCTTTCATAGGATCTCCTTCTAAAATTAACACTTATCTAAATTGATCTTATCCATACAAGTAGTATATAATAAGAAGTATTGTTAACACAACGATTATACCAAACAATTGTTAATTTAGACAAGGAGAAGACCATGCTGATTGCTTATTTAACAGCCTTACTGATCATTCTGGCCGATCAAGCCCTTAAATACTGGGTCCAGACCTCCTTCCAGCTCCACCAGGCCAAGCCTGGTATTGAGGGAATCTTCCAATGGTTCTACCTCCATAATGATGGCGCAGGCTGGGGCCTTCTGGGCGGGAAGAGGACTTTATTAATTCTGGTCTCCCTCTTCATGGTGGCTTATTTTATCTATTTAATCCGTCGTAACCGTTACCTGCCGGGCCAGATCACCTGGATCTATGGCCTCTTGCTGGGTGGGGCGATTGGCAACCTGATTGACCGCGTCCGTTTGGGCTATGTGGTGGATATGATCCAGGTCACCTTTATCGACTTTCCGGTCTTTAACCTAGCCGACGCCAGTCTGTCGATCGGTTTGGTCTTGTTATTAATCAGTCTCTGGCTTAGTCCCTACAAGGAGGAACTCTTATAAAATGACCGATACCCGCATTCAACTGCAAGGACCTGAAGACCAAGGCCGCTTAGACAAGGTCCTCGCCGACCACCTGCAAGATCTGAGTCGGTCGAAGATCCAGCGTTTTATCAAAGATGGCCAGGTCTTAGTCGATGGCCAAAAGCAAAAAGCCAACTACCTCCTCCAGGGAGATGAAGTCCTCCAGGTCGCTTTAAGGTCCGATCCGGACTCAGAAAGTGATCTTGACCTGCAAGGAGAGGCCATGCCTTTGGAGATTGTCTATGAAGACGATGACCTCTTAGTGGTCAATAAGCCAGCTGGTCTGGTGGTCCATCCAGCCAAGGGCCATGCGACTGGGACCCTTGTCAATGGTCTCATCTATTATCTCAAGGGCCAGCTCTCCTCTGGTAGCCAAGCCTATCGGCCAGGGATTGTCCACCGAATTGACAAGGATACCTCTGGTCTCTTAGTAGTAGCCAAGAATGACGCCGCCCACCAGGCCCTCAGCCAGCAGTTACAGACCCGGCAATTGAAGCGGACCTACCTGGCCTTGGTCAACGGGTCAGTCCAAGTGGATTCCGGCCAGATTGACATGGCCTTAAAGCGGGACCCCAAGAACCGCTTGCGCTGGCAGGTGGATGAGACCGGTAAGGAGGCCATTACCGACTTTAAGGTTCTCCAGCGGTGGCCAGTAGCCAGCCTGGTTGAGGCCCAATTACAGACGGGAAGGACCCACCAGATCCGAGTCCACCTGGAAGCGATTGGTCATCCCCTGATTGGGGACCCTGTCTACCGTCGTCACCTGCAGAATATTCCTGGTCCTTTTACCCATCTCACCAGCGGTCAGCTCCTCCATGCCCATCAATTAAGCCTGGTTCATCCACGAACCGGTGAGGTCCTAACCTTTACCTGCGAGATGCCGGCCGCCATGCAGGAGGTTATTGACCAGCTGAATGGCTAGGCTGAGTGGGATACTAGACCCAGCTAGTAAAGTTTAATAATAAGCATTTTTCAATCCGATCGACCCCACAAGCAATTACGAAGGGAGGGATAAGCATGACCCAAGCCAACCAAGAAATCCTCAACAAAATCAAACGGCTGCTCTCTTTAGCCGAAGATGGGGGCCGGGATGAAGAGAGCCAGACGGCCTTGTTGATGGCCCAAAAGCTGATGCTCAAGCATAAGATCTCCCAACAAGAATTGGCCAAGGGTCCCAAGCAAGAAATTGTCCTCAAGTCCCTATCCGTCTATAAGCGGCTCTATTGGTGGGAGAAGGTCCTAGCCACCATTATTGCCGATAACTTCCGCTGCCTCTTCTACATCCAAAGCAACCGCTTGCCATACCAGGCCACCATCCAGCGCAAGATCGTCCTGATGGGTTATCCCGAAGATGTAGAACTCGCCTATGAGATGTTCTACCTGGCTGCCCAGTCCATGAAATATTATGCCAAGCGCCATCTGGACCAGACTCCTTACAAACAGACAGCTCAGAAGCGCAAGTCCTACTATCTCGGCTTCCTGGATGGGCTCAAGGACAAGTTCGACTCCCAGCGCCAGGCTATGAGCCAAGAGAGTGCCCAGTATGCCTTGATGATTCAGACCCCTCAAGCCGTTCAAGACCGGTTTAACCGTGAGATTACTGGGTCCTTAGCCTTTGACCAACCGGTGATGAACCAGCCCGACTTGGCTTACCAGGACGGCTACCAGAAGGGGAAGGACCTGGACCTGGCCACCAAACGCATCGACCAGCCCCATTAAACAAACAAGTTGCCCTTTTGAAGGTTATCAATAACCTTTGAAAGGGCCTTTATGCTATAATCGGGCTAGATTCATTCCATTACAATGGGACTCAAATAGATTTCACTCGAAAGGATGCGTATCAGATGCCAGAAGAAAAACGTCGTCAAGAAGCCCTACGTCTCTTAGCTGAAGTTAGTGATCTCTACCAACAAGTAAAGGCCAAGGGGGACTTATATCAGGAAGTTCACTCAGCAGAAGTTGACCGGCCAGCCTTCAGACAAAGCGCGGAGAACTTTGCTTATTATTTGGCTTTAAGAAATTATGATATTCGTAAGCTCCAAGCAGAATTGGTTCCCTTGGGGATCTCCTCTCTGGGACGGTTGGAGAATAAGACCCTGGCGACCCTGCAGTCCGTCATCCACTCCCTGGCTTCGATTGCCGAGGTGGAGACCGACATCCCCCGACCTGCTGTTGGCGCCTTCAGCCGAGGGGACCAACAACTGGCCCGCAATGTCTTCTCCATCCTAGGGGAGAAGAGTCCTGGCCGTAACACTTTGATCATGGTCACCATGCCGAGTGAAGCGGCCCATGACCGGGACTTGATCCGGTCTTTAATTGGGGCTGGCATGAATGTCGCGCGGATCAACTGCGCCCACGATACGGCCGAAGACTGGTTAAAGATGATTCAAAATATCCGGGCTTTGGCGGAAGAAGCGGAGAAGGATATTCGGATTTTGATGGATATTGCCGGGCCGAAGATTCGAACGGAGTGGGTCTTTACCCAGTATAAGAATCCCAAGTTAGAAAAGGGCGATGAGATCCTCTTAACCAGTAACTTTGAAGACTTACCGCTGAACTATTCTGGCAAGGTGGTTGCCGGTTCTGCCATTGATTCCATCTACCGGGCCCTGCAGATTGGTGACCCAGTCCTCATTGATGATGGGTCGATTGAGACCCGGGTTCTTAAGACCGGGCTCGACCATGCCGTCTTAACGGTTACCAAGGTCAAGGGCGACCGCGTCCGGCTCAAAGCAGAAAAAGGCTTGAACTTCCCAACCACGGACTTCGAGATGCCGATCGTCAATGACAAGGACCGGTCGGACATCGCCTTTGCCTGCCAACATGCCGATATTGTTGGCTGTTCCTTTGTCCGAACTGCTGAAGACATCCAGGTCATCCAGTCGGTTCTGAAGGATATCTTAGGCCCAGAATCAGGGGAGATGCCGATTCTAGCTAAAATTGAGACCGTCAAGGCGGTCAACAACCTGGCTTCAATTATCTACCAAGCGGCCAGTCACAATCCTTTTGCCTTGATGATTGCCCGGGGGGACCTGGCGGTCGAAACGGGCTATATCCGGCTAGCGGAAGTTCAACAGGAGATCCTCTGGCTGGCAGAAGCGGCCGATGTGCCGGTAGTCTGGGGCACGGAAGTCCTGGCCAACTTAATTAAGACCGGTATTCCTTCACGGGCTGAGGTAACGGATGCAGCGGAAGGGGCGAGGTCGGATTGTGTCATGATCAATAAGGGGCAGAAGATGGTGGAGGCGGTTGAGATGTTGGATGAGATCTTTAAGCGGATGCGGCGGCATCAATACAAGAAGACGCCGCAATTGCGGGCCTTGAATATTGCCGACTTGTTGAATGATTCGAGTGATTAGGTAAGGCTTGTGAATTGATTTGGGTGTGAAAAGACTTTCAAAGAATTAAAAGAGATTGGCTTGGATAGGAAAAAGCTTGAATGATTAGGCGAAAGCCGAAAAGATTGTGAATGTTGGGTCTTCGGAATATATGGTGGAATTACTTTTTATTAATAGTTTAAAAACAACTGGTGTTTAAATCGGATTTTCTAGTGGGATGTTAGGACAATCAATAGTATTATAAAAGTATCAATCACATACGAGTAATACGTTGGAAAAAAATAAAATAGTCCAATCTACTTGACCGTGTACTATGGTACACGGTTTATAATATTCATGGGGTGAAATAAGATGATTTATCGCATTAGTGAGTTTGCAGAAAAATGTGGCGTTAATAAAGAAACGATTAGATATTACGAGCGAAAAAATTTACTACAAGAACCTCACCGAACGGAAGCTGGTTATCGGATATATTCATATGATGACGTTAAGCGTGTTGGGTTTATTAAACGAATACAGGAACTTGGATTTTCTTTAAACGAGATTTATAAAGTACTTGGTGTTGTAGATAAAGATGAAGTTCGTTGTCAAGATATGTTCGAATTTGTTTCTAAAAAACAAAAGGAAGTTCACAAACAAATAGAGGATTTAAAACGAATTGAAACTATGTTAGACGACTTAAAACAACGATGTCCAGATGAAAAGCAATTACATTCGTGTCCAATAATAGAAACATTAACATGAGAGATTAACGAAAGGGGCTTTATTATGAATAAATTTAAAGTAAACATTCAAGGAATGACCTGTGCGGGTTGTGAAAAACACGTTGAATCAGCACTTGAAAAGATAGGTGCTAAAAATATTGAGTCTAGTTTTCGTCGTGGTGAAGCAGTATTTGAACTATCCAATGATATTGAGGTTGAAAGTGCAATAAAGGCGATTGATGAAGCAAATTACAAAGCCAGAGAAATTGAAGAAGTATCATCACTAGAAAACGTGGCGTTAAGTAATGAAGACAATTATGACCTTCTTATTATTGGTTCTGGTGCTGCTGCCTTTTCATCGGCAATTAAAGCTATAGAATATGGTGCAAAAGTTGGAATGATTGAGCGTGGAACGGTTGGGGGAACCTGTGTGAATATTGGCTGTGTTCCGTCAAAAACTCTTCTTAGGGCAGGGGAAATCAATCATTTATCAAAAGACAACCCGTTTATAGGTTTACAAACATCCGCTGGAGAAGTGGATTTAGCTAGTTTAATCACGCAAAAGGATAAATTGGTGAGCGAACTTCGAAATCAAAAATATGTGGATTTAATTGATGAATATAATTTTGATTTAATTAAAGGTGAAGCAAAATTCGTTGATGCTAGTACGGTTGAGGTCAATGGGGCAAAGTTATCTGCAAAACGCTTTTTAATTGCAACAGGTGCATCTCCTTTGTTGCCCCAAATTTCAGGACTTGAAGAAATGGACTATTTAACTAGTACAACACTTCTTGAGTTAAAGAAAATACCAAAACGATTAACTGTAATTGGTTCAGGATACATTGGAATGGAGCTTGGACAACTATTTCATCATTTAGGTTCAGAAATAACACTTATGCAAAGAAGTGAGCGACTTTTAAAGGAGTATGATCCTGAGATTTCAGAGTCAGTTGAAAAAGCGTTAATTGAACAGGGTATAAACCTTGTCAAAGGGGCAACTTTTGAGCGTGTTGTACAAAGTGGAGAGATAAAAAAGGTTTACGTAACAGTAAATGGCAGTAAAGAAGTTATTGAATCAGATCAGTTACTTGTTGCCACTGGAAGAAAACCAAATACGGATTCTTTAAATTTAAGTGCGGCAGGTGTTGAAACCGGATAAAATAAAGAAATCCTGATCAATGATTTTGGTCAAACAAGTAATGAAAAGATTTATGCAGCAGGAGATGTGACGTTAGGACCGCAATTTGTATATGTAGCAGCCTATGAAGGTGGAATTATTACTGATAATGCGATCGGTGGGTTAAACAAAAAAATAGATTTATCGGTAGTCCCTGCTGTTACGTTTACGAATCCAACGGTTGCAACGGTTGGTTTAACAGAAGAACAAGCAAAAGAGAAAGCGAATGATGTGAAGACATCTGTATTACCTTTAGATGCTGTTCCTAGAGCAATTGTAAACCATGAAACAACCGGTGTATTTAAACTAGTAGCAGATGCAGAAACACTAAAAGTATTAGGGGTTCATATTGTATCTGAGAATGCAGGAGACGTCATCTATGCAGCATCATTAGCTGTTAAATTTGGCTTAACGATAGAAGATTTAACAGAAACCCTAGCACCATATTTAACAATGGCTGAAGGGCTAAAATTAGCTGCACTTACGTTCGATAAAGATGTTTCGAAATTATCTTGTTGTGCAGGCTAAGGGAACTTTTTTTACAATTCCCTATTCAAGTGAACCAGCTAATACTGTACTAAAGTGTGCAGTAGTTTAGCAAAGTCTACAAAAGGATTTCATACACTATTTTGCGGTCACCCATTATATAAATGCTTTAAGGGATTTTCTAAGTGCATTTGTGGTCACAAAAATAATTTAACACTGATGATTTCGACATCAAATCTATATTTGATACCTTAACACCGCAGAGTAATAAAGGACGAACAATATGTCAAACTTATTATCCCTACCAGACATTAAAACAATAGAATCACCACAAGAAAATGAAACCGATATGATGTTTAAAGTTGAAGTAGTCGGACCACCTGAACGTTGTCCTGAATGTAGTTTTGACAAGTTGTACAAACACAGTTCAAGAAATAAACTAATTATGGATTTGCCCATTCATTTAAAGCGAGTGGGCTTACAATTGAACCGTAGGCGATACAAATGTCGTGAATGCGAATCTACCTTCTGGGAACGCCTAGTATCTGTAGATGAAAAGCGTAGTATGACCAAAAGGCTTTTAAAGTCTATTCAAGAGCAATCCATGTCTAAGACCTTTGTAGAAGTCGCAGAAAACGTTGGCGTTGACGAGAAAACTATTAGGAACGTTTTTAAGGACTATGTGGCACTCAAAGAACGTGAATACCAGTTTGAAACTCCTAAGTGGATTGGGATAGACGAGATACATATTATCCGAAGACCTCGGCTTGTATTGACTAATATTGAACGCAGGACAATTTATGACATCAAGCCTAACCGTAACAAGGAAACAGTTATCCAACGTCTTTCAGAAATCAGTGACAGGACTTATATTGAGTACGTCACAATGGATATGTGGAAGTCCTACAAAGACGCAGTGAACACTATTCTTCCACACGCTAAAGTGGTCGTAGATAAGTTTCATGTAATTAGAATGGCTAATCAAGCCTTAGATAACGTCAGAAAGTCTTTGAAAGCTCATATGAGCCAAAAAGAAAGACTTACCCTTATGGGTGAAAGGTTTATCCTTCTAAAGCGTAAACACGATCTAAATGAACGTGAATCATTCCTCTTAGAGACTTGGTTAGGTAATCTTCCTGCCTTAAAAGAAGCCTATGAACTCCAAGAAGAGTTTTACTGGATAGGGATACTCCTGATTCAGATGAAGGTCGTCTTCGTTATAGTCAATGGAGACACCGTTGGATGTCCAGTAACTCTAAAGATGCATATAAAGACCTCGTGAGAGCCGTAGACAACTGGCATGTCGAAATATTCAACTACTTTGATAAAGGGCTCACTAACGCTTATACGGAGTCAATTAACAGCATTATTAGGCAGGTAGAGCGAATGGCTAGAGGTTACTCGTTTGATGCCTTACGAGCTAAAATCCTTTTCAATGAGAAGTTCCATAAAAAGCGTAAGCCACGATTTATTCAAGTGCTTTCAATAAAGCTATGTTACACGATAATTTCAATTGGTGTGAAGTGAATGATCATGACATTACAGACAACTTTGGTGTCGATTTTTCCACACTTATTAAGAATTTGGAGAAGGGTGATTTATAAGCCCTTTTCCACCATAAAACCGAATACCCCGAATGTTTTACCCACTGGGAACGTCCTGCAAAACTTTGCTTTTCCGGACTAGGACCACTAGGCTAGGCCTAAGCGGTAAAGCGCAAGGCCTTGCAAGCTGCATGGTCTTTGTTCATTCCTGTGAATAAATATCAATCTTTTCGGCTTTCATATCTAATCGCTAAACTTAATAAAAAAAGTCGGGTGGCAGAATATTTAAAGCTGGGCCTTATAAAAGCGGGGGGAGTCAAAAAGAGATTCTAATCTAACTTTATGAGGATTAGTCGCTAGTCCTAAAGACGACCTAAAGCGCCGTTCTTCTTCTTGGGATTAAATGACGGACTTTTCGCTTTTTAACAATTGCTCAATAAAATAAGGTGAAAAAATTCTTAACCGGGCTTCTAAAAGCATGCGGAAATAAGTATTCATCGTTAAAACCCCATATTTTCACTGGATAGGCCCTTTGAGCGGGCCTTTTTTTGCTGGTGGAAACTATGGGCATTTTGTAAGAATTTTTTGGTGGAAATTTATTCTTGGTCCTGGCACTGGTATAGCTGAGGATAGTGATGGCACTGGGGGTTACGGGGGTGGCAGACGCGTCGGCCAAAATAAATCAGGGATTGGTGGGCTTGGGTCCATAGTTCAGGCGGTAAGACTTCCATCACCCGGTCTTCCACCTGGCGCACACTGGCTCCGGGATCAACAATCTGGTGGTGGAGAGCAATCCGGTGAATATGGGTATCGACCGCAAAGGCGGGTACACCAAAACCGACACTTAGGACGACATTCGTTGTCTTACGGCCTACTCCTGCCAGTGACATCAAATCCTTGCGGTTATCAGGAACTTGACCCTTGAAGTCCTTGACCAGTTGTTGGGCACATTGGAGGAGGTACTTGGCTTTGTTGCGATAGAGGCCAATGGTCTTGAGATAGGGTTCAATTTCTTGGGGTGAGGCTTGGCTGAGGGTCTGAGGGTCCGGGAAGCGGTCAAAGAGGGCGGGGGTGACTTGGTTGACAGCCACATCGGTGGTCTGGGCACTTAAGATGACGGCCAGGAGGAGCTGGTAGTGGTTGGTAAAGTCTAACTCCGGTTTGGCATCGGGGTAGATGGAGATGATGGCTTCGAGGACTTGGCGGGCACATTCCTTGGTTAACATGGGAACTCCTTTCAAGAGGTTGTAGTGAATAATAAGTGTCCTCAGTGTAAGGGATTTCCTGGGCAAAGGCAAGCAGACCCTAGTACCACGCTCTATACAGTAGGATCCAACTAGGCTATAATGGGGCGGTAGTCGCCTCCTTTTTTGTTAAAAGGCGAGGCTTGATTTGAAGAAAGGAGCAGATCGAATGCAAAGGATTCACAAGGTATTAATTGCCAACCGGGGTGAAATTGCCATTCGCATTATTCGTGCTTGTAAAGAATTAGACATCCAGACAGTCGCAATCTATTCCAAGGAAGATATTGGCACCCTTCACCGGCTCAAAGCGAACGAGTCCTACCTGATTGGTGAGGACCTGGATCCGACTCAAGCCTACCTAGATATCGAAGGCATTCTCAGCCTAGCCAAGGCCAAGGGGGTCGACGCCATCCACCCGGGTTATGGCTTCTTGAGTGAGAACCAGACCTTTGCCCAGCGGTGTCAAGAAGAAGGGATCCTCTTTATTGGGCCGGAAGTCCGCCACTTGCGGATGTTTGGTGATAAGACCTCTGCCCGCCAGACCGCTCAAGCGGCAGGCATTCCGGTCATCCCAGGTTCACAGGGCTTGGTCGAATCCGTGGACCAGGTCCAAGCCTTTGCCCAAGAACATGGCTTTCCGATTATGCTCAAGGCCGTTTCAGGCGGTGGGGGAAAGGGCATGCGGGTGGTTCAGACTTTGGATGAGATCCAAGATGCCTATGACCGGGTCAAGTCGGAGGCCCTCAAGTCCTTCGGCAATTCTGACCTCTATGTCGAAAAGTACATTGCCAATCCCAAGCATATTGAAGTACAGATCTTGGCCGACCAACATGGCAACTGCGTCCACCTCTTTGAACGGGATTGTTCGATCCAACGCCGCCATCAAAAGGTCGTGGAGGTTGCGCCTTCCTTCAGCTTGGATGACTCAATCCGCCAAGCCTTAACGCAAGCTTCCCTGCAATTAATGAACCATATTGGCTATGTCAATGCGGGCACGGTTGAATTCTTGGTGACCGACCAGGCTTATTATTTTATTGAAGTGAATCCCCGGGTCCAAGTCGAACATACCATCAGCGAATTGGTGACCGGGATCGATATTGTGAAGTCCCAGATCTTGATTGCGGATGGGGCCGACTTACATGGTCCGATCCTTCAGATTCCTCCCCAAGACCAGATTCAAGCCAAGGGTTACGCGATCCAATGCCGGATTACAACCGAAGACCCTTTGAATCACTTTGCCCCTGATTCCGGCAAGATTACCGCCTATCAATCACCAGGTGGCTTTGGAGTCCGTTTGGATGCTGGAGACGCCTTTGCGGGAGCCATCATTTCACCTTATTATGATTCCTTGTTGGTCAAGATTTCCACTTATTCCAATACCCTGCAGGAGACCATTGATAAGATGCGGCGCGCCCTCAAAGAAATTAGGGTCCGTGGTTTAAAGACCAATATCCGCTTTCTGCAGAATATTATGGCCGACAAGGACTTCATCCAGGGCCACTATACAACCCGGTTCATTGATGATAAGCCTGACCTCTTCCAGATTACTCCACCGCGGGACCGGGGCGCCAAGCTCTTGAATTATATCGGCAATGTGACGGTCAATGGCTTTCCAGGCATTGGGCCCGGTGCCAAGCCGGACTTTGCCAAGCCCGTCCACTTGACACTTGATCACCAGGTCAAGAGTCCCATGACCCTAAAACATATCTTAGACCAGGCTGGACCGGACAAGGTGGCCCAAATGGTGCTCCAGAAGGAGGAGGTCCTCTTGACGGATACCAGCTTGCGGGATGCCCACCAATCTCTCTTATCGACCCGGATGCGGACTAAGGACCTGCTGGGGGCAGCGGCCTATATGAACCAAACCTTATCCGATTATTTCTCCTTTGAAATGTGGGGTGGGGCGACCTTTGATGTGGCTTATAACTTCTTAAGAGAGGACCCCTGGGATCGGTTGCGGCAATTACGCCAGACCATGCCCGATGTGATGTTGCAGATGCTGTTGCGGGCGTCGAATGCGGTCGGCTATACCAATTATCCTGATAATGTGGTCGACCGGTTTATCAAGCTGGCAGCTTACGAGGGCATTGATGTCTTCCGGATCTTTGATTCCTTGAACTGGTTGGAATCGCTCAAGGTCTCCATTGAGGCTGCCTTAGAGACGGGTAAATTCGTTGAAGGGACGATCTGTTATACCGGTGACCTGCTCGACCCCAACCGGTCCAAGGTCTATGATCTGGACTATTACGTCAACCTAGCCCAAGCTATTGAAGGTCTGGGGGTTCATTCTCTCGCCATTAAGGATATGGCTGGGATCTTGAAGCCCGAAGCCGGTTATCAGTTGATTAGGGCCTTGAAGGAAACGGTCAAAATTCCTATCCACCTCCACAGCCACGATACCTCTGGCAATGGCCTAGCCCTCTATTCACGGGCCATCGATGCGGGAGTGGATATCCTGGATGTGGCCAATCCGGCTTTGTCAGGCTTAACCAGTCAGCCCAATGCGGCTTCTTTAGCTGCTATCCGCCAGGGTCGGGACCAGCAAGCTTCCAGCCTTCGATCAGGCGATGAGGATCTGACCCGGTATTGGCAGGTCACCCGGTCTTATTACCAGGCCTTTGAAAGCCAGCTGAAAGCCCCTTGGCCCGGTGTCTATGACTATGAGATGCCAGGCGGCCAATATACCAACTTCCAATTCCAGGCTCAAGCTCTCGGCTTGGGCGACCGGTTTGACCAAGTCTTAGATGCCTACCAAGCCGCCAATCGGCTCTTGGGCGACATCACCAAGGTTACCCCATCTTCTAAAGTTGTTGGCGACTTGGCCCTCTTCATGGTCCAGAATGACCTGAATGAATACAACCTGCTTACAAAGGGGAAGGATTTGAATTTCCCAGCTTCGGTGGTGGCCTTCATGCAAGGGGATATTGGCCAACCACCAGCGGGCATGAACAAGGATCTGCAAGCGATTGTCCTCAAAGGGCAAACGGCTTATACGGACCGACCCGGCCAACGGTTAGCTGCTTATGATTTCAAAGGGCAGGAAGCCATGCTTGCGAGCCTGACCGACCAGCCAATTGATGAATCCTTAGCCATCGCCTATGCCCTTTATCCCAAGGTGGTCAGTCAATACCTGGACTTCCAAGCTGAAAATGGTCAAGTCTGGAAGCTGGATACGCCGACCTTCTTCTATGGGCTTAAACTGAATGAACGCTTAGTCTATGAATTGGACGAGGGCAAGACCTTGGTCATTGAATTAATGGCCATTGGCCCAACTAAAGCCAATGGCTACAAGACCGTTCACTTTGAGTTGAATGGCCTCAGTTATCCTTGCGAGATCCGGGACCAGTCCTTTACGGGGACGGTTAAGACCAGTATCAAGGCCGACCGGACCAACCCCCATCATATTCCAGCCCCCATGCCCGGAACGATTAGTCATGTCTTGGTCAAGGAAGGAGACCCGGTCAAGGCCAACCAGGTCTTGATGATTACCGAAGCCATGAAGATGGAGAACTCAATTAAGGCCCCGGCAGCCGGCGAGATTCAAAAAATCCATGGCCAAGTCGGGAACCAAGTAGCAGCCGGCGACCTCTTGATGGAAATAGGGGATCCCGTCGAATAAGAATCATCCACCGCACCAGCTCAAGTGTGAGCCAGGCGGTGGATTTTGTCGTACTTTTATTGAAAATAAGTGAAATACCAGCCTATCAGAAAGACTAGGACCAGGGAAGAGAAGAGGGCGGTCATCAGGAAGTAAGGCTTTAAAGTCTTGTGGTGGAAGAAGGGAATGGCTAGGAGGGCGCCCCAACCGCCAAGGCAGAAGGTTGCCAAGAGCAGGGTGCGTTCACGGATCCGCCAGCCCTGGCGAACCGCCTGCCACTTGTCATAGCCAAAGAGTAGGAAGACGAATGAATTCCAGAGGATGAGTAATAGAATGATGATTAAGCCAATTTGTGACATCGAATCCTCCTTAACAAAGTTGCTGCCTCATATTGTATCATAAGCAAATAAAATAGAGGAAAGCGATTAATAAAAGCCTTGATAAATGTTAGATAGATAACCCTTTAATTTATCTGATAAAAGCGTTATCAACCATAAACCAGCATTTACGAATGAATAAAATCACTGGGGACCGCCCTCCAAAGCACGCTTTTCCGGGCTAGTCCCACTAGGCATTGCCTAGACGGTAAACCGTAAGGCAATGCACGCTACGTGGGCCTTCCGCTTGCCTGTGATTTTTCATTCGCAACTGCTTGCTTTTTGTTGATAGTCTTTATAAGATTATTTATTTTATACTCTCATCTTGAAAAATAAAGTTCGATGATCATTATTTATTTGATAAGCAGAGTAGATGCTCTATTAAAGTAAAAAAGTAAATTGAATGACTTATAACTTAGGACCTTACCATTTATGATGATCTCCTGATAGGTGTAACTTTTGTTCGCTACTTTCATGGATTGCTTAGAAGGTATAGCGTCTTAATTAAGGGTAAAAGACCATTTCAGTTACTTTAATAGGATCGATGCTTCGAATTGACCGAGCCAGAGTCTTTGTCAATTGTTCTAGTTGGCAAGAGATATTCTTAATAAAAGTCCTGGTAAATGGCTCTTTACTTAATCTAACAAAGAACTTATCCATCTAAGAAGCAGCAGTTGCGAATGAATAAAATCAGTGAGGACCGCCCTCCAAAGCAAGTTTTTCCGGGCTAGTCCCACTCGACCTTGACTAGACGGTAAACCGTAAGGCAATGCACGCTAGGTGGGGCTTCCTTATTCCTTTGATTGATCATTCATTGGTGATTGCTTATTTATCGTTAGTCTTTAGAAGATTATTCATTAATTATAATACGATGAATTATTATAAAAGCCCTTTCATTCGCTCTAATATTGTAGTATAGTAGGTCCAGTAAAATAATTATAGGAGTGTTGCAAATGGACAAAAATTCGAAGAACTATCGTTTAGTGTTGGCTGCGATCTTTGCTGCCTTGACGGCTCTGGTCACCATGGTTATTAAGATCCCAATCCCGAATGGGGCGGGCTACTTGAATCTGGGTGACGGGGTGCTGATGGTATCGGGGCTTCTCTTTGGACCCTGGGTTGGAGCTTGTGTGGGTGGAATTGGTTCGGCGATTGCGGACCTCTTATCTGGCTATGCTGCTTATGCTCCCTTTACCCTGGTCGTGAAGGGGCTAGAAGGTTTCCTTGCGGCTTATCTCTTACGTAAGTTCTCGAATCGTTGGCCAGGTCTTATTATTGCGGGATTAGCTATGGCTCTTGGCTACTTCCTAACGGACTGGGTGCTCTACCAATACCCTGCAGCCATTGCTTCCTTGCCAATGAATATCGGCCAAGGTCTCTTCGGAGCGCTTGTTGCTGGTATACTCTATCCCATCTTACATAAGGTTATCCGCCAAGATTAATTGGTCGACCGGGTAGCCGAGCAAGGCAAATCATTTTTGCTGAGTAAGAAATTGGGGTATAATGAAAGCAATATCAATGTAAAGGAGCAATGAATATGGACAACGTAACATGGATTTTAATTGGAATTGTCGTCTTAGCGCTCATCGTCATTTACTTCATTAAGAAACAAAAACCAACCGATAATGTCACACGGCAAGTCACCGATGAAGGGATGCAAGACCAACTCGGTACCCGCCATGTCAATGCGTCAACAGCTTCTTCAACCAATCGTTTCAACCATGAAGAAGATGAAGAATCGCGCATCATGCAAGAAGGGCAGACCGCACAAAAGCGCCAACGCGATGAACGTCATCAAGCGAATGAATCTGTTCGCACTGAACCAGTGACTGAAGAACCCGTTCACCATGAAGACGCGGTTACACCAAGTCCTTCTGTGCCATCCAGAGATCCACATGCAGTCGAAGCAGATGCTGATCATCGTACAGGTGATGCAAATGTTGATCACAGTACCGTTGATGAAAATGCTGATCACAGTACCGTTGATGCAAATGCGGATCATGACTTAAAGGAATTAAACTATGAAGAGTTGAAGCTAGCTAATGCTGGCCAAGCGGTGAGCTTGAAGGGGCAGATCGCTTCTCTCTATCGTGAAGACCTTGAAGTGCCAGGTGCAACAGCCCTTGGATCCCTAAGCATGGGTGACAACCAAGTAGTCGCACTTAAATTCATCAACCCTGTTAATGAAGACTTACAAACGGGTGATACTGTTACCCTTCATGGCCACTTAGATGGCATCAAGGACGCAGACCAAGTGCAAGTACCTGCTATCACCGTTGATTCATACGTCAAAGCCTAAGCAAAGAATAAATACAAATAATGTAAAAGAAGCCTGACACTGTGGTGTTGGGCTTTTTGTCTTTGGTCGACCGGAATGATAACAGAAGAGGGCAGCCAAGGCTTCTGTCTTCCCACCTTTCATGATTTATAATGAATATTTTTTCCCAGCCATCACTTGATAATCGCTCTCAACCCGGTCTCTTTTTGATATAATTTCAAGGAGCCAAACGAAATCAGGGGACTAAATAAAGTTAAGTCGATCCGTTAGTCCCCATGATCGCGGTTCACCTGTGCTTGGTATTCATATGCTACAAAGCCTATTCCTAAGCCATGTCAAAGGTGTTTGACAGGGGGATGATTCCAAGATGCAAGTTGTTTTGTCAAAAAATAGGTTCAAAGTCCAAGATCTTCGATAGACCTTCCTAGTCAGAAGGGGTAAGTTCAAGTCAGAAAGGAGAACAGCATATGACAATTGGCGAATTATTGAAGGAGGCGCGTCTCCAAGCTGGGATGACCCAGGAGAAAGTCGCAGAAGCAATTGGCGTATCCAGGCAGTCCATCTCGAATTGGGAGAATGATAAGACCTATCCGGATGTAATAAATGTCATCGCCTTAAGTGAACTTTACCAAGTCAGCCTCGACTATCTATTGAAAGGAAGTAAAGATTATATGAAACATTTGGACGAAAGTACCGATATTGTAAAGAGTAATAAGGCCCTCATCCGGTCCATCGTATTGGGTGTCTTGGCCATCCTCTTTATTCTCTTGATCAGTCAATGGATTCCCTTCCAAGTGACGCTGGTTGCACTATTTATTGTTAGCTTAACCCTGGCGAGTATGATCTACTTTGAGATTATCCGCCGCTTCTAAGGAGGAAAAACATATGAATATCTATCTTGTCATCATGGTCATCACTGGCGCTTGCTTAATCATGGCGGGTATCTTCTTCAATTATAATATCTATCACCTGGTTAAAATCGATGCCGAAGCGAGAGGGATGAAACGTCCAGGCCTCTGGGCCCTCCTCAGCCTACAGAATAGTGACGGTTCTGGTGTCTTGCCCTTGTATCTGATCGTCCGTCGTAAACATCCACGCCGGCCATTGACCTCTCAGGAAGAATCTGATTACCAAGTCCTCAAGAAGAAGGCCAGACTGGCATTGATCATGATCCTGGTCAGTGCCATTCCCTTGGTGGTGACCGCGATTTACTACTTTGCGGATAAATAAGGAGAGAATACCAAGGTTTCTTTCTTTATAGTTTTTGATTATATAGATCTTTTGTAAAAACAACATTCTATAAGCGAAAAAACACCGATTCTTTAATCATAGGAAGATAAACTCAAACGGTCCTACGGAAATGTCTAACTAGGACGCATGATAGCCTGCCTAAGCTTTCTATGATTTTTAGAATCGGTGTTTGCTTAAAAAGTCTCATAAAGGATCATGCGATGCCTCAATCATCTATCAACTTTCACTTGGCTCCATTACCAGTGCTCACTTGCACTACTTACTCGACCTTTTCGACTGATTGATCCGGACCGCTGACTAAAAGGTGGGGGAGGGTCTCACCGGTTTCAACTTGTTCTTCAACACCTAAATAACTTCCTCGGATGATCACGTGGTCACCTTCGGTCAAGTCCAAGTCCGGTTCGTAGTTCCAATTGACAGAGTACTCTTCAGACCCATCACCAGCCGCGATCGTGAATCGATAACCGTACTCTTCAGCCATGATCATCTGAGTAATCTCTCCTTCAACCATGATGGCTTCGTGTTCAAATTCTTCCTGTGACAGGAGATCTGAATAAGGAATTATGCGATAACCCGATGCATCAATGTCATAACCTTCTGGCATGAAGGGTTTGAGCAGGGATTCAGAAATCTGGTTGTTAAGGATCGGATGATCTTTTTTGCCGAGGACCTTCAAGTCAATCATTTGTCCATCGGCTTTATAGTCTGAAAGGGTGAAGTAGTAGAGCTCTTGGTGGTCAAGGACTAAATATTCATAATCTTTCAATCCGGAGGCCGGTTTGAGTTCGAAGAGGGGGACCGTTCTTGCTTGGTCTGGCTTGATAAAATCTTGGGTAATATCGTCCTCACCTTCCATCATGCTGACCCAGATGAATTTTTTATCTTTGACCAGGTAACTGGCCTCAAAGTCTTCCTTTAAACGATATAGACCACTCGCTAGACCTCTACCATAAAGGGGGTCGGTCTTCAGGTCGTAGATGGCCTTGAGAATATGGTCCAAAAGTTCTTGCGGGTCCTTAGATTCAACTGGTATCCGTTGGTCAGCCTCCAAAGATCCTGAAGCAAGAAGGGCATAGTCATATTCTCCCTCCAAGTCTTGAATAGTATAAGAGGGCTCTTCAGCCTGAATCAAGTGACTGGGCCAAAGAAGGAAGAGGGTGAGTACAAGGCGAATCATGTGATTTTTCATGGGATAACCTCCTTAGTTAAAGCTTGAATTGAATCGAGTGTGAGTGATTGTTACGATAATTTGTCGAAAGCAGGGGAGACAGCTTACTCTTCAATGATGACTTGATTGAAATTACCACTGTTAATAAAGGGTAGATTATCTTCGGTCGGGCCACCATAGCCGCCTTCAACGGTGACTTTATCATCCACCGATAGTGGCTGGACCTGGTCACCGAACCAATAGATGAAATAGAGATTGTCGTCTTGGTTCGACTGGAGGATAAATCGACAAGATTTATCGGATTGATCGATGATTTCTTTGACCCGGCCCTTGACCAAAACATTTAAGGTTTGGCCCTGAGGCAAACTTAAGAGTTCTTCGTAGGGAACGGTCTGATAACCATTCTCATTGACTTGGCGATCGTCTGGCAGAAATGGGGTATAAAGGGGTTCATCGATTTGATCATTCAAGAGGACATGGTCCTTTTGCCCCAGCACTTCAACGGTTAAGGTCTGTTGGCCATCCGGTGTGCCTTGAACGCCTACCAGATAGACATCATACTGGTCCAAAATAATATAAGTGGCATTATCAAGTGTCATAAAATCTGATTCAACTGGAAAGATGGGAACGTCTGAAGGCCCATCAGCCACAATGGTCTGAGTTAAGCTCTCAGCACCAGGGGATAGCATGGAAATGACGCCGTCCTTAATCTGCCTGGAGGCTTCGTAGTCCATCTTTAAGCGGTTAATGCCTTCCTGGAATTGAAGACTTTGAATCCAATCGATGCGAGCCTTCGCAATCTCCACCATAATCGGGTCTAAGATGGCCCCCTTATCCTTAGAATCTATCGGAATCGGTTCATCCACCACTATTTGACCCATAAGATAGGTAATCGTTCCATATTCCCCATTTAGGTCCTCAGGGGTGAAAGAACCTTCTTGGGCATGGGCGATCGACCAGGGCATCAAGAAGAGGCAAAACACTGTCAGCAAGCATTTCTTCATAGGCTTCACTCCTTCATGTCGTTTTTTTAATTATAGCGGAAGGGGAAATTAGAGGGATAGTGATATGCTTGATCTGAATAAACAATTAACTGCTTATGACCATGTTTGGAGCAAAAGCAGGTAATTCTTGATGTTTAACGATCGGTATGGATGAGAGTTTTGTGAAGGGGGAGGAGATCAGTTTATAATTGTAAATCATCTTAATTTGGGAAGTGGGTCAATTTTAGTTTTAGAAATAAAGCTGTGTTGGGAACAGATTCGTTTTATTTTGAAAAATAAAGTGAATCTCAAGATAAAGTTCGCTTTATTACATAAAATAAAACGAATTCGCCCACCATCTTCGTTTTATCCTGACCAATAAAACGAACCGACCCACGCCATTCCTGAAACTTGTTAGGCGATAGACCGCTTCAATGGACCTCTCCTAAATTATCTAGCACCTCATTCTTCACAAAACAAAAAAGCCGCTTGATCTCTCGGACAGCGGATAACTACCTCCAGTGTATGCCTAGCTAGCGATGAAACGCTGAGTAGGGAGGGTAGATAGAATCAAGAACCGCCTTCACTTGAAGGCAGTTCTTGTGAGAGAAACGAACGACTTTTTGATACTATTGTCATAAAATTTGGTGAACTTACGTGGGTTCATGCAGTTGCTGGTCATCCTTATAGCGTGATGCACAGCCCCATTCAATCAGTGACCCTTTACCTTCACGCCCACTTAGGAAATCCCGTCCTCATATTTGAGATCGCTTCTAGTCCACCTTCTCAACCGTATCTGTTTCTTTGGTCACTATGATGTAAGGATATTCCTGATTGGTTTCATAGTCCATTCTCATTTCCATGTACTGACCTCTGATGTAGACGGTGTCACCTTCGGCGATGTCTAGATTGGGTTCAGAATTCCACTTGACATAATATTGATTCGAGTCTTTATTATCCTCAACGATAAACTCATAAGCATAGCTTTCTAGCTCGAGGATCTTAACGATCTTGCCTGTGAATGTTACTTCCAAGGACGTCCAATCGGGCATGGCAAGGAGGTCGTCGTAGGAAGCATCTTGATAGCCATATTCATCAAAGACAATGCCTTCAGGTAGCAGGGCGGCAAAGAGGGGTTGATCAATTTGATTATTTATAATGGCATGGTCTTTTTTGCCTAAGACATCGATATAGAGGGTCTGGCCTTCCTCCTTGTAGTCCGCAATGTCGATGTGATAGAGGTCGTGCTTATCAAAGACCAAATAACCGACATCATAGAGGGGGGAATTTGCCTTGGTCTCGAAGATAGGCAGCGGGGTGGGCTGATTGGCGTCGATAATTTTCTCTTTCTGTAAGCCGTGGTTTGTGGTTTCTTCGATAAATTTACCACCGTCTACTTCAAATGAAGACTCAAAATCTTCTTTCAATCGCTGATAACCATCCACAAAACTGGATCGATGGACAGAATCCAGGCGTAGATCATTAATGGTTCTAAGAATTTGATCTATAATCGCTTGCGGATCTTCAGAATCAATGGGGATTCGTTTGTCCGCGTCAACCATTTCCATGGTAATCATCGTCAAGCCATATTCACCCTCGAAATCCTGGATGGTATAGGAGGTTTCTTGGGCATGAAGTAAGGCAGTGGGCCAAGTTAAGAGGACCAGGGTGATTATTTTGAGCAAACGTTTCTTCATAGAGTTTCCTCCTTTATTATGTGGTTCTAATCAGCAACACGATCCAATCAAGCTTTCTAAACAAATTGTGTCTTTTGCGGTAAACGAAGCGACTAATTATCATTCACACGCAAATCATCAATGATTGCTCAAACGCAACGCTTACTTGTCGATCGTGACACTATCGTATTGGCCGCTGCCGATATAAGGAACCCCCAATTCTGTTGGACCACCATAGGCACCTTCAACCGTCACCTGGTCGCCAACCTTAAGGTCTTCGAGTTGATCGAAGGTCCAGTCAATCACATAGAGATTACCCTCTTCGTCGTCTTCTAAGACAAACTTGTAATGGTTAGCTGAACTCGATAAGATCTTTTTCACGCGGCCTGTCACAAAGACATTTACCGTCGTATTCTCGGGCATCTGTAAGAGCTCATCATAAGGAACGGTCTGATAACCATTCTCATTCGTGACATAACCATCCGGCAGAAATTCCGTATAAAGAGGCTGGTCAATCTGATCATTTAAGACCACATGATCGGCTTGCCCCATAACTTCGATGGTTAGAAACTGTGAACTATCAGGAGACCCACTAATACCTACTAAGTAAGCTTCCTTGCGGTCAAAAACAATATAAGTGTAATCATCTGTGGTAAATTCAACATCCACTTCAAAAATAGGATAGGGCGAAGGTCCTTCTGAAATAATAGGATCCTGCAAGCTCTCGGCTCCCGGTGTCAAGGACTTAATCACACCCTCTTCAATTCGAGTGGTAGCTTCGAAACTATTCTTCAATCGACTAATCCCACTCTGGAATTGGAGACCTTGCACATCACTGACCCGAGTATTAGCAAGATAGACCAGGATCTGGTCCATAATCGCCTTCATATCCCCAGAGTCCGTTGGAATCCGATTTTCTTCGTCTGTTTGACCCGTTAGAAAAGTGATAATGCCATAATCCCCATCAAAGTCCTCAGGCCGGTATTGGCCTTCCTGGGCCTTCACCAAGGACAGGGGCATCAAGAGGAGGCAGAACACTGTCAGCAAGCATTTCTTCATAGGCTTCACTCCTTCATGTCGTTTTTTTTATTATAGCGGAAGGGGAAATTAGGGGGATAGTGATATGATTGATCTGAATAAACAAATACCTGCTTATGACCATGTTTGGAGCAAAAGCAGGTATTTCTTTATATTTAACGATCGTATTGACGTTTTATCACTTCTAATAGTTTTTCGTTTTGAATGATTTCAAGTGGTGCTAAAAAGGTGACAGTAACAACTCCAGGAAGCCGTCCGATTTCAATTGCACCTGTTACGGTTGCACGATTCATGACTTCAGGGACTGTTATGCCAAGAAAATCGGCAGCTCGCTCGAGTCCATTACTTGTTGCTTCATTTAGACTTGCTCCAGTGCCAATGAAAGATATTGGGAGAGACTCTTCAAGTTTAATTCCATCCCATTGTTTAGCAAAATCTTGAGCTTGTTGATATTCTTTTTCAGTAAATGGCTGGGCTAAGTAGGGGAGGTCTTCTGCAACAGGTAACAAAATAGGACCTTGGTTGTTAAGATTTTTAATTACCTCTACTCTAAGTTGTACCACACCTGCCACATCCGTCGTGTGACCGGCAATCTCCCCGTTACCTTGCATAGCATGCATATCACCAATATAAACACCACCGCCAGGGACCTTAACAGGAGCAATTAGAACTGCACCTTGACGAACTCTATTCACATCCATGTGACCATCCGTCCTATGAATTAAGTCCTCCTCAGTTTTGCCGTATTCGTGACTGGCACCTAATAAAGCTTGCCCAAAATCACCTGCATTGTGTGAATCCGGAAAGGCTTGTGAGGGAACAGTCCCTAATTGTCCTAAAAAGGGGCGCATTCTAGCAACTAATCCTACAATATCATTAGGAGCAAGGGTTGTGATTGGATTTTGGATGGAGTTCTCTGGTGTTTCCATCCATTCAAGACTGTTCTTAGCAATTTCCTCAGCATGATCTTTATCAAGGGTTAGACCTAGACCTAAATCAGAGTTAAAAACCATCGTATAGCCATTTGTTATATCAAATGGAAGAAAACTCTCGCCACATTCATGACAATGAATTGCTTCATAGCCAATTCCTTCAATGTCAGTAGCTGGATTAAGTGCACCACACTTTGGACATTTAGGATCAACGAATGGATCATTAATAAAATTATCAGGATTAGGCCGATCATTTCCGGAAGCCGTTGCACGGGAAGTTACAGTTATATTTTCGATATGAATTGCAATGGCATCGCCAATCTCCGCGCCTTCCACGTAGACAGGTTGAGTTACCTCGTGGCCACCTTTAAGTGCAGGCGTTATCATAGGTCCCCAACAGCCAGGAGCTGTATTAGCGATAATATGTCCACCGTCTTTAACATGGTAATCAAAAGGAAGTTCTGGGTCGAGTATTGCATTTGTAAAATTATTAACAAAGACTGTTTGTTTGAAATCCATTGTAGTTCCTCCTTATTTAATGATACGTTGATCATGCCATACAATGAAAGCGATATCAAATTTTCTGATTTAAAATAGCTTAAGCCGATAAAAAATTTTAAAGTACAATCATTTATAAGGTTAAATTTAATTGACGACCAATATCGAATCTGAAAGAATTAAATGCTGTTTTTATAATCGAGTATCATAAGACAAGATTAACTCGTTATATGTTTCATTAAAAAATAGATAAGCAGAATTCTAGACTAAAAATAAAAATCCTATTGTAGGTAAAGTGAATTGAATTTACCTGTGAGATAACATGATGGTTATATCATAAAAAAATTAGATGATTAGTAGATACCGTCATTAAATAAACAAGAGGATTATCAGATAAAACACTAGACACTTAATTAAAGGTAAAATTAACTTAAAGAACTGTTGATCAGAATAAATCTTAATCCACTTCTTCCACTAAAATAAGATAATGTATATTATGTAAACTCAAATAAATTATTCTACCTTTACCTATTTTTATATCTAATCAGCCCCCTCTTTTCGACTAATTTCCATAAAAGTAGGATCATGAGCTATTTTTGAACCTGAATACTATTTATCATGCTGTCAGAATTAGTTAAATGACTCCTGCAGTACATCAAATTCAACGTGAAGATCTTAACTATCAGTATGAGCACATAAAAAATCGGCACAAAGATTGATCCTTTATGCCGATCCAATTCATGATAAATAAGTTTTACAATTCTCTGATTCGAGTCGCTATAATCTTCAGGATCCCTTTATTTACTCTCTGATGAATCCTTAATTTGAACTTTCAAGGTCATAATTGTTCCATCTTCTGGAAATTCTTCAGGGTCTGCATAAACTTTTAAGCTATCCAGATCTTTAGTTGAAACCGCCGCATTGGATACGATACCAACTGGACAGGAGTATAGGCAGATTGTGCAGCCTGTATCTAGCTCTTGATTGGTTTCAAGATTACCGCCAAACCGAAAATCACTTTTAGCTATGCCTTCATTGTCAGATGTGAATAAATCGGTTAAGGCAACTTCTTCTTGGCCTTCCCATGAGATGGTAATTTCCAGAGGACTTCCTTCGACAGTTTTGTCTTCTTTTAGGTCATCTAAGGTAAGATTATCTCCTGGCTCCGCACCTAAATCAGTTAAGGCTTGATAAAAGTCTTTAGGATTAACGAAGGATTGCAATAAGGCCACATCGCCATTGCCACCTTCTTGATCGACTACCGCATGTTGAGAGCCCTCTTCCATAGCCTTCTTATTCATTTGAACTGCAAGATAGACCACTTTAGCTTCCTTGTCAACTTCTATTGGATGGTCTTTTGAGACGATCGCTTGAGTCGTTTCCTCAGCTGCAGTGATTGAATCAAGTTGTGTGACATGATCAGGGACATTTAAGGCGATGCTTGCTAAACTCAGACTTGCTAGAGCTGTTAAACACATTTTTTTGAACATTTTCATCATCCTTTCATAATTATTATACGCCTACTTGGCTAAATTTTATCCCTCGTCACCATTATTATTACTAATATATGACTAGTTTAACTAGAAAATTTTAATTCTAAATTAGATTCATTCTAATCCATTGAACCGTGGTTTGTATTGATAGTTGTTTTCAGGACTTGCAACCTTTCTTTCATTAAAATGATGACCTTATTATCTCCTTTTATAATTGACATTTCTTCCTTAGAAAAGTAATATAAGACCATATATAACACGTGTTATTTTAAGGAGGTAATGATGGCAGCTAAGACTAAAATTACTCGAGAGATGATCCTCAACCAAGCCTTCAAAATCGTACAGGACAAGGGATACCATGCACTTTCTGCTCGGTCCATTGCCCAGGGATTGGCTTGTTCCACCCAACCAGTCTTGTATCATTTTGCGACCATGGAGGCCATTAAGGAAGCAACTTATCAGCTGGTGAATGATTATCATACCCGCTACCTACTTGACATTCCACCCTCATCGGCCAATCCATTACTCACATTAGGACTCAATTACCTACAATTTTCCTTAGAAGAACAGCACTTTTTTATCTTTCTCTTCCAAACCAATCATTTCAGTCAATCTAGCCTACAGGATATTTTAGAGGATCCCAATCTCAATCAAATCCTAGAAGTGATGGGCCAGAGTCTTAACTGGGATTTAGATCGTACGCAACAAAGCTTTGCTAGTTTTTTCTTTCTAGTGCATGGCGTCGCCAGTCTACTCGCGAATAATGCCATGAAGCCAAATCTGGCTGAACTCGAGACGATTCTAAAGGATTTTTACCAACAACTTATCAAAGAATAGGAGACGATCTTATGATTAAACTACATGACCACCACCCTCTAGCCTTCTCTCTTGGCTGGATTATTCTATATGTCTTGATGTCAACCCCTCTAAGAGCTCAATATGGGGATGGAAGTGTTCAATTAATGGCCGGTCATTTGATGTTGTCCCTGGTGATTGCTTATTTCCTGATGGCTCTTGGGTTAGATAGTTACTATAAATTGAATCAACTTCCTGAGAATCCTAAAACCTTTATCTATTTTATTCCCATGGTCTTTCTAGCTACAGGCAATCTCTGGTCAGGCTTACAGGTTCATTATCATGGCAGGCATTTAGCCTTTGCTCTTGTAACCATGGGCTTAATTGGCTTTATTGAAGAGGTTCTCTTCAGGGGATTTCTCTTTCGCACTCTGCTTAAGCGAGACGGTCCAGTCCTTGCGATCAGCCTATCCTCGGTGACCTTTGGCCTCGGCCATATTGTGAATCTCTTATCGGGGCAAGCCAGTCTGGATACATTCATTCAAATTGCTTTTGCGGTTGCTTGGGGCTTTATTCTTACGATGGTCTATTACAAGAGCGGCAGTCTAATTCCATGTATCCTAGTCCACAGCCTAGTCGATATGGCAGCCCTTTTTACTGTCGACAAGACCCTCACCACCCTAGTCTACCCTCTGGTCACTATAATTGTGGCCATCCTCTATTGTCTCTACCTATCTAAACTTCCAACTCCACCAGAAATGCAGGAGTAAATACCTGATTTATACCTTCCCTTCCTTCAAAAAAAGTTTAACCATTGCCCTAAAATGTGGTAGAATAGCAAAGTCGTTAAAGACTTGCTGGTCATGAACCAGTCAGCCTTTATGATTGCTTGAGGTCAAAGATTGAAAGGAAAATCACTATGAAAAGAACTGTTGGGACTGTTACACGTGGTTTACGAGCTCCGATTATTAATGAAGGCGATGACTTAGCACAAATCGTCTTAGATACGGTCTTAGCTTCCAGTCAAGAAGCGCCCTTTACCATTGATGATCGCGATATCGTTACGGTCACTGAATCGATCGTGGCACGTGCGCAAGGCAATTATGTCACCTTAGATACCATCGCGAAAGACATCAAAACCAAATTGGCTAGCGAGACGATTGGTGTCATCCACCCCATCACCTCTCGCAATCGTTTCCAGTCAACATTGAAGGCTATTGCGCGGGCAGCTAAAGAAGTTGTCATTCAATTGGCTTACCCTTCCGATGAAGTTGGCAACCCCCTCATGTTAATCGAACAATTAGATGACGCCGGCATTAACCCCTCGTCCGATGTCTTAGATGAAGCCAAGATTAAAGAGCTCTTTGGTGACTTGAAGCACCCCTTCACAGGCGTTGACTATCTAGACCTCTACCGCAAAACCGTTGAGGACGAAGGCGCTAAATGTACGATTATCCTGGCTAACCAACCCAAGGCCATCCTTGATTACACCGACCATGTCTTAGCTTGCGATATCCATACCCGGCGCCGGACTAAGAAACGCTTGCTTGAAGCGGGTGCCAAGAAGGTTCTGACCCTGGATGAAATTATGACTGAATCGATTGATGGATCCGGCTATAACCCAGATTATGGCCTCTTAGGTGCCAACCTTTCCAACCAAGAGACCATTAAGCTCTTCCCTGTCGATGGTGACAAGTTTGTGGCCAAGGTTCAAGCCCTCTTGAAGGAAGCAACCGGCAAGACTGTTGAAGTCATGATCTACGGCGATGGCGCCTTCAAAGATCCCCAATCAGCTATCTGGGAATTAGCTGACCCTGTGGTCTCCCCTGCTTATACAGCTGGCTTAGAAGGCACTCCAGATGAAGTCAAACTAAAATACCTGGCAGATGAGAAGTTCAATGACTTGAAAGGTGACGACCTGGTGGCGGCCATTCGAGACTATATTGGCAGCCATACCTCTCAAGGACAAGATGAATCCGAACGGATTGGCACCACTCCGCGTCAATTAACCGACCTACTTGGTTCATTATCTGACCTTACCTCTGGTTCTGGCGATAAGGGCACGCCTTTCATCTATATTAAGGGCTACTTTGACAAATATTCTGACCAATAACCAAGCAAAAAAGCCGGTGACCTCCTTTGAGGTCCTCGGCTTTTTGTGTTTTTATGATTTTAGAGTTTAGTCACCATTATAGATCGTAGGAACGATCATATAATCCACTGTCCGAATGGCACCAAGGTCCTTACCACCTGCATAAGAGATTGAAGATTGTAAGTCCTCTTCCATTTCAGTCAGGGTTGAGAAGATGGACCCCCGGCTTTCGAGGAGGATCTTCTTCCCTTCGACGTTCTTATATTCACCCTTTTGGAATTGTGAGGCAGACCCGAAGTATTCTTGGTAAGTCACGCCATCTTCCACCACGGTTTCCCCTGGTGATTCTTCGTGAGCCGCTAACAAGGACCCAATCATCACCATATCGGCACCAAACCGGTAAGACTTGGCAATATCCCCGTGAGTACGAATCCCACCATCGGCAATAATCGGCTTACGGGCTGATTTCGCACACAAGCGCACAGCTGAAAGTTGCCAGCCAGCTGTCCCAAAACCGGTCTTAATTTTTGTAATACACACCCGACCTGGACCCACACCGACTTTGGTTGCGTCCGCTCCAGCATTTTCCAGGTCACGGACTGCTTCAGGTGTCGCAATATTGCCGGCAATCACAAAGGTGTTCGGTAATTGCTTCTTAATATACTTAATCATTTGGATGACCGTGTCTGAATGGCCATGAGCTATGTCAATCGTCATATAAGCCACAGGTTCTCCAGAAGCCTTTAATTCATCAATAAAGGTGTATTCCTCTTCCTTAACCCCCACTGAAATAGAAGCATAGAGGCCAAGTTGGTTCATCTTCTTAACAAAGTCTAAACGTTTCTCTGGCTCAAAGCGGTGCATAATATAGAAGTAACCTGCTTGTGCTAACTTTTGAGCTAATTCCTCATTAATAACAGTCTGCATATTCGCGGGTACAACGGGGATCTTGAAAGTGCGCTCTCCCAAGGTCACACTTGCATCACACTCTTTACGGCTCTTCACAATACACTTATTGGGAATCAACTGGACCTGTTCATAATCAAAAGTTTGCATTAATCAGTAGTCTCCTTCTTCAATCGATAATAAATGCTCGCTTTGCGAACCTTAAATAGTATAACGGTTTTGGATTTTTTTGCAAGCTAAAGGAAAAAATGAGAAATGAACATCTAAAAAAGGCTCCCCAATGCTTAATTAAAAAGGACCGCCCTTCAAAGCTCTGCTTTTCCGGGATTGATCCACTAGGCAAAGCCTCGGTCCATTATTATTTAATGATGGTTAAGAGGAAGCAAATAAAAAAGAAGGCCATCCTCAATGCTTAATTAAAGGGGACCGCCCTCCAAAGCCTTGCTTTTCCAGGCTCGATCCACTAGGCAAGGCCTAAACGGTAAACCGTAAGGCCTTGTAATCTGCGTGGATCGTCCACTGTCCTTTGATTAAGCATTGAGACTGCCTTCTTTTATTTATTGTCGATCTTGTTGAATCCTTGCCCAATATGAAAAAAATATTTTTGACTCAATTAAGGAAGGACTTGACTAATCATCCCGACTTTACTTTTATAAGAAAGCTGGTCGAATGAACCTAGTTTTACTTAGCCTTCAAGATGTAAATCAAATAAAAATCAGAGCATTTTAAATATCAATTCACAAGTACGTGGATGGTCTCATTTTTATTAGCTTAGCCGCTTTACTTTATCCATTATCTTTGAGATAAAAAGGTAGCTAGTCTAATTAAATAGTCAGACCTCCTTTATTTTATAGGCGCTCCTTGAATCCATTCTTTTCCTTTTTGTCCAGTGGAATAAGGATCAATATCTTAAATTAATAGAATATCGAATCCGTCAATAAAAGGTAGGTACCAAGTCTTAATCATAGGAAAAGAGGAAGGGCCACGTAGCGTGCAATGCCTTACGGTTTACCGTCTAGGCATTGCCTAGTGGCCCTAGCCCGGAAAAACTCTGTTTTGGAGGGCGGTCCCCTATGATAAGCATTGGTGCTGCCTGATTGACGGTATCCTACCTTTTATTTTTATAGTTTTTTGCATCACTTAATTCCAGTAGTCCTAGCCCGGAAAAGCTCCGCTTTGAAGGGCGGTCCCCTATGATTAAGCAGTGAACCTGCATTATTGACGGTTCTCTCTTTTTATTTTTTCTTATTTAATCCAGTATCTGCAATGCCTTACTCTGCCCCTTGTTTGGCTAATTCTCTGGCAGATTGACTCCATTCCTTCATCTGACCCGATTCAATGGCACGGTCGATGACTTGATTACATAAATCAATCAAGGACTGGTTGTCATGGCTGCGCGGAAAGCCGATAACATTCTGACCATAATAACCCGTTGGATCCAAGTCATAACCGGCTTGGTCTAAGAGCCTCAAGTCAGGAAAACGCTCGAGCATGGGAAGAAACGACGAAGAAGAAACCGCGACCGCTTGAACATCGCCCGCATTCAAGGCCATTACCGCCGAATCAGTGGTCGCAAATTGTTTGATCTGGCCCTTCTCCGTCAAGGTTTGGGCGGTTTCATATTGGATCGAGCCCCCTTGGACCCCGACCACTAATTGGGCCGCTTGGATCTGGTCTAAGTTTTGGAAAGTGGCGGCCAAGTCCTTATGCATCACAATCCCCTGATAGCCTTCATCCGATTGTTCCTGCTGGTAGGGCTTAGAAAAGTACATAGCGGCTTCACGTTCCTTGCTTTTGGAGAGGCCGGTAATCCCTAAATCAATGGTGCCCGCTTGTAGATTTGCTAAAACGCCATTAAAATCTGTCGTCACTAGGTACAATTCTACGCCAATTTCATCCGCTATGGCTTGGGCTAAAGCAATGTCACTGCCGACAATTTCCTTACCGCCCTCTTCATTAAGGTGGTAGAATTCCATGGGTGGAAAGTCTGGCGAGGTTCCAACTAAGAGCCGGCCTCTTTCCTTGATTTCTGCTAATTGGTCTGCCGCTTGAATGCTTGGTGGTAGGATACATAGAACCAACATGAGGCAGAAGCTTGTTAGTTTGATAAGGTGTTTCATAAGATTCCTCCTGATTCGTCACTAGAAGTCAACTTGTCTGAGAAATGTTTGTAGGCGGTCGGACTGTGGATGGTTAAAGACCTGGTCAGCTGACCCGATTTCTAGGATCTGGCCCTGGTCCATAAAGGCAACCCGGGAGGCCACTTTTTGGGCAAAGGACATCTCATGGGTCACGATGATTAAGGTCATGCCCTCTAAGGCCAGGTCTTGAATCACATTCAGGACTTCCTTGACCCGTTCAGGATCGAGGGCCGAGGTGGGTTCATCAAAGAGCAAGATCTCTGGTTTAAGCGCTAGGGCCCTTGCGATCGCTACCCGCTGTTTTTGACCACCTGATAATTGGTGGGGATAGGCCTGCCCCTTATCCTCTAATCCGACCTTATCTAAGAGGGATTGGGCTTGGTTATTAGCGGTTTGTTCATCCTGATAATGAAGCTTGATCGGGGCTAGGGTGATATTTTCTAAGACCGTCAAATGCGGAAAGAGGTTAAAGTGCTGAAAGACCATACCGATCTTGGACCGTAATCGATTAAGGGTCTTCTGGTCAATTTTATCGCCCGCAAAGACTTGGTCATCAAAGTAGACCGCGCCAGATGTCGGTGTCTCCATTCGATTGATACACCGCAACAAGGTTGATTTGCCTGAACCAGAAGGACCGATTAGGGCAATCACTTCCCCTTTTTCGACCTCTAGGGAGACCCCCTTTAGGACCTGTAAGTCACCGTAAGACTTGGTTAAGTCTTTAATATTGAGAATGGACATTTAACTTCGCCTCCAATCCTTTCATTAAACCGGTTAAAGTAGTTGTCAAAATCAAGTAGATGAGCCCGACCAGGATGAGGGGTTCAAACAAGGAATAGGTCGCCGACTTGACAATATTCTGGGTATACATCAAGTCAAAGACCCCTACCACGGATACGATGGAAGATTCCTTGATCATGGTGATAAATTCATTCCCTAGACCGGGTAGCGCCACCTTAAAGGCCTGGGGCATCAAGATATAACGATAGGTCTGCCCTTGACTTAGACCTAAAGATCGTCCAGCCTCCCACTGGCCTTTGGGAATCGATTCGAGTCCCCCTCTCAGGATTTCGGCGACATAAGCGCCAGAATTAATGGCCAGGGCCAAGACAGCAGTTAAAAATTCCCGCGACCCGAAGAGACTGCCTAGAAACGGCAAGGGTGGAATCACCAAACCAATCAATGGGAAGGCATAGAGCCACATAAACAGCTGCAAGAGCATGGGGGTTCCTCGAATGACTGTCGTATAAAGACCAGCCACCCCCTTCAGGATACGCCAGTCGGATTGTTTAGAGGCTAAGACCAAGAGACCCACCATAGTTCCTAAAATGACCGTAATCAAGGACAAGATAATGGTCACCAGAGTACCCTCTAAGAAGGTTGGTAGCCATGGAATCATCTTCGTAAAGTCAATTTGGATGGTTGCACACATTTTTTACCGCTTCCTTTCATTTCAATGTTAATAAAAAAAGACCCGTCTCCTCTTTCCGCTTGGAAAGATAGAGACGAGTCCTGCCCGTGGTACCACTCTTATTCTAAACGGGGAATTGCTTCCCGATTTACTCAGTTTGATAACGCTCAGACAGCGAAATGAGCTAATTGATTCACCCATTTTGTCCCGTAAGTGCGTTTCTGAATCGGCTGCAGAGTGAGCTTCCACTCTATCTCACCTCGCTGTCATTCACCGAATCATACTCTCTTACGCCTTGACTTTTATTAACTTGGTGAGAGCTTAACAAAGTAAAGATTCTTTGTCAAGGATAATTCTGGATTCAATAGCACAGTCTGTCCAGCCTAATTAATGATAAATGCGAAAAGTAAACAAAAAGATGGCCATCCTCAATGCTTAATTAAAGGGGACCGCCCTTCAAAGCTATGCTTTTCGGGCCTGGTCAACTAGGCAAGGCCTCAGTCCATCATAATTTAAGGATAGTGAAAAGAAGCAAATAAAAAAGAAGGCAGTCTCAATGCTTAATTAAAGGGGACCGCCCTCCAAAGCCTTGCTTTTCCAGGCTCGATCCACTAGGCAAGGCCTAAACGGTAACCCGTAAGGCCTTGCAAGCTGCGTCGATCGTCCACTGTTCTTTGATTAAGCATTGAGACATCCTTCTTTTATTTATTCTTGGTCTTGCTCAAATATTGGTAAACATATTTACTAATCTAGCAAATAAAAGGATTATTTGCCTAACCTTCATATGGCCTTCCTTGAGCGATAAAAGGCAAACAAAATAAATGAACAGAGCATTTTGAATATAAGATCATAAGCATATGGAAGGCACTTATTGTTGGATCATCAGCAAGGCTTTATAACTTTAAATAATAAAATAGTTGGTAAGATTTATTTCTAACCCTATTTATAATCCCTATTCTTGATGTGAAGCGATAAGAACAAGCCCTCTTTTATATTTGCTTATTTTAAAAAAAGAACGCTAACCCTTTTATCTTCAAATGTAAGGGTCGATAAATCATAAGAACCAGTCATTATATCGGCAGTCTTTATTCATTTTTTATTGTTTGGCAACTGGATGAATTTACAAAACATGAACATAAAACATAAAATCCGTCAATAAAAGGCAGGTCTCACTAATTAATCATAGGAATGAGGGACAATCCACGTAGCATGCATTGCCTTACGGTTCACCGTCTAGGCAATGCCTAGTGGATTGAGCCCGGAAAAGCTCCGCTTTGAAGGGCGGTCCCCTATGATTAAGCAGTGGACCTGCATTATTGACGGTTCTCTCTCTTTTTATTTTTTCTTATTTAATCCAGTATCTGAATTGCCTTACGGTTTACCGTTTAGGCATTGCCTAGTGGGCCTAGCCCTGAAAATCTTTGCTTTGAAAGGCGGTCCTCTATGATAAGCATTGGAACTTGACTGATTGACGGTCTTTCCCCTAGTCCACTTGCTTGATCTTCTTTAGCGCCCTAGTAATATCCGGTGACCGAAAGATGGGACGAACAGGTGGATTTTGAAGGAATTTGACCTGGTCTTCACGCAGGCCGGTTGTTTGCATGACCTGGTATAGGTCCATGTCTTGCGCTTGAATCCACTGAGATAATTGGGCCAACCGGTCATAGTCCCGCTTTTCCTGCCAAGCCATAAGTAATAAGAAGACCACCACTCCCAAAGCACCGACCAAATAGTGACTCAAAAGAGATAATAAGACCACTACCGCCCCACTCCCCAGGGCTAAGAGTAAGTATTTTTGATAAATAGGATGCATGCGGATCGTCCTTTCTTAATATGATTCCTTCTGCTAGAGGGTCTGCCATTTGAGGCGGACGTCCTCTTCAATTTGGTGGCTATCATGTTGGTCTAAGTAGGTATTTAATTTGGCCAGTAGAAGTGCTTTATGTTCAGGTAAGCGCCCTTTTAGCGACAAGGCATTGGTTGGATGGGTCGCATTAAAGACCGTAGTTAATTCCAGCCCCTCCAGGAGTTGGCGCATTTCTAACAAACTCTCACGGGCGGTCAATCGCTGAAATTCACCTGATCGGACGGACCGGACTAGGTCGGCTCCCTTGAAGAGGACCATGGTGACAAGGGTTAATTCTTCTGGGTGGACCTGGTTTAAGAAGGCCGCTGTCTTTTGGGCATGGTCCTGGCTCCACTGGCGCCCACCCAGCCCCAGCATGATATAGCAGGTATAACGAATTCCAGCTTCTTCTAATTTTTGCAGGGCCACTAGTTGGTGTTTAGCAGAAACGCCCTTTTGTTGGTAGCGTAATACCGTATCGGATCCCGTCTCAATCCCGATTGAAATTCGGTCCAAACCAGCTTGGTGGAGGCGGATAAGATCTTGCGGTGATTTGCGCAAGATATCGTAACTGCGCGCAAAGGTGGAGACATAGTCCACTTGAAAGGCACTTTGCAGATAGCCCAAGATGATCAATAAGTCTTCCGTATCGCGGCATAAAGCATTCCCTTCTAAGAGGGTAAACTTGCTTGGCTTCCGCCGCTGGTTCTGGTAGAAAGCTGCCTGGTCGGTGATATAGTGTTTAATTTTATCCAAGGGGAAGTGCTGAAAGGGTTGGAGGTGATTCAAATCACAAAACCGGCACTGGTTATAATCACAGCCGGCCGTCACCGGAATCCCTAAATTATGCATCTCCGGCATGGGGGTGTAGTAGCCACCCTGGTAGAAATCCTGGAGTTTTAACATCTGACCTGCCCCCTTTTATTCATTCTATCACAAACCCTTCCCCTGCCGATATAAAAAAACCCCCTCCGCAGGGAGGGGGCAGTGAGAGAAGGTTCAGGGAAATTTATCTAGTTTAAGGTGTTACCAAATTCATCTTCGACATGACCATCTTGATAGACATAATAGGAACCTTGTGAACCAACAAATTCATAAGCGCCTAGGCTTTCCCGGTAGACGGGCTGATCATAATCAATCGTTTCATCGTCCAATTGGAGGTCCATGATCACTGATTGAGCTTTTTCGGGTGAATCAACAACCGCTTCAGCCGGTGCATCTGGTACTAAGCTTTCATCGAAATAACCATTGGCGATAATTTGTTCAAAGGCTGCCTGCAGAGCCGTATTCTCGGTTGGTACGAAGTGGACCAGACCAGAAGGTTGTCCTTCATTCTGCTGACTGTGAAGGACCACTGGTTGACCATCCACGATCGCAAAGAGGTAATAGTGATCACCAGCAGGTTCATCTGGATGCTTAGCCCGGAAATCTTTGGTGTCATTATAGGCGGCTACTACCGCATATTGACCAGGTGTTTGACTAATACCGTCCTCAGACCATACGGCTTCAACGGCTTGATCATTAACTGCTAAGAGTGGCAGGATCTCATTAGGGAATTTTGGTCCATACATTTCACCGGGTTCATCGGGTGTAAAGCGTTCATAGACTTGATCCATACCAGTCCCCCATTTGTCCATAAAGGTCTTAAGGGTTTGGTCTTTGTCTGGATTATAGACCGGATCCATGGTTTCCTCTTCTTTTGTTGTCTCCTCAGGTTCAGCTGTTGTTTCTTCTGGTTCTGTCGTTGTTTCCTCTGGTTCTGGTGCGACCGGAATGAGGTCCTGGTTATAGGTTCCTTCTTCCACGATCTGCTTAAAGCCAGCTTGGAGGGCTGCATTCTCTGTTGGTGCGAAGTGGACACGTCCATCTTCTGCCCCTTGATTTTGTTGACTATGAAGAACGACTGGCTCACCATTGACGATGGCGAAGAGGTAATAGTGGTCGCCGGCAGGTTCATCTGGATGTTTAGCTCGGAAGTCGTCTGTGTCATTATAGGCCGCGACAATGGCATATTCACCCTTCTCACTTGAGAAGCCATCGGTTGACCACTTGGCATTGACCGCTTGGTTATCCACCGCTAACAAGTCAATAATCTCATTAGGGAAGCTTGGTCCGTACATCTCACCTGGCGCTTCTGGAGTAAAGCGTTGGTAGATCTGGTTCATGCCTTGGCCCCATTCAGCCATGAAGTTCTGAAGGACTTGGTCCTTATCCGCATTAAAGAGTGGGTCCGCTAATAATTGATCGGGTCGCTTAATCGGATAATCTGAAAGAATCAGGTGGTCCACATGATCGATAGTGCCATCTAAGTGAACCCGGTAGTCGCCTAAGATCTGCTCTTGACCTTGACTATCCAAGGTCACTAGACGATAGTAGTAAGCATCACTTGGGGAATCATACTCGCCATATATCGCCTTAATATTATTGTCGGTTGGGAAGAGTGCTTTCACCAGGTAATCAAGTGTTTGGCCTTCTTCAAGAGCAATGATCTTACCATCGGGTTGGTTATCCAAGAGTCGTTCATCAACTTGATGGATGATCAGGCGGGTATTGAAGTCCACATCATAGCGGGTAAGGAAGTTGTTATCCAGTTCTTCTTGACTATAAGCAACTGTAATCTGGGTGATCGAATAATCGACTTGCTTATCGAAACTGTAGAAGCGATCATCGTATTGCATAATCGTCCGGTTACCCTTCCGACTTACTTCCTTCCAGAGACTACGGTCATAGTTATTTGGGAAGTCGGTTAAGGCTACATTCTGGCCATTATGCATGGCTGCTTCATAAATATCAATGGCTTGTTCAGCAGTCCAAGACTCTTGGTTGGAGTCATCAATTGTTTCACTATCAATTTGGATCTTAGCAAATTCCTTCATGACATTGAAAATCACTTTCTTAACGGAATCGGAGATCTCAACATTATATTTCTTGGCAATTGCGTCGGATTGTTCATTGATGATTTGGAGAATTTCGTCATCGGAGATTTCTTTCTTCTCCTTGACACGTTGGGCAATAATCGCCTTAATGTTAGCCGTTAATTCGTTGATTTGAGCGTCGGTTAATTGAGACTTTTCCTTAATCTCAGTTGGTAAAGTCACTTCTTTTTGCGCAACTTTAATATTTTGAATGTTCAACTTATTGCCGTTGGCTTCGTAGATCGCATAGACACCCGCCAGCGCCCCTTCACCTGTTACTGGCTTTAAGGAACCGATCTTGATTAAGACGTCCTTAGCCCCAGAAGTAATGGCCGCATTTTGGTAGGTCTGGGCGGTCACTTGATTGATTGTTTGAGGGGTCACAATTTGAACTTGCACCCCATAGCCAGGTTCACGCGGTTCGATAATGGCTGAAGAATAAACCCCAACATCATTCGGTGTTCCCAGGTTGAGATACTGGTTAATCTTGGCCCCATCAATCTTAATTAAGTCATTGCTGGCTACCTTATCAATGTTCAATAACTTCAAGGTCTCTTGAACTTGTTGATCGGTTAAGGAAGCACCAAGGGATACCTTCTGATTCTGTAATTGTTGCTGCGCTGCGACTTGTGATAATACATCAGTTGACAAAGTCATGACCGGAGCACTCGCTAGGACAGTTAATGCTCCAACTAACAATAGTTTTTCTCTTTTACGCATACGTTACACACCCCTTCTTTCTTAATTACAATTTAATTTTACAATGACCAGTGTAGACTTACAAATGAAAGCCGTTAATAACCTAAAAAGAGTCGATATTATTCATAAATTCGCCATACATTCATCGCGAAATACTCAAAACCCTGGTTTAAAGGCGATTAGATAGCCTTAAAGCCTGGACCCTTTTGCTGAACCACCGCCTAATAAGTAGGTAGGCCCCCACTCCCTGTTCAACTAAAATCCAGCTTATTAAATGAGAAGATTATAACTTATCCTTTTTGGTTGGGTGTTCTATCCTTGTCTTAATTAATTAGATCGTTATCCTAATTAAGGATGATCGTTCTCTGATTGTTTTTTTGATATAATTAGGAAAATAATTCAATAGAAAAGAGCGAGAAGATGTCCCCCAATAAAGAAGATTATCTCAAAGCGATTCTGCTATTGAGTGACCAAGCAGAGATTGTCTCCAACAAGCAAATCAGTCAGGCCATGTCGGTATCCGCCGCCTCCGTTACAGAGATGAATAGCCGGTTAGTGGCAGATGGCTACCTAACCTCTATCCCCTACAAGGGCGTTCAATTAACGGACAAGGGACGGCTTACCGCCCGGCAGTTATTGCGCAAGCACCGAATCTGGGAAGTCTTCCTTCAAGAGAAGTTAGGCTATGAGTGGCATGAAGTCCACGAAGAAGCCGAGCGCTTGGAACACTTTGCATCAGACCGGTTAGTCGACCGGCTAGATGCCTTTCTCGGTTATCCTAGCCAAGACCCGCACGGTAGCCCCATTCCTAAGGAAGATGGGTCTCTCCCAGCCAGTGATGGCCGCCAATTACTATCCGACTTTCAAGTTGGCGAGACAGTGGAAGTCGTCGAGTTTAAGGACGAGCCAGCTATCCTCAACTACCTCAAGGACAAGGGCGTTCAATTAGGGGACCGGTATACCATTGAGACCATCGAACCCTTCGACGGCCCCTTCCACCTGCGAGGATCGGACCAAGCCACTCCTTTGATCCTCTCCTTGACCCTGGTTCAACACATCTATGCACAAAAAAGACAGCCCTAAAATCGGGGGCTGTCTTTCTTTGATTTGACTGCTATTGACTGGCATAGACGGGGTCTGAGGTCGTCTGAATGCCTAAGTCTGCCAATTGACTGCGGGTATCCTGGCTGAGAATCACGCTCGAATGGGCCTGGGTATCGCGCAATTGATGGAGCTGTTGGTAGGCTAATTGAGCCGTTGGATTAGTTACCGCTGAGATGGCCAAGGCAATTAAGAGCTCATTGAGCGTCAAGGTTGGATTCTTATGGGCCAGGTTGTCCCGCTTGAGTCCTTGAATGGTCTCCAACACCATCGGGGCCAACAAGTCGATCTGGTCCGAAATGCCTGCCAATTCCTTCAAGGCATTCATGATCGCTGCTCCTGGCGCATCCATCAGTTGGGAGGTACGCCCCGTAATCAGCTTGCCGTTATGGAGTTGGAGGGCAATCACGGGGCAGGGGCCTTCTTGGCCGGTCCGGTCTTTCACTTCTTGGGCATATTCATGGGCTCTCACAACCGGAATGCGGTCTTCCGGCTTAAGATTGGATTCCTCCATAATAAGCTGCATCTTGGCTCGGATGTCTTCATCGACCTGCCCGACCTTGAAGTCATGCTCTACATGGAAATAGCGGCGAATAATCTCCTGCCGGGCTGCTTCTTCAACAACAGCCTCATCAATAATCCCCTGCTTGATCATATTGACGCCCATGTCGGTCGGTGATTGATAGTGGAAGGTCGAAGACGAGGTATTGGCTAAGATCCGGCGAATGACTGGGAACATCTGCATGTCGCGGTTATAATTGACCGCCATTTCACCGTATGCATCAATATGATAAGAATCCAGCATATTAATATCATTCAAGTCGACCGTTGCGGCTTCATAAGCCACATTAACCGGGTGCTTCAAGGGCAAGTTCCAGACCGGGAAGGTCTCAAACTTAGCGTAAGAGGCATTCACGCCCTGCTTATGTTCATGATAGAGTTGGTTCAGGCAAGTGGCAAGTTTACCGGATCCCGCACCGGGTCCTGTGACAATCACTAAGGGCTTGGTGGTTGGAATATAGGTGTTCTTGGCAAAGCCTGCTTCCGAGAAGAGGGTCTCGATATCGGTTGGATAGCCCGCAATCTCTTCATGGGTGAAGACGCGAATGCCACGATTTTCCAAGTTGGCCTTAAAGACACTGGCATTCTTTTGTCCCTTATACCGGGTTAAAAGCACACTGTTGACCGGAATATCCAACGCTCGGTATTCCTGGATCAGACGTAGGACATCCTGATCATAGGTAATACCATAATCGCCCCGGATCTTGTTGTGTTCAATATCTTCCGCATAGATACAAATAATTATCTCCGCCTGGTCCTTCAACTTGCACAGGAGGGTTAGCTTGGCATCTTCATCATAGCCTGGCAGGACCCGCTTGGCATGCTTGTCGCCGATCAGCTTACCCCCAAATTCTAAGTAGAGCTTGTCGATTCCCTCTAAGCGCTCATAGATATGTTTCGACTGTTCTTGCAGGTATTTCTCATTATCAAAGCCAATTGCTTGCATCTCAAAGCTCCTTTCTTAACATACGCTCTATTCTATCAAAAAAACCGCCCACAACCTAGACTAAATTGATTAAATAACGAGATTCAAGCTTCAAGCAGTGGACCCGTCTTGACAGGTTCAAGGAAAAGCCTATACTTAAAGGCATTGCACAAGGAGGCTAACCATGATCACCAAACAAATCACCCGGATCGCGATCGGTCTCGCCCTCTTAATTGTGGCTTCCCAATTAAGTCTGCCGATCGGTCCCGTTCCCATCACCTTACAGAGCCTAGTTGTCTTAATTTTGGCCCTATCCCTACCTCTCAAGGAAGCCTTGACCCTCCATGCCCTCTATCTGGTCTTGGGCCTCATCGGGCTACCCGTCTTTGCCAACTTCACCGGGGGCTGGGCCGCTGTCTTGAAGCCTAGCTTTGGGTTTATTCTCAGCTTCTTAGTCGTCTGCCTGGTGGTAGAAGGCATGAAAAAGCGTCACTACCCACTCTGGCTAATGGCCCTGCTGGCCAGCTTGACAATTTACCTGATCGGGATTCCTTATATGGCCTGGGTCTTGAATGGGTATTTAGGGCATGGTCTTTCCCTGGGTCAAATTCTCAGCCTGGGAATGTTCCCCTTTCTGATCGGTGACCTCTTAAAGGCCGTCTTGGCCGTCTTGATCAGTCGCCGGCTAAGACCTCTCCTTGAGTCACAGACTCCCTAATCCAGCCATAAATAAGAGCCTGACCCTTGTTCAGCAGGGGTCAGGCTTATTTGATTATCGGTTGAGGAGACGACGGACTTCATAGATGACCCCATCGCCATAAGCCGCTGGAGCAATACTATCCGCAGCCAATTTAACTTCTCGTTCAGCATTGTAGACCGCAATTCCATGGCCAGCTGCCTTCAGGAGAGCCGTATCATTATGATTGTCACCTGCCGCCAGACATTGGTCGCAGGTCAAGCCGAGATGGTCACAGATCCATTCTAAGGCCTTGCCCTTATTGACTCCTTTGGCCACAATATCCATGGCCCAATCCGAGAAGGTCACATAATCATAGTTGGGGCCCAACTTGTTCGCTAGGGCAATCAGTCGCTCAAGCCCCGTCTCCTCAGCATCATCCACCAGTAGGATCTTATCCACCTTCAGGCTTGGCCAATCTGCATCTTCAAAGGGCCGGATGACCTGGTCGGAGAAATTATCCTTCGTCTGATGTTGGGTAAAAGGAGTCGCTTGGGTCGCATATTCCTGACCATCAATCACATAGAGGACACTGATTCCCATCCCCATCGCCACCTCAATCACAGGTCTTAGGGGACCGATTGGCATCTGGAAGGAATGCAGGATTTGGTCTTTATAGCGAATCGTCGCCCCATTAGAGGTCGCATAGGGCAAGTCCAAGTCGAGTTGGTCCAGGAAGGGTTTAAAAGCCTGGTAAGACCGGCCCGTCGCAATGGTCCAGCCGACCTCCTTTTGTTTGAGTTCTTCGACAAAGGCCTCAAATTCAGGACTCAACCGCTTCTGCGGGTCCAATAACGTATCATCTAAATCTGAAATTAATAATTTATACATGTCATCACCTGACGCCCATTATACCGAATTATGGCTGTGGGATAAAGTCCAAAAACCTAAACAAACGATTAGGTTAAAGAGCGATCAAAATGCCCCTTATTCTATTACCATTTAAGCCCAATAAAAAAACAGACCGCAGCGACGGTGAAGTCACAGGAAATGGAAAGGTTCTCTGCGATGCATGGTCGCAACGCCTGTTTTTAATTCTATGGATTTTAAGACCAGCTCTTCCATCTTGGGAAAGGATCTTTAGGTCTGAACCCTGCCTATGCTGTCAGGGCTTTTTGCTTCATCTCTTGCGGTAAGAGCGACACGGTCCATTCTACCATTAGGGGAAGCAAGATGGCGTCATCGATCCAGCCCAGCGGTCCAACCAGAAAGGCTGGCAGCAAATCAGCCGGTAGAATGACATAAGCCAGGGTGGCGAGGATTAATAAGCGTACACCCCAGGGGGTCTGACGATTAAAGAGAGACCGGATAAAGAGTGGGAATTTATTACCAAAAAAACGTCTTATTTGTCTGATCTTCATGAATCATCACGTCCTTTAATGTCTTATACTTTTCGATCGACAAATTGAGTATAAGGCATCGCAAGGGGTATGTCCTCCTCCTTAAGGCGGATTTCAGCCCCTCGCTGACCCCATAAGCTTTAGCTGGTCCTCTGCTTCCTGTTGTCTTGGGCTTTTTAAGACGTTCTCCTTAAGGATCGGCTTTAATGAAAGATCTGATAAAGCAAGTCGTAGGAATGGATCCGGGCTTCTTGGTCTGGGATCGGCATATAAGCCATCAATTCATCGATCCCATACCGGTCAATCTCATCTCTAAGAATCGGCTTAACCGTCTCTGGCGTTCCTTTAATCAGAAATCGGCGGTCATATTTCTCTTTTAACAAGGCTTCTTCCTCGGGAGAGAAGGTGTAGTCTTGTGCCTGGTCCAAGGTCCTAAGCGCCTGCTTGTGATCGGAAATACTGGAGATTTCCATGGGACGAGCCAGACGGTCGGCTTCTTCTGGTGTATCCGCTAGGATGATCAGATAGGAAGCCATCACCTGTGGCTGGTCAAAGAAAGGACTGGGCTTGAAGTGGTCGCGGTAGGTTTGGAAGACTTCAGGGCCTATCTCAATCCCAAAGAACTTGGCAAAAGAATAGCCCAAGCCCATCTCCCCCGCCTTCAAGGCTGAATTACCTGTTGAACCGAGCATCCAAGGCTGGGCCAGGGTCTCTGTCTCCGCTGGAATGGCCTTGACCAAGGAATAGAAGCCAGCAGGCTCTTGGTCGCGTAGGTAGTCTAGAATCACTTGCGCCTTGTCGAAGAGGTAGTCGAAGTTAACCGGATTCCCCTGTGATAAGGCCAGCATGCCATGGTGGTCCGTTCCAGGGGCTCGGCCAATGCCCAGGTCAATCCGGTCTGGTGCCAAGAGGGTCAAGGTCTTAAAGATCTCTGCCACCCGCAACGGCGAATAATTGACAATCATTGTCCCACCGGTCCCTAAGCGAATCTTATTCGTCCGGCTGGCTAGATAGGCCAGAAAGATTTCAGGAGCAGAACTGGCTAAGTGACGCGCCCCATGATGTTCCGAAGCCCAATAACGGTCATAGCCAATCGTTTCTAGGGCTTGCACCATTTCAATGGTTCGTTGATAGCGTTCCTGGGTCGTTTCGCCATCACTTAAGGGTAATAAGTCGTGAATCCCTAATTTCATGATTATTCCTCCTTCATTTCTTGTTATTATAACAAAGTTTCTACTTTATTATCTTATTTTGCCTGGTGGTGATGGGGCAGGAGGTAATTCACAACTAAAGCCACTACCACCCCGATCGCTGTCTCTAAGACCCGCGTCGCCGCATAGCTGAGTTGATGATCCAGAGGAATATTGAAGAAGATCACGAGGAGGGTGGCACTGCCAGAGATCAGACCCTTATTGACCTTTAGACCATTGGCTAGCGTGATAAAGGCCATAATGGCCAGGGGCACCAACCAGATTAAGTGTGGGTCTTGCCCTGAGCGAATCGGAACCAGGAGGATAAAGACCCCCGCCACCAATCCTGCCACTAGAATGCCTAACAACCGCGCCTTACCAAAGATATAGGAAGTCGATAGGTTCTCACGAATGGTAAAGATCGCGGCCAGAGAGGACAACATTGGGCTATCATGAAAAATAAAAAAAGATAATAAAATACAAATAAAAACGGCTATCCCCGTCTTCACGGTCCGCATTCCCAAATGAAAAGGTCCCAAAACCATGCACTCACTCCTTTATAGATTCACTAATTCGCGCGCCAATTCGGTCCCCAGTCGGCCCTAACAAATGATTGACACGAACATTTGTTCGATATATACTAACTGCAGAAAGGAGGCGGTGGGGATGCCCCTCATTGATTACCAGCGCGAACCGCATTCTGATATTGCCTTCATTGATATGAAGTCCTTCTATGCCAGTGTGGAATGCGTGGATCGCGGCCTGCACCCCTTGCGCACGAGCCTGTGCGTCATGAGTCAAACCGACACCAGTCAGGGCCTGATCCTGGCCTCTTCGCCCGTCTTCAAGCAAGTCTTTGGCAGGCAGAATGTTGGACGCACCTATGACTTGCCCTTTTATGTCCATAACCGGCGCTTTAACTACCAAAAAGCCCGTCAACAAGGGCTCCGTACAGACCCCGCCTATGTCCACTATATCGAATCCTGGGCTAAGCGGTCCCTCTTTGTGCCACCCCGCATGGGGCGGTATATCCAGAAGAACCAAGAAATACTCGCCATTCTTGGCCACTATGCCCCTCAAGAAGATATTCTGCCCTATTCCATTGACGAGGGCTTCATTGACTTGACCCATGTGCTCAACTATTTTATTCCAGACCCCAGCCTGTCCCGCAAGAATAAGCTAGAGATTCTAGCCAAAAGCATTCAATGCGATATCTGGCAGAAGGTCGGAATTGCGGCTACCATTGGCCTGTCCAATGCCAACCCCCTCTTAGCCAAGTTGGCCCTGGATAATGAAGCCAAGCAAAACCCCACCATGCGGGCCAATTGGTCCTATGAAGATGTCCCAGATAAGGTGTGGGCGATCGAACCGATGACTGACTTCTGGGGCATTGGGCATCGCACCGAGAAGCGGCTCAACCGCTTGGGGATCCATTCGATCTATGACCTGGCCCATGCGGATCCCGACTTGATCTACCAAGAGCTAGGGACCATGGGGCTCCAGCTCTTCTTCCATGCCCATGGCGTCGATGAGAGCAAGGTACAAGAACCTTACCGCCCTAAGGCTCAAGGGCTAGGCAATTCACAGGTCCTACCGCGCGACTACTACCAGGTTGAAGAGATTGAACTGGTCCTCACCGAGATGGCCGAACAAGTCGCCATTCGCTTAAGGCGGCGGCACAAGAAGGCCACCCGGGTCCATATCTGGGTGGGCTATTCCCGCCAGGTCGACCAGCGGGGCTTAAACCTCCAAGTCACCATTGACCCCACCCACCAGACCAAGGTCTTGGTCCAGACGGTCCGCCAGCTCTTTCGCGACCACTATCTAGACCCCCTACCCGTGCGAAATATTGGCGTCCGCTATAGCGGTCTAGTCGATGAGGGTATCCACTATTACTCCCTCTTTGATGAACCGGACCAAGTGATCCGAGAAGAGACCTTGGATCAGACCCTGGACCAGATCCGCCAGCGATTTGGCTACACCTCGATCTTGCCTGCCTCGGCTTTGATGGAGGGGTCCCGGTCGATTGCCCGCAGCCAGCTAATTGGGGGCCATGCAGCAGGTGGTGCCGGTGGATTGGCAGGTCTTGAGTGATGGTCGATCGCTCTTACCTGCGTTCAGCGGCTGCTCGTAACTACCAAGACCGCAAGATGGCCAAGTGGATGGGCTTCTTCTTGTCAGAACACCAAGCAGCCTTGACCCAAGAACGCCTTGACCCAACAGACTCCGTCCGTCTCCCCCAGCCTACTGTCTACCTCTGGGCCAGCCAAGCCTTGAGCCAAGGGGTGGCCATCCAGGTCACCTATCAAGTCGCTCCGACTAAACCCCACCAAAGCTTTACCGGGGTCGTGACCGATCTGACCAGTGACTTCATCCTGCTTAAGGCCTTGCAGGGGCAAGAGACCCGCTACCTGAAACTGAGTCAGGTTCTACAAATGCACCTGGCCCCGGAAGCAACCGATCAGTCAGCGCCCTGATTAAGCTTAGTCCTGCCCTTTTAGTTGGTCCTTGATTAAGGCCAGATTGCTGACCAAGGATTCTTCTGCGATCTGCTCATAGTAGATGTCATCCTTCATCATGCCCTCACCTTCAAACTGGTGAAAGTTAATCTGCGGGTTAGCCTTGGGATAAGCCATGGCTAGGCGCCCCATTTCAACTAGAGAAAGGTTGGTGTTGACCGATTTGCGTAGGGTGAATGCCATGTCCATGGCTTCCTTGACCCCCGTCAAATGCTGGCTAATTGCCTGATAGATGGCAAGAATCATCTGTCTTTGCCGGTCTTGCCGGTCATAATCGCCACCCGACCCAGACCGGTCTCGCGCATAAGCGACCGCCATATCACCATCCATATGGTAGGATTGGCCAGCTTCAAATTGATAACCACTCATCTCAAAGCTGGTGGTAGACGTTAGGTCAATCCCCCCTACTGCTTGAACAATGGCTTGGAGACCGTCCATGTCGACATAGGCGTGATATGGGACTTTGATGCCCAACCAATCCGCCACCGTCTCGCGAGCCAAGTCTGGACCGCCAAAGGCATAGGCGTGATTGATCTTATCCTGCCCCCGGCCAGGAATGGCGACATAAGAATCGCGTGGGATGGAGAAGAGATCAATCTGGTTGGCTTCTAAATTGACGGTGGCCAAGATCATGACATCCGACCGTCCCTTATCCTCCCGCCCCTTTCCAGTATCAACTCCCATCAAGAGCACCGCAAAGGGGTCTTTGAGATTGCGGGCCTGGCCAGTGGTTGTCGGCGCAATGAGACTGACTAAGAGGACCAAGCCGAGTAGTAAATGGCACGTTCTTTTCTTCATAATTAAATCTTCTCCTTCATGGTATGAATCATGGCTATTTTAGTCGCTTTTGTTTATGAAAGCAAAGGAAATTCAGAAAAACATCCAAAAAGCATGAAAGAGGAAATAAAAATATTATAAGTGAGATAATCGTCAATAAGGCAGGTCCACTACTTAATCATAGGGGACTGCCCTTCAAAGCAAAGCTTTTCCAGGCTCGATCCACTAGGCAATGCCTAGACGGTAAAACCGTAAGGCATTGCAAGCTGCGTGGATCGTCCTTCTTCCTATGATTAAGTAGTAAGACCTGCCTTTTATTGACTGATTATCTATTTTTTATATTCATAACTTGTAAATTCATCCAGTTGCCGAAATAAGAAAAAACAAATATAGACTTCCAATCTAATAGTGACACCTTATTCGATCAAATTAAACCATTTTAGGTTCCTAACTTAAGCCTTACCTTCACAAAGATAATGGATAAAGATTAATTTTTAATGGAGACTAACAGATGCTTTTGAAAGGGTGATATTAAAACAGGTTGCAGTGAATGGCTAAAATCACACTAGCTGCTTATGTATTGGCTTCATCAATTAGCTTGTATCAATAGATTAAAAGTGCCATTTAATATTTGATTTCCGAAAAAGTTAAGTATGACAGCCATTATTACTGAAGGAATGCTAATATTTCATAAATTTATCTATAATTGCCTATCAATGAACAAAAGCAAGCATTAACGATTGTGGTTTTCAATAAATCTTCCGCTACTTATTATGAGAAAACAAGTAAACTAACCTCCGATTGTTAGCTGTTATGTCAACCTATGAAGACAAGGTTTTCTTTTATACTTGCTGGGCTTAGATTAATAGTTGATATTTATCCCTTCTTTTTGAAAGTTAGACCAGGTTTGCTAGGAAAAATATTTTGCTTTCTTCGAATTAAGATTTAACATTTTTATTGGCAGCATCCTATCAAATTGGTCTTATTTTTCTGACTAAATTAAAGTAAATGGCTTAAATAAAACAAGACAAAAAAATCCGTCAATACAAGGCAGGGTTCAATGCTTAATCATAGGAAGGAGGACGATCAACGTAGCGTGCAATGCCTTACGGTTTACCGTTTAGGCATTGCCTAGTGGATCGAGCCTGGAAAAGCAAAGCTTTGGAAGGCGGTCCCCTATGATTAAGCAGTGGAACCTGACTTATTGACGGCTATCTTTTCTTTTTAACTTTTTGTATCCCTTATGCCTAGTGGTCCTAGCCTGAAAAAGCAAAGCTTTGGAGGGCGATCCCCTATGATAAGCATTGTACCTGCCTGATTGACGATTATCTAACCTTTTTATCCTTAATCCTAGTAGACCGAACCCCTACCGCCCTGCTTGCTATCAAATAAGCAATGACTTAGAATGAAAGTATCATACGATAAGGAGTGCTTTCATGAAAGTTAGAAAAGCGGTCATTCCAGCAGCTGGCTTAGGAACTCGCTTCCTCCCCGCTACTAAGGCCATGCCCAAAGAAATGCTACCGATCGTTAACAAGCCAACGATCCAATTTATTGTAGAAGAAGCGATTGAATCCGGCATTGAAGAGATCCTGATCGTGACCGGACGGTCCAAGCGACCCATTGAGAACCATTTCGATGCCAATGAAGAATTAGAATATGTCTTAGCTAACAAGGACCAGTTAGATGCTCTCAAGACAGTCCAAGGCTTGAATGACATCCGCCTCTTCTATACCCGGCAACCTTATCCCAAAGGGCTTGGCCATGCAGTTCTGCAAGCGAAAAACTTTGTTGGCGATGAGCCCTTTATCGTCATGCTTGGCGATGACTTGATGGACGACCAAGTGCCACTCACCAAACAGCTGATTGACCATTATAATGAGACCCACGCTTCAACTTTAGCCGTTATGCCGGTCCCTCCTCAAGATACGGCGAGCTATGGGGTGATTGACCCCGAGCGGGAATATAAGAAGGGGGTCTATAACGTCCGCCGCTTTGTCGAGAAGCCTCAACCCGAACATGCCCCTTCCAACCTGGCCATTATTGGTCGCTACTTACTCAACCCTGAGATCTTTACCCTATTGGAGACCCAGACAGCTGGGGCAGGCAATGAGATCCAATTAACCGATGCCATCGACCGACTCAACCGGATCCAGCGGGTTTTTGCCTTAGAATTCACGGGCAAACGCTATGATGTCGGCAATAAATTAGGCTATCTCCAGACCATGATCGATTATGCCCTCTCCTTGGAGGACTACCGTGAACCGATCCGTGATTATATCAAAGAGATAGCCCTAACACTCAAGGAGGCGAAATAAGATGTCCCAGTACCCCAAAGTAACCAAGGCCGTCATCCCAGCTGCAGGGCTTGGAACCCGCTTCCTCCCAGCTACCAAGGCCATTGCCAAGGAGATCCTACCGATCATTGACAAGCCTGCCATCCAATTCATCGTCGAAGAAGCTCTGGAAGCCGGGATTCAAGATATCCTCATCATTACTGGTAAGGGGAAGCAAGAAATTGAAGACCACTTTGATGCGAATTTTGGCTTAGAACAGAACTTGAGGGCCAAGGGCAAGGACCAATTGTTGCAACTTGCAACTGAAACGAGCAACTTGAATATCCACTATACCCGCCAACAAGCGCCAAAAGGCTTGGGCGATGCGGTCCTGCACGCCAAGACCTTTGTGGGCCAAGAGCCCTTCTTACTCCTCTTGGGTGATGACATTACCCGAGGAGAGAACCTGTCCCGGTCGATCATGGACCTCTATGAAGCCAAGGGGCAGACAGTCATTGCGGGTGTCCGCGTGGACCAAGCCCACACTAAGCGGTATGGGATGCTGGATATCGTGCCCACTGACCAGGATCTGATCTACCAAATCCAAGACCTAGTTGAAAAGCCGCAAGACACCAGCCCATCGAACTTAGCAGCGGCTGGCCGCTACATCCTTCAGCCTGAGATCTTTGACCTTTTGACGGACCAGCAAGCAGGTGCCACAGGTGAGGTTGAACTCACGGATGCCCTCATTCACTATAAGAAGAACCATGATCTATTAGCCTACGACTATCAAGGCGAATGGTATGAAGTGGGTGATCCTCTGGGACTCTTAAAGGCTTCGATCCGTCTCGGCCTCGACCATCCCCAGATCCAAGCTGAATTTAAAGACTATCTGCTAGAATTAGCCGACCAGCTCTAAGACGCATCCTCACAAGAAGACCCTGGACACCTTCCGTCCGGGTCTTTTCGTCACCATGAATGATAACGGTGAGTAAATATCTTTCTAGTTTGTTGAAAGAATTGCGCCTATTCTTTATAGGTAACGGTTACATATTTTGAAGTTTTTTTGTAATTAATTGACCTATTAAAAGTTATTTGATTTTGACCTAATTCGCATTATAATAGTAGTTGGGTGCTTTTTGCTTCATAATTAATTTTCAAAAAAATTCATTATAAGAAAAAGTATGTAAGAACCTGACTGATTGATTGAAAGAAGGAATGACAATGGAAGAAACTTCGGTTGTTCGCATGCTGGGCCTCTCCTTCAACCTCAACACCCTAGTGGCAACGCTGGTGGTCGTGGGGATTGTGATTGCCCTATGCTTCTTTACCAGCCGTAAATTATCGCTCGATCGCCCGTCTAAGGGCCAAGTATTAATGGAGATGGTCATTGAATTTGTGGAAGGGATCTGTGATTCGACCCTGAACCAGCACCAGCCCATCTATGTCATTTTGGGCATGACCCTCTTGCTGTTCGTCTTTGTGTCCAATCTGATCGGTCTCCCCTTCCTAATTAAGACCCATGAGATTTCGCTCTGGCGCAGTCCAACGGCGGATCCGATCGTAACCATCTCACTAGCGATCATCGCCATTCTCACCGGCCATGTCCTGGGAGTTCGCCGATTTGGCTTTTTCGGCCATTTGCGCCATTTCTATGCCAAACCCAACCTCTTAAAGTTACCGATCCAGTTGGTGGAAGAATTGATCAACACCACGACGCTGGCCTTACGTTTGTTTGGGAACATCTTTGCGGGTGAAATCCTGCTCAACTTGATCGCCAGCTTTGCCATGGTCTTTATTCCCATCACCCCGATCGTTGCCCTGCCTTTACAAATGGTCTGGCAAGGATTTTCGGTCTTTATTGGGGCCATCCAGGCTTATATCTTTACCACTTTAACCATGGTTTACTTATCGCATAAAGTCCAAGAATAAATCATAAAGGAGACAAAATAAATATGAACGCATTAGCTGCAGCACTTGCAATTGGTATCGCCGCTTTAGGAGCTTCGATTGGGAATGGCCTCGTCATCTCCAAGACCATCGAATCCATTTCCAGACAACCCGAATTAGATTCACAATTAAGAACCATGATGTTCTTAGGAGTGGGCTTGATTGAAGCCATCCCGATCATGGCGGTCGTGATCGCATTCATTCTCGTCTTCTCATAATCCCCAGTCCAGCATAAAGGAGTGTCCACATTGGATTTAGACCTACATTTATTAGTCGGTGAAGCCTTATTAACCCTTCTGGCCTTCTTAATCTTACTGTATGTGATTTATAAGTTTGCTTGGAAACCTTTTAACGCTACGATTGAAGCCCGTCAAGCCAAGATTCAAGACGATTGGGACCAAGCCGAACAAGCTAAGAAAGCCAACCAAGAAGTCCAAAGCCAAATCGACCAGCAACTTAAATCTGCCCATGTTGAAGCCGATAAAATTATCCGTCAAGCGACCATTGAAGCCAGCCATACCCATGACAATATGCTGGCTAAGACTCGGGACGAGCAAGCCAAGATGATCCAAGCCACCCAAGAAGACCTTAAGAAGCAACGGGACCAATTCGCATTGGATATGCAAGAATCCCTCGTTCACATGGCGACAGCCATGGCCAGCAAGGTCTTAGCCCGCGAAGTGAATCCTGACGATCATCAAAAGATGATCGAAGAATTTATCAAGCGATTGGAGGGCCTCGATGAACAATTCTAACCGCCCTGGTCTCGATAATTTGAGAACCTTAGAATCAGCGGCCCACCAATCTGGCCGCCAAATCACCTATGAAGAAGAGCTCCTCTATCAATTTCTAGGGATTGAACGCAAATATGATGAAGAGGGAATGGAAATTACGGAAGAATTAGAAGGCGATCGGGTCTTCCTCTCTTCTGCCATCCCCTTAACCAAGGACCAAAAGTTAAGGATCCTGCGCCAATTTATGCGGATTACCAACCAAGAAGTCCGGTCCTTCATCACCATTGTTGATCCCTCTTTGATAATTGGTGTCCGCATTCAAAGCGAGCGTTTCTACTATGAATTATCTGGCCAACATACCCTCCGTTCAATGAATGAACAAATTAAGCTGTCAAATAGTGAAGAGGTGTCGTCATAATGTCTTTTGATAAGAATAACAAGATTACCCAAGAAATCCTGGACCAGATTAACACCTACCGCCATTCAGACCGGATTGAAGAAGTCGGAACAGTCTCTTATGTTGGAGACGGGATTGCCTTTTGTGACGGTTTAGACAAGGCCATGTATGGTGAAATGGTCGAGTTTAACGATGGGACGATCGGAATGGTCCAGAACTTAGAAGCTGACCAAGTCGGGGTCATTATCTTTGGCTCCTATGACCATATTCATGAAGGAGATCTCATCCGGCGCTTGAACCGGACCATGGAAGTCCCAGTTGGTGACCAACTGCTGGGCCGGGTCGTCGATTCACTTGGTCGCCCAATCGATGAAAAGGGTCAGCTCCTGACCACCAAGTTTCGCCCCGTTGAAGCTCCAGCGCCTGGCATCATGGAACGGCAATCAGTTAAGAAGCCCCTCCAAACAGGGATCAAGGCGATTGATGCTTTAGTCCCAATCGGACGTGGCCAACGGGAATTAATTATCGGGGACCGTAAGACGGGGAAGACTTCCTTGGCAATCGATACCATCCTCAACCAGAAAGGCAAGGATGTCATCTGTATCTATGTCGCTATCGGTCAGAAAGAATCCACCGTCCGAAATATTGTCCAAACCTTGACCAAGCATGAGGCCATGCCCTACACCATTGTCATGACGGCCTCCGCTTCCAAGCCAGCCCCCATGCTTTATATTGCGCCTTATGCGGCGACTGCCATGGCGGAAGAATTCATGTACAAGGGCCAACACGTCTTAATCATCTATGATGACTTATCAAAGCAAGCGGCTGCCTACCGGGAAATGTCTCTACTCTTGAAACGGCCACCTGGACGGGAAGCCTATCCTGGCGATATCTTCTACCTCCATTCCCGCCTCCTCGAGCGGTCGGCTAAATTGTCCGATCAACTAGGAGCCGGATCCATCACCTCGCTTCCGATTGTGGAGACCCAAGCCGGCGATATTTCAGCCTATATTCCAACCAATGTTATTTCCATTACGGACGGTCAGATCTTCCTCCAAAGTGACCTCTTCTTCTCAGGAATTCGCCCAGCCATCAATGCGGGACTTTCAGTCTCCCGGGTGGGTGGATCGGCTCAACTGAAGGCCATGAAGCAGGTTTCCGGAACCTTGCGGTTGGATTTAGCTTCCTACCGGGAATTAGAAGCCTTCACCTCCTTCGGGTCCGATATTGATACCATGACGGCCAGACAATTACACCGGGGTGAACGGATTGTCGAGGTCTTGAAGCAACCGCTCCACCGGCCAATTCGGGCAGGTGTTCAGATCATCAACTTTTTTGCCTTGTCAAATGGCTATTACGATGATATCAAGCTCAAGGACTTTACCGCCTTTGAGACTGAGTTGGAAGACCATTTAACCATCAACCATACGCCCCTCCTAGAAGACTTAGAGAACAATCAACCTCTACCGAATGAACTGGACTTACATAACATTCTCGATACGGTCAAGAACAGTTTTAAATTAACCCATGAACTCGAGATTGCACCGGGAAGTGATCAATAATGGCCCTCAATGAAATTCAAAAGCGGATCCAATCGACTGAGAAGACCGCTAAGATAACCAATGCCATGCAGATGGTGTCACGTAATAAGGTCAACCATTTATTGGATATGGCCCAATCCTACCAAGTCTATATCGACCATTTGAGGCATACCATGAGCCAGCTCTACTATACCTTAAAGGTCACCCCACCGGATTTTACCAAGCCGGATATCCGGTCTTTAATCCGCAACCGGCCAGTCAAGAAGATTGGCATCTTCCTGGTCACAACCGACAAGGGGTTAGCTGGGCCTTATAATACCAGCCTGCTCCAGGGCATGGATGATTGGATTCGCCAACAAGACCTGGCTGACAAGGAATTAATCTTCTATACCCTGGGCCGAACCGGTGAGCGCTACTGCGATCAACGCGGTTACCAAATCGCGCGCAAGTATTATCCCCTGTCTGACCAGCCCTCCTTTAGGGAAGCCCATTACTTCATTCGCCAATTGCGCTCAGCCTATGTGGAGAAGGAAGTGGATATTCTCTACCTGGCCTACCAACATTATGCGAGTGGTTCTCTTTACCAGTTCGGGGTTGATAAATTATTACCAGTTGTTAACGTTTCAGCCAGTACAGACCCCGAATATGTCCAAGGTGACCGCCAAGCCATTCCACCCGTCTATCTCATTGAACCGACGGCTGAAGAGGTCTTAGAAGGCTTGCTCCCTCAATACATTGAAGCGAATGTCTATGGTGCCCTGCTCCAGGCCAAGACGGCCGAGCATTTTGCCCGGATGACGGCGATGAAGTCCGCCACCGACAATGCCCATGACCTGATCGATCAGCTCAAGCTCAAGTACAATCAAGAAAGACAAGTCAAAGTAACCAATGAAATTTTAGAAATTGTTGCCGGCGCCCAAGCCCAACAAAAAGAAAGAAGGAAATAAAGATGCGCATCGGACATATTAAACAAGTGATCGGACCGGTTGTCGATGTCTCTTTTCCCATCGAATATGGTACGCCAGAGATCCATCATTCCCTGATCGTTACGGACTTGGAAGAAGTCACCCGGGAAACGGATCGCGCAACGGTCTTGGCCCACCGCCAAGTCGTACTGGAAGTCGCAATTGACCTCGGCCATGATACGGTCCGGACGATCGCGATGGAAGGAACGGAGGGCTTATCCCGCGGCATGTCCGTCGTGGACCTCCAAGAACCGATAACGGTTCCAGTCGGCGATGTGACCCTGGGCCGGGTCTTCAATGTTCTCGGCGACACGGTCGATAATGGCCCCGCCCTCTTCCCTGATGTTCAAAGAAATTCCATCCATGCGGAAGCACCCGCCTATAGTGACCTCACTTCCAACCAAGAGATCCTGGAGACCGGGATCAAGGTGATCGACCTGCTTGCGCCTTATCTTAAGGGAGGCAAGGTCGGCCTCTTTGGTGGTGCAGGGGTCGGCAAGACCGTCTTAATTCAAGAACTCATCCATAATATTACCCAAGAACATGGCGGCCTATCAGTCTTTACCGGTGTGGGCGAACGGACGCGGGAAGGAAATGACCTGGTCCAAGAGATGCGCGAATCGGGTGTCTCCAAGAATACAGCTATGGTCTTTGGTCAGATGAATGAACCCCCTGGTGCCCGGATGCGGGTTGCCCTATCTGGTCTGACCATGGCGGAATATTTCCGGGATGTGAAGCACCAAGATGTCCTCTTATTTATCGATAATATCTACCGGTTCACCCAAGCAGGTTCGGAAGTCTCTGCCCTACTCGGAAGAATGCCTTCCGCCGTCGGTTACCAACCAACGCTGGCGTCTGAAATGGGAGCCATGCAGGAACGGATCACCTCGACCAAATCTGGTTCGATTACCTCTATTCAAGCCGTCTATGTTCCGGCCGATGACTATACCGACCCGGCACCTGCGACGACCTTCTCCCACCTCGACGCTACGACCAACCTAGAGCGACGCCTCACTGAGCAAGGAATCTATCCTGCAGTGGACCCCTTGGCTTCTTCCTCTTCTGCCCTTTCTGAAGAAATTGTGGGCCAACGTCACTATCAAGTCGCTCGGTCCGTGCAAAAGACCCTGCAAGCCTATGAAGACCTGAAGGATATCATTGCCATCCTTGGTGTTGATGAATTGAGTGAGCGTGAGAAATTAACCGTCAAAAGAGCGCGTCGGATCCAACTCTTCCTCTCACAGAACTTCCACGTGGCCGAAGCCTTCACGGGTATTCCCGGCTCTTATGTGACCGTGGAAGAAACAATTGATGGCTTTGATGGCATCCTGCAAGGCAAATATGACCAACTACCAGAAGAAGCCTTCCGTAATGTCGGCTCCATCAAGGAAGCCATTGCCAAGGCAGCCAGTTTAGGGGTGAGCCTCGATGACGACCAAGACTAAATTAATTGACGTCCAGATCGTTTCACCTAATGGACTGGTCTACGCGAATACGGCCACTAAGTGCCAGGTCCAATCCGTTCGGGGCGGTCTGACCATCTTACCCGACCATATTGCCATGATGACGGCTTTGGATATCTCTCCCGTCATTGTAACGACTGGAGATCCCCAAGCACCTGAAGATTATATCGCCATCAATGGCGGCCTTTTGGAAGTGCGGGATAACGAACTGACGATCATTGCCAACATGGCCATTCGGGCCAGTGACATCAATGATGCGGCCATCCAAATGGAAAAGACCATGGCAGAAGATGCTATGAACCAAGCCAAGATTGACCACGATATCCGGGCCTACCAAATGGCTGAATTAGACCTCAAAAAGGCCCTCAACCAACTGGATGTCATCAAGCACCACCGCCACCAATAAGGGGGAGACTCATCGATACCCCTCCTAGCAGACAAAAAAACAACCGAAGCGGTCCTCATAAACGAGGCGTCGCTTCGGTTTTTTGTCGAGTTGCATAAGGGGCAGCGAGTCCTGGCAAGTCTTTTGGTTGAAGCCCTGACCAAATCGAAAAGCAAGCAGCCAGCTAGGCCTTGGTTAATCTTTCATGGGTCTTGACTAATTCGGCCGCTCCAATCAAGGCAGCATCATTACCTAATTCGGCCAGAACAATCTCGGTTTGCCCTTCCAGTGCCTTGAAGACATATTGTTCACACTTGGCTCGAACTGCCTTGAGCAGGTAGTCGCCAGCTTTTGAAATGCCTCCACCCAGGATAATGCAGGCAGGCGTCAAGATATCGATCAGATTCGCACAGCCCTGCCCCAAATAGCTGGTATATTCATCAAAGATCTTCTGGGCAAAGAGGTCGTTATCCTGGGAAGCCTGGATAATCTCCTTAGCGGTGACTTCCTGGCCTGAATCAATGGCTTCCTTAATGGCAGACTGGCCTGAAAACCGCTGAGAATACTCCCGGGCCAGGTTATTCAGCCCCGTAGCGGAAGCGAGGGCTTCAAAGCACCCATACCGACCACAGGTACACTGGATATGACTGTCCTTATTGAGAATCATGTGGCCCACTTCACCAGCAGACCCCTGCTGACCGTGATAGATCTGGTCGTCGATAATGATGCCACCGCCAATCCCTGTTCCAAGTGTAATCAAGACCACATGGGCCTGGTTGTGGCCAGCCCCTTGCCGTTGTTCGCCTAAGGCCGCAATATTAGCATCATTTTCCAAATAAAAAGGTAAGTCAAAGGCCTGGTGGAAAGCAGAGGCCAAGTCCTGTTGGTCTTCCCAATTCAAATTGAAGGCCCCATGGACGGTTCCAGCTTGTTGGTTAACACTGCCTGGACTCCCCATCCCAATTCCCAAAAGGTTCTTTTCTTCCAGTTGGTAAAGGTCTAAGTGATCCTTAATGGACGCAATGATATCTGGCACGATATGTTGCCCCTTGTCTAAAATATTGGTATGGATCGACCACTTTTGTCGAATTTGGCCATCGAGGTCGACAATGGCAATCTTGGCGGATTGGCCACCTAAATCAATGGCGATAATATATTGCCCGCTCATAGTCTGTCTCCTTTAGCTAAATTAATAGTTTCTAATCTTATTATAGATAAAATAAGACGCTTACACAATCCAAAAAGCCAGTCCTGATACATTATCGTTGAGATATAAAATTAAGCTAATTAAAAAGACGACAGTGTCCAATGCTTAATTAAAGGGGACCGCCCTCCAAACCGCTAGTTTGGAGGACGGTCCCCCGTGATTTATTATTCACTCAGACCTAGATTTGATCTTTATTCAGCCTTTTGCTTGATAGTCTCTATAAAAAGCCACCCAGGTTTGTCCAGAATAGAGGGTACATATCACGGTAAGGTGTCGTTTTTTACAATAAATCCAAGGATGATTTGAGTCGTTCGAGAGATTCTTGCAACTTGTGGCGCGGCATCGCTATGTTCAGTCTGACAAAGCCATTCCCATCTTCATTAATAGAACTGCCATGGGTTCCAACTATCTGAGCATTGTCAATCAAAAAAGATGTTAATTCATCAGGAGTCATTTCCAGTTCACGGAAATCAACCCAGACAGAATAACCGAATTCTGGCAGCTGGGTCTTGATTCTTGGTAATTCATTGAGGAATGAGACTACCAATTCAAGGTTCTGCCATACATAGCTTTTGGCCGCTTCAAACCACGGTTGAGCCTGCTGATAGGCTATTCTGGTCGCCTCTAATCCAATAATGTTGACAAAATAATAGCGCTGCATCAACATCTTAATGAATTCCTGGCGAAGGCCTAAGTTGGCAATCCAGGTGGATGCCACTTTCAAACCACCGAAGTTAAATGTCTTCGATGGTGACGTACAAACAACCAGATGCTCTATCTGATCCACATACCGTAGCATAGAATGGTGCGACCGATCTCCATAATACCAGTCTTGCCACATTTCATCAGATATAATCGCAAGATGATGCTTCTGACAAATCTCTACCACACGATCCAATTCCTCAACCTTCCATACCCTCCCAATCGGATTATGAGGATTGCACAACAACAGGAGCTTATTTTGTTCACTCTGCGCCGCCTGCTCGAAGAACTCCCAGTCGATGGAATAATTCAAGTCTTTCTCTTTGAGAGGGATATTCACAATCTTACGTCCGTAATTACGAGTAATTCCATTGAATGCATGGTAAACCGGATTGAAAATTATGACACCCTCACCCGCTTCTGTCAATAATTGCATCGCCATACTCAAGCCAGGCAAAACACCAGGTGTTGGCACAAGCCACTCTTGGTTTAAGGATAATTGATGGTACTTCTTATGCCAATCCAATACACTTTCAGCATATTCTGAAGTAGGAACGTTATATCCTAAAAATCCTGGATTCTCAAGGTAAGCTTGAAGGCCTTGCAAGATTTCAGGTGCAGTGGCAAATTCCATTTCAGCCGTTGACATGGGTACCACACCACTTGGAATATTGGGCTTGCCTGCTTCCATTAATTTCCACTTGCTTGAATATGACTTCAATCGATCAATGAATGTATCAAAATCGTAAGTCATATGTAGCCTCAACTATTCAGTTACTGATGAGTTGGCGTTCTGAATGTGTACGTTTGTTGTCTGTGAAGCAAAGTCTATCGCTTGCTGTACATCGCCACCTGAGAACACCATTTCAACTGCTGTGTTCAAGTCAGAACGTAATTGTGGCAAGATCTGTAATAATGGTCCTGCCGTTTGAGGCGTTTGCTTTGATTCTAAGAATTGATCTGATGCCACTTTCAATTGTGGATATTCTTCGAAGATGCTTTGCATTGTTTCAGTCTCGTACGCTTTGGTATTGACTGCAAAGTAACCTGTTCCGCCGGCAAAGGATGCTTGAATGTCAGGCGATGTTGCAAATTCTAAGAATGCCATCACTCCTGCTTCTTCCGCTTCAGATAAGTTGTTTGCTACAACAAATGCTCCACCGGCTGCGTAAACACCCAGACGCTCAGTATCTTCAAAGACAGGAAGGTAAGCTACACCCATATCTTTCCCAAAGCTATCAATAATTGGACGCGCTAATGCGGATGTGTGGATGAACATTGCTACTTCGTTGTTGTTGACTGCTGTTAAGATATCGTCAAAGTTAGTTCCATAGTAACCGAATTGACCTTTCGATACTAACTCAGCAAAGAATTCAAAAATACGGGTCATCTCTGGCTCATATGCAACTTCTGTTGCGCGGCTCGTACGACCATTGTCATTATTGACAACAAAACCACCAACGTTTGTAACCATTTGCTCTAAAGCATAACCATATGGGTGCATTGCAAAAGCTTTCATTCCGTCGTTATGCTCAGCAATAGCATCAGCCATTGCTAAGATTTCTTCATATGTTTGAGGCGCTTCAGTAAAGCCAGCTTTCTCTAGCGCTTCCTTGTTGTAAAATAACACTGGCGAAGATGCATTGAATGGCATTGCATATAAATCATCATTGATAGAGTAGAAATTGACAATTCCTTCGTATAAATCTTCGGATGGGAAGTTGTATTTAGCCATCAAATCCTTCAAGGGTGTTGCCAATCCTGAATCGTAGATAGATTGCAAGTTCTGCTCACCGATTTGGATGATTGCTGGACGACCTGAACTGTTCTGTAATTGGAAAAATGATGCAGTTGATTCATCATACGTCCCTTGAAATTCAGCAACAACTTGATATTCTGATTGAGATTCGTTAAATTTATTCACCACATCTTGGAATTGCTCGCCGATTTGAGCTCCCATAGAGTGCCACAATAAGATTTGTTCTTGAGCCGATACAGCTGTCACACTGAAAAGAGTAGATGCTGATATAGCTAAAGCGAATGCACCTTTTGCAAGTTTTGAAATCATTTTTTTCATATGTTCCTCCTATTTAATAGATCCTTTAGAGAGACCCTCTTCTAATCTTCCTTGGCCGACAAAAATCATAATCAACGTTGGGATTGCCACAATTAGTGAAGCAGCTGAAATCATTCCATAGTTGGTAAGAATATCAGCAGCTTTCAGACTTCTCAGTCCGAGTTGAGCAGTCCACATGTTGCTTTTTGTTGTAGAAACCAATGGCCATAAATAAGCATTCCAACTCGATAAGAAACTATAAATTCCCAGAGTAAAGATGCTATTTTTTACCATGGGGGTTACAACCTTACGTAAGAAGTAGAAGTCACTCACACCCGAAATATCAGCGGCTTCCTTAAGTTCATATGGTACTTGCATCATGTTCTGCCGTAACAAGAAGATACCAAATGTCGTGGCAATATTCGGCAGAATTAAGCCTGAGTATGAGTTGAGCAGACCCATCGAGCGAATGGTCTGGAAATTCCGCACAATCAGCACTTCCACAGGAACCATCATTGTCATCATGAAGATGATGAATAAAATATTTTTGTGCTTAAAGTCGATAAAGACGAAGAAATAGGCCGCTAAAAGTGATATCACGATTTGAAGCACCATCGTAGACAACGATACAATCAGTGAATTCACGATGTAGCTCATGAGTGGGATCTTGTTAAACACATCTTGGTAGTTATGGAATGAAATCCCATTCGGAATGTAATTTCCCTTCACTAGCTCTGTCGCTTCACCGAATGATACTATGATTGAGAATAGAACGGGGAAGGCTGTTATAATCATTAAGAAAATCAGTAAGAATGTAATGATACGTTGTTCTTTCTTATTCACTATCATTGATAGGTCACCCATCTTTCTGTTAAACGTGATTGAACGCGAGAAATCACGAGAATAATTAAGAATAAGATAACCCCTTCAGCCGTAGCATATCCGTATTGGAAGTTAACGAACGCGTCCTTATATATGTTATACACCATGACGTTAGTTGCATTGATTGGGCCACCACGCGTCAGCATATCGATTATTCCAAAGGATTGAAATCCTCCAATGATAGATGTCGTTATAACAAAGAAGATCGACGGCGACAAGAGTGGAATCGTTATTTTGCGGGTTCGATACCAGAATCCTGCGCCAGTAATATACGCACTCTCATAGTAAGAACGATCAATATTTCGAATTCCACCAAGTAAGATAATAAATGAGAATCCGATGCTCATCCAGATGGTAACCATCGATACGGAAATTAATGCCCAATTCGTGTCAGTCAACCAACCCACTGAGCTCCCACCCAAGCTCGTAATGACTTTATTCAAGAATCCCATCGAGGGGTGAAAAATTACGGACCAGAACAAAGCAGCCGATGCGACAGATATTCCCATCGTTGAGGAGAAAATAGTCGAGAAAAATTTCGAGCTCTTGCCTTGCTTCTCATAAACTAGAATCGCCATCAATAGCGCAATGCCTACAGTGAATGGCACAGTAATTGCGACATACAATAAGGTATTACGAATCGATTGCTTATAAATGGGGTTCTTGAACAAATTAATGTAGTTCTGTATTCCGTTGAACCGTAGCATCTGCCCCAGGTTGTTCGAAACAAAGAACGACTGGACGAAAGTCATGATCAGCGGATAGAATACAAAAATTATAAACAGTATAAGCGCCGGAAGAATGTAGATAATCTTTCCAACGTTAGTTCTAAAGCGCTCCAACATGATCACCTACGACTTTCGGTTGCGATTCGTCTGCCAATTTTACCTGACCTCGAAGAAGGTTCTGCGTGTCACAATCGAAGAAGTGGAAGTAATCACTATTAAATGCCACATTAATCGGGGCACCCGGCTCGATATTCCACTGGCCAGGCCACTTCGCAACTATCTGATAATTCTCTTCACGAAAAATAATCTGCGTTTCATTTCCCAGAAATTCAACGTTGACAACATTCATTGGATTACTGACTTCACCCTGGTTACCTGGGAAAATATATTCAGGACGAATCCCTACAAAGAACTTATCCTTCTTCGGCATTGTCTCAAGTTGGGCTTGGTTGAGTGGAACATGAATAGTATCGGCAAGAATCAATTCTTGTTCTTGAACACGGCCTATCAAATTGTTCATCTGTGGACTTCCGATGAAGGTCGCAGTATATAAGTTTTGCGGATTATTATACAATTCTTGTGGTGTTCCTAATTGAGAAACATCTCCATTGTTTAAGACCATGATGCGGTCTCCCATTGTCATCGCTTCGAGTTGGTCGTGTGTTACATAAACCATTGTTAAACCGAGGTTTCGCTGAATATTGCGGATTTCAGTCCGCATCTGACTCCGTAACTTAGCATCTAAGTTCGAGAGCGGCTCATCCATCAAGAAGATAGGAGCTTTAGAACAGATTGAACGAGCTAATGCTACCCGTTGCCGCTGACCCCCTGAGAGATTCCCTGGTTTACGGTCTAAGAAATCAGTCAGACCAACCATTTCAGCGGTTTCTTTCAAGCGTTCTTCTTGTTCTTTCTTAGAGACCCCTTTTACATCCAAACCGAAAAGAATATTATCTTTTACCGTCATGTTCGGATAGAGAGCATAATTCTGAAAGACCATCGTAATATTGCGGTCTTTAGGATGAACTTGATTGACTTCTCGACCGCCAATTTTGAGGATGCCCCCACTAATTTCTTCCAATCCTGCAATCATACGAAGAAGTGTCGATTTACCTGATCCAGATGCCCCGACTAAGACGAAGAATTCACCTTCGTGGATTTCCAAGTTGATATTGTCAAGAATCATATTGACGCCATCATAGGATTTCTTCAAATTTATCAGTTCAATATTCGCCATAGTGCCTCCTGCTACTCCGAGAACAAAAGTCAGTATTAACAAATTATTTATGAATTTATTATAGCAGTATATTGTAAAATAACTGTAAATTTAGTGTAAATTTTAAGTAGATGGTTAGTGTCAAATTATAAAACAAAATCCACTAAAAAATATAATTAAAGGTTATCTTTGCCTAGTTCTCCCCTACAGCCTAAATTTAAAAGAAGTTCACACTAGATGATCAATTTGAGTATCGTTTATATAAAATTCACACTTGAATTTTAACTTTCAAGCAGCCAGATGGATGAAGGAAACCATCAATAAAGCTAGCTATTCATATAAAGATTGATAGTCAAAAACCAGGCGTAGCGAATGATAAATCACAGGAAAGCGGAAGGCCCACGTAGCGTGCATTGCCTTACGGTTTACCGTTTAGGCAATGCCTAGTGGGCCTAGCCCGGAAAACCAGCGGTTTGGAGGGCGGTCCCCAGTGATTTGATCCATTCGCTAAAACCTGGTTTTTGATCCCTAATCCACCCCTTTGCTCATACACCATAAAAAAAGCCACCCAGTTTGAGTTTGCCTGGGTGGTCCCTTTAGTTTTCATTTAGTTCTCATTGAAGAGGTCACGGGTATAAACCTTATCCTGAACATCTTTCAATTCCGCATGATTGCGGTTAGCCAAGATGATCGAGGACTGGTCTTTGAAAGCTTGGAGGTCATGAATCACGGGACAGTTAAAGAAGGAATCTTCTTCCAAGGTTGGCTCATAGATAACCACCTCGAGCCCTTCTGACTTCAAAAGCTTAATTATATCTTGGATGGCAGATTGCCGGAAATTGTCCGAACCTGACTTCATGGTCAACCGGTAAACACCGACTTGACGGGGGTTTCTCTTGAGGATCATGGTCGCGATATGCTGCTTACGGGTTGCATTGGAATCGACCACCGCACTCATCATATTCTGTGGAATGTCACCATAGTTGGCCAACATCTGCTTGGTATCCTTGGGTAGGCAATACCCCCCATAGCCAAAGGAAGGATTGTTATAATGCGATCCAATCCGTGGATCCAAGCCGACCCCCTCAATAATTTGGCGGGCATCCAAGCCGCGCACTTCCGCATAGGTATCGAGTTCATTGAAATAGGAGACTCTCAAGGCTAAATAAGTATTCGCAAACAGCTTAATGGCTTCTGCTTCAGTGGAATCCGTTAAAAGAACAGGGATCTCCTCCTTAGCCAAAGCTGCTCCTTCGACTAATAGGTCCGCAAACAATTGCCCCTGGTCCCCCCGGTCTCCAACCACGATCCGTGAAGGATAAAGGTTATCATACAAGGCCTTACCCTCACGTAAGAATTCAGGTGAGAAGAGGATGGTATCGACCCCATATCGGTCACGGATGGATTGGGTATAGCCAACCGGAATCGTGGACTTAATGACCATCAAAGCGGAAGGGTTAATCTTCAACACATCTTCAATAACGGCTTCTACCGCAGAAGTATCAAAATGATGGGTCTCATCGTCGTAGTTGGTCGGAGTGGCAATGACCACTAGATCCGCTTCTTGATGGGCTTCTTGCGGGTCGGTTGTCGCGACCAAGTCAAGGTCATGATTTTGGAGAAAATCAGAGATCTCTGGATCTTCAATTGGTGACCGCTTGGCATTAATGAGGTCCACTTTTTCTTGGATGATATCCAAAGCCTTCACTGAATGGTGCTGAGCCAAGAGAACCGCTATCGAAAGGCCGACATATCCCGTACCTGCCACTGAAATCTTCATCGTAACACTCCTTCTTACATCCTAACATCGCTTCATGCTTATTTTACTGTTAATCCCTATCGATTACAATACTTCCCCTTAAACAATCAGCTTGGGCAAATACTTCCTTAGACTAATCAAGACCTTCTCACCCACCAGAACGAGGGCCAGGGTTGCCGGAATGTAAATGACGGGCGCAATGCGCCAATTCAGCCGGTCAACCAGGTCTTCTTGTAGGTTCAAGAGGAGGACATGGGAGAGGTAGATCAAGTAAGAGTGCTGGCTCAACCACATAATCCCCCGATTGCTCGGCAAGTCCGAGACCATAAAGGTCATGATTAACGCCATCGAGTAGAAGGTCACAAAGGGACGGGTGGTCGCCACCGTCTGCCCTTGTGTTTGTAGACTTTCAAAGATGGTAAAGAGCGTGAAGACAAAGGTAATGACATAGATCCAAGTCCGCTCCTTGCGGAAGATGGTTAATTTGGCTTCAAAGTCCTGACTCAACCAAATCCCATAAGTAAAGACAAAGAGATAGGTATAGAAGTTCTGAAGATTGTCATAAGGAATGTAACCCAAGTAGTTATCACTGATATGTTGGAAGATAAACAAAACATTGAAGATGATAAAGACGGTGGTCTGCTTGGCCATCCAGTCTAACAAGGGATAGATCGCATATAGGCCAATAATTAAAGGCACAAAATAGAGATGGTAGGACAACTTGCCCCGAATGAGGAGTTGACCAAACATCGCAAGACTGAGATCCTCCCCTGCCAACCAAAAATTATAGAGGGCATAAAAGACCGACCAGACCAGATATTGGGGCAGGATCTTCTGGACCCGATGGCGTAAGAACTCCCAATAGTTATCGGCTCGCTCCAAGGAGTTGGTCATATCCAAGCCCCAACCTGACAACATTAAGAAGCTGGGTACCGCAAAGCGGGATAATTGGTTGAGAGAAATGGCGAGGGCATCCCCCTCTTGGGTCATCGGCGCCGTGATATGGATAATAATCACAGCCAGGGTGGCGCACCCCCGTAAATAGTCAAAGTTTGTAAAACGTTCTTTCTTCATTTCGAATCCTCTTTAGTTATTTAGTTTTGTAAATTGCCTTAGCGGGTGTCTATCATTGACCCTCGGAATGTGTGGTTAAGACTTGTTGAACTTGGTCTTGTAAGGCGGGTAGGACTTCTTCTTGGAACCAGGGATTCCGGTTCAACCACCGACCGTTCAAGGGAGAGGGATGGACGATGGGGAAGAAATCGGGCAGGTAATCTTGAAAGTGTCGGACCCGTTCGGTCAAAGTAGAACGGTTGTCCTTAGTCAAGTAAGCCTCTTGGGCATACCGGCCGACCAGGATTATCAGACGAATCGCTGGCATCCGCTCCAATAGTTGCGGGTGCCATATGTCAGCAAATTCTTTGCGAGGGGGCTTATCCCCTGTCTTGCCCTTACCCGGATAATAGAAATCCATGGGCAACAAGGCCACCTGGTTCGGATCGTAGAATGCTTCTGGCTCAATCCTCAGCCATTGGCGCAACCGGTCCCCTGATGCATCGTGCCAAGCAATCTGACTCTCCTGGGCCTTACGCCCTGGTGCTTGGCCAATAATGGCTAGCTTGGCTTGGGGTCCGGCTGTATAGATTGGCTGCCAGCCTTGGTCCGTATAAACCTTATTATCTGGATGAGCCTGAATGGCTGATCGAATGGCTTGAAAGGAATCCTCCATTGGGTCATTCACCTCCTAAATCAAAGAAAGACAAGCAGAAAGTCCTGCTTGTCTTGGGACTAATCAATTAATTGGCTTCACCAAGCGTCCATATTCATCATAGAGATAAGTCTGAACCTTCTTACCATCCCCCATGGCTTGAACTAAGCGATCACGGTATGGCTCGGCTAACTCATCAAAGAGGTAGAGGTCTTTATCCAGGTTGAGCTTCTTACGCAGACTTTCAATCTCACCAGGCTTACGAAGCTTAACCTTTTGCGAAGGCAGGTCAAAATCTACTTCACGCTTAACGACCCGGTAGTAATAGTTGCCATCGCCATAAGCGACCTCCCACTCACCGGAATTGGTCCGGCGTTCAGTGACGTTGGAATATTCATCACCTTGCAGGTCCCACCAAGCTTTGATGGCCTGGATGGCCTCTTCCTCGCTGGCAAAGCTTCCATGTTCCTTGCGGACGTTATCCCGTCGGCTAAACCAATAATTGGTATACACTGTTTGACTCATTCATTCTCATCCTTTCCTATCGCTAGCTTGGCTCGGCTGGCCTATCCGAGCCTTGTCTGATTGATTCAATGAACTTTGATTCCCAGCTTGTGGCAAATGCTTTATAATAGAATTAATTAAGAAGGAGGTCCGTCCATGTCTATTACCATTCGACCTGGTCAAGTCACAGATAATTCGACCATTCAAGCCCTCTACCAAGAGGCGATTCAAGCCCAACCGCTCTTGGCCCTCAGGGAGGTCCCCCAAGTCTCACCCGATCAAAGTGAATCGGGTCCTAGCATGATCTTGGTGGCCTTGAAGGATGACCAAATCATTGGCTACATTGAAGCCCGCCCCTTCTCACCTCGTCAGGCTTATCGCTATACCTATCAGGTCCAAATGGTTCTGGCTGAGGAGGACTGGACCTTTGAAGACTGTCAAGCCCTCTATCAAGCCATGGAGGACCACTTGGTCGCGCAAGGGCTCCGCACCCTGCTTGTGACCTTAACCAGCCAACAAATCCCCCAGATCCACTTCTTCCAGCAGATGGACTATCGAATTGCTGGCCAATTGCCCCAAGTCAATCCGACGGACCATCAAGTTGAAATGGTCTGGCTAGCCAAGTCCCTCTCTTAGGACGCGATCTAATAATCGATAGGGAAAGACCCCTTTGCTTGATCCTTTGATCTTGCAGGGGTCTTTTAACCCACAATTAGGTGCTAGATTAGTATTTAGCTACCTTCTTCGCCCGATAATCAAAGCGGTAATGGCCTCGGTGAATCACCTTATCGGCATAATATTCATCTAAGGTAATATTGTAGATATTCTCATCCAAGGTTGGATAGAAGGTCAAGTGGTAATCCACGGTTGAGTAGAACTTGCCCTCCTCCTTGAGCCGCTCGATCATCACTTCGAAACCGCGCTTAACGTGAAGGTCGTCAATCCGATCTTCATTATATTGGTAGATTGAATATTCTTGCCCTTCTGGCAATTGGGCATACTTTTCCTTGAGGGTTAATTCACGGGTGGTCGTGGTGACTTCCAATTCAGTCGTCTCAGTTTGTTGCGAGGTCTCAGTTCCATCATCCGCCTCAGTCGTCTCAATGGCTTCCTCGACCGTTGTAGCTTGCGTGGTGGTCTGAATTTGGCTGGTTTCCTCTTCTTCAACGAGTGAGGTCTGTGTGGTTGCTCTTAAAGACGCTCCCTTTTCTTGAATCGCATCCTTATTCAGCCAAACTAGCATAAAGGCGGAAAAGAGCATCAGCAAGACCAGTACCCAGACAAACCGTTGGTTGGGTTGGTGTGGGGGTTGATTCAATCGATTTCCTCCTTATCGTCACCTAGGCGTGAACAAATTCAATAATTGCTTCCGGTGAAAGGGAGGAATCACAAACAACATCCACCCGATCTTGACCCGCATATAGCAGGGCAGGAACAGTTGGCACCCCATATTGGTCACGTAAAGCTTGAACCGCTTGGGCTTCTTGGTCATCTGCTGGTTGAGCGTGTAAGAAATGAACCGTTAAATCTTTTTCTTTCACAACTTTCATTAGACGGTTAATAAATTTGCGACAATAAGGGCAGGTTTCGCGTGCAATGAAAAGGATATCTCCTGCTTGCGCTTGTAAAAGTTGCCCCGCTTCTTCCGCATTCACTTTGTCTAACTCGGCTACATATTCTAAGAATTCTTCTTGACTTGCCATTTAAATCACACTCACTTTCTTGATTTACCTAGCATTATACCTAAAAATTGGCCCCATTTCGACTATTTAGCTCCAGGGATCTCCTGTCCCAGTTAGTACTAAATGGTAAAATACCGTCAATAAGGCAGGACCAATGCTTATCATGGGGGACCGCCCTTCAAAGGAGAGCTTTTCCGGGCTAGGCCCACTAGGCAATGCCTAGACGGTAAACCGTAAGGCATTGCACGCTACGTGGCCCTTCCTCCTTTCTATGATAAGCCTTGGAACCTGCCTTTTATTGACTCATCCTCTAGTTTTTAATTATGATATTGATTCTACTTGGACAAAATGGAAAATAATTGATTAGATTGTGCCAATAAAATGACTGGTTTCTTATCGAAAATTTACAAAGATTTAACTATCAACCTAAATTTACATTCAAAGATATTGGATAAGATTCATTCTTGGCAATGGTATCACAAGACCAAAAATAAATAAAAGAAGGCAGCACCAATGCTTATTAAAGGAGCCCCCCTCCAAAGCTATGCTTTAAGGGGAGCCCCAGGGGTTTGATCCATTCGTTACCTTCTGTTTTTAGAGTGGCAGCCTCCATTGCCAGGTAAATAATCCTTTTGATTAAGATTTAGATCCAGGGGTCTTCTGCCTCCTGGTCTTGCAGGGCTCGCCGGTGTTGGTGACGTCGGTAGATCTTGATGGTTAAGGGAACTAAGCCCACCACTAAGAGGACAGTCGCCAAGATCAGGTAGAATTGTTGTTCCCCGGTCGATGGTAAGGGACTTTTGTCGGTTGGATTTTTGCCTGGCTTGCCTTTGGGATTCATTCCTTTATGTTTGGAAGGTTCCTTGGCTGGGACATGGGGCAAGTCTTTGTTGGCTTTACTGGTTCCGGGTTGGTTTTGATTCAAGCGCGCCTTAAGCTTGGCTAAACGATCTGCCTGGTCCTCTGATGGTTCCCCCTCACCCTCGATGGCTTGCCCATCTTCAGCTGGGTTTTGTTCGGTCGTTGTGGTGCCTTGGTCTTGACTGGTTTGATTGAGGTCCTGACTGGTCACCTGAGGGTCTTCTGCAGCAGTGGGTGGTTCTTCTTGTAAGAGGAGTCGGTCGGCATACAGGTCTGGATAGCCGGCTACGGGCCCAGCCAGACCCTGCCAGGTCTGCGTCTGGTCATCAAATTGCACCAAGCGAACTTGATAACGTTGGTGAAAGGCCTCCACGGCTTCTTGACTTTGGGCATCCGTCAATTGGTGAGTATTCAGGAAATCGGCTAAAACCCCCTTGAAGGCTTCAAAGACTGTATCATTAATCTGGTAGAAGTAATTAAACTGCTTGCCTTTAAGGTCCACGACCTGCTGGTAGGCTTGATGGTAAGCGGTGAGGTCCCCATCATTTTGATACCGCTTCATGGCCATGGCCGCCAGAACTTGTACATCAAACAGGCTCAATTCCTTGGCATATTGGTAGGTCTCAAGAGCTGCCGGATCGATTTCAACTTGGGCTTTGCCTTGTAATTGGGCTTCGATCTTATCCGCTGACCATATCTGCTTAAATTGTTGGTAAATATCTTCATAGGATACCTTGCGATAAGCCAAAGGCACCATGGCCTCTAAGTAGGAATCTAAGTCGACAAAGAGCTGGTTCAAGTCCTTGGGATTGGGATTCAAGAGCACTTCATCTAGATTGATCGGCCTCGTTGAATAGGGATAGAGTTGGCACTGGTTCAGTTGGGCCAAGGATTCTTCTTGCCTGTCGAGATCTGCTTGGATTTGTTCATTCTCGTAGAGTAAGGTCTGGTAGTCATTCTCCAGGCCTGAGCGTTCATTGACCCATTGGTTAATCTCGGATTGAACCTGGTCAACCGCCTCTTGGTAAGCGACTACCTGGTCGTCCTGGAGGATCCAAGCCATCTGGTCCTCCTCGCTGAGTCCAGCAAAGTCTTCGACCTCATCTAAATAAGCCTGGAAGACCTGGTCAATGCGGTCATCCAATGCTGCTTGCAAGGCATCTAAAGCATTAGCATCCCCCGTCTCCAAATCTTGGATGGCTTGGTTAATCGCTTGAAAGCGTGTCGCCATCTCAGCAAGCCTGGCCTGATTATCCGCCAACTGCTGGGCCAAATCGGAAGAATCATCATTAGGTCGCTCTCCCTTGATCAGAATCAAGCAAGTCGATGAATCAACCGGTTGGGCATTAATTTGCCGGCTGAGGATGTAAGGTTCAACGGGTGGTTGGCTGGCATAAACAATTGACTGCCAGGGCGTGATCATTGAGGCAAAAACAATAAAGGCCAGCTTGTATTTTTTTATCATAGGGACACCTCCACTATCATAAATACACTCTTTGGCCTTTATTGCGTTATTTAATTTGGAACTTTTGACTTTGATCAAATGAGCAGTACGGGCGAATTCCTGACATCAAAAGAAGGATTGGCTTATCATTGTGGGTCTAGTCTTTGGTCATGAAATAATAAAAATTTGATCCTGCTAGCTAACCTATCAAAAAGAGCCTCTTAGTAAGAGACTCTTCAACTGATGGCGATTAATCTAGATTCTTATCATAGTTTTCAAGACTAAATGGACCCTCCTGTAAGAAATCTCTGAGTAATCCGTTGGAGTTCTCGTTAGTCCCTCTTTGCCAGGCACTGTAAGCATCCGCAAAGTAAATAGCGATAACTTGTTGTTCGATATCTGAATAACAAGCAAATTCTTTCCCACGGTCAGAGGTGAAGCTTTTAAGAGCTTCTTTAGGGAAAGATTGAATCAACCGATTTACAGTCGAAAGCATGGATTCCTTCGGTCGATTCGGCATCTTTAAAGCGATATAGAAGCGACTTTTGCGCTCAGCAAAAATAGCGAGGCATCCTTTACTTTTACCTCTGGAAGATAGTACCGTATCAAGTTCCCAATGACCAAATTCTTGACGTTTTTTAACAACGCTCGGACATTCTTTAATCGATGTTCCTATATTAAATTTTCCTCTGATTTCCTGAGGTTTGCGTCGTTTACCTTTTTGTCTCAGGCAGTTTAGCGAGACCTTAATGACGCCTTGATAAATCCAGTTATAGATTGTTTTAAATGATAATCTATTTTGATAGCAGCATCCCACGATTTGTTCGGGAGACCAAGTCAATTCTAACTTTGTTTGAATATCTTGAATGAGCTCTGGCGTATGTTTAGAACGACGACCTTTGAGAGATTGATGTTCAGTGGCGTTAGCTTGAGCCAATTGCGCATCGTAACTGGCTGACTCAACACGTTTGAGCTCTCGATAAATCGTCGAACGGTGACGCCCAATAGCTTCGGCAATTTGACACTCAGTATAGCCCTCCTGATAAAGTACTTCTATTTTTGAACGGTCTTCTATGGTAAGATGTTTGTACCTCATAACTGGTCCTCCGTATGTTTTTGTGGTTACTAACACTTTACACGAACCTGTTATGGGTTTTCTTGTTTGTCGCAATTAATTTTACAACCTATCACCCAATATAAATATAATCATGATATCTATATATAATTATATAATCTTTCAACTTAATATTATTTCCTCCTCTTTAACATAATAATACTCAAAATCATATAGATAATTGAACTTAAAGCAATCACAATCAAACCATGCATAATTCCCTGAGCATTAACAACAAACATTATAAACGATAATTGAATCGGTAAAACACTAGCAATAAAAGTATTTATTAACCCAATTGACATGCCTAAATCTTTATACTCTTGATAATCCATGATGAATAAAGTAAATTTCGGAGAAATCGTTCCTTCGAATATGTATATAACTAAACTAAACATATAGATCAGAATTATACTTTGACTTGTAAAAATAAAGAATAACTGAAGCATTATAATAACATAAGATAAAGATATTAATTCAAGAACATTTTTATTTTTAAAAATTTTATCGGATAGATAATTACCAAGAACAATCCCTGCTACCGCAATAGAAGTCAAAATACTTAAATTAACACTATATGAATAATTAGAAGATATAAATGATTGATCCAACATAATATATATAATAGGATATAAACAATTTACTAAAGCATTGTTTAAAGCTAACGGAACTAAAACTGATAATAATGTTTTATCCGGCGGATTTTATAATCAACTTAGCCACCATAAAAAATAAAAAAGCCATGTAAATTCATGTTATATTTTAGCTACCACACAAAAATATAAGGAGAATGA
>NZ_JH601133.1:1487504-1583604 GCF_000245795.1 Facklamia languida CCUG 37842 | reverse complement strand
CTTTAGATAGAACGTTAACCAGGTGGCTAACTTATACTTGAAATTTACGTGGTTTAGAAAAAAATAAAAAGCTTACAATAATGAATAAAATTGCTCTGATAAAATTTGTGAAAATATCTGCATATGCTTTATTTTTTGTTTTATCTACAAAATATCCAGTAAAAACAGATAAAAAATCGGGTAATACTTCAGAAATAGTTATTAAAGAAATAGCCAGAGTACTATTATCTAATAAATTTGCATAAGTTATCATCACTATGTAAAAGAATGAATCACCAATAACTGAAAGACAATCAGAAATAGTAATATAGCGGTATTCTTTGTTCTTAAAAAAAACATTCATATTTATTTCTCCTGATAATATTTTACTGCATAATCTACACAGTCTCTCATACTAAAACAATAAATCTTTGAACCATATACTGTTTCAGTTTTCGGGGGCATTGTATTAAAAAAACTTTCTTGAAGTTCTAAATAGTCATCGTAGATATCTAAATCCACATTTAAAAAAGTCTCCCACTTTTCTTTTCCATTTATAACTACTTTACTGGTTTCTTTAATTGACTCGCGTCCAATAATACTTTCTGCAAAATGTATAGATGTGTTAGATTCAAAATCAGTGCCGACCAATAATACTTTAGCATTTAGATTATATAGTTTGTCTAGTGGGGAACCTTTTCCAAATGGAAAATCTAATTTTTCTCCACTAGTTATAAATTTCGCTTCATTACCTATCGCTGAAAATGAGTACATCGGATGATTGCTTCTATTTGATTCTGGAAGCATTCTAATAAAATTACTGAACTCTCCCATAGTCGAAGAATAAGAGGTTTTCGGGTTATATGGTGGTAAATTTTCTTTAATTATTTCTATCCAATCTTTTGGTACCGGAGGGTATTCCCAGTCTTTAGGATCTGAAATCTCTACTGTCTGTGACGGAACAACAATTGTTCCTGTATCTCCAAGAACATTCATTAGTGCATTAAATACTGTCTCAGCTCCACCAACAATATAACCCATTGACCTTAAAGAAATATGGGCAATTACAATATCTCCTTTACTTAATCCAAGATTAGTAAAGATGTTTACTAATTCTTTTACTGTAATTGGTTTCCCGTTGTTAGATATTACTTCCTCCATGTATTCAAATGACATTTCTTTCTCCACCTTTTAAAAAAATTTGTTATTTCTTGATATAACGCCCCTTCAAATACACCAGGTGAAAATCTAAAATAACTTTTTTGCTGATCGTTAGTGATAATCTCAATCCTACAATACCTTAATCCAAAACTAGTCCCTTTAATTAACTACAATTTTTTTGATATATGTCTAATCCGATGACCCGATCATCCTCAATAATTTCCACTTGAAGCCATTTTCAATTTTATTGACCAAGGACGAAGGGTTAATATTTTAAGGACTTTGCCTTATTTTTTGAGTCCAAATGCTAAGAGCCCCTTGTCTTCTTCCTCTTCGGTGCTGTCTCTGTTGATCAATTCGTCTCTTTTTAATACAAAGTCCTGATAGATATGATCAAGCGGTTCGATAAAGGCAGGACTGGTCATCGCCCCTTTACATTCTTCATAACAATAGATGAAGAACTGCTCGATTTCTTCATGAACAGATTGATCGGATACATGATAGATCATAAAGATACTTGATAAAATCGCCTTTGCGACTTCAGGGTCGTCTTTTCCATAATGGAGAATTTGATTGTAGGACAAACTGAGTTCTTCTTTGGCCGAATAGTTATTATAGATGATTTTACTATTATCGTCTTCATTTAATATCTGATAAAAGTTTTTAGAGGAGAATAGTTTCCCTAATAGAATCCCGACTTTAATAATCGCTTCTGAGGCGGTGTTTGGATCATTGATGCCTGGACTGAGGGCTCTTAAAGCAATTTCTACAATGTTTGTAATTTCATGGTGGTAGTCTCTGGTGTCATTTTTTCGGACATTGATAATGATATTGTCGGATATTTTCTTTAATAATTTCTCTTCTCGTTCTCTATCTAATGTTTGTGAGACATTGAAATCACCAATATACATGTTATCTAAGACATAGTCCCCGATTCGCTTATTGACTATAATCTCATACTTTGAGTCTTTAATGAGGTTAATCATCTTATCGGCATTAATCGTGTAGAGGTAGCCCGACTTGTTGGCATAGATTTTATAAGACTGGGCCCACTCATCAACAGAGAATCGCTCAGATAACCTTCGCCTTTCAGACTCCTGGTCGATCAGTTTAGCCGCATGAACATATAAGTTCTCAATAATATTGCCTACTTTAATGTCTTTTAAGACCCTTTTGACGAAGAGGATAAAGGAGATCATCGTCGCAACGGCATAAAAGATCCCAATGGTCCCAGAAATCAAGGGTAAGTCACTATCGATATTTTGAATCATAAAAAGTGACAGCACCGTATAGAAAAAGCCTCCAATGAATACGCCAAAAAGGCTTAGGACATTTGGCTTATCGATAAAGTCTTGAACAATTCGAGGCGTAAAAGAATCAGAATACTTATTTAAGACCGTTAGAATAGTCGTAAAAGTAAAAGTGGAGACAGTTAGAAAGGTCCCACTTAAGTTAGATAAGAAAGAGGAGGTCACTTCTGGCGACAGTAACAAAATATGGGGGAAATTTAACTTTAAAGCGGGTTTTTGATAGTCAAAAAACCTGGTAATAATTAGAAGTATCAGCGATAAGAAGATATATCTTGTAATTCGAATGATATTGCGATTGTTATTATAAAAAAGTTTTAATTGTTCGATCATGGGTCACCTACTATAATTTTACTCTAATTTCCATTATACAATGAATCAGAAATAATAGCTGTAAAGAATTAATGGACGAACCGATTGGCATCCTCTTTATAAGCATTACGGCGGACCCGTCATCTTTGCATGCAAACAAAAAGACCTTAGGCATCTCGTCTAAGGTCTTTTTGATTGCGATTCTTCAGCTGGCTGGTAGTGCTTCTAGCCATCGGCTAAGCCTCGCTTGTTCTGGCAGGGCTTTTTATCAACCAGTCATTCACTCAGCGCTAGATTCTTTTGACCCTGCCTTCTCCTTATGGAAGGTTTCGACTACTTGCACAGTATTGGTATATCCCTTTAGGCGTTGGCTGACTTCCTGGTAGAGTTCATCACCATTCCATAAGCCATACTGAGCTTGGGCCTGAGCCAGAGGGACAACCAAATAGGTATTCCATTCTGGATAGCCAAAGTTGTAAGTTGGCATCACCCGCAGGCTTTCCAATTCGACCTTGCCCTTAGCCAGCTTCTTGAAGGTAAACTCCCCAATCCCTCCGACCTTCTCATAGGTCTTGACTTGACCAGAGAGGAAGTTACCGTGTGAATACCAAGCCACTTGGGAAGGCGAGAATTGCTTCATGGGCTGCATAATATGCGAATGACCCCCTAGGACCAGGTTGGCTCCTGAATCGATTAAGAGTTGTGTCCAATCTAACTGGTCTTGGACCGGATAGAAGGCATCTTGACCATAGTGGATCATGACCACTGAAAGGTCACAGTGCTGGTTGAGCCGCTCGATCTCTAAGGGAATCAAATCCTTATCAATCAGGGTCACTGAATATGGCGCTTGGGCTGGGATGGCCAAGCCATTGGTTCCATAGGTATAGGATAAGAAGCCTACCTTGATCCCATTCTTCTCAATAATTCGGATCCGGTTATAGTCATCCCAGGACTCATAAGAGCCCACATACTCCATACCCTTGGTTTTGAGATTATTAATTGAAGCCAGGACACCGTCTAAGCCGAAGTCGACGGTATGATTAGTCGCATTTGAGACAATATCCACTCCACAATTTAGGAGGGCATCGACAATTTCTTCCGGTGCGTTGAAGCGCGGATAGGTTGAGACCCCTAATTGAGAGCCCGCCACAATCGTCTCCATATTAGCGGTGGTGATGTCACTACCCGCTAGATCTTCCTTCACCGGTTCAAACATCTGGTCAAAAACATAACCACTCTCCCGCTGCCCATCATAATAGACGCCATCATGTAGGAGGATATCGCCAATCGACCGGATGGTCACCGTCTGATTGATTCCAGGTTCTGGCTGGACCTCCTGAGTCGTCTCAAGGCTTGTTGACGAATCCTCCTGGGGTTCCCGGTCCGGTCCACCGTTGGACTGACAGCCCATCCCCAAGGACAAGAGGACTGTTAGCAGGACTATTTTGAATTGATCTTTCATTGTCTACCTCCTTCACCACTCCACCCACTTCTATTATCCTTATATTACTCGAATATGAGACCGATTTCCATTGTGACCTGTTGGGAAGTTTCACCCTCGCTATTACTAATTTAGACAAGATTCTAATTAATAATGACTATACTTAATTAATGGTCAGCTTGTCTTTATTGAGATATAATGAACTTATCTTAGCGAAAGGAGCCTTCTATGTATAACCAAACCACTGCCAACGTGCAAAACCGCTATTTCACTTCCAATAAAGTCGATAGCCAACAAATTAAGCCCTTTAACCGGCTGGTCTCCATCAAGAAGGCTCAATCCGATGCCCTGCTCTGCTTTAATCAACCCGTTCGGATTACCGAACACAAGGGCTTGGCCCTCTTAGTGGTGACCCACGATCCCGTCCAAAAGGATAGCTACCATTCCTTTATCCTCCAGGATTCGATCACCCTCAAACCCCATACCTATTTCAATACCCTGGCCTTGAGTCCGGACTGCCAGGTCTATCTCGAACCTACAGACAATGAAGATCCACAAATCATCGCCATCAAGGACCGCATCAAGGTCGAAATGCCCCCAGCGACCATTGACGTTCAAACCATCTATGGCCTTCACCACCAGGTCTACTCCAATGGCGAGTCTTTACCCCGAAGCCCCCATGCCTATTATGAGCTCTTGATTGTCGACCATGGAGAGATTGAGATTGAAGTCAACCACCATACCCGTCACCGGTTGAGTCAGCACTATGCCTGGGTCAATTATCCTGGACAGAAGTACCGGATCAATTTCACCCAAGACGGGATGGCCACCCTGATTTCAATCCTCTTTAAGGCCAAGGGCCTCCCCGATACGATTGCTCAGCGGCCCATGATCCTTGGTCACCGGCAGTTACAGATTATCGAAAGGATCATTCGCCTTTCCAACCAGAATATCAAACAAATGCCCTTCTTCTATGACGAGATGCTGACGAGTCTACAATTGGTCATGGTCCAGATGGTCAACACTGATGCCAGCCACCAGGAAGGAATTACCTCTTCCATGCGGGAAAATTATGAGAGTGAGACCTTCCAGGAAATCATTAACTTCTTGGAAGCCAATGTCCAGGACCAGCACCAAGTCAACGATCTGGTCGACCATTTCAATATTTCCCGGTCGAGCCTGCAAGCCCTCTTTAACAAGTATACTGGTCAGACCCCCAAGGCTTATATCAATAGCTTACGCTTAAAGCGCAGCAAATTAATGATTCATGACTCCAAGTACACCCTCTCAGAAATTGCCAGCCAATTGGGCTATGGGTCGATCCAATACTTCTCCCGGGCCTTTAGTAAGGAATTTGGGATCAGCCCTTCAAATTACGCCAAATCGATCGTTAAATAAAGCAATCGTCTTAACCGAACAATAAGCCCCCTAAAAGTGAGTGGTTGATCCTCACCTTTAGGGGGCATTTATTTTCAAGAGCTAAGCTCTGAAGTGACTCTTTTTTACAATTATCTTTAATTTACTGCAGTCTCTTCCGTGGTTTCCTCTGCTGTAGCGGGCATGTCTGGGGTCGCTTGGTCTTCCCCTTCAAGAGAATCAGTGTCTTGGGCAGGGTCAGCTGCTTCTTCACTGGTCTCAAGCTCCTCTGCTGGCTCAGCATGGTCTGACTCAGGAGCGAGATCCTCTCCTGCTTGCTCATCAGGGGTCTCGGCAGAAGTTGGTTCAGATTCTGCTTCCTCATCAGGTGTCGCAGCAGAAGAAGGTTCAGATTCTGCTTGAGGACGGTCCGGTAGTTGGGTCTTACCTTGGTAGGCATCCAATACTTCTTGCTGGGTTAAGCGAATTTCTTGGCCGTCATTGAGGAGGATTTGGAAGGTTTGATCCAGGATCTGGAAGCGAATGGCACTTCTTTCCACTTGATAATGATCCATCAAGAAGTCGATTAATTGTTCCTGACTGACTCCTGGTTCTTGGTCTTTTTCCTTGTCTGCGGCTGCTTGGCGCTTAGCCAGAATCTCTTTGGCGGGTCCTTGGAGATGACTTGGCAATTGGTTGAGGCTCAAGGCAAGGTAAGAAGAGCCAGCTGGCTTAGGAATCGAGAAGGTCCCATCTGGATAGACCAGGGTTGCGGGATCTTCTAAGTCGGATAAGTCAAAGATATACCCTTCATCATTCGCATAGAGCCCTTTCGCCAGAGCGGCATTCACTTCTTCGGCCGAATGGATGATCTGCCAGTTCTTTAACTGTGCGCGATCTTCAAGCGGTGTGACATTTGGCACGTAACGAATCTCACCTGTCTCTTCTTCTTCATCATGCCCTTCACTGGTCCAAGGTTTTGGCCGGTATTGTGGATGCTGCATCAAGTATTTGATGGTAGCGATCTGTTCCTTGGAGATATCCTCATAACGCACGATGTGGATATGGTCAATATGGGGAATGACAAAGCTAGAACCTGTATCATAAGTAGCTGATCCAGCATGGAATTTCAGTTGACTGAGTGGAACATAAAGTCCTGGCTCTAACTCCCCAGGTCCGACTGGAGCAATCGGGTACTGGTATTGGTAGTTCTGATTGATATTTAATTGAAGTTCCGCAAAGGCAATCTTCTGTTGGTTCAAATCCTTCTGAGCAACAAATTGCTCCTGACCTTGACTGCGGTAGCGATAACCCACTTGACCATTCTGGGTGGTCCGCTCGATCACAGTGGTAGGATCAAAGTCCTTATTAACTTGATCCTTGTGGTCATTTTCAGATTCATCGATTGGTTGACCCTGTTTTGCTTGCCAGAAATCAAGCGCTGCTTTCAATTCTTGTGGATTCAAGTCTTCCTTGGCTACATAATGGATATGGTCCATGTGCGGAATCGTAAAGCCACTGCCATCATAATCGCTGATATCTGCTGCATCAAAGATATAGCCATCACTGGTGGTATACCGTCCTTGGCGCTTAGCTTCCGCAATTTCTTGAGGACTATAGACAATCTGACTGTTTGGCTTGCCTTGACGTTGGTCTAAAGGCGTAAAATCACCCGTTTCAGCCGGTTTTGTCTGGTCAGGATCCTTTGGATCCTCTTGGCTTGGTTGATCGTCCTTGGACGGTTTTTTGCCTGGTTCAGTTGGATTTGCACCTTGGCCTGGATCATCGGCTGGACTTGGGCTAGAGGATACTTGGCCATTCACCTTCATCTGAGCTAACTTGGCTTCTAAGGGTGATAAGTCAGATGCTAAGATGACGTGCTCGTGGTCCCCATGGGGCACCCGGTAGGCTAATTGACCACCGATCCGTGTGGCTTTAATGATTTGGTCTGGGTCAAAGACTAAACCGTCCCTTTCAACATGGCGCTGACTTAATGGCAGGGCATAGAGTTGGGCTAAGAGACTTTGGTAGTCGGATCCTGGACGAGAAGTGTCTGGCTGGGTCTCCTCTGTGCCAGTAGAGTTGCCTGGCTTGGGTTGTTTAGGTTTTGGTGAGGGCTCATGGGAGGAGTCACTCGCTTGTTGGCCAAGGTGTTGCCGGATATAGTCTTTGGCTGCCTTTAATTCTTGGGCATTCAAGTCTTTAAAGGGAACATAATGGAAGTGCTCATGGTGCTTAGCCACTAGGCCGAAGTCATCCGCTGAAACAATGGATTCAACGGTGAAGACATAACCATCATCCGTTGTATACCGTCCCCCCACCTGACTTCCTTCTTGCCGGTTCTTGTTCGAATGACCAGTTGACTGAGAGCCTGCTAGGGCTGAATGAGTCTTGCCAGATCGTAGGACGGAATCGGCAATCGCAATCTCACCGGCAGATAAATCACTCTTAGGAATAAAGTGATAGTGGTCGCCATGGGGTACAATATAGCCGTTCCCTAAGTCTTTCAAGACATCATAAGGGCTAAAAACATAGCCATCATCGGTCATATAACGACCTTTTTGGTCCCGGCTACCTGACTCATGGCGAACTGAAGTCGCGCTGGTCCCTTTCTTATCGGATTTTTCTTTGCCGTGGGCTAGAAAGGCCTGGTGGGATTTTTCCACCATTTTTTTGATGGTAGTGAGGTCTTGACTGTCGATACCCTCTTCATGGTAAAGATAGTGCTTGCCTTCAATATCAACGACCTTGTAGTTGCCCCAGTCCATGACCTGATCATCAGGGTTGAATTCATAGTCTTCAGGGGCTACGAATAGGTCACTAATGGCGATAGTGTCATCTGGAAGACCTGGTAGCACGTATAAGTCCATGCCGATGAGCGCCACATAATCTTGTTCCGTTAGATAGGTCAAGACCGGTTGTAGGTCTTCATCCGGCTGATCTTGTTGCAAGTCCTTTAGTAAGGTATCCAAGTCCCGCTCTAATTCATAATAAATCTCACTATCTTCTGGTAAGTCATATTCTTCTTTAAGCTTAATAATTTGATGGGCATCCTCAGGGTGAACCCCATTCGACTGGAGGAAGATCTCTTGAATGGTCCGGTAACCAGGATGGTCCTTACCTAATTCACTATAGATATAATATTGACCATCCACTTCCACCACATAGCCTTGGTCGATCTCATAGACAACATCCGCTTCGTCAAATTGGTAGCCTTCTGGTGCCACGATTTCTTCAGAATAGATGGAATTTTCTGGAACAGGGCCATTATAGTAGTGGTAATGGTCGCCATGCGAGGTGATATACCCTTCTTCCTTCACGACAACCACGATCTGTTCAGAGGACAAGCCCTCTGCTTGGTTGACGTCCTCTTGGCTCATCCCTTGAGTGTCTTCAATGACTTCCTTATCTTCTTGGTCAGCAGCATCTGCCTGGTCCTCATCCACTTGGCTATCTACATAGTCAATCTGAGCGGCAACTTGATGCGGTAAGACCACTGCTCCGCCTAAGACTAAGCTTGAAGATAGGATCAGGGTCAGCCATTTCTTATGATTTTCTTTCATTTAGTTTCCTCCTTATGATTGGAGCCCTTGATAGAGGGTCTCAATGGTTTCGCGTAAGTTCTCAATAAAGGTCTTGGTATTTTGCGGGTCTGACTCTAAAGGACTAAGTGTTTCAATCTTAGCCCCGGTCGTATTGGCCACTAATTCGGCTGCTTTAGGGCTGACATTCGGCTCGACAAAAATCGTCTGCACTCCATTGTCTTCCACGAATTGGTTCACTTTCAAGAGCTGCTTAGATCCAGGCTCAATATCTGACGACACCCCAGAAATACCTAACTGGTTCAAACCAAACCGCTTGGCTAAATAGGAGAAGGCCGTATGTTGGGTCACAAAGGTCTTATTGGATAAAGCCTCAAATTTGGGTTGGTATTCTTCAACCAAGGCTTGAGCTTCTTGGGTAAATGCTTGTGCATTGGCTTGATAGTCCGAAGCATGGTCCGGATCGATCTCACTCAACTGGTCAGCGATCAATTGGATCTCATTTGCCACTTCCAAGGGATCCAGCCAAGTATGTGGGTCATACATAGAAGACTCACTCATCCCACCAATCGCTTCTACCTCTTCCAGTCCAGCGACCTTATCCATATCCAGTCCTTCAGAAGCTTCAACCATCCGTACATCTTTGTCCTTAAGGGTCTGCTTTAACTTCTTGACCCATGATTCTAAGATCGAGGAGTGGTAGATGAAGATATCGGCCTCCGCGATGGCTGCAACATCCGCTACTGATGGTTCAAATCCATGAATGCCATTCCCAGAATTGATCATTTGTACCTGGTGAATATCCCCAACTACTTGCTTGGTTAAGGCATACATTGGATAAAAACTCGTAACAATCTTCAAGCGATTTTCTTGGGCTTTAAGGCTAGTCGGCACCAGTAAGCTGGTTACGAGCATGACCAAGGCGATCGCTTGTTTCATTCGTTTCATTATATTCATGTGATCCTCTCCTTGTAAAATTCTACTCACAAATAGTAATCATTACTTTTATATTTGTCAAGGGTTTTTCAAAAAAATTTGAGGAGGGTCTGTCAGGTGTCAGTCAATGCTTATAAAATATGATGATTTTAGTTACCACAACTCTTTAAAAGCAGGCCAGGTGTCGGCTATTAATTACAGGGAACCGCCTTCCAAAGCAATACATATCTAGGATTGGCCACTTGGATTAAATGAGGAAAAAACAAAAAATAAGGCAAGATAACCGTCAATCAGTCAGGTCCAATGCTTATCATAGGGACCGCCTTCCAAAGCAAGCCTTTTCCAGGCTCGATCCACTAGGCAATGCCTAAACGGTAAACCGTAAGGCATTGCATGCTACGTGGATCGTCCTTCTTCCTATGATTAAGCATTGGAACCTTCCTTTTATTGACGGATTCATGTCCTTATCTATTTAAAGTATTCTAAATTAATCCAACTGGCAAAATAGAAAATAATTGAATAAATCTTGTGAATAACAGTAACAAATCTTACTTTGATCACATTTTAAGAAATAGGTCATCACCCTGAATCTTAAAATCAAAGTTAAATAATGAAGGAACAAAGACTGATGTTTAATATCACCCTAGACAATCAAGAAATAGAATCTAGATTTTATCAATTCAGATCAAGACAAGAAAAGGTGATAATTAAATGAATATCTAAAAAACAAAGATTGTTCGATCACGAAGCAATCGATCTACCATGACATGATAGGTATATTGCCCTACCGGCTTATCGATCGTCGTTCGCCCTTTTATATTTATTTAAAAAATGTTAGGCTATCTCGATGAGTACTGTATTTATAAATTAAGTTCTAAGTTCAGCAATAAATTCATGGCACATTAATTCTGTTTATATGGCTAAGAGGAAGACAATAAAAAAGCAGGCGAAGCGAATGTAAAATCACAGGACAGTGGAAGGCCCACGCAGCTTGCAATGCCTTACGGTTTACCGTCTAGGCATTGCCTAGTGGGCCTAGCCCGGAAAAGCTTGGCTTTGGAGGGCGGTCCCCTGTGATTTTTCAATTCGATACAGACTGCTTTTTGAACCCTCGGTATATAATTTTGTCCATTCGGTCCACCCTTTTTTTTCAATTTAATATCCTTTGGTACCTAATGAAGTTTTATATGTGCTTGCTAGCATCTCTTTGTTATTTCAGTTAAAATAAAGGTTATAGATTTTAGGGGAGTGATTGAGTTGGCAATTGATGGATTCTTTACGCGAGCTTTGGTGCAAGAATTGCAGGAAAGCTTAAACCAAGGACGGATTCATAAGATCTACCAGCCCTTTCAACAAGAACTACAGATGGTGATTCGGTCAAATCGAACCAATTACCGACTGGCAGGATCCAGCCATCCCACTAACTTCGCCCTCTATTTGACGGAGGAACGACCCGCAAACCCTGAACAGGCCCCGATGTTCTGTATGCTGTTAAGGAAGCACCTTATCGGCACCCGGATCCTGGCGATTGAACAATATCAGAATGACCGGATCATCGACTTCTATCTTCAAGGACGGGACGAGATTGGGGTTGATCAAGAATATCTCTTAACCTTCGAATTAATGGGCCGGCACTCCAATATTATTCTGGTCAACCAGGCCAACCAAGAAATCATTGACTGCATCAAGCATGTCCCCGTCTACCAGAATAGCTATCGTATTCTAGCTCCTGGTGCCCCTTTTAAACGCCCTCCCCAGAATACAGACCAGGTCAACCTCTTCGCTCTTGATGACTCGGCTCTCTTTAACTTTGCCTCGGACCACCAAGACCTCCTGGCTGAGGGTCAAGGCTTTAAGGTGATTCAGGGAATGTCCAAGCTCTCTGCCTCTGCCCTAGCCTATTGGATGCAGGCAAGTGGGGGCTCCTTGTCTGCCCTGGCCGCCCTGGAACGGCTCAAGTCGATCATGGCCTACCCAGCCCCCGTCCTCTATAAGAGTCAAGACAAGGTCCAATTCTATGCCTTTAAATTACCCCAACTGGATAGTCCGAGCCAGGTCTACCCTTCCCTATCCCAACTATTAGAAGGCTTCTTAGCTGAGAAGATTCATCTGGACCGGGTCAAACAGGTCACAGGGACGCTCTTAGACCGGATCCAGCACACCATTAAAAAGAACCAGAAGAAACTGACTAAATTGGCCCAGGACCGGCAAGTGGCCAGTCAGGCAGATGACTACCGGATCCAAGGCGAACTCTTGAATGCCTATGCCTACCAAGTCAGTAAGGGGCAAGACCAGATTGAAGTCACCAATTACTATGATAATTCGCAAATGAAAATTGATTTAGACCCCCAGCTCTCAGCCGTTGAAAATGCCCAGGTTTATTTCAAAAAGTATCAGAAATACCGCGATGCCCTCAAATATATTGACCATGAGCGCCAAACGGCGCAAGAAGAGATTGATTATCTAGAAGGGATCCTCGTCCAACTGGACCAAGCCGACCTGGAAGATATCGAGACCATCAAGCAAGAACTGATCCACCAAGGCTATGTGACCCAGAAGAAAGGCTCTAGCAAGAAGCGGGCCAAAACCCAGTCCAAGCCGCGCCGGTTCAAGTCTTCGGATGGTGTCATGATCTATGTGGGACGCAACAACCAACAAAATGACGAGCTCTCCCTCAAGAAGGCCTCTAAGAACCACTGGTGGCTCCATGCCAAGGATATTCCAGGTGCCCATGTGATCATCGAATCCGATGCTCCCAGCGACTTAACCTTGACTCAGGCCGCTAACCTGGCTGCCTACTTCTCTAAGTCTGCCCATTCAGCCAATGTCCCCGTCGACACGGTCCAGACCAAGCACCTGCGAAAACCTAACGGTGCCCGCCCGGGTTATGTGATCTACGAAGGCCAGCGCACGCTCTACGTGACCCCTGATGAAGAATTGGTGAAAGAATTACAAGTGGATGAAAGATAATCTTCAAACAAATAAAGTCAAAAAAAACACCGACTTCCTAATCATCATGGAATGTCCCACTAGCCAAGACCTAAGCGGTAAAGCACAAGGTCTTGGAATTAAGGGAGACCTTCCAACTTCCTATGATTGAGGAGGCGGTGTTTGTTTATTTATGATTATTTCATTTTTTTAAATTTACTCTGATTCTGGTGACTGTCCTTTACCTTCTACCAGCTACTGCCCAGATCACACAGCCGATCAGGACCAATAATCCGCCAACCGTCTTTTGCGTCTTGTGCTTAGAATGGTCCTTTCCAGTCAAAATGGCATGTGCTAATAAAGATAAGCCGAGAAAAATGATTAAGAAATAATAGTTAGACTTCACCCAATCGATGATCAACACCTCCGATTCTCTGAAGATAGAACCATACTCCACCTCTCACCCGCTTCGGAATGGACCTCTTAACGAAACGATCCTAGCGGTTGTAAACCGCTGTTAATGGTGGCACGACTTGCTTCTTACGGGAAACAACTCCAGCCAATTCTAGGACTTGGTCTTCAATCTTGGTATCGAAGGCCTCTTCAACCAGGCTAAGGTCACGTCCAATAGCAAGACCTAGGGAAGTTGATTCCAGGACATCGGTAAGAACCATTAGGTAAAGGTCGAGGTCTAATTCTTGGCGTTTGGCCTCCATCACAGCCAACAAACCTTGCTTACGGCTTAGAATCTCATCAAAACCAATAATATTGACTTGACCGATGCGAACATGTTGATCTTTCAAGATAAAGGTCTTGGCATCCCCTTCCACAATGTCTTCATCAGTCTGCTTGCTTAAATCAGCCCCTGCCTTAAGGAATTCAAGACCGTAGGCTTCCAGGTCTACTTGAGCAATCTTAGCGAGTTCTTGACCGATCGCCTTGTCTTGGTCCGTTGTGGTTGGAGACTTGAAGAGTAAGGTGTCAGAGATAATCGCAGACAACATAATCCCAGCATAGTTCTGAGGAATCTCATGTCCATATTCTTTAAAGAGTTTATAGAGGATACTTGCTGTACAGCCGATCGGTTCTGCCCGGTAGAAGAGCGGTTGTGACGTATTGAAGCCTGAGATCCGATGGTGGTCAATCACATAGTCCACTTGGACTTGGTCTAAGTCATCAACCGATTGTTGCGGTTCATTATGGTCAACCAGGGCCACATGAACCACTTCATTAGCAGCTGTCTCAATCACCCTCGGATAGTCGAAACCAAACTTATCCAAGGCAAAAGCGGGTTCCCCCGTAATCTCTCCCAAGGCAACCGCCTCTGCTTCATGTCCTTCCTGGTTCAAGAAGTAAGCGAAAGTCAATGCTGATGCGATGGTATCAGTGTCGGGGTTCTTGTGGCCAAATACTAAATATTTTGTCATGTTAGGTCCTCCTCCTTAGTTTACCTTCTTATTCTATCATTGTTTCATGGCAAATTAAATCCAAATCCAGGGATAATTTATTGAAGACCCTCAGTCTAAAAAAACCACCCCCAAGCCGCTGCTTATAGAGGCGACTCAGGAGTGGTGGCGTTAGGATAAAGAGGTGATTCAAGCGAGTGCTGGCGCTTAATCGTCTAAATAACCGGTATATTCTGCTGTCCTCAAGATCCTTTTCGCATTTTCGACCCGTTCCTGACTGGGCGGTTCAATCCCCTCTAGCCGATATTTAAAGCCAAGAGCCGTATATTTATAGATCCCCATGGTATGGTAAGGCAGGACCTCAAACTTGCGGACGTTATCCAGTTGGGCCACATAATCGGACAGACGGTGTAAGAAGTCATCATAATCTGTTCGTTCAGGCACTAGGACATGCCGGATCCAGACGGGTTGGCCTTTTTGGGATAAGTATTCGGCCATGTCGAGGATATTCTGGTTGGTCCAGCCCGTTAACTTACGGTGGCCAATGGGATCGATATGCTTGATATCGAAGAGAATCAAGTCCGTCACTTCAAGTAACTGGTCAAATTTGGCTAGCCATTCAGGATCATGACTAAAAGGTTGGCCACAGGTATCGAGGGTTGTATGAACACCATGCTGTTTACAGATGCCGAAATACTCAATTAAGAAGTCCATCTGTAAGAGGGGTTCACCACCCGAAGCTGTAACGCCCCCCTTGTCTCCCCAGAAAGCCCGGTATTGGTAAGCTTCATCAAATAAGGCTTGCGGTGTGTAGGGCTTCCCTCCCGTAATCTGCCAGGTGTCCGGATTATGGCAGAATTCACACCGCATGCGGCAGCCTTGCATGAAGGAGATGAAGCGAATACCAGGACCATCAACTGAACCAAAAGATTCAGTCGAGTGCACGTATCCGGTTGTCGTTGTCGGTAGTTGAGGCATGTCATCACTCCTTATTCTACAAGCCTGTTGTTTCTAGGCAGGAGTGGTCGGTCGAATTCAGCATCACCCGCCTAGATTGAATCGTGGATAATCCGGTGTTTGATATCTTCAATTTGAGCTGGGGTCGCCTTAGCGATCTCGAGCGCATAACCGGATACCCGAATTGTATATTGTGGGTATTTCTCTGGGTGGTCAAGCACATCCAGTAACTCTTCCTTGGTGTGAACGTTCACGTTCAAGTGGTGGCCCCCATTGTTTGCGAAGTAGCCATCTAAAAGATGCGATAAATTGTCAATTTGGCTTGCTTGTTCCTTACCGAGAGTCTTAGGAGAGACCGCCCAAGTGTAAGAAGTTCCATCCTTAACGTCTTCGAAGTCGAACTTAGCCAAGGACATAAGAGAAGCCAATGCCCCTTTATTAGTTGCGGTATAACTTGGGTTTGCCCCAGGAGAAAGTGGTGTGTAAGCCTTGCGGTAACCAGCATATTGGCTATCTTGACCGGTGAAGAGCGCTCCTAATGCCTCGCCATAGACAATATTGGAAGTAATAGTCAAGAGAGAAGTGGTGATTTCTGAATCACGGTAAGTTGGTTGGGTCTTCAACTTATCAACAAATTGTTTCACCAAACCAGTCGCGATTTCATCGGCTTGTGGGTCATTATTACCAAAGGTTGGGAATTGGTCACCTTCCACCACATAGTCCACTGGGAAGCCATCTTCATCCCGAATAATCCGGACCTTGGCATATTTAACCGCAGAGATGGAGTCTGCAGAGAGTGAGATTCCCGCAATACCAGTTGCCATCATCCGGTGTAACTTAGTGCTCATTAAAGCAAATTGAATCGCTTCATAAGCATATTTATCATGCATATAGTGGATGATATTGAGTGAACGGACATAAGTCTTAGCCACCCAGTCCATGACGATGTCTAATTTAGCCATTAATTCATCATAATCGAGGTAGTCGCCTTCAATTGGTTCAAGTCCTGGAATGACTTTACGACGGGTCTTCTCATCCACACCACCAGAAACCGCATAAAGGAGCATCTTAGGCATTGAAGCACGCGCACCAAAGAACTGCATAGAGTCACCGGTATTCCCCGCTGTTGGGCTGACACAACACGCAATGGACACGTCACTTGAATCATAGTATTCACGCATCACATCATCGTTCTCATATTGGATCGCACTGGTATCAATCGAAACTTGAGTCGCAAATTGCTTGAATCCTTGTGGCAGTTGCTTAGACCAGAAGATGGTCATGTTAGGTTCAGGCGCATTTCCAATGGTGTAGAGGGTGTTGAGTACCCGGAAGTCGGTCTTGGTCACCAAGGATTGTTGGTCATCCTTCATTCCCGCAATGGTCATGGTCAACCAAACAGGGTCCCCTGAGAAGAGCGCATCGTATTCTTCGGTCCGCATTTGACGGATAAGACGCAATTTCATCACAAAGTGGTCGACTAATTCTTGCGCACCCGCTTCATCTAAGATACCCCGCTCCAAGTCGCGCTCAATATAGATATCGAAGAAGGCATCAAGCCGTCCTAGAGATTGAGCCGCCCCATTATCTTCCTTGTTGGTTGCTAGGATACCAAAGTAAACCCATTGAATAGCTTCTTGAGCAGTCGTTGCTGGTTTAGAAATGTCATAACCATACTTGGCCGCTAATTCCTTCAATTCACCGAGGGCACGGTATTGGTCATAGATTTCTTCACGAAGACGAATATCTTCTTCAGTGTAAGTATCCGCTTCTAGGTCTTGCCAGTCTTGAACCTTTTGTTCAATCAAGAAGTCAACCCCATAAAGCGCAATCCGACGGTAGTCTGCAATAATCCGACCACGACCATAAGCATCTGGTAAACCAGTCAATAACTTATTGTGACGCGCTGCCTTAATGTCCTTATCATAGACATCGAAGACTCCTTGGTTATGCGTCTTACGGTGAATCGAGAAGAACTTCTCAACTTCTGGGTCTAATTCGTAGCCATAAGATTGGAGGGCTGATTTAGCCATTCTTAAGCCGCCATAGACATTCAAGGTCCGCTTCAAAGGCTTGTCTGTTTGGAAGCCGACAATCTTTTCTAAATCTTTATCTAAATAAGCCGCATCATAGGCGTTGATCCGAGATACGATCTTGGTTTCAGCATCTAGAACCCCACCATTGGCTTGTTCTTGTTCCTTGAGTTCAACGACCTCTTGCCATAGCTCCTTAGTAGCTGGCGTTGCATCGGCTAAGAAAGAGGCGTCGCCAACATATTCTTTGTAATTTTGATGAATAAAGTCTTGGGTATCAATCCCTTCCATCCATACGCCAGGTTTGAAACCTTCCCATGCCTTCATAGCGGGTGTTTTTTCTGCTAGTTCCATATCTCGTCTCCTTTTTCTGATGATAATGACTAAACTTTTCTACGAACCAAATATAACACATTGTCATTATTTAGTAAACAGAAATTGTGAGTTATTTCATTTAATTTAAACTTGATCTAAAGGCTTTTATATTACAAAAGTTAATAAATAGCCCTTAAAAAGTGTGCTGTTTACTTTTATGTTATATAACAGTTATCTGCGATCTGTTTAGTAAAAATGAAACAGTTTGCGCCGCTGGTCTACTTGCTCATAAAAGAGCCGTTGATGACCACCGTCTTAGTGTTGGCCTTTCTAAGTGGATGATGGGACTGGCAATAAACAAAAAAAACACCAAATGCTGGATCTGAGGTTAGAGTTGGCACCTCACCATGGCGGTTGAGGCCCTCTCTATGATTCAACATTCGGTGTGATTTATTGCTTGATAAGAAGCTGACACCCATCAATAGTGCTTATTTATATGGACTAGTCTTCATCCAATAACTTGAGACGGGCGATATGCAGACCCACCACTTGGCCTAAATCGACCTCTGCTTGCAGGGCCGAACCATTATTCAACCGGTCACTTAAACCGATATCAAAGGCCATCAACTCCCAGGTCTGTCCGGTATCGCCTTGAATAATGACCGGTACATTCCCCTTGACCAGCGCCACTGCTTCTTGGATGCGGTGAGGGTTGGTCTTCAATTCCTTGAGGATTAAAGTTCCTAAGGCCCCGCGATTCGCCTGGGCAAGCTTTTCAAGGTCCATCCGCTTTAAATTCGCCCGTTGGGTCAGAATCAGCACTTGCGGTCTTTCAATGGCTTGATCAATCAGGAAGCCGGCTACTACCCGGTCCCCTTCTTTAAGCTTCATGGCGATCACCCCTTGGGCCTTGAGCCCCTGGACGGCTACTTGGTCGAGGTCAAAGCGTAAGCCATAGGACCGGTAGGTCATGAGGGCCACTTGATAAGTATGGCCTGAACGCACTTGGTAGGCCGCTACCAGCCGGTCCGCCTCATCCTGCATCTTGATGGCCGTCATGGTCCGGGTCTTATAAGAGCGATAAGTGGTAAATTCACTGAGGGCTGTTTGCTTAATCCGACCCGACTGGGTCATCATCACCAGCCGGTCTTCATTTTCCGAGTCAAGTCCTTCAAGCTTCTGACTGAAGACCGCGACCACTTGTTCACCCTTTTCCAATTGATAGCGTTGGGACCAGTGGAGGCCCAAGTCTTTCCAACGAATATCAGGCAACTCATAGACGGGCAGATGAAGGTAGTTGCCACGGGATGTTAAGATGACCACGGCATCGTGGGTGGATAATTCTCGAACAAAAAGCGGGTAATCCAGGTCTCTTGAGCCGAGGTCCGTTGAATCCGAGGCAGTAAAGGATCTCACAGAAGTCCGCTTTATATACCCTTCCTTGGTGATCGAGACATAGACCCGTTCTTCGGGAATGGTCATGGTCTTCTCAATGGTAATGGTTTCCACTTCTGCTTCAATCTCCGTCAAACGAGGGGTCGCATACTTCTTCTTAAGTTCCTTGAATTCCTTAATCAAGACCTGGTTGAGCGCCTTGGGCTGGTTCAAGATATTCTCATACATATGAATGGCTTCATTCAGGCTGAGCTTCTCATCCTGTAAGGAGACAATATCCGTATTGGTCAACCGGTATAATTGGAGGTTGACAATGGCTTCGGCTTGGTCGAGTGAAAAGTCATATTCCGCCACCAAATTCTTCTTAGCATCCGCCTTGCTATCGGATTGACGAATGGTTTGGATGACTTCATCTAAAATCGAAACCATCCGGATCAGGCCATCGACCAAGTGGAGCCGGTCTTGGTCCTTCATAAGTTGGAATTGAGTCCGCCGCCGCACAACTTCTTTCTGGTGGTCTAGATAAGCGGATAACATTTGTTGGAGGGAACATAGGACTGGTTGGTAGTTATGGATGGCCACCATGTTAAAGTGGTAGTTCACTTGTAAGTCCGTATGCTTATAAAGATAGGCTAAAATGGCTTCAGCCTCAACATCCCGCTTAAGTTCCACAATAATCGATACGCCAGACATATCCGAGTCGTCGCGGACTTCACTGATGCCTTCGATCTTCTTAGAGAGTCGAATCTCATCTAGGCGCTGGATTAACTTGGCCTTATTCACATCATAAGGGATCTCCTCGATCACCAATTGAGACCGGTTCCCCTTGAGAGGCTCAATTCGGACCTTAGACCGGACAAGGACCTTACCCTGCCCTGTCTGGTAGGCCTGTTTCAAGTCATCTTCCCCTTGGATGATTCCGCCGGTTGGAAAGTCGGGCCCCGGGATATAAGCCATCACTTGGTCCAGGGTCACTGCTTGCCCTTTCGCTTCTTGGTTGAGCATAAAAATTAAAGCATCCAGTACTTCTCCTAGATTATGGGGTGGAATATCGGTCGCATAACCTGCTGAGATCCCGGTCGCCCCATTCACCAAGAGGTTGGGAAAATGAGCGGGTAGGACCTTGGGTTCTTCCACTGTGTCATCAAAGTTGAGCATCCAATCGACGGTCTCTGCATGGATGTCCTTGAGTAACTCCATGGCCACCTTGGACAAGCGGGCTTCAGTATACCGCATGGCTGCTGCGGGGTCCCCATCCATCGACCCATTATTTCCATGCATGTCAATCAAGGGCACACGGTTCTTCCAGGTCTGGGACATCCGCACCATGGCTTCATAGACAGAAGAATCCCCATGGGGATGGTAATTGCCGATGACATTCCCGACCGTTTTAGCCGACTTGCGATAGGGTTTCTCCGCGGTATTTCCATCCGTCAGCATGGCATAGAGAATCCGCCTTTGAACTGGCTTGAGCCCATCACGAATATCCGGTAGGGCCCGATCTTGGATGATATATTTTGAATAGCGACCAAACCGGTCACCAATGATCGAAGCAAAGTTTAACTCCTGCACGCCTCGATTAATTGCCTCTGCCATTAGCTTTCACCTCCAAATAAATTCAACTGGCCATCTTGATCACTGAAGAGGTCCAAATCTTCCACTCGTGATTGATCATGGACGGGTGAGGTCGAATCCTCGCCTGGTTGGGTCAATAGGTCCTCTTTATCCGCTTGGCTGAGCGTTTGTTTTTGGTCATTGAGTAAGGAGTCTTCTTCCTCCATGGTGAATTGGACATGGGACTCAATCCACTTGCGACGGGGTGCTACCTTGTTGCCCATCAGCGTTGATAAGCGTTTCTCCGCCAGGGCTTCATCCTCCAAGGTGACCCGGATCAAAAGTCGTGTCTCAGGATTCATGGTCGTCTCCCACAGCTGGTCGGCATTCATTTCCCCTAACCCCTTGTAGCGTTGGAGCAGGTATCCCTTACCCACTTGCTTGATCTTGGCTTGTAATTCCTCATCGGTCCAAGCATATTCCGAAATGGCCTTCTTACCCTGGCCTTTCGATACTTTATAAAGGGGTGGCATGGCCAAATAGATCTTGCCTGCCTCGATCAAAGGCTTCATATAACGGAAGAAGAAGGTCAAGAGCAGGACTTGGATATGGGCTCCGTCCGTATCCGCATCGGTCATGATAATAATCTTGTCATAATTAATTGCCTTGATGTCAAAGTCAGGACCGACTCCTCCTCCGATCGCATAGATCATGGTATTAATCTCTTCATTCTTCATGATCTCAGTCAAAGAAGCCTTCTCCGTATTGATCACCTTCCCCCGCAAGGGAAGAATGGCTTGAAATTTACGGTCTCGGCCTAATTTAGCAGACCCACCTGCTGAATCGCCTTCGACCAGGTAGAGTTCATTCTTACTGGCATTCTTGGACTGGGCCTTGGTCAATTTACCAGAGATCAGCTTCTCCTGTTGCTTGCCTGAAGCAGCCGAACGTGAAGCATCCCGGGCCTTGCGCGCAGCCTCTCGGGTCTCGCGCGCCTTAAGCGCCTTACGCAGAATATTCTGTGCCCAATGGCCATTCTCCGCCAAATAATAACCCAATTGTTCCATCACCATCGATTCAACCAGCGTCCGCGCTTTGGGTGTCCCGAGCTTGTCTTTGGTCTGACCCTCGAATTGCAGGTACTGTTCCGGAATCCGAACCGACACAATCGCTGCCAATCCCTCGCGCACATCAGACCCTTCTAGGTTCTTATCCTTGTCCTTGATCAAGTTGATCTTGCGGCCATAATCATTAAAGGCCTTGGTAATTCCAGCCTTCATACCCGTCTCATGGGTCCCGCCGCCCGGTGTGCGGACATTATTGGCAAAGGAGAGGATGGTTTCAGAATAACCGTCGTTGTATTGCATAGCAAAGTCGACTTCAAAGTCCTCTTGCACTGATGAGAAAGAAAAAACCTGTCCCATGGTCTCCTTGTCTTCATTGAGGTATTGGATAAAATCATGGAGGCCCTTCTCATAATAGAAGGTATTTTCCAGCCCCTTGGCTTGGTCCTTGAGTTGAATGGTTAGCCTCTTCAAGAGAAAGGCAGATTCCCGCAAGCGTTCAGCAATCGTTTCATAGTGGATGGAGGCTTGGTGGAAGATGTCAGGATCCGGTAAGAAATGCACTTGGGTCCCCGACTTGATCTTAGAAGTGGACTTCTTCTTAATGAGGCCTGAAGCCGGTTGCCCGCCATCCTTAAATTGCATAGTGTATTCATAACCCTCACGGATCACACTGACTTCCAACCACTTGGATAAGGCATTCACAACTGAAGCCCCTACACCGTGCAGCCCACCAGCCGTCTTATACCCACCTTGGCCAAACTTGCCCCCGGCGTGGAGGATGGTGAAGATGACCTGGATTGTTGGCAGACCTGACGCATGGTTACCTACCGGCATCCCCCGCCCATTATCCGTAATCCGGACCGATCCATCCGCTTCGAGGACCACTTCAATCTGGTCAGCGAAGCCCGATAAGACTTCATCGACTGCATTATCGACAATCTCATAGATCAGATGGTGTAAGCCTCTCTGGTCGGTTGACCCGATATACATACCGGGTCGTTTACGGACGGCTTCCAATCCTTGAAGGATTTGGATGGCATCATCATTATAGTTGGTTAAATTGGCTGTTTCATTTGCTTTATCTTTGGCCATAGTGTCACCCTTTTATACTTTCTTTAACTATCCTATCATAGCAGAAGCTTGGCCCCTTTAGCAATTCTATCTGGTTCCCTTGCTAGCTGTTGATTATGTCTGGCGATGTGGTCAATCAAAAAAGAGAGATAGCTGACAATAAGGCAGGTCACAATCCTTTTCATGGGGACCGTCTTCCAAAGCCTCTGCTTTTCGGCTTATCTAACTGGATTAAGGAATTAAAAACTAAAAAACTAGAAGAGAGATAACCGTCAATAAGGCAGATCCAATCCTTATCATAGGGGACCGTCTTCCAAAGCTTTTGCTTTTCCAGACTCGATCCACTAGGCAATGCCTAGACGGTAAACCGTAAGACATTGCACGCTACGTGGATCGTCCTCCTTCCTATGATTAAGCATTGGACCTGCCTTTTATTGACGGATTTTTCTCTCGATTTATTTAAGACTTTTAAATCAATTCAGATAATATAAATAAGAAAGTGATTTAATAGGATGTTGCCAATAAAATGTTAAATCTTTAATCAAACAAATCAAAATATTTTCCTAGCAAACCTGGTCTAACTTTTAAAAGAAGGATTAGAGGTCAACTTTTAAAAGAATCCTAATAAGTATAAAAGAAAACCTCGTCTTTATGGGATGACATAATAGCTAAACAATCGAAGGATAGCTTACCTAGTTTCTCATAATAAGCAGCCGAAGATTTATTGAAAACCACAATCACTAGTGGTTGCCTTTGTTCATTGTCAGGCCAATTATAGATAAACTCTTGAAATGTTCACATTCCTTCGGTAATAATGGCTGTCATACTTAACTTTTGCGGAAAGCAAATATTAAATGGCGGCTTCATCTATTGATACAAGCTAATTAATGAAGCCAATAAATAAGAAGCTACTGTTATTTTAGTTATTCACTAAACCTCGCTTTTTTATAATCATACTTTTCAAAACATCTATTAGCCACCATAAAAAATATAACTTTACTCATTCTCTTTGAAGGTAAGGATTAAGTAGGAACCTAAAATGCTTTAATTTGATCAAATAAAGATCTAACAATTATATTGTCAGTCTTTATTTATTTTTTATTATTTTGGCAAATGGATGAATTTACAAGACTTAAATAAGAAAACATATAATCCGTCAATAAAAGGCAGGTCACACTGCTTAATCATAGGAAGGAGGACGATCCACGTAGCGTGCATTGCCTTACGGTTTACCGTTTAGGCAATGCCTAGTGGATCGAGCCCGGAAAAGCGACAGCTTTGGAAGGCGGTCCCCTATGATAAGCATTGGGGGCTGGCTGTTTGACGGTTTTCTCTCTTCTAATTTTTTAGTTTTTAATTCCTTAATCCAGTTAGATAAGCCGAAAAGCAGAGCTTTGAGAGACAGTTCCTATGATAAGCATTGGACCTGGCTGATTAACGGTCTTAATTTCCTTCCAAATCCGATTGCTTGCAGACAGCCTATCTATTCGATATGATAATCCTAATGTTTAAAATAATTATTAATAAATGGAGCGATTATATGTCTGAATTATTAACCAGCCTGGCTAAGCGCCGATCAGTCTACCAATTTGAGAACCGTCTCAACCATCAACCAGAAGAACTGGCTTCAACCATTGGTCAAGCCGTGATGGCAGCCCCATCTGCTTTTAACTCTCAGACCAGTCGAATTGTCCTTGTGACAGGGTCAAAAAATCACAAGGTTTGGGAATTGATCCGTCAAGCACAAGAACCCCTCTTAGATGAAGATAGCGGTGGCGACTTCTACCGGATGGTCTTCGATACTGGCCAGAATGCCGCAGCCAGCCTTATTTTCTTTGAAGACCAAGCAGCCGTCGAGGCCAATATTCCCGCTAACCCTGAACGCCAAACGCTATACAAGGAAAAGAATGCGGCCATCACGCAATACACTGCCTGGCTGGTTCTCGCCGATTTAGGCTATGGTGCTTGCCTGCAACACTTTAATATTGGTGCAAAAGAAGGCTATGACCAATCCATCAAGGACCTCCTCCAAGTGCCTGATTCATGGGAATTAAATGCCCAAATGCCTTTCGGTCTCTTAAAAGACCTCCCGGACGCTAAGGAAAAGCTTCCAATCGATCAAATCATTCAAATTCAAGACTAAGACTTCCCGATTGGGTGAACCTGGCTATCTATCCTAAGACTTGTTGTCGGACTGAATCCCGTGATAGAATAGGGTTAGCTTTTAAGGAGGTCGGATGATGCAAGAAATTCTATTAATTGTCGTGAGTTACCTGATCGGGTCGATTCCAAGTGGCGTCTGGTATTCCAAGATCTTTCATAAAGTTGATGTCCGGCAATTAGGATCAGGTAATTCGGGTGGCACCAATGTTGGCCGCAATTTCGGTAGTCTAGCTGCTATTTGTGTCATTACCGTCGATGTGCTTAAGGGCTGGCTGCCCATGGCTTACGCCTACTCCCATTATGCCGGTCAAGAGGATCTGGTTGTGATGTTAACAGGAATCGCTTGTGTCTTGGGTCACGCCTATCCGATCTGGGCCAACTTCAAGGGTGGCAAGATTGTAGCCACTTCAATTGGGGTCCTCTTGGGTTACCATTTCACCTTAGCCCTTGTTCAAGTAGCCCTCTTGCTAGCTTTAATTTTGACCACATCCATTGTCAGCCTCGCTTCAATGACTTCCTATTGTCTCGTGGTCTCCTGGATTATTCTAACAGACCCACCCCTTTATAAGATTGGTTTCACCCTGATCGCCCTCTTGATGATCTACCGACACCGGCAGAACATCCAACGCCTGGTCAAAGGTGAAGAACGTCATGTTTCCTTTGGCCTTAATAAGGCCAAAAAGAAAAAATCATAATCAAGTAAAAGACACGCCTGGTGGGCGTGCCTTTTTTTGATGGTTTCTTTTATGGTTTGCATCAAGCCGGCAAGGAAGGTTAATCAAAACTGACCTCCTGCAAGACGATCCAAATGCATTCGCTTGAATCGTCCCGACCCAACCGACTTGACAAGCGACGATCGGGCTCCTTGGAATGATTACTCGAAAGCTTGTCTGGCTTAAATTACTGTTTTTCGAATTTAATCGTAAAGTCATGCATATTCATGGTTTGAGGAGCTAGTAAGAGGATGGACTTCTTGTGGCTGAGGTCCTGGTCGGTATCGATGGTATCAGGCAGTCCTGCCCAAGGTTGAATGGACACAAAGGGCAAGCGGGTCGGATAAGGCGACCAGATGGCCGCATAGGGAAAACCGGATAACTTAACCGTCACCTGCGCACGATGATGGCCATCCTTAAGGAGCATGGCCGTTCGTTCATTAACCTGGATAATCATTGGCCCCCGCTTAAAAGTCCGATGGAGAAGCGGAATCTGGCTAAATTCGCGGTACTTGGCCCGCAGGGGATCGACTAAACCATCGGCTAAGACTGGCCATTCATAATAGGGCCCACTGGGATCAACCGCCAAACTCACCCGGTCAAATTCATAGGTCGGCTTGACGTTGGACTGAGAGATCCTGAAGCATGGCTGGGCACCGATTGAATAGTAGAGGGGCTGTTCACGAGAAGGATTCAGGACCTCATAAGAGACGGTCAATTGATTGCCAAACAAGACATAGGTAATCTGGAAGGAGAAGTCAAAAGGATAGATCGCCCTCGTTTCGGGTGAACTCTTGAGGTAGAAGGTGGCTGAGCTATCCGTCTGCTGTTGCAAGGTAAAGTCCATCTCCTGAGCGAAACCATTAAGCTTCATGGCATAAGGCTTGCCTTGGAAATGATAGCGATCCTCCTTCAGTTGACTGACAATCGGAAAGAGGACGGGTGCCTTGGACCCCCATTGCTTGCTCTCATTCTGCCAGATGAATTCATAATCGGTCTTACGATCACGGACCGATTGAATCTCAGCCCCCCTTTCAGAAATTTGAACGGTTAAGTGTTGATTCTCAATGGTGACCATTGCGAGCCTCCTTTCGCTTATAGGATATAGTGACTGAGGTCCTTGTTGTTAACCTTATCGGCTAAGCGGTCATCAACATACTTCTTCGTCACTTCGATATGCATGGGGGTGTCAGCTGATTCAAATAATAACTCTTCAAGCACGGTCTCAATGATGGTATGGAGGCGACGCGCTCCAATATTATCGGTTTCACGATTTAATTTGACCGCATAATCGGCCATCTGGTCAATCGCCTCCTCAGTAAAGACCACTTCGACTTCTTCCGTGGCAAGGAGGGCTTGATATTGTTTGATCAAGGCATTCTGTGGTTCTGTTAAGATCCGAACAAAATCTTCTTGACGTAAGTCATCCAAGTGGACCCGGATGGGGAATCGCCCTTGTAACTCAGGGATTAAGTCAGATGGCTTGGCCACATGAAAGGCTCCAGACCCGATAAAAAGGATGTGGTCGGTCTTAATGAGGCCATACTTCGTCTGGATCTGGCTACCTTCCACAATGGGGAGGATGTCCCGTTGGACCCCTTGGCGGGAGACTTCGCCCGAATTCTGCTTGCTGGAAGCAATCTTGTCCATCTCATCGATGAAGATGATGCCACTCTCTTCGGCTAATTTGAGGGCCTGTTGGTGGAGGTCCTCCTGGTTAACCAGCTTGTCGGATTCTTCATCCGTTAATAAGTCCAAGGCCTCTTTAACCGTAACCGTCCGCTCAATCTTCTTGTCAGGTCTTAAGGCATTCAAGGAATCCTGCATGTCCATCATTTGTTCCATCACTGGGTTAATGGAGGTTAATTGCACCTTCGGTTCTTGAATCTGAATGGTCACTTCTTGCTTGTCCAATTCGCCGCTGCGGATTTTACGTCGCATTTCCCGGCGTTTATAGGCAAGCTCTTCGGTTTCAACTTCTTTTTCGGGACCTTCCATTTGACCAGACAATTGCCGCATCAAATCTTCCATCCCCTTAAAGCCAAAGCCCTGGTCGCTGCTTTCTTCTTTTTTGGCCTTAGCTGGCTTGTCGGCTGGAACCATAAACTTGGCTAAGCGGGCAACCGCTTGGTCATGCGCTTGGTCATGCACCTCTTCATGCTTATTGGCACGCACAATCCGGATGGCTTGTTCCACCAAATCGCGGACCATGGACTCCACATCCCGGCCGACATAGCCCACCTCGGTATATTTGGTCGCTTCTACCTTGATGAAGGGAGCTTGGGTAATCTTAGCGAGTCGGCGCGCTATCTCTGTCTTGCCGACCCCAGTTGGACCGATCATTAAGAGGTTCTTTGGCTTGACTTCATCCTGCATCTCCTCTTCCAAGCGTAGACGGCGCTGACGATTTCGCACGGCGATCGCAATCGCCCGCTTGGCTTCTGCTTGACCGACAATATATTGGTCTAATTGACTGACAATTTCACGTGGACTGAGTTCTAACATGGACATTCTCCTTTTAGTCGAAAGATTCGACAATAATTTGATCATTGGTAAAGACATCAATCTCAGAAGCGATGGTTAGGGCCTCACGCGCAATTTCTTGGGCGGATAAATCAGGCTGGTGGCGCAACATAGCTCTGGCAGCAGCTAAGGCATAATTGCCACCTGATCCAATTGTCAAGACCCCGTCATCTGGCTCAATCACCTCTCCCGATCCTGACACCAAGAGTAAGTGTTCCGCATCCATCACAATCAAGAGGGCTTCTAATTTCTGTAGGGACCGGTCAGTCCGCCATTGCTTGGCAACTTCCACAGCCGCTCTTACTAATTGACCCTGGTGGGATTGAAGCTTCTCTTCGAACATTTCCGACAGGGTTATCGCATCCGCAACTCCCCCTGCAAAGCCGATCACCACTTGGTCATCAAAGATTCGTCTCAACTTGCGGGCACCGCCCTTCATAATCACCGTTTCACTCATGGTAACTTGGCCATCACCGGCCATGGCTAATTGTCTATCTTTCTTGACTGCACAGATTGTTGTCATACATCTTCCTCCTTATTCTGCCTACGCGCCCGCGGGTGGGCTTGTAGGTATTCTTGTCGCATATGGTCGTTAGTAATGTGGGTATAAATCTGAGTTGAAGAGAGGTGGTCATGACCCAACAGCTCTTGAACCGACCGCATATCTGCTCCATGATTCAAGAGGTGGGTGGCAAAAGAATGTCGCAATTGGTGGGGATGAATCTTGAAATTCAAACCGTGGTCTTGGACTAACTGATTCAAGACCTTGCGAATTTGGTCTGGACTAATCGGTTGATGCTTATCCGATAAGAAAAGCGGGAGGTCTCGAACCGCCTCTTGCCCCTGATAGCCTGCCAATAAAGCCGGATACTCCTCCTTTAAATAAACCTGGAGGGCATTTTTAGCGGGTTGGCCAAAGGGAACGATCCGCTCCTTATTGCCCTTGCCGACGACACGGATGATCAGGAGGTCTAAATCGACTTGGTGGCGCTTAAGATTGGCGCACTCCGACACCCGCATGCCTGTCGCATAAAGCAATTCGACGATGGCTCGGTTTCGCAAATGGTTGTCACGCTTGTCCTTTTTCGCTGCTTGTAATAAAGCTTGAACTTCCTGCTCATAGAGAAAGTCCGGTAACCGGTGTTTTTTGACCTTATATTGAATCAAGCTGGTAGGGTCTTGGTCAATCCAACCCTGTCTATGACAATATTTAAAGAAAGAACGCAAGCTGGACAACTTACGACTGATGGTCGTTGGCGATAATTGTCGCTCATTCAGATAGGCTAAATAGAGCCGCATATCCCGGTAGGCTAACTGAGGCAATGGGCTGGCTCCACTGGTTCGAATAAATGCTTGAAACTCAGCTAAGTCGCGCTGGTAAGCCTGAACGGTATGGTCGGAATAGCGCCGTTCATTTTGAATATAGGCGAGAAAGGCTTGAATCGCATTCTCCATCTTATCCCCCTCTCTCTATTAGAATCATTATACAGATTTATCTCGATAATCTCTAATAATCAACTCATAAAAGGCTTACCTTTTTACGCTATCCCGGATCCCTCTCAGCCATCGACTTGTCATTGATTTCAGGTAAAACAAACACCGAATCCTTCACCACAAGCAAGTAATAGGAACCTAATAAGCAGACGCTTTGAAGGACCTTCTCGGGTAATTCAAGATTCGGTGTATAAACTGTTGACTTCTTATAGTAGGAAGGCGCATCGCCTCCTATTCCTTATGCTTGTAAGGCTTCCTGGTAATCACAGTGGGAGCACTTGACCTGTCGGCCCTTGCGAGAGACCTTTTCGATCAGATAATGGTCGCACTTGGGACACTGACGTCCCACAGGTTTATCCCAGGAGACAAATTCGCAATCCGGATAACGTGAGCACCCATAGAAATTCCGATTCTTCTTGGACTTGCGTTCAACCACTTGGCCCTTCCCACATTCTGGACAGGGAACCCCAATTTCCTTGACGATGGCCTGGGTATGGCGGCAATCTGGGAAGTTGGAGCAGGCATAGAACTTGCCATAGCGCCCAATCTTAATCACCATGGGATGACCACATTCTGGACAATCGAATCCAGCCGGTTCATCCTTAATTTCAATGGCTTCGATTTGGCTTTCAGCTTGTTTCAGATCCTTGTCTAAGACTTGATAATAATCGCTTAAGACCTGCTTCCATTCTTCCTTTCCAGCTTCGACTTGGTCTAGATGGTCTTCCATACCGGCCGTGAATTCCGTATTCACAATGTCAGGGAAGTACCCCTCCATCACCCCATTGACAATTTCCCCCAGTTCAGTCGGTTCAAACCGCTTCGCTTCCATACGCACATAGTAGCGCTTGCGCAGGGTCTCAATCGTCGGTGCATAGGTTGAGGGACGGCCAATTCCTAACTCTTCCAGGGTCTTAACCAGACTGGCTTCCGTATAACGGGCTGGGGGTTGGGTGAAGTGCTGGTCCCCTTCAATGGGTTGAGCTGGCTTCACGGTATCCCCGATTGCCAAGTCGGGTAGGTAATTGTCTTTGTCTGTCTTAGAAGGATAGACCTTGAGGAATCCGTCAAACTTAATCCGTGACCCATTCGCCCGGAAGCCCACGGGTCCCTGGCTTAAATCAACTCGGATGGTATCAAAAACCGCCTCACTCATCTGAGAAGCCAAAAACCTTGCCCAAATCAGCGAATAAAGCCGGTACTGATCCCTAGTCAAAGCATCCTTAATCGATTCGGGTGCCAGGTTGACGTTCGATGGCCGGACGGCCTCGTGAGCATCCTGAGCCCCTGATGCCTTAGCTGCCTGACGGCCAGCTCCTAAATAGGCAGCCCCATAACGGTCTTTGATATAGCCTTCCGCCATCTGGCGAGCATTGGCAGAGATCCGGGTGGAGTCAGTACGCATATAGGTAATCAGACCCACTGTACTATTCTTAATCTTAATACCTTCGTACAATTGTTGGGCCACCATCATGGTCTTACCGGCCCTAAAGTTCAAGCGGTTAGCCGCATCCTGTTGCAGGGTCGAAGTCGTATAAGGTAAATAAGGCTTGCGCCGTCTTTCTTTCTCCTCGATTTGATCAACAGTGAAGTCTCCTTCTTGGTCGATCTGACTTAAGACCTGGTCGACGGCTGCTTGGTTGGGCAGGTCGGTCTTGTCACCATTCAAGCCATAGAATTCAGCCTCAAACTTGGACCGCCCCTTCTTGAAGATTGCAGGCAGGGTCCAATATTCCTCTGGCTTGAAGTCTCGAATTTCTTGTTCACGGTCAATAATAATCTTGAGCGCAGTCGACTGGACCCGTCCCGCTGACAAGCCACCCTTAATCTTCTTCCAAAGAATGGGTGAGATCGAATAGCCCACAATCCGGTCCAGGATCCGTCTTGCTTGTTGGGCATCGACCAAGTCCTGGTCGATCTGACGTGGCTGCTTAAAGGCCTCCTTGACCGATTCCTTGGTAATCTCATTGAAGGCGACCCGGTTCAGGTCCTGGTCATCTAAATTCAATAAATAAGCTAAGTGCCAGGCGATGGCTTCCCCTTCTCGGTCCGGGTCACTCGCCAGATAGACCTTCTCAGCCTTACCTGCTAACTTGCGTAGCTCCTTAATGGTGTCGCCCCGACCTCGGATGGAGATATAATGTGGTTCAAAATTGTTCTCGATGTCAACACCCATTTTAGATTTTGGCAAATCACGCAGGTGGCCCTTGGAAGCGACCACCTTATAATTTCTGCCTAGGTATTTATCGATTGTTTTGGCTTTAGTCGGTGATTCGACAATTACAAGGTATTTATAGGCCAATCAACAATCACTCCTTTTCTTTACGATCGAAATCAAAAATCGTAACAATCTTAAACCAACCATTAACTTCTGTCAAATTCTGCCGGTTAAGCCATAACCTTGGCGTTGGTAAAGAGCCAGCAAATCCCGTAAAAGGTCCTGGGAACTGACGACAGGTGTCGCACCTGCCGCAATTAATGCATTACAGCCATAGGATTGCGGGTCATGAATAGGACCTGGCAGGGCGTAGACTTGACGGTTAGCTTCCAGTGCATAGTTGGCCGTAATCAAAGAGCCTGAATGCTGCGCCGCTTGCAGGACCAGTGTAGCAGGTGAGAGACCGGCGACGAGCCGATTGCGGGCGATGAATTGATGTTTACGAATGCCCTGACTAGGCAAATACTCCGACAGGACTAACTGATCCTTCATCAGTTGGTCTTGGAGCTGGCGATGGTGGCTAGGATAATAAGCCTGGAAGCCGGACGCAATCACCGCGATGGTATGCCCTCTTTCTAAGCCCAGGGCCGCTCGATGAGCAAGGGCATCTGCCCCTTGGGCCAAGCCAGACACCAAGCAAAAGCCAGCCTGGGCCAATGTTCGGCTTAGATGGTGGCCGATGGTTTGACCGTAAACCGAGAGCTTACGGGAACCAACAATGGAGATGAGCGGGTCATTCAAAAGGTCTAATGACCCGCGGTAAAAAATAATCTGGGGAGGTTGGTAGATCTGGAGCCAGAGGGCTGGGTAAGCTGCTTCCCCAATCATCAAGGCCTGGGATTCTAAAGCTCGAATGGACTGGACGTGGTCAGCCCAGTCCTGGAATAAATCGCAATACTTATTAGACCAAATGCCCTGCGAGATAAGCGCTTGAACCGTTTGCCGGTTGGCCTCCGGATCTTCCAGGGGAAGTTGCTGGCGGTAGGCAATGAAATGCCATCGATCCCGGTACGAGACCTGTTTGATGATGAGATAAATTAAGGCTTGTTTGAGTGTCATAGTCTCCCTCCTTGCACTTTAATAAGTACAAAGACCACCAGATAAAAGCGCTAATCGTTAAGGTAACGAACCTTATGAGGGCTTGTAGTTTTTCTGGGTCCTTTGAACCGGGCCAAAGGACTGGCGGTGGATGGACGTTTGACCATACTTCGCCAGGGCTTGGAGATGGACGCTCGTTGGATAACCCATATGTTGGTCAAAGTGATACTCGGGATATTCCTGCACCATTTGAATCATATAGTCATCACGGTAGACCTTGGCCAGGATGGACGCTGCCGCAATTGACAGGGACTTGCTGTCGCCTTTGGTAATAGCCATTTGAGGGATGTCCAAGTCCACAGTCATGGCATCGATCAAGAGGTAATCCGGTTGAACGCTTAATTGGTCAACCGCCCCTTTCATGGCCAAGCGGCTGGCCTGATAAATATTGACTTGGTCAATGATTTGAGGCGAAATCTCACAAATGGCATAAGCTACCGCTTCTTGCCGGATCAAGTCCGCCATCTGCCGGCGGGTCTTATCCGAGATTTGCTTGGAATCTGTGACCGCAATCCACCTGTGTGTATCGCACGGTAGGATCACTGCTGCCGCCACCACTGGACCCGCAATGGGTCCCCGCCCCACTTCATCGACCCCCGCAATCAATAGTCCAGGATCCTGGTCCAAGACTTGACGCTCATAGGTTAAGCGGGCTTGGTAGGCTTTATAAGCCGCTGCTTGACGTTGAATACGCTTTTCAACTTGTTGGACCAGCTTCTTGGCTCCCTGCCGCGGATCTTTTCGCAAGGCCACTAACCGGTCATCATCCAAGTCCTTGACATCGGCCATAAGGGCCTTCAGTTGAGTCAATGATTTATTCTCCAACATGAAGGTCCTCCATCGGCCGGTCCAAAGTAATCGCTCCTAACTTCTTCTGCCTAAAGTCAAAGATCAACCGCTCTGCGGCTTTGGGATAGTCCTGGTTGAGCCCTAATCTTTGGGTCAGATCGGTCAATACCGTGGCAGGATCCATTTCATTACTTGACGTCAAGCCATACACTTCTTCTAAAACATGGGGATAGAATTGTTGCAGATGAGGAATAAAGGCCAGGGCCAATTCCTGCATCTCGATCAACTGGTCTTTAATGGCGCCTGTCAAGGCCAGATGAATGCCCGTCTGAGGGTCCTCAAACTTGGGCCACAAGATACCTGGCGTATCCAAAAGTTCAAATTCCTTACCCAGCTTCAACCACCGCTGGGCTTTAGTTACTCCTGGCTTGTTGCCAGTTTGCGCCTGGTTCTTACCGACAAAGCGGTTAATCAGGGTCGACTTGCCCACATTGGGAATCCCTAGGATCATCAGCCGGATCGCGCGCGGCTTGACTCCCCTCGCCTTCTGCTTGGCAAAATAATCCGCCATCAAGTCCTGACAGGCTTTTTGTAGGGGCTTGAGCCCTTTTTGGTGTTGGGCATCAATCGCCAGGGCCACTTGTCCTTGGTCTTGGTAGTAGGACAGCCAGGCTTGGGTCATCTGCTTATCAGCTAAATCCTGCTTATTCAAGACCAGAATCGAAGGCTTCTGGCTAATAATTTCCGCAATCATGGGGTTGCGACTGGATTCAGGAATTCGTGCATCGACCAACTCAATCACCAGGTCGACTAATTTTAACTTCTCTTCTGCCTCCCGGCGGGCCTTGGCCATGTGGCCGGGATACCATTGGATTTGATACATCAAACCGCCTCCATTTCATCTATCGTAATTTAAAAAGGGCCTATTATTGCCCAAACTTCCACTAATAAAGGAAGAATGCAGTTCCCAGTTGGAGGACTGCATTCCTAACTCGATCCCTCGATCATGTAAAAGCCTGGTCTATTGGTCTAACACGACATCTAAGGCCTTGGCATACTGCGGATCATTCTCTTGCAAATAGTCGCGCGATAAGGTCATCAATTCTTCAGCGGTGGTCGAGTGAATGTCACCCGTCACCTCCAAATCATGATCCTTCTGAAAGTCCTTAACCGCTTGGGTCATCTGGTCATTGAAATAGGTGGTCTCAGCCAGGTCATAACCTAAAGCATCCAGCATCAAGGAAGCCGACCGAACAAATTCGGAAGCATCGCCCGCCTTCAAGGTCTCTTCTGGATTCAAGCGAATAGCTGTCGCTAAAGCAGGCATTTCTACCTTGACATCCGGCTCCAGTCCCTGGTCATGAATCCAATTTCCCTTAGGAGTGAGCCACTTGGCAATGGTTAATTTCAACTCACCATATTCCGAAAAGGTCGTTAGATTTTGAACGGTTCCCTTACCAAAAGTTTTGCTGCCAACGATCAAAGCATCTGTATTCTCCTGGATGGCAGCCGCGAGAATCTCACTGGCTGACGCTGATCCCTCATCGACCAAGACCACATAGGGCTCATCGACTTGAAAGTCGCCCAAATTCGCATCGGTCGCTTGATATTCTTGCGGTTCTTTACCTTTCTCGACCGTCTGCATAATCACTTGACCATCGCTAAGGAACATATTGGAGATCGACAAGGCAGCCGTTAGTAAGCCACCCGGGTTATACCGCACATCAAAAATAAAGCGTTTGGCTCCTTTTGCCCTTAAATCCGTAATGGCTTCAACCAGTTCATCATAGGTCGTAGAGGCAAATTGGGTTAGCTTGAGATAGCCTACTTCTGGATGGTCGGGGTCTAGTTCACTGGTAACCGTGGTGATCGGAATCTCTGCCCGGGTCAACTCGACCTCAAAGCGCGAGTCCCCTCGTTGAACTTCGAGTGTCACCTTCGACCCTTCAGGACCCCGGATCAGTTGAACCACTTCGTTAGAGGTCATTCCGTCTAGAGGCTCACCGTCCACGCTGACAAAGATATCATTTGCCTGGATACCAGCCTTGGCAGCGGGAGTCCCATCAATCGGCGCAATCACTGTCGCCTGATTGTCTTTCATCATAAATTGGACACCAATCCCAGTAAAGGAACCCTCAACCGTATCATCAAAGGCCTGGCTCTCCTCCGGACTTAAATACTCAGAATAGGGTTCTTCTAGGGCCTGAACCATCCCCTTCAAGGCTCCTTGCATCAGGCTTTCCTTATCGACTTCCTCGATATAGTACTTTTGAATGGTCTGGTAGACTTCTTGCAAGGTCTGCAAGTCCTGTTTAGTGAGTTGGTCATCTTCTTTGACTCCCATGCTCTCCTTGAACCAGTCTAGGGCTTGAACACTGGAGGTCGGGTTCACAAAGATCCCGATGAGGGCCAAGACAGCCAAGACTCGAACCAACCAGGCCCAGTTCTTGGAACCAGCAGCGCCTGACTGGGTTGATTTTTTCGTTTGGTGTGGTTTGCGTGATTTATCGATTTGGATCATAATGATTACTTCTTCCCTTGACTCATGGCGACCACGGTCTCCAAGGCAACTTCCATCATGTCCGTGAAGGTCTGCTCTCTTTCTTGGGCACTTGTCTCCTCACCCGTCAGAATCTGGTCCGAGATGGTACAGATTGCTAAGGCTTGGCGTTGATATTTATTCGCTAAGGCATAAAGTCCAGCCGCTTCCATCTCAACTGCTAAGACCCCATAGTCTGCCAACTTCTGCTTATCTAGTTCTTCATTATAGAAGCGGTCACTGGATAGGATATTGCCAACGTGCAAACCGCCTTGGAGTGACTTTTCTTGGGCAATATGATAAGCCGTGTCTAAGAGGTCAAAGGAAGCTAAAGCCGCAAAAAAAACTTGCCCATCAAAAATATTATTGAGCACACTGGAGTCGGTTGTTGCCCCTTGGCCAATCACCAAGTCGCGCACCTTGACCTTCTCCTGTAAGCCCCCAGCGGAACCCACACGAATAATAGCTGCTACATCATAATCACGGTAGAGTTCTTCGGCATAGATCGTGGCAGAAGGGATCCCCATCCCCGATCCTTGTACAGAGACTTTTACCCCTTGGTAGTCTCCGGTATAGCCGAACATATTTCGAACGTCATTATATTGGGTGACATTTTCCAAATAGGTCTCAGCGATAAACTTAGCCCGTAAAGGATCACCAGGAAATAGGACATAAGGTGCAATCGCTCCGGCTTGTGCATTGATATGAGTACTCATCGTTATCCTCCTTAAGATATTTCTTGAAATGTCTGCCAAGCATCATCAAACAGGGTTAACATCCGGCTATAATCACTATTCTGTTCCATATAAGTCGACAATTGGTCAAAGTCTTGACTCTGCTTGGGAAAGGTCCGGTCTTGACTAATTTGATTAGCCAAACGACTCATGGGGTCATTGGCTTCTTCATCCTTATAGCGCAGGATAAATTCATAAAAGCTGGCTCCCACTTAATCCCTCCTCTTCTTCATTCTAATCTTACAAGTCTTAAATTATCCCTAGTATACCATTGAACCAGGGTCTATTGAAAGTCTAGGCTCTGATCCTTATTGGCTGGTCAAGGGCAAGGCATAAAGGCTCACTGTCATGCCTATCAAAATATCCCTGGATCAAGTATCATTTCATGATGATATATAAGAATAAAAACACATAAAAAAAGGCAGTTCCCAATGCTTAATTAAAGGGGACCGCCCTCCAAAGCCAAGCTTTTCCGGGCTCGATCCACTAGGCAAGGCCTAAACGGTAAACCGTAAGGCCTTGCAAGCTACGTGGATCGTCCACTGTCCTTTGATTAAGCATTGAGACTGCCTTCTTATATTTATTCTTGGTCTTGTTCAAATATTGGTAAACATCCTTACTGATCTAGCGATTAAAATTATTATTTACTATCCTTCATACCGTATTTATAGAGCAATAAATTAAAGGTAAGCTAAAATAAAGAACATTTTAAATATGAACTAGCAAATATTAGCTATGATGGTATCCAAGACATCTTGCCCTTCTTATTATGACAAAATCGGTAAGACTTCTTTCTAATCTTATTTTTAATCCCTATTCTTGAAGTGAAGCGATAAGAGCAAGGACTCTTATATATTTGTTTGTTCTTTAAAAAATGAATGCTAACCTTCTTATCATCAAAAGTAAGGGTCGATAAATTATAAGACCCAGTCATTATATTGGCAGTCTTTATTCATTTTTTCTTTTTTGGCAACTGGATGAATTTAAAAGACATGAACTTAAAACATAGAATCCGTCAATAAAAGGCAGGTCTCACTATTTAATCATGGGAGTAAGGACAATCCACGTAGCGTGCAATGCCTTACGGTTTACCGTTTAGGCATTGCCTAGTGGGCCTAGCCCGGAAAAACTCTGTTTTGGAGGGCGGTCCCCTATGATAAGCCTTGGAACCTGCCTAATTGATGGTACCCTGCCTTTTATTTTTTATTATATTGCATCACTTAATCCCAGTGGGCCTAGCCCGGAAAAGCTCTGCTTTGAAGGACGGCCCCCTATGATTAAGAAGAGGGACCTGTCTTATTGACGATTACCTTGCCTTATTTGTCTTTTGATTGATCCTCAAGTATTTTTATGATTATTTGATCGCCTAGTTAATATATCCTTTAAACCAAGTCGACTAATCGTTAAATCCAGCCTTCTTTTAAATGATAGTATCTAAATAAATTTACCAAAGGCAAAAATAAAGAGCAGGAAGTGTTGAAGGATCATCACAGGAAAGAGGAAGGGCCACGTAGCGTGCAATGCCTTACGGTTTACCGTCTAGGCATTGCCTAGTGGGCCTAGCCCGGAAAAGCTCTGCTTTGAAGGGCGGTCCCTTGTGATGATCCCTTCAACACTTCCTACTCTTATGTTTTTCTTTCTCAAAAGTATTAATTTATAATGTATTCCTCTATCATTTAAAAGTCCAAACCATTATCTTTTCATAACAAGAAAGCCTATCCTTGGTAAAATTTAGATCAAATTGCTACAATAATGTCACGAATAAACAGACAAAAAGGAGGCTAGCCCAATGGCTGACCCACAAAAAAAGTCAGGCAAACAGCCTGAAATACCTAGCAGAAAACTCATCACCATCGAAGTCTTCAATGCCGTCACCCACGGTATCGCCGCGATGTTGAGCATCATCGGCACAGTGTTCCTAGTTAAAAAAGGGATCCATATCCAATCATGGGTTTCAATTGTTGCCTATATCATTTATGGCCTCTCCCTCGTCTTACTCTTTACCAATTCGACCCTCTACCACTCTTTCTCCTTCTCCAAGTACCGCCCCTTCTTCCAAAAGATCGATCATTCATCGATCTATCTCCTGATTGCGGGGACCTATACGCCTTATCTGATGATCTCTCTAGCAAGTCGAACGGCCTATCTCTTCCTGGCCATAATCTGGACCCTAGCCCTAGCGGGTATCGTCTTTGAATTAATCGCCATTGACCGTTACCCTAAACTCTCAACCTACATGTACCTCACCCTGGGTTGGTTGGGAATTCTGATCGTCTATCCCCTCATTAAGACTATCGAATTCAACGGCGTCCTCCTCTTGGCACTGGGCGGGATTGTCTACTCCCTGGGAACCATCTTCTACCGGATGAAGGACAACAGATGGATGCATGTCATCTGGCACTTATTCGTCGTAGGTGGTGCAGCCATTATGTTCTTATCCATCTTACGTTATGTCTAAAGCTAAACCATAGAATACTAAAAAAGTCGCACTCACTCCTTCCATCGAGTCAGTGCGACTTTACTTTGCTTAATTACAGCTCTATGTCAAATAGGGTTGATGGTATAGAAAGTAGACTAAGCAACAAGCTGTTGCTTGGTCTCTTTTTCTTTTCTTCCGGACACATACAGCCGTGATATAAAAGAATAAGGAAGGGGCTCCTAATTTTTCAAAAAAAAAGTAATTTTGACAGATATAGATAAATTCAGGATTTTTATGACCGTTAAATAGAAAAATTAACAGGTTACTTTACTATTTGTACCTAAAGGTTGTCCAAAAATCATATTTCTGAAACTTATGTAATTTAAAGTCAGTACTTATTCCTGCGATATTTCTTAATGATATATGGGAAAAACTATATAAAATTACAAACTAGTGAATATTAGAAACTAAAATTTCAAAACTTATCTCTACTTATACTCCAACATATTATATCAACCTTTCAGAAACTATAATTATTTAACTAATTAAGATTCCCTTTCTATATACTTTGAACCCTTAAATGTATATAAAATTGCCACAAAAACTAATGACATATATATTACTGCAATATGACTATACGGTAAGTAAATCACTAAGGTAGAAAACAGTAACCTTGATACAATATCTCCTATTTGGAAATATGTCACCATCCCTCCAAATATTGTAGCTAACTTCGTCTCATCAATATTATTAAATATGATAGCCCCCAGTTTAGGATTTAATGCACTAACTAATACACTTGAAAGAAATGATGATAATATAATTAAATAAATATTTTGAAAGTAAAAAGCAACAAATGAAAGAAAAACAGTGGTCAAATTCATTTTTAACAAGGTGCCTATGGAAAGGTTTTTAAATTTTTTACTAATCAGAATTAAAGTGCCCCCTAGTATTCCTCCTGAAACAGTGCTAATGCCCAAAAGTGAGATCGTAGTCGCAGAATTAATAATTGTCAAATTAGAACCTTTAGAAAGATTAACAACAACTAATGGCGTGAGAATTGCCAAACTCCCATTAAGTATTGGTATAACAAGTAAAGCAGCCTTCATGTTGCCGATACTAAATAGATGATTAATTGAGAGCTTTAAATTTGAAACAACCTCAGAAAACGAAGATTTAAAATCAAATTTTGATATCTTGCTGGTCGAGTTCATCTCCTCATAATAATCATTAATCTGATTTTTGATAACTAACATAATTAACAGGCTAATAGCAAAAGTTAGAGAATTTATAAAAGCTAAGTGAGAAAAACTTAGAATAGTGATAAAAAACGCCCCAAATGATTGATTTACAATATTCATCGTAGAAACAACTGTCTGCCTAAACGCCATAGTTTCTTCTCTTTCTGACTTTTTCACTATTCGATTAGATATTGGATAGAAAAGGCCATTTTCAAATTGTCCCAATGTATCTGCAATAAGGTTAACTATACTAGCAAATATGACTACTATAATAGATGGCTTAAAATTCATAACCACAGCAACCAATAAATATAGAACCACCCGTAGCCATAACGTTTTAATAATCATCTCCACTTTATTAAGCGTTCTATCTGCAATGATACCAAAAAATATTGTAAATAAGATAGGTATAGTCTCTGATATATTTACGATTGAAATGGCTAAATTACTGTCCTTAATCTCCGTAACATAGGTCATGAGAGCTATAAAATATAATGTATCTCCAAAATTTGATATTAAATCTGAAATCAGAACTTTCAGATATAGTTTATTTTTTAGAATCTTTCTCATATGTCTCCATTAGTATATACTTTAAAACTTCACTGCATAAAAAACATTCTATCCAATGGGCAGGAAGCCCCAATCCTTTGTGCCATTAAAGCTAGAACTATCCCTGAAACACCATTTAGCAATCCAAAATCAATATAATCAATAACTTTATCAAAGTTTACACCTCTAAAATATACGTCACGCTCCACAAATATATACTCAGAATTAGAAGCTGCTCTTACAATTTCTCTAAATGAATTATCAGAAATAGTTTTAAACTATATCTTTCCTGTATCTAAATACATCAAATTGAACAAAAGCATTATTCCAGACCGTCCATAGCAAATTGCATTATTTAAAATCTCACTGCTATTAATGTAACCAATAGATGAAGTAAATACATCAGTCGCCATCTCTCGAAATTTTTGACTATCAATGATTTTAGCTATATTCTATAGCACCCTTGCCATCCCAAGACTGCCATAACACCAATTTGAATTAAATCGAAATCTCTCATTCTACACAGCATCACTGACTCAAATTATAGAACCTTAATTACTTGATTTCCGTTGCCACCATTCAAAGGTATGGGGGTATGGATTTTTGTCATCCGTCCGCCCTGGTTTGGACTTGATGCATTCAAATTCTTCTGGATCAATCGGAGGCATATAGACATCCGCTGGAAACTCCCCATCAATCACCGTGCGAACAATCAAGTCTACATGGTCCCAGAGGGATTTAAAGACCCCTGCGCCCCCAATGACCATCAATTCTTGGTCTTGGGCCAAGTCCAGGACTTCTTCAACGCTAGTAACCACTTCTAATTCAGGAATCTCTTGGCCATAATCAGGGTTCGAAGTCATCACTACAGTTTTGCGTCCTGGTAATAACCGTTTCTCCATCCCTTCAAAGGTATGACGTCCCATCAACATGGTATGGCCCATGGTCACTTCCTTGAAAAATTTCAAATCATTAGGCAAATGCCAGGGCAATTGATTGCGGTAACCAATCGCTCCCTTGCGGTCTTGTGCATAAACAAATGTAATCATCTTATCCTCCTTTTTCATTAAACAGCAATCGGGGCTTCAATCGGACCTTGAGGTCGATAATCAACCAATTGAATCTGAGAACTGTCCAACTGGTCCATCGGCTCATCCCCCTTAATCACTAATTGCGGCAGGGGGCCGGGCTGGCGACTCATTAACTGGTCGACCGCCTCCTGATGGTTGAGATAGAGGTGGGCATCGCCTAGGGTATGAATGAATTCCCCCACTTCCAAGCCAAGTTCACGTGCAATCAAGTGGGTTAAGAGCGCATAGGAACTGATATTGAAAGGAACTCCTAGAAAGACATCCGCTGACCGCTGGTAGAGTTGACAGGATAATTGCCCTTGCGCTACGTAGAATTGGAAGAGGCAGTGGCAGGGCGGCAAGGCAGCATGCGGCACATCTGCAGGATTCCAAGCCGTCACCAGATGGCGGCGAGAATCGGGATCATGCCGCAAGGAATCCAATAGTAGCTGGATCTGGTCGATCTTTCCTTGGTCCCGGTCCGGCCAAGACCGCCATTGTTTGCCATAGATTGGACCCAGGTCCCCATATTGGGCAGCAAAAGCCTCGTCTGTCAGAATCTTATCCTGGAAGAGATGCAACTGGTCTTGATAGACCTGGTTGAAGTCCGGATCTAAAAGGGCTCGACGACCAAAATCTTCCATATCCGGTCCCTGGTAGTCCTCACTCTTGACATAACGCTGGAAGGCCCATTCATCCCAAATATGGTTGTCATGTTCTAAGAGGTAGCGAATATTCGCATCCCCTCTAAGAAACCACAGCAGTTCACTCTTTACCAAGCCAAAAGCCACCCGCTTGGTCGTCAAGATAGGAAAGCCTTCTTGTAAATTAAATCGCATCTGGTAACCAAATAGCGACCGGGTTCCAACCCCCGTTCGGTCTGTCTTGACATGGCCACGGTCTAGAATGACCTGAATCAGGTCTTGATAAATTTTCATATGCTTTCTCCTTATAGGTCTTTGGCCCCTATTGGTCTAAATCACTCAAATAGTCATAACGTTCATATAAGGTCAACAATTCAAGCTCTAATTGGTCAAGTTCTTCCTGTAAGTCCATCAATCGACCCGCATCATGACTGGCAGCCTCCATTTCCGGTCCAATGGCCTCAATACGATCTTCCACCTTTTGCATCTGCGGTTGCAACTTGGCCCATTCCTGCTTTTCCTGATAGGTCATCCGCTTCTTGGGCTTAGATGGTGGTGTAGGTTTTTGTTCTAGCGCAGGTGCTGCTTCCACTCGGTCTGGCTCACTCATCTCCCCTAGGTCTTCCCTTGACCCTCCTTCTGCCAAATAATCAGAATAGGAACCCCAGTAGACATCAAAGTGACCCTGTCCTTGCATAATGAGGATCTGGTCGACCGTTTTGTCTAAGAAATACCGGTCGTGAGACACCACAATCACAATTCCCTCAAAATCCTCCAAATAGTCCTCTAAAGTCGTTAAGGTCTCAATATCCAGATCATTCGTTGGCTCATCTAAGAGCAGAAGATTAGGTTCTTGGACCAAGAGCGTCAAGAGGTAGAGCCGCCGCCTCTCCCCACCTGATAGTGAAGAAATGAACATCCCATGACTCTCCTTAGGGAAGTTAAACCGTTCTAAGAGCTGGGAGGCTGACAGCTGACTGCCATCGGGACGCTTAAATTCTTGGGCGACTTGGGTCAGGTAGGACAGAACGCGTTGGTCACCCGGAAGGTCTTGATCCAGTTGGCGGTAATAAGCCATCCGCACGGTCTCGCCAATGTGAATGATGCCACTGGTCGATTGGTGGTAGCCAGCTAAGGTGTTTAAGAAGGTTGATTTTCCGACACCATTCGGACCGACAATCCCCATCCGATCTCCCTTGACGAAGGTCTTAGTATAGTCCTTCAGGATCAATTGCCCCTGGTTATGGATGGTGACTTGGTCTAATTCCAGGCTCTTCTTACCTAGTCGTTGTTGGTTAAAATCAAAATCGAACGCCTGGTCTTCTTGGTCCCGGTCAGCAATGGCCTGCTTCAAGTCATTAAAGCGTTGAATCCGGGCTTGTTGCTTGGTCGAGCGGGCTTGAGCCCCTTGACGCATCCAGGCTAATTCCTGTTGGAAAAGCCGGTCCTGCTTATGTTGGGCTTGTTGGAGTTGACTCTGTCGGCTGGCGCGCTGGCTGAGATAGGCTTGGTAATTTCCTTCATATTCAATCAGACGGCCATGCCTTAATTCTACGATCTTATTGACCACCCTTTCAAGAAAATACCGGTCATGTGTCACCAACAAGAGGGCTCCTGGATAAGAGGCGAGATGGTGCTCCAGCCACTGAATGGTCGGCACATCCAGGTGGTTGGTCGGTTCGTCTAAGATCAAGAGATCGGCCGGTGAAATCAGGACTTGTGCTAAACCGATCCGCTTAAGCTGACCACCCGAGCAGTCCCCCACTCGCCGGTCTAAATCATGTAAGCCAAGCTGGGTCAAAATCGACTTAGCCTGAACCTCGACATCCCAGCCCCCATCCCGGGTCATCTGTTCGCTGATCTTGGTAAAGGCTGCTTGCAGCGCTGGATCATGAGGCGATTGCTCGAGGGCTTTACGGTCTTTTTCATAACGTAGGACCAGTTGCACGACAGGTGCTGGCGATTGGTAGACTGTCTCTAAGATCGTCTGGTCTGGATCCAGGACGGGGTGCTGGTCCAGATAGGCAATGCTATACTGGTTTGGGTGGCGGATGGTCCCCTGGTCATAATGGTCAACACCCGCAATCACCTTTAAGAAGGAGGACTTTCCCGTACCATTGGGACCGATTAAACCGATACGATCCCCCGTACGAATAGCAAAATCGACCTGGTTAATTAATTGCTTCACGCCATAGGACTTACTTAGTTGCTCAATACTTAATTCTTTCATTGCTTGCTCCTTCGCCATCATTCTCCAAATAGTATACCATAGGTCTCCTGGTCTTGGCTTGTGGAGACTGCCTGATCATGGTCAAAAGATGGCTGATCCTATCAGCCGTCAATCAAAAGATCATCTAAATCCATTATCATTTCAAGATGTCAATCAGAAAAAATGAAGGTCTACCGACTATTAATAAGTTGAAAGGTTGCTTTAATTAGAACTTTAGTAGAGCGTGAATTTGAATTAGAACAAAGGCTTTATCACATGATTTAATAAAATATTTTGGTGCTTGTAGTGGAAGTAACAAGCAAGCTCTTCCTTTAAGATAGCAAATGAATGACAGTACCAATCAAAATAGATAATCCAATGAAATAAGCATATAAAATTCAGGTTGGATCGAATGAAAAGCAGGTTGTACCGATTATTTTTCACAGGGATGCGGAAGGGCCACGCAGCTTGCATTGCCTTACGGTTCACCGTTTAGGCAATGCCTAGTGGGCCTAGCCCGGAAAAGCATGGCTTTGGAGGGCGGTCCCCAGTGATCAATAATTGGTACAACTGCTTTTCATTTTTATCGTCAACAAAATCACTGATAAAACCAAAAAATATTTTACATCTTTTTTTTAACCACTAGACTGCTACTTGCTTTTTAATTTATTAAATTTTATCATAAAGTTATTATGAATCAGGAGGAATTGTATGAAACGTAAAGGCATGATTATGATCTTGGCCTACCTATTGCTCTTCATCGGAGGTCAAGTAGCACTCGTAACATTCGGTTTGCCCCTCAATCAAACCATGCTATTCTCATTTGCGATCCAAGTTGTCTTAATCTTATTAGGTTGGTACCTATACCGGGACACACTGGCTCAAGACTGGCAAGAACTAAAGGCTCAAACCTCGATTAAGTCTTTAATCCTTTGGTTCATCGGTGCCTTCATCGCCATGGTTGCCCTGCGGGTTGTCACCATGAAGATTCTGGAGAATTTCATGGACCTCAGTAACCTAGCTGCCAACCAGCAGGCCCTCAATGAACTTTCTAAGTCCCAACCCCTCTTCTTAACCTTCTTTATGGTTGCCATCTTTGCTCCCTTTGTGGAAGAATTGGTCTTCCGTCAGGCCATCATTGGCTCCTTTGATAAGACCAATAAGACCTTAATGATCATCCTATCCTGCCTATCCGTGGTGCTCTTTACCGGGGCCCACATGGCAACTTTGGTGGATGCCACGATTTACCTACCACTTTCCTTAGTGATTATTTTCTTCTACTGGAAGTTTCAAGGCAATGTTCTCGCCACCATCCTCTTCCATTTCTTTAATAACTTTATCGCTATTATAATCATGTTCACCCTGTCAGACTACCTCTAAGAGAAAGATGGTTAACCCCAAGCCAGTGGCTCCTCGCCGCTGGCTTTTAATTGTTGGTTGATCTGGCTAAAGGGACGAGAGCCTAAGAAACCACGATAGGCAGATAAGGGACTGGGATGGGCTGACTGAATCACCTGGTGCTTGGTTTGATCAATCAAGGGTATTAGGGCCTGAGCTTTTTTGCCCCATAGGAGGAAAATCAAAGCTCGGTCGAAGTCATTGACCACCCGGACCAGGTCCTGGGTCCAAGCTTGCCATCCGATCGCTTGGTGGGAATTAGCCTGACCCTGAGCGACCGTTAGGACTTGGTTCAAGAGCAGGACACCTTGGCTGGCCCAATCGGATAAGTCACCGTCCTGGCGCAAGTCGCCACCCAGGTCTGATTGTAATTCCTTGAAGATATTTCGCAAAGAAGGCGGTAAGGTCTGGCCAGGATTGACTGAGAAGGCCAAGCCATTGGCCTGGTTGGGACCATGATAAGGATCTTGACCGATCAGGACGACCCGGACAGCCTCCGGTGGGGTTAGTTGTAAGGCCCGAAAGACCTGGTCCTGGGGTGGATAAATCGTCTGGTCCTGGCTTAAATCGGCCAAATGAGCTTGGATAGGGTCTAAGGGGGTTGAATGTTTTAACTTGAGGGCCCACTGGGGGGCCAGGTCGTGTAGGTCAGGTAGTTGGTACATGAAGCAGCTCCTCCTGGTTCAGTTTGAAGTTTAATCGGTTTACAGGTCCGTCACTCGACCGACTTCTTTAAGTTTAATCGAAGTCGAACCAATTGACAAACCGCTTTCATCCCCTAGTAAAAGTGCTATAATAAAGACAAGTTTCAGATAGAAAGGATGACAGCATGGATAAAAAAAGTCTCAGACAAGAAGTCTTTGAACAAAGGAAAAAACTCACACCCGAGTACCGCCAACAAGCAGAAGCAGCCGTCTACCAGTCGCTCTTTGACCTAGAAGCATTCAAAGCGGCCCAGACCCTCCTCTGCTACTATGCGACCGAGGGTGAATTTAATAGCCATCCCATTATTGAGAAGGCTTGGCAAATGGGTAAGACTGTCGGCATTCCTCGAGTTTATCCTAACCGTCAGATGGAAGCCCATGTTTACCGTCCAGACTCCCAGCTAGAAGAGTCTGCCTATCACATTCCAGAACCCCTGAAATCAGCGGAAGTGATTGATCCCAAGGACTTAGACTTAATTATTATGCCTTGTGTATCTTGTAATAATCAAGGACAGCGAATCGGTTATGGCGGAGGGTATTATGACCGCTATATTCTCAGAACCAAGCCAGCGCTTTTAGTCCTCCCCTTCTACCAAGCACTTCAACGGCAGGATATTCCCTTGGAAGACCATGACTTGACCATGGATATCGTCATCACGGAAGCAGGAACTTTCGACCTGCGTTAAATCAATCTCATTGCAAATTTAGCCCCAAGCGATTAAGATAGAATTAGTTGCTGCAGACCAATCGACACAAAGGAGACGAATTATGAATCAAGAACAATTTGACCAAATGAAGCATGGTAAAGGCTTTATTGCTGCCTTAGACCAATCTGGCGGTTCCACTCCCAAGGCCTTAGCGGCTTACGGTATTGCTGAAGACCGTTACGAGAATGATGACCAAATGTTTGACTTGGTCCACCAAATGCGCACCCGTATCATTACAGCTCCTGCTTTCAACAAGGAGAAAGTCATTGGTGCCATCCTCTTTGAACAGACGATCGACCGTGAGATCGAAGGCAAGAAGACAGCCGACTACCTCTGGGAAGATAAAGGTGTTGTTCCCTTTGTTAAAGTGGACCAAGGCCTCGCTCCTGTTGAAAATGGGGTTCAGCTCATGAAAGAATTAACCCAATTGGATGCCCTACTTGACCGGGCCAATGAACGCCATATCTTTGGAACCAAGATGCGGTCCAACATCTTGGAATACAATGAAGAAGGCATCCGGCAAGTGGTTGCCCAACAATTTGAAGTGGCTAAACAAATCATTGCCAAAGGCCTGGTTCCAATTATTGAACCTGAGGTATCGATTAAGGCGGAAGATAAGGCGAAGATCGAAGCAAAATTAGCAGAAGAGATCCTCAAGGAATTGAACCAACTGACTGCAGACCAATATGTCCTCTTAAAGATCACCATTCCTGAAGAACCAGAGACCTATACCGAAATTAGCCAACACCCACAAATGGTCAGAGTGGTTGCTTTATCCGGTGGTTATGCGACAGATGAAGCCAATGCGAAATTAAAAGCTACTCCTCATGTCATCGCTTCCTTCTCACGGGCCCTCGCACAAGACCTACGAGATGACCAAGAAGAAGAAGCATTCAACCAAACAATCACTCAAGCGATTGATGGCATCTACGATGCGTCTGCTAACAAATAGACTCAGTAAGCAAATAACCCTAGACCAAATGGTCTAGGGCTTTTTAATTTTTACCAGTCAAATCAGCTGATTCAATCGCTTATCTAGGAGAAGATAGAAGCCTTAATCATCCTTCAAGATGAGACACTTAATCTTCTTCATCCATCTGTAAGACTGCCATGAAGGCTTCTTGTGGTATTTCCACATTTCCGACCGCCTTCATCCGCTTCTTTCCTTCCTTTTGTTTCTCTAGGAGTTTCTTCCGTCGGGAGACGTCCCCACCATAGAGCTTAGCGGTTACGTCCTTACGGTAAGCCTTAATTGTGGACCGAGCGATAATCTTATGGCCAATCGCCGCTTGGACAGGCACTTCAAACATTTGCCGTGGAATAATTTCCTTTAATTTCTCAACCAGAACCCGGCCACGGGCTTGGGCAAAGTCTTTATGGACGATGGTTGAGAAGGCATCGATCACATCACCATTGAGCAGAATTTCTAACTTGACGAGATTCGATTGACGATAGCCGATCAACTCATAGTCCAAGGAAGCATAGCCCTTGGTTGAGGACTTCAACTTGTCGAAGAAGTCGTAGACAATCTCCGCCATGGGTAATTCATAGATCACATTGACCCGAAATTCATCCAGGTAATCCATGGTGATGAAGTTCCCCCGCTTGCGCTGGGCCAATTCCATGACGGCGCCGACATATTCATTAGGCACCATAATGGAAGCCTTGATATAAGGCTCTAAGACCTTATCAATCAGCGTCGGATCCGGCATTTCTGATGGATTATCCACCACTACTTCTTGACCGTCAGTCTTTATGACGCGGTAAACCACCGAAGGCGCTGTGGTAATCAAGTCGAGGTCGAACTCCCGCTCCAAACGCTCTTGAATCACATCCATATGTAAGAGGCCTAAGAAACCAGTCCGGAAACCAAAGCCAAGCGCTTGCGAAGTCTCCGCCTCAAATTGCAAGGAGGCATCATTAAGTTGTAACTTTTCTAAGGATTCTCGCAGATCATTATAATCCTTGGAATCAACGGGATAGAGACCAGCAAAGACCATGGGGTTCAATTTGCGGTAACCAGGTAAGGCCTGGTCAGCTGGCTTATCAGCGGAGGTAATGGTATCCCCGACCCGGGTATCTTGAATGGTCTTGATTCCAGCCGTAATGTAACCAACATCCCCCACCATTAATAGGTCTCGTTGCATGGGACTCGGGGAGAAGACTCCCACTTCAATGACCTCAAATTCCTTGCCATTTGACATCAAACGAATGGTATCACCTGGCTTAACGGTCCCATTAACAATCCGGACATTCAAGACCACCCCGCGATAGGCATCATAAGCGGAGTCAAAGATGAGGGCCTGCAAGGGTTCATCAATATTCCCTTGGGGAGCTGGTACTTTCTCAACAATCTGTTCCAAAATATCCGAAATACCGATACCCGCCTTAGCCGAAGCCAAGACCGCTTCTGAGGCATCTAGACCAATGACTTCTTCAATTTCATAGCGGACCTTTTCGGGGTCAGCAGAAGGCAGGTCAATCTTGTTGATCACTGGGAGGATTTCCAAGTCATTATCTAAAGCCAAATAGACATTCGCCAACGTCTGGGCTTCAATCCCTTGGGCGGCATCCACCACTAGAATCGCGCCTTCACACGCAGCTAAGGATCGAGAAACTTCATAGGCAAAATCGACATGCCCGGGTGTGTCGATCAGATGAAAAATATATTCCTGGCCATCCTGGGCCGTATAGGATAATTCGACTGCATTGAGCTTAATGGTAATTCCGCGCTCCCGCTCAAGATCCATCGAATCGAGCAATTGGTTCTTCATATCCCGTTCAGCTACCGACTCGGTCTGCTGCAGGATCCGGTCTGCGAGGGTTGACTTCCCATGGTCAATATGGGCAATAATAGAAAAATTTCGAATGCGTTTTTGTCTTTCTTTCATTTGTTGGCTATCCACTGGACTTCACTTCCTTCACAAGCATTTAATCGCTACACTCTATCTTATCAAAAATTACCCCCCTTGAATAGTTTTCTTTAAGCCCCTATCCTAGGATCAAAAAAAAAGCAGCAACCAAGACTCGAGTCCTGGTTGCCGTTTGACACGCTTATTAAGGTATCCTTAGGATGCGGCTTTTGAGCCTTATTTATCATTAAAGATGTCACGCATCTTATCAAAGAAGCCGGCTTCTTGTTCTTTAACCGTAGCTCCCGTTTCCTTGGCTAGTTGCTTAAAGAGGTCCTTTTGCTTGTCAGTCAACTTGCTTGGCGTCACAACGGTCACAACGACTTGTTGGTCCCCCATATGGCCTGTATGGACATCTGGCGCTCCCTTACCGCGTAAGCGGAAGGTGGTACCAGTTTGCGTGCCGGCAGGTACCTTTAACTTGACCTTGCCATGCACAGTTGGAACTTGCACTTCGTCGCCCAAGGCAGCTTGAGAGAAGGTAATGGGGAGTTGATAGTAGATCTCAGACCCATTGCGCTTAAACTCCTTGCTCGGGCTGACCTTGAAGACAACATAAAGATCCCCATAAGGGCCTCCATTGGATCCAGCTTCACCTTGACCGGCCAAGCGGATTTGGTTGCCATCCTCCACACCTGCTGGGACCGTTACCTTAACAGTGTGACTGGTTGATTCAATCCCAGAACCAGCACAGGTTTCACATTTTTCCTTGATTTCTTTACCTGTCCCGCCACAGACATCACAAGTCGTTTGCGTCATCACACGGCCAAAGGGTGAATTACGCTCCACATTAATGGTCCCACTACCGTGACACTTATGACAAGTCACCGGATCCGTTCCCGCCTTAGCGCCTGTCCCGTGACAGGTATGGCATTCTTCATTACGCTGGTAACGGATGGTGGTTTCCTTACCAAAAATTGCCTCTTCAAAGGTCAATTTCACCCGGTATTGTAGGTCATTCCCCTTGCGCGGTGCATTAGCCCTACGACCTGCTGTCGATCCGCCAAAGAAGGAATCAAAAATATCCTCAAAGCCAAATCCAGCGCCACCGCCAAAGCCACCGAAGCCGCCGCCAAAGCCTTGGCCAAAATTCGGATCAGTCGCCGCATGGCCGTATTGGTCATAGGCTGCCCGCTTTTGCGCATCACTTAGAATTTCATAAGCTTCGGATACTTCTTTAAACTTGTCTTCAGCCCCCGCTTCTTGGTTAATATCGGGGTGATACTTCTTGGATAACTTACGGTAGGCTTTCTTGATCTCTGCATCCGTGGCGTCGCGTGAAACACCAAGGACCTCATAATAATCTCGTTTGTCTGCCATTTCCAACCTCCTTTAATGCATCGAAATGAACGTGTATCACTTGAAAGATAGAGGCTGGGAGATCCTCCCAGCCCCATCAATCCTCAAGTTTATCCCACGAATCGGTCTACTCATCTACCTCTTCAAAGTCTGCATCGACGACATTGTCGTCACCTGCATCTTCAGCTGCTTGTCCTTCAGCTGCTTGTTCACCTTGTTGAGCTTGAGCTTGTTGCGCCGCTTGCTCATACAACTTAATGGATAGATTCTGCACCACTTCATTCAAGGCATCACGCTTGGTCTTCATGGCTTCAAGATCATTCGCTTCAACAGCCTCTTTCAATTCATCACGAGCCGCTTCAGCCTTTTGGATTTCCTCTTGTGAGATATTATTATTGTCTTTTAATTCTTCCAAAGTCTTATTAGTTGTAAAGATCATTTGGTCAACTTCATTACGAAGGTCTGCTTCTTCACGGCGCTTCTTGTCAGACTCTGCATTCGCTTCAGCATCTTTGACCATGCGGTCGATTTCCTCATCAGATAAGCCAGATGAAGACTTAATCGTAATGGTTTGTTCTTTTTGCGTACCTAAGTCCTTAGCTGATACGTTCACAATACCGTTCTTGTCAATATCAAAGGTCACTTCGATTTGTGGCACCCCTCTTGGAGCAGCTGGGATATCGGTTAATTGGAAGCGTCCCAGAGTCTTGTTATCGGCTGCCATTTCACGTTCCCCTTGAAGAACATGGACATCAACGGCTGGTTGGTTGTCTGCAGCAGTTGAGAAGACTTGTGACTTAGAAGTTGGGATGGTCGTATTCCGGTCGATCAACTTGGTGAAGACTCCACCCATGGTTTCGATACCGAGTGATAATGGTGTAACGTCTAGGAGGACGATATCCTTAACATCACCTGAAATAACGCCACCTTGGATGGAAGCACCCATTGCTACCACTTCGTCAGGGTTCACTGATTTATTTGGTTCTTTGCCGGTTTCTTTCTTAACGGCTTCTTGGACCGCTGGAATCCGAGTAGATCCCCCTACAAGAATCACTTCATCAATGTCAGATTTATCCAAGCCAGCATCCTTCAAGGCTTGACGAACAGGACCTTTAGTCCGTTCTACTAGGTCATGGGTTAACTCGTCGAATTTAGCACGGGTTAAGCTGGTTTCCATATGAAGAGGTCCATCTTGTGAAGCCGTGATAAATGGTAAGGAAATCTGAGTCGAAGAAACACCAGATAGATCCTTCTTAGCCTTCTCACTCGCATCCTTCAAACGTTGAAGGGCCATCTTGTCCTTAGATAAGTCGATTGAATGTTCTTTCTTAAATTCTTCCACTAGGTAGTCGATAATCTTGTTATCAAAGTCATCCCCACCCAGCTTGTTATCGCCAGAAGTTGCGAGTACGTCGAAGACCCCGTCTCCTAATTCAAGGATGGAAACGTCAAAGGTTCCGCCCCCAAGGTCAAAGACTAAGACTTTCTCTTCCGCATCTGTCTTGTCCAAACCATAAGCTAAAGCTGCAGCCGTTGGTTCGTTGACAATCCGTTCAACTTCCAAACCAGCAATCTTTCCAGCGTCCTTGGTTGCTTGACGTTGGGCATCATTAAAGTAAGCAGGAACGGTAATAACTGCCTTTTCAACCTTATCACCTAGGTAATCTTCCGCATAAGATTTAAGGTGTTGTAAAATCATCGCTGAGATTTCTTGAGCGGTATAGGACTTGCCAGCTAAATCAACCTTATAGCCTGTTTCACCGATATGACGTTTAATCGATGAGACCGTATCAGGGTTGGTTACCGCTTGACGCTTAGCAACTTCCCCGACTTGAATTTCACCATTCTTGAATGAAACAACAGAGGGTGTCGTACGGTTCCCTTCTGCATTTGGAATAATCTTAGCTTCGCCCCCTTCAAGGACGGCTACTGCTGAGTTCGTTGTTCCTAAGTCAATTCCGATAATTTTTGCCATATGACATGTCTCCTTTATTTTTTATTTGTCGTTTAAACTTTCAATTACTTCATTTAATACTTCCGCTTTAAGCTGAAACGATGACCATTGCCGGACGGATAACCCGGTCGTTGAGGACGTAACCTTTTTGTAGGACCGCGACCACTTGGTCAACGTCTTGGCCTTCTTCAGCCGGTTGAGTCGTCACTGCCTGGTGGAAATTGGGATCGAAGGCTTGATCGATCGGATCAATCTGTTCGATCTGTTCTTCTTTAAAGGCTTTTAAGATCTGGTCATAGACCATTTCAACCCCCTTATGGATGGCTTGGCCTTCTTCAGTCTTGGCTTCAATGGCCAAGGCTCGCTCCATATTATCCAAGGCTTCCACTAATCCCTTGGCTAAAGGCTGTGAACGGTATTTCGCTGCTTCTTGTCGGTCACGGCTGTTGGACCGCTGAATATTAGCCATTTCCGCTTGTAAACGTAAGGTCTGGTCTTCAAGCTGGTCAATTTGTGCTTTTAATTGGTCAATTTCTTCTGCTTGATCATGACCGGTGCCCTCTTCTTCTTGAAGAACTTCCTGGTCGATCTCTTCTGGTGTTGAATCTTGTATATTCTCTTTTTGGATAACTTCTTCGTCAGTGACTGCTTTTACTTCTTCTGCTTGATCGGTTAGCTCTTGATCAAGTGACTGGTTTTCTTCTGCCACTTAATGACCTCCTTTATCCTAATTTTTATTCATTAAATTTGCCGATGATTAACTCCATCATAGGAATAATGCGGGAGAACCGCATCGTCGACGGCCCTAAGAGACACAAGGTCATCCTCTGGGCATCGAGGGTAAAGCTGGCGGTGATTAGGGCTAGGTTTTGCATACTTTTCGGTGCAAAATCCTGGCCAAAGAGCACCTCAATCCCATCCTGTCTTGCTTCTAGAATATCGAACAATTCTTTGGATCCCTCGATCAGATTAAAGAATTCCTTAAATTCAGGAACTGTATTTTGCGAATCGAAGAAATCAAACAAATTATTCTTACCCCGAATTAAGTATTGGTGGCCCTTGACCTGTTGAATGGTCTTTTCCACCAAGGCGGAGAAATCTAAGAGTCGGCCAATTTGTCTTTGGATCAGTAGTGGAATGGTTAATTTCAAACGTTGGTAAGCATCTTCTAAAGGCAAATCTAGCAATTCGTCATTTAAGAGCTCGACCAGGTCCTCCACTTGTTGGGCCGATAGGCCATAATGGAATTGAAAGATCTGGCTCTCGACATGGCCTTGGTCTGTCATTAGGATCGCCATCAACTGATAATCGCTCAGTTGGACTAGTTTGAAATTTGCCACATAATGGTCTTCCATACTTTGACCAAAAACTAAACTCGTAAAACCTGTTAAGGATACCATTAAGTCAGCGACCATCTTAGCCGTCTTAAAAGTATGATCTGGGCGATTCCGAAATAGTTCTTGCACCGCTTCAAGATCCGCTTCATAGCGGTCAGATAGGTCTCTTTCATCATGATCAATCAACCGGTTCACATAATAGCGATACCCTTCATAAGAAGGAATCCTTCCAGAGGAAGAATGGGCCTTAATTAAGAAGCCGTTCTTCTCTAAAACCACCATTTCATTACGGATGGTTGCTGGACTGACATCCAATAGCGACTCCTTGAGTAAGGTCTTGGACCCAATCGGAGATTCGAGATTGGAATAGAGTTGGACAATCAAATCGAGAATCTGATGTTGTCGTGGTGTTAACACGTATTTCGTTCACCTCCCACAATTAGCACTTAAACTATCTGAGTGCTAACTGTCTCTATCATAAGCGGTTTGTCAGACAATGTCAAGCAAAAAACCAAAAAAACAGTAAAAAATTAGCACTCTAATTATAAGAGTGCTAATTATCGAAATAAGCGCGCGTATCCACTAAGTCTTGGTCTAATTGACTGACTAAATCGGCCACCTGGTCAAACTTGATTTCACCCCGTAAGTAATGGTGCCACTTGACCTCCACCCGTTCACCGTAGATCATCTGGTTAAAGTCCAAGATATAGACCTCACAAGTCAATTCATTGGGCTCTTGAAAGGTGACATTATAACCAACCGAGGCCATGCCCTGGTACCAGACACCTTGAACAAGAATCTCCACCACATAGACACCAACCCCCGGTAATATCTGGTGGGGATCTGTGGCAATATTTGCGGTAGGATAACCGATGGTCCGCCCCCGCTTATAGCCATTCATGACAATCCCTGAAGTCTGGTAGGGGTAACCTAAAGCCTGGTTGACGCGGTCGATTTGACCAGCTTTAAGGTCTTCTTTTATCGTTCGTGCACCAATCTTCTCTTGGTTGAGTAGCTGAGGGGGAACTTCCGTTACTTCAAACCGGCCCTGACTGTGAATTTTTAAGGTGGTCATGTTGGCTTGGTCAACCGGTCCATAGGTATAGTCAAAGCCAGCCACTACATGTTGGGCATGCAGGCCTACCAGATAACGGTCGACAAATTCTTGTGGCGATTGGGCCCCCATTTGCCAGGTAAATTCACTCAAGTAGACCAGGTCTACCCCCAAGCCTTCAAAGAGGTTCAACTTATGGCGGTTATCAGTCAAATAGCCATAATGATAGGGGTGAATAGTTTGATAAACCACTTTCGGCGTGTGGGTGAAGGTCAAAACGGCCAGAGGCAGCCCTTCTTGGTCGGCAATCTGCCGGGCCTGGCCAATCACCTCCTGGTGTCCGCGATGGACACCATCAAAGAAACCCAAGGCCAAGACAATGGGCTCTTGGATAATTTGCTTGGGATCATAAGGATAATTAAGCTGAATCACTTGCATGGTTAGGCCTCTTCTCTAGGAAACATTTTGAGGGGTTTTAACTTACCCTCTTTTGACGGATGGGGACCATAGATCGCTAACAAGCGACCTTGGTCAAAGAGACAGGTGGCGGAATGAATGGGGGCTTGGAAAAAATCCTGGTCGACAACAGCACCGTGTACCACAGACTTCACCTGGTCCCCTATAAGATCAATCCGGTGGAAATCCTGGACTGCCCTTTCGATGGGATAGATTGCTTGGTCCAAAGCCTGGTCCGCCGCTAATTGCCGTAATTGGTCCAGGGTCACAGCTTGGTCCTGGTTGAAACCTCCTGTAGCGAGGCGGGTCAATTGGGACATATGGGCCGGATAACCTAAGGCTTGACCGCAATCGACTGCCAGGGTCCGGACATAGGTCCCCTTACCGCAGACCACATAAAAGTCCCAGTATTGTAGGCCCTTATCCGCTACAAAGACCGGGTCACTGGTCCGTTCAAACTGGTCAATCCGGACCTGACGTTGGGGTCTTTCCACTTCAATTCCAGCTCTGGCATATTCATAGAGGCGCTTGCCCTTGACCTTGACGGCAGAATAATAGGGGGGGATTTGAATCTGTTCCCCTTCAAGACGTGCCATGGCTTGGTCAATCTGGTCCATGGGAACCGGTTGGTCCAATCGAACCTCTTCAATCACTTGGCCAAACCGGTCTTCCGTATCCCTTGCCTGACCCAGACAGATTTGACCCTGGTAGATTTTATCCCCGTCCATCAAGAACTCGACCAACCGGGTGGCTTGACCCAAGCAAACAAGCAGCACCCCTGCCACCCCTGGATCCAAAGTCCCTGTGTGGCCAATTTTTTTCATTTTTAAAATTTTTCGCATTTGGAAAACCACATCGTGGCTGGTCATTCCCTCTTCCTTCCAAATTGGCACGATTCCATGATACATCTTATCCCTCCATCAATACTCAATGCTCATTATAGCTAAAATCCTTGATAGCGCCAACTATCAAGATTGCTCTTTGTTTTTGGTAGTTACAGGATGGAAAGATAGGATAACTGTCAATAAGGCAGGTCCCACTCCTTAATCATAGGGGACCGCCTTCCAAAGCTGTCGCTTTTCCAGGCTCGATCCACTAGGCAATGCCTAGACGGTAAACCGTAAGGCATTGCAAGCTGCGTGGATCGTCCTCCTTCCTATGATTAAGCAATGGAACCTGCCTTTTATTGACGGATTATAAGTCTTTATTTATTTGACAATTTTAAGGTTAATCCAGTTAGAAAAAACAGATTCTAGTAAAAAGACTGGATTTTATCCAATCGATATAAAACAATTTTGATAACTATCTTAACCTTAAAATCAAAGAATGCTCATTAAAATCAATCATCCTCCACCACTTTTAGATAGGAATGAAATAAAAAATCAGACGGAGTCAATGGAAAAATCACACGACCTCCCTTTTATTCTATCCCTAATAGCATCTTCTAAAAGATTGAGTCTGGGATTATTTCTTCATAAATTTAGCTTTGATTGTCAATAATAAAAACGCAAACTTATATAAGATTATAGGCTATATCAAAAATTGAACTTCAACATATACCCTCGAAAACCGATAAAATGAATGCTGACTTTATTTTTAATTCTATATTTTTGGTATGGTTAACTACATACTTTCTTCAAATTTTAGTATTCGAGGCAAGTTGAATGATTTCTGCAGGCTTAACTTTCTTTTAAAATATACATCTTGTTTATTGGCAATAGCCTATTAAATCAGTTTTTATTTTGGAAACTGAATTAAATTTGAAAGCCTTTAAAAAATAAAATCCGTCAATAAAAGACAGGGCTCAATGCTTAATCATAGGAGGGAGGACGATCCACGTAGCGTGCAATGCCTTGCGGTTTACCGCTTAGGCATTGCCTAGTGGATCGAGCCCGGAAAAGTGAAAGCTTTGGAGGGCGGTCCCCTATGATAAGCATCGAGACCTGTCATATTGACGGATTGCTTACCTTTTAATTTATTTTAGTTTTTGTATCATGTTTTCCTAGGGGCCTAGCCTGGAAAAGCGAAAGCTTTGAAGGTTGGTCCCCTATCATAAGCATCGAGACCTGTCATATTGACGGATAGCTTGCCTTTTAATCCTTTTGGTCTTTTTCTTCTGATTTAATTTGGTCTAAGAGGTCATCAATATGCTGACCATAATCAATCGATTGGTCACGTTCAAAGACCACCTCAGGCACCTTGTAAAGACTAATCCTTTTGGCGAGTTCGGAACGAATCTTACCGGAAGCTGCCTTCAAGCCAGCTTCTGTCTTTTGCCTTTGGCCTGCCAGGTTGGTCAGGGTCGAATAGAAGATGGTGGCATGCTGTAAATCACCAGTTAGCTCCACATCAGTAATCGTCACGCCTTCAACCCGAGGGTCTTTGATCTGGTGATAAAGGATATCGTTGACTTCTTTAAGGATCTCTTGACGCACTCGGCCTAAACGGTAGTTTGCCATGATCTGCCTCCTTTATTAGCGTTTTACTTCAACCATGCGATAAGGTTCGATGATGTCATCGACCTTGATATCATTATAGCCTTCAATCATCAAGCCACATTCTAAGCCCTTGGAAACTTCCTTGGCATCATCCTTGAACCGCTTGAGCGAAGCTAATTCCCCTTCAAAGATCACAATATTGTCCCGGATTAAACGAACCTTACTTGAACGCTCAATGAATCCTTCTAGGACATAAGAACCTGCGATGGTCCCTAATTTAGAGACATTATAGGTCTCACGCACCACCACTTGACCTGTAATTTCTTCCACATATTCAGGATCAAGCATACCCTTCATAGCGGTTTCGATTTCATCAATCACGTTATAGATAATGTTGTGAAGGCGAATATCCACTTCTTCCGCTTCCGCTTGGGCCCGTGCTTGTGGGGTTGGCCGAACATTAAAGCCGACAACAATCGCTGAAGAGGCATTCGCCAGGGTAATATCGGATTCATTAATAGCCCCGACCGCCTGGTGGACAATATTGACCTTGACCCCTTCGACATCAATCTTATAAAGGGAAGCAGCAAGTGCTTCGACCGATCCTTGGACGTCTGCTTTTAAGATCACATTAACAGAACGTAATTCCCCTTCTTGCAAGGTTTCGAAGAGATTATCTAAGGTTACCTTCTTCTTAAGATCTCTTTGATGTTCTTGGGCTTTTCGGGCTCTTTCTTCCCCGGCATGACGAGCAGACTTCTCATCTTCGAAGACCACAAACTGGTCACCTGCTTGAGGTGCCCCATTCAAGCCTGTAATCTCAACCGGTGTCGAAGGTCCAGCTGACCGGACACGACGGCCCTTGTCATTGACCATAGTCCGTACCCGACCGTAAGTATTCCCCACTACAATCGGATCTCCCACACGTAGGGTACCTTGTTGAACTAAGAGAGTCGCTGTTGCCCCGGTTGCCTTATCTAAACGGGCTTCGATCACCGATCCTAAGGCTAGTCGGTCTGGGTTGGCTTTTAATTCTTGTACTTCAGCAACCAAGAGGATCATCTCTAAGAGTTCATCAAGATTGGTTCCGAATTTAGCCGAGATATTCACAAAGATATGCTCGCCACCCCAGGCTTCTGAGATGATGCCATGTTCTGATAATTCGTTCATGACCCGGTCTGGGTTGGCTTCTGGCTTGTCAATCTTATTAATCGCCACAATAATCGGTACATCGGCTGCCTTGGCATGATTGATAGCCTCAACCGTTTGTGGCATCACCCCATCATCGGCCGCCACAACAATAATGGTAATATCCGTTACATCAGCACCACGTGCCCGCATGGTTGTGAAGGCAGCGTGCCCTGGAGTATCAAGGAAGGTAATTGTTTTACCGTTGAGTTCAACCTGATAAGCTCCGATATGTTGGGTAATACCGCCGGCTTCTCCTTCGGTGATTCTTGACTCTCTAAAGGAGTCCAAAAGACTGGTCTTACCGTGGTCAACGTGGCCCATAATGGTCACGACAGGCGGACGGATCACTTGGTGGTCTTCTTGGTCTGCTTCTTGGAAGTAATGGTCGAGGTCAGATGCTTCGACAACCACCTTCTCAACAGGCTCCACCCCATATTCCAAGCAAATCAATTCAATTGTATCTTTAGATAGGGCCTGGTTTTGGTTAACCATCATCCCCTGCATAAATAACTTCTTGATAATCTCGCTGGCATCACGGTGAAAGGCTTTGGCAATATCTTGAATGTTCATGCCCTCACTGTAATGGAAGGATTCGGGTAAATCCTTATGCTTCCGCGCGGTGATCCCTTTAGATGGAGCTGGCTTATTCTTAGCCTGATGGCGGTTCCGCCGGTTGCGACGGTTACCCCGAGTCCGCTTGGATCCTTGGTCTTCTGACTCATCCTCTTGGTTGTTTTTAAACTTCGCTTGCCCTTCCTTACGTGGATGCTTCTTCGCTTGCCCCTTCTTATTAACAGAGGCTTCTTCCTGATCATCCGCTTGCGTCTTCTTATGCTTAGGATGACCTGGTTTGTTGGCCTTTTTCTTGTCAGTGGTCTGATCCTTAGCTGAAGCCTGCTTTTTAGAATGATCCTGATTTTTTTTAGGGCTAGCTGGTTTGCTCTCTGCCTTTTTGGCAGGTTTAGCCTGGTCTTTTTTAGCGGGTTTTTGAATGGCTTGGATCAATACCTTTTGTTGGTCCTCATTTACTGAAGACATATGGCTATTAAAGTCCATCCCATGATCGGCGGCAACCTTCAATAGTTCCTTGGATGTCAACTGGTTCTGCTTGGCTAATTCATAGATACGAATTGCTGCCATATAATCACCTTCCTTAATTCTCTTCTCTTACTCTTTCATTGTCTTAACTCCTGTCCCATAGGATAAGAATGTCTTAGCCATGCCGGAATCCGTGATCCCACAGATCCTTCGCGATTTTCCCAGGGCTTGGCTGATTTCATGACTGGTTAACTGGTTACAAACAGGGATGCCCGCCTTTTGAGCAAGGACTTGATAGCGGTCCTGGGTCTTGGAACTCGTATCACTGGCCACTACCACTAGGTGGACTTGACGGTGCTTGACCGCCTTCTCCACTCGTTCATCTCCTGAAAGCAATTTAGAAGCCCTTTGGGCTAAGCCTAGTAAATTTAACTGCTTCTGCTTGGTCATCATAGTAATTCTTGCCGGGCCTTCTGGTGGTCCACATAGGCATATAAGGTCTCATAGAATTCATCCGGAATCTCCATTTCAAAGACTCGGTTGAAGGTCTTGGCTTTTTTTGCCTTGAGAGCCAGGTCTGGATCAAGAGCAATATAAGCTCCCCGTCCATTTTTACGTCCTGAGGGGTCCAATTCAATCTGACCTTCAGGGGTCTTAACAATCCGGACCAAGTCTTTCTTAGGATAGGATTCTCCCGACACCACACACTTACGCATGGGTATCTTGCGTGTCTTCTTAGTCTTCATCTTCCATCCCCCTTTATTCGCTATCAAGGTGGTCTTCTGATTCCTCTGAAGCTTGAACCTGGTCAACTAGGGTCTCATAGTCTGTCTCTGTCGATTCCTCTACTTCACTGATCTGGTCTTCCACTTCTTCTGGGTCAAGGACCTGTTCATTCTGGTCTTGCTGAAGGCGTAAGTCCGCTAGAGCTTCGGCCTCGTCAACTGATTCATTCACCAAGTCGTCTGCTGCGATTAGGGATTCATCAGCGGAATCGGGCAGGTCTTCAACCGCATCCCCCATTTGAACCGGTTCTTCTGGGTCCATTGAATCAAGTGCCGCTTCACCATCAAGGTCCGCTTGAGTCGCTTGCAGGTCCGCTTGCTCTGCCAGATAGTCCGCGTAATTTGTTTCAGACTTAATGTCGATCTTATAGCCCGTTAACCGTGCCGCTAGTCGCGCATTTTGCCCACGCTTACCGATTGCTAGCGAAAGTTGCGAATCTGGCACCACGACAATACAGGTATGGTCATCTTCATTGAAAGCGACCTCGATGACCTCTGCAGGATTCATGGCATTGCGGATAAAGACAGCAGGATCTTCATTCCATTCCACAATATCCATGTTTTCTCCATTTAATTCACTGACAATTGATTGAACTCTTGATCCTCTAGGGCCGACACAGGTTCCAACGGGGTCAATGTTCGCTTCGTGGGAATAAACAGCCACCTTAGAACGGTCCCCTGCTTCCCGAGCAATCGATTTAATCTCAACAATGCCATCATAGATCTCGGGTACTTCTTGTTCGAAGAGACGGCGTAAGAAATCAGGATGGGCCCGACTGATCACAATCTGAGGCCCCTTGCTGGTCCGTTCAACCTTGGCAACATAGACCTTAATCCGCTCTTCTATCTCAAACTCTTCAGTCGGAATCTGCTCACTCGCTGGTAGGATGGCTTCTACACGCCCAATATTGACATAGACATTGCGTTGGTCCGTTCGTTCAACGGTCCCAGTTAGAATCTCATCTTCATAATCGATGTACTCTTCATAAATGATATCGCGCTCAGCCTCACGTATGCGTTGCATCACCACATGCTTAGCAGTTTGCGTCGCAATCCGACCAAAGTCCTTAGGGGTCACTTCAAACTTGATGGTATCCCCAATTTCGTAGGCACGGTTAATCTTTAAAGCTTCCTCTAGCGAGATTTCCAAGGTGGAATCATAGTTGACCTCTACGACCTCTTTAACAGAGTAGACCTTGATCTCACCTGTCTTCTCATCGAATACCACTTCCACATTTTGGGCTTGGTCATAATTCTTCTTATACGCCAGGGTTAGCGCTGATTCCAAGGCTTCCTTAATTACTTCAGGCTTAATTCCTTTTTCTTCTTCAAGTAACTGCATGGCAGCCATTAATTCTTTACTCACTCTATCTTCCTCCCTACTAAAACTTGACCGCTAAACGCGCATGACTCACAGCAGACTTGTCAATGGCGAGTTCCTGCTTGCGGGTCTTGACTTGTACTTCGATGCGATATACTTCATCTTCAACATCTAGTAAGACACCCTCATGGTGTTTTTGACCATGCTGCGGCGCATAATAGTCAAAGTGAACATATTGGCCGATGGCCGCCTCAATCTGTGCGGCTGTCTTCAAGGGCCGCTCTGCGCCTGGTGATGAGACTTCTAAGTAATAAGCTTGCGGAAAGGGATCAGGCTGAATCCCATCTAAGACTTGTGAGATCTGTTCTGAAGCCAGGACACATTGGTCAAGGTCAATGCCACCTTCTTGATCAATATAGACGCGCAAAAACCAATTCTTACCTTCTTTAACATATTCCAAATCGACCAACTCACATTGAAGGTCTTGCACGACCTCTTCAATATAAGGTTGAACCGTATCGATAATGACACTCATTGAATCACCCCTTTAAGACTTTTCTGCTGAATGAATACGAAAGGAGCGAGCGTTCCCGCTCACTCCTTCATGGACGTTTGATAGATTCATCATAGCATAAATTCTTAGCTAGGACAAGTTTTACCAGCGTGACAATTGATCATCGTATAACTCAGATGCTAATGATTCTAGATGAGATTATAAAAGAAGACAGTTCCAATGCTTAATTAAAGGAGACCGCCCTCCAAATCGATGCTTTTCCAGGCTCGATCCGCTAGGCAATGCCTAGACGGTAAACCGATCATAAATAAAAGCAGGCAGTTCCAATGCTTAATTAAAGGGGATCGCCCTCCAAAGCTAAGCTTTTCCGGGATCGATCCGCTAGGCAATGCCTAGACGGTAAACCGTAAGGCATTGCACGCTACGCGGATCGTCCTCTTTCCTTTGATTAAGCATTGTCTCCTGCCTTCCTTTTATTATTGATCATTGTGTAAACCATAAAAATAAAGGTAACTTTATATATTAGTTAACCTATTAGAATCAATCTTAATTAAGTATTGCCCAAAATGAAGAAATCTATTTATTTCAGGTAAAGGAATGAGATCGACTAAATAGGCCACTGAATAAGTAAGTTATATGAATCATAGTCAAGCATTTTTTTAATGAAGTTGAGTGAATAAACTTCATGAAGTCTATCTTTCACCCCTCCTCATCAAGACCGCTTTTTAAGTCAATAAAAATACAGAGCATTATAACGATTTAAATGATAAGAAGCAGATCGTCACCTTTTAATCTTTATTGCAGCTTTAATTTAGAATAATAGCTTAGAGTTTATACCATTTTTAAAAAATTGGGGACTTTGATTAATAACAAGACTCAATTTTTTTAAGGTGAAGGATTAATGAGGGACAGCATAAGTTTAAGTAGTCATCTTGTGAAGAATGGAAAAAAAGCAGGCAGTAGCGAATGATAAATCACTGGCAAGAAGAAGGCCCACGTAGCGTGCATTGCCTTACGGTTTACCGTTTAGGCAATGCCTAGTGGGCCTAGCCCGGAAAAGCTTGGCTTTGGAGGGCGGTCTCCAGTGATTTTATCCATTCGCTACGACCGGCTTTTGAAACGTTATTACTACTTTGTCGCAGACAAATATACGATCTTAGGACATTTTGCTTGTCGCTTAGCCCTTTTAGAAGAGGGACAATTGGTCTTCATCAGGCAGACCATTCAAGACGCCCTGCTCATCCAGATAATCGATCACGGTTCGGGAGACCTTGCCGCGTTTTTGTAGGTCTTCCTTGGATAAGAAGGGAGCTTGGGACCTAGCCTTAATGATCTGTTTGGCCGCTCCTGCCCCGAGTCCTGGAATGGTTCTAAATGGTGGAATCAGACTATCCCCTTCAACAATAAAGTCAGTGGCATCAGACTTTTCTAAGTCGATCATCTGGAAGGTATAGCCGCGTTCTAACATTTCATTGGCTAATTCCAATACGGTTCGCAAGCTGTTCTCCTTGACGGATGCTTCCATTCCCTTGGCCATAATCTCCCGCAAGCGGGCCTTAACCATTTCCTTACCCTGATGCATCGCGACAATATCAAAGTCTTCTGCTCGGACAGAGAAATAGGCTGCATAATAGAATTTCGGATAGTGCACCTTGAAATAAGCGACACGCAGGGCCATCATGATATAAGCCGCCGCATGGGCCTTGGGGAACATGTATTTAATCTTCAAGCAAGAATCAATATACCATTCTGGCACCTGGTGGGCGCGCATCTCAGCCTGCCAATCATCGGGAATACCTCGTCCCTTGCGGACAAATTCCATAATCTTGAAGGCCAAGGAGCTCTCTAAGCCATATTGCATCAAGGTAACCATAATATCATCCCGACAGCCAATCACCTTGGCCAAAGGCACAATGTTCTTAGCAATTAGGGTTTCCGCATTGCCCAACCAGACATCTGTCCCATGGGAAAGTCCAGAGATCTGCAGCAATTCAGCAAAGGTCGAAGGATGGGTATCCTGTAACATCCCCCTAACAAAATTCGTCCCAAATTCGGGAACCCCTAGGGTGCCAGTCTCTGAAAAGATCTGACTGCTGGTGACATTCAAGGAATCTGTTCCTGAGAAGAGGGCCATCACTTCTGGATCATTCATTGGAATCTCCTTGGGGTCAATCCCTGAAATATCCTGTAAGAACCGGATCATGGTCGGGTCATCGTGGCCAAGAATGTCCAGCTTGAGAATGTTATCGTGAATGGCGTGGAAGTCAAAGTGGGTGGTTTGCCACTCGGCTTCCAAGGAATCCGCAGGGTACTGAATAGGTGAGAAGTCAAAGACATCCATGTAGTCTGGGATAACAATGATTCCGCCAGGATGCTGGCCAGTGGTCCGCTTGACCCCTTCAATGCCCTTGGCCAACCGTTCTTTCTCCACCTTCGGTAACTGCTTCTGAACATTCTCCAGATAACCTTTGACATAACCGAAAGCGGTCTTCTCCGCAACAGTTGAGATCGTTCCGGCCCGGTAGACATGGTCTTCCCCGAAGAGCACCTTGGTATAAGCATGAGCCCGGGGCTGGTACTCACCTGAGAAGTTCAAGTCAATATCCGGTACCTTATCCCCCTTGAAGCCCAAAAAGGTCTCAAAAGGAATATCGTGCCCATCCTGTTTCAATGGGTGGTGACAATTCGGGCAGTCCTTGGCGGGTAAGTCGAAGCCTGACCCGACCGATCCATCTGTGATGAACTCGTTATAATGACACGCTTCACAATAATAATGGGGGGCCAAGGGGTTGACTTCAGTAATTCCCGTCATGGTCGCAACAAAGGAAGAACCGACGGACCCCCGAGACCCAACCAGGTAGCCATCCTCATTTGACTTCAAGACCAATTTCTGGGCAATCAGATAGATGACCGCAAAACCATTATTAATAATCGAGGTTAATTCCTTCTCCAACCGCTTCTCAATCAATTCCGGTAAAGGATTACCATATAACTCATAAGCCCGGTTATAGGCTAAATCACGAATCTGTTGGTCAGACCCCTCAATGTTGGGCGTATAGAGCTTGGACTTGATCACTTCAATATCGTCTTGGACGGCATCCGCAATCTTATTGGAATTCTCAACAACCAACTGATAGGCCAAATCTTCTCCCAGGAAGGCAAACTCCTCCAACATCTCTTGGGTGGTTCTAAAGTGCAGTGGCGGTAAGAAGAGCTGACGGTTAGCGTTCTTCTTCAGGGACTTCAAGAGAATCTCCCGGTAGATGGCATCCTTAGGATCCAAATAATGCACATTCCCCGTCGCCACCACTAATTTGTCATGGGCTTGACCCAGGCGGATCATTTCTTTGAGGATATGATGTAAGTCCTCGCGCGACCGGATCAGATCTTGTTCAATCAAGCTATCATAAATAGACGGAGCCTGTAATTCAATGAAGTCATATTGGTCAATGAGCTTTTCCGCTTCTTCATACCCCTTCTGCATCATGGCCGTGAAGACTTCACCTTCTGAACAAGCTGTCCCAATCAAGAGGTTGTCCCGGTGTTGGTTTAAGAGTGAGCGTGGGATCCGGGGCTCACGGTAGAAATAGGAAACATTGGAAGCAGAAACCAACTTGAAAAGGTCCTTGAGTCCCGCTTGGTTCTTGGCAATCAAGGTGGCATGGAAGGGCCGGGTTTGCTTGTAGGCATCATTTTGGCCCATCTGTGAGTTGAGGTCTAATAAATTAACCATACCAAATTGTTCACTTGCCTGGTCCAATAGCTTGGTCAAGACATGACCGGTTGCTTCCGCATCATAGATGGCCCGGTGGTGCTGGTCCAGTTGAACCCCGTAGTGGCGGGTTAGTTGATTTAACCGGTGCCCCTTCATCTGAGGATTAACGGTTCGCGACAAGGCTAGGGTATCAATGACTGGTCGGTCATTGGTTGATAAACCATGGCGCTGATAGGTCTGGTCAATAAAGCCCACATCAAAGGTCGCATTATGGGCCACTAGAATAGCGCCTTGGCAGAACTGCTTGAAGTCCTTGATGACAGTTTCTTCCGCTGGTGCGTCCTGCAGCATGGCATCCGTAATACCGGTCAATTGGGTGGTAAAGGCCGACAAGGGGTGACCTGGATTGATAAAGGCCTCAAAGCGGTCGATGACATTTCCCTTATGCATCTTAACCGCTGCCAATTCAATAATTTTATCGTAGACAGAAGACAGCCCTGTCGTCTCCACGTCAAACACGACATAGGTGGCCTCACTCAAGTCCAGATCCTGAACCTGATAGGCAACGGGCTCGCCATCATTGACAACATAGGCTTCCACGCCATAGATCATCTTAATTCCTTGGTCCTTGGCCGCATGGAAGGCTTCAGGAAAGGCTTGAACCCCGGCATGGTCGGTAATGGCAATCGCCTTGTGCCCCCATTTTGCGGCTTGCTTGATGTAATCACTGATCGAATTGGTGGCATCCATTTGCGACATATTGGAATGAAGGTGTAATTCCACCCGCTTATCCCCTGGGTAGTCATCCTGCCTTTGGGCCTTAGTGATCTTACGGATAGACTGGGGTCTAAAGACAAATTCCCCTGAATAATCGTCTTGTATCAAATCCCCTTCAAGCTTGAGCCAGTCTCCTGGCTTAAATTGGGTCAATTGGTCTGGCTTGTATCGACGACCGGACATCAACTTGACAACAACTGAGGAAGTGTAATCTGTCAACTTAATCAGATAGAGCAATTCCTTATTGCGTAATTCACGTTGGTCAATATCGAAGACATAGCCTTCAATCACCTGCTTAAAGGGATGGTCTGGTAAGTCAATTAGGGGGCAAATATCCTGACTTGAAATTTCCTTACCAATCAGTAAATCCTCCTCGTTCAACTTCTCCACTTCGACCTTCTTATCGGCTTGTTTACGAGCATCTTCAATGGATAATTGGTCTAAGGCCTCCAAGCGCTGGCGGGTTTCGAGATGTTCTTGTTGGGCAAGTGCCTGGTCGACTTGATAGTGAAGTTGGATACCATCCAAGTCCAATTGTCGCAACATCATCATGAATTGGTCATGGTATTGACCTTCAAATGAAGCAACCTGTTGGGGACTGGCCAGGCCAATCTGTAAGATCTGCTGGTCCTGGTCATAGGCCAACTGGCAGTTGGAAAGGCAGGCCTTGAGGAAAGGCCGATCAGCACTCACAAGGTCTTGAATGAGGGTCCAGAAGTCACGAACGACCCGGTCTTCCAGTGGGAGGACCTGGTCATGGTGCCACCAGATCTCCACTTGGCAAATCGCTTGAAAGGCTGTATTGGCTGTCCGGATTAGCAGTTCATAGACATCCGGATGGACACGCTGGGGCAACCGAATATGAAAGTGCCACTGACGCCGCCCGGGAAAGACCTCCACCTTGTCAATCGCTGCCTCACCTAGAACCTCCAAAATCGCTGGATCCTCAATGGCCAATTGATTTAAGAGGATTTCAAATAATTCTCTTTCTCGACTCATGGGTTCTCCTTTCATTTTGTCAAAAGCTAAAGAAAAGCCTCCGCTTAAATCGGAGGTCGCTTCTTTCTAAGTAAAGGCACGCATAATGTCATTCCAGGTGACGGCGACCATTAAGATCAAGAGGAGGACGACCCCTACGAGGGTAATGATCCCTTCCTTCTCCTGACTCAAGGGCTTGCCCCGAACAAGTTCAATCAGGTTCAAGACAATCTTTCCCCCATCCAGGGCTGGAATTGGAATCAGGTTGACAATCCCTAAGTTGGCAGACAAGGAAGCCATGAACCAAATAATATTCATTAACCCTTGATTTGCCACGGTCGATGTTGCTTGAGCCATGGCAACCGGCCCCCCAAAGAGATTCAAATCAAAGCCTCGGGTAAAGATCGAAGCCAAAACAGACAAGACCATGGTGATGACATTCCAAGTGGCGATAAATCCAAAGAGCAAGCGATCCATGATAGCCGTTGACCGTTGCATGGTAATACCGATTTGACGCTGACCTTCTTCGATTTCCTTGAAGGCAACTTGCTTGGTTAAGGTTTGACCCTGCCTGTCAATGGTCAAATCCGTCTGGTCTTGGTCGACCGCTTCTAAGGCGGCAATCAATTGGTTCCAATCCTTGACCTCCTGGCCATTCACCGCCAGGATTCGGTCGCCCTGCTCAAGGCCGGCTTGGGCAGCGGGTGTGTCTTCTAGGACGTCAATTTGATTCGAATAGGTTGGCACACCAGGTAACATGAAGCCAACGATCGCAAAGGCCACAATTGAAAGGATAAAGTTATTCAAGGGGCCACCAAAGTTGGTCAGCATCTTGCGCCAAACAGAGACCGACTCATATCGGGTCTCAATGGGGGCAACCTTCAAGATCGTCCCATCTTCCTCGATAATTTCTGCCTGACGGGAAACCTTAAAAGTCTTCGGATCTTCTTGATTGGCCTCATAAGCGGTCAGGGTCATCTCATCCACCAGGTCGACCTGGTCCACTCGGACGGGTAATTCCGCCAGGTCGTAGGACTTATTGCTCAAATTAATCCGGACAACCTGGTCCTGGTCATCCAATAAAAGCCCCAGCGATTGACCAGGTTGAATCTGCTCTTCTTCACCTAAACCGGCCAGGCGGACATAGCCCCCCATCGGCAACATTCGGATGGTATAAGTCGTGCCATCTTGAGCCTGCTTAGCAAACAACTTTGGTCCCATCCCAAGGGAAAATTCGCGCACCAAAATCCCAGCCTTCTTGGCCCAATAAAGATGGCCTAATTCATGAAATACCACAATGATCGAAAAGATAATTAAAAAGATTACGATTGTCTTTAACATCCACTTGCTCCATTCCTCTAATTAAAATTCGTAATACCCTGCCATACCATAAATAAAATACTCGCAAAAATCGATGAATCAAAGCGGTCGAGAACGCCACCATGTCCCGGCAGGAGATTCCCGGAATCTTTGACTTGGAAGTACCGCTTAAAGGCCGATTCCACCAGGTCCCCCAGTTGACCCGCTAAGGATATTAAGACGGTCAAAACAGCCAGCGAATGTCCATAGCGAATATCGAGGTTAACAAAGGTCGCATAGAGACTCGTCGTAATTAAGGCCGTCACAATCCCGCCCAGGGCTCCTTCAATCGTCTTCTTAGGACTGATATGACCGGCCAGTTGATAATGACCATATCGTTTGCCAACCAGATAGGCCCCTGAGTCGGTCGACCAAATCACGATAAACAGGTAAAAAATATTCTCAAGCCCCAGGTCACGAATCTCAATTAAGAACCGCATACCGACTCCGATATACAAGACCCCAAAGATCAAGGTGGCTGCATCGACGAAGTTAAACCGGTCATAGCGATAAACAGTCAACACCAGCAAGACCATGCCACAAATAAAGAACAAGCCCACAGGGTTCATCATCGGTAAAATCTGGTCAAAATAGCGCTCAGGCAAGATGATCGACATAATGGCAATGGTCGATACAATGCCTACCTCGCTCAGATAAGGCACTTGCTTCATTCTTGCCAACTCATACAAGCCAATGGCTCCTAAAATAAAAATCAGCCAAGCAAACCAAGCGCCTCCCTTAATCATGAAAGGGACAAAGACAGCTAAAGCCAAAGCGGCAGTCAAAATCCGTTGTCTCATGACGATCCTCCCTTCTTTATTAGACTTTTCCATAGCGTCGCTGACGCTTCTGATAGGCCTCAATTGCCTGGTCAAATTCTGCCGGTGTGAAGTCCGGCCAAAGAACATCGGTAAAATAAAACTCACTGTAAGCCAACTGCCACAACAAGAAATTACTTAGTCGTAACTCCCCACTCGTGCGAATCATCAAGTCGGGGTCTTGGTAATCCCCTAAAGGATGGGTCATCAAATACTGGGACAAGAGGTCCTCATCAATGGCTGATGGGTCTAGTTGACCTTCAAGGACTTGTTGAGCAATTGCTTGGCTGGCATGAACCAATTCTTGCCGGCCCCCATAATTCAGGGCAATATTTAAGATCATGCCTGTATTAGCTGCCGTTCGGTCTAAGCCCTCTTGCATCAAGGCCTGAGTCTCTTGAGGTAGACGGCTGGGGTTGCCAATAGTTATCACGCGTACATTATGCTTTATTAATTCGGGTAAGAAGGAATCAAAGAATTCCTTAGGTAACTTCATGAGAAAGTTGACTTCCTCTTCAGGTCGCGACCAGTTCTCAGTCGAAAAGGCATAGACCGTTAAGACTTTAATGCCTAACTCATGGGCGCGGATGGTGATTTTCTTGAGGGTTTCGACCCCTTTCTTATGGCCAAAGACCCGGGGCATGTGCCGTTTCTTAGCCCAGCGGCCATTTCCGTCCATAATAATGGCGACATGGTGAGGTCGATCGGTCCTTGTGTCTTGCATAGTCTACTCCTTTAATTCTCGATATCCCTTTAATTATAGCAGAAATGAGGGACAAGCAAAAATCTTTTAAAGCAAAAAACTCCTGCCCCAATCAGTTTCAAGGGCAGGAAACGTAAAATACGCTTAGTTCGTGCGAATTTCTTCTTCTTTCAGACTGGTGAGACGGTCAATTTCCTTGGTTGAATCATCGGTTAATTGTTGAATATCCTTCTCATAGCGCTTAACGTCATCTTCTGTAATTTCTTTAGCTTTTTCTAACTTCTTAACAGAATCAATCGCATCGCGACGGATATTACGGATCGCAATCTTAGCATTCTCTTGCTCCTTGCCCACAACCTTAACCAGATCTTCCCGTCGCTCTTTGGTGAGGGCTGGAATGACCAAGCGAATGACTTCCCCATCATTGGTGGGGGTGATGCCCACATCACTCATCAAGATACCTTTTTCAATATTTTGTAAGGAGCTCTTATCATAAGGTGAGATCATCAGCATTCTTGGTTCAGGAATCGTAATTGAAGCCAGTTGGTTGAGGGGCGTTTCCGCTCCATAGTATTCAACCGACACCCGGTCAAGGATACTCGCATTAGCGACCCCTGCTCGGATTGTTCCCAATTCTCTTTGAAAGGCCTCGATTGATTTCTGCATCCGGCCCTTCGTATCTTTTAACACATTGTCTGCCGCCATATTCTTCCTCCTGGTAACATTTTCTTTATTATAGCATAAAGCTTGCTAGCGTGTAATTGGTGATTAAGAGGGTTGATTATCGACTGTTGTTCCAATATTTTCACCCAGAACGACCCGTTTAATATTCCCAGGTTCGCTCAGGTTAAAGACCACTAAAGGAATGTTATTATCCATGCTGAGTGATGAAGCGGTTGAATCCATCACCTTGAGTCCTTTGGCAATCACATCTAAGTGGGTCAGGTTGTCATACTTGACGGCTGATTCATCTAACTTCGGATCAGCACTATAGACCCCATCGACATTATTCTTGGCCATAAGGATCACATCCGCCTCGATCTCTGCTGCCCTTAAGGCTGCCGTCGTGTCCGTAGTGAAATAAGGGTTTCCCGTTCCACCTGCGAAGATCACAACTCGTTGCTTTTGAAGGTGACGGATGGCCTTGCGGCGAATATAGGGTTCAGCCACTGCCCGCATTTCAATCGAGGTTTGAACCCGTGAAGGGACATCTAAATTCTCGAGGGCATCTTGTAGAGCTAAGGCATTCATAACCGTCGCCAACATGCCCATATAGTCGGCTTGGGCCCTTTCCATTCCCATCTCAGCTCCAATTGAGCCGCGCCAGATATTGCCACCACCGACAACAATGGCAATCTCAGTACCTAATTCATAGACTTCCTTGACTTCCTGTGTGATCAACTTAACCGTCTGGGGATCAATCCCAAAGCCCTTACTTCCAGCCAAGGCTTCCCCACTTAATTTCAGGACAATGCGATTATACTTTGCTTGAGCCATCTCATACCCTTCCTTCCATTTCGCTTTTAAAAAAAGCCCCAGCCAAAACTGGGGCAGCTAGTTGTTCAATGCGATTATTTCATTTGAGCTGCAACTTCATCTGCAAAGTTATCGGAACGTTTCTCTAAACCTTCTCCTACTTCGAAGCGAACATAATCGGTAATGTGTCCACCGGCTGATTTTACATAGTCCGCTACCTTTTGGTCACCATCTTTAACGAATGCTTGTTCATTCAAGCAGATTTCACCATAGAACTTATCCATCCGGCCTGACACAATCTTGTCAACGATGTGTTCAGGTTTGCCTTCGTTAAGGGTTAATTCTCTTTGAACGGCTTCTTCACGTTCAACTTCTTCAGCTGCAACATCTTCACGCTTCAAATATTTAGGATTGATCGCTGCAACGTGCATTGCCACATCGCGCGCCACTTCTTGGTTATCTGAATCCGCAATAATCGTCACGACACCAATCCGTCCGCCTTGGTGAGCATATTCACCAAAGACATCGGCATCTGTCTTGTTCAATAAAGCGAAGCGACGGAATGAAATCTTCTCACCGATTACTTGGGTAGCTTCGATCACAGCATTGTCGATTGTTTTGCCATCAAACTCAACAGCCAAGGCTTCTTCCATCGTCTTAGGTTGTGCTTTAGCGACTGCTTCAGCAATTCCATTGACTAAGTTAACAAATTTATCATTCTTAGCCACAAAGTCTGTCTCAGAGTTAATTTCAACCAATGCGGCTACATTGCCATCGATATAGCTTGCTGTTAATCCTTCAGCTGCAATCCGGTCAGCCTTCTTAGCAGCCTTAGCGAGACCTTTTTCACGTAGGATGTCAACCGCTTTTTCGATATCGCCATCCACTTCAACTAAGGCTTTCTTAGCATCCATCATCCCAACACCGGTCATATCTCTTAATTCTTTAACTTGCTTTGCACTAATATTTGCCATTGTATAAATCCTCCTTGGAATGTCTTGCTTTGGTTGATTACCTTCCCTAGTATATCAAAATTGTCCAACTAGCAAAAGTAAAAAAAGAACCACTTTTCTAAAAAAGCTGTCTTAAACATGCCAGAGCAACTTAAGACAGCTTGCGTATCATTATAAATAGAATTATTCTTCGTCTGCTGAATCTGCTTCAGCTTCTTCTTTTTCTTCCTTGTTATCGAAAAGGTTATCGAAGAATTCTTTGTCGTCTTTTTCAGAAACTTCCGCATCAACGTCGATTTGTCCCTGATTGCTTTCGATCACTGCTTCTGCCATTGCTTGAGTAATCAACTTGATGGCACGAATCGCATCATCATTCGCTGGAATGACATAATCAATCTCATCTGGGTCACAGTTTGTATCAACCATTGCGACGATTGGGATATTTAATTTACGTGCTTCTTGGACCGCAATCCGTTCTTTACGTGGGTCTACGATGAAGATCACATCTGGAATTCTTGGCATATCTTTGATACCACCTAAGAATTTCTCAAGACGGTCCCACTCTTTACGTAATTCAACGACTTCTTTCTTAGGAAGAACATCAAATGTTCCGTCCACTTCCATTTGTTCTAGGGATTTCAAACGACGGATACGTCCTTGGATTGTTTCCCAGTTCGTTAAAAGGCCACCTAACCAACGATGGTTGATATAGTATTGACCGCAACGCTCTGCCTGCTCTTCAATCGCTTGTTGCGCTTGCTTCTTAGTTCCGACAAAGAGGACCACGCCACCGTCTGCAACCGTATCACGGATCACATTGTAGGCTTCATCGACTAATTTCACTGTCTTTTGCAAGTCAATGATGTAGATACCATTCCGTTCAGTGAAAATGTAGCGTTTCATCTTAGGGTTCCAACGACGTGTTTGGTGACCAAAGTGGACACCAGCTTCTAACAATTGTTTCATTGAAATAACTGCCATATATATTCTCCTTTTGGTTTTTATTTCCTCCAATAATATCCTCTATCCCCCAGACTCCCGTGAGAAAGCACCCTGACGGATATCTATTATTGTGTGAATTGATGCTTTTAGCACCGCTCATAAGTATACAAGATACATTCACAAATAACAAGGTCTATTTGTCTATTTCCATGAATTATGAATGCCTCATGATTAGATCAAGCAAAAATCAGCGACAAACCAATAGCATTTCAGCATGAATACCATGGTAAGCCATTAAGAAGGTGACTCTAAAACATGATTAAAGGGAACCACCCTCCAACACAAGCTTGCCCAAACTTCTGCCACTCGGCCCCTTTGAAGGATGGTCCCCAGCCATTGATCGATTTGCCACAAGCCACTTATGCCCTGCAGAATCACCAAGGCCCCAGGCCTAGTGATGAAAAGTGGGCAGGCTCCTTTGAAGCACGTTTGAAAGACTCAAAGTTAAGTAAATATCGATCAGTGACCGCTTAATATTTATGTTCATAATAACGATTCACAAAATAGCTAATCGCCGGATAAGCCGCCAGACCAACCGCTAACAATATGGCTGGAAGATAAGCCTTGGTCGCGATACACACGATCGCGACAGCCCCCATTAGGAGAATTAAAATAGCGGACATACTGGCATTGACCTTGTCGCGAATCTTTTCATTTCGCTCATCATTGTGACTAATTCGATAGTTTTGATCCTTGGCCAACATCTTATGATGGAGAATCTTCACATTCGTAACCGATAGACTAACCGCAAAAACAGCCGTCAGAATAATCATCATAACCTCATTTTTCTTTACAAAAAACAAGGCAATCAAACTCGCGAGTGCAACCACATAACCTAAATACCAAATTTTATTGTCTTTCATGTTACTCCTCCTCATCGATAAAAATATCCTCAATCCTTAAATTAAAATACCTGGCAATTTTGAAGGCTAAAAGGATCGAAGGATTGTACCTCCCATTTTCTAGCGACCCGATTGTCTGCCGTGACACTTCAAGAATGGAAGCTAATTCCTCTTGCGTAATATTCTGCTGCTTTCTGATTTCCTCCAGTCTATTCTTCACATCAAACCATCTCCTTATAATGTTAAGCTAGCTTTACATTTAGTATAAGTCTTGCCACCTATAATGTCAAGTTAACTTTCCATAAATAATTAAAAACCTTCCCCTTAATGATCACTCATAGAAAAAACCACCCTCTTGGCTCTTTTAGCTAGAGGGTGGTCTGTAACTGAATCGATTTTCCTAATATTAATTTACTTAAGTAAGCGAATCTCTCGGACGCCTTGAACTAGCCGATCAAAGAATTCTCTTTGTTTAAACCGCCGGTGCTGGACCGCCTGGCTGCGATAGTGGGTCATAAAGAATTCAATATTGGTCGCTAAGACCTGACGCTGGTCACTGGGAAGCTGGTGAAGCCGATCCAGAAAGGCTGTGATAAAAGAACCATAATGGCCACTGAGATCATTGAGTGAGCGCAGGCCGCATTGGTCCAAGAGTTTAAAGAATAAAGAAAAGAAGGCATGTCGGTTCTGTGGACTCGTCTCTTCTATCCAAGCCGCCATACTGGCTCGGGCAAAGTCACTTTCAGGACTCGTGGCCTGGAGCTTGGACAAGCGGTCTTGGTCCACCAACCAGGTCAGGGTATCATGCTGGAGCAGACGAAAAGCCGTGCTTTCTACAACTTGTGGTTGGGTAAGGGGATATAGGATCTGCCCCACTACCGCATTTTGCGGCATATACTGGTGGATCCGACCAGCTGGTGGAACACTCCTCGCCCAACGATCGAGGATGTCTTTTTGAAAGCCTGGCGCATCGAAGGAATAAATGGCCTTAAACCGAGCCCATTGCTTAAATTCGGCTTCCATGCCCGCATAGATGGCTAAGTTGCCCCCTTTGGAATGGCCAGATAAGAGATAGTCAACCTCCCCCTCCTGGTCATAGCGATCAATAAAATAAGCCAGAGCCTCCAGTTGAGCGGGTATCACGGCTTGATAGGACAGGTTAAAATCTTCCTTCCAACCCACCAGGGTATCATCTGTTCCCTTATAGACAATTAAACGACAGTTAGCATCCAACCGGTAAGTCACCGCTGAGAATTGCAGCTGGGCGCGACTATCGATCACCTCTTCTAAGTGCTCCAGCTCCAGCTGGCCATAGCGTAGGCTTTGGGCTAATAAGTTCAAGGTCTTCAGTCGATTCTCGGTAATGAGGAAGGGATTCTGCTTGGAAAAATAAGGGTAGTGGACCTGTAAGTGGTCATAAAAAGCGCGTAAAGTATACGGCTCAGGCAGATCACGGGTCGTTTGCTGGCTCATCATATAGGTCGCTTCCGTTAAAAGCAGGATATCCACTTCATTTAGACTCAAGCGAGTCAGGGGTTCTTGCCCCTGTTTATTTAAGTAATCAAATACGGATGCCATTTGGATCCTCCTTCTTTGACATTAAGGCTTAAATGAAGCAGACCCCACTCAGATGCCTTGTGGTTACCGGAGCGACTTGGGAGGCTGGAGAATTTCGGACCAGACCACGGCTTGTTTGAGTGAAGACCGGGACACTTTCCGCTTAGAGGATTGCGGTCTCACTTTCTCTTGATTCATATGGCGTCTACCCTGGAGGCCAGATCGTCTTCGCTTCTGATTCGCTTCCTGAGGCGGTTGAGGAAACCGGTCTGAGCGAATAACCGACCGACTGCTAGTGGACGAATTCGACTGAGAATGAGCCCAGGTCTCTTCTAAGAGGTCTTGGTCGAGCGAACGGGTCTGACGTGAATGGTCTTCCTTTCTCTCATTCCGCCTCGATAGATTAGAAAGGAGAATGGTCAGGTTGGTCAGTAACTTGGCCCTTAATTCTTCTTCCAGTGCTTGAGTGTCTTGCTTCTTTCTGGCAGCTTGGCGGTTACGATTTCGTTGACCTTGATAGGGGTCTAGTTCAGAAGTCTTGGAGTCGTCCGATGCATGTCGATTCTTATCCACTAATACTTTGGACCAGCGATTAATGAACCGATAGATGATGAAGACAATGACTAAATATTGAATGAATTCCATTGTCATCACTCACTATCTAGTACACTGGTCTCGTCTTCCGCAATCGCTTGTCGCATCTTTGAATCGGCTTGGACATTCTCTAATTTGTAGTAGTCCATAATTCCCAGGTTGCCCTGACGGAAGGCTTCTGCCACCGCTAGAGGCACTTGAGATTCGGCTTCAACTACCTTGGCCCGCATCCGTTGAACTTCAGCCACATTCTCTTGCTCAACCGCAATCGCAACGGCTCGACGTTCCTCAGCCTTGGCTTGGGCAATCTTCTTGTCGGCTTCGGCCTGGTCCGCTTGAAGCTTGGCTCCGATATTCCGGCCGACATCGACATCGGCGATATCAATCGATAAGATCTCAAAAGCAGTTCCGGAATCCAGCCCCTTGCGCAATATCGTTTGGGAGATCGAATCAGGATTTTCAAGGACAATCGAGTGCTTGGTAGCAGAACCGACAGTCGTTACAATCCCTTCACCGACCCGGGCGATGATCGTTTCTTCACCTGCCCCACCGACTAAGCGTTCTATATTCGCACGAACAGTTACCTTGGCCTTGGCCTTAACTTCAATCCCGTCCATTGCGACCCCTGCAATGATAGGAGTCTCAATGACTTTCGGGTTTACCGATACTTGAACCGCTTCGAAGACATTCCGTCCCGCTAGGTCGATGGCTGCTGCTTGTTCAAATTCCAGGTCAATATTGGCACGTTGGGCCGCAATCAAGGCATCCACCACCAGGTTAACATTGCCACCTGCTAGGTAGTGGGCCTCTAATTGGTCGGTCTTAACAGGGACCCCCGCCTTCGTGGCCTTAATCAAAGGATTAACAATCTTAACCGGTTCCACCCGTCTTAGACGCATTCCCGCTAGGTCACCAATCGAAACCTTGGCCCCAGAGAAATAGGCGGTAATCCATAAGCCGATTGGCACAAACCTTAGAAAGAGCGCAATCACAATGATTGCCAAAAAGATAATGATACCTGTTATGAGATAGGTTGAATCGTTTCCGTAACTTGAAAATAGATGATTATTCATCCTCAACACTCCTTACATAAATCTTATTGCGCACAACTTCCGTCACCAGGATTTCACTCCCGGTTACTAACATTTGGTCTTGACTATAAGCATCATAAGTCCGGTCATTTACGCGGATCTTGCCAACGGGACGTAAATCGGCAAGCACTTGCCCTCTATGTCCCACTAGGTCTTGTAAATCCTCACGGCCATCCGAACTGGCCTTCTCATCGATCGCTTTGTTCAGGACGAAGTTGGGACTGATGGCCAAGGAAAAGCCAAGTTTAAGTAGAAGTCCCGCTAAAACAACGATCAGAACTAAGCTGGCAAGCACTAAAAGCATTACCGGTCGAACCTCACCAATCTTAAACCATAAGGCCAAGAGGCTGGCCCCTGCCCCCAATAATCCAGCCAAACCAAAGTCCGGCACATAAAATTCAACCAAGATCAAGCCCATTCCGATTAAAAAAAGTAACAGGGTCATGAGGTTGTCCTGGTCAATCCCGAAATAAAAGGCAAAGGCTAGACTAGCTAGCAGCAAAAAGACCCAAGAATATCTAGAAAATAAGGCGATGACCACCAAGGCCACACCCGCTAACAATACAAAATTCAATTCGACACCCTCCTTTCTTTCCTTTGAATCTGCGACTGCGTCCTACCAGAAATTCAATCAAGGGACGATTGCCCTTCAAGGTGGGCCTGGTCTAAATCGTCTGAGATCTGTTTAAAGGAATCTTTGCGTGCATTCAAGATCAAGGCGCGGCGGTTCTTAAAATCATGACGCTCACGGTCCAAGATATCTCGACGAACAATCTTGTAGACGGCTGAAGCCAAGGGCACCCCAATCAGCATACCAGGGATACCGAATAGCCCACCTCCAACGGTGACCGCAAACAGAACCCACATGCCGGGTAAACCGAGTGAATTGCCAACAATCCGTGGATAGATAACGTTACCCTCAAATTGTTGGACACAGATCATAAAAACTAAGAACCAAAGGGCTTGCGGAATGGAATGGGCTGAAATTAAGATCATCCCGATTGCCCCCGAGAGATAGGCTCCCAACATGGGAATTAAAGCCAAAACCCCGGTCAAAGCGCCAATCATACCCGGATAAGGGAAGCGGAAGAGCCACATCCCCAGTGTTACCAAGGTCCCCAGAATAGTTGCATCGATGACTTCCGCAGTTAGAAAATGCTTGAAAGCATCATCAAGGGTGGTTAAGACGTATAAGATACGGCGGGTCGTCGCCTTAGAAGTGTAGGTGGTCAGAACCCGCAAGAATTGATCCAGCAAGTGCTCCTTAGACATTAAGAGGTAGAAGGAGAAGATTAAGGATAAGACCCCATTAACCACAAAACTCGCCAGTGACCCAACTGTTGAAAGCGTGGTATTCAAGATGCCCCCCACCAAGGTATTGGCCCAGTTGCGGATATTCGATATCGCCTCATTCCAATTAATCTGAAAGAGCCGACTATATTCACTTGATTCTTCTGGCAGGACATTCTGCAAGTGGTTGATCCCTTCTTGAAAACGTTCGCCTAATAAGGGCACTGCTGCCAAAGCCTCTGTGATGACATTATAAATCTGAGGAAGGACCAATCCTGTCACAAGTAAGATGACAATCGTAATCGTCAATAAGGACAAGAAAATCGCGACAGGTCGTCGTAGGGCCTTCACATACTTGGAATTGGATTGGGGAAAGAATAATTTCTCATAATGATACATGGGGATGTTCAAGATAAAGGCGATCACACCACCAACAAGGATCGGCATCAGAACGCGCCAGATCTTCCCAACCCATTGAATAATCAATTCATAATTAAAGACTGCCAAGGCCAGAACGGCAATTAATAAGATGTAACGAACGACAATTTTGTCGAGCCTTTCCATTCGTCTCATAAAGTCACTCCAATCGTTGATTATCATCAGTTTACCACAAACCAATTCGAATGACTCTTAATAAGTCTTTAAGATCCAAGGAACCCTATCTTTACGTGAAGCGGACCGATAAATCCTTTGTCAGAACAAGACAAAAAAGAACCCTAGACCAATCAGATAATGCATCATATCTGGGTCTAGGATTCGGTTCAATGATTTTAAGGTATGAGTGGGACCATTTGATCTGGTTCCTTTATTCAACTTCAAAGACTAACTGGTCGTCCTTTAGATCAACCTTCAAGGTTGAGTCAGGTAGAAGGTGACCGGCAATTATCTCCTTGGCAATTGGTGTCTCCAACTCTTTGGTGATAAAGCGTAAAAGTGGTCTTGCCCCATAAACGGGGTCATACCCATTCTCAGCCAACCAAGCGATGGCTTGATCAGTGAGGACGAGGTCGATGGCCTGATCATGTAGGCGGCGCCGTAAGGAAACTAAGAACTTATCGACAATTCCCTTGAGATTGTCGCGAGTCAATGGCTTGAAGAGCACAATATCATCAATCCGATTGAGGAACTCTGGCTTGAAGTGGGTGTTCAAGGCCCGCATGACTGCATGGCTAGTCTCCTCCGCAATCTGACCATCCGGTTGGACTCCTTCTAATAAGAGGTGTGACCCAATATTGGACGTCATGATCAAGACTGTATTCTTGAAGTCGACCACCCGACCCTTAGAATCGGTCAAGCGCCCATCATCTAAGACTTGTAAGAGAATATTGAAGACATCTGGGTGAGCCTTTTCAATCTCATCTAGTAAGACGATTGAATAAGGGCTGCGTCTTACAGCTTCAGTCAATTGACCGCCTTCTTCATAGCCAATGTAACCTGGAGGCGCTCCGACTAACCTTGAGACCGTATGTTTCTCCATATATTCTGACATGTCAATTCGAACCATGTGGTTCTCATCATCAAAGAGGACTTCTGCCAATGACTTGGCTAATTCTGTCTTACCAACCCCAGTGGGTCCTAAGAAGAGGAAGGAACCAATGGGTTTGGATGGATCCTGCAGTCCTGCTCTGGAACGTAGGACGGCTTCACTGACCTTGTCGACCGCCTCATCTTGACCAATGACGCGTTTATGAAGGGTCGCGCCTAAATTCATCAACTTAGCCCTTTCCCCTTCAACCAAGCGGTTGACTGGAATTCCGGTTAAACGTTCGACTACTTTGGCAATCTCCACTTCCGTTACACTCTCTTGAGTCAAGCGATCGGCTTGATGGTCCAAGGTCTCCTGGGCTTGGTTCTCGAGCTGCTTCAATTCTTGTTCTAACTGCGGAATTTCTCCATGGCGTAAGCGGGCGGCTGTTTCCAGGTCATAATTGCTCTCCGCTTCTTCCAATTGGTGACGGGCTTGGTCAAGTTCTTCCCGTTTGTGGCGCAAAGCCCCTGCCGCTTCCTTCTCGATCTCCCACCGCATCTTCAATTCATTGGCTTCTTGGCGGATCTCTTTTAATTCTTCCTGCAAATTCTCCAACCGCTTCTTGGAAGCCTCGTCACTTTCCTTCTTCAAGGCCGCTTCTTCAATCTCTAATTGCATCAAGCGACGGTTGACCGCATCCATTTCAGTTGGCATGGAATTCATCTCAACCTTAATTGTCGCTGAAGCCTCATCAATTAAGTCAATCGCCTTGTCGGGCAAGAAACGATCGGTAATGTAACGATTGGACAAAGTGGCTGCAGCCACCAAGGCATTATCATGGATATTGACACCATGGTGGATCTCATAGCGTTCCTTCAAGCCCCGTAGAATCGAGATGGTATCTTCGACTGTCGGTTCTTGCACCAGCACTTTCTGGAAGCGACGCTCTAAGGCCTTGTCTTTCTCAATATTCTCCCGATATTCATCCAAGGTAGTAGCCCCAATACAATGCAATTCCCCTCGGGCCAACATGGGCTTGAGTAAGTTGCCGGCATCCATGGACCCTTCGGTCTTACCTGCACCAACGATGGTATGAATTTCATCAATAAAGAGTAAGATTTGTCCATCCGCTTGTTTGACTTCCTTGAGGACTGCCTTAAACCGCTCCTCAAATTCCCCCCGGTACTTGGCTCCAGCAATTAAGGCCCCCATGTCCAGTGAGTAAATTTGTTTATTCTTTAAATTCTCGGGAACATCCTTGCGAACAATCCGATGGGCCAAGCCCTCCACAATCGCTGTTTTACCGACCCCAGGTTCCCCAATAAGAATAGGGTTATTCTTAGTCTTACGCGAAAGAATCCGGATGACGTCCCGAATTTCTTCATCCCGTCCAATCACGGGATCGAGCTGGTTATTCTTAACCGCTTCATTTAAATTAGTAGCGTACTTCTGTAAAGATTCATAAGTTTCTTCTTGATTTTGTGAAGTCACACGCTCTCCTCCTCTCATTTGGTCAATTTTTGCTTGTAATTGGGCTTGTGTCAAACCATGGTCATTCAGCCACTTTGTGAGTGGATTGCCCTTTTGTTGATAGAGGGCAAGGAGAAAAACTTCTGTTGACAGGTAGTCATCTCCAAAGTCTTGTGCAATTTGGCTGGCATCAGCGATCAGTTGGTTTAATCGCTGACTGAATTGTTGACCGTACTGGACATTCGAACCTGTCACCTGGCTGATCTTGTCAATTTCAGCTTCAATCACTGCCTGAAAGGCTGCCCGGTCAAGGCCTAAGGCCTCATATAACTTTCCTGCGAAATGGTCGCTTTGGATAAAGACCAACCAAAGGTGAGGAATGTCAATGGCTTGATGGTGACGGGTCATCGCAATCTGCTGGGCTTGACCCAATGCTTCTTGCATCGTAGTTGTCATTTTTTCAATCATTTTATCACTCCTTATGGGTATATAGTCAAACTTGGTCAAGAAAATTTTTTCGATAAGAAAAGCTCGCTTTCGAGCTTAGGTTCATTATAGTCCATTAGTCAGAAAAGGTCAATCTTTTTTTCTAAATCATCCAGGAAATATCAAACTCAATTGAATCTAATTGAATCAATGGTTGACCAGCCAGATAGCCTGCCAAGGTCTCCTTAACCTGCTTGGGAAATTCCCGAACTCCCTGGTCCAGGTCTACCTGGTTGGATCGGTCTGCCAAATAAGTCTTAAAGCTTTGATGAATGATCGCTTCTAGCTCCCTACGCTTCATGGCTAAGAGGTAGGGAAAACCCGTGGCGATATCCGTTGCTATCAGACTAGCATCCACTTGCAGCAGGAGGTTGAGAGAGAACCGAGTTACCTCTTGACTCCAATAGCGATTAGCCATCGCTGTTAGGGATATCTGGTGGTCAATCCACTGGAAAGCTGTTTGCTGGTTAATACGATACTCTTTGATAGTGATCGACTCCGTCTCTTATTAATCGGTCTTGGGTAGAGGATCAGGCTGTTCAGCGCCCCATTCGAACTCCTTAAAAGACCCCTAGGGCAATCTTGGCATACCGGGATAATTTATCTAAGGTCCAGGGCGGATCGAAGGTTAAGGTCACCTCAACCTCCTTGACCTCCTCTAAGTCTTCAAAAGCCAAGTTTAAATCTTCAATCAATACATCCGCCAAGGGACACATGGGGGTGGTTAAAGTCATGAGCACCTTCAAGACCCCCTCTTGAGTCAGATCGGCTCGATAGATTAGACCTAAATTAACCAAATCGATTCCTAATTCGGGATCAATGACAGTCGTCAAACGCTCAACTAGGGCTTCTTCTAATGGACTGAGGTCCTTAGCCTCTCGCATTCTGGTTAAATCCATGTCATCGCCTCTCTTTCATCCTTTATTTTACATGATTTCATGAAAATCACCAAATGGCTTGATTCTTGTTTATCGGACTTTTTTTGATATAATTTACTTAATTGTCGAGGAGGTACACGATGAACCAGCATTTGATCGCCATCGATCTTGATGGCACGACCCTTAATAACCAATCTCAACTTTCATCTCTAACGATACGCACCTTGCGCAAGCTGTCCGAATTGGGTCATATGGTCTGTATTGTCACCGGTCGACCCTACCGAACCAGTATCGATATTTATCACCAATTAGGAATCCAAAGCCCCATGGTCAACTTTAATGGTGCTTACTGCCACTTCCCCAATCGTCCCGACTGGATCCCGAGCTACCATAAGGAATTAGACCGGGAAATTGCCTTAGAGCTCTTTGCAGACCACCAGGAACTAGATGTGGACTTAATCTGTGCGGAAGGGATCAATCAGCTCTACACATCCTCAATGAAACTACCAGAATCGCCCTATTACCCAATGGACGATGCCAAGTATGTGAAATTATCCCGTCAGAGCCTCATCCACAACCCAATCGCGCTCACCCTCTTCACCTCCGAAGAATGCCAAGCTCCTATTCAAGCCAGGATCCTGGCCAAGTATGGAGACGATGTATCGGTTCGGACCTGGGGTGGCGAATATCCTGTCTTAGAGGTGGTCCACGCGGGCATCCATAAGGCGATCGGGGTCAAAACAATCGCGGACTTCTATCATATTCCCCGTGCCAATATTTATAGCTTTGGTGATGAGGATAATGACTTGGAGATGATCGATTATGCAGGCCATGGAGTGGCGATGAAGAATGCGATCGACTCTGTCAAGGCGATTGCCGACCATGAGACACAGTTTACGAATGATGAAGATGGCCTGGCCCGCTTTCTAATTGAAACTTTCGCTTTAGAAATCTGACCCTTTTGCTTTGCATTAGCTGAGCTGATTGGCTATACTGAAAGAGAAGTGTGGAAGGAATCAAGCTGGAAGGAGTGATCGAATGGTGATGTTCATTCAAGACCTATTTCCAGCTCTTTATCCCCTTGACTGTGAGGGCTTCTTAACGATCCTTACGCCTTCATCACCACGGATTTCTTGTAAATCTGGTTCAATTCTTAATCAAATAATCAACTCACATACCTAAGGGAGCCCCTTAGGTATTTTATTTGTGTTAAGAAAGGATTTGGTGAATTATTCAGCGAAAGGAGTGTTAGGATTGTCATTAACTCACAATATTTATAATATTAAGAAAGGTTAAGGTGATCCAAATGCTTAAAATGCACGTATCTCGCTAATAGCGTAACTATTATCCCAATTATTATTCTTTAACTCAGCCGCTTCAATAAATCCATCAAACAAGAACACCGACGTTTCAACCACTGGCAAGGACTTCCGCTCCTTTGTGGGTTGAATCATCGGTGTTATTTGTTACTTTTGATCTTTCATGAAATTTGGCCAATCAGACACAGGTTGAACCTGGCTAGCGCCACTGATAGGATCTTACATTTCTTCAGGAGCTTCAATCCCTAAGAGGGCTAAGGCATTCTTAAGGACGATTGCGGTTGCTTGGACCAAGGCAATGCGAGCATTAATCTGGTCATCTTGGTCTAAGACGCGGGTATTGGCGTAGTACTTGTTGAAGGTCTGGGCGAGACTGATCGCATACTTAGCAATCACAGAAGGTTCATAACGATCTGCCGCAAGATGGATGGTCCGGGAGAAGTCTGCCAATTTCTTGATAATCTCCCACCCATAATCATCTTCAATGACGAGCGGCTGGCTGAGGTCCAATTCTGCCGGATACTTGCGGATGATCGAATGGGCCCGTGCATGGGCATATTGAACATAGGGTCCAGTCTCTCCTTCAAATTGAACCACTTCTTCCAAGTTGAAGTCGAAGTTGTTGAGACGGTCGGTCTTCAAGTCATGGAACATGACCGCGCCCACCCCGACTTGACGGGCTACTTCTTGGGCATTGGCCAGATCAGGATTCTTAGCCTCAATTTGCTTTTGAGCCAAGTCGATGGCTTCGTTCAAGACATCTGCGAGTAAGACGATCTTGCCCTTACGGGTTGATAATTTCTTACCATTCAAGGTGATTAAGCCAAAGGCAATATGGTCGATCGCTTCTGCCCATTCATTCCCCATCTTCGCCAGCACCGCCTTCAATTGCTTGAAGTGCACACTCTGTTCATTCCCCACCACATAGAGAGATTTGACAAAGTCATACTCCCGCTTACGGAAATAAGCAGTCGCTAAGTCACGCGTCATATAGAGAGTGGCACCATCCGATTTCTTAATCAGGGCCGGTGGTAGGTCTAACTCATCTAACTTGACTAAAGTAGCGCCATTATCCACTTCTGTGATCCCTTTTTGGTCGAGGAGGTCGACAATCTCTTCCATCTTATCATTATAGAAAGCTTCCCCCCGGACAGAATCAAATTCAATGCCTAAGAGGTCATAGATCGCATTGAATTCCTTGATCGATTCATCCTTGAACCAGGTCCAAAGGGCGTGCATCTCTGGGTCACCGTCTTCTAGTCGTTTGAAAGCTAAACGGCCTTGGTCATTCAATTCAGGGTTCTTGTCCGCTTCCTCGTGGAATCGCACATAGAGCTTGACTAATTCATTGACGGGGTCTGCCTTCACAACTGCTTCATCGCCCCAGAGTTGGTAAGCAACAATCAGTTTACCAAATTGTGTCCCCCAGTCCCCTAGGTGGTTGATCTTAATTGGCTGGTAGCCGACCTTGTCTAAGATCAAGGCAATCGCATTCCCAATCACAGTTGACCGTAAATGCCCCATGGACATGGGCTTGGCAATATTAGGCGAGGACATGTCAATCGGCACCTTGCCCCCTTGCCCCGAGTCATCACGACCATAGTCCGCCCCTTCTTTAAGGACTGCCTGCAAGATAGACTGACTCTGAGCAGATCGGTTCAACTTGAAATTAATATAGGGCCCTACTGCTTGAACCGCCGCAAAAGCTCCTGGATCCACTTGGTCCACAATCTCTTGGGCGATCAGATTAGGCGCCTTGCGAAAGACTTTGGCTAGTTGGAAAACTGGAAAAGCGAGGTCCCCATGACTCGACTCCTTAGGCACTTCAATTAGCGAAAGAATCGCTTCATCAGATAAATGTGATTGTAGGACTGGCTTCAAACAATCAACGATGGCTTGTTTTTGATTCATAGTATCCTCCTAATAAAATAAAAGAAGCTGAGAAAACAACCCTCAGCTCCTGATGACCATTCCTCGATAATGAGCCTGAAAATTGAGCTCGATCAAGCAATATGATAGCAGAAAATCCTGGGATCGTCTAGATCCCCTAATCCTCATCTGTTAATTGTTCGTATAATTGGTCAAAGTCCATCGGGCCTGACCAGAGTGCTTGGTCTTTGTCTGGCTGGTCTTGGATCGGTTCTTGGTCGGTGACCACCTTGATCTGCTTCTTCATGGCCTTTTGTTGGTCACGGCTAAAGAAATGACCGACCACGCGGGTGGATGGCATAAAGTTAATAAAGGCCAATTCATCCACACTCTTAACAGCCTGTTGTAAAGCATACATCTCATACCGGTTAATGACCACCATCAAGACGTCCCGCTTGTCACGACGATAACCGCCTTGCCCTTCCAGAATCGTCACACCCCGCACAATTGCCTTGAAGATCGCATTGATCACCTCATCCGTCTGGCTGGTGACAATAAAGGCTGTGTGCCGCTGTTCACTGGTGTGAATCCCATCAATCGCCTTGGCCAAGACATAGATGGATATCAAGGTATAGAGGGCATATTCCCAATCGAAGAGCACGCCAGAGGCCAAGATAATCAATAAGTTTAAGGCAAAGCCCAGGGCACCTACATTGGACCCGTTAATACGCGCCAAGACCAGCGAAACAACATCCAGCCCCCCGCAAGACATCCCAAATTTAATGGTGATACCGGAGCCAATCCCACAAATCACGCCTCCCATAATGGCATTCATTAAGGGATTATCCGTAATCTCTAGGACAGGAATCAGATTAGTTGCGAAGGTCGATAAGACAACCACGACAATGGTTAATAAGGTAAACTGCCTTCCCAACTTCATCCAGGACAAGATAATAATCGGAACATTTAGAATGAAGAAGAGGTTTCCCACTGTCAGGAAGCTGCCAATATAAGGGATTTGATCAGCGAAGAAATTAATAATTTGTGCAACCCCTGACGTTCCTGAAGAGAAGATATCGCCAGGAATTAAGAAGAAGTTTAAGCCGACCCCAATACAAATAGCAGCAACTAAGGCGACAACCAGTTGAAAGATAAAATGTACTAGCGGTCGTTCTTGTATATATTCTTCAAACACAGCCCGTCCTCCTTTAGCTGACCTATTTAATAGGAGCCGATACCCCTAACTCTTCAATAAAGGTCGATTGCAAACCACGGGCAATGCTTGACCCCACTACCAGTGTTTCATAAAGGGGAAGCGGATCTTGGGTTGAACGCATCAGGTTACGTAGGTAGATCTCCCCATCGCCAGCCAAGTACAGGCTGTAATAACCGGTCCGGGCTCCGTTAAGTTCATTGATCAATTCTAAGGCACGTTGTTGACGGCTATAATCGCTCAACATGTGGACATGACGGTAAATAATTTGCGCATCAAAGTTCGCTTCATCGGTTTCTTGAATGATCAATTCTACAATTAAGACCCTCTCTTTACTGACACGAAATTGGAAACGATAGAGATGGTTCCCCTTTTGAATTTCTTGATATTTAGCGGGTAATTTCTTCTCATTAAGTAATTGTTCGAATTTTTCTTTAAATTGTGACATGAGCGTCCTCCATTTCATTTTTTGAACTGTCAGTTGTAAGTATAACAAAAGTTTTTATTTTGACAAAGGATATTGACAAGGAGATTTAAGTTCACTAGTTTATAGGTAATGATACATTAAATTGAATAGAAAGTGATGGGATAATGAATGGACTACCAATCTCAAGAGCAAATTGTTGAAGATTTGATTGAAATTATCAACTTGGAAGCCATCAAGCAATTGCCAAAGGCGACTGAGCATTTCATTAGCGATTTACATGGTGAATTTGAAGCCTTTGACCACCTCTTGCGAAATTGTTCTGGGGTAATTCGAATCAAGGTGGATGACCTCTTCGATGGTATTCTATCTGAAGAAGAAAAGTTGGACCTCTGCTTTAATATCTATTATCCTGAAGACCTTTTACTCCATGCGGAGAAGACCAAGGATGAGTGGATGACCCTCTTAGACCAACTCGTCCAAGTCACCCGCCATGTCTCCAGTAAGTATACCCGGTCCAAGGTGCGCAAGGCCCTTCCCAAGTCCTATGCCTATATTCTAGAAGAACTGATTTACCAATACGACGAAGAAACCAATAAATTCCGTTATTATCACACCATCTTCAATACCGTGATTGACTTGCACTTAGCCAATCATTTTGCGGTGGCCTTAGCTAACTTAATCCGACGGTTTGTGGTTGACCACCTCCATGTCTTGGGAGATATTTATGACCGGGGACCCAATCCCGATAAGATTATGGACCGGTTGATGACCATTCCTTCCATTGATATTCAATTAGGAAATCATGACATCATCTGGATGGGCGCCTATGCCGGTTCCCTTGCCTGTTTGGCGAATGTAATTCGCATCCAACTGCGGTATGGCAATATCCAATTACTCAAAGATTATGGCATTGACCTTTCCCGCTTGGCCAAGTATGGTTATCGCTATTACCAAGACAATCCTGCCTTCCATCCTAGAGGGGACCTGTCTGACTTGACTGCACAAGAAGTTGAGGAAGTGACCCTCATGCACCAAGCGATTACGATCATGCAATTTAAGGTCGAAAGTCAGATTATCCAGCGCCGACCAGAATTTGGCATGTCTCAGCGCCTCTTATTAGATAAGTTGTCGGCGGACCAGTCAACGATCGAAATTGACGGCCAAACCTACCCCATTCATAATGGCTGCTTCCAGCGAGTCGACCCCGACCATCCCTTCGAATTAACCTTAGGGGAAGAATTAGTCTTATTAGACCTCTTGAACCAATTCCAACGCTCAGATGCCCTAGCGAAGCATATGGAATTCTTGGCGGACCAAGGAACCTTATATAAGGTCTATAATGAGAATTTACTCTTCCATGGTTGCTTGCCCACCACTCCAGGAGGGGATTTTGCCCCTGTGACCCTGCAAGGGGTGACCTACCGAGGCAAAGCCCTCATGGAACGGTTTGAACAGGCGATTAAGGCCTCCTTTGTCAACCGTCGCATCAGTGAAGACTACGAAACAGACCTAATCTGGTATCTCTGGTGTGGTCCTTGGTCACCGCTCTTTGGTAAGCACGCCATGAAGACCTTTGAACGGTATTTCTTAGCGGACAAGAAGACCCACAAGGAGATCCAAAGCCCCTATTATACCCTGCGTGAGGAGGAAGACTTCTGTTACCAGATTCTGGAAGAATTCGGCGTGGATCCGAGTGGCTATATTATTAACGGCCACACCCCCGTTAAAGCCACCGATGGTGAGAAACCTATCAAGGCCAACGGTAAGATGCTGGTGATTGATGGCGGGCTGGCTAAACCCTACCAGAAGGTCACTGGGATTGCGGGATATACCCTGGTTGATAACTCCCACGAGATCTATATCTGTGCCCATGAACCCTTCACCACTCGCCAAGATGCGATCAAGGCTAAGCGGGATATTAAGCCTAAGCAGTACATTGTCACCGAACGCAGTCGCCGCTATTATGTATTGGATACAGATATCGGACGCCAGCTCACTCACCAGGCCGACAGCATAAGAAGGAGTCTTCCCCCCTATCCTGATAATATCCTTGGCGAATAGAAAGCTCATAAAAATAATAGGGTTGATGGAAGAAATAGACTTCCGTCAACCCTATCATTGATGTAAACACCAAAAATTGGAGTTTTATTTTTGAAGTGGCTCAATTAATTATAAAACCTGCTTGGAATACAATTACTTATTCATCTTCAAAGATTCCATAGTTAGTAATAATTTTCATCTTATGTCTACGTTTATTTTTTTGCCTTTTCCGCTTTTTACTTTCTTGAAATCGTTCAAAACGCATTCTCTCGTCTTTTCTTATTAAATAACGTTCATACATTGGTCTGGAGAGTTCACCTATTTCAATCGCACGTTGGATCGCACAACCAGGCTCTTCATTATGCGTACAATCACTAAACTTACAAAGCTTGGCATATTCCGTTATTTTATCAAACAATATTTGCTCATCTATATCTCGGTGTGTTGAGATAGTCTTAAAGCCAGGAGTATCAATAACATAAGATTGAGTTCGATTTAAAAAGACAAGTCTACTAGCCGTCGTAGTGTGCTTTCCTTTTCCATCTTCTCTTACAGCTTGTGTTTCCATGATGCTATCATCCAAAAGATAATTAATCAGTGTCGATTTACCAGCGCCAGAAGAACCTAACAAAACAGATGTTTGATTAGGTGTGAATAAATTTTGTATCGCTAATATTCCCTCCTTATCAAAGATCGAAGAACGGTATATTTTAATGTGTGGATAAATTTCAGCGATTGTTCTTTCAATCGTATCAGCATTTTCTGCATAATCCGACTTAGAAATTATAACCTTAAGATCTTTGACCATATTACTAAAAGTTAGTAAATATCTTTCGAACTTCGATAAAGTAAATCGTTGATCTGCTGCGATTAAAATAAATATTTGATCGACATTAGCCGCTATGATCTGCTCTTCATCATTAAACGATAAACTTTTTTGTGCTGTACTAGCAGCTTTACTAATGACAGACTCTCTTTTCAATACTTGAACGATTTGGTAACGATGATCAATTTGATCAACCTCGACAAAATCTCCAACGTAACAATCAGCATCGTCAAAATTCAACAAAATTTCAATTGATTCATCGAAGCGATTATGAAGTGTGATGGACTGATAATTTTTATTGGTGATACGATATACCTTATCAATATGACTTATATTATGTCTAGTAACATATTGTAAAATGCCGTAGTCTTTACACATTGCTTTACCTACCTATTCCAATTCTATTATTTCATCTGCCAATTGGCTAATAGATTCTCTAAGTTGATGCGTCACCATAATAACAGTTAAACTAGAATTCTTAAATATTAGTTCTTCAATATCACTAGCTGACTTATCGTCTAATGAAGATGTAGGTTCATCTAACAATAAAATGGATTTATTCTTTAATAGACCTCTAGCTAATGCAATCCGCTGTTTTTCTCCTCCAGAAATATTTTTTGCATTGAGATTAATTACGGTTTCAATATCATCTTCAAGATTTGAAACCCACGAATCTAATCCAACAGCAGAAATTACTTCTTGTATCTCTCTTTCACTATATGAATCCAGTAACGTTATATTTTCTCGTATAGAAGCATTAAATATGTACGGGTCCTGATCAATAAATATAATTTGATCTTGTATAGTTCTTTTCATAATTTTATAATAGTCTACATTATCCCATTATATTTTTCCTGAATAGTCAGAAATTTTTCCGGCAATAATATTTAGTAAAGTTGATTTACCACTTCCTGAGCTTCCAATGATCACATACTTTTTATTTTTTTCAAATGAACAATTTGATCTATGAAATAATGGTTTTGATTTTTTATAAAAAAATCCTAAGAAATTTTGTTTTTATTGAGTCGTAAATTATCTTTTAAAAACTCTTTTAAAAAGTATCAAAGTTTCCTCGCGCCCTCTCAATATTAAGAAAATATTCAAACGTTAGCACACCTATTATTAACCAAACCCCACAAACAATAAGGTTAACGATAAATAAATTAGTGTCAAAAAAGGATTGAGAATAGAGTTTTCTTATCAAATCTATACCAGAAGTAAATGGAATAATATAAATGATTTTTGATAAATTCACATTTAATGTGTTAGATAAAAACAATAGAATAGCGGAAATAATAGAAACAAATTGACCAATATTTTTTTCTTTCAATGATAATCCACCTAATATCAATCCTATTCCAAACATACCTATAATCGAAGGAATTGATAATACAATCGAAACGATGACAAAATATAAGCTTGAGAGACTAATAAAATTAATCAATACAGAAAAAATGGAGATTATCACTAATATAATGATCGTTTCAATTGTGGAAACCATTACCGAAAGAAAAATCTGTAGATAATAAGGAAGAATTCCTTGTAACTTAACTTCTAACATACCTGTTCGTGCATCGCTACTTATTACACCCGAAGAAAACCCAAGAGCTACGCTAGAGAATGACCAAAATATATACCCAATTAATAATAAAATTGGTCCTCCATCCGAGCTAAGGTTATAATAATCAGCAAACGATGAAGTTTCAGAAAACACTAAAATACAAATATATACGCTTACAAATATAATAATATCAGATATCAATGATTTCTTATATCTGAAAAAGATCTTAAAGTCATTTATCATTGAATTAACTACTAGATTAATTATTTTCATAATGAATCTCCCTTCTAATAGTGTTATTACTAATAATAAAAACTTCCGAATTAAATCTGTCTCTGAAGTATCGATCGTGGGATACCATAATAAATTTCTTCTTTTTATCTTTTTTTTTCATTTTTAATTAATTCAATTAGAATATTAATATTTCTTTCATCTAAAGCTATGGTAGGTTCATCTAATAAAATAACTGAACATGGGCTACTTAATGCAGATAGAATATGAACTAGTCTTTTTTGACCTGTGGACATTTCTTCTACTTTTCTATTAAGGAACTCATTCGCTCCAAAAAAATCAGCATAATAGGTTAAATCATTTAAAGTATCTTTAAAACTCCTTCCTTTCAGAGAGCACAAGTATCTGATATTCTCAATGCCAGTTAATTTATAGGTTAGGCCTTTCTCAGAAGCAGGCATATAGTAACAATTATTTTTACTCCATTTATCATAGGAAATATTTTGGTCTACTTCTATTTTTCCAGAATTAATGTGCAATATTCCTGCGATGATTTTGAATAAAGTTGATTTTCCTGATCCATTTTCTCCTGTAATAAATGCTACTTCTCCATTATTTAGATCAATTTCTAAATTTTGATTTTTAAATAAACAAGTTGTCCTAAATTCTTTTGTAAAATTTTCTAATTTGATTTTCATGACTCACACTCCTGGAAAAAATTAAGCATACTTCTGCTAGTTCTTTTATATTCCTACCATTTGGGGTCACTCTATTAAATATTTTATCTATTTTAATTTTAACTTTAATCAATTGTAAATTTCAAGTATAAGTTAGCCACCTGGTTAACGTTCTATCTAAGGCTATTCTACTTTTTTAGTGACGGCTT
>NZ_JH601133.1:1260993-1487404 GCF_000245795.1 Facklamia languida CCUG 37842 | reverse complement strand
GTAAATTTCAAGTATAAGTTAGCCACCTGGTTAACGTTCTATCTAAGGCTATTCTACTTTTTTAGTGACGGCTTGACAATGAGCTGAGGCATGGTATTTTGGCTCTATAATTAATAGGTTTTATAGAAGAAATAGACTTCCGTCAACCCTATTTAACATCGATTATAAAAAAAGAAGGACTGACTTTCGTCAGTCCTTTTTGTTGAATTCTAATGACCAATTTCACGAATTCGAGCTGCTTTACCAGCCAATGAGCGAATGTAGTAAAGTTTCGCACGACGCACACGGCCACGACGAGTGACTTCGATCTTCGCTACACGTGGTGAATGTACTGGGAATGTCCGCTCAACCCCTACACCATTTGAGATCTTACGAACGGTGTAAGTTTCGCTGATTCCAGCACCACGACGCTTGATAACAAGCCCTTCAAAGATTTGTACCCGTTCCCGTTCCCCTTCGACAATCAAAGCGTGAACTTTAACATTGTCTCCAGGACGAAATTCTGGGATATCGCTACGTAATTGAGCAGATGTAATCTTATCGATTAAGTGACTCATATTCTTTTCCTCCTAACAAACATTCTTAAATAGATCTCTATTTAGCGGAATATCGTTTTATTAAGGTCAAACGACCACTTTTAACATTATACTAGAAAATAATAAGATGTAAAGGCTAAATTTCAGAGGCCCACTAGCTTCTCTCAGATTTGAGATGCCGTTAGTCGTCAGCATCCTGAGACTGGTCTTCAGCCGCAAATTCCTCAAGCCAGGCACGCTCTTGAGGAGAAGGATCATAATCCTCCAAGAGGTCTGGTCGATACAGGTAGGTCCGCCTCAAACTCTCCCGATGGCGCCACTGGCTAATCTTGGCATGATGACCGCTCATCAGAACCTCTGGAACAAGCTGCTGACGGAATTCTAAGGGACGAGTGTATTGGGGATGTTCTAATAATGGAACTTGAAAGGACTCATGTACAATGGACTCCTCATTCCCCACCACTCCGGGTATTAAACGAACCGTCGCATCAACCATGACCATGGTTGGTAATTCCCCATTCGTTAAGACATAATCCCCCAAGGACACCTGGTCATCAACATAAGCGCGCACCCGCTCATCAAAGCCTTCATAATGACCACAAATAAAGATCAAATGATCTTCCTGAGCTAATTCTTGGGCTAATTGTTGACTAAAAGGCTGTCCAATAGGATCCACTAGGACGACTCTGGCATCTTGATAATGAGGGATGGCCTCTAAACAGTGAACAATCGGTTCGGGCCGCAAGAGCATGCCAGCGCCACCGCCATAGGGATAATCATCGACATGGCCATGACGGTTAATGGCAAAATCACGAAAATTATGGCAGGCCCATTCTAATAAACCCTTATCCTGAGCATTCTTCATCACCGAATGGTCCATGGGCGCAAACATTTCAGGGAAGAGGGTCAAAATATCAATCTTCATCAATCAATCCCTCCATCCGTTCAATCACCACACGCTGGTTGTCCAGGTCAACTTCTTTAACAACATCTTCAATAAATGGGAGTAAGATCTCCTTGCCAGCATGAGCCGGTTTAACCACCCAGACATCATTAGCCGGTAGCGACATAATCTCCTTAATGACTCCGACCTTTTGGCCTTCTTCATCAAAAACTTCTAGGCCGATGATTTGGTGGTGGTAGTAGGAACCTTCTTCTAAAGGCATCTGGTCCTGGTTGTCAATGGCCAGTTCCATCCCCTTAAAGGCCTCCACTTGGTTAATGGAATTAAACTCTTCAAAGTCCACCACATAGGCGCCCTTTTGCGGTCTGAAGTGAGCGACTGTCACTTGAGCTACCTGGCGGTCCCCCTCAATAATAAAGAGCCGGTTCCCCTTGGCAAAGCGCTCTTCGATGAAATCAGTATCTAAGAGTACCTTCACTTGCCCCTTGATCCCGTACGTGTTCACAATTCTAGCAATCCGATAAAAAGTCACCTAAATCCTCTCCTCCCTAGCTCGACCCTCTTGGTGTCAAATGACCAATTTCCTCAATATTAATTGACCCGATACCTTCTTATTTGCCTCATAATTAAAAAAGAGCGAAGTATACCAGCTACTTCACTCCTGCAGAAGCAGGACCGCTCACGGTCTACTGACCTGAGCGCTTATGCTTCTTCATTATCATCGTCATCTTGATTCAAATCATCCGCAATCACAATTCGAGGACGCTTCATATCCCGCACCTTCACACTGTAAACGATTGTGCGAATTGCGCGGATCACCCGCCCTTTCTTACCAATGATTCGACCGACATCATCGGGATGAAGAATTAAATGGTATTCCATAAAGTCTTCTGTCTCATGACGTTCAATCTGGAAATCATCGGGATGGTCAACTAAGGGTGTCACCATCGTGCGAATTAAACTTTCAATCGGTTCATTCATTGAGAACACATCCTTAATGCATTGTCACTTGTTTGACTATTTAGCTTGCTTTGATTCGTGGAATTTTTGCATGATTCCTTGACTAGATAATAAGTTGCGAACGGTATCAGAAGGTTGTGCACCCTTTGCTAACCATTCAAGAGCTTTCTCTTCTTCGATCACTAATTCTTCTGGATCTGCAACTGGATTATAAGTTCCGATCTTATCAATGATTCGTCCATCACGTGGTGAGCGAGAATCCGCTACAACGATCCGGTAGAAAGGACGCTTCTTAGCGCCTGAACGTCTTAAACGCATCTTAACTGCCATTCAATTCACCTCCATTAGTTATCTCACAATTTAGTATACTAACAGAAAAATAATGAAGTGTAAAGCTTTTTTGCTTTACACTTCAAAAAATTTATTTACGTTTCTTTTTCTTCTTTAAGAGTCGGGCAATTTGCTTTTGTTCTTGCTCCTTCTTTAATTGTTGCGGCGACTTCATCTTGCCCATATTTGGCATTTGAGGCATGCCAGACTTCCCACCTGCTTGTTGCTGCATCTGGTTCATCATCTTGTTCATCCCACTCATCTTCCCATTGGACATCTGGGCCATCATATTTCTTGATTGATTGAATTGTTTAATCAATTGGTTGACTTCATTCAAGGTCTGACCGCACCCACTAGCAATCCGGCGCCGCCGGCTTTGCGATATCTCATCAGGATGGGTACGTTCATAAGGTGTCATCGATTGAACGACGGCCCTGATCCGGTTCATATCCTTGTCATCTATATTAAAGTCCTGAATACCAGGAACCTTGTTAATCCCAGGGATCATCTTGATAAGATCCTTCAAAGGACCCATCTTACGGACTTGGTCCATCTGGTCAATAAAGTCATTAAAGTCAAAGGAAGCATCCTTAATCTTATCTGCCATCTTGGCAGCTTCTTCTTCATCAAAGTCCTGCTGAGCCTTCTCGATCAGGGTCATCATATCCCCCATACCCAGAATCCGGCTAGACATCCGGTCCGGGTGGAAGGGTTCTAAGGCATTTAATTGTTCTCCTTGACCGGTAAATTTGATCGGCTTATCAATGATGGACCGAATGGAGAGGGCCGCCCCACCCCGGGTGTCCCCGTCTAGCTTGGTAATAATAACCCCAGTGATATCTAAAGCATCATTAAAGGCCTGGGCGACATTGACCGCATCTTGACCGGTCATCGCATCCACTGTCAAAAGAATCTCATCCGGATGAACGGCCGCTTTAATCTGCTTCAATTCATTCATCAATTCTTCATTGACATGTAACCGCCCGGCCGTATCGATCAAGACCACGTCATTACCTTGAATGCGGGCGCGTTCTAGAGCTTGCCGGGCAATCTCAACGGGACTCACATCCGTTCCTTGACTAAAGACCTCAAAGTTCAACTGGCGACCGATGGTCTCTAGTTGGTCGATCGCTGCTGGACGATAGACGTCTCCAGCTACCAAGAGGGGTCGTTTGAGTCCTTGTTCTTTGAGATAATTGGCTAATTTACCAACCGTCGTGGTCTTACCTGCCCCTTGTAACCCCGCCATCATAATAACCGTCGGTGGTTGAGTGGCAAGATTTAAGGGAACTTGTTCGCCCCCCATTAATTCGGTTAATTCTTCATCGACAATCTTAACCACTTGTTGAGCGGGTGATAAAGACTGGAGCACTTCCGAACCCAGCGCTCGTTCATTCACTTGCTTGACGAAGGTCTTCACGACCTTGAAGTTAACGTCCGCTTCTAATAAGGCTAAGCGGATTTCCCGCATCATCTGCTTAAGGTCCGCCTCAGTAATCTTGCCGCCCTTACCGACTTGTGAGATTGAATCTTGTAATCGTTGTGATAGTCCTTCAAATGCCATGGCTGACTCCTTTATGCTTATTGTTCGAGTTCAATTAATTGATGGACCAGGTGCAAGGCTTGTTCTTGTCCTTGTAAGAGTTGGGTTAATTCTTCTAAAGCTTGCCAACGCTGGTCACTCTTCTTCTTGAGTTGGAGCTGGTCCTCATAGTGATTCAAAGCCTCTTCCGAACGCCTGATGGTATCATGGACTGCTTGGCGACTAATCTGCAAATTCTCCGCGATTTCGGCTAGTGAATAATCCGCTTCATAGTAGGCTTGCATGACACTGGCCTGCTTATCGGTTAAAAGCGTCCCATAATAGGACAGGAGTTGATTCATATAGACCGTCTTCTCAAGCGTCATGACTTGCCCCTCCTCAATTAAACTATTCCTTATTCTATCATGCTTAAAGGGTAAGTACAAATGCAATCATGACGGTCAACCAATCCTATCTAGGCAAAAAAACTGACCCCAGGGCCAGTTATAAATAATGATCAATTTGTGGTCGTCCATCATCTTCTATCGCTCACGAGAGACTACCCACCAAATCCTCAATCTCTTGTTCACTCGGACCTGCTTGGTCTGAATAATCAAGCCGTTGAATATCAAGGACAAGATTTCCTGCTTGATTCACTTGTAAAGCGACCACTTGATGACTTGCTTTGTCTACCTCCACGGTCCAATGACCGAAGAGATAGGTTGAAAATTCTTGTCCCAAATCACCTTCCAATTGATAGCTAGAACCCTGGTCCTTGAGAACTAGATCTTGACTCTCTTTGAAAGTGACTAAATAGTCTAAGAATAAGGCTTGAGGAAGGATCATCTCTTGTATTGACCCTTCTTGTTCAAAACTATTCTCAGGCCCATAGGAAGAAAGTGTATGGAGTGTTCCTTGCTGATAATAAATCAATTGTTGATGGTCCGGATAGGTGACTTGTTCATAGAATAATTGTCGTTCCTGATCGAAGCCTCCTTTGAGTTGGACTTCTTGGTAGCCTTCAAAGGGACGCATGACATAGGAATAGGTGACTTGTTGGTGGTTATTGAATTGCATCAAACTATCGAATAAGATCTGCTGGGCTTGGGAATCCGGGTCTTTTTCGTGATCAGATTGATCAAAAGCAGCTAAGGTAGCCAAATAAGTCTCATTCTTAAGATAAGGTGTCGTATGCTGTGGGTTCACCTCTCCTTGGCTAATTTCTTCCAAGGACCGTTTCTGTACATTACTTGGACTAAAATAAAAAAAGTAGACCACGCCCCCACTAATTCCTAATACGAATAGCAAGATGAGGATTGAAAGGATTATCTTTTTTGTTCTTGTCATGGGATCCTCCTAATAGATTACTTGACGATGGGCCATCATTTTCTTATCGAATAGATACCCCACCATAAAAAATAAAACCATTTTAATTAATAAGACCAAGATTGCTGTGCCATATGGAGCTTGGTCAATCGCAAAAAAAGTGATAAACCAAGGCTGAATCGTTAACCATGGCATCATCAAACCCATGGCGATCGTTAGAATCGTTGCAAGTAACGAATGGTTAAAGAACGTCCAAGCCAAAGCAGTAACCAAAGCAATCACAGTCAACAGCAAGGCTAGCTGACAGAGGCTAAATATAATATCTCCTAGAACGACTGGTTGTTGATAAAAGACCCATGCAAAAAACAAACTAGCCCCCATCATCAAAAGAATCAGCCCTTGGCTCAAAGCCAAAATCTTCCATTTATACCGACACCGTTTAGATAGACCCATGCGGTATAATTCCAAATTATTGAACTTAACATTAAACATGTAAATCAAAACGGCAAAACCAGGAATCAAAAGCCATGCTAAAAGATTGGCCTCCATGGGCTCTGATAAGAGCGTCTCATAGAGATTGGGCATATCTTCCATAAAACAAAAAAGACTGATCAGTATCTTCATTATATACCGAATCAGTCTCTTGAGGATCGAAATCGATTAAATTGGCCGCGAAAACGCAAAATTTGGCCGTGAAAAGAGTCATCACCTATAAAATTTGCTTGGAATTTTGCCTGATTGACCCTAACCAGCTCACCATCAACCAGTTTGACTGTTTGACTTGAGAGATTAATCTGCTCGACCGCTAAATGATTGATAAGGAGCCCGCGATTGACTGCAAAGAAAAGGGGTTGTAAGTAGTCAAAATTACTGAGTGGTTCTCTTAGGCGCTCAAAAGCCCCATTAATAAATTTCACTGTCAGATAGTGACTCCCTGGATCACGCTGAATCAGCGATATATCCTCCAGACGGTGACAGATCGCTTGTAACTGGAAATCTCTTTCGAAATGGAAGAAAATCGCAATGAGTTGAAGCTGGTCCAGCAAAGGGATCGACCCCAAATTAGAACATAAACAAAATAATTGCGCTTGATAGGTCTTAACTTTTTGATAAACAGTAAAGGAGTCGTAAACAATTACGAGATGGTGAAGCAAACCACTCTGTTCCAAAAAATCTAAGAAATCAAGACCCCTTTGTGAAACACCCTCAGGCCAATAAAAAATATGGAGATGCTGATGGAACTCTTTCATAAAGCAGTAATCGAACAAGTGAAATTGGGGTTCATCAAGGTTCATTATCTTAAATTGATAAGGAAGCTGTGACTGAATTAATTGATCAAATGGAATTTCTTGACTTTTTCCATATTTATATATATATATATCAACTTCGAAACCCCCTTTGAAAAAGAAAATAGAAATAGGAAATCGGGAAGATTGCCTTTGAGTAGACCGCCTCTACAAGTTGATTTGAGATCATCGTGAAGCCTTTTCCTAAGTCCATCATAAATTATCCGGCTACTTTAATCAATAAGTAGTTTCTATCTAATTTCAATGCCCGATACTACCAGACGACATATCTGCTGGACGCTTTTACTGAATTGATTGGAGTATAATAAAAACACCGAAACATCACAAAGCTAGGAATCCACATCGAGCCATCCTTACATAAAATGAAAGTCAGGATTAGCTCTTGCTCTAACCATGGATGATCAGGGATAAAATAGTCGGTGTCAATAAATAAATGAGCGACTCAAGGATGAGCCACTCATTCTAATTCGAATTCTATTTTGACTTAATGTAGGTGGTTCCATTAGCAGCGGGTCCCTTAGACTGGCCGACTATTCCAACAAGCACGATGATCGTAATAACGTACGGTGCGATCTGTAAGAAGACAGGCGGAATATTTCCAATCAGGGGGATACGGGAGCCAATGACTGCTAAGGATTGGGCAAAGCCAAAGAAGATGGCTGCTCCCATTGCCCCAATTGGATGATGCTTACCAAAGATCATGGCAGCCATCGCCATGAAACCTTGTCCAGCGATGGTTGAGATGGTGAACTTTAATGTAATCGAATTAGCTAGCACTGCTCCACCAATCCCTCCAAAGAGACCTGATAAGAGCACGCCTGCATACCGCATCAGATAGACATTCACACCTAAAGTGTCCGCTGCCTGGGGATGTTCACCGACTGAACGGAGACGTAAGCCAAAGCTGGTCTTATAGATGACGACCCAGGCCAAGACTGCCACGATCATTCCAGCGAAGGCAGGCTCAGACGTAGTTTGAAAGAAGATCGGTCCGATCACAGGGATCTTACTTAAGAGCGGAATATTGTCATAACCAAAGGAATGAGCGATCGATGGGGTCTCACCACGACCGTCGTAGATAACCCGAACGAGGAAAACAGCTAAGGCGGGAGCAATGAGGTTCAAGACAGTCCCAGAAATAATATGGTCCGCTCTCAAATGAACCGTGGCAACTGCATGAATTAATGAAAAGGCAACCCCTGCGAGTCCCCCTGCTAGGACCGCTAGCCAGGGAGTTAAGTCATTGCCGAATCGATCCCCAAAGAAGAGATTAAAGAGCACAGAAGCTAAGGCGCCAATCACCATAATGCCTTCCAAGCCGACATTCACAATTCCAGACCTTTCAGAGAAGACACCCCCTAAGGCGGTAAAGATTAAAGGGGCAGAATAAACTAGGGTCGATGAAACGATTAACGCGAGTAATGAGATAGACATTAGACTTCCCCCTCTTCTTGCATCAGCTTAGTTTGGCGAATTTTGCGCGTCTGGTGCCGGTCAGAAAAATAAGTAATAATATAGTTGGCCCCCACAAAGAAAATAATAATTCCAATCACGATATTGACAACTTCCTGAGGAATCTTGGCAAAGAGCGCCATAGTGGAAGCCCCTGTGTTCAAGGCCCCGAATAACAAGGCAGCAAAGATCACACCGATTGGATGGTTAATACCTAACAAGGCAACCGCCATTCCATTAAAGCCGATCGCTGGTGCCACCCCATTTTGTAAGTTGATAAAGCCAAATTCCCCCAAACCATTCATCACGCCGCCGAGACCGGCTAAGGCACCGGAAATGAACATGGCGAGGATAATATTCTTCTTAGCCGACATTCCTGCGTATTTTGCTGCATGTGGATTTAAACCAACCGTCTTTAATTCAAAACCGGTGGTTGTCCGAGCCATCAGAATCATCACCAAGACAGCGGCGATTAGGGCCAAGAAGATTCCACCATGAATCGTGGAATTCTGAGTCCACTGACTGAGAAAGTCCATCTTCAAGGACGCATTGGCCCCTACAGTAGGCGTGCGGTCAGCACGATCGGTAATAACATTCCGGATCAGATAATCAACCACATAGATCGATACATAGTTCAGCATAATGGTAACGATGACTTCACTGGTATTAAAGTAAGCCTTCAAGACACCCGCTATCGCCGCCCATAAGGCTCCTGCTAGGGTGCCAGCAATAATCGCCACAGGTAAAGTCAGCCACATGGGCGCTTCGCCTAAGGCAAGTGCCACCCAGACCGAAGCAAGCCAGCCCCAAAGCGCTTGACCAGAAAGTCCAATATTAAAGAAACCAGCCGTATAAGCGACCGCAAAGCCTAGCCCTGTAAAGATCAAAGGCGTCGCTGCCCGAATCGTCTGGCCAATCGCAAAGGGTGTACCAAAAGCACCAGTAAAGAGAAACTCATAGCCCCTAATCGGATCATAGCCAAAACTAATCATGAGGAGGGCACCAAAGAAGAGCCCAATAAAGACAGAAGCTAATGAAACAAAAAACTTATTAAAACCCTTCATACCTAGATCCCTCCTTCTTCACTGTGTTGAGCAGCGACTTCTTCTAGGGTAGAACCAGCCATCAAGAGACCCAGTTCTTCCTTATTGGTCTGGTCTGCTGGTAAATCGGCTACAATCTTGCCATCATAGACAACCAGAATCCGGTCAGAAACATTTAGAATTTCATCTAACTCGAAGCTCATCAACAAAACAGCCTTATTCTGATCACGCTGGTCAATGAGGGCTTGGTGGATGAATTCAATCGCACCGACGTCCAAGCCACGGGTCGGATTGGCAGCAATTAAGACATCAGGTTGCTGCTCTAATTCACGGGCGATGATGGCCTTCTGTTGGTTCCCCCCTGATAAAGCTTTGGCTGGAACCTGCTGGGAGACAGTCCGAACATCATACTTCTCGATCAATTGACCCGCTCGTTCTTCAATCGCATCAAAGTTAAGGAAATGACGACGAGAATAAGGCGGACGATAGTAGTCCTTTAAGACCATATTCTTTTCCAAGGCCATGTCGAGGATTAAACCATATTTATGGCGGTCTTCTGGGATATGGGCCAGTCCTTTTTCAGCAATCTTACGGGGGGACTCATTGGTTATGACTTCTTGGTTAAGAAGAACTTGGCCAGAATCAACCGGCATTAGACCTGTGATAGCAAGAATCAGTTCGGATTGGCCATTACCATCTATCCCAGCAATTCCAACAATTTCACCATGGTGAACATCGAAAGATAAATGATCGACCAGGGTCACATTACGCTGGTCTTTCACATGCAGGTCTTGAACCGATAAGGCAATATCGCTCGGTTGCGCACCCATTTTATCCGTCACGAAGGAGACATTCCGCCCCACCATCATATTGGCTAAGGCACTCGCGCTCGTATGGGCCACATTGACTGTATCGATCGATTCCCCGCGTCGGATGACCGTACAGCGGTCTGCTACTTGCTTAATTTCCTCCAGCTTATGGGTAATAATGATGATGGACTTGCCTTCCCGGGCTAAGGTCCTAAGGGTGACCATTAACTCTTCAATTTCTTGAGGGGTGAGAGAAGCCGTCGGCTCATCAAAGATCAGGATATCCGCTCCTCGGTACAAGGTCTTTAAGATCTCGACCCGCTGTTGCATCCCAACCGAAATATCGGAAATCTTCTTGTCAGGATCAACCGCTAGCTTGTACTTCTTAGATAATTCTACAATCCGGTCATAAGCCTGTTGCTTGTTCAAGAATATACCTTGTTTAGGTTCATGGCCCAGAATAATATTCTCTACAACCGTAAAATCTTCAATTAGCATGAAGTGTTGGTGGACCATCCCAATTCCCAACTCACTGGCTTTAGACGGTGAGTCAATGGTTGTCTCCTTACCATTAATAAAAATCCGACCGGATGTGGGTTCAAGTAGGCCAGACAACATGTTCATCAAAGTGGACTTGCCTGCCCCATTCTCGCCTAAGAGGGCATGAATCTCCCCCTTTTCTAGGACCAAATCAATATTCTTATTGGCATAAAAATCGCCAAAGCGCTTGGAGATTTTGCGCATTTCGATGACTGCATCATGTGAAGCCATTGGATCCCCTCTCTATCTGTCTATGTTGATTGTGAATTTTATTATGATATATGAGAACATTATATATGAAAACGCTAAAAAAATCAGTAGTATTTCGTATTTCCTTTGCCGATGGCGGACATTAGAATTAATCGTCAACCTGGTCAATTAAGACTTGACGTGGCTTACTACCATCTTGTTCAGAGACCAAGCCTTGTGCTTCGAGGTCATCAATCAGGCGGGCCGCTCGGTTATAGCCGATTCTGAACTTTCTTTGAAGTTGTGAGATCGAAATCGTCTCTAAATCTCGAAGCATCTCAACGGCCTCACCATAATACTCATCATCCGAAGCATGTTCATTAAGGTCCTGTTCATCTGAAACCATGATGGTCTCATCATATTGGGCCATGGCCTGGTCCTTAATAAAGTCAGTAATCCGTTCGACCTCTTCATCCGAAATATAGGCTCCTTGAACCCGAACTGGCTTATTCTTACCCATCGGTTGAAAGAGCATGTCCCCACGCCCTAATAACTTCTCCGCCCCGACCGAATCGAGAATGGTCCGAGAGTCGGTACCAGAAGAAACAGCAAAGGCCAAACGTGACGGTATATTTGCCTTGATAATTCCAGTAATAACGTCGACTGAAGGTCGTTGTGTAGCAATGATCATATGAATTCCGGCTGCCCGTGCCATCTGAGCCAACCGGATGATCGCATTCTCCACATCATTTGAAGCAACCATCATTAGATCTGCTAACTCATCAATAAAGACCACGATTTTTGGTAATTTCTGGTAGCCTTGTTCATGGAACTGGTCCACTTGGTCATTAAAGCCATCAATATTCCGCACACCAGTCGCTGCAAATAATTCATACCGTCGTTCCATCTCTTCCACCACATTATTTAAGGCTCTGGCGGCCTTGCGAGGATTGGTGACAACGGGTGAAAGCTGGTGAGGCAGGTCATTGTACAGGGTGAGTTCAACCTTCTTAGGATCAATCATTAGGAACTTGACTTCTTCTGGCTTGGCCTTCATCAGAATCGAACAAATAATTACATTGATTCCGACCGACTTACCAGACCCAGTTGCTCCCGCAACGAGCAAGTGAGGCATCTTGGTCAAGTCCGCTAAGGCGACAGACCCTGAAATATCCCGACCCAAAGGAACTTCTAAATTATTAGCACTCTCAAGACCTGCGTCAATAATCTCACTAAAGGCCACAGGTGAAACCTGGGTGTTGGGCACTTCAATCCCGATGAGGGATTTCCCTGGGATGGGTGCTTCCATCCGAATGTCGCGTGCTGCAAGCGCCAAGGCAATATCATCTGATAAGGACACAATCTTAGATACCTTCACTCCGACTGCTGGTTCAATCTCGTACTTGGTAACAGAGGGACCTAGGTTCGCTTTGACGACTTTGGCCTCAACACCAAAGCTTTCGAAGGTCTTCTCTAATTTGACAATGTTCTCTTCGATCCGTTGGTATTCTTGCGATTGGTCGACCGGTGGCAATTTCTTCAATAAGTCTTTGCCAGGTAAGCGGTAGTGACCCTTAACGGGACGCTTTTTGGCCCTGGTTGCTTGACCTGGTCCACCATTCGTCAACAAGGCTTCTAATTCATCATCCATCAGGGCTTGCTTTTGATCGCTGGCGTCATGCCAATGACTAGCGGTCGCAGTCGACTCCCGAGCAGGCTCTTCTTGCTTGATCTTTGAATCTGCTTGATCAGGATCTGCAGATTGAGGCTGAGAGCCAAAGTCCTCCTCAAATGACCGATCTTTAAATGAATGGTCTTCAAATAATGGCCCTTCAATCGGTTGATCCTGGTGACCGGTTTCTTCTGAAGGCGATGGGTTAAGGCCATGAATCTGGTCAAAAAAGTCGAGGTCTAAGACTCGGTCTTGACGGGCTAGTCGGTCGCGCTGCCATTGAGCCGTTCGAGCCTTAGGATCCCCTGCTTGGTAGGGCCTAAAGTCATAATCCCCCTGAGGTTGGTAGACCGGTTCCTCACTGCGTTCCATACTAGGCATATAATGAGGAGAAGATTCTATATCATCCAGATCTTCTTCTCCTGGTCTTAGAGTGTTAGTCCCAAAGAAAGTCTGGCGCAAGTGGTCAAACCAACCTTGTTTCTTTGAGTGTGAAGGAGTTGGCGGTATGTCCTCCATGGGGCTTGCCCCTGGTTGCGGTTGCGACACTGGGCTTTGTTCACCGACCGGGTCCTCCTGCTCGTCAAGAGCTGGATCTTGCGCTCCTTCTTTAAAGACCTGCTTCATCTCATCAAAGTCTGGCCAGATCTTAACCAAGCCCTTACCTAGACCACCAAACAGTCGGACAAAGGCCTGCCAGGCTTGACTAAAGGGCACATTGATTAAACAGATCAGCCCGATTAAACCGACCAGGCTCAAGAATAGGTAGGTTCCCCATTGACCGAATAGATAGCCAATGGTCGCATAAATCAACGCTCCGGTCATCCCGCCCCCTAAGGAGAAGGCTGTCTGACTGGTCAATAATTCATTCTTATAAAGATCAAAAGTATATTGAAAAATGGATCCCTCTGCCTGCTGAGTATAGGCTTGGTGGAGAACTTGATAGTGTAGGAGGCCAGTTAATGCCAGTAAGACTAAGGCGCCTCCTAATAACCGACGCGGAGGAACGTCCACGACTTGCCCCTTTACCACCATGACCAGCCCCATACTGGCAGTAGCAAACAAGGCCAAGGGATAGGTCTCACCTATCATTAAGCGAAAGCCATTCACCAACATCATGCCAACAAAGCCCCATTTAAAGAGCGCGATGACACTTAAGAAGATAATAAATAAACCAAGCAAGAGGTAGGTCGAATGGTAGTGACCTGCTAGCTTAGAGGATTGTCTTTTCTTAGACTTTTCTTTTCCCATCCATTCACTTCCTTCCTGGGATAGGACATAATGCACAGGCTATTATAGCATTTATTTCATTTAAGATCGAACCCCTATTGTCTGCTACCTATCAACCGCAAACCGGTAGGACCTAAAAATGTATGATAGTGAACTCCTAGTTGTCCGAGTCATTATCGATTTAATGCCGTTTATATAAGCTCATTCGTCATTAAATTCTCTTGGTATTTTATTTTTCCTAAGATCATCATAAATTTAAAAGCCTATTGATGAGCCTCCCTAGGCGATAGGACCCTTTATATTCGCTAAGATCAAACCATTATCGTCCTCAAGCCTTGCGTCGTCCCTTCTTTTAATTTACAATAGGAGACATTGCCTGTTAGTGATTGCGATCCGCAATTTCTTACGATGACTATCAATAATGGAGAGTGACAAATGAAACGAATCAAGAATAATTGGCGGTTTATCTTTCTCTTAATGAGTGTGGTCTTAATCGCGAGTGGCTGTATCCGCTATGACTCCGCTGGAAATCCTACAGGAGCTGTCTATGAATACCTTGGGGTTCCAACCGCTCACTTGCTGGACTATCTGGCCCATTTCATGGGGGGATCCTATGGGATGGCGATTATTATCATTACCATCATCGTCCGCTTGTTCATGCTGCCATCTACCTTCAAGATGACCAAGAACACAATGGAAAGTTCCGCTAAGATGAAGTATGCCCAGCCTGAAATCAATGAGATCCAAGAAGAAATGAAGGCGACGGATGATCCTCAAGAGAAAGCTGAATTACAGAAGGAACTCATGCAGGTCTATTCCAAGTACGATATCAATATGTTATCGAACATGTCTGGCTGTCTCCCCATGTTAATTCAACTACCCTTTATCTCAGCTGTTTATGCCGCAATCCGATCCTCCGAGAAAATTGCGGGTTCAACTTTCATGGGAATCGACCTAGGCGAACGGAGTCTCATCTTAGTGATTCTGGTAGCACTCGCTACCTTCGCCTCCAGTTGGCTCATGCAAAAATCCTCGCCCACTGCAGCGTCGGATAACCCCCAAGCCAATCAAATGCAGACTTCCATGATGATCATGAATCCTTTAATGTTGGGTTATTTCACCTATATTTCCAATGCGGGGTTAGGACTCTACTTCTTCGCTGGAGCCATCGTCTCCTTGCTACAACAAGTCTATATGAATAAGGTGGCTCGTCCCAAAATTCAAAAAGACATCGAAGAACGCGCTCAGAAATATGCGAATGTCCCCCGCCAACAGCGTAAAACAAAAGCCCGCCAAGCAAAAAAAGCGATTGAAAAAGAGAATGCTAAACGGATTGTCCCCGTCAAAACGACCACAGGCCGTAATGCCGGTAAGCAAAACCGTAAAAACAAATAAGAGTCATGCAAAAAACGCCACAACTGACGGATTGTCGGTTGTGGCGTTTTATTAGTCTTCTTCAACATCTTCCATAATCGGAAACTCAATATAAAAGATCGAGCCGTGCTTGTAGACCGATTCGACTCGGATACTCCCCTTGTATCCTTCAACTAATTGCTTGGCAATACTGAGACCCAGGCCATTACCGCCTTGGTTACGAGACCTTGCCTTATCGACCCGGTAGAAGCGCGCAAAGACCCGCTTCTTATCCTCTTCCTTCATTCCCTCACCAAAGTCTTGAACCGCAATTTCGACTTTGCCGACACCTCGACTCAGGGAAATATGGATCTCCTTGCGGTCCCGCGAATACTTAACAGCATTATCCAGCAGAATTATGAGAATCTGTTCAAAGTGATTGCGGAACATATTGACGTAAATCGCCTGGTTGTCCTTTTCACTATCCAAGTAAATATCGAAGTCGGGATAGAGCATGACAAAGTTATTATAAATCTGGCGCATGGCCGAGATGATCTCGGTCTTTTCATTCTTGTAGTCGACATCCACATGGTCTGCCCGTGACAAGTCTAACATCTCTTGAACGAGGACCTTCATCCGGGTGATCTCTTGCAAGGAAGCCGAAATGGATTCTTCTAAGATCTCCTTGTCTTCCTTCCCCCACCGGTCCAGCATCTTCAAGTGCCCTTCCACAATCGCCACCGGTGTTCGCAATTCATGCGAAACATCTTCAACAAATTGCTTCTGGTTTCGAACATAGAGGTCAATCTTATCAAGCAGTTTATTGACATGAAGTGAGAGATCACTCCATTCATCATTACTTCTCGGTTTCATGACCCGGACCTTAGACAGGGTATCGCCTTCCATTAAGTCGAGGGTATCATTGACATAATTCAAAGGCTTCAAGAAGTGGGTCGACAAGACGCCGGCCATAATTGCCGCCAAAACGAGATGAACCAGGGAAGAGATGAGTAAGTAGCGCTTTTGATCCTGATAGAAGTCACACATCCGATCAGGCTTAGCAATATACTGGATGCTCCCCAGTAATTGGTCATTGACCGTGGATAACAAGCGTTGGTTGCCAATCATATAAACTTGCCCTTCCACTTCTATTTCTTTTAAATGGGGTTGAGCGGCTTCGAGTGGCAGGTCGAGGTTCTGGCTCTCATAGACCAGGTTCTGATGGGAATCAAAGATCCGAATGATCACTTCCTCACTGGCAAAGAGTTCCACTAACCGTTGCTGAAGGGAGACTTCACCCGGATCTAAATAATAGCCAAAGACCTGGGAGTTAAACTTATCCTGAGTATTGGCTAATTCTGCTTGCAAGTCCTCAAAATTCTGTTGGTACCGACTGATCATTTGGCTCTGAAAGTCATTGAGGGTGAGTTGTTGGTAGACGATTAAGGATGTCGCTGAGATAAACCAGAGACTAAGGAACAGCAAAAGCCCCCATTTCCACTTTAAGGAGAGGGGCTGCTTTGCCTTGGATGATTCTTGTATCTCCATCTTAGCTTCTCATCACATAACCAGTACCGCGAACTGTCTGGATGTAGGAATCCTGTCCAGGTACATCGATCTTATTTCTTAGATAACGAATATAGACATCCACCACATTCGTCTCCACTTCTGTCTTATAGCCCCAGACCTCCTCAAGTAGGACATCACGAGACATGACCATATTCACATTCTCCATCAAGAAGAGGAGCAATTCATACTCGCGCTTGGTGAGGTCAATAATCTCCTCATCACGCTTAACAATTCGACTCGCCTTCTCAATCACTAAGTTGCGGTACTTAACCACCGCTTGTTGCTGGTTGCGAGCATCTTCTTCATTCTCAATCCGACGGAATAAGGCTCTCAAGCGTGCTAAAAGTTCCTCAATCGCGAAGGGTTTCACAATATAATCGTCTGCCCCCTGGTCTAGTCCAGATACTCTATCAATGACAGAATCACGCGCTGTCATAATAATAATCGGGGTGTCCTTAACCGGACGGATTCTTCGAACCACTTCGAGCCCATTTAATTCGGGTAACATCAAATCAAGCAGAATGACATCCCAGTCTTCCTCCAGCGCTGTTTCAAGTCCTGATCGCCCATCCTCACAGATGGCAGTCTCATACCCTTCATGTTGTAATTCTAACTCCACGAAGCGAGCCAGGTTCAGTTCATCCTCGACAATGAGGACTCGTTGTTTTGGATTATCTACCATTACACGCATCCCTTTCTTATAATCTCATGATTATTTTAACCTCTTTTATTAGAAATAGCTATCAAAATTAACAAATAAGCAAATTTGACCATGCTTAAATGAGAATTTACTGGCGGTTAGCTTCCTTTTAAGCCAAGCTTAAGCCCTAATCTTCAGTTTGCACTTGTTGATCTTGGTCCCATAAATAGTGGTAGTGCCCTGCCTGGTCTGTGCGTTGGTAGGTATGGGCTCCGAAATAGTCACGTTGGGCTTGAATTAAGTTGGCCGGTAGAACAGGCGAGCGATAGGAATCATAATAAGCAATGGCACTTGCTAAGCCTGGAATGGGAACGCCTCCTTGAATCGCGAGGCTAGCCACTTCTCGGGCAGCTGTTTGATAGTCAGCTATTATTTGGGAGAAGTAATCGTCCAACAAGAGATTGTCCAATTGAGGATCACGTTCAAAAGCATTGGTAATTTCTTGTAGGAACTGGGCGCGAATAATACAACCCGCTCGGAAAACCTTGGCAATTTCACCATAATCCAAATCCCATTCATAGACTTTAGAAGCTTGATGGTATTGGGCAAAGCCTTGGGCATAGGACATGATCTTACTAAAGTAGAGTGCTTGTCGAATCCGTTCAACCCAGACCTTTGTCTCTTCCTCATTAAAGGTATGGACTTCATTAGGTCCTTGCAAGATTTCTCCTGCCTTGACCCGCTGGTCCTTTAAAGCTGAGATAAAACGGGCATAGACAGACTCGGTAATGGTCATAGAAGGCATACCCAGGTCAAGCGCGGATTGAGAGGTCCACTTGCCCGTTCCCTTATTACCTGCTGCATCGAGGATGACATCCAACAAGGGACCTTGATGGATAGGGTCCTTGCGCGTGAGAATATCGGCCGTAATTTCAATAAGGTAGGAGTCCAATTCACCTTGGTTCCAGTCTTGAAAGATGCTAGCCATAGCTTCAACGGATAAGCCCAATAGGTCGCGCATGAGATGATAGGCTTCTGCGATCAACTGCATATCCCCATATTCAATCCCATTATGGACCATCTTGACATAGTGACCAGCCCCATTTGGCCCCATATAATTGACGCAGGCTTGGCCATCCCCAGGCGCTTTGGCTGCAATTTCTTCTAGGATAGGAGCCACTAATTGATAAGCATTCAGATCCCCACCAGGCATGAGGGCAGGTCCATTCAATGCACCCTCCTCGCCACCAGAAACCCCCATTCCAATGAAATGGATGCCCGATTGGCTCAATGTCTCACTTCGGCGCATGGTATCCTTAAAGAAGGTATTCCCCCCATCAATCAAGATGTCCCCTTGATCCAGTAGGGGTAACAGTGATTGAATGGTTAAATCGGTCGCATGTCCCGCCTTGACCATGAGAATAATCCGACGAGGCCGGTCAATCGAAGCAACAAAGGTCTCAAGATCATAAGCTGGCACCAAACCATGGTCTGAGAACTCTTCAACCACTGCTTCGGTCTTGGCACGGGTCCGATTATAGATGGCTACTTGATAGCCCTTATTCGCAATATTTAAAGCGAGGTTCTTCCCCATTACAGCCATGCCGACGACACCTATCTGCGCTAAAGTCATATCAAAACTCCTTTAATATTTTCTTAACTCATTCTATCAAAAATTAGGCCACAATTAAAGTTGCCTGAATCATTGAAATTTAGCTAGGCTTTCGCTACAATACTCGTATTAGAAAAAGAGGAGGTCCGAATGTGGTCAAACCATCTCAAAAGTATCCAAAGAAAAAGAAAAAAAGTAAATATGAACGCATGATTAAGACCATGTCCATTCTAATGGTCATCATCATGTTACTGGGTGTCATCATTAGTCTTTACTTCTCCTTACGGTATTACCTACAATAAGCCAGGAAAAGAAACTCTCGGCCCGTCTCCAATTGACGAGTCGAGAGTTTTTTTGATTGGAACTATAAATTAGACTTGGTCTTACCAAACCACTTGTCCAAGCCACCCTTTAGAATATAGACCTGGTCATAGCCAGCCTTGCGCAAAATATTGGCTGCCCGTGAGGAAAAGTGATAAGTCTGGTCATACAGACAAACTGGCAAGTCCTTGCGAATCTCTTGGTGCCGCATCTTGAACTGTGAGATGGGAATATTGCGGGCACCCAAGATATGATTGGCATCAAATTCGGCCGGTTCACGCACATCAATCACTTGGATCTTCCGGATTATCTGATTCAATTCTGCACTATCGATATATTCACTTGACCGTTTACGCATCAACCAGAGCCAAGCATAGTAGAGACCAACCACGACGGCTATAACGACAATGATAACGAGGAGTGTTCTTAACATTCGATTGCTTCCCTTCTAATGAACTAACTTAAACCAACCAACAGCCAATAATCCAGCGGCTAAACATAGAATCCCAAATAAGGCCAGCCAGCGATACTTCTTGGGAAAATCAGTCCGGTAACGCCCATCCAGACCGATCACAAGAGTCGCCAAGCCACCAAAGACGGCTCCCCCAATGTGCCCCCAATTATCAAGACCCGACCCCATGAGGCCTGTCACGATATTCAAGAGAATTAAAAGGGAGAAATTCATGGCCCGCTTTTTAAGGCCATAGGATTGGGGGTACATTTTAGCCAATATAATATAAGCAACGAACAGGCCAAATATCCCAGTGGATGCCCCTGCTGATATTGCCTCACTGAAGGCAAAAGAAAAGATATTGCCACCGATACTTGCGATCATAAAGAGTCCGAACAAACGTAGGTGGCCCATCAATCGTTCGAGGTCTTGGCCAATAAAATAGATCGACAAATTATTAAAGAGTAAATGTTCAAAGCCAATATGAATAAAAGCGGCAGTGACTAGACGGTACCATTCACCCTGATAGACGATATGAGGATTCGACTTGGCCCCGGTCTCAATCAAAGCTTCAAATGAAGTCGTCGTCTTGAAGGTCATCAACATATAGATGAAGACGAGCACATTGATGGCTACCAGGAAATAAGTGACAAAAGGTGCCGATGAACGCTTAAAGGCTTCCATAGCTTCCTCCCTTTCTTGCTATTTCATATTCATGATTATAGCTTAAGTCCGAACGCTTGTCATGAAAACTAAAAGGATTGGAGTGACCTCCAATCCTTGAGTGGTTTATTTCTTAACTTCACGATGAAGTGTCACCTTGCGTTCACGCGGGCAATACTTCTTAACCTCAATCCGATCTGGGTTGTTTCGCTTGTTTTTGTTTGTTAAATAATTGCGTTCCCCACATTCTGTACATTCTAAATTAATGTTAACGCGCATTTGATTCCCTCCAAACTCTATAAAATATACCTGTATAAAAACAGCACTCGAATAGTATAGCATTAATTCAAGGCAGATGCTAATAGAAATTTAAATTTTACTTATTGATAGTAATAAGCACCATGAGTCAATTGGCTGGCAATCTCATGAATGGACATATCAGGGGTCAACTCATATTCACCTGCTTGAATCACAGTGGCCAAGTTCCATTGATCAATTAGTTCTTGGAACTCAGCTGCTGATTCCACGTAGCCTTCACTCTCTAGGCGGCCAGCGATCTCTGCTGAGCCTTCGCCTTGATTGACGACAAAGGTGCCATCCCCTTGTGGGTCCGCTGCAGGATCCTCTTCCGTCCTCTCTTCATCCGTCGTCTCTTCATCGAGTTGACTTTCATCCCACTTCTCTTTCAAAGATTCATAATAAGCAATCGATTCATTTTGCTTGTCAACCTTAGACTTTAAAGACTCCTGGTCATCCTTGAGCTTAGAAATTTGTGAAGATAATTCATCGCGTTCAAGGCTGACACTTTCCAAGTCTGCCTTAGCTATCGATTCTTCTTCCTTAAGCTTCTGTGTGTGCTCTCCCTTAAGTAGACTAGGAAGCGTAACACCGTCAACTGGAACATTTCCTTGGTAGAAGACCGCAAAAGCTCCAGTCAGAATACTTGCGGCTAAAAAACCAAGGCCAATTGAACGTAAACTTTGTTTACTCATGCTAGACCCCCTCCTTAGCGATTCTCGATATATTCATCAATGAAATACTGGACCGTCACTAATTCTTCATCGACTTCCTGTGAGATCTCCTTCAAGGTGTAACCTTGAGAATAGAGTCGAATGATCTCTTCCCTTTTCATATCCGTGATCTCATAATTAATCGACTCTTCAACCGGTAATGGCTTCAAGTCTGATAATGGTTTCAGGTCTGGTTCTGGTTGCACGTCCGCTTGGATGGCTTCATCCTCTTGGTCCTGACTTTGCTTGCTATAATAGACCTCTTCAGCTGTCACATGCTCAAGTGGCTGACTTTCAAAAAGATCTTCTTCTAATTCATTGACTTGCTTTTGTAAGTGACGCAATTGCTCGGCTTGGCTATCCACCTGTTCGCTTAAGTGGTCATAAGCAGGCTGCTTGGCAAAGAGCGAGCTAACAAAGAAAATAATGGCGATCACGAGTAATACAATGACTAAAATCCAAATATCCATTTTATTCACCTCTCCTATTTTCATTCATTCTAACATATTCTTGTGAACTTTTTGTAGCAAAAAAATGATTCTTATGGGTTGTTAGGGGCAACTGTAGTGGTCACCGGCTCTTGGGTCGTATTAGTGTTGAGATTCGTTTGAGGGTCAAATTTATTCACGATCTGCCGAGTTTCCGACAGGGTCTCAAAGTAAGCAGTCATGACTTCACGGAAAATGCGAATGGATTCAGATCCCCAGGTCGTCTCGTCCAAATAAGGAACCACGACCGAAATCGCAATCTCAGGATTATCGAAAGGAGCGTAACCGATAAAAGTTGCATTAATGACGGGCTCATTCTGGGCATATTGGATCGGTCCTGAGTAGAAGGCCTCTGCCGTTCCTGTCTTAACACCTAGCTTGATCGGGTAATTCTTCAAAAGCGAAGCAGCTGTCCCCAAATCAGAATGGGCTGCTTGATACATACCCTGATGAATCCGGTCCATCGCGGCAGGATCAATATCCACCACGTTCAGGATTTTTGGTGGAATACCGGTCACAACGCCCCCTAATTGCCCATTGCTATCGGTATTGCGGACTTGCTTAACCAAACGAGGGGAGTAGCGAATCCCACCATTTGCAATGGTTGCGGCATATTGAGCGAGTTGAAGGGGGGTGTACAAGTCGAATTGCCCATAAGACAAGTCGAGGGCCGATACCAATTGTGAACTCTTCGGTGTAAAACCGCCCGACTCATTCGGCAAATCAATGCCTGTTTGAGTTCCCAAACCAAATTCAGCAAAATTTCGCCGGATAATATCAATGGTTTCCGGATTGATATTCAACCGTCCTTCCTTCTCATAGTTGAACTGACCACCGATCCGCATGGCAAGGCGAATCATATAAATGTTCGAAGACCGTTGTAAAGCAGTAATATCATCGATCGGAATAATGCCATTCTTGTTGAAGAGCGAAGCTTTCTCCTGTGAAGCTTGGAACTTCATCGGTTCATCGACAATCACATTGTCGGTTAAGGAGATTACCCCTTCCTTGTAACCCATGGCAATCATCGCGGGCTTAATACTGGACCCCATTCCATAAGAACTATTTATAGCACCTAAAGCATCGTCAACAACCTTATCATATTGATAGCTATCATTGTCCTTATCATAAGCAAACCGCTTGCCAGATATGCCTAAGACGTCACCATTCTTGGGATTGAGAGCCACGACATAGACCCGGTCATTGAGACCCCGATCGGCTCCCATGCGGATCAAACTGTCTTCCACAATTTGGTCGAGCTTGGCTTGAAACTTCGAATTAATGGTCAAGACCAAGTTATTCCCCTTGGCACCTTGATAGACTTCTTTATTGGTTAAGATATCATCACTTGAATCGGTCACAATATTATAGAGCGATTTGGTCCCCTTTAAGATGGTCTCATACTCTTTCTCAAGATAGGAGACTCCCACCCGGTCATTCAAGGCATAGCCCCGTGTCAAGAGCTTACGTGCATCCTCACTGGGAATTCCCCGCTCTTCCGAGGAGACATTGCCCAGAATAGACCGCAACATATCCCCTTGAGGATAAGTCCGTTGCCAATCCGTTCCGATCTGAATTCCTGGTAAATCTCTTAAATTCTCACTGACCCGCGCAATTTCTTCCTGGGTCACATTCTTACTCTTAATTGGGACCGTTGATAAGGCATAAGCCGAGGCCATCCGTTTATAGATTGCGATGATCTCCTTCTCCGCTTCAGAAAAATCCAAGTCGGAATCCTTGATATGGTTAAGCTGTGCCTGGTAGGCTTCACTCCCATTGAGGAGTCGCTCTTCTTCGCTCAAGCGTTGGCGAATTAAGTCAATATTTGCAACCAAGAAATAATCCTTCATGTCCCGTTTGGTAATATTCTGGTAAGGCATGTCAATTAGGGACGCTAACTGGGTCGCAATCTTCACCCGGTCCTTGGCCGATACTTGTGAGTCGCGATCACGTGTATAAAGGATCGCCCGTTCCGGTTGATTGCCGACAATCACCTTGCCTTGACTATCATAGATCATTCCACGTGGAACCGATCCGGTTGAATAAGTCGATTCCGTTCGCTGAACCATCTGGGTCAGACTCTCCCCTTTATATAATTGGAGATAACCCAAGCGAATAAAGAGGGCTGTAAAAGATAAGAACACCACGAAGAACAGGAGGTTGAGCCTGCGTGGGATATGGGAATGGTTACGTTTTTTCTTTAATTGATAGGTTTGTTTAGCCATAGTGAGGGTAACTCTCTCTCTCTCTTGTATAAATTCTTTCCAATTATAGCAAAATTTAGCCTAACTTCCAATGACCCAAGCTGATAGTCCTCTTAAATGACCAATCAACAAATTAGAAGGCAGTACTTCTGCTTAATTAAAGGATCGCCTTCCAAAACCAAGATTTTCTGGCTTATCTAACTGGATTAAGTAATGAAAAAAACTAAAAAATACAAGGAAGGATAGCCGTCAATAAGTCAGGTCCCAATGCTTATCATAGGGGACCGCCCTTCAAAGCAAGGCTTTTCCGGATTCGACCCACTAGGCAGACCCAGTTACAAGGATTAATCTATAAAAATACTAAATAGAATTAAAGGATTAAAAGGCGAGATACCGTCAATAAGGCAAGTCCCCAATGCTTATCATAGGGGACCGTCTTTCAAAGCTAAGCTTTTTCAGACTCGATCCACTAGGCAATGCCTAAACGGTAAACCGTAAGGCATTGCACGCTACGTGGATCGTCCTCCTTCCTATGATTAAGCATTGGGGACCTGCCTTTTATTGACGGATTCATGTTTTTATTTATTTAAGGCTTTTTAAATTAATCCAGTTGGTAAAATGGAAAATCATTCGATAAAACATTGCTAATAGAAATATAGGGTCTTTATTTGATCAGGGAACAACTTTGCTAAACAAATTAAACAGTAAAAAAATAATGGGATGGCTAAAACTCAGAGGCCGCTTTTTAAAATAAACTAAATCAATAAATAAGGAAATCTAGCTTTTATCGATTCGCATCAAGATCTTAGATTTTTTAAAAGTAGAAGATCACCTGACTAAGTTTGTCATGCCAATCGATTCTGAGTTTTACTTATTAGGTGAGAAAAAACTATCAGAACTTCTTATCTTTTTAGTCTTATCATCCTCTCCTGACTTGAATCCGATGTAAGTTCTTTTACATAGAGGCGATTGATATTTTACTGTAGTAGGATGATGATGTTTACACGAATTGAAAACGTATGTTTTGCGGGTGATGCATTTTTGCGTCACCCGAATTTTTTGGCTTATCAAAGTATAATGCTTCCTTTAACCCTGTTTTTAAAAGCATGAAACACTGAAGTCAGATTGAGGAAGTGTGCTAACCAAGTAGCATAAAGAAGCTTATCCCTTTTATTTTGTTGTATATTGAGCCTATATTTTAATGTATTTATGAGGGCCCTAAAGATAGCTTGCTTATCTTTCCTTTAAAATAGATGTTAACTATCGAAAATTATACTTTTACTTAATCATTAGCTTCATAAGGAGTTCGGTTTAAGGTAAAAAGAATGAAAGCTATTTACTCGTTTGTTATTGGTAATGCTTTATTAAATGAATTCCTTTTTGTCGCCTGGATTAATTTTAGAGTACTAAATAGATAAAGACACAAACTTCGTCAATAACAGGCAGGTCTCACTACTTAATCATAGGAAAGAGGACGATCCACGTAGCGTGCATTGCCTTACGGTTCACCGTTTGGGCAATGCCTAGTGGATCGAGTCTGGAAAAGCGACAGCTTTGGAAGGCGGTCCCCTATGATAAGCATTGGACCTGACTGATTGACGGTATCTTGCCTTTTTATATTTTTAGTTTCTTGTATCATTTATGCCTAGTGGATCGAGTCTGGAAAAGCGAGAGCTTTGAAAGACGGTCCCTTATGATTAAGTAGTGGACCTGCCTTATTGACGGCTATCTTGCCTTTTATTTATAATTTTTTATTATTTATGCCTAGTGGATCGAGTCTGGAAAAGCGACAGCTTTGGAAGACGGTCCCCTATGATAAGCATTGAGCCTGACTGATTGACGGCTATCTTACCTTTTATTTTATCTGAACCAGCCCTTTATCAAACAACATTATAAATTATCAAGCCAATTTGATATGATAGAAGTGCTAATGATCCACTTAATGAAGGAGTTCCTATGAAGAAGAAACAACTTGCCTACTCAATACTTAACCTTTTAATCACCATGTCCCTCATAATCATACTCTACTGGCGCATGGATTTTATTCCTTTTGGCGGACCGGAGAAACGTTCCCTCCTAACGATCGACCTCGGTCAGCAATATATCGACTTCTTCTCCCTTTTCCGCCAAGCCCTCCTGAAGGATCCGCGCTTATTTCTCTACTCGTTCCAAAAAGGCATCGGTGGCGAAATGATGGGCTTGTGGGCCTATTACCTCCTATCTCCTTTTAACTTGATGCTACTCTTCTTCAAGGAAGACCAACTCGACCTAGCGGTCACCTTTTTAACAATGGCTAAACTTGTGGCTGCCTCAGCTAGCTTTTATGCTTTTAGCCACCGTAAGTATTCGCTTCCACCGCTTTATAATATAGCGCTGGCTCAGTGTTATGCCTTCATGTCTTATGTGATCGTCTTTCAATTAAATATCATGTGGTTGGATGGCGTGATCCTGCTCCCTCTCATTGCCTTAGGTTTAGACCGCTTCGTCAAGGGGCAATCCCACTGGCTCTATACCCTCACCCTGACATTGGCCTTAGTGACCCATTACTATATTGGCTATATGATTTGCCTCTTCCTAGCCTTGTACGCGGTCTATGTGATCCTTGAACAAGATCAAGATTGGACTTTTAAGTCCTTCTTCAACCAGTATTTTCGCTTTATCTACTATTCCTTCTTGGCTGGATTAACAGCAACGGTCATCCTGCTCCCCACCTTCTTGTCCATGTTAACCAGCAAGGGGGCTTGGACCGGCGACTTATTTAACAGCCTCTCACTCAATGGGTCGCTCATGGACCACTTTTCCAAGCTCTTTATCGGCAGCTTTGTCTACGATGAACTGTCTGGAGGCACGGCCAATATATATGTGGGGATGCTTCCCCTAGTCTTGGTCCTCCTTTATGCCTTGAATCCTTCGATTCGATTAAAAGAAAAACTGATAGCTGGTCTGATCCTCCTTGGCTTTTATCTGTCCTTTTCTGTCGATCTTTTGAATAAAATCTGGCACATGGGACAATTTCCCATCTGGTATGACCACCGGTTTTCTTTTACATTTTCTTTCTTTATCCTCGCCTTGGCTGGTCAAGGGCTGGCTAAACAGAAAAAGCCAGTCTCCCTGGTGGCCAGCTTAGTTGGACTCTGCCTGATGGCTGCTGTCACCTTTATCTACTTTCAATGGGGTGATTATGACTACTTGACTCCAGAGAAGCTCTTTCTTTCCTTGGCCTTCTTTGTTGTGATCCTGGTCATTCTCCAGTTAAGTTTTCTCAACCGACCCTGGCGCCAGCTGATCATCTTAGGTTTGACCCTGTGTGAATTAGGCTTTAATGCCTTATACATCCTGGATGAAGTCGGTCATTATGTTCAACCCAGTCAGTTTCACGACTATATCACCCTTTTGGACCATGCCCTCGAGAAAATCCGTCCTAAATCTGGTGAATTTTATCGGATTCACAAGACCTTCCAACGGACCAAGAATGAGGCCTTCTTCCGCCACTACCCAGGATTGGACCACTTTGGCTCGACCTTAGAACAAAGGACCAGCCAACTCTATGCCTACTTAGGCCTCGCCCAGACCACCAATTCCATCAATTATACCAGTGGGACCCTCTTTACCGATGATTTCTTTGATGTGCGCTATGTCTTAGATGTTGCACCCAACTCCCATATTGTCACCAAGGCAGATGGCTTCTATCTCTACCGGTCAGCTAATGATTTGGACCTTCATGCCTACCCCAAAATCGCCCGTTCAGACCGCTACCTGGTCTATGAAAATCGGGACCGCCTAGGCTTTGCCTTTGAGGTCTCCAACCAAGTGACCCAGGCCTCCTTTGAAGATTTCAAGCCCATCGCCAACCAGGAAACCCTCTTACGCCTCATTAACTTTGATGGGTATGATCTGCCTTTCTACCAGCCCCGGGCTTTTACCGCGGCGAGCTACGACAACCTACAAGTCACGGACAAGGGAGATGGCGATTTCTACACCTATGAGAAGGTGGAGCCACAAGGCTCTGCCAGCTTCACCTTAACATTCCAAGCCAACCAAGCAAACCCCTATTACTTTACCTTCCCCAGCCAGTATTCCAATCGCAATGTCAAGTTAGCCATTGATGGAAAAGACTATGACTTCTATACACCCGCGGATGGGCGGCAAGTCCTAGCGGCAAGCTTTGACCAACTGGGACGGCATAGCCTCACCCTGACCCCCAAGAAAAATCCAATCAAGGCGAATTTGATTCAGCTCTATGAATTTGACTATCCACGCTATCAAGCCCTCCTGGACCAAAAAAAATCGAGTCGCTTTCAAGTGACAGATTTTAAGGAGAACCAGATTACCGGAACTGTTCGTATTCAACAAAGACAAGGCCACCTCCTCTTTGCCCTGCCATATGACCGCAATTGGAAGGTCAAGGTGGATGGCCAAACTGTTAAGCCTCTCCCGGTCTTAAATGAGACCCTCATGGCGATCCCAATCGACCAAGGTGACCATACAGTAGAATTAACCTACTTCCCGAATAGTCTGATCGTCGGTTTCTTCGTCAGTCTCCTTGGGCTCGTCTGGCAAGGCATCGCCCACCACCGCCACCAAGCCCAACTAGCTGGCAAAACAGCCAACCAAAACATAAAATGACCCACTATTTGATGGTTTTACCTAATAAAAGGTACGATATTAAAAGGCTGTACCTGTCGCCTCTTTATTTGTAGATTCAACAAGGGCATTGAAAAAGCTAGAAAGTATTTGTTACCGATCAGCTGCTAGCGCGCAAGCTTTGTTAGAATTGCAGACGATCATAATCGTTAATTTTTTGAGACTGGTCTGGGTCAGGATGCATTGGATTGATATGAAACCGATTGAGACCTTCTGAATAATTGTGAATGATCCGATAGCCAGACAGGGTCGTGACCGTTTAAGCTAGATAGCTCCCTTTCAAAAATAAACTTGAATTAAAGGCTTGATTTAGCTAAGATTAATACCATTAGACCCCCAGAACATATATCAAAGGAAGAATAACTTGAAGAAAATTTTCTTAATTTTAAAATACGGCATCCAAAATTCGCGCGTCTATGTACAAGCGATTAATTTAAGATGGCGGCCCATTCTACGGTTGAGTCTCATTCCCATTCTTTTTATGGCACTCAACCAAACCATTCAACTTCAACCCGTCATTCATGACTTTCAGTCTAATCTTGAAAACGCAGCCCAACATGTCCCAGAATTTAAACGGATTGACCAACAACTAGTCCTAAGCGACCAGGCCAAGGCCCTCTACTACCATTCCGATTATTTCCAGCTCATTATTGACGACCAACTCGTCAATCTTTCCGATCAGGAAGGGATTGCCCTGGCAAAGAGCAAGGCAGACAAGGTCTCTAACCATTCCCTTACCAACCTCCTCTTGACCAAGGACCAGGTGCTCTTTTATTCCTTGACCAATCCACAAGTGGTTGATCTAGACCCTGCCTATCTTCCGGACAGTCAGACCCTGGTCAAACTACTCAATTACCTGCCGCAAGAAAGCTTCTTGATCAATCTAACCGTCTTTTTAACCTCCTTTGTCCTGTCCTTCTTCGTCTACTGGTATCTAATGGTCCTAGCGGGGATCCTGATTGCGATCTTGAACTTCCGCTTAAGTGTCCGGTTGCCCTTCTCTTCACGATTGAAACTGGCAACCATTGCGGGCTTTACCCCCTTTATGGGCGTACAATTGATGAACCTGATCCTACCAGCCGTCCGGATCAATTACTATCTCTATCTCTTATTGGTCCTCTTCATTGTCTACCAAGCCATTAAGAACCATACCCGGTTCATCCAAGATATGATCGAGGACCTGGATGGATTCGTAGAATACTTAGACCAGCAGGAAGACCAGGATCCTTCTGATCGCTCTTCTTCCAAATAATGAATAAAGCCCTAAGCACATCCTGATGAGGAATCGCTTAGGGCTTTTTGATTGTCGATTGATCCTGTAGACAAATTAAGATCGGTGGAGGAAAAAGTCAAAGGTCCCATAGATCAGGGCAAAGGCGAGTGCCCAAAGACCAAATCGGATCAGGCCTTCCTTTACAGGGGAGATTCTTAGGGCGTTATAGCCCTGCCAATATTTGGACCGGATATTATAGGGCAAGTCGTCAAGACCCAGTTGATCCAGATAGTCCAGACTCTTCACCGGGTCCTCCTCCCCCTGGTAGCCATAGACATTGGCCAAACGGATCATGGCCTGAGACTGTCTCTCCTGGTAATGGGTCAAATTTTGATAATGGGACCAGCCAAAACTCACTGCCCAGATCATCAAGAGCGACACAAAAAATCCTCTCACCAGCCATTTATACTTTCGATCTAATTTAGTTATTCTTCTCTTCACTCGGCTTCTGCCTCCTGCTTGGGTCATGGTTTTTAAAGACGAGGGGCCTCCGACCCGTCTAGAGTGTCTTAATTATCACTCAAGGCGTAGCCATTCTTCATTTCACAGCTGGCTACATAGAGGACTTTGTCAAGTAGCTCATTCGTCGCTTCTTGTACATAGTCTGCCATGGCTTGGTTGGCTTCTTCTAGCATGGCTTGAACGGGTTGGTCCTCTTCTTGCTTGTCAAGATAGCGCTGATCTGTTTGGTTAATCAGATAATGTCCCTTGTTAACAACTGCATTTTGATACCGTCCGACAAACTTGTCTGTTTTGTAGAAGTGTGTATCACAGATAGCCGCAATCAAGCGGTTGGCCCAATAAAAGCTCTCCGTCGTGACTTGCCTTGCTGGCTCAGCCAGGTAGGCAGGTGTCTGATTCACATTGGTATAAAATGGTACGATAGCATTAAAAGGGTTAGACCCGAAGGATAGCCATTGAATGGAACGGATGGCTTCCGGAAGATAGGGACGAATCTGGGTATAAGCCGTCACATTCTGGCGACTAATCCCAATTGGGCGATACTTGCCGCGCTCTGCGGGATCACCATACTTGCCATAACAATCATAAGGAGTGCCTTGATAGTGACTTGAAAGGACCCATTTAATCGCTTCAATGCTGATCTTTGTTTCGGGTTCCAAGCACCATGGGAGGTCATCATCCTCTGGCCTAAATTCAGCTTCTGGACCGTCCCAACTGTAAGTACGTGGATTGAAATAGCGCAACATCATCCATGCCCGCGGTGTATTATAAACATGGTCGGCATCCATTCTGGACCCAAAGGCCAAGCGGGGATTGAAAGTTTCCCCTTCCCGCCCCAAATTCATGTGGTAGCGTTGGCTCCATTCTTTGAGATCCTTAGAACACATAAAGTTCTTCTGGTCACCTGCTGCATCTTCAAAATCAAACTGATCAATCCCTAATTGGTTAGGCATGACCACATAGGCATTATCAGGCACCCGGCGCGCCATCCAATGATGGCCCCCAATTGTTTCTAACCACCAAATCTCATCCACATCCTGGAAGGCAATCCCATTGGCCTCATAAGTCCCATAGGTTTCCAATAGTTGCCCCAAGCGTTCAACCCCTTGGCGAGCGGACCGAATATAAGGCAAGACCAGGGTAACAAAATCTTCTTCCCCGATCCCTTTTCCTTCCTTGGTTCCCGCTAGCAAGGGATCTGCTCCTTGAACCCGGGCATTGGTGGACAGGGTCTCGGTCGCTGTCATGGCAACATTTAATTCATTAATCCCTGCAGCTCCCCAGATTCCTTTCGACCGATCCGCATCCGGTAGACAGGTATAGCGCAGTGGATTGTCCGGTAGGTCAATCTCACATTCCGTGATAACAGACTTGTACTGACGGGGTTGGTCTTCCGGCTTCACCACAATAAAGTGCTTAGCTGTAAAGATCCCAGAGGGCGAATCTTCACTCCGGGTCACAATGGTCGAACCATCATAACTTGCATCCTTACCGACTAACAGGGTTGTACATCCCATTCTAGGTCACTCCTTCTTCTTTTGTAGATTATTTTACCCTATTATATACCTTTTCTGGCTGGATAGAAGTGTAAATTTAAATGTTTTTGGGTGCGTTCCGTCCATTAGGAAGACTTGCCGCGCCTCTGCTGTCGCTTGGCTAATTTGTTCTGCCGTTTTGCTTGGGACTGGCGGTGGGCCTTAATCTGCCAATTTAATTTCCGTTTATAGCCAGGCTTAACCTTGGCCTTCTTGTGGCGGTTGATCATGGCTTGGACTTTAGGATCTTCGCTTTCCTTCTTGGTGTCCTTGCGACGCGTTCGGCGGTAGCGCTGGTCGATCGCTTTGATCTCTCCATCAATGATCGCGACTTCCGTAAATTCAACCCCTTTTTTCTCCAACTGTTCAATGGCTTGGTCATCATCAGGGGTCATCAAGGTGTAAGCTGTTCCGGCCAGTTGGTTACGGGCAGTCCGTCCGACCCGGTGAACGAAGAATTCCAGGTCCTGTGGCAATTCGGTATTAATAATTAAGGAGATACCTGGAATATCAATCCCCCGTGCAGCCAGGTCAGAAGCCACCACATATTGATAATCCAGATTTCGAATTTGCTTCATCAACCGCTTGCGCTCTCTCGGCTCAATCCCTCCGTGCAGGGTCGCCACCTTAAGCCCCTTAGCTTTAAGATATTCGGAAACTTCATCCGCATAAAGACGGGTATTACAAAAGACCATGGCTAGAAAGGGATGACCCAGAGTCAATAATTGATAGACCAATTCCTTACGGTCCTTACCCTTGGTGTTAATTAAGAAGTTATCCACTTGGTCGACTAAGACCTCTTGGGCTTCCATAGTAATCTGCTCGGGCTGGTCCATATACTTCTTCAAAAAGATTGATAATTGCTGTGGAATAGTCGCTGAAAAGACCATCATCTGCAATTCTTTAGGCATTCGAGCCGCAATCTCATCGACGATCGAGAGAAAGCCAAGATCCATTGTCATATCCGCTTCATCAATGACGAGATATTCAGCTGTTTGGACCCAGAGGGCATTCTCTTGCATCAGGTCAAAGATCCGACCCGGTGTCCCAATGACAAGCTGCGGTTGTTGATGGTTGATTTTGTCAATCTGGCGCTTTTTGTCAGTGCCACCGATATAATGACCGATCCGAAAACGGTCAGGTTCTGCACTTAATAGTTGACTCGCTACTTGGTAAAGCTGGGTTGCTAATTCCCGACTCGGAGCGGTAATCACTGCTTGAACTTGGTCCTTATTCGGATCTAGCGCTTGAAGAATGGGCAGCAAAAAAGCATGGGTCTTGCCCGAACCGGTCTGCGACTGAACGATCAGGCTCTCACCCTTAAGGGCAAGTGGAATCACCTCTTCTTGCACAGCAGTTAATTGTTTAAAGCCCATTTGGTCCAAGGATTTATTGAGGAAGGGTTTCAATTTTAATTCGGTAAATTTCATATAGGTCTCCTTATTCAGATACTTGAGCTAGAATGATTGGTTATAGTATACCATAGGTCAGCCATTGGGTCAGGGATCCGGTTGAATCACTAAGGGCAATTCGCTATAATGAAGGCTGTTAAAAATAGAGGGGGACCACCATGAGACAAAACCACTTAATCATGACTTTATTTGGAGCAACTGGCGACCTAGCTTCCCGTAAGCTCTATCCAGCCCTCTACCAGCTTTATGCCAAGAATTTATTATCCAATGAATTTGCCTTGATTGGAACCGGACGACGGGACTGGAGCCAAGACCATTTTCGTGATGTAGTCCGGCACAGTATTCAACCCTGTGATCCATCCGAGAAGCTCTTGGAAGAATTTCTCACCCATTTCTACTATCTGCAAGCGGATATCGAATCCGTCCAGGACTATGCAGCCCTCAAATCCCTGATCAGTCAATTAGAAGCCACTTATCACAGCCAAGGCAACCGGGTCTTTTATATTTCGCTGGCTCCAACCCTCTTTGCGACGATCACCCACCACTTAAAAGAACAGGCCCTCCTCTCAGAGTCCGGTTATAACCGGTTAATCATTGAGAAGCCCTTTGGCTATGACCAAGAAAGTGCTCGAAAGCTTCAACACCAACTGGAAAGGTCCTTTGAGGAAGAACAGATCTACCGGATTGACCATTATCTAGGCAAGAGCATCGTCAACCAAATTCTCCCCATCCGCTTCCACAATCCGATTCTTAAAGCCCTCTGGCAGCGGGAGATGATTGATCATATCCAAATTAGCTTGAATGAAAGTCTAGGGGTAGAAGGCCGTGGTGCCTATTACGAAACCAGTGGCGTTAGCCGTGACATGATCCAAAACCACGCCTTGCAACTGGTCACCCTCTTAACCTTAGACGAACCGGACACCCTGTCTGCCCAAGCCATTCGCCAGGCTAAAATTCAGATTCTCAAGAACTTACGCTTAGCAAATGGCAGTCAAGATCTGGTCCGTGGCCAATATGGTCCGAGTGTCAATGGTAAGGAAAAGGGATACTTACAAGAAGACGGGGTCGCTCCAGATTCACAGGTTGAAACCTTTATGGCAGTAAAAGTCTTTATTGACCTACCTGAATGGCAGAATGTTCCCATCTATCTGCGGTCTGGCAAGGCGCTCAAGGACAAGAAGACCGATATCAAAATTATCTTCCAGTCACCAGATCCTGATCTGCCAGCCAATTATTTACAATTTGAGCTGGCACCCGATCCTAAGATCCGGCTCAGACTCAACCAAATGGATTCCACCCAGAGACGTGAGTTTAAGGACTTACCGCTCAGCTACCAGGTTGACTCCCGCTTGGCTAAGCGGCTTCCTAAAGACTATGAGAAACTCCTCTATGATTGCTTCCAGGGCGATCTCAATAACTTTGCCCACTTCCTCGAAGTTGATTATGCTTGGCAATTCATTGACCAGATTCACCAGCTCTGGCAGCAGGAAGCGACACCCCTCTACCCTTATCCGGCCCAATCCCAAGGCCCACAAGCGGCCGATGACCTCTTAAGACGGGACAACCGCCAATGGATCCAAGAGTGATCCCTTCTTGCTAGCTAGAATCATCTATCAAGATAAGAAACCAGCCCATCAATGAATCGCCAGATTAATAAGCGTTATTGAAAGAAATCATTGTAATCCCCACCTGACCATCAAGCAAGACAAAGCACCGAATATTTAATCAAGGGAAGCCGATCGAGTGACGGAGCCATCCGGCTTTACAGTTCACTAGGTCGGCATTGCCCAGTGGAAGTCGCTTAGAAAATAAGTTTTTTCTAAGCGACCCAACGATTAAACATTCGGTGCTTTTGTGTTTTTAATTTGTTTGATTAGGATCCGCTAGCGTTTCATCACGAGCACGCATGGATAGCCTTAGTCTGACAGTCTCTTCCAAAATTTCAAGGAAGAATGCCCCAAGAAGTGATCAAAGAGCGGAACCAGGGTCGCCGCCACCAGGCCTCCAGCCAAACCGTGGTTGTATAAGCTAATTCCCCCATGACTCAAGCCGATATTCGTCGCCACTGCCTTATGGATAAATCCAGCAAAGATACCGGCCAATAGGCCAAATTCCCCCGCAATCGGGGCAATGGTCGTCGCTAGGAGCACTGTGAGGAGGTTAGGGGTCCCCGATGGATCATACTTGTTGATTAAGCCAGAAAAATGAACCCCAATCATAATTGGGAGCACATTCTTAGGATGCTTACCATAACATCCAAAGCCCATGACTGATAAGATCCCACCTGAGATAGGTCCATTAATCGTACCACCGCATAACTTAACAAAGAGGATCGAGACCAGACCCAGAGCGCCCACATTGAACATCACCAAGTACTTATTGGCCTTGACTGTAAAGTCCTCCGTCCCCTTGCCACTTAGCTGGTAAATGCGATGGTAACCCTTGAGTCCCTTGTTTTTTATAAGGCCATAAACAGCTAGAACCAAGGACAGTATAGCCAAGAAGAAGGTAGGGTAGGTATCGTCAGCCTGATAGGCTAAGTCGTTAATAGGAATCTCTTGACCAAAGACCCGGAGGATCCCTGCGACCGTAATGGCAATAATCCCCAAGGCAAAGCCCACATTGTAGAGAGAATAGCCTCCGTGAACTTTGGACAGGCTGCTAGCCATTGGAATGATGATATAGCCAATCAGGAGCCCTGCTGAGATCCCGAGTAGGAGGCCCAGACCAACTGGATATCCCATTCCGAAGGACAGCAAACTCACAATCGGACTAATCCCCGTCACAAAACAGACAATATGCATGTAATCAGACAAGTGGATCTGGCGGTGGTGGCAATAGAGAGAAGCCCCAACCATCAAGGGAATCGAATTAAAGAGATTCTTACCAAAGAAACTAAAGCCTGCCACCATCAAGATGGCCGCCATCAGTGCTCCATTCAGCTTGGCTTTAGCCCAAACCGCCCAGACCACTGACAATAATATCATCAACCCAACATTGACGAAGCTTACGCCCATGCCCCCAATGACAAAATAATCCGACAGCAAGTTGCTCGGGGACTGCATAATCGCCACCAGCCCCTGCCCCACTTCCTGGATGGGACTCATTACCAAGCCAAAGACAATAAAAGCCAGACCTAAAAGATAAAATTCCCGATAGGTAAATTTGTTACTCCCTTTCATTAAGACCTCCTTCATTCATTTCGCTTCTTTTATTGAGGATTCACCTTTTTGTGTGGACCCTTGTTTTTTTATAGAACGTCGCATAGACTCCTCGCCAGCAGCAGACTAAAGAACAGATTGCTTTTGTTGCAAATAGGCCTGATTGGTCTTCACCAAGTCCGCAATCAAGGCTTGTCCTTCTGCTTCATCCTGGACTTTGGCTCCACTGGCCATGGCATGACCGCCCCCTTGGTATTGGGCAGCCAGCTGATTAATGGCCGGACCCTTGGACCGGATCCGAGCCCGGTATTTCATAGAATTGGAAGCTTGTTCAATGAAGATCACCCAAGAGAGGATCCCCTTGACACGACCGGGTAAATTGGTGATGCCATTAGTATCTTCCTCTGTCAATCCAAACCGCTGAATATCCTCCAGAAGAATTCGAATGGAAGCCACACCTGGTTCATGAACCTGCATTTGGTCAACCATGTAGGCTTCAAATTGGAGGGTCGCAAAGTCGATCTCACTCATCTGACGGTTCACGCCCACCGCATCAATTCCCATCTTCATCAATTCAGCTACCATTTCAAAGGTTTGGCTCGTGGTGTTGGAGAATTGAAACCGCCCCGTGTCCCCTACAATCCCTGCATACAAGAGCTGGCTAGCTTTCTGATTTAAAGGAAGGTGGTCTTTCAAGGCCAAGGCAAGATAAGTGATGATCTCGGCTGTTGAAGAAGCCTCGTCCTGCAGAAGGCGGACCTCTCCATAATCATCCACTAGGAGGTGGTGGTCAATCTTAACCAGGGCAGCTCCCTGCTGGTAGTCCTTGCCATCAATGCGTTCTTGATTGGCAGTATCCACCACAATCACCAGGGCGTCCCGGTAGTCTTCACGGCTGACTGGATCCATCTCGCCTAGCCAGGAAAGGCCAGCTGATTGAGAACCGGCTGCTAGGACCCGCTTACTTGGATCTCCCTGCTTGATCAATTCAGCCAAACCGAGCTGAGAACCGATCGCATCCGGATCGGGCCGGACATGACGGTGAATGATCACTGTTTGATAGTCTTCTAGCAGCTTAGCGAAGGATCGAATGGCTTGGTCGTCTAAGTACATAAGAGACACTCCTTATTTATTGATATTTTGTAAACCAACTGTCGCCTGTGCAAAGAGGGAATTCTCATGGTAGACACGGACTTGGGTAATGGATGAACGGCGGTTGGCATTTAAGACGTCGACCTGAAAGTCAATCAGGTAGCCTAGCTGGATAGTCGTAAAATAATTCAAATTAAAGCTTTCGATAATAATGGTATGGCCAGTCTTGGCCTTGACTTTCTCGATCGCGACTTGGGTCATCAGTTCACACAGGGCGCCATAAGAGATCGATCCCAGACTGGTCACCATTTGGGGTTGAACTTTCAACCGGTAGTCATACTTGGCATTAAAGGCATGATGGTGGGCTGGTTCTAAGTGTTGGACCAATTCTTGGTCATAGGTTTGGGCCATCTTGGCTTGTTGCTGAACATTCTGCAAGGCCTTCATCACATCGTGGCGAGAGATCACGCCTAATAAGTCCATATTATCTGCAACAACAGGGATCATCTCAATGTCTTCCCAAACCATCTTATAAGAGACGGCCGCCACACTCATGTGACTCTTAACTGTAATCACTTTCTTACTCATGGCCCGTTCAATCGTGACCTGGTCTCCCTTGCCCATTAAGTCATTGGCTGTCACGACTCCCACTAAGCGGGTATGATTAACCACTGGAAAGCGGGATAGGCCTGTCAACTTGGACTTCCGTTTGAAATCTTCAATGGTGTCGGTAGGACTGAGGGATTGGGTCTCTGCAATCGGTGTATAGACCTCCTCCACTGTTACCATATCTTGGCGAATCATCTGCTCATTCAGCGACCGGTTGATCATGGAAGCAACAGTAAAAGTGTCATAGTGGGTCGTCATAATGGGTAATTCTTGTTGATTGGCAAGGGTAATTATATCAGGATCGGTCTTAAAGCCCCCGGTAATTAGGACGGCTACCCCATGCTTGAGCGAATGCCGTTGGACCTCACTACGATTTCCCACAATCATCAAGGTATCCTTATCGAAATAGCGTTCCATAGCATTTAAAGTCATCGCCCCAATAATATACTTGGACAAAGGTTTGTTTAAGCCCGATTGCCCCCCTAGCACCTCCCCATCAATCAAGGGTAAGATGTCAGCTAGGGTTAAGTGGCCGCTATTCAGGTCATATTTTTGCTCGATCCGCAAGGTCCCGACCCGTTCAATTGTAGAAACCAAGCCTGCATTCTCGGCATCCTTGATTGCCCGATAAGCCGTCCCCTCACTAACCTGCAAGTCTTTAGCCATTCCACGCACAGACACCTTACTCCCGATCGGCAAGGATTGAATATATTGAATGACACGTTCATGTTTTGTTGTCATGCTAGTCCCCCTATAAAATGAGCGACTAAAGGGCTCATATGAGCTGCCCCTCAGTCGCTTACTCAATCAACTGTCAAAATCCCCTATCCTAAGGCAACGTCCAAGATCATCATGATCACAAACCCCACCATAAAACTCATGGTCGCATGGTCTGTATTACCTGAAGTCTGGGACTCGGGAATTAATTCTTCCACCACCACGAAGATCATAGCACCCGCTGCAAAAGACAAGGCATAGGGTAATAAAAATTGCATGACCAGTACAGCAGCCGCCCCAATCATGGCCCCGATTGGTTCAACCAGGGCGGACATTTGACCCAAGTGGAAGGCCCGGCGCTCGCCCTTTCCTTCTGACATCAGGGGCAAGGATAAGGCAGAACCTTCTGGTATATTCTGAATCCCAATCCCAATCACTAAGGAGATAGCTGAAGCCAATGTAGCCCCTTCTATCCCCGATGTGACCGCAGCAAATGCGACACCCATGGCCATCCCTTCCGGAATATTATGGATCGTCACCGCCAGGAAGAGCATCCAGGTTCGGGTAAGATGGGTCTTAGAAGGGTCTGTATCCCCGTGGTCCCCTGCATAATGCAAGTGAGGAACGAGCTTGTCGATTATCCGCAAGAAAATGCCCCCGACCATAAAGCCGACCGCAGCTGGAATCCAGGCTGGAAAGTCTGGTCGGTTCAATTCAGCTTGGTTTAAGGCCGGTTCTAATAAAGACCAGAAGGAAGCAGCCACCATGACGCCCCCCGCAAAGCCCTGCATGATGGCTAAAAAACGTTGATTCACTTCTTTGACGAAAAAGACTGAAGCCGCGCCCAAGGCGGTACATGCCCAGGTAAATAAACCTGCCAGCCCAGCTTGATAAATCGGATTAAGTGTTAAAAACCATTCCAAGGTATGTCTCCTTTAACTAATCAATTAATTTTATTGTCAGGGAATGACGCCTCGCATCAACCAAATCTGAAACACTGACCCCTAATAGGCGGATTGTTTGGTCTAAGCGGCCATGCGCTTCCCATAAGTCAAGCGCTCGATCGAGAATCTGACTCTTTTGATTGGTCACTTCCGCAAGAGAAGCTTGACGCGTGAGCGTTTGAAAATCATCATATCTTATTTTAAGAGTAACCCTCTGGCAAAGCAAGTCTTTAGCCTTTAGTCGCCGGTGGATTTCTCCTGATAAAGCTTGTAGCTGATTGAAGACCTCTTCTTCTTGAGTTAAGAAAGAGTGAAAGGTTCGCTCGACACCAATCGACTTGCGATCGCGATAGGGTTTGACAGGGGAAGAATAAACACCACGCACCTTATAATAAAGGGAATGCCCCATCTTGCCAAAATGAGTCACCAAGTCCTCATAAGAAAGCTGGTAGAGGTCCTGGCCATTTCGAACTCCCATTGCTTCAAATTGAGCCAGGGTCTTCTTACCGACTCCATGAAAGTCCTTAAGAGGCAACTGAAGCAGGAAGGCCTGACTTTCCTGGGGCGTCACCAAGGTGATGCCATTGGGTTTATGAAAGTCTGATGCAATCTTAGCGATAAATTTATTATAAGACACACCGACCGAAGCGGTTAATTGCGTCTCCTGCTTGATAGCGGTCTGAATCTGTTGAGCCAGTTTTAGAGCAGAGGGTTCCTTGACCTTATTCTGGGTGACATCCAAATAAGCTTCATCCAGTGACAAAGGCTCGATCAGGTCAGTATACCGCTTAAAGATCTGGTGAATCTCTTGCGACACCTGCCGGTAATAGGCCATATTGCCCTTGACAAAGATAGCATGCGGGCAGAGCTGGTAGGCTTGCAGGGCGGGCATGGCGGAATGAATCCCATATTCACGCGCCTTATAATTACAAGTTGCGACAATCCCCCGCCCTCCCGTCTCATGCGGATGACGAGCGATCACCAGTGGTTGGTTGGCCCATTCGGGGTGGTCCCGCATCTCAATACTGGCATAAAAAGCATCCATATCCACATGAAGAATCTTGCGACTCGTATCCGGTTTCGGATCCTCAAAGGTTAATAAACCAAATTGCATACCTACCCCTCCTTATCAGTCAGTGAAGGCTCGAACTTGGACCTTTAGAGATTGGTCCGATAGAAAAGGACCCCAGCTGATGCTGAGGTCCAAGTCATTGGTCAGATTAAGCTTCAGACGATTCAAGTTCCTCTTCGCTTGGCTGAATGTCTTCATATTCTTCAACCGGCTCTTCAGGTGTCAAATCCTCAACCTCTGTACTCGCCTTACCAGCAGACTGCTTAACATTCGCAATGGCATTCAATTCATAAGTTAAGAAAATCCCTTCACAATCCAACACAACCAAACGGTTCTCGTGATCCACTTCATCCACGATCCCATGGAGACCGCCGATGGTAACCACCCCGTCACCTTTTTGGATGTTCTCAAGCATTAATTTCTTCTGTTCCGTTGCCTTCTTTTGAGGGCGAATGAGCATGAAATAGAAGAGGACAAACATGACCAGCATGGGTAACAAAGCAACAATCGGATTATTCATTCTTATCAATTCCTCCTATACATTTACCTTTTTAGTATATCAATTTTGACGATCTCTGCCAATCAATTTCTCATTATTCTCTTGTATTTTGTATCAATCGAAAACAAAAAGGATTAAGGAGGTAAAATAGATTGAAGGGACTTGGTCATAAAAGAACCTCCTTTAATCCCATAAAAAAGAAGGCGGCCCCGATGCTTAATTCAAGGAGACCGCCCTCCAAAATGTTGCTTTCCGGGCTCGATCCACTAGGAAGTGGCTAGACGGTACTCGTGTCGCAATGATAGTCATATTTTGCCTCGCATTGGCTTAGAATTCGGGGGCATTGGGTCGATTATAACCATACTCTTCACGGAAGGCCTGCCTGAATTCGAGTAATTGATCGTCTTGGATCGCTTGACGGACTTGAACCATCAGATTCAATAGGAAGTGGGTGTTGTGAATGGAGGTCAACCGCAGACCGAAGGTTTCATCACACTTAATTAAGTGACGAATATAAGCCCGTGTGTAATGACGGCAAGTATAACAATCACACTTGGGATCAATTGGAGTATAGTCCCTTGCATATTGCGCATTCTTGACAACCAAGCGACCCTGGGAGGTCATACAGGTCCCATTACGTGCAATTCGAGTGGCGAGGACACAGTCAAACATATCCACCCCCCGAATAGCCCCGTCAATTAAGGCATCCGGTGAACCCACGCCCATTAGATAACGGGGTTTGTCTTTAGGTAATTCAGGAGTGAGATAGTCTAAGACCGCGTTCATCTCCTCCTTGGTCTCACCAACCGATAGACCGCCAATTGAATAACCTGGAAAATCTAAGGCCGCCATGTCTCGCGCATGTTGCAAGCGGAGGTCCTTATAACCGGCCCCTTGACAGATCCCAAACAACGCTTGTCGGTCCGGATGCTGATGGGCTTTTAAGCCCCGCTCAGCCCACCGGGTTGTGCGAGCAATCGAATTCTTAACATAATCATAGGATTGGTGGTAATCAGGGCACTCATCAAAGGACATAATCAGATCAGCCCCCAAGGCATTTTGGATCGCAATCGCCTTCTCCGGTGTCAAGAAAAGCTTCTCACCTGATAAGTGATTACGAAAATGGACACCCTCCTCTTCAATCTGACGCATCTCACTTAGGGAAAAGACCTGGAAGCCACCTGAATCCGTCAAAATGCCCTGGTCCCAATTCATGAAAGAATGCAGACCCCCTGCTTCTTGAACAATGTCTTCTCCCGGTCTCAACCAGAGATGGTAGGTATTCGATAAGATGACACCCGCCCCCATCTCCTTCAATTCTTCCGGTGATAAGGCCTTGACAGTGGCCAGAGTCCCTACCGGCATATACATGGGCGTCGGAAACGATCCGTGAGGAGTATGTAGGATCCCCAAGCGAGCACCGGTATGTTTTTCTTCTTTAATGAGTTCATAAGTGATTGCTGCCATCTTAACCATCCTTTATTCTTTAATTGTCACGAAGATGCACTTCTAATAGAAAGGGAAAATTCTTGCCTGTTAGATAGAACCGGTCTGCTTCAATATGGGCGATGCCGTTGAGGGCATCCATCTCCTGGGCTTGAGCCGGAGTAATGGGGATGTCTTGCAAAATCGGATCGAGGTCATAAATCAGCTGGACTTGACCCGTCTCTGGATCGATCTTAATAATATGATGATCATACCAAATATTGGCATAGAGCGCTTGGTTGGCATATTCCAACTCGTTCAGTTGGGTCACAGGTCGTCCTTGCCAAGTCACTTGGAGGTCATTCAAGCGGGTAAAAGCTTCTGGATCTTGCTGGTACAAAGAACTGCTACCATCACTCATCCAGAAAAGATCCCGGTCAGGATCATAGGCCAAACCCCAACCCTCGCCTGAGTATTCAAATTGGTCGACTCGACCAAGATCTGTCAAGGACCGCTTCAATACGATTCCTTCCTTCCAGGTTAACTGCCAAAGGGCATCTTCCCGAATAGAAATTCCCTCTCCAAAATAAGCCTCGGGCAGGTCTTGCATAGGGATGAATTGCCCTGCTTGGAAGTCAAAGGTCCCAACTTGCGATTCGCCATAATGGCCAGTTCCCAGATAAAGATCGCCATCCTGGCTAAGTTCCAGCCCTTGGATAAAGAAGGGATCTTGGATCGGAATTACTCTTATTAGATCCACTCTTCCCTGATTCGCTGCTGGGATGTGTTGAGCCAGGTGGGGTTGAGGGCTGATGGTTAACAGGGTCATGACCAGCATTATTAAAGCTTGCATAAATGATCTCCTTTACTTAGTAATTAAACTCTATCACGAACTTTGGCTTGAATCTAGCTTAAATATTGGTAAAATAAGACTATTATTTGCATGAAAAGGAGTAGACAATGACTTTTTATCACTTCATGGTGGGACTCTGTCGCTTTTTCTTCTATCTATTCAATGGTAAACCAGAGGTTCACGGATTAGACAACTTACCCAGTGACGAGACGGTGATCTTTGCCGCCACGCATCGGTCAGCTTTTGACCCCTTCTATCTCGCCATTGAATTGAGTCCGCGCCCCATCTCCTTTATGGCCAAGGACTCCATCTTCAAATGGAAATGGTTAGCCAACCTTTTACGTAAAGGCCATGTCTTTCCAGTTAACCGTGATAAGCCATCACCCAAGATCATTAAGTTTGCAGTCAAACAATTGACCCAGAACCAACTCAACTTGGGCATCTTTCCCTCAGGCTCCCGCTATTCGACACAAGTCAAAGGAGGGACGGCCTATATTCAACGCTTAGCCAAGAAGGCGATCGTGCCGATCGCCATTCAGCCCCCTTTAACCCTGGGCGGATTCTTAAAGCGGCAAAAGGCCAAGATCATGATCGGCCAACCAATTGCCTATGATCCAAGTCGGGACTATGATAAGGCCCACTTACAAGAAATTGATCAAGCCATCCAGCAGGCCTTTGACCAGCTAGACCAAGCGCTCGACCCCACCTATCGCTATGATCCCCCAGCACGAAAACAAGCCAAAGATTAAGTCCAGAGAAACAAATCAATTCGATTAGAAAACCCAGCTGAAACTTTCCATCAGCTGGGTTATTTTTTAGGCTTTTTCCATAGATTGTAACTCGTACATCTGGAAGTATGTACCGCCCTTGGCAATCAATTCATCATGGGTCCCCGCTTCAATAATCTTGCCCTTATCCAGCACAATAATCTGGTGGGCATCCTTAATCGTTGAGAGACGGTGGGCAATCGCAATCGTGGTCCGCCCCTGCCGCATCTTGTTCAGGGAGTCTTGAATATAATGCTCTGTCTCAGTATCAATATTGGCCGTGGCTTCATCCAAGATAAGAATACGAGGTTTACGGGCCATGGTTCGGGCAAAGGAGAGCAATTGCTTCTGACCGGTTGAATAGGCGGCTCCCCGCTCGATCACAACTCGGTCATAGCCACTAGGATGTTGGTCAATGAAGGTATCCGCATGAACAAATTGAGCCGCTTCCTTAATCGTTTTGTCGCCAATACTGGCGTCCAATAGGCGAATATTACGGGCGACATCGCCATAAAAGATAAAGGAATCCTGGAGGACGAGCCCCATCTTACTTCGTAATTCCTCATAGGAGAAGTCCCGGATCGAATGCCCATCGATTCGCACGTCACCTGACTGGTACTCATAAAATCGCATTAAGACATTGATAATGGAAGACTTACCTGATCCCGTATGGCCCACAATCGCGACGGTCTCGCCTGGATTCACTCTAAAGGAAACTTGGTCTAAGACTTGATGGTCGCCATCATAAGAGAAACTTAATTGATCAAATTCAATAAGGCCCTCCGTAATCACAGCCTCTGGATTGTTCAACTGCTGGGGCACAAATTCCTGGTTATCTAGGTAACCTAAGATCCGGGAAGAAGACACTACCCCATCTTGCAGCAGACTCAGGGAGTCCATCATCATTCCCATAGGTCGGAAGAATTGGGTTGAATATTGGGTAAAGGCATAAATCACACCGACCTCTACAACACCTGAGAAATACTGCCGCCCCAGTATGAAGACAACCAAGGCCAAAGCTAAGCCTTCTAAAAGACTGATAATCGGCATCAAGAGTAAAGAGTTCATCTGAACCATGGTGCGACGATTATTGAAATGTCGGTCGTTCTGCTCTTCAAATTCCCGGTAAACCCGTTCTTCTTGCCGGAAATTCTGAATGGTCGATACCCCCATAACCGATTCGTTAATCTTCGTATTCAACCGACTGAGGTTCTCCCGCATCTTCCGATAGACCATGGAGGAATAGGACTGATAGAACCAGACTAAGCCCGCCATGATTGGAATGAACAGGAGGAAAATCAAGGCCATATAGCTGTTTAGGAGGTACATCCCAATGAAGACCGAAATAATCGTCACGATCCCCTCAAAGAGGGCATAGAAAACCCGCCAGAATTCCTTGAGGGTTTCAGTATCATTGGTCACACGCGAGACAATTGACCCACCTGGTGTTTGATCAAAGAACCGCATACCCAGCTGGTTAATCTTAGTGAAAATTGTATTGCGAATCAGTTCAACGGTCTTCTCTGATGCCATATCAAACAGGTAAGAAGACAAGTAGTTGAAGATGATTTGTCCGAGTAAGAAGGTCCCATAAATGGCCACAAAGATTAGGCCAATTCGAAGGCTCATTTGATTCGTTGCCAGGTATTGGTCAATAAATCCTTGAACAATTCTTGGCATAATAACCGACACAACAATCGAGAGTCCCGCACACAAGACCGCCCAGAAAAACCGGCGCCAATAATGACCAGCAAAGGCAAAGATCCGCTTGGTAATTTGGACCTGTTCGCCAATCGTCATTTTCTTGGTCCAGGCTGATTGATACTCTTTATTGGCCATTGGCTTCACCCTCTTCCATCATGGCTAATTCTTGTTGGGCATACATTTCAGCATACCAGCCGCCTTGGCTAATTAATTGATCATGATTCCCCCGTTCAACAATTCGCCCTTCATCCAGGACCAGGATCTCATCGGCGTGCATGACACTCGATAGACGGTGGGTTGCTATCAGGGTCATCCGCTGAGAGTCATCCCCCTTAACCGATTGGAGGATGGCCTCTTCCGTCTTGGCATCCACGGCAGAAAGGGAATCGTCCATGATCAATACCGTCGGATCCAGCAAGAGGGCCCTAGCAATCGCAATCCGCTGTTTCTGCCCACCTGAAAGAGAGACCCCCCGTTCGCCAACCAGGGTCTCATAACCTTCTGGAAAATCGAGAATATCATCATGAATGGCCGCTAACTTCGCCACCGCTTCAACTTCAGCCATGCTGGCGTCAGGCCGCGCAAACCGGATATTTTCGAGGATGGTGGTGGAGAATAGGAAGTTGTCTTGGGGGACATAGCCAATCTGAGGTAATAAGGCATCCAAGGCAAAGTCCTGCATGTCCTGTCCATTATAACGAATGGATCCTCGATAATGGTCGTATTCACGCATTAAGAGCTTGAAGAGTGTCGTCTTACCCGACCCTGTCTTACCAACAATCCCCAGGGTTTCTTGTGGCTTCAGCGTAAAGTCAATGCCTTCAAGGTCCGCTGGTTGGCCTGGCTGATAGCTAAAGGCCTCGATATGATAATGAAGGGGACCTTGGATGGGCGTTTGAATCGCCTGGTCACTTTCTTGGATATGACTTTTCTCCTTCAGAATCTCTTCAATTCGCTCATAGGAAGCCGCACCACGATTTAAGATGTTAAATAACCGCCCTACCGCGATCATCGGCCAGGTCAACCGGGTAATATAGGAGATGAAGGCCACTAATAGCCCAATCGTAATCTGACCATCCACCACCAGAAAGCCACCATAAAAGAGCCCGATCATGGTCGCTAGACCCATGATAAGTTGGCTGACCGGTCGAAAGCTCGCATCATAGAAGTAGACCTTCTGATTCATCTTCACCACATGGTCTGTCTTATTCTTAAAGTCTTTAATATCTAAGGCTTCCTCACCGAAGGTCTTAATCACCTTCATCCCAGTGACACTCTCTTGCACCTTATCATTCATCGTCGAAAAAGCTGCTTGAGCATTATGGGAGTGGTAGTGGAGCTTACTTCCAATGTAATTAATAAAGAGGGCCAGGAAGGGTAAGGGAATAATCGACACCAGTGACAAGCGCCAATCGACGACCACCAGCATCATGAATAAGGTCACCAGACCTTGTGACAAGGAGTCGACCAGGGTCAAGATTCCTGCCGATGCGACCATACGAATCGCATTGAGGTCGTTCGTCGTTCGAGCCATCAAATCCCCTGTCCGATACTTCTGGAAAAAGTAACTGTCCATAGTCATGAAGTGATGAAAGAGGCGGCCTCGAAGCAAGCGCTCTAACTTAGCAGAAGAACCAAAGATTGCCATCCGCCAAACATACCGCATACCGTAGGTGATAAGCGCTAGAAAGACCAATACGACCACCCAAATAATTAATTGCTGATAATCGATCGTCTGATTGGTCATAGCATCAATAATCCTACCTAAGAACAAAGGGATGAGTCCTGAAACAATACTAATAAGGACCAGCATACTAATTCCTAGGAGATAAGCCTTCTTCTCTTGTTTAAAAAACCAGCCAAGCTTGGCGAACATATCCATGATTTGCTATCTCCTTTTTCTTTATAATATTTAACTCTCATATTATCATTTGCTCATTTTCATTACAATCAAATAGCAATCAGAATATTGAGAATGTGTCAAAGTTAAGAAGGCAGCTCTTGGTATCCGGGCCATTATTCGATCCCCTTAATCCAATCTCATTCATGATGATCATTTAAATAAGGCAGATCTCAGGCTTAATTAAAGAGGACCGCCGTCCAACTTCCTCTGATTAAGCCAGGGAACTGCCTTCTTTCATTTTGACATATAAAGTGATCGACCCTTATAATCAACCATTTATTATGTAATATTTTAATAGAACCGTTTAATATGAAGGATCACCAGCCTTTATAACTTCGCATTAAATGGTATAAATTCAGTAAAATCAAAAAATGAATATCAATTTACAATAAAACAGATGATCAGCAAAACCTAGCTTTGAAGGTCCCCATCAATTAAAGCGAATTATCCGTGCCGAAGTAAAATAAAAAAGAGCTCACCCGCAGGTCAACTCTTTCTTGATCCGACTATTTAGACTGCATCTTCATCGATTGCATGATCTGCTGAACCTTTCGCTTGGAAGGCTTTTGACCCATTTGAGCCATCATTGCTGTAATCATACGCTCATCGATAGGTGGATTCTTCTTGAAGTAATCCATCATATAGCGACGGGCTAAATAAAAACCAAGCACCGCTCCGAGAATCAGTGCCAAAATGATTAACATAATCCATCCGTAAACTGGCATAGTATGACCTCCTTTACTTATCTTCTCTAGTTTATCAGTTATTCTTCCAACCTGCACCCTTAATTATCTTGCGCAGGCTCTGATTTTTTTTGGTCCTGCATGCGCTTCACCTTATCAGGGGTGATTTCATTTCCTTGGGGATCAAAGACGCGGATCCCTTCAATTTGAGCTTTCATTTGCTGCCTAAATTGACTCAGATAGTCCTGCCGCAAGGCCTTTTGCTCGATTTTTTCTTGGTCGGTCAAACCTTGGGCTTTTTGCTTACGCGCAAGCTGATTAATGCGGTCAATTAAGTTTTTTTCCATTTTAACCTCCAAATAACGAACATTTGTTTGTAAAAAGGGGCGAGGTTTGCTATAATAGGCCCAACAAAAGGAAAGAGTGAGTGTATATGACAAAAATTTCCGCCAAACAATTGAATGTCTTACACAGTATTTATGAGTTACTCAATGAGAATGGTTACCCACCGACCGTTCGAGAGATCGGCGACCGTGTTGGCCTCTCTTCCCCTTCTACGGTTCACGGCCACTTGGACCGCTTATGTGAGAAAGGCTTCATTGATCGCGACTCAAGTAAGACCCGGACCCTTGAGATTACCCAACTTGGTCTTGAAGCCATTGGCGTCCAATCCGATCGGGTTCCTCTCTTAGGCTATGTGGCAGCAGGTGCTCCCATCCTCGCTGAGGAAGAAGCCATGGACTACCTGCCAGTTCCGAACGACCTACCCTATGACCCCTCTGAACTCTTCATGCTGATCATTAAGGGCGAATCCATGATCAATGTAGGGATTCTGGACGGGGATATCATCACGGTCCGCCGGCAATCTGTCGCCAATAATGGAGAGATTGTTGTCGCCATGACCCTCGATCACGAAGCCACCTGTAAGACTTTCTTTAAGAAGTCAGACCATATTGTGCTAAGACCTGAGAATGACGAGATGGAGGATATTATCCTACCGGATGCTCAGATCCTGGGAAAGGTTGTCTCCTTAACCCGTTACTTCTAGCTCTAGCCTTCCATTATACAAGCCAGCCTGGGATGACCAGGCTTTTTTTAATAGTGCATTAGGGTGAAGTAGTCGTGGCCTTTTAACTTGTCTCGACCTGCCAGATCATCCAGTTCAATAAGGAAGGCGCATCCCGCTACAATCCCCCCTAAGTCTTCAACCAACTGAATCGAAGCAGCGACCGTCCCACCTGTTGCGAGTAAGTCATCCGTAATCAAGACCCGTTGGCCAGGCTTGATGGCATCCCGGTGAATCTGCAAGGTGTTAGACCCATATTCCAAGTCATATTCCACCTCGATCGTTTCTCTGGGAAGCTTGCCTTTCTTACGAACAGGGGCAAAGCCGACCCCCAAAGCATAAGCAACAGGACAACCAATAATAAAGCCGCGGGCTTCGGGGCCTACCACCATATCGATCTCTAATTTCTTGGCATAGTCCACAATTTCTTGAGTAGCTGCCGCAAAGGCGGGGCCATTCCCCATTAAGGGCGTAATATCACGAAAGATAATCCCCTCTTCGGGATAGTTGTCAACTCGTGCAATATAATCTTCATACTTCATGCGAATTCTCCTCATTCATCCATGTTACGATTTCATCGATCGTCTGATAATTAAAGAACGCTTCTGCTTCCATGGCCAGGCGATATTTTGCCATGGCTGGCATGGCAAATAAATCAACCTTTCGGTTGGTGGGCGAAGTGACTTTTGTGACGACACCATCCTTTATTTTAACAAATTCTGCTTCAAAAAACACTACGATCATCAGCTTGATTTTACTCGCGTTGATCTGGAGATGATGACTCAGGGCTGGAATCTGGTTTAGGTTAAAGGTCGGTTGGCCGGTCAAGAATTGATAAAAGGCCTTAAAGTCCTGTCGACTAGGTAGCCCGGCTAAATACTTGGACTCTGCCAAGTAAGATCCTAGATAGACCCGGCGCCATTCCTGTTGGAGGTAGAGATCCTTCAATTGTTGCCGGTCACCAGGGGGTTCCATAATTATCAGGTCTTGAAGATCAGGGTCCAGCCGTATCTCCTGGTCATAGAGGATAGCTTCTGAACCAGGGCCCATTTCTTGCTTGAATTGGTGGAGGTGGTTGGCCTGGTCAAAGACATACAGGGACTGAGCACGGCCATATAAGTCTGAGTGAATCTGACTGCCCCGATAATCTACCCATTGGCCTTGCGGGTAGCCAAAGTCTTTGACCAGGACTTGTATTTGTGGCTTATTTTGCCACTGATTCAAGGAGACCTGGCCAGCAATAGATAGTCGCGTCTCCGCTTGGACTTCCTGCATCCGATCCGCCATAGCAAAGGCCACCGCACTTAGACCAGGACTCTCCCCTGCTTGTAGGATTAATTTAACATGTTGCTTGTCGACCCCCATCAAGCGTTTATCTTGGATATAGGCCTGGTCCAATACCAGGATAGGCTTGGGATTATCCATGCCAAAGGGGCCAAGGGCTTGAATTTCTTCAAATAAGGTAGGAGTCACTTCCTCCGCCTGGACGATGAGGTCCACCTTAAGTCGAGGGGGTTGGTTAATCCGTTCCTGAGCTTGATCAGCTAATTGCCTTAACTGGTCCTTGAAGGCTGGCCAATCTGCCTCTGAGACCGTCATGCCCGCTGCTTGACTGTGGCCGCCAAATTGCAGCAAGAGGGACTGAATGGAGGATAACCAGTCAAACAAATGAACAGCGGGAACCGACCGACCCGATCCCTTATAGTGACCCTTTTGCGGATCATAATGAAAGAGGAGGGTTGGTCGCTGGTACTTATCCACAATCCGACTAGCCACAATCCCCAGAACACCCGGATGCCAGTTCTCACCTGAGGCAATAATGATATTTGGTCGTTCCGTCTGATTAGCGACCTGGTCTTCGACTTCCTTAAGAATCTGGTTAACCAGAGCCTGCCGCTTTTGATTGGCCGCATTCATCTGATCTAAGTAATCCTTAGCATGAGAGGGATCATGGCTGGATAACCACTCCAGACCTGGACTGGCATCTCCCAAGCGTCCAAGTGCATTTAGCCGTGGACCAATGATGAAGCCAATCGTTTCCGTCGATAAGGCTTCCTGTGTGACCTGCTCTTGATCCAATAGCTGCTTTAAGCCGATGCGTGAGGTCTGAGCCAGCATCCGGATTCCAGTTTGGATGATGGTCCGATTCTCATCCACAACACTTACCATATCAGCCACCGTCCCGATCGCAGCTAGTTCAATTGCTTCCGCCGGCAATTCATCTAGGAGCGCGATTGCCAATTTTAATGCTACACCCGCACCTGCTAATTCTCCAAAGGGATAATTCCCCTGGGGATGGCGCGGGTGAATGATGGCGTATGCGGCTGGTAAACTGGCTTGAATTTCATGGTGGTCAGTGACAATCACATCGACACCGCGATCCTGGGCATAAGCAATGGCCTCATGCCCTGCGACCCCATTGTCGACTGTTATAATCAACTGGATCCCCTGGTCAATCCATTCCCGGTAGCGGTCAAGATTGGGTCCATAACCATCTTGGAACCGGTCCGGTAAATAATAATTAACTTCTCCACCCAAGGCCTCAATGGCTTCCTTAACGATCAGGGTAGAAGTGATTCCATCCGCATCATAATCCCCATAGATAAGGATCGGCTCACATTCACCAATCGCATGATGAATCCTTTCGACTGCACGGTCCATATCATAGAGAAGCGCAGGATCATGAAAAAGGGTAGGTTGGCTCGAACAAGCCGCTTGAATCGCTTGGTCAGTCTTTAATCCTCGAGCTAAACACAAGCGTAAAAAAGCAGGAGAGTATGTGACTCCTGCTTTTTTTAATTGGTCGATCTTCGTGTTTAAATCCTCAACCTCAGGCAAATCCCACTGATATTTCGCTAATTTCATGGTGTCACCTCGATCTTGTGTCCTCGAGGAGGAATTTCAAATTCATCAAAGTCTTGGACCACCTGGCTAGCGGGGAAAATGGCTTGTGCCTGTTGTTCCAAGATTCGGGTCTCCTGCTTCAAATAACGAGCTGAAATATGGTTCATGTACAATTGACCGACTTGCGCATCCTGGGCAACTTGTGCTGCCTGAGCAGAAGTTGAATGGAAGTAAGCCTTGGCCATCTTAGCCTCCCCTGCTTCATGGGTCGCTTCATGCACTAAGACATCCGCTCCCTTGGCAAGCTGGACACTGTTAGCTGTCTTGCGGGTATCACCCAGGATGGTCACAACCCGTCCTGGTCGGGGCGGCGCTAGAAAATCTTGACCATTTAGCACTTGGCCATCCGCTAATTCCACGACTTCACCACGTTTAAGCTGACCCAAAATCGGACCATTTGGGATCTGATAGGGCGCTAATCGATCCATCAAGAGTTGCCCCGGTGCATCGGGTTCCTGGACACGGTAGCCATAGGAAAGAATGCCGTGATCTAATGGCAGGTAGTCAACTTGCCAGCCCGCCACGATGTCTAAGTGCCCTCCTTGACTGGTCAACTCTTCAATAATCAATGGATAAGGTAATTTGGACCGGGAAATCCGAATCGCCGTCTCAATAAAGGTCCGGATCCCTTTGGGACCATAGAGATAGAGAGGCCCCTCCCCACCTTGGAAGGACCGGGAACTTAACAAGCCAGGTAGACCATAGATGTGGTCACCATGAAGGTGGGTAATAAAAATACGATTAATCTTACGTGGCTTCAAATGGGTCCGCAAGATATGATGCTGGGTCCCTTCACCACAATCAAACATCCAAACTTCATTCAATTCATCCAAGAGCTTGAGGGTAAGCGAAGAAACATTGCGTTGCTTGGCTGGGATCCCGGCTCCTGTTCCTAGAAATTGAATCTGCATAGCGATATCCTTTCTAACTTAACGTAAACGATAGATTTCCTTAGCCAAGAACTTGGCAAATTCTAAAGAGCCTTCATCATTCAGATGGTAGCCATCTGAGGCAAACCATTCAAGATGGTCCTTGGAATAGCTAGCCCAGTCAATAACCTTGACATTACCATGCCTTTGGCTGGCACTCAACAGTTGACGATTGGCATCTTCCGTCCAAGGACGTTCGACCGTTACATTAATAAAATACTGGTCATGGTCATTCCCAATGGCTTCAATATAATCATCAATTTGCCCCTTGGTGAAGGTCCCATTCGACCCTAACAAGGTAACAACCGTAGGCTTCAATTGGCCAACTTGCTTGAGATTGTAGACCACATCGTAAGAATTATAAAGTTGCCGTCCAACTTGTGGATCCATAATCGCTTTGGGAAAGACTTCTTGGAGTCTCTGCGCCGCTGCGGCTAAGATAGAGTCTCCAATAAAGGTGATCTCAATGCCATTGGCATAAAGGAGGACTTCTTGACTCAGGCCTTCAATATTATTAACCACTTTGGGAATTTTAGCTGTCTCAGCGGTTGTTTGCGTCTGACTGGCCAATTCAAGATTGTTCTGAATGGACTCCTCAATTTCTTTCGTGTTCTCATTCCCCTTGGCCTGGGAAGACAAGCCCATTCCAACTGCCCCCATAATGATGGCAAAGCAATAGAAGCCAGTCAAAAACTTAACCAGATAGAGTGACTGGGGATGGGTACGCAAATAGTTCAGCTGATACCGCATCTTCTTCCAGTTAAAGTCCTGACCAATTGGCAGGCTCACCCGCCGCTGCTCAAAGATCTGATAAGTCAATTCAGCTAGAACAACGATTAGGAGAAATTGGACCGCATAATTGAGTCCAGGATATTGGTTAAGCAAGCTAATATTATGTGGCATTAAGAGATAGACAGGATAATACCATAAATAATAAGAGAAGGAACGCTTACCAATCCAAACCAGCGGCTTAAAGCTATAAAGCTTATTCCAAATTGTCGACGGATGAAGGGCTGATAGGATCACAGCGCAAGAAATAAGGGTAAAGAGAGATAAACCAAATTGATAGGCAAAAGGTTTTGTCCCGAACATAAATTTAACCATCAAAAAGCCTAAGACAAAACTCACTAGTCCCACTAGATTCATAATATGGGTGACTTTCTTTGGAATCGGCTTAGGGTTTAATTTAGCGGGTAAGAGCAGACCCAAGGCTCCCCCCATGGTGAAGGCAGAGAGTCGGGTTGGCAGGCCATAATAAATGGCCGTTGGATCTTGACCTGGTTGATAGAGAATGCCCATTAAGACCATGGATAATAGGGAAATAATCAATAAGATATTGATCGTGATCTGGGGTTTTTTATGCCAGATGTAAGTGACGATAATTAACAAAGGCATCAAGAAAATCAACTGGCCATACAGCGACACATACCACAAGTGGGTAAAGGGACTGGGGTTGGCCGCTTGGACAAAGTAAGACTGCTCATTGATGATCTGGTAATAATTATTAAAGAAAGCTAAGGCTGATAAGCCCATCTCTCGCACATTGGAGAGAAAATCCCTTGAAAAGAGCAAAATGTAGCTGGTCGTCAAAGCGATCATCGCTAAGAGAGGAAAGAACAAGCGCTCAAAGCGTTTGATTAAGAACTTGCCATAGGCAGGCTTCTGACCAGCTTGGTCAGCCAGGTAAAAATGTCTAAAGTTAAAATAACCCGCAATGACCAGAAAGGTATTCACTGCTAAAAAGCCACCCGGCACAATATGCTCGAAGAAATAGTAAGCGATAATTAATAGGATGGCGAGGCCCTTGAGGCCGTCAAAGATCGGTACGCGTGCACCACTATAATTTTTCTTCATACTGATCACCTAATCAACAAATTCAAATTGGAAATCCATCAAGAGAATGGTATCGCCGTCTTTGGCCCCCGCTTCGCGCAAGGTCTGGTCAACTCCCATCGCTCTAACTTGACGGGCAAACCGCTGTAAGGATTCATCATGGGCTGTATTCGTCATCGCGAACAACTTCTCGATCTTGGGACCGGATAATTCCCACAACCCTTCTTCAAGCTGTTCGACTTGGAAACCAGCCTCTTCTTCCAGTTGGTAGACTTGGTGGCTTGCTTCTGCTTCTTCCAGTGGGATAAATTCGCTCTCTTGCACGAGTTGATAAGTTGCTTGGAGGAGGTCCTTTACCCCAGCTTGTTGCCAGGCTGAAATCGCAAAGATCGGAGGCACTGCCTGGTCTTGATCTTGATAATAGGCGGTTAATTGGTCCTTAAAGGTCGCAAGGTTCGCTTCTGCTTGCGGTAAATCAACCTTATTCGCCACAATGATCATCGGCCGCAGGAGCAACTTGGCATGGTAACGGCCTAATTCCTCCATGATTGACTTGAAATCATCAAAAGGATCGCGCCCATGAACACCAGCCATGTCCACCACATGAAGCAAGACCTTAGTTCGTTCAATATGACGAAGAAAGTCAATTCCCAGTCCGACTCCCTGTGAGGCTCCTTCAATCAGTCCAGGCATATCCGCCACCACAAATTCTTGGTCAAGGGCTAAATGGACCACACCCAAGTTCGGCACCAGGGTTGTAAATTGATAGTCTGCTACCTTTGGCTTAGCGTTGGAGATCACAGATAAAAGGGTGGACTTTCCTACACTTGGATAGCCGATTAAGCCTACATCTGCTAAGACTTTGAGCTCTAGCGCCAGTTCAACCTCTTGACCCGGTTCACCATTTTCCGCTATGGAGGGGGCAGGATTCTTGTGGGTGGCAAATTTAATATTCCCCCTGCCTCCGCGTCCCCCTTTGGCCACAATCGCTTCCTGGCCATGGTCCACTAGGTCGGCAATAATTCGTTGGGTCTTAGCCTCTCGCACCAGCGTACCTGGAGGAACCTTTACAATCAAGTCCTCGGCATTGGCCCCATACTTACTCTTAGACATTCCATTTTCGCCACCCTTGGCTTTGAAATGTCGGTTATAGCGAAAGTCCATCAGCGTTCTCAGACCTTCATCCACTCTGAAGATGACATTTCCGCCATTTCCACCATCTCCCCCTGCCGGTCCTCCGTCAGGGCGGTACTTCTCTCGATTGAAGGCAACCATCCCATCACCGCCTTTGCCTGCGATGGCGGTTACCTGTGCTCGGTCTAAAAATGTCGACATGGTCTCCCTCCTCTCATTTCAATTCGATCTTTATTTATTAACAACTTGTCGGGGGTCAAAGACCCTTAAGATGGCCGCTGTCAAATCTGCCATTAACTGATAGCGATTAAAGCGCAGACCCCGATCTTCTGCATTGACCATATGGTCTTGGAAATAAGCCGCAATCATCGGACTGATCTCATAGAAGACTTGGATCTCTTCAGCCAAGCTCTCACCGGCCTTGAGCGATTGAACCTTGAGGATCAGGTCTCTTTCTAAATCACTCTGAGCAAGGTCTAGCTCTAAAGCAACCGTCTCTTCAACCTTATTACCTAAATTGACAACACGTGATAGATTCTCAATCATCAAGTTGAAACTTGGCCGATCTTCAAAGCGTTTCTGCGCTATTTGACGCCCCGCTTGAACCATTCGCCAGGGAATGAGGCCTGGTTGGCCAAGAACCGCTTGAATCAGATCATAGTCAATGGCTTGATGGTCCATATAGACTTGAACCCGCGCCTTTATAAAGTCAACTAAGGCCGCACGTGCATCCTGATCCGCCATACGGTCCTCAAAAACTAGCAAGAGGTCGATCTGCCAGTCTTGCGCCATCAGAATCTCGACCACGCCCATTGCCTGCCGACGCAGGGCATAAGGGTCATTCGAGCCTGTTGGAATGATTCCCACATTAAAGTAAGCCATTAAAGTATCTAACTTATCCGCCACAGCGAGTAAGGCCCCAACTGGCGATTGGGGCAGGTCCCCCCCTGCAGCAGTTGGGAGGTATTGTTCGCTAATGGCCTGAGCCACCGCATGATTCTCACCATAATGCTGCGCATAGATACCACCTATAACCCCCTGCAACTCAGAAAATTCATCAACCATTAAGGTCACCAAGTCAAATTTATAAATTTGGCTAGCCCGCAAGGCGTCCTCCTTGACTTGAGAATCCAGGGACAGTGAATGACTTAAGGCATCCACTAGAGTTCCCACACGGTCTTGTTTGTCAGCGAAAGTGCCTAATTGATAATGTTCATTTAAACTTCCCAACCGGTCTACAAAATCGGTTAATGTGTGCTTCAAGTCCTCCTGGTAGAAGAACTCTGCATCGGCCAAGCGTGCCCGCAGCACCTTCTGGTTACCCTTAATGACATTGTCCATATGGGCTTGGTGGCCATTACGGACCGAAATGAAATAAGGCAGCAAGTGTTCTCCTTGCGAATCCAGCACATAGAAGTAGCGTTGGTGGTCCCGCATGGCTGTAACCAGTACTTGGTCAGGGAGTTCGAGGTATTGCTCCTCAAATTGACCCGAAAAGGCGGTTGGCCATTCGACGATCGCAGTCACTTCGTCTAGTAATTCCTGGTTTTCTGGTACAACCCAGTTCTTTTCTTGAGCTAAACGGTTAATTTGGTCTTGAATAACGGCTTGACGACGGTCAAAGTCCGCAATCACGAAGGCATCCATCAAGCTTTCTTCATAATCGAGTGCATGGGACAATTCAACCGCCTGCTGGCCCGCTAGAAAACGATGCCCTCTGGTATAACGATCTGCTTGAATACCGGCAAATTCAAAAGGAATCACCTGGTCATTCAAAAGGGAGACAATCCAGTGGACAGGTCGAATATACTCGATCCCTAGATCAGCCCACCGCATGGTGACTGGAAAATTCATATGGGCGACCACAGTCGAGATACCTGCGAGCACACTCTCGACACTCTGACAAGCAGCCACCTTGTTGACAAAGACATAGTCAACGCCCTTAACCTCTTTAATAAAGAGGTCTTCGACTTGCGCCTGCTGCCCTCTTAGAAAGCCAAGCGCCGCCTTACTCCATTGGCCTGCTTGATCCTTAGCTACTTTCAAGGAAGGTCCTCTTACTTCTTCTTCCAAAGCTTGTTGCTGGTCTGCCAAGCCTCTCACACGTACCGCCAAGCGACGGGGGGTGGCAAAAGCCTCGACACCATCAAAAGCAATCCGCTCTGCCTCTAAATAAGCCGCTAGTCTGTCTTTTAATTGTTGGCTGAGTGATTGTAGGAAACGGGCTGGGATCTCTTCCATTCCAATCTCTAATAAATAATGGTTCATCACATTCCCTCCTTTACGCTTGCGTCTGATTCTTTAACAGGGGAAAACCGAGCTCCTCCCGCTCTGCAACAAAGGCCTTGGCGATCCCCCGCGCGAGCTTGCGAATCCGCCCTAGATAAGCAGCCCGATCCGAAGGTGAAATCAAGCCTCGCGCATCGAGTAAGTTAAAGGTATGACTCGCCTTAAGAATATAATCATAGGCTGGGTGGACTAATTGGGCATCTAACAGGTGAAGGGCTTCCCCTTCAAAGGAATCAAATTGTTCAAAGAGCAAGTCTCCATTCGCCAGTTCGAAAGAGAACTTTGAATGTTCATATTCAGGTTGCTTAAAGATCTCACCGTACTTGACGCCTGGTGCCCATTCGAGATCATACACATTCTCGACATCAAAGATATACATGGCTAAGCGTTCCAAGCCATAGGTCAATTCCGACGTCACCGGGTCACACTTCAGACCGCCTACTTGTTGGAAATAAGTGAATTGGGTACATTCCATGCCATCGACCCAGACTTCCCAACCCAGACCTGCACATCCAAGAGAGGGGTTCTCCCAATTGTCCTCAACAAAGCGAATATCATGTTGAAGAGGGTCGATGCCTAGGGCCCGTAAGGAATCTAGATAGTCCTCTTGAATCGTTAAGGGGGAGGGCTTCATGACGACTTGAAATTGGTGGTGCTGATAGAGACGGTTGGGATTCTCACCATAACGACCATCGGCTGGCCGTCTCGAAGGTTCAACATAGGCGGCATTCCAGGGTTCAGGTCCATTTGACCGTAGGAAGGTATAAGGACTCATCGTTCCTGCCCCTTTTTCGGTATCGTAGGATTGTAAAATCAAGCAACCCTTGTCTGACCAGAATTTCTGCAAGGTTAAGATCATGTCTTGTATGGATTCAACTGCCATTGTCTTTTCTCTCCTCATCTTATCTCAAAACTAAAAATATCCCCATGACCCCATCGAGGTCATAGGGACGAAAAGTTCTTTCGCGGTTCCACCCTAATTCTAACAATCTGTTAGCACTTCATTTGATTCAACTTTACCAAGGATACCTTCGATTTGCTCTAGCTTACACCCTCCTAGAGTCGCTATACTATCTTCTTTATCCACCTTGATTGGTTCAAATTTTACTAATAAATCGGGGAATTGTCAATTAATAGATGATTAGCCTAGTCTTGCATTACGGACTAGGTCACTTGGATTAAGTGATTCGAGAACTAAAAAAATAAAAGGAAGGATAGCCGTCAATAAGGCAGCCCCCAAGGCTTATCATAGGGGACCGCCTTCCAAAGCGGTGCTTTTCCGGGCTCGATCCACTAGGCATTCCCTAAACGGTAAACCGTAAGGCAATGCACGCTACGTGGATCGTCCTACTCCCTATGATTAAGCATTGGGACCTGCCTTTTATTGACGGATTCACGTTTCTATCAATTTAAAGCTTTCTAGATTAATCTAAGTGGCAAAATCAAAAATGATTGAATAAACATTGCCAATAACAGTATTAAACCTTTCTTAAATCACTTAAAAATTTAGGTAATCAACCTAAAATTTAAAATTAAAGCTAAATAACCAGGGATCAAAGACTGATTATTAAAACAATCAAGCCTAAGAGGAGAGGAAACCTAGCTTTTTCAATCAATTTCAGGGTATCTTGATCAATAATAGATTTAAAACTTGACTTTTAAATCAGAAAAAAATCAATCAACCTTTAATCTGCTTATTAAATTAGAAAAGGATATAAATGAAAAAGCAGGCTGTCGAAATGGGCAAGACATACTACCTACTCTTTTATTTTCTATTCAAATTCTGCCTTCTGAAAGATTGAAGCTTTAATTTTTTTAATATATCCTAGGACATCAATAAAATGAATACTGATCTTTATTTTTGTATTCTATATCCTGGTACGCTCACCTGTATATTTACTTCATTTTTATCATTCGAAGACGAGTCAAATGCTATCTGTCGGCTTAACTTTCTTTTAAAATAAACATCACCTTATTGACAATAGCTTATTAAACTAGTTTTTATTTTGGTAACTATATTAGAATTAAAAGCCTCAAAATAGATATAAAATCCGTCAATAAAAGGCAGGTTTCAATGCTTAATCATAGGAAGAAGGACGATCCACGCAGCGTGCAATGCCTTACGGTTTACCGTTTAGGCATTGCCTAGTGGATCGAGCCTGGAAAAGCATCGCTTTGAAAGGCGGTCCCCTATGATAAGCATTGAAACCTGTCTTATTGACGGTATCTTAGCTGTTTTTATTTTAGTTTTTTACAACTTTTAATTCTAGTAGAGTAGCCGAAAAAGCAAAGCCTTGAAAGGCGGCCTAGTCTTCCCCCGATGGTTGCCAAGTCTTGGCCGTTCGGTAGAGCGCCTGGAGATAAGAAGCGCTCTTCAAGTGCATGCCCACCCATTCCTGATAGATCATTTGCATGACTGCTTGACAGCTTTCGTAGGTCTGGTCACTCACTTGGACTTCGCCTAACTGCTGGAGCTGAATCTGACTCAGGGTCTGAATGACTGTCAAGACAGGTTTTCTTAACTGCAGGCGGTATGGATCAGCTTGTAAATGATGGGCGCACAAGACCCCTTGACGGACCATGGAGAAATCCATGGGGCGCGCTTGTCCGCCACATTCTTGACAGTGAAGCCAATCGACTTGAAGTCCAAATCGACTTAACAGGTTTATTTCTAACCAGAGTGTCACGGGACGGCCTTCCTTGACTTGGTTCAACTTAGTCAAGACCCTTTCGAATAAGTGATAATGTTGCAAGTCAACCTGGTGGTCTTCGATACTCGCGTCAATCAATTGACTCGCATAGGCCGCATGCGCCTGCAAGAAGGGGTCCGCTTGTAACTGACGAAAGGCATTCAAGGTGGCCCCTTCCTTCAAGAAAGAAAAACCCGAATCATTCACTCGGCCAACATACTGGTGTTGACTTAATGGCAACAAGTGTTTTTTTAAGGGGTGGTTAATAGCCTGGTAGCCCTTGATAAAGAACATCCGGGTTCCAAAATCCTTGGTAAATATCTTCACTAACGCGTCCTTTTCCCGGTAAGGTCTAACAAAAAGGACAATGCCTTCAAATTTGGCATACATCCAGGATGCCCCCTTAATAATCATCTGGACGATAGCCGAAGTCATTGAGTTGGGACTGTCGGTCGCGCCAGTTCTTTTGCACCTTCACCCATAAGTCGAGGTAAACCTTGCTACCTAAGAGGGCTTCAATTTCACGTTTTGCGCCTCGTTTAATTTCTTTAATCATTTTCCCTTGAGCGCCAATCAAGATTCCCTTTTGACTCTTACGCTCCACAATGATCGTTGCCAGCACCTCAACCTCGTCTTCTTCATTCTTCTGCATGGACTGAACACTGACTGCCACAGAATGGGGAACTTCTTCGCGTGTTCGAAATAAGACTTGCTCGCGGATCAATTCTGACACTAAGAAATATTCTGGATGGTCAACCACTTGGTCGGCAGGATAATATTGAGGGCCTTGTGGCATCAATTCCACCAACCGTTCCAATAGGCGGTCAACCGATTCTCCCGTTAGGGCTGAGATTGGGAAGACTTCATCAAAAGGATATTCCTGGGTGTATTGGTCAATGATCGGCATCAATTGGGTCTTATCAATCAGGTCAATCTTATTCACAACCAGGCAGACAGGAATCTTCAAGTCCCGGACCCTATCCAAGACAAAGCGGTCACCAGGCCCCATCTTCTCCGCCGCATTGACAAGAACCAGAACGGCATCCACTCCTTGGATGGCTGAATAAGCAGTCTTCACCATAAAGTCACCCAAGGCATGTTTGGGTTTATGCACGCCAGGAGTGTCCATAAAGACGATTTGAGCATCTGGCCGGGTATAGACCCCTTGGATCTTATTGCGGGTCGTTTGCGCCTTATCCGACATAATGGCGATTTTTTGCCCAATAATCTGGTTCATCAGAGTGGACTTTCCAACATTTGGTCGCCCGATCAAGGTCACAAACCCCGACTTGAATCCTTTATTTTCCATCTAAAAGCTTCCTTCCTCTTATCTAGCCTCGTCCTTTTAACAAGTAAGGTCCAAAGATCAAGGCTCCGATCAACATTGCTTGAAAGGCGGCGATGAGAACCGCTCCAGCGGCAATATCCTTGGCCTCTTTGGCCAGGAGGTGCCACTGGTTACCCACCGTTAAGTCAACCACCCGTTCCAAGGCGGTGTTTAATAATTCGGTGACCAAGACCCCGGTCATCGCTAGAGACAACCAAAGCCATTCATCGATCCCGAGGTCCAAGACCAGTCCTAAAGCAATGACCGCCAGGCCCGCCACCAGGTCAATCTTTAAATTACGCTCACTGGTAAAAGCGGCCTTGAGCCCGGCGAGTGAACACTTGACTGCTTGAATAAAATGGGGGTTCTTTCTATCTTGTAAGTCCATAGTCTTCAAGTACCTCTTCTTGTAGGCGAAACATTTCAAGTTCTTCTTCTTGAGTCTGATGGTCGTAACCATTAAGGTGCAAGAAGCCGTGAACAGCCAGGAAGGCTAGCTCCCGGTCAATCGAATGGCCATACTCCTCTGCTTGGTCAACCGCTCGTTGATAGGCAATAATGATATCCCCTAAGTGGGTCGGATAGTCGACCGTGTCGGATAAGTTGGACCAATCCACTGGCTCTTCTCCTTCCAACAAGGCAAAGGATAAGACATCAGTGACTTGATCTTTTCCCCGATAGTCCCGATTTAACGTTTGAATGGTCGGATTATCCACCAAAGTCACATCTAATTCGTCTTGGTCCGACCGCTTTAACTTCTGACCTGCTAGCTGCAAAACTTCTTCGATCAGAAGCATTTGGTCTGAAGTCAAATAGTGATGATCATCAATAATTTCTAAATTCATTCATGGCCCTCCTCACAAAAACCGCCAAAAAATATTGGCTCCTAACGCACTCTTATTTTGGATAATCAATCCGCGTATGATACATCGAGCCAATCCCTGAAATCAAAGACCGGCGTACTCGATAGAGCTCATCTACTGTCAAGCCACTTTGAGCAAATTGTCCATCTGAAATCTTGCCCTGGATGATCGCATCCACCAGCGACTCAATCGCCTCTTGGCTATAGTCTGCCATCGTCCGAGAGGCAGCTTCCAAGGAGTCCGCAATCATCATCACGGCTATTTCCTTGGATTGGGGGATCGGTCCTGGATAGCGAAACGGTCCCTCTTGCACATTGGCTTTTTGACTCTTAGCTTGATGGTAGAAGTAGGCCACCGGCGTGGTGCCATGATGCTGCTGGCAGACATCAATGATGGATTGTGGCATATGGTAGTCATTGAGAATCCGCACCCCTTGGTTGACATGGTCGATAATTATCGCAGCCGACTCCTCTGCCTCCACCATCCGATGGGGCGACTCGACGCCACCCGAGAGATTTTCGACGAAGAAGAGCGGGTGGACCGTCTTGCCAATGTCATGATAATAAGCCGCCACCCGGGTCATCAAAGAATCCCCTCCAATCACTTCGACCGCGTTGGCTGCTAGATTGGCCACCATCATCGAGTGGTGATACGTCCCTGGGGCTTTTTCGATCAATAATTTTAATAAAGGGTGGTTCAAATTAGCTAATTGGTTCAAAGTCATCGGCGCCTTATCCGACAGTAATTGCTCCCAATAGGGAGTGAGTGTCGCCAATAACAGGATCCCTAAAAGGTTGGCGATGAGGACCAGGGCCAGGATCGTCAAGCCCTGGCTGGAAAAGACCGTGATATTTAAAGCCACCATGAGGGCTAGCGCCACTGCATATTGGATCACTAATTGTACCCCCAAGAGACGAGGATAGGTCAACTGGTGGAACTTACTTGATAATACCATGATTAAGCTGATTCCTTGTACGAACCAATAGAATAAAGAGACAAAGGTTACCATGGTCTGGTTATCATTATCCGAAATAAAGAACAGGCTAAATAAATTTAAGGCGATGAGAGCCATTAAAGTAGCGGACATTTTGATTTTAGGCTTGAGTAAGATCGGTAGGATCATCACTGGCACCATCAGGGTGGCGTAAGTCATCTGAGACCCCTTCATCATCTGGCCCACTTTGACCAAGAGAAGGCTCCCAACCAGCATCAAACCGTAAGCGGTGATCTCACGGTTGGCCGTCTTTATATCCCGCCATTTAAAGCCATCAGAGAAAATGGCAACCATCAAAAAGCCGTGAATGACAATTAAGCCCATAAAAACCATCATCAGGTTCTGCCGCGTAGTAGAATCCAGATAGCCATAGAGGTTCAGCTGTCTAAGATTATTTTGGCTGATAATATGGCCTTTTTGAATAATCACTTGGCCTTGCAGGATATAAGAAGGCTGGACTTGGGCTTCCGCCTCATCCTTCAAACGGTTCGTCTCAGTCTCCGAATAGATTAAGGTTGGCTGAATCAAATGGTCGAAAAAGTTCAAGAAGAGTTGTTGGTTAGCATAAGATAAATCAGATGAAGTCAACCTTGACCGCCACTTATTGGTCTCCTCCTCTACCTCAGCAGACGAGAGTTCCTTCTCCAAGCTACTAGCCAAATCTTCTTCAAGCTGGTCTTGAACCCGGGCTAATTCCTTATTATTCATGGAAACTAATTGTTCCACACTTGATTGGCTCAAGGCCTGGGCCAAGTCTTTAATTCCTGTTGGTTGTTGGGCCATATCTGCCTTAAAAATTACCAACTGCTCAACAAAAGTCAGGTTCATAAAGTCTTCTGCTTGATCAGTACGCCGGTCGACCTCATCTAACAAGGCCACTTCTTCTGGCCAATCAATATCCGATAATGCAGCCATTTCCTTCACCCGCTTAAGGGTATAACGATTATTTCGTAGGAGTTTCATGCGGGCAAAAAATTGTCCCACTGTCTCTAAAGCACGATCGCGAACATCTTCTTGAAAGAGATAAATATCTTTAACAGAGTCCCTAGCCCTTTGCTTGTTAATCGCTGTCTGTTCTTGGTCTTCAATCGTAGCAGGTGCTAGGATGGTCTGATCTGCGACCTGGTTGAGCTCAAAATGATAGGTCTTAGGCTTAACATGACTATAACCCAAGAGTCCAATAATTAAAGTGACTAAGAGCCCAATCAGAGGGAGATAAAAAGGACCCAGCTTCTCTTGAAAATCTTGCAAGCGACGATTCACTGCAACCTTCCTCCTTTACGCACTAGCCATTCTTCTCATGACCATAAGCTCGGATAATATCGGCGACAACTGGATGACGGACCACATCGTATTCATCAAAGCTGACAAAGCCGATTCGGTTTAACCCCTTTAATTTACTATGGGCGTCAATCAGCCCCGAGCGCACACCCTTTGGCAGGTCAATTTGTGTTTGGTCGCCATTGATGATCATCTTGGACCCAAAGCCTAACCGGGTTAAGAACATCTTCATTTGGGCAATCGTTGTATTTTGCGCTTCATCGAGAATCACAAAGGCATCATCCAGGGTCCGCCCCCGCATATAAGCCAAGGGAGCGATCTCAATAACCCCCCGCTCCATCATACGGTTGGTCTGTTCGGTTCCATAGATGGTATATAGGGCATCGTAAATTGGACGTAGATAAGGATCCACTTTCTCCTTGAGGTCCCCTGGCAAAAAGCCCAGGCTCTCGCCCGCTTCCACTGCAGGCCGGGTGAGGATAATCTTCTTCACCTTGCCTTCCCGCATCGCTTGAACAGCCATGACAACTGCCAAGAAAGTCTTACCCGTTCCGGCTGGTCCCATACCAAAGACCACATCCTGGTTATGAACGGCCTTCACATACTGCAATTGGCCATAGTTCTTGGCCCGGATGGCTGAACCATCTGCTGCTCGTCCGACCACTTCCTCATATAAATTAATAAAATAATCGAGCCGGTCATTCTTGGCCATCTTAATCGCTGTAATAATATCCATTGAACGCGGTGTAATTTGCCGCTCCAATAGCAGTAAGAGGTTCAAAAACACTTGTCGTACGGTCTCGACCTGGTCTTCATCGCTGCCAGTAATCGTAATCAGGTCCCCACGATTGGTTATCGATACCTCAAAAGACTCCTCTATTAAACGAAGGTACTTATCGTGACTACCTAATAAGGCCATTAACCAGTCAGGATTCGTCACCGTTACTTGCTTAGAAAAGTTATCGTTGTGATTCAAAAAGTCGTCTCCTTTATCTAAAATTCACTCTTCTCTAGATTACCACAAAATGAAGGGAAATCCTATTTCAAACTCAATCCTTGGCCAAGCCAAGATAGGATCATGAAAGACTATCCGTCAAATTAAAACCGCAAAAAAGAAGGTAGTCTCCTACCTTCTCAAATGAAATTATTTATTTTGCTCACTTAAGCGCTACGCTTAAAACTTACGCTTACGTGCTGCTTCTGATTTCTTCTTACGTCGAACACTTGGTTTTTCGTAAAATTCACGTTTACGCGCTTCTCTCAAAGTACCTGTTTTAGAAACGTTACGCTTGAAGCGACGAAGAGCGTCATCCAATGATTCGTTATCACGAACGATTGTTTTTGACATATGGCTTCCCCTCCCCCCGAGCTTGTAGTAACCTTTCCTTAGAATCATCTTCTAAATAAAGTCCTCTGATAATTATACCACCTAATTCAAGCTTTGCAAGCAAAAGATTAGCCCATTCTGGTATTTTATCAAAAGTGACTCGGGTTTTTTCAGATAAGGGCGAGGTGGATTTCCCAAAAGCACACCGACGCGGCAATTACTTCTAGCCAGTAAATGGAAGTAGGAAGAATCCCTTAATCCACCTCTTCTTAACTGGTTACAGACTGACTTGCATGGGCCTTACAGTCTGCACATAGACCAAAGACTTCAAACCGGTGCGATTGAATCTCTACCTCACTTAAATCCGTCGAAATATGGTCTAATGGACAGGCATCCAATAAGATGGTATGACCACAATTCGTACAAATAAAGTGATGGTGGTGATGGTGGCCATCTTGGTGGGGGTGGCAAGAAAAGCGGAAAAGCTGCTCCTGTTGGTACTCAGTTGTTTCTAAGATCCCAACATCCACAAAGTCATAAAGATTACGGTAGGTTGTGTTATAAGACATGGTCGGATAAGAGGCCTGTAAGGCACTATGAATATTAAGGGCAGTTATGTAGCGCTGGTTAGCAGCAAAAAGGGTTAAAATCTCTTGCCGCTTCTTTGTTAATTTAAAGCCTGCTTCCTTCAACCGCTCCATGCCTACTTCAATTAGGGCTTGGGTTTCAGGACTCAAGGGTTGATTCGTCAGTTGAACAGGTTTCATCACTTCACCTCATCTCAGTCACTTATTAAATGTTTATCTAGTATTTCATAAAAACCAGGCAATTTCAACTGAGGCTTCTCATTCAGTCCAATGTCTCAAATTAATGGAACTGTCTTGTAATAAGGGAAGTCAAATGACCTAAATCCAATGTCATCGAGTGCTGAATGATGAGAAAACAAAAATAAGGCAAGTCCCCCTGATTAATCAAGTAGGACATTGCCTTTGCTAAAGGATTCGATTCAATAGGGAGTCTGTCACTCCGTCTGCCAAGATTGATATTTACCTTGTAGATAGGTCACGACATCCATCTGGTAAGTGGGATCCAGCCAATGACTCGTGAGTACTTCTTGAGGTGGACCGAAGGCCTTGACAAGTCCCTGATGCATGAGGAGGACTTGGTCAGCGTATTGCTTGGCAATACTGAGATCATGAACCACTGAAATTAAGGCCCGTCCCGGCTTACTTAACCACTGGTCCAAATAGCCAAATAATTCCTTCTCATAGACCAAATCAAGATGGTTGCCTGGTTCATCCAAGACCAATAGTTGGGGATCTTGAGCAAAGACCTGAGCCAAGAAGGCGCGCTGTAATTCACCGCCAGATAGATGGGTCAGTGACCGAGAGGCCAAGTGCGACAAGCCCACTTGGTCAATCGCCCTTTCGATCTGGTCATGGTCCTGATTGGTTAAGCCACTGAAAGGCGACCGTCGGTAGGCATACCGACCCAGCGCGACCAAGTCTTCTAGGCTTTGGTCAAAATGCAAGGGATGCTGTTGGTCTAGAAAGCCAATGCGCTTGGCTTTTTCCTTGGATGAATAGGATTGAAGGGGCTGCCCTTGGAGGATGATCTTCCCCTGGGCGGGATATTCACCTGTTAAAGCCTTCACCAAGCTGGTCTTACCAGAGCCATTGGGTCCACAGATCATCAGCCATTGCCCGACCTGCATGTGAAAAGATACTTCTGAGATGAGTAACTGGTCCTTGACTCGAACCGCTAAGTCTGCCACCTCGATCATACACGGCGTCCCCCCCTCTGGTAGAAAATATAGAAGAAAGTAAGGGTTCCTACCAGTGAAGTAATCACCCCAACAGGCAATTCAAGCGGACTGGCAATGGTTCGTGCGATTAGATCTGCCACCATCATGAAGTTCCCGCCTAAGAAAAGAGTTGCTGGAATCAAGCGTTGGTGTTGATTCCCCACTAACATCCTAGCCATATGAGGGATGATCAATCCAACAAAAGGAATCGTCCCTGCTACTGCCACACTGATCCCGATCAGAATGGCGATGGCAATGAATAAGAGGATCCGGGTCTTGAAGACATCCACACCGATATTTCGGGCCATATTCTCACTCACGGCAAAGGCATTCAATTCAATGGCATGCACCCCTATCATCAACCCTCCCAGAATCAGGGCAACCAATAAAACCCCCACGTCTGCATAAGTGGCACCTGCTAAGGACCCCATGGTCCAGAAGATAATCGACTTGAGCTTATCATCGGCAAAGACAATAATCAGATTTAGTGCAGACGAGACCAGCATGGAGAAGATAATCCCTGTCAAAATGACCGTCATATTATTCATCTTAGGGTCAATCTGATAGGTAAAAAAGAGGATCAAGACTAATGATAAGAAGGCAAAAACAACCGCCAGCATAAAACTTGTCTTAAAATAAGCCAGTGGCAAAGAAACCCCGGATACAATGGCTAGGACCGCCCCTAAAGATGCACCTGCCGAGATACCAAGAGTCGACCCATCCGCCAGAGGGTTCTTTAACAAGCTCTGCATGGTCATGCCACTTAAGGATAAGGCCATCCCCATCAAAAAGGTTGTCAAAACCCTAGGCAAGCGAATACTTACCAGGATTTTCCCGTATTGGCTGTTATCTTTTTGCCCCATCAAGAAGTTCTTGAGAATGGGAAGACTCTCCTTGAAAGGGATTGACACGCTACCAATCAGCAAACAGGTCATGAAGATAATAAGTGTCATGAGGAGGGCTATCATAAGCCTGGATCGTTTGATCAAGAGGATCACTCTTTCTTAATTATTCACCGTATACAAGCTGATAGAGGCTTTCAACCGCTTGAGCTAAACGAGGACCAGGACGCGTGAAGGCTGAGTTGTCGATGGCAAAGACATGGTCTTCCTTAACAGCCGTCACTTCCTCCCAGCCTTGACGTTCTTTAATTTCGTCTTGGGGTTCAGGTGCTGACTCATCCATCTGCATGCTGGTTGTCAGAATATAATCCGGGTTCTTATCGAGGACTTGTTCTTGCGAGATTTCAACGAAGGATTTCTGGTCAGCGAAGATATTTTCTAAGCCTAATAAAGAACCAATTTCATCCATAAAGGTTTCAGACCCAGCCGTCCATAAGCCGTACTCTAAGGGACTAATTTCATAATAAATACTTCCCGGTTTTTCTTGTTCGCTGGCTTTTTCTTGGAAGTTAGCAAAAGTAGCTTTCATCTCGTCAATTAATTCTTGAGCTTCCTCTTGACGGTCCACCACTTGCCCCAAAAGATCAATGGCTTCATAAACCCCGTCAATTGTCGTCGCATCCGTAATCAAGACCGGAATTCCTGCTTCTTCAATGGCCTTGACTTGGTCTTCATTTAAGGCCATCCCTGTCATAATCACCACTTGTGGATCGAGAGCAATAATTTCCTCGATGTTCAAGTCTTTACCGGTCGCAATCGCTGGGATATCTTCGACTTCCTCAGCTGGATAATCAACATAGGTCCCCCGTCCAACGATGGTGTCCCCTGCTCCTAGTTCAAATAAGATCTCTGCATCGGACGGCATCAAGGTCACAATCTCTGTTGCGGGTCCTTCTTCTAGGACGACCTCGCGACCCGCCATATCCGTTAGTTTAAGGCCTTCTTTTGTTGCTTGATTCGCTTGAGCAGAATAAGCAGGCACCATGGTTAAAGCCAGGGTCATGGTTAATAGCCATTTAACAATTTTAGTATTTTTCATTTTTTTCTCCTTCCGTTTGACCTGAGTAACCGACTCTTAAGTTCGCTATTCTAGCATCCCCCCCTTAAAAGTAAGACCTTAAATAATAAAGCACATAACCAAGCAAGACTCACTTAATGCGAACACTCAAACCGGACACCATCCAATAGGCGCGATTACTGGCTTGAGCAATATGTTGATTAATCACCCCTTGGTAGTTACGAAAGATGCGTCCCAAGGCGTAACTGGGGACCAAACTGGCACCGACCTCGTTGGAGATCATCCAAACCTCCAGACTGGACTGATCGATCGCTGTCAATAATTTGTCCATCTCAGCTAGCAAGAAGGACTCTCCTTGATCAATCGCTTGCGCGGATAAGGTCTCGTAGTCCATATCTCCTTCTGGTGCTTGCTGGTCCCAATAATGAAAGAGATTATTGGTCAACCACAAGGTCACACAATCCAGGATGACCGCTTGAACAGTCCCATCTAATTGATGAATCACCTGGTCCAAATCCTGGTAGGCTTCAACCGTTTGCCAGGATTGGGGGCGGCTGGCCTGGTGGTTGGCGATCGCCCGTTGGATCTCCTGATCCTTGAAATCATTGGCTTGTGTTGCCAGATAAGCTACTGATTGAAAATTGCCAGCTAGGACTTGGTCCTGGGCGAAGCGGGTCTTTCCACTCTTAGCACCACCCGTTATATAGGTTAACTTTCCCATTTATCATCCCTCCCCTCATCGATTATGGCTTGTAATTGCTCCCGATCCAGATGCTTGATGACATGGTCCGCCCACCGGTCATATTCCCGCTCCAAATCAGGGCGGCCAGAAGCTGTCGTTTGCAAGATAGCCATGTGCTTTTGCTCTAATAAGGGGTTCAAAATGGCGAATAATTTCTGTTCATCCAATAAGTCTTCTTGTTCATCCAGACGATGGACTTGGGGAGGATTCCATTCACTGGGTCCGACCACCAAGACCTCTCCCCCCAAGCTGATATAATTCTCAAGATAGACCTGGTGGTGGCGAATTATTTGGTCCCTTCGATCAAGATCTAAACTATGGGGAATTAGGACCAGATCGGCCTGGTCCAATTCCTTCAAGTTCTGGATAAGGCGTAAGGACAAACCAGGGTAATGGTTCAATGCGAGAACTGCTTCCAGATGGTCAATCCGGTCTAACTTCAGAACAGCCAGGTCCAATTGCTGGGAGGGTCCTGGTGATTTTTTTAGATGGTCTAAGGCCAAGGAATCCTCCTCCCATAGCTGGTGCGGGAGGTAAGGAATAACGCCTAGAACCGGCAGGCCGGTAAGAGACTCAATCGTCTTAATGCCAGGTTGCAGTAGGGAGAGGTCCCCTCTGAATTTATTAATGAGGATTCCTTTGACCAGTTGGCGCTCTTCTGGTTGCAGCAAGGCAAGGGTCCCATAGATACTCGCGAAGACCCCTCCTCGGTCAATATCTGCCACTAATAGCACGGGACTCCCCGTCATCAAGGCAAGGCCCATGTTGACAAAATCGTGGTCCTTGAGATTCAACTCAACTGGACTGCCCGCTCCTTCCATAATCACCAAATCATTCTGGCTAAAGATCTCCTTTAAGAGGGGCTTTAAATTTTCTTTTAACTGGGGCTTTAGCTGGTGGTAGTCACGGGCTGGATAAATCCCGAGCGACTGTCCCAGGTAGATGACCTCGGACCCATTTTCCTGGCAGGGCTTGAGGCAGATAGGATTCATGGCCACTTCAGGAGTTCGCTTACTCGCATGAGCCTGGCTAACCTGTGAAAGTGCAATCTCTCCCCCATCCTTCAGCCGGTAGGTATTGAGGGACATGTTCTGTGACTTGAAGGGGAAGACTTGGATTGCTTGATTGGCAAAATAGCGACACAGAGCACTGACAATCATCGACTTACCAACATCCGACATGGTTCCTTGAATCATCAAACTCTTTGCCATGATCTAAATCCCCTCCTTCCAGCAAAGCAATTGGATCAGTCCCAATAAGACAAAGACCAGGCCACTCGTCAAGTAAAGAATCCGATTGACCCGGGTAATATCCTTCAAACTTGCCTGGTTAAGATGATCCCCGATACTTGCCTTGTCAACCCATTGGCCATGGTAGTAATGACCACCCCCCAGCTGGAGGCCGAGTGCACCGGCCACCACTGCTTCGGCATAACCCGCATTCGGTGAAGCATGTTGGCGACGGTCTCGGATCAAGATCTGGATCGCCTTTTGTGGCTGATAATTCAAGAGCCAACAAGCAAACACCATGAATAAGGCTCCCAGTCGAGCTGGAAGATAATTGAATCCATCATCCATCAAGGCGGCCGGTTTGCCTAGGTGTTCATAAGCCGGACTCCGGTAGCCCAACATTGAATCCATGGTATTAACCGCCTTATAAACCATCATCCCTGCCGGTCCAAAGAGCAAGCCATAGAAGAGGGGCGCAATGACCCCGTCACAGGTATTCTCGGCGACGGTTTCGACAGTTGCTTTAATCACCTCTTCCTGGCTCAACTGGTCAGTTTGCCTACCCACAATCCGGGCAACCTGCTGACGACCAGCTATGAGCCCCCTTTCCCTCAAGGCCTGCTGCACTCGACGGGCCTCTTGCGCCAATGACTTGATTGAAAGACCCGAATAGAAGAGGTAAAGCGACCAAATATCCGCTAGGCCCTCATGGATTGTAGCCAAACCCTTTGTCACTAGAAGAACTACTGTCAGGGTCATGACAACCAAGCTGACCCACAGCAAACTTCCCCGGATTAATTTCTGGTTGGCGGTTAGGGAGTCACGAATCCACCGACGCTTAAAATAGACAATATAACTGCCCATCGCCCGCACTGGGTGTGGCCAAGATTCAGGATCGCCAATGAGTAAATCGAGTAGAATAGCACATAATATTAATGGGATCCGACCCATGTGACTTCACTCCCTCCATCAACGGTTCGATAGACTTGGTAATCATGATAGGCAAGCTTAATCGACCTTAATAGCGACAGAATTTCCTGACTCCTAATCTGGTCTGCCCTAAACCAAATTGCAATCACCGACCCGGAATGGGCAATATTAAAGCCAGCAATTCCCAGGGTCTGTCTTAACTGGTTCAATTGCTCTAATCCAGGTAAGGCATGAATCGCTTGGTTGAGGCAGGCTGATTGAAAGGCCAAGTCAGCCAGATCCGACTGTGATTGGACGCGGAATAACTGATCACGCATCCGGCTATAGTCTCTTCTCTGCCGGTGGCGAATGGCTTCCAGTCGCGGGTCTTGGTAGTGCTGGCAAGTCTCCACCCGTCGGTCAGCAAAGAGACATAATACGTCATAATCAAAATCAGCTAAGCGATAGGCCACTGGTCCTCCCTCCATAAAGTTCACCAGGCTGGGCTGGCTAAACATCACCCCATCACTGGGTTCTTCCTTGACACATAGGTCAAAGACCTCCTGGTTACTGATCGGGATCTGGTACCACATAGCCAAACCCACCACCAGTCCAGCTAAATCAGCGGTCGAAGAGCTCATGCCCATGCCAAGTGGAATATCCGAATCGATCTGGATCATCAGTTGGTCTAGATCTGGTAAATTCCATAAGGCTTGAAGACGATGAACCATGGCCTGCGACTTGGGAGGCAAGGGCCGCCAAGGCCCAGGCGTGATCTGAATCCGACTGTAACAATTGATGGCATAGGAAAGCAGAAAGGACCCCTGATCATCCCGCCCCTCTACGATCTCACCACAAGAGGCTGGCGTCTTTACAAGCAACTTTCGGGTCATACAATCCGCTCTTTGATCGAATCCGGCAGCACTTGGGCTATGATAAGAGCCAGATAGAGATTGGCCAAAGTTGCTAGGGTCAAGGGCAGTATGAAGGCCATAAAGAGTCCTTGACCAGCAATGGGAATCAAGAGGACGAGAGGGAGGACCGCATTGAAGAGCCAACCGACTAGGCCAAGAACTAAGGCCTTCAGATAGAAGGGAAGGATCAGTTTGCGATAGCCATAGCCGAAGACCCCCATGGTCACTACCATCGCCAAGATCGTAATCAAGTGGACTAGCACTCCCAAAGGAAAACCAGCAGTCAAGGCCGTGATCAAATGCCCGAGCCCACCGATGATCCCGCCGGCCAGTGGCCCAAGCAAGATGGCCGCTAAATAGGCAGGTAGGGAATCAAAAGCCACCGTTGAAAAGACCTTCAAGGTCGATCCAATCACGGACAAGGCGATCAAGACCGCCATCAGAACAAGCTTGTTTAATTTCAAATTGACGCTCCCTCCTTTATCTAGAATCCCAACAAAAAAACCAAGCAAAGACTCATTGCTTAGCTTGGTTAAAAAAATCATACTAAAAAGACATGCCACTAAACCCTGAGAAGTAACATATTCGATCAATCAAGTAGGTAATCTGACTTAGCACACGGCCATACAGTAGCAAGGGGCTGTGTAGGATTCACACCTACTTCCCCTACTTCATTCACTGATTTCAAAGAACTTCTTCCCCATTATAGCACAGGAATTAGAATTCACCATGCCGATTTGCTAAATCCAAGACTTTAAAGGTTCCTTGTGGGAAGGTGTAATCCCAAAAACGATCCCCCACCTCCGGAGCGAGCCAGTCTTGAATCACCCGCAAAACCCCTAAATGACTCACCAAGAGGACCACTTCCTGGCGACCTAATTCTTGATCCAGGGTGCGCAACCCCCTTTGGACCCGGGCCTTGACCATCTGCAAGGATTCTCCCTGAGGAAAGGTGAAGTCTAAGGGGTGGTCTAAATAGGCTTGCCATTGAATGGGATCTTGACTTTGAATCTGGCGGGCGGTTTGCCCTTCCCAAGAGCCAAAGTGAATCTCACGAAATTCCGACATAGTCTCAACCGGTATATGAGACCACTGATTGGTCGAACAGACCACCTGAGCGGTTGTCAGAGTGCGGTCTAAGTCAGAAGCGACAATCCGGTCTGGCGGATTCTGTATGCCAAGGGCCACTTGTCGCGCCTGGTAGTAGCCTTGGTCGGTCAAGGAAGATTGTGACCAACCCACAAATTCTTGGGCAAGATTAGCTTGGGTCTGTCCGTGCCGGACCAGGATTAACTTCATACCATCCCCCCCAATATTAAGGCAAAGATCACCTGCCCCAGTAAGACCAGGGCTCCCATGGTGTCTCCTGTCATGCCACCAATGCGTGCAATGACAAAACGGCGGTAACCCAAAGCAAATAACACAGCTCCCCCATAGGCCGCCAGCAGGGTCAGTGACTGAGTCGCCAGGATCACGCTAGCCAGGACTTGGCTCAAGCAGATCCGCCAGCTGGCTACCTGGGTAAATAAAGACCCCAAGCCATGAGGGTTCAAGCCCACATAGGTTAAATGGTAAAAGGTGATGGGAAGTAGACTTCGCCCTACAAAGAACCAGGCCCAGACAAATGACAGGAGGTGAACTTCCATCCTGGATTGGGCCAGATGGTCTCCCAGATGCACCGCCAGTAAGAAATAAAGAATCAAGGCCAGGGTCCCATTCGCCCCAATCGTGGAGTCCTTCATAATCGCCAGCATCCGGTCTGGCGACCGTGACGAGAAGAGCCCATCGGCCGTATCAGCCAAGGCATCATAATGAAAGCCTCGAGTCAAGAGGACATCCACCACTAGCACTAGAATCCAAGCCAGCTTAAAGGGCAGAAAAGCCCGCAAGAGAAAATAAGCGCCTGCTAGGATCAAGCCATAGAGGCCAGCGTAGAGTGGCAAATACCCTACCCCCTGCTTGATCCGCTGGTCGACCTGGTCAATTGACCAGGGTAGAGGAATAGCGGTAAATAATTGAAAGTATAAGATAATAGCCCTTAGGATAAATAGTCCCCCACTTTCCAGATGTCATCAAAGTGTTGATTAAGCGCTGCTTGTAGACAAGCGGGACCCACCACTAAAAAAGCCGTCGCCGGACCCGCAGATTGGTCAATGACCTTCGATCTAGACGTTAGCCGAAAGTCCAAACCATTAGCTTGACCAACCTGTAGGGCCTCTTGGTAGGCTCCTTTCGATCCAATGGGAACAACTTCATGGACAGATAGGCTCAGGATTAAAGCAAGATCCTGGTAGGAGGGCAAAGTCTCCCAGCCATCCGCCACTTCCTGTCCTAATAAGGGTTGGCCCACTAGGAAGGCACCATCCCCTGGCTTGACCTGGTTCTTAAGCAAGGTCTCCTGGTGACCCCTTGCTAACAGGGTCACCCCCATGGCCGTCATGGTCGTCACCATATTGTCCTCACAAGACCCATTGATGGCGAGGTCTTGATAGCCAGCCTTGGCCAACTCCTTTCGCATGGCAGCTAAAGCCTGACGGGTCGTCGGCTCCCATTCATTATTGGACAAGTAGACCAAGACCTGGGGCTGAGCCCTCAGACTCAAGACTTCCATCAAGGCCACCCGAACCATGGACTGGGCGGTCATTTCAACGGGGACTGCCAAGTGGTCATGAACCTTCTCACCAATCGAAGCCACGCTATCACAAGCGACCAGCCAGACTTGACCGCTCCCTCCTTCAAGTAGCGTTAAGTCACGGTACTGCATCCTCTCTCCCCCTCTTAGCCATCTAAATCTAGGCGGTAAATTGCCTGGTCCAAATTGCTAGCCAGTGTCGTTTCCGGTGCCCATTCCCGCTCAGTTCCCAGACAGCATGTCGCAAAGATCCGATCTTGATCAACCACCTGCTTACGATGGTGAACATGCCCCATCAAGGAATAACCAATTGGATAATCCTGATAAATCGAAGCTAAACCTGCGGTTGAAATAAAAGCATTAAAATAGTTAATCGACTCCTGGTAGTCAGGATCATCCGGAATCTGCAGACCAGGATGGGTCACAAAGTGCGTCACCACGATCGCTTGGTCACACACCACCTGGTCCAGGTCTCTTCGCAACTGGTCGGCAAAGAAGTCACTGATCTGCCGGTCACTTTGTTGCCAGCGGACATATAACTTGTCCTCCCAGCGATAACCCTGGTAGACTCCCCTATCAAGAAAAGCTTCACTGAAGGCCTGCCGACTGGCCGAATGGTCGTACCACAGACTATGCCCCACCAGGGCCCATTGCGAGTTCAGGACCAGCGGACGGCCAATCAAGCATTGAGGATGATCCAGATAGGTGCGGTAAATCAACCAAGTGTCTTCATCCTGCGACCAATAATCATGATTACCTGGAATAAAATACACATCGACCGGTAAGGCTTGACGGACCTGGTCCAAAAAGGATAAGACCTTGGAGTGGTGGTCAGCAATATCTCCAGCTATCACTAAGAGGTCCCATCGCTCCTGGCGTGCCATCTCCGCCAAAAGGGGGATTAAATCCTGCCGATTCTGGTCACTCAAGTAATCGACATGTAAATCCGCCACAACCGCTAATCGGGTCACTAGCGAAAGACCCTGCCAGACCGTTCATAGAAAGACTCCGGATGGTTTGCTTGGTGGTTAACCAGGCGGGCCACCGCAAATAAATAGTCGGATAAACGGTTGATAAATTTCAAGACATTTTCATTGCTTTCATGCACCTTGAAACTGGCGACCACTCGCCGTTCAGCCCGCCGGCAAACAGTACGCGCATAGTGAAGTTGACTGGCCAAGGGACAGCCTCCAGGTAGAATAAAGCATTCAATCTTAGCCGGAATATCTTGATAATAGGTAATCCGCTCTTCCAGCCAGGTAACCGCTTGGCTGGAGGTTCGGTCTTCAATTGTTCCCTTAGGGGCCGCTAAGTCGGACCCGCAATCAAATAGCAATTGTTGAATTTCTTGTAATTCACCTTTTAAGGTCGAATCCAATTCAGGGTCGGAAATGATCACACCCAAGTAGGAATTTAATTCATCAATCGTTCCATAAGCTTCCACCCGGATATCATCCTTATCTACGACCTGGCGGCCGATTAACCGGGTCTGGCCCTTGTCCCCTGTCCGTGTATACAGTTGCATGTTTCTTCCTCCTCTTATTAATTGGACTGGGCAAAATCCCCAAGCCCATTAGGTCTCAATCAACTTCTCAAAGTATTGCCAATCATGGTAAATAATATTCTTGCGGTTAATCGAAATGCGCCCGTCATCCTTTAAGACTTTGACCACCCGACTAGCTGTCTCCCGGGTCGTCCCGGCCACCAGGGCCAGCTCGGTAATCGTTAGAGGGTGCGGAATGATCACTTGCTGCTGGTCGAACTTAGCCATATCATACATCCACAAGGCCAATGTTTGCAGGACCCGAACCGACGCACTCGGCACAGCCGTCATCTGCACCCGCTTTTCTAAGTAGAATTGGGTATTACACAGATTCTGGTACATGTACTTGAGCTGGTCATTATTATGGGTGACAATCTCTTCCAACAAAGCCTTGGGCAGGTAGGCAATCTCAAGATCTGTCTGGGCAATGGCCGTATAGACATGGTGGTCATGGGCCAGAAATTCAGCATAAGGACAGAAGCTCTCCTCCGCGACATAGTCGATATAGCGATAGTCGCCCGTTGAATCCTCCTGTTCCAAGCGCAAGAGTCCCTTGAAGATGAAGTAATAGTAGATCACCGGATCTTCGCGAAAAAAGAGGATCTGCCCCTTTGGAATCCGATGATAGAGCGCCGCCTGACTCAGACGGGTCACCTCCCCTTCACTCAAAAGCGAGAAGAACTCATACCGCTTCAAGTCCGCTAAATAAGGATTCAAATACCATCCCCTCCTTCATGCTCAACTGGTTGCTCCAAGCGAACGCTTACAATTTGTCTCATCAATTATCTTAGCAGCAAGTGTTCATTAAGACAAGATCGAATAAAAAAGAATAGATAAAAAGCCGATCCTCCCTTTTGGAAGCGATCGGCTATATTTATTTTGTGATCCCTACCGACTCACAATTGTTCCAGATTGTGATTCGATGAAGCCTTGGAGATTCTCCAAGGAAGTGATCACAGCCTGGCTATTAGGCGAGTGTTCAATAAATTGAATCACGGCTTCCACCTTAGGCAACATGGATCCAGGTGCGAATTGGCCTTCTTCGATATAAGTCTTTAATTGGTCAATGGTCACATGGTCTAACTGCTGGCGGTCTGGTTGGTTATAGTTGATGAAGACATGGTCAACACCGGTTAAGACTACGAAGAGGTCTGCCTCCAGGGCATTGGCGAGTTTTTGCGAAGCAAAGTCCTTATCAATAACAGCTTCAACGCCCACTAACTGATCTTCTTGGTCGACAACCGGCACACCACCGCCACCCGTCGCGATGACGACGTGTCCCGCATTGACCAGGGTGGAGATGGCATCAATTTCTTTAATGGCCACTGGCTTGGGTGAGGCCACGACTTTCCGCCATCCTCTGCCGGCATCTTCCTTGAAGACGCCCTTGCCTTGGTCCATCTGGTCTTGGGCTTCTTCTTGGCTGTAGAAGGGACCGATTGGCTTAGAGAGATTATCAAAGGCCGGATCCTTCTGGTCAACCACGACTTGGGTGATGAGTGAAACAACGCTCTTATCAATGCCTTCCTTAGCGAGTTCCACTTGCATGGCATTTTGTAACCAATAACCAATAGACCCTTCGGTCATAGCTACCAGGGAATCCAAGGGGAAGGCAGGATTCTTGGGTGAATCAGCGGCTAAGTTCTGCAACAATAGATTCCCCACTTGGGGGCCGTTACCATGCGTAATAATGAGCTCATCGCCATTCTTGATCAATTTAACTAGGTGCTGAGCGGTCGCTCTTAGCGCTTCTTTTTGGGCTTGGGCAGAAGGATCGGTTGATAGGATCGCATTTCCACCCAAGGCCACGACGATTTTACGATTGGACATTTCCAACTTCCTTTCTTTCAGAAAGTCCGACCAGGATGGGGCCCAGTCGGACTAAGGGGTGGCGAAAAATTAAACGCGAGGGATGAACAAGTGACCGTTAGTTGCTGCCATAATCGCCTTGATGGAGTGCATCCGGTTCTCAGCTTCTTGGAATTGACGGCCTTGTGGGCTGCGGAATACTTCATCAGTAATTTCCATCTCGCCAATACCGAATTTATCGAGTACATCTTGACCATAGCGTGTATTCGTGTCATGGAAGGCTGGTAGACAGTGTAGGACGATGTAGTCGCCTTGGATCAAGTCGGTTAATTCTTTATTGATTTGGTAGGGCTTCAAGAGATTAATCCGTTCTTCAAACTTATCTTCTTCCCCCATGGATACCCAGACGTCAGTATAGAGAACATCGGCATCCTTAACCGCTTCCTTGATGTCTTCTGTAAAGGTCACTTCTGCGCCAGAATCCTTGGCATAGCCTTGCGCTAAGTCAATCACTGATTGGTCTGGGAAGAGTTCCTTAGGTGATGCAATGGTCACGCTCACGCCTAACATCGCACCGGTGACAACTAATGAGTTGGCCATGTTGTTACGACCGTCGCCACAGTAGACTAATTTCTTGCCCTTTAATTCGCCGAATTCTTCTTTGATAGTCATGTAATCGGCAATCATCTGGGTGGGATGCCAAGCATCGGTTAAACCATTCCAAACAGGTACGCCGGCATATTTACCTAGATCTTCAACCACTTCTTGCGAGAAGCCGCGGAATTCAATTCCGTCGAACATGCTGCCCAAGACTTTGGCTGTATCTTCAACTGATTCCTTCTTACCTAATTGGATGTCGTTCGCACCTAAGAATTCAGGAGCAGCCCCTAAGTCATTCGCTGCTACAGTAAAGGCAGAGCGCGTCCGAGTTGAGGTCTTTTCAAAGAGTAAGGCGATGTTTTGCCCTTTGAGGTATTCATGTGGGATACCGCGTTTCTTAAGGTCTTTCAAATGGATAGAGAAGTCAATCAAGAATTCTAATTCTGCTGGAGTAAAGTCGATTTCTTTTAAAAAGTTTTTGCCTTGGAACATTCTGTCATTCTCCTTTTTTTAATTTAATTTTTCACGAACAAATGGCATGGACATGCAGCGTGGGCCACCTCGTCCTCGGACTAATTCGGTTCCTTCAATCTGGTGGATCTTAACGCCGGCATCCACTAAGAGCTTGTTGGTGATCGTATTTCGATTATAAACAATGACTTCACCGGGTGCAACGGCTAGGGTATTCGCCCCATCATTCCACTGCTCACGTGCCCCTGCGACCAGGTCGTCCCCGCCACAGCGGATCAGAGTCACGCGCTCAACTTCAAGGGCATCGGCTAAGATCTCTGCTAGAGTGCCATCCTTCTCTTCAACCTTGACTTGGTCATTGACCTTCTTAATCGAGAAGACCTTGAGACTGCCTTCGATCTCTGGGTGGATGGTGAATTTATCATAGTCAATCATGGTGAAGACCGTATCTAAGTGCATGAACTTGCGGTTATTATCAATTGAGAAGGCTAGGACTTCTTCATATTGCGTATGAGCGAATAAAGCAGTGGCTAATTTAACAATCGACTTCTTGTCGGTCCGTTGAGAGATTCCAACCGCGATCACCTTATCAGACAGAACCAGCTCATCGCCCCCTTCAATTCGGGTGGATTCCTCGCGCTGATAGAACTTGGGAACGCTTTGATAATCTGGATGATGGTCAAAAATATACTTCCCATAGAGGGTTTCACGATTGCGGGTATCGGAATACATGTGGTTGAGGGATACCCCGTTGGCCATAGTAGCGAAAGGATCCCGTGTGAAATAAAGGTTCGGCATGGGATCAACTAGGAAGGGATAATCTGAATCTAAGACTTCAAAGCCTGTGAGCTCCACCTTCAATTCAGACTTCTTGAAGCCTTCCATGGTCTTGAGCACCATCTCATAAGTATCTGGCATGGCTAAGAGATATTCTCTCACCGCTTGATAGCTCGCGCTCGACGCTTCTAAGCCGGTCTCACTCAACCACTCATCAACAAACGCTTCCCTCGCCCCTTGAGCATCCAGGGCTTGTGCGACTAACCGTTCCAGATAGACCACTTCAACCCCTAGGTCACGGAATTGTTGGGCAAAGGCATCATGCTCTCTTTGAGCAGCCTCTAAGAATGGGATGTCATCAAACAAGAGACGGTCGAGATAGTCTGGGATTAAATATTCCAATTCTTTACCGGGACGATGGAGCATCACTTTCTTTAGACGTCCAATCTCGGAAAAGACTTGAATGGCATCAGTCATTGTCATTCCTCCTTTCCCTTAATGATACCCCTTTCATTCAGTGCTTGCGGTCTAATTGGTCACTAAAGATCCCCCAATACCGCACAGTCAGACTGTGATATATATCACACTAAAAAAAGAGAACCCGCAGGTCCTCTTTTATCTTTTATTTTACTCTTCGACTGTTTCTTCCGCTTCTTCTGTTTCTTCCGCTTCTTCCGCTTCTTCTGCTTCTTCTTCTTCACTTGCTTGATCAGCTTCATCTTCGCTGGATAAGGCTTCAAAGGTATAAGTATAGGTGAAGGCTTCAGGATCGTAGCAGTCTAAGCCCACTCCGTCGACTTCGGCATAAGGATAACCAAAGTTATTGAGCGGCCCTTCTTCTTGTTCAGGAACTAAGACGAGATCACGACCGGTTGATAGGCCTACACGGTAGGGATCTAAGTTCCCCCAGTAATAGTCTTTTAATGCAAGGGCTTCTTCGCTATCTTTCTCTAATTCATCATTTAAGATCAATTTGAGAACATCGGCGATATCAACAGCTACCCAACCTGTACCAGGAAGGTAGAATTCTGCCCAGCAGTGTTGTCCCTTGGTCTCATCTGCTTGGTCTTCCTTGGCAAGACGAACCCCAAAGACTTCACGGGCAGGAATTCCGACAGAACGTGCGAGGGAAATGAAGACAGAGTGAATATCGGTACATTTACCATCAAGGTCGACCAATAATTGCTTCACATCGCCTAGGCCGCATCCCACCACGTCGTTGTTACGTTCCATGTTGTCATAGATCCAATCGTAGATCGCTTTCGCCTTGTCGAGTACGGTTTCCTTGCCTGCGGTAATCTCTTCCGCTAATTCCTTGACTTCACCGTCTGTTGGCATCATGCTGTTGGGTGCTAAGAATTCAGCAAATTCTTCAGCGTCCACTTCCCCTTCTTCAACCAATTCTGGTCGTTGGACTTCTTTTCTTTCCACATCAAAGGAATAGGTGACTTTACGTTCCTTGGCATCCTCAGCAAATTCAATATAAAGGATTTCGTTACCGTGTTCATCGGTATTGATTTCACTGGTTGCTTGACTTTCATCAAATTCAACTTCCACATTGGAAATCGTTTGGTAATCGTCTGACTTGGCATAAGGAATCCATAAGCGGACTTGTTTACCTTCGTGGTCCGATAAGTCAAATTCATTCACAACATGACCTGACCGGCTAGATTCTTCCGCTTGAACTACCTGACTTAAGGGGCTAACCAATAAGGAGCCTCCTAATACCACAGTCGAAACGAGCTTCATAAAACGAGAAAATGTCATTTCTTCGCCTCCTATAAGATAATAAGTGCATTATATCACAAAGACCGGTTGCTGACTGTTTTACAGTCGGCAGAAAAGACACTTATTAAAACATTAACAACTGGTTTGTTACTCTTTACCACATGACCTGTCCTTATTTATATAATTTATCAATAAATTTTATAAAAACGATTTTAATATAATTGCTGAGCGTGCAGTCAATCCTTTCATGCATGGCCACTAAAAATCCCCCACAAGCTTGTCGCTTGTGGGGGGGTTAGCAGATCTGATAAGTCAGCTTTAGGCTTAATGCGAGTGATCATTCTTTGGCATCCGAACTGCCAGATGTAAATCATCCAACTGGTCTTTAGCCACAAAGTTTGGTGCATCGGTCAATAAGTCTTGGCCACGGCCAGTCTTCGGAAAGGCAATGACCTCCCGGATATTCGGCTCCTGGGCCAGAATCATAACGAGACGGTCTAATCCTAGGGCCAAGCCACCATGGGGTGGGAAGCCATAATCGAGCGCGTCCAACAAGAAGCCAAATTGCTTTTCGGCTTCTTGCGGTGTGAAGCCAAGTAATTCGAACATCTGGTCTTGCATCTCCCGGGTATGGATCCGCAAGGACCCGCCCCCAATTTCATAGCCATTGAGGACAATATCATAAGCATTGGCCTTGGCATGACCAGGATCTTCCTTCAGTACTTGGACATCGTCATTTTGTGGAGCAGTAAAGGGATGGTGCATCGCGACATAGCGTTGCTCTTCTTCATCATATTCGAAGAGTGGCCAGTCCGTAATCCAGACAAAGGCTAATTCTTCTGGGTCGTAGAGCTGGTGAACTTTAGCCAGATGACTTCTTAAGGCACCTAGGGCATTGGCTACTACACTGGCTTGGTCTGCGACAAAGAATAGGATGTCACCGACTTGGGCATTCAAATCCGCCATAATCGTAGCTTGGTCTTCTTCCGACAAGAACTTGGCGATCGGACCATTGAAGCCTTCTTCTAGGACCTTGGTCCAGGCTAAGCCCTTGGCACCATATGGCTTCACCACATTGAAGAGGTCATCAGCAGTCTTACGGGTATAGTCATCGGCCTTGCCCTTGAGATTAATGGCCTTGACTTGTCCCCCATTCTTAATCGCATTCTTAAAGACACCAAATTCACTCTTACCAGCAAAGTCTGAAAGGTCAACCAACTTCATTTCATAACGAATATCTGGCTTATCAGAACCATATTCACCCATAGCTTGGTCATAAGTCATGGTTGGGAAAGGATCTTCAAGGGTCAGTCCCCGTGTCGCCTGAACCACTTCCTTCAACATAGCCTCCACCCCTGCTTGAATCTCTTCTTGGGTCAAGAAGCTGGTCTCCAAGTCGACCTGGGTAAATTCCGGTTGGCGGTCCCCTCTTAAGTCCTCATCTCGGAAACATTTGACAATTTGATAGTAGCGGTCAAAGCCAGCTCCCATTAAGATCTGCTTGAAGAGCTGAGGCGATTGGGGTAAGGCATAGAACTTGCCTGCTTCACGCCGAGTTGGAACGATATAATCACGCGCCCCTTCAGGGGTAGACTTGGTCAACATGGGCGTCTCAATATCAATGAAGCCATGATCATCCAAGAAGCGCCGGATAGTCTTGGTCACTGTGTGACGCAGGCGGATATTTGCTTGTAAGGGCGGACGACGCAAGTCTAGCATCCGGTTCTTCAGACGAACTTCCTCATCACTATCGATTTCTTCTTCAATATAGATCGCAGGGGTCTTAGACTTAGCATGCAGAATAATTGAAGTTGCATAGACTTCATAGTGACCTGTAGGGATCTTCGGATTAATCTGGTCTTCGGCCCGGTGGTCCAGTTTACCAGTGATTTCAATAACGTATTCAGACCGTAATTTATCAGCCTGGTTGAAGTCCTCTTCAGATAGGTACTCTTGGTTGAAGACCACTTGACAAAAACCTTCCCGGTCCCGTAAATCGACAAAGATCACGCCTCCCAGGTCGCGTCTCTTTTGCACCCATCCCTTTAGGGTCACTTCCTGGCCAACATACGCCTCACTCACTTGTCCACAATATACACTTCTCTTAGCCATCACTATTCTCCTTTAAAATATTGATCAATGACAGAGGTATCCACTGTCAATCGCCGATAAATCCCATAAAAATCTTTGATTAAGTCGTCTAAAGCCACCTTTTCCTGCTTCTGGGTTTTGGTATTCTTAAGTGGGATCTGCCGACTCGCTAATTCTTCCTCACCCAGGGTCACAATCACTTGACTGCCTAACTTATCGGATGTCTTAAATTGAGACTTCATTGACCGATTTAAGTAGTCACGCTCAGCAATCAAACCGGCCCTTCTAGCTGCGGTGACGACCTCCAAGGCCAATCCATTGGTCTCTGGGCTTAAATTCATGACATATACATCGACCGGGTCATAAGATGGCAGGTCAATGCCTTGGGCTTCTAGTAGAATTAAGAGCCGTTCCATCCCAATCCCAAAGCCAAAGCCAGACTTATCTGGTCCTCCCAAGGACTGAACCAAGCCATCGTAGCGTCCCCCTCCACAGATCGTAGCCTGGGAGCCGATGGTCTCATCATTAATCATGATCTCAAAGATGGTGTCTTGGTAATAATCCAATCCCCGGACCACACGATCATTGACTTGATAGGGAATATCCAAGGCCTTTAAGAGGGCTTGAACTTGGTCAAAATGGGCTTGGCTCTCGCTAGACAAGTAATCCAGAATACTGGGAGCTTGAGGTAGGAAGGCATGGTCACGCGGGTCTTTTGAATCCAGAACCCGTAGGGGATTCTCATGCAAGCGTCGTTGCGAATCTTCACTCAATTCTGATAAATGGGGTTCCAAATAAGCAATTAAGGCTTCACGGTAAGCCTGGCGGTCTGCTGGCTTACCCAGTGAATTGATCTGCAAGGAGAGATTGGTTAGGCCTAACTCCTTAAAGAAGTCCCAGGCCAAGCAGATCGCTTCCACATCCGTCGCTGGATTATCGCTTCCGAAGATCTCCACGCCTAACTGGTTAAATTGCCGCTGACGCCCCGCTTGAGGCCGTTCATAGCGAAACATTGGGCCCATGTAATAGACCTTGAGGGGCTGAGGGTGTTCGGGACCGAACAACTTATTCTCAACATAGGCCCGCACGACCCCAGCTGTGCCTTCTGGTCGCAAGGCATTATGACGGTCACCCTTATCCATAAAGTCATACATTTCTTTCGAAACAATGTCGGTTGAATCACCGACTGAACGTGCATATAAGTCATAAGACTCAAAGAGTGGCGTCCGAATTTCTCGATATAAATACTGGTCAAAGAAGTCTCTTGCCAGATCCTCGACATACTGCCAACGATCAACACTTTGGGGCAAAATATCTTCTGTTCCTTTTATTCGTTGAATCATCTTGTCCTCCTTAATAAAAAAAGCCCTAAGCTTGCGCTTAGGACGTCAAAAACGTGGTACCACCTAATTTTGTAACAAAGTTACCTCACATCTTAACGCGATGAACGGAATAACTTTTCATTATTCTTCTCCGTAGTGTCTTCAATTCAGCCTGTGACCTTTCACCCCTGGCCACTCTCTGTTGCTTGCTGAACCTTTTTTGCTACTTCATTGAATTTATTAATTGCCATTAGATTACTAGAAAGCCTCTGGGTTTGTCAAGTCACTGTGTTATCCTTTCGATCGATTTGCCAAAGGCAAATGATCATGGTCTCGATCACTCCTTGAATCGTTAGCTTGATCCATCATCATTCACTGGTAATGAATGCGAAAGTAAATATAAAGAAAACAGCCTAATCCTCAATTCGAGAGGACCGGTCCGCGTGATTAATCGAGTTTGTTCTAAATACTTTATTACTCTTATAACCTTTTTATCAGTCAAATACACTTTATTCTGTATGATCTGGTTTGACCGTCAACCTCGTCCGTCCAAAATTTAGATAAAATACCATCTTTACATTAAGGAATCATCTCATATTAATTACTATTGTGTAACAAATTACCAGGCACATAGTCTCAAGATCGCTAAATGTATATAATGAGAATCATTGAATGAGTAGGGAGGGAGTCTATGCGTGTCAGTGAATTAAATCGAAAGTGGTCAAAATCCCAGCTGAGTCCTTTTATTCCGCTGGCGATTACTTTGCTGATCTTAATTATTTCAGGAATTGGATTAGGCTACCTGGCTCAACATAGCCTCCTTACGATTGACCGGCCAGGAGTTGTCATCCGCCAACAAGCCCAGACGAATGCCAAGGGGCTAGCTAGCATCAAAAAGGACCAACAAGTCGCCATCCTCAATGAGAAAGAAGGCTGGTTCAAGGTCCGGTATGACGGCAATATTGAAGGATGGATTCCCAACTTCCTCCTCCAACAAACAGACCTGCCTTCCGATCAGGAACTGACCGCTCAATTCGACCAAGACACCTCGATCTACCCTTCCAAGGCTAAGAAAGAAGACCAGGCCTTAACCGTCCCAGCAGCAACCTATATCTCGATTAATTCCATTCAAGGCAATTGGGTGCAATTGACCTACCAAGGTCAACCGACTTATGTCCCTCTGGATGCCATCCGCCTTCAATCGACCCCCAAGATTGAAGAAATGTTAGCTGACCAAGAGGAACAAGCGCAAGCGCAAGCAGCCTACCAGAAAGAACGTCAGGCTTTAGCTGAGAAGGTTTACTACATGCAGACCAATGAAGCATTTTATCTCCAAGCAGACCAGGCTTCAGGTTACCTCTACCAGCCCGATTATAAGCAAGAATTTAAGCGTTTAGAAGCAGACATGACCATCGGGAGTGACGGCATTGAATATGTGCATGTCCAAGATCATAATGGCAATCAAGGCTACCTCAAATATTCCAGTATCCTTGAACCCTCCTATTCAATCAACCATCGCAGCCTCCCCAAGGCCCAAACCCTCAAGGAATCTACCATTTTAATCGATCCAGGTCATGGGGGAGAAGATCCGGGTACGCTTTCCAGCGACCAGACCGACAATGAAAAGAACTACACCCTCCCAATTGCCATGAAATTGAAGCAAACTCTCGAGGCACTAGGGGCAAAAGTGTCATTGACTCGTGACCAGGATGAATTTGTTAGCCTTGAAGACCGGACCAACCAGGCCAACCAGGAAGATCCCGACCTTTTCCTTTCCATCCACTTTGACTCATCTTGGGATACCACCTTAAGCGGGACCACAACCTACTTCTATCATATGGAAGATGAACATCTGGCTGAGACCCTTAATAGTTCCTTGCGCGACCACAATCTCAACAATATCGGGGTAGCTTTCGGTAATTACTTTATCCTGCGTGAGAGTCAAGTCCCTTCTCTTCTCCTGGAACTTGGCTTTATCTCAAATGACGAAGAATTAAGCCAGCTCAGAGATGAAGATTACCAACAAGAACTCACTGATAGTGTCTGTGATGGGATTGTCAATTACTTTCAACAAGTACAAACACTCGCCAACTAACCTGCAAGCTTTCACAGTAAAAGAAGCGCCTCCTGGACTATCCAGGGGCGCTTCTTTTATGCAATTGATGAAGAATTACTGGCGGTCGGCGACTGAATCTAAGAGAATCGTAACCGGACCCTCGTTGGCAATCTGGACCAACATGTCAGCTCCAAACTGGCCTGTTTCTACTTGGTAGCCATAGCTTCTTAGCTGTTGGTTGAAGTATTCATAGAGGTCTTGAGCGATCGCTGGATCCGCTGCTTGACTAAAACCAGGTCGATTCCCCTTACGAGTGGCTGCATAGAGAGTAAATTGACTAATCGAAAGAATGGATCCCCCCACTTGGTCGAGTGAGCGATTGATCTTACCTGCCTCATCTTCAAAGAGTCGCATCTTGGCTACCTTCTTTGCACAATAATCACAGTCTTCCTCCTGGTCACCATGCGTAAAGCCAACTAAGAGGACATAGCCTTGGTCAATCTGACCCACTACTTGCCCTTCAATTGAGACGCTAGCCGCTCGGGTCTTTTGGATCACAACACGCATGAATCATCCTCCTAAATCTTCCGTTTCACTTCATAAACTTCTGGGACATTTTTTAATTTGACCATCAAGTCATCTAGTTGACGGGTATTTGAGATCATTAAGCGCAAGGTGATCGTGGCGATGCTTTCATCGTTGATCTTGCCATTAATTCGCTTCAAGTTCTTGACCGTATGATTGACAACATGCAAGACATCATTAAATAATCCTGCCCGGTCAAAACCGATCACTTCCACTTCGGTCTCGTAGTCATCCCCTAATTGGTTATCACTTTCCCAATGGACATCAATGGTTCGATGGTTCAAGTCCGGCTCGGACCGCAGGTTGGCACAATCCTTACGGTGCACCGAAATTCCCCGTCCGCGCGTAATATAACCAATAATCTCATCCCCTGGCACCGGATTGCAGCATCGGCTGAGGCGGATCATCAAGTTGTCAACCCCCTCGACAACGACCCCACTTTCGTGGACACTGGTTCGCTTGGGAGGTGTTTCCGTGACTTCCTTATTGATGACATTGCTTCTGAGACTTTCCTCTTCCTTGTCTTGGCGAATATTGAGATAAGAAAGAATGGTATGAATGGATAATTCGCCCAGGCCAATGGCTGCATATAAATCGGTCAACTGATAGAAATTAAACCGGTCAAGTAGGTCTTTTTCTTTGTTGCCTTTTAATTCAGCCTTCAGACTCGTATCATTCTCTTTCAGAGCCTTTTCCAGCATCTGTTGGCCGAGTTCACTGTTACGATCGCGTTCTTGTAATTTAAAGTAGCGCTTGATCCGATTTCTTGCTTTGGATGTTTTGGTGAATTTCAGCCAATCGCGACTGGGTCCATTTGAATTCGGATTGGTCAAGATCTCCACTATATCCCCATTCTTGAGGATGTAATTGAGGGGTACGATATTGCCATTCACCTTAGCCCCAATCGTCTTGTTCCCAATTTCAGTATGGATATGGTAAGCAAAGTCAATCGGCCCCGATCCAGCGGGTAATTCAAAGACATCGCCTCGCGGGGTAAAGATATAGACCTGGTCCTTAAAGACATCTTCCTTGATAAATTCCATAAATTGGCTGGCATCATCGGCATCATCCTGGTAATCGACTAGGTCACGGAACCACTTGAGTTGTTTTTGAATGTTATCAACCGGCTCCCTGTCTCCCGCCTTGCCTTCCTTATAAGCCCAGTGGGCAGCCAAGCCATACTCTGCGACTTCATGCATGAAATGAGTTCGAATTTGAACTTCAACTGGCTTACCTTGAGGACCAATGACCGTGGTGTGGATCGACTGGTACATATTAGACTTAGGCATGGCGATATAGTCCTTAAACCGACCCGGCATGGGCTTCCACTTGGTATGGATTAAGCCTAAGACACCATAACAATCCTTAATGGAATCCACTAGGACCCGGACAGCCAGTAAGTCATAGATATCATCAAATTCTTTATTCTGGTCGACCATCTTCCGATAAATCGAATAAAGGTGCTTTGGCCGCCCGTAAACCTCGGCTTCAATATTGAGCTCTTGGACTGAAGATAGGATATCTTGGATCACCACTTGAATGTAAGCTTCGCGTTCATCACGCTTGGCGTCCATTTTGTGGACAATATCATAGTATGCGGCTGGGTTGATATAGCGCAAGGCGATATCTTCTAATTCCCATTTAATGGCACTCATCCCGATCCGTTCCGCTAGTGGAGCATAGATATCAAGCGCTTCTTGGGACTTCTCCAATTGCTTATGGGGTTTCTGGAACTTGAGGGTCCGCATATTATGCAAACGGTCCGCCAGCTTCACCATGACCACCCGAATGTCCTTGGCCATTGCCAGAAGCATCTTACGGTGGTTCTCGGCCAACTGTTCTTCCTTACTCTGGAACTTAATCTTACCCAACTTGGTGACCCCATCCACGAGAAAGGCCACAGCTTCAGAGAAGTGATCGGTAATATCTTGGAGGGTATAGTCAGTATCCTCGACGACATCATGAAGAAAACCAGTCGCCACCGTATCGGGGTCTAGCCGCATCTTGGCTAAGATGCCGGCCACCTGAATGGGGTGAATAATATAGGCCTCTCCCGAGAGTCGCCTTTGTTCCTGATGGGCTTGAGTCGCAAATTCCAAGGCCTTTTCAACAAATTCAATACTCTTCTCATTCATATAGGTCCGACATAAGTCAATGACTTCCGGTCCAGTAAAGACCTCATTCTTAGACATCCTCTCACCCCCTAAACTTTTAATTTAACTAATATTATAACTCAAAGATTGGTCTAATAACAATAGTCGGCTTGAAAAGACCAAAATAAATGGCCAAGAGAAAGGATCCGATCTCCCGAATGGATCAAATAAAATGGCTTATTGGTCCATGATTACCTTATAAAAGATCAAAAAGCATCCAGCCCCAATGGATAATCTAAGGGACCATCCTTCAAAGCTGGGCTTTGAAGGACGGTCCCTGGGATTTTCAATTCGTTACGACCTGCTTTTAGAGCCAGTCACTTCTATTTAGCATGAACCGATCAAATTAAAGTTAATTAGATGGATGATCGACACCACCAGCTAGGCTGAAACGATTTCAATCCCCTTAGAAGCTCCCAGGCGGTTAGCGCCAGCTTCAACCATGGCTAGCGCATCTTCCTTGGTCCGAATGCCACCAGACGCCTTTACCCCCATGTCGGGGCCAACAGTTGCCCGCATTCTTTGCACGTCTTCAACGGTCGCTCCACCCGTTGAGAAGCCGGTGGATGTCTTAACGAAGTCCGCTTTGGCTCTTTGAGCTGCTTGACAGGCCTTGACTTGTTCCTCATCCGTTAAGAGACAAGTCTCGATGATCACTTTGACGATGACGTGATTTGGTACGGCTTGAACCACCGCTTCAATATCCGCTTGCACTACATCCCATTGTCCGTCTTTGGCTGCACCGAGGTTGATGACCATATCGACCTCTTCTGCCCCCTGGTTCACCGCCTCTTTGGCCTCAAAGGCCTTTACTTCCGGCGTATTAGCCCCTAAGGGGAAGCCGATCACAGTACAGACCTTCACGGAAGCATCCTTGAGCAAGTCATGGCTATAAGCAACCCAAGTTGGCTGAACACAAACAGACATGAAATGGTGGTCTTTGGCTTCTTGGCAGAGCTGAGTAATCTCTTCTTTTCTGGCATCGGCCTTCAAGAGTGTGTGGTCAATATACTGATTTAATTCCATTAGATAACATCCTTTCGAATAAATGATTTATTTTATAATTCAAGGGCATAAGAGATCGCGCTCAGAGCATAGATGGGGGCTGTTTCAGCCCTTAGAATTCTTGGGCCGAGACTACAGGCTCGAAAGCCGTGCGCCTCAAGATAAGCTGCTTCCTCTGGGTCAAAGCCCCCTTCTGACCCGAAGACGATGCGAACCTTTTGGCCTGGTTGAAGCTGACGAATGGCCACCTTCAATTGGGCATGGTCCCCCTCCTTCGCCTTTTCTTCATAGGCATAGAGACACAGGGCATCCTCCGGCTGGTCTGCTACCCATTGGGACAGCTGTTTGAGCGGGGCAATTTCTGGTACGGTGAGTCGCTTACTCTGTTCAGCCGCAGCTTGGGCAATCTTTTCCAGGCGACTGCGCTTAGTTTGGGCCTTTTTCTGGTCCCATTTGACGACATCGCGTTTGAGGGCCAAGGGTTGGAAAGCGGTCATGCCACATTCTGTTGCCTTTTGAACAATCTGTTCAATCTTATCCTGTTTGGACAAGCCACAGGCAATGACGACTTCGACCGGCAGTTCTGTCTGGGTCAAAGAAGGCTTGAGGGTCTGAACAATCTGAACCTGAGCGCAGTCCTGGTTATTCTTGACTAAACGCGCTAAATACTTCTGGTCGCCAAGGACCACTATCACTTCTTGACCAATCTGCCCCCTTAAAACCTTAACGAGATGGTATGAATCTTGCGGGCCCAAATCAAGATGGTCTCCCATCTCCACCGTCTGGTTCGACTCAACAAAATATTGCTGCATGGCTCACTCCTTCTTCTGGATAATTAGACCGACCCAACCCTTGAGAAAGTTGACTTGCAGGATCTCCCACCGCTCCTGAGCTAAATGGTCGAGAACGCCCTCTAACTTATCCTCCATAATACCACCTAAGATTAAGTAGCCGGATGGGGGTAATAGGCGATAGGCGTCCTCAAACATTCCGACTAAGATATGGGGCAGGATATTGGCGACAATCACCTGAGCCTCTTCTTCAATGCCTTGGAGCCGATCATTGACAAAAAACTCAAAATCAGGAGAGGTCTCGCCAAATTGCTGGTGAGTTAAATTCTTCTTAGCCGCATCAACGGCTTGAGGGTCCAAGTCCATCCCCTTGACCTTGGTGGCACCTAAGTGTCCCGCGATAAAGCTTAGGACTCCAGATCCGGTTCCGACATCATAGACCGTCTCGCCCCCTCTTAGGACCAGCTCCAAGGCCTGCCCCCCTAATTGAGTGGTCGGATGGTCTCCTGTACCAAACGCTACACCAGGGTCCAAATAGACCAACTTCTCATCCGCAAATTGCGGCTGATAGGATTCCCAGACGGGGACAATCTTGATAAACCGGGAAATTTCCTGGACATGATAATATTTTAACCAATTGTCTTGCCAATTCTCCTGGTGAATCATTCCCCCTTCAATCTCAAAAGGGATCGGCAACTGATCTTGTAGATGCTGGCCCAGGTCTTCCAGAGAAACGGAGTCTTCAAAATAAGCAAGCACTTGGGTCGGATGGTCTAAGACAGCTTGTGGCAGACTTTCAGGAATCTCACCGAACAAGTTCGGATGGTTCTCTAAATAGCCAGCTGCATATTTAACCTGGGTGCCGCTCGCCCCATATTCAATGAGTAAATAGGAAATATAATCAATCAGATCGACCTCCTTCGACTCGAAGGAGACGGTCACTTGAAATAGGTCTTGCATGGATTCACCTCTTCTTTCTTAATTTACGATAATTAGCGGAGGCGAGATGGACACGTTCTCGACTATACCGGCCCTGATCTTTCAAGGTCTCTACTTGTTGGTCAAAGTCTTGCCAAGACCATTCGACCCCAAATTGACGCGCTTGCGAATCTTCAATAAAGCACCGCCAGTCCGCTTGAAGACTGGTAACTAAGTGGCGCAGCTGCTTGAAAAGAGCAGCCAAGTCTCCTACTGGCACCCCTTGACGCTCATCGAAGTGATAACAGAACAGGTATTGGCTAGCATGGTCCACAAAGGATTGAGCAGTGAGGAGGGCTTTTAACTGATAGGTCACCTTCTCCTGGTCGATCCGTTGGTCAGACGGGCCAACAAGCCTGACTCTGTCTGGGTTGGCCAGGTCAAGCTGTAAGTTGATGACCACCTGTTCTTCCTCTTCAGGATAGACCACCTGCCACTGACAGGGAAAGTAATAGTCTGCCATAAAAGCACAACAAAGCTGGTACAAATTCTTAGCTGCCATTCCTTCACCTCACTTTCCTCATATTATGAATGAGCCTGGACTTGATTGCAACGATTAGGAAGGAAATTCATGGAATTAGACTAGCTATTTTGTCTGGTCCGTGTCATAATAATAGGTAGAATTCTTTCCAAAATAAAATTCCTTTGAAATAAAACCAGAAAAACGTTACAATGTTTTTTGTGTTTTTAAATTTATTGTTGGAACGAATGGATAGCGAATGAGGTGAACTTCATGGCAGAGAAGAATTTAACCGCAAAGGATATATTGCAAAAAGAATTTTCCCGCTCGATGCGTGGCTATAACGCAGCAGAAGTGGATGAATACTTAGATAGTATCATTCGGGATTATGACTCCTATCAAAAGGATGTCGTCTTCCTAAAAACGGAAAACGAGCGTTTGATCTCTAAGATCGACGAATTAACCAAGCAGCTGACACTAGCGAAGAAGAATGCCCCTGCTACTCCAGGCTCTGGCGTAACTAACTTTGACATTCTCAAGCGCTTGTCAAATTTAGAAAAGCATGTGTTTGGTGCCCGTATTTCTAACCCGAATGCTTCGAATGACCAAAATTAAAGCACTCCATGATTGATAGCGCATAGTAAATTTTAGGTAATCGCGGTCTTAATTGGCTGAGGAAAGTCCATGCTCGCACAAGCTGAAATGCTTGTAGTGTTCGTGCTTAGCGAAACAATAAGCTAAGGTAGTCTTATGACTAACGGCCGAAGAAATTTCTAAGGGTCTCCTAGGAAAGAGTATTCGATAACGTGCCACAGTGACGATACTTTGTGGAAACGCAGAGGTGAAACGCGGTAAACCCCTCGAGCGAGCAACCCAAATTTGGTAGGGGCACTCTTTGAAAGGAACGGCTACCCTGTAGCCGGCTAACTGAAGAAGAGACAAGAAATCTTGTAGATAGATGATTACCCCATCGATGGCTGGCACCTATCCTGCCATCGGTGACAGAACATGGCTTATCGAAATTTACTGCTGATAGGTATTTGACGTAATTGTCCCGTTAATCCGTCCATTCTCGAGCTTTTTGCTGGAAAATGGACTTTTTTCATCTAAACATTGAACCCAGAAAGGAAAGCTATGAAACAATATGATCTGATCGCAACCGCTGCAGCTGGCGTGGAATCACTGGTTAACCAAGAACTCAAAGCGCTCGGTTATCAAACTCAGACCGAAAATGGCCGGGTACGTTTCAAGGGGAATGCTCAAGATATTGCCCGGACCAACCTCTGGTTAAGGACCGCAGACCGCATCAAGATCGTGGTCAAGGAGTTCAAGGCCACAACTTTTGAGGACCTCTTCGACCAGACCTATGCCATCAACTGGGAGGACTATCTCCCGCTCGATGCTGAATTTCCAGTGGCAGGTCGGTCACAAAAGTCAAAATTGCATTCCGTCCCCAACTGCCAGCGGATTGTCAAAAAAGCGATTGCCAAGAAATTAATGACCTACTATGCCCGCAAACAAGCCTTACCCGAAACAGGGGCTTATTATCCTTTAGAGATCATACTCAATAAGGACCAAGCTATGATTACCCTCGATACCAGTGGAAGCAGTTTATTTAAGCGCGGCTACCGGAGCGAAAAAGGCGGTGCCCCCCTCAAGGAAAACCTCGCCGCTGCCCTGGTGATGCTGACGACCTGGCATCCCGACCGTCCCTTATATGACCCGACCTGTGGATCCGGTACCATTCTCATTGAAGCGGCCCTGATGGGGCATAAGATTGCCCCCGGCCTCAATCGATCCTTTGCGAGTGAGCAATGGGACTACTTCCACCCTGAAGTCTGGCAGATTGAACGGCAGGCAGCCCGTGACCAGATTGATTGGGAAGTTGACTTAGACCTCTACGGCAGTGATATTGATGGCCGCATGATTGAAATCGCTCGCGAGAACGCCCAGAAAGCCGGGGTCGCTTCTTCGATTCGCTTCAAGCAAATGCAGGTCGCGGATTATGTACCTGATCAAGAATATGGAATCCTAATCGCCAATCCCCCCTATGGTGACCGGCTGCTGGATGAAGAAAAGGTGCATAAACTCTACAAGCAGATGGGTGATATTTACCGCAAGATGCCGACCTGGTCTAAATATATCTTAACTTCAGATGAGGCCTTTGAAAGTTATTACGGCGAGAAAGCTACCAAAAAACGCAAGTTATACAACGGAGCCTTAAAGGTGGATTATTATCAATTCTGGGCCAAAAAATAAGAAATTAGACCCCATATCAATCCTCAAAATAAAAACCAATCCGCGACTCATAAAGTTAGTGCTGGATTGGTTTTTTCCATTTATGAAGCAAGGTTTCTTCATTTAATTGGATGACCTTGCCCTGCTGTCTCAAGGCTTGCTTCGCCAATTGGTCTGCACCGCGATTGAACTTTTCAGCTACCCAATCCACAAATAATAGAGGATAGGCCGTCATCTCCTGTAAAATTATGTTAAAATACGGTTGATATTGGGGCGATTTAACATAGCGCTTGGCAATCGAAGCCACCAGAATCTTAGAGTCTGATTTGATCTGAATCAATTGATTGGGGTCTGTCTGGATCTCTTTGAGATAATCCAACAAGAGAATCAGGGTCTGAAATTCCGCAACATGGTTATCCGCAATCTGCGCCAGATAATACTTGCGACTGATCGATTCAGCCCCTGCTTGAATATGAAAAGCCAAGCCTGCTTCTTTCGTCTTTGGATCGTAAGAAGCATCAATATGAATTACTAACACCGATACCCACCTCTTTAAGATGACAAGGAGAAGAAAATGTCTGATATCTTTAATCTACCAAATAATGCCCAGAACTTCTACCGTAAGGGACAGAACGCACGGGGCCATGGTGACTATTTGCAGGCCATTGACTACTATGAGAAGTCTTATGCCCTAGAAGAAGAATTTCTGGTTTTACGCGAGTTGGTTGAGCTCTACCTGATGACAGCCCAGACAGATACTTTGGACCGGTTATGGGCTCGTAAACTCAGCCAAGTTCCCCTGGACCAACTCGACATCAACCACATCCTTCTTTATGCCCATTCCCTCACCTACCTCTACGAAAGCCAACCCGCCCTTATTGAACTCTATCAGATCAAGGATCATTTCCTAACCGTAGGCTGGGACCCCCAACCAATTGATAGGCTGATCCAAGAGATGCTGCACTTAAAGAAAGTCCAGGACCAGGTCCAACAAGCGACAACTGATCAAGACCGGCATCATTTGATTGACCAATTTCTCAAGGCAGGACCCTTAAACTTTCTTGAACAGATGAAGACCCTTTACCGGCTCAAGGCAGATCAGGTGCAAGCCCTCCTCTTCCAAGTCCTCAAGCGTGAGGATGTAATACACTTTGTTAAAGGAGATATCCTCCACTATTGTATCCATCAAGGAATCCAACGGGAGGTTGTCCTGAACTGGTTTCAAAAAGATTACCCCATCCACTTAGAGGATTTAGTCGTCTATAAGAAGGATCCGACCTACCAAACCATCCTCAAACAAGTCGAAGACTATAGCCAGGTCAATAATCCTAACTTAAGCCAGGAACTGATCAACCATTTAAACCTATTGATAATGGTTTACTTCCCTTTTATTGACCAGGCCATCCCTGATCCTAACCTCTGGGTTCAGCTCTTCCTGTCATACTATGACTTAGAAGACACAATAGTAGACTCCGTACCGAACACCACCACTCACTATCTGGACCAGGCCTTTCGTGAAGTGAACCTTCTCTTACAGGATACCTGGACCCCGTCTTCCTAATTCTTCCTGTACTCCGAAGCAAAAGCGACCCTCTAAAGGGCCGCTTTTTGCTTGTAGAAAGTCGATTGGGTTCATTAGCTCCGCTGCCACATAACTAACCTTCTGAATCCGAATCGGATTCATTTAGGTGAATAGTGGGTTGGGGGTCCAGAACAATCGTCTCATCTTCTTCTTGGGGAGGAAGGACAATAAAGTCGATAATATCCTTAAAGTTCACGATGGTCTTATCTTCAATAATATCTTGCATGGTCATGTCAGATTCTTGCCAGTAGATATCAACGACTGCACTATTGGATAGTAATTTCGTAATAATGCCCGCCATATCACTCTCTCTAAACTTAAAGCGGATCTTATCCCCAATTTCAGGTCGGATATCTGCCTTGACCTTATCGATCATCTTGAGTCCAGCTTCATAATCAACATCCAATAATGAAGAGATACGGGACTTGCTTGTTCCACGTCTCAATTCCTTCTCAATCAGAGCTCTTTGTTCCTGCGAAAGTCTCTTAGACACAGTATCCCTCTTTTCTGTTATATATGACCATTACTATGTAAACTCATTATACCATACTTTGTGACCAGATGAGCTGAATATGCTTAGCCTTTAGGAACCAGCAGTTGAATCGCCCCTTGGTGGACTTGAATCGTTAGGGGTAAAGCCGGTCCCTGGTCCCCATCAATGTTACAATCAATTGCCTCTGTCTCCTCTTGGGCCGCGACAATTCCAAAATGAGACCCCTGCAGGGATAGAAGATGGTCGTTATCCAACTCCTCAGCGGGCAAGCCACTTTCTTGTATCAGGGTCTGGAAGCTTGAGACCGCCATCGAATCCTTCAAGGCATAGAGCCGGCACATTCCATCCCCCAGGTCTGATTCTGGGAAGAATTGACCCATCCCCCCGACACTGGAGGTTAAACAAACCATTAATAGCTTAGTGGTTATGGAATAGGATCTTTGGTCTTGGTCACGAACGGTCAGTTGGTAGTCTTCCCCTTCAAAGATAGCCTTAATCCCATCGATGAGATAAGCCAATTTACCAATCTTATTCTTGACCTCTGATTCCGTCTGTAGAACCGCTGATGGGATAGGCCCAATGGCTAAGACATTCATAAAATACTGGTCATTGGCTTGGCCAATATCGAGAGCGACCGGGCTGAGCTGACTAAATTGCTGGATCAGATTCTCCTGGTCCAGGTCAAAGCCCGCACTGCGGGCCAGGTCATTCACCGTCCCTAAGGGAACAAAAGAGAAATGAGGTCGTTTATCTGGGTCGACCTGCATCAAGCCTGTAATGACCTGGTTTACCGTTCCATCGCCACCTAGACAGATGACCGTATCAAACCCTTCATCACAGGCTGATCGAGCCCACTCGGTTGCGTCTTCCATCTTCTTGGTTAACTTCAGGACGACCTGAATCTGATGTGCTTGTTCAAGGACTTCCTGCAATTCTTGAGCGTATTCTTCTGCTAGCCCCTTGCCGGAACCAGGATTGGCGATTAATAAGACTTGCTCCATCATTTTCCCTCTTTTCTAATTTCCTCTTCTTATTTATTATAACGATTTCATCTTTTCACTTCATCTCAAAGCCCTCCATCATATTACTGTTTGGTTACGGATGGGATTATTTAAATTCGAAAGATTGAGTCTTGCTATCATTTTGCGTATAATATATTACCATGAGAATAATTGTAGCATGCAACTACAAGGAGGTTTTTTTATCATGTCAAAAGATTATCGTGTATTACTCTATTACAAGTACCAAGCTATTGAAGACCCTGATCAGTTTGCTAAGGACCACCTTGAATTCTGCAAGAGCATTGGCCTTAAAGGTCGGGTCTTAGTTGGAAAAGAAGGGATCAATGGAACGGTATCCGGGATCCTTGCCCAAACTGAAAAATATAAAGATTATGTGCATTCCCTACCAGGCTTTGAAGATCTCTGGTTCAAGGAAGATGAAGCAGATGGCTACGCTCACCGGAAGATGTTCGTCCGTCCCCGTGAAGAAATTGTCGCCCTCAACTTAGAAGAAGATATTGATCCCCTTCAAACAACTGGACAATACCTATCACCCAAGGAATTCCATGATGCGATTCTGGATGAAGATACGATTGTCCTCGACACCCGGAATGACTATGAATATGACCTTGGTCACTTCAAGGGAGCCATTCGCCCCGACATCCGCAATTTCCGCGAATTACCCCAATGGGTGATCGACCATAAGGAAGACTTCATGGATAAGCGGGTCGTGGTCTATTGTACGGGCGGCATCCGGTGTGAGAAATTCTCTGGCTGGATGGTCCGCGAAGGATTCAAAGATGTGGGCCAACTTCACGGAGGCATCGATACCTATGGTAAGGATCCCGAAGTTCAAGGAGACCTCTGGGAAGGACAGATGTATGTCTTCGATGACCGGATCTCTGTGCCAATCAATCGCGTGAATCCAACTGTTATCGGTAAAGATTATTACGATGGGACACCTTGTGAACGTTATATCAACTGTGCCAATCCTGAATGTAACGAACAATTACTCGCTTCTGAAGAGAATGAAGCCAAATACCTCAGAGGATGCTGCGCGAAATGCCGTCGTCATCCTAGAAATCGCTATGTTGCTGAACACCAATTAACAACCCAAGAATGGGAAGAGCGCTTGAATGCAATTGGTGAATCCTTAAATGACTCACAAACCGCTTAATGAATAAATGGCTAAGGGGGTGAAGGCATGGATAAAGACCAACCTTCACGTAAGGATCGACAATCAAAGCTTGATCCCAAAAACAAAAAATATTCCACTCTTTCGAGGCGACACAGGGACGCAAACCACCCACATGCCCATCAAGAAAGCTTCGATTCAAAAAGTCGTCATCAAAGACGGTTAGAAAGAATTGCCCAGCTTGAAAAGAGGCAAGGTGAATCGGCGGTTGCATCGACTTTTCAGTCCAAACAATCCGACTTAAACCGCCATGTGGCGTTGCAAGAAAGGCCCTCTAAGAAGAGGGAAAGTCTGAGAGGAGCTACCCAGTCGGTTAGCGAGCAGACCTTTAAAGCAAGGCCACAAGACGATGATTCACTGGCTTCCATGGAGCCGATGGACTTTAAGGCTTTGCCGCCTCTAGCTTTTAAAGGGGGAACCCAATCGTCTAAAGTGACTGGTCCCCCGGTCAGATCGCACCAGACCGGTCGACAATCACACAGTGAGTCCCTTAAAGCCAAACCTTTTCAGCCTGCTAATTCTGATAGCCTTCAGAGCCAAGGGTCTGGTAAGGACGACCATACGCTGCAAGCGAATCCCCCCCAATCCTCAAAGACTAAGAAAAAGCAATCTTCTAACCAATATTCGCTGGAAGGCTACACACTTAAAGAAAAAACGGGTATTTTCACTGCGGTCTTCTTTAATTTAGTCCGTCGGTTCATCCTCCTGATCTTGGTGGTGGGTACCCTCTTAGCAGCCTTAATGGCTGGAACAGGAATCGGCTACTTTGCTTCCCTCGTTGGTGAGACGGAGCCACCGAGCCGTGAAGAAATGGCTGAAGCAATCAATCGCTTAGACCAACAATCCACCCTCTATTATGCTTCCAAGGAGCCGATCGCCAATGTCCGCTCAGATGTTGTACGGTCTGTCGCTTCACTGGAGGACATCTCACCACATATAATCCAGGGCTTAATCTCGATCGAAGACCAAAATTTCTATGATCACCCCGGCGTCAATCCCAAGTCTACCTTAAGAGCGATTCTCCAGACCTTCCTAACGGGATCAGGTACCGGTGGATCGACCCTAACCCAACAGCTGGTCAAGCAGCAACTCCTGACTCACGACGTCACCTTCTTCCGTAAGGCGAATGAAATTCTCTTATCCTTGAGGTTGGAGAAATACTTCTCTAAGGATGAAATCTTAACTGCCTACCTCAATGTGTCGCCTTTCGGCCGCAATAACAAGGGGGAAAATATTGCCGGAATCCGTGAAGCTTCTGAAGGAATTTTTGGTATCAGCCCTGCCGATGTCAACCTCAATCAAGCGGCCTTCCTGGTCGGCTTACCGCAAAATCCGTACACCTATACCCCCTATAACCAATATGGTGAACGCTCAGAAGACATGACAGCTGGTATCGCTCGGATGAAGAATGTCCTCTATAGCATGTACCGTAACCAGTACATCGACAAGGATACTTATGATAAAGCCCTGCAATACGACATCACCAAAGACTTTATCAAGAGCGAATCCCGGCCTAAGGAAAGACAGACCTACCTCTATCAGGCGGTCATGAATGCAGCTGTTGAGAAGATAATGGCCCTTAATATCAAGAAAGATGGCAACAGCCTGAGCCAAGTCTACCAAGATGTTGATTGGTACAATGACTATTACTTCGCTGCAGAGCGTCAATTACGTACCGGCGGCTATAAGGTTTACTCCACGATTGATAAGGAGATTTATAACCAGCTGCAGATTTCTGCCAAGGAGCATGAAAGCCAGCTTGGTCCTCTCTATGAGGGCGTCTATACCGACCCAAATACAGGCGAGGAAATCTATTATGTTGAGAAGCCACAATCAGGCGTTGTTGTCATGGAGAATGCAACAGGTAAGGTCCTCGGCTTTGTAGCAGGAACGGACTTTGAAAGCAATCAAATCGACCATGCCTTCCGGATGCACCGGTCACCTGGCTCGACCATCAAGCCATTAGCTGTCTATGGCCCTGCCTTAGAACAAAATATTATTACACCGGCTTCAATCATTCCGGATACTGAACTGGTTGAGACCTATGCGGATGGTACCGAGTGGCGTCCAACCAACTATGGTAATGTCATCTCGAATAAGTTCTATACCGCCAGAACGTCGCTTCAATTCTCCTATAACCTGCCGACCATCCGGATCTATCAAGCCCTCCTTAACCAAGGCGTTCCCATCTCGGACTATTTGACTCGCATGGGCTTTAATCCGATAACCTCCTATACCCCTGAAGAGACCCATAACCTAGCCTTTTCAATTGGAGGTGTGACCAATGGTCCAACCGTTTTTGAGCAGACTTCGGCCTTTACAACCTTTGCAAATCAAGGTAAACATATTGAAGGTTACCTGATTGAAAAGATTGAAGATGCTTATGGTAATATTGTTTTCCAACAAGAATCCAATCCTCAACAAGTCTTCAGTGAAGATACCAACTATCTCATGGTGGACATGTTGCGGGATGTCAACCGGCAAGGAACGGGTGGCGTTGCCGCCAGCATTCTATCCGCTATCGGTGGAGATTGGATTGCTAAGACTGGAACCAGTGAAAGCCTCAAAGACATCTGGTATATTGCCTCAACCCCCAAAATTACCATTGGGTCTTGGATCGGTTATGATAACCAGTATGGCGAATATTTCATTGACCCGGCAGATGGCTATGGCCAAGAAGGGACTCGAAGCCAGCAATTCTGGGGAAAACTTGTCAGTGACCTGTATGCTATTCGCCCTGAAATCTTTGGCATTGACCAACAGTTCCAACAACCCGCTTCAGTCGTCCGCCAGTCAGTGGTCGAAAGAACCGGAACCCAGCCAGGTAGTGTCACAGTCAATTACCAATCCATACCTGTGACCGGCCCGCTTAAAGATGAACTCTTCAAGGCCTCTTACCCAGCGCCCCAGTTGAGTGCTGACTTTATGATTAGTGGTTCTGAACGGGACTATCAATTGTTCTGGGGTGAGATCTTACGTCGATTCCAAGAAAGTCAAACGACCAGCAAGGATGCAACAGAAGAATCTTCTGAAGAAGATGATGAAGATGAAGAGAATCCTGATGATCCAGACCATTCGACGCCACCTGACCTCTATGATCCAAGTCAGCCCGAAGAACCCTATGTTCCCGAACCGGTATCGGAAACTACCCAGTAACGACAGTCAACCAACAAAGAAGCCAGGTAGCTCATTTACAGATGAGCTACCTGGCTTCTTTTGATAGTAAATTAATGGTATCCTCTATGAAAGGCATTCAATCAACCTTTAAACCAGTTCGGCCTTCCATGCAACAGCCTAGCTGTCGTGCGGAGGATCTATGCTTGTTGTGCGCTAAATCCGATCGGGTTCATGACGAATTGAATAGTAGAGTTCAATTCCTTGAACCACAAATAAGGCGATGGACAGGGCAATTTTTAGCCGGTTTAGATTCTTTGGCATCGACTTCACCTACTCTTGAGGTTTAGTGGATTGACGTGAAATAAACTTATGAGGCAAGATAATCTGCCGTTGGTCAATCTCTTCATGGTTCATAATCTTCGTCAACAACCGCATCGCCACAGCCCCGACATCATAGAGGGGATATTGGAGGCTAGACAGCTGTGGGCGGGTGTACTTGGTCAAGACGGAGTTGCTTGAAGTGATCACTTCAAATTCTTCAGGCACTTTCACCCCGCTATCCGTCAAGGCATTTAGGATACCAACTGCGATATCATCCTTAGTGACAACCACGCCTGTCGCCTTAGCAGACCGTAATTGGTCCACAATAATTGGTCCCTCATCATCGGTAAAATCACTTTGAATAATCAGGTCGTCATCGACTTCGATGTCATACTTGGCTAAGGCAGATTTATAACCTGGAATGCGGTGAACTTCGTTGACATAATAGCGGTCAGAATCTGTCACAATGGCTGGTCGCTTGCCTCCTGATTGGATCAACCGCTCCGTCATCTGTTCGATTGCTAATCGAATATCAATCGAAACAGTATAGAGTTCAGGATCATCACTCACAATCCCGGCGATCACCACGGGCGTTCTTGAAGCTTTAATCGTCTTTATCATTTCATCCTCAACGTTATAGCCCATGTAGACAATCCCATCGACTTGCTTAGCCAGGAGATTATTAATGACATTAAGTTCTTTATCGACACTCTCATCCGCATTCGCGAGGATAATATCATATTTATACATAGCGGCGATATCATCAATCCCTCTGGCTAAGGCAGAGAAGAAGACATTCGTAATATTTGGAATGATCACACCGACAGTCGTAGTTTTTTTACTTGCGAGTCCGCGAGCAACAGCATTAGGACGATAATCTAACCTTTCAATCACTTCAGATACTTTCTTACGGGTGCTCGGTTTAACATTAGGATTCCCGTTTACTACACGAGAGACAGTTGCCATTGATACGCCCGCTTCACGCGCCACATCATAGATCGTGATTGTTTGTTTTTCCATGACTCTCCTTCTTTCGCAATGTATTTTCCTTTAAAATTTACCATAGAAGGAAGGATTATGCAAGCGTTTTCTACTTATGTTTTTAAGTTTTCACAGTTTTTTCATTTTATCATACCACAAAACCACCTTCAAAAAGAATTTTTGAAGGTGGTTGCGAGATCGTCTTTTGAGCTGATTCTTATTGATGGTCTTCTAAATATTCTTTAGCCGCTTCTTCAATCTCATCTGCTGAATGGGTTAATTCGTTCTCAACTTCGATGGCAACCTCTTGAGCTTTAGCCTCCACATCCTCTTTGGATTGGTCTGCTTCTTTTTTGATATGCTTCCACTCTTTGCTGGCTTCATCTTTGAGTTCTTCAGCTGATTCTTTCAAATGATCAGCCGATTTCTTCAGGTTCACCCGGATATCAGTTCCAGCTTCTGCCGCTGCGTCATACATTTCTACACCACGTTCAACCGCATAGTCTGTATAATCGCTTGCTCGATCTAACCAGTAATCAACCTCATCACTGAGGTCTTGGCGTAACTCATGACCTGATTTTGGCGCATAGAGTAAAGCGACAACACCCCCGATGGCAGCTCCCACAATTGCTCCGAATAAAAATCCTCCATTATTTTGACTCATAATGATTCATCTCCTTATTTTTGATTGTAATCTCACCTGCTGTGGCAGATGGTGCATGGTCTGTAAATTGTTTTAATCCATGAGTCGTCCCCTTGTCTTTGACCCCAGTCGGTTTGACTTGAACCACTTGTTCTTGCTTAGGATCAGCAGGCTGGTCCGACTTAGGACTCGGCTTTTTAAAATTTTGGGCAGCCTTCACAAATTTCCCAAAGGGAGACTTAGCTTTCTTCTGGCCTTTTACACCCGATACCAAATTGGCGGTCATGGTCTTGGTTGAGCTGTTTAATTCAGACACCGAAACTCCTAAATCGCCTATGGCTGTAAAGAGAGGGTCCGTCTTACCTAACTTTCCATTCACATCATCGACCAACCGGTTCGACTTATTCAGGAGTCCTTCGACTTCGATGGACAGATTATCAACATCCTTGGTCACAATATCAATCGTCGCATTTAGTCGCGTGACTGTCTCTTTTAATTCTCCGATCACACCGGAAACCTTCAAGAGTGCCAAACATAAAAAGACAACCAATACTGCAAAGGCTATTGCTGCAATCAGACCCGCTAATTGACCGATTGTCATTTATTACCACATCTCCTTTGCGATTACTTTAATAGCTATAATATAGCACTAAACGCACGCTATCTCAATCAAATCGACTTTCATAGCGGGACACTGTCAAGGCTAATGGTCCGATCACAGTATAAGGTCCATCATCCTCCAATATCTGATCAGATGATAGATAGAACCTATAATAGGATCTAAATTAAGACCGTACTAATCGTCAATCGACTGGATAGCCTCTCTTTTCTTATAACTTCATATGAGTAGGGGCTATTATTTAGCTATAAGTGTTATTTTTTAGGGAATCAAATTAGTGGAAAGTAGGAGTATATTTATTCGCCCAGATTTAGAGTGCAATGAGAGGATTAGTGATCACTCAAAACATTGTGATTCTATTAAGATTTATGGCTGTATGTCTTCCCCATGTCCTGTTTTGTGGTATGCTAGGTAGAGTAGGAGGTGCCTTATGATTATTAACCAATGGATCCATCTGATCCTTGACGGAAATTGGCAGGATTTTATCAAGGAATTTTCTGTCTTTCTCATTCAACTGATCCTCTTAACCGTGGTCTATTTGATTCTTAAGTACCTGGTCAAAAAAATCTATCACCAATCAGGTAAACCTAACACGAAGCGATCACGCATCCTCATCCGCAAGCCTCACGCCAGCCGGGCACGCCAGCGGACGATCCAGGATATCGCCTATAATGCCATTAACTATTTGCTTAATTTCACCTATCTGTATCTTGTCTTGTCCTTGTTCGGCTTTCCGATGAGCACAATCATTGCCGGAGCTGGAATTCTGTCGGTTGCCTTTGGTTTAGCTGCCCAGAACTTCGTCAAAGATGTGATCAATGGTTACTTCATCCTTCTAGAACACCAATTTGAAGTAGGAGATGAGGTTCAGATCTATGATTCTGGTATTCAAGGAACCGTCCTCAAGACGGGTATCCGAATCACCATTATCAAGTCCTTTGACGGAGACTACTACTATATTCCCAATAGCCTCATCCAAATCGTCAAGAATACTAGCCGCGATGCCATGCGCGTCACCATCGACTTGCCCTTACGCTTAGATGTCCCCTTAAAGGATTATATCGAAGCCATTCAAGAGATTACGGACCATGCCACTAGCTTATACCAAGAAAGCTTAACGCAGGCTCCCCAAATCTATGGCCTCATCAATAATGCGCCCTACGGCTTTACCTATCGGATTAACTTCTATACTCAACATGGGCACCAGTACCGTTTATCAACAGACCTCTATGCCCTCTACATTCAAAGGCTCCAAGACCAGGGCCTTCCTTTAGCTCAAAGCCTGGTTGACCTCGATCCTAAGCCATAAGGTCAAAAGCTCACCCCCACCCGATCATCAGGTGGGGGTGGTTTATTTGGCTTCCTCTAAGGTGAGAAAGGAAGGCTAGCATTAGCGAGCATAGACTTGGGTCAGTCCATCAAGGACTTTGCCCTTCTCATCTCGAAACTCAACCTGGTAGCGATCCGGCTCAACTGTCACAATGGCAAAGGTGGTCTGATTAACGGGACCACGCGAATGGTTCAAGGAACCGGGATTCACCATTAAAATCCCCTGCCTGTACTCCGAATACAGGCGGTGGGTATGACCATGAAAAATAAATTGCACCTGGTCCTCTAGGCCAATTTGTAATAACAAGTCGTTACTTTGGTTGACTTGGTGGCGGTGGCCATGAACCAGCAAGACCCTACCTACTGGTGTCTCAACCACGCTTTCTTGGGCATAGCCTGCATCAAAATCCATATTCCCTGTAACATTGCCAGCAAAGACCTGCCAAATGGGATCGCTCGCCGCAAATTCCGAGTCCCCACAGTGAAAGAAATAATCCACTTGACCTTGAAAGGCTTTGACCAGCTCTTGAACTAAACTATGTCGACCATGGTTATCACTCATAATGAGAAATTTCATTAAAATGTCGCCTCCAACCAGCCACCGAGTTGGTCTTGTAGCTTCGCCACCGCCACTGCTCGATGCGAGATTTGATTCTTAACCGCAGGTTCCATTTCAGCAAAAGTTAAGCCTAAGGGCTCATAGTAAAAGATTGAATCATAACCAAATCCTGCTTGACCTTTTTCTTCATGGGTAATTCGGCCCGTCACCTGCCCTTGGACAACCAGCGACTCGACCCCAGGATAAGCCACTACGATACAGGTGGTAAAATGACCGGCTCGGTCAGGGCCAGTAAAGTCTTCCATTTTTTTGAGTAGCTTCTGGCGATTCTTGCCATCATCCTTTGGCTGACCCGCATAGCGAGCGGAGTAGACTCCTGGCGCATTATCTAAGCTGGGAACAGACAGGCCAGAATCATCCGCTAGGGTTAAACAGTGCATTTCTCGCGCAATTTGTTCAGCCTTAAGCCGCGCATTTTCCTCGAATGTGGTACCCGTCTCTTCGACTTCCTCAATCTCTGGGTAGTCCAGTAAGGAACATACTTCTAGGCCCAAGGGAGCCAGCAACTGCTGAAACTCTTGAACCTTCCCCGCATTATGGCTTGCTATTAGTAATTTCATTAATCATTTCTCCTCTTATCTGGCACCCCCGGACATCCAATAGGGGGTCTTGTAGCCACTTACCTGCCATCTCCTTAAAGGAGTCTACCGAACCCGTCGTATAGTAAATCTGGTAGGGTGGATTCGCCCGCGCTTCATCCGCTGAACGACTTAAATTGAAATAATCCAAGAGCATACTGACTTCATTAACCGTCTCGACACCCGAATCGATGAGGGTAACACCCAATCCGACGGCCTTTTGAATCTCTGCTTGGAGGTGAGGATAATGGGTACATCCTAGCACCAGGGTATCAATTCCTTGATCAACTAAAGGAGCAAGTACTTGGTCAATGTGGTGTGAAAGTTCGACATCATGGGGGACTCCGGATTCAACCAAATCCACAAAACTAGGACATGCTAGACTGTCAACTGTCACCCGATCACTCTTTTCTAAGATGGTCCGACGGTAGAGCTGACTTTGAATGGTCCCTTGGGTCCCGATCACTCCGATATGGTTATTCCTCGTTTGTTTAATAGCTGCCCGGCTTCCAGAAGCGATGACACCGACAACAGGAATCTTCAAGACTTGCTTCAATTCATCCACTGCAGCCGCTGTACCGGTATTGCAAGCCACAACTAACATTTTGATGCCTTGTTCTCTCAGAAAATTAGTCAATTGCCAGATATAAGCTCGTACTTGGTCCAGCGAACGGGGACCATAGGGACATCTGGCATTATCGCCTAGAAATAGAATCGATTCATTAGGCAGTTGTTTAAGACTTTCTTTGACAACAGTCAGTCCCCCTACCCCTGAATCAATATAGCCAATCGGTAACTCACGCATTTGTCTCCTCCTCAAACCAGTCTCTTGTTTATTTTAGCATATTTTCCTACCCTTAGCTGACGTTTTTTGATCTTGGTTGGGCCCTGTCTCGATCAATACAAAGCGATTACAGTCTTTTTATCCTTAAACTCCTTCACAAATCCTGGTCAAGAGACAACAAAACACCGAATAAGTCATCACTGGGAGGCGGAATACCACCTGACGATTGGTCGAATTGCTCGATCCTCGGCGGATTTCTCTCAACAACCCTCGTTTGATCAGGGCTTCTCCAGTGATTTCATATTCGGTGTGTTGGTTTTGATAGTAATTTTAAGACACTCTTTGTCTTCTTAAAGAGTCGCGAGTGGTCTCGTCCATTTCCCTTTCAGGCTTGTTGAATACAAGACCTAATGAATCGATCGGTTAGCGATTCGCTTGACGTTCATTACGCCAGATAGAAATGGATTGCTTGAAGGTCCCAATCAATCCCTTCTCACTATAGACCAGAACATTTGACTTGTAGAAGGCCACAGACAACCAGATGCTGAGCACTAAGAAGACCAGGACAATCGCAACCGACAGCCAGATCTCATTGGACATAACGGAGTCATTGGCCAACCGGAAAGGCATAACAAAGGGGGTGAAGAAAGGAATGAAGGAACCAATTTTGACCACAGGCGAATTAGGTGCATTCAAGGCATACATGGCTAGATAAAAGCCAGCTACCCCGATCAAGGTAATCGGTGTCACCATCTTATTGACATCTTCTACCTTGGAGACTAAAGACCCCAGGAAGGCCGCAAGAATGGAATAGATAGAAATTCCCAAGACAGCATAGAGTAAACCGTATAACAGAACTGGTTTAATTTGTGTAAAGAAGGGACGTAAGTTTTCCCAAGTTAACTGCATTCCCAGCCCCGCTTCGAGGCTTGCCAGTTGGTCGCTGCCGCCAAATAACTGCCCTCTGAAATAAAGGAGAGCTAAGTAAGCGATAATCAGGCCAAGAACCAGATAGATAACTAATTGTGTCAGAATAACCAGGCCAACCCCTAATAACTTACCTAAGAAGTGGGCACTTGGTGTAATTGAGGAAAGGATAATCTCCATGATCCGCGATCCTTTCTCTGCCGCAATTTCTTGTGAAACGATCGAAATATAATTCATAATAAATATGAAAATCACAAAGCAGACCACATAGGCAACGCCTGTCTTAATAAAATTAAGCGGGTCATCGGCTGAAACCTCAGTTGTTTGTCCTTCTTGGTCTGTCTTGACCTTAATCGTTTCAACATGAACAGCTGCATTCAATAGGTCTTGCACAGCTGTTTGATCAATATCCAGATTTTCGACCTTTATCGCCATCTGAACTTCCGAAAGCGCCTGGGCCATCCCTCTAACCGAAATATCCTTACCGGCATTCTTCCGGTAGAACTTAGCCTGGACCGTGTCCTCCTCCACACCTGCCAGGAGGTAACCATCGAGGGTCCCATCCGCCAGCTGGGCTTCTGCTTGGTCTTCGTTTAAATCAAAATGATAAGTATTATCATCCTCTAGGTCTTCAATGACCTGCTGAACCCGCGCATCTTCTGTGACGACCCCAACATTTCCCACGGAAGAGGTCGATTGATCACGCACAACGAAGAAAGCAATTGCTGCGATCACTGCCATCATCAAAATTGGACCAAAAATCATCCAGAAGAAGGCCCAAGACTTCACATTCTTGCGATAAACTTCTTTCGCTACTAACCACATCTTAGCCATGAATCAGGTCACCTGCTTTCATTTTGAAAATCTCATCCAACGTCGGTGGTTGCTGACTAAACATCTCAATATAATTACCCTTGGTGATCGTTTTAAAGAGGGCTGGACCATAAGAAGGATCGGTTAAGACCAGCGTATAGCGGTTGGGCTGAGTTTTTTCAACTTCACGAACCCCTTCTAAACCAGATAATTCTTCTTCCGTCCATTGGTCGGTCTCCAGATAGATCTTAACCCGGCCAAAGCTTTCGCGCACTTCTTGCAAGGTCCCGTAGAGGACTTCTTCACCATTGACGACCATGGCCAATTTGTCGCAAATATCGGACACGTTATTCATATTATGACTCGAAAAGATAATACTTGAACCTTGGTTCTTTAATTCAAAGATTCCTTCTTTCAAGAGGTCCGCATTGACAGGGTCCAACCCTGAGAAGGGCTCATCTAGAATCACTAATTTAGGCCGGTGGATCAAAGTCGAAATCAACTGAACTTTTTGTTGGTTCCCTTTAGACAAGGTGTTAATTTTATCTTTTCGGTTTCCTTTAACCGCAAACTTTTCCATCCAGATATCAATCTCATCCAGAATTTCCTTGCGGTCCATCCCTCTCAAACTCGCAAAATAGACGATTTGATCTTCGATGGACATCTTCTCATAAAGGCCGCGTTCTTCTGGTAGGTAGCCTACAATATCATGGATCTTACTACCTACTTCTTGGTTATTCCAAAGCACCTTCCCTCCTTGGTCCGGTGTTAGAAAATCAAGAATCATCCGAAAGACGGTCGTCTTACCTGAACCATTGGGCCCGATAAAACCCATGATGGTCCCGGGTTCCACCGTAAAGGAGACATCCTTTACGGCTTGAACCTCGCCAAAAGACTTGGCTAAGTGCTGTACTTCTAACATACTAAACTCCTCTCTTGTCTTGTCTGCTGGTCGTCTAGATCACGGGATACTTTACTCTGCCAATTGATCGACTAGGGGGTCTTCTACTTCTTCCAGTATCGCTTGGTCTTGGTTGGTCTGTGCTTGGTCACCAAAGGTTTCCGTCAAATCCACTGCATGAATGTTTCCTTGATCATCCTGTTTGAATTGAATCACTTGTCCTTCTTCTAGGAAGGGTAGGAAATCATTCAGAGAAGCAGGGGCTTGGTAGACCTGACCGTCCACCATGAAGTAGTAAATGGTCTCCCCTTGTCGAACAACTGCTTGGATCGATTCGACCTCACCCGTCACCTCTTTGAGTGTGGATTGGTCGATTGGCATCACTTCTAGCGGGTGGTCACTGGCATAGTTAGCCATCAATTGGCTCACACTAGGAGCCACATAAACATTCTGATAATTCTCGACATCTACTAAGGCATAGCTCTTAATCAGACCCGAGGAATCCTTTAAGGTCAGAATATACATGGGCTTACCTTGGAGGTTAATCAAGAGTGGGAAAGTAGCCACATAGCCCTTCTCCTGAACAGAACCTTCAGCTGATTCCATGGCAGAGAATTCTTCAGCTGCTGATTGTGGATACATGGTCGCTTCCTTTGTTCTTAGATTCACTAAGACAAAGCCGATATTTGAATCATCACTCGAGACAGAGGTAATTCCTGTGTAGAGGTATAAGTCATCTTTCATCGGCAAGTAGTTATAACCTTCAGAAGGACGCGTAACCCCCTCTTTAGCAAAGAGCGAATTCCAGAAACCAAAACGGTAATTACCATTTAAGCTTAATTGGTGAAGGACGAGATCTGCCGGATAGACTCGGTCTACCCAGGTCGGGATATCCTTTAAGCCATAATGCTTGTGGTCACCCGTCATCGCATTGACCAAGATCAGACCCGTTGGCTCCGGTTCTTTCAGGAAGAAATTCCGGCCAAAGGTAGTTGCGATATAATAGGGGGTTCCTTCATCATCAATCTCAAAGGCCGGCCGACCAAATAAGGTAAATGGATAGTTAAAGCGCAGGTGCCGCATGATATACCGGTTAAAATGATCGGCATAAGAATAGCGAATCGGTTTGTCAGGGGTCATGACATCCACCTGCCCTGTGACATTATTCACTTGTAAATAATGGGGAATTCCCTCCCGGAAATTATTCAACCATTTAAAGAAACCGGCATATTTTAAGGGGGTCACACGATAGGGTTCTGCCTTAATGTTGATTTGAGTATATTCAGGCGATACCTCAAATTGTGAGACAAGATCTGTTAAGGACCCTAACCGCCGATCCCCCAACCGCTCAGCGGTATCCCGGTCTACTAGTGGGATCTGATTCACATCCACTTCTGGAAAATCTGTTTGAATGTCCTTCTTAGTGGGTTGTAGGAGACTCGAGAATTGTTGGGACATAAATAAAGGAGAAAAAATAATTTGGGTCAGGATAAAGACCAGTCCCAAAGCGATGACTGGGGATAGCAATAAGCGGTATTTTTTACCGACACGTAATTGCTTCCAATCAATCGCTCTTACCTGACCTGACATGAGGTTTTTCACCAGGCGGCTGGAGTCATTGATTAATTCAATTAAGATGACACCCACCAGGATCAAGCCGAGGAAGAACCAAAATTCTCTCGAAGCATAGTGAAGGGGAGGTAATAAAATATAATAATAGATAGCCGCCAATAGGATCAAGATCAGGTAAAGTGACCGAGCCTTAAAGGGGCCTTTGCCGTGTGGGCGGTTGGACCTTTTCTGGTCATCTTCTCCTACATTAAAACCGGGGGTCACATCCTTAATTTTCATTTATCATTCTCCTCACTTAAAAATATAATAACCTTACTTTCATTATAAACTTTTCACAAATTGACCTCAAGATGGATCCACTCAGTCGAAAGTCTGATTTTTTTACCATTCAACTGAGTGGATCACTGATCTTGTAGGACCTGGATGGGGTTAATTTAGGATCTTTTCAAGTGGTGTGTATTCTTTATCTTGGGATTCGGCAACGGCCTTGGATGTGAGGTGGTTCTTATAGGTGTTAATACCGGTTGCGATGGTCGCGTTCTCCTTAACAGCTGCTAGGATGCCCTTGTTCGCAATTTCTTTAGCGTAGTGGAAGCTAGCATTCGTCAAAGCCAGAGTAGAGGTACGTGGGACCGCCCCTGGAATATTGGCAACAGCATAGTGAATCACCCCATGCTTAGTAAAGGTTGGCTTGGAGTGGCTGGTTGCGTGGGTAGTTTCAAAGTTACCCCCCTGGTCGACCGCGATATCGATCAAGACAGACCCTTCGTTCATTTCTTTAATGGTATCTTCCGTTACCAGGACTGGTGCTCGACGACCTGCGATGAGAACCGATCCGATGACCACATCCGAATCAATCACTGCTCGCCGAATATTAACTTCGTTCGACATCAGTGTTTGGACACCATTACCAAGAATATTTTCTAATTGGGCGAGTCGTTGAGGGTTGACGTCTAGAATCGTCACGTTTGCTCCCAAACCATAGGCCAGCTTGGCACTATTTAAGCCAACCACTCCACCACCGATAACGGTGACATTGGCCCGGCGGACACCAGGTACCCCACCGAGTAAGATCCCTGGCCCCCCATTATTCTTCTCTAGCAGGTTAGCAGCCGCTTGAACGGCCATCCGTCCAGCTACTTCAGACATTGGGGTTAAGAGAGGTAAGGTACCAGAATCTTCCATGGTCTCATAAGCAACCCCGATTACGCCTTTCTCAAGCAAGGCATCCGTTAAGTCATTCTCCGGTGCCAAGTGCAAATAGGTAAAGAGGATCAGATCTTCATGGAAATAATCGAATTCTTGTGGCAGAGGTTCCTTTACCTTGACCACCATTTCCGCTTTCCAGACCTCAGCAGGATCATTGACGATCTCAGCTCCCGCTTTTTCATATTGCGCATCAATGAAGCCAGACCCATCACCAGCGTGCGATTCCACAATCAGGGTATGCCCTGCATTTACAAGTTCTTCGACATTGGCTGGTGTAAGGCCAACCCGGTCTTCATTTTCCTTTATTTCTCTTGGTATTCCAATTATCATAATATACTCCTTTCTGATCCATGCTCGTGACAGGCCTTTATGAATGGCCAATAGGATGGTTTTCGATCCACTTCCTATCTTAGTCAGCATGATTTAGCTTGTGATTTTCCCTGCCTAGCAAGAAACCAGGTCATGCATGGACCTGGTTCAACTTTGACAGCCGCTTTAGAGGTGGTTATTTAAGATGGCTTGTAGACGGTCTTTATCATGGAAGCCGACTAATTTCTCAACCACTTGGCCATCTTTCTTGATAATAAGAGTCGGGATGGACATAATCCCGAAGGCCTGGGCAGTCTCTGGTTGGTCATCCACATTCATCTTGAAAACCTCTACTTGCCCTTCCATTTCATCTGATATCTCATCAACAATCGGTGACTGCATCCGGCAGGGTCCACACCAAGGTGCCCAAAAGTCCACGAGGCTGAGACCCTGGCTGGTTGCCTCTTCAAATTGTTGGTCTGTTAATTCTCTTGTCATAAACTTCCTCCTTCTATCTTAAATTCCATTAGTTATATTATCAGAAACAGCCATTCCATGCTATTTATCTGCTTATTAGAATGTAAATGGATCCTTCCATTCCTTACTTAAAGTAAACAACGGTTGAACCGTCCCCACCCGCATTGGGGGCTGAAAATTCATAATGGTCGACTTGGGGATGACTTTCTAACTTCTTTTGAACCCCTTTACGCAGAGCTCCTGTCCCCTTCCCATGAATAATGGTGACCATGGGGTGGTTTGAGAGGAGGGCTTGGTCTAGGTATTGGGTCAGGCCTTGCATGGCAGCATCATAGCGTTGACCTCTTAAGTCCAAGCTGGTTGAAACCTTGCTGCCAGCTCGGCGTTGGACATTGACTCGGTGTTTACTTGATTGGACGGGGGCAATGGCATTCAACTCCTCGGCCGGGAATTTCATTTTGAGAATGCCCATTTGAACGAGATATTCGTTCTTAGCCACCTGTTCAACGACCACACCCCGCTGCTGGTAAGATAAGACCTCTACTTGGTCCCCCACAGCAAATCCTTGCGCTTTTTTAGCTTTCTTGAGCACCTTATTCTTCTTGAGATTTTCGGCCTCTTTCAGCTGGTCAAAGGCTTGCTTCTTATCAATCAAGACATGTTCCTTGATGGTTTGATTTTGCCCTTGGACGAGCTGAAGGTCCCGAATTTCTTGCAAGAGCTTCTCGGCTTCTTTTTGGGCCTCAGCGACCTTCTCATTGGCTTGACGCTTGGCCTTCTCCATCAAGTCTTCCTTCTGATCCAAATAACGGTTGTACTCTGTTCTAAGGTCCTTGAGCAGCTGTTCAGACCGGTTCAGGAATTCAACCGCACTCGCGTGCTTGAGTTCAGACTGACGACGTTCACGCTCTAATTTAGCGACCATTTCATTCAGGGACTGACTTTCCTTAGAGATGCCTTGCCGGGCATCGGCTAGGATATCCTCTCTCAATCCCAGCCGTTTGGAGATGTCAAAGGCGTTCGATCGGCCGGGAACCCCAATTAATAAGCGATAAGTCGGTGAGAGTGACTCACTATCAAACTCCATCGAAGCATTCACAGTTTTGGGTGTTTCGTGGGCATAGACCTTCAACTCAGGATAATGGGTCGTGGCCATGACAGTCGCCCCAACCTTACGCAAGTAATCCAGAATCGCCATGGCTAAGGCTGCTCCTTCTTGAGGATCTGTCCCTGACCCCAATTCATCAAAGAGGACCAAGGAGGATTCATGACTGGCTTCAATGATCTTCACAATATTGGTCATATGACTTGAGAAGGTTGAAAGGCTCTGCTCGATGGACTGCTCATCACCGATGTCCGCATAAATCCCTTCAAAGACACCCAATTGTGATCCCGCTTCACAGGGCACAAATAAGCCGGATTGACCCATGACTTGAACCAGACCTAAAGTCTTCAGGATGATCGTCTTTCCCCCAGTATTAGGACCTGTAATCACTAAGAGCTGGTAAGAGTCACCAATTAAAATATCATTAGCCACAATCTTATCGGGGTCAATTAAGGGGTGACGTGCCTGCCATAAGGCAATCTGTTGGTCTTCAGAGAAGCTAGGCTTGGTCGCTTGATTGGCTTTGGCATAAGCTGCCTTAGCTTGAATAAAATCTAACTGAGCAATCATCCGTTCATTCTGCCGAATCTCCGAAACATAAGGAACCAAGGCCATAGATAGCTCCTCTAGGATACGCTCAATCTCCGCCTTCTCTTGGGCTGCTAAATCAGCCAACTTATTATTTAAGGCCACGACTGCTTGAGGTTCAACATAGAGGGTCTGGCCCGTTGAAGATTGGTCATGGACAGTCCCTCCAAATTGACCACGAAATTCTGCTTTGACTGGTAGGACAAAGCGATCGTTCCGAATGGTGATTAAAGCATCCGACAATTGGGAGGCTTTGGATCTGAGGAGTTGGTTTAGGACATTACGGATCGCCTGCTCCGTTTGACTTTGACTGCGCCGGATGCCAGCTAATTTAATGGAAGCAGACGAGAGGACGGACCCCTCCTCATTCACGGTTTGGTCAATCTGATGGACCAAATCAGGTAAGGCCACACACTGGTCCACCCACTTGTCAAGCGCTGGATAGTTCTTCTCTTCGGCCTTCATCTGATCGAAAAAATCGAGCAATTGACCAACAGTGGTCAGGAGCTTGCCAATCTGGCTGAGCTCATAGCCGTTAAGAAAGGCTTGGAGTTTCAACCGCTTGAAAGCCATTCCCAGCCCCTTCAAATGAGGAATTGGGATGGATTTATTCTGGTCGAGAATAGCCAACGCTTCTTCCACCTCATCCTGCCAGGTCTCGATCTCCTTGAGGGAGGCTGAAGGCTGGAGCTGATCGACCAAGTCTTTTGCCATATTCGTTCGACAATGTGGACGCAGTTGGTTCTTGACCTTATCGTATTCTAACTTCTGCAAAGTCTTCTGCATGTTCATAGAATCCCTCCTTGTCAAAAGCTAAATACCCAGTCCCAATTGATGGATAAAGTCGGATAAAAAAGGCGAAGAATCGACAATCCAAAAAAGCAAGGGATGATTAACAAACTGTTGTTGGATAAACTCGATGGGTAAGAGTGAAAGCAAGTATAAGACCATAAAGACGATAAAATAGACTACAAGCAAATTGATGAAGCCCCCTAGAATACGATTCACGAGGTTTAAGACATCATAATAAGTCACCTTAATCAGAAGGGTCGAGAGCAGATTGGTCACTAGCCAGCCAATGAGCCAGATAATCAAGAAGGTCAAGAGCTTATAGAAGGCTTGATCAAGGTAGAAACTTTGTGCTTCTGTATAGAGGACCAACTGGCTATCCGCTTGAACAGCTGGGAAGGGAACGAACATTTCGACCCAATGATTCAAGACATCAAAATAACGGGTCGCTAATAGAAAGGTGATGACATAACCAATTAACCGGACTGCCTGCATGATGAGGCCAGAACGGTAACCAGCATAGAAGCCATAAGCAAGGATGGCGATAACTAATATTGAAAGCATTGATTTTCTCCTTTAATTTTCCTTGGAAAAGGCCCCATTGGTTCGGTCTCGATCGGATTGACTCATCTGACTTAATTCAAGCTGGTTTTCCAAATCCATAATCCGCTTTTCTTTAATCATCTGATCAGAGATCGCATTGACCGCCATCAGAATCGCTAAGTCTTCTGTCGAGAGATCGGGAGCCAATTGGGCGAGTTGTTCAAGTTGTAGGTTGACCAGTTGGACGGCACCATCTAAGTGTTCTTTTGAATAGCTGCCAACTAGCGTATAATTTTTTCCTGCAATTTCAGCACGGTATCGGTCTCTTTGTACCATAACTTCTCCTTCATGAATCGTCTTTTTACTTATTTTACCAAAAGTCCCGCCAGCTTGCATTATCTGGCGGGATTTAATAGACTTTGACTGATGGATTGCCCTTTTACTCGTGATAAATCCAAGAAAGAAGTGACGGACATGCATTCAATCACCCTTAAATTAGACCAAGCAACCATTCAAAAAATGGCCAACCACTATCAAAAATATTTACAACCCCTCATTCCTCATAGCCAATTACGAGTTAAAATCAATCAGACGACGATTACCGCCTATCACACGGGTAAAGTACTCTTTCAAGGTCCCCAGGCCGAAAGCGAAGCCAAGCTCTGGCAAGATCAGTCAGATGTGCAGCCTCGCCTACACCAAGCCGCATCAAGCTTACCGTCAGAAATTGCTCAGTGGACCTTAATCGGCAGTGATGAGGTCGGCAATGGGTCTTATTTTGGCCCTTTAACTGTCTGTGCAGTCTACCTCGATAAGGACCAACAAAAAGCGGTGCGAAAATTAGGCGTCCAGGATTCAAAAAAACTCTCAGACCAACAAATCCACCAAATCGCTCAACAGCTCATCCAGACCGTCCCCTACCACTTGACCATCGTCAACCCCCACAAGTATAACCAGCTCACGCAATCCTATCATGCCAATGCGATTAAAGTAAAATTGCATGATTTTACCCTGCAGAAATTAAGGGCTAAATTAAGCAAACAAGAAAAAGATGACTTACAAGGCATCCTCATCGACCAATTCACCCCCAAAAAGAATTACTATCAACTCTTAGGTGAAACCATGCCTGACTACCAGCCGATTACCTACTTTGCCCAAAAGGCGGAGTCGATTCACCTGGCAGTTGCCTGTGCTTCCATTATTGCCCGAGATGCCTTTGTCCAGGGACTCATTAAGCTGGGCGCAGACTACCAAGTCCGCTTGCCTTCAGGCGCCAATCCGCCCGTAGACCAATTTGCGGCCCGCTTGGTCGCAGAACACGGTCAAGAAGTCCTCAATCAAACGGCCAAATTGCACTTCGCTAATACGCAAAAGGCCCTCAAGATCGCCCAAGAACTTGCGAAATAAAGCCATCATTCATCCCCTGCTGATGGGTCTTCGACTTCTTCTAAGATCGCGGCAAGACGCCCCTCATCGACTTCAATGGCCTTAATGATCTGAACAAAGCGCAAGAATTTAGCTAGGCCTTGATCCAATAATTCAATGCTCTTGGCATCAATCAACTCACCCTTTTGGTCAAACTTTTCTTGGGCCAGGCCAAGCAGAAACTCGTTACCAGGCAGGACATAGGCATTGAGCCCAGGTGCTTGCATAATTTGACGAAGATGGAGCTGGGCAGTCGAAGTCCCTTGGTCTTGATAGGAAGCCCCAATCACATAAACAGGCTTGTTCAAAAAAGGACGTAGACGGTAACTGAGCCATTCCAAGGTCGACTTTAGGGCCGTTGGGATGGTATAAAGATGCTCAGGGGTCGCAATCACCACACCATCTGCTTCCTTAATTGCTTGGTTGAGATAAAGGAGTGTCGGATGGTTACTCTGGTCCTGACTGACATTAAACATGGGCACATCCTTAATTTCCAATAATTCAAGTTCAAATCGGTCCGCATAACGCGTCTGAATATATTGTAGCAGCATGCGATTATACGAATGATTCGAATTGGATCCAACAATTCCGACCAGTTTCATCCTATTGACCTCCTTCTTCTTGTATCTGAATCAGCCCTTGGTAAAAGCTCTGCGCAGCTAGAACATTCGCCTCGTGATGGCCAGATAAGCCTTGAGTCATTTGAATAAAAGATTGAAAGACTTCAAAATAACCATCCAATTGAGCGACCTTGACAGGGTCCTGCAATTGCCCTTGATCGTCAAAGGCCTGTAAAGAGTGGCCCAAAAGAAAAGGAGGTCCTGGCATCACCATGGCTCGGATAACTGGCGCATTCAGGATAGAGCGTAGGTGACCTTGGGCTCTCGAAGTGCCCAAAGTCCCATAAGAAGCCCCTACAATCAAGGTTGGCTTGTCAACTAAGGGAAAGGACTCACAGGCCAGCCAGGAGAGGGCATTCGATAGGGCAGCTGGAATCGAAAGGTTGTACTCAGGAGTCGCAATAATTACGCCCTCCGCCCTTTCAATCTGGTCAATGGCTTTTGATATTTCCGCGGGCCTTCTCGCCACACCATCTTTATTAAAAACAGGCCAATTCTTCACTTCCAACAATTCAATCTTGGCATCTTTTTGATAGCGGGTCTGCATATAGGCTAACAAGGCCCGATTCGTTGAAACATCAGCATTATTGCCAACAATTCCGACTAACTTTCTCACCTAATCCTCTCCTCTTTCTCACTTGATATCTATTTCCCGGAACAGTGATGTTCCTTTTCCAAAAGAATCATTTAAAGTACTCCCTAAGACTCACCCTGCTCACTCGCTCTAGACAAAAGCGAGCGGGTAAAGCTTTCAAAGTCTGGGAGTGCTTTTTGTTCGGCTGTCATCCTCTGGTCAGATCATAAGGCACAGACCCTATTTAAAAGAAGAGGTGGATTAAAGCCATAAAAAAGGGCGGTAAAAGCATAGCAGGGGTATAGTTCATAATCTTTAAATCTGAGAGATTCAACATATTAAAGGCCAATCCAACTAGCAACAAAGAGCCGACCGCAATAATTTCATGAACCACTGCATCGGACAAGACGGGGGCTAGAACACCTGCCAAGAGGACAATCGCCCCTTCCATCAGGATGACTGGGATCGCCGATAGGATCACGCCAGCCCCAAGGGAGGACCCAAGTAGGATAGCAGTAATCCCGTCCAGAATGGACTTGGTATAGAGAGTCGTATTCGATCCGGTTAGTCCCGCCTCTAAAGAACCTAGGATGGACATTGAACCGATACAAAAGATCATCACACCCGCAACAAAGCCCGGACCTAAGTCCTGTTGCCCATTGCCTCGCGCATACTTTTGTTCTAACTTTTGGATGCCCCCTTTAATCCGGGCATCAATATCAATCCATTCTCCGATCATGGCCCCAAAAACCATGGATAAGATCATCACGATTGTTTCCTGTCCACCTAGCGCTCCATCGATTCCTATCGCTAAGACACATAGGGCAATCCCCTGCATCACCCGCTGGTGGATCTGATCTGGAATCCCCCCCGCAAGTCGAAGACCTAGAATCCCACAAATAACAATGACCGCTCCATTGATGATAACTCCCATATAGTCAATCTTTCCTTATCTATCGATCTCTTCCAATCGTCAGCTAATCCGCTTAAAAGCCATGGAAGGAGATCAAATTATTAATCCTCTTGTTTTTGCTCAGCAATCTGGGCCCCATCCGGACCTGGTATCGAACTGGACTCACTCTCTTGATAGAGTGACGAATTTTTGCGGAAAATCTCAAAGAGTTCCGTGAAAATCACCTTCAAGACCGCATAAGCAGGCACCGCTAAGATCACACCCGTCAGACCGAACAGACGCCCGGCCCCCAGTAGGACGACCAGAATCGTGATCGGATGAATCTCTAGATTGGACCCCAAAATTTGTGGTTGAACAAACCGGCCTTCAATCACATTTTCCACCATTAGGACAATCGCGACCTTGACAAACATGAAGGGCGAGGTAATTAAACCAATGATGAGGGCTGGCACTGCCGATATCACCGATCCGAGATAGGGAATCACATTTAAGAACATGGCAAGGACCCCTAAAGAAACCGCATAATCAAGTCCAATGATGGTGTAGCCAATTGAGAACATAATCCCAACGATGATCGCCACAATAATCTGACCACGAATATACCGTCCAATTTGATAGTGGGACTTATAAAAGATAGTCTTACAGGTTTGGCGGTACTTATTGGGAATGAACTTTGTAATAACCGGCAAGAGCTTATAACCTTCTAGGAGCATATAATAGAGCAGAATTGGGATCGTCACCAAGCCAGCAGCTACGGTTGATACCGTCCCAATGACACTCCCCAAGCCACCAAAGGTTGAAGAGACGATCGGCTGAAACTGCTTGTAGAGATTATTATAATCAATCGATTGAACATTCTTGGCGGTATCGGGAAACACCTCTTCCAGATCCGGCCAAAAAGGGATCCTATTTAAGATTTGATCCATACTCTTAATATAATCGGGTAAATTATCAATGAAAGCAGTCGTTTGCCTTTGAACAATCGGAACGATCGTCGCAATTCCCCACACCAAGAGCAGGGTCACCACAATATAAATAATCCAAATCGACAGATGGCGATTGACCCCCCGCTTGGATAAGCGGATGACCATGGGGGATAAGAGATAATAGAAGATCCCCGTTCCAATGATGGGAAAAGCAAAGAATTGGAAGAAAGTTGCGATTGGTTGAAAGATATAGGCAATCTGAGCAAAGACCCAAATAACAAGAAAGAGTAACAGCAGAAAGATTAGCCGTTGAATATGTTGATTCTCCCAAAAAGCTACCCGGGTCGACTGGTTCGAGTGATCTTTGTTTGGTTCCATGATTCTCACTCCTTTCGACTTATCGTGAATCTATTCTACCATAGTTCGCAAAAAGATGGCGACGCTTACTTATCGAATGAAGAAAATCTTATGCTATAATCATAGTGATTTAATTGAGGAGGTTGGATAATGTTACAACAATTGATCCTGGGAGGCTATACCAAGCGCGTCAACGAGGGGATTCGGACCATCCGTTTTGATGAAAGTCTAAGGAGTTCCCAAGCAATCCAAAGGGTTCTACCGATTGATCACCCCACTTACCTCTGTCTATCCGATCAAGAAGATTCTTTATTTTCGATTGTCAAAGAGGAAACAGGCGCTGGGGTGGCGAGGTTCAAGAAGAATCCCTTAGGTGAATGGGTCGAAGACCAGCGTCTACTCTATACAAGGATTCCCGCTTGCCATCTCACCTATGATTCTATTCGACGGTGCCTATATGTCTCCAATTACCACCTGGGTCGACTTGATGTGCTTGCCTTGAATAGCCAAGACCAGTTGGCTGTTATGCAAACGATTCAATATGGTCAAGATCAACAAACCGATCCAACCACCCCCTCCCATATTCACTATGCCGGAATTTCTAAAGACGGCCGCTTCTTATGGGTCTGTGATTTAGGCCAGGATACTGTCTGGTCCTACCAGATTCAAGCTGAGGGATCGCTAGAAGCTGTGGATTCCATCAAGTTGCCCCAGGGAAGTGGACCGCGCCATTTGGTCGAACATCCTCACCACAATTGGCTTTATTTAGTGGGCGAACTCGATAACCAAACCACTTTAATCGAATTTGGATCCACCGGTCGCTTAAGCATCCTTCCCTCTTGGCCAAACCTTTCCGAAGAAGAGGGACAGGCCGCAGGAGCAGCCATTAAAATCAGTCAAGATGGACGCTATCTCTATGTGTCCACCCGGTTCACCAACCAAATAACCGTCTTTGCGATCGATCCCGAAACGGGTTACTTAACCCCTATCCAAGAAATATCGACCTATGGTCAAATCCCAAGAGACTTTGCCTTAAGTGCCGATGAAAAGTGGGTCTTCGTAGGCCACCAAGAGTCGGATTATCTTTCTTTATTTGAACGGGATGAAGCAACCGGTCAGCTCACTTTCATTCATAATGAAGTCTACGCACCGGAGTGTGTCTGCGTGGTCACGACTCAATCAAGGCCATAAGAAGATATTTATCACACTTGCTAGCTATTCCTTGGACTTAGATCTTGTTAGTTAAAATCAAATGATTCCTCACAATAAAATAAAACACCAATGTGACTTCACAGACAGCTAGCCGACTCGATCCTACCTGTCGGCCTAGCCTCTAGGCAGGGCCCAATGGGATCCGTCCAGAAAAGGAGCCCTTTGTCGGCCATGGTCTGTGATTAACCACTTGGTGTTTTATTCATTTGATTGATTGGGAGTCTCGCGTCATAGGCTGCTTGATAATGAGCCTCTCTTAATGGAAGGTTACTTTTCCGATCTCTTGCCCCTGACTCACCCTACCCGATGCGGTCAGTTCGAAGTGGTCCAGCACCTCATCCCCATTAGTGAAGACCAAAATCATAACATTGTCCTTATTCGCCTCTTCTAGGGCCTGGAAATCGACCGTAGATAAGAGAGTTTGCGGGTCCACGTCATCATGAGCTTTAACAGCTCCCTCAAAAGGCCCTCCATCTAAATGAACGGTATCAATCCCCATATGTAAGAGTAGCTCTAGCTTGTCAGCCTTTAAACCAATCGCGTGCTTGGTTGGAAAAACAGAATCCACTTGGCCCTTGACTGGAGAATAGACCTGATTTGATGAAGGCTTAATGGCAAACCCGTCACCCATCATTTTCTGGGCGAAAACGCGGTCATCGACTTCCTCTATATTTAATAACTCACCGTCACACATGGCATAGAGTGTGACTTCTTGACTTTGTTCTTGACTTTCTTCTTGCTTCCGCTCTTTCTTCTTGAAAAGATTAAACATGACATTCTCCCCTTTCTTATAATTTTGATTTTACCATACTTGCAGGCAGATACCCATTCTTGTGCTTCCTTTGACAGTGACATCCTTCTTTCTTTTAGTTATAATAACCTTGGTCAAATCAACAATGAGGTGAAATTATGCAAGCAGTCGACTTATTAGAACTATTGAAAATCTTTATCTTGAGTGTCGTTCAAGGCATTACAGAATGGCTCCCCATCTCCTCAACTGGCCATTTAATTCTAGTCGAAGAGTTTATTCAATTAAATTTGGACCCTGCTTTTATCGAAATGTTTCGAACCGTGGTCCAATTTGGCTCCATCCTAGCTGTGGTCGTCTTATATTTCAATAAACTCAATCCTTTCAACCCCGCCAAGTCCCCACAAGACCGAAAAGAAACCTGGATCATCTGGTTCAAGGTTGTTGTTGCCAGCATCCCGGCAGCAGTCCTGGGACTCTTAATCAATGACTACATGGAAATGTATTTTAATACCCCGACGGTTGTAGCTTCTGCCTTAATTATCTATGGATTTGCCTTCCTATGGATTGAAGACCGTAAGACAGGCCGTCATGCCAAACATACTAGCCAGGTCACTCAAATCTCCTACCCAACCGCCTTTAAAACAGGGCTCTTCCAGGCCCTCTCCTTGATCCCAGGGACCTCTCGATCTGGCTCAACCATCTTAGGTGGCCTCCTCTTAGGGATGGATCGAACGGTCGCTACTGAATTCTCCTTCTTCATGTCCATGCCCATTATGTTAGGGGCCTCCTTGGTTAAGTTGAAGGACTTCGGCTTCTCCTTCACGACAGCCGAATTAGTCTATCTCCTATTCGGAATGTTGGTTGCCTTTATCGTCTCCTTGATCGTCATTCAAAGCTTGCTCAAATTTATCAAGACAAATAACTTCAAGCCCTTTGGTTATTATCGTATCATTCTAGGGGCTATCGTCATTCTCTACACACTTTTCAAATAAAATCTTTTCAAATAAAATGACGCCTAACAAAAATGCTCACTGATGACACCATTCATCAGTGAGCCTTATTTGTTTACTTAGCGACTGCATTTTCTCGATTAATCTCTGTGATACCACCCATATAAGGCACTAATGCCGTCGGAATCTTGATCGTGCCATCTGCTTGCTGGTAGTTTTCCAGAATTGCGACCAGGGTTCGACCGACCGCTAAACCAGACCCATTGAGGGTATGGACATAATTCAACTTACCTTCTGCATTGCGGAAGCGAATCATGGCTCGTCTTGCTTGGAAAGCTTCTGTATTGGAGCAAGAAGAGATTTCCCGATAGGTATTTTGGCCAGGCACCCATACTTCCAAGTCATAAGTCTTGCTAGCTGAGAAGCCCATGTCGCCTGTGCATAGCGTGATCACACGGTAAGGCAATTCTAAAGCCTGTAAGATCTCTTCCGCATTGACCACCATGGCCTCTAATTCCTCATAAGAATGGTCAGGGTGAGCATATTTTACCATTTCTACCTTATGGAATTGGTGCATCCGGATCAGACCACGTGTATCCCGCCCCGCTGATCCTGCTTCAGATCGGAAAGAAGGGCTCATAGCCGTAAATTTAACGGGCAAGTCCTCGATATCTAAGACTTCATTCCGGTAATAATTTGTCAGCGGAACTTCCGCCGTTGGAATCAGAACAAAGTGACGGTCATCGTTCAATTCAAAAGTATCTTCCTTAAACTTAGGGTATTGACCTGTTCCAAACATCGATTCTTGGTTCACAATATAAGGTGGGATCACTTCTGTATAGTCATTCTTTTGGGTATGGATATCCAACATAAAATTATAGAGTGCCCGTTCTAGCCGAGCCCCCAAGCCCTTGTAGAAGACGAAGCGGGATCCCGTCACCTTACCGGCCCGTTCAAAATCGAGAATTCCCAGGTTCTCAGCAAGATCCCAGTGGTTTAAAGGTTCAAAGCTAAATTCGGGTACAGTCCCCCACCGTCTCACCTCCACGTTATCCTCTTCATCCGCTCCAATCGGAACCGAATCATGGGCAATGTTGGGTAAGCGATGCTCAATATTAGCTAAATCCTGGTCCACTCTGGCTAGGTCTTGTTCGAGACCACTGATCTGTTGACCAATTTCCTGCATTTGTTGAATTAAGGCCTCAGCATCCCCTCGATTGCGTTTAATCTGGGCAATTTCTTGAGAGACTGAATTACGCGTCTGCTTTAAGCTTTCGACCTCTGTTAAGAGGGTTCGCCGCTGAGCATCCAAGTCCTTAAATTGACTTAATGTGGCTTCCTCAACACCTCGGTTGGTTAATTTTTGGGTCACTTCTTCTAAATGCTCACGCAAATATTTACGATCTAACATGGTGATTCCTCCCTTAAAGTAAAATAAAGAGGCCTCCTCCTATTGGGACGAAAAGCCTCTTTTCCGCGGTACCACCCGAGTTCGAGATTACATCATTAATCTCACACCTTCATCATAACGGTGATGGACCGACTTTATTTAATCCTTGCTTTCATAAAGTAGACAATGCGGGGATTCCTTGACTGAATGGGATAGCTTCCATCAACCGCTACCTTTCTGAACCATCGAGGTCAAATACTGGTCGCACTTACTGATATCTCTATTATATTAAACATCATCCTTTAGTCAAGAATTTAGATTTTCAAGGGTGCCAATCTCAAAACTGAATCATGATGGTTCAGCAACCCCAATCATCTGTGTGGGAAGAAGTGCTAATATGCTTCGCTTTAGATCTCTGCATAAGTGATCACTTTCGATAGACGATCTCCAGTCATTTTATCCATTGCTTAGGCCCTGGTTTTTCTACAGCTATCAATTCTAGCTGTAGAATGCGCCCTACCAATTTAACCGCCGTGATTTGTCAGTATCCCGGTAGTGGTGAATGCCATCCAGTCCAGCAAAGTTCTGTTGGCGCAAGGCTTCATAAATTATAATGTTGGCCGTATTCGATAAGTTCAAGGAACGGATATGGGTATCATTCATCGGGATTCGAAGGCATTGGGCTTTATGTTCTTGCATAAAGGCTTCAGGTAAACCGGTCGTTTCTTTACCAAAGAGAAAGAACTGCTCATCCACACTCGGATCGGCCAGATCGGCCTGAGTGTAGATCTGGGGGGCAAACTTGGTAATTAAATAGAGACGTCTGCCAGCTAAATAGGTTATAAAGGTTTCCAGATCTTGATGATAAACAATCTCAACATGGTCCCAATAGTCGAGTCCAGCCCGTTTGAGCATCTTATCATCAGTCGAGAAGCCCAAGGGCTCAATCAGATGCAGTGTTGTGTTCGTTCCAGCACAGGTCCGCGAAATATTTCCGGTATTCGCTGGCATCAAGGGTTCAAAGAGTACAATGTGGTTTTTCATACGGTGTCTTCTTTCTATCGATTCACTGGTTTTTTACGTTTTTTCTCAAGTGTTTCAATGGCTTTTTGCATCTCTGTGACGGTTTCTGGGTCACTTTCTCGGTCAAGTTGACCCTTAATGAGATCGACCATCTGTTCGTTTTGAAATTTTTGAATCCGACTAACCGCATAAGCAGAAGTCGCCCGAATAACAGGTCGTGGGTCGCGCTCAATCAACTCCAAGAGCAGAGGTAGAGCGGTTTGGTCGCCATAATTAGCCAAAGAAACAATGGCATTGCGTTGCAAGGGTTTCTTGCCCCGCCAGGAGCCGGCTAAGGAACCGAATTGTCGCTTAAACTCCTTATTATTGAGGGTCAGCATAGGCTTTAAGGCTGGCTGAACCTGATCAGGCTGAGGCTCCATCTCCGGATGACGGTGATGGTCATGCCCCTTGTTATAGGGACAGGTAAGTTGGCAAATATCACAGCCATAAATCACATGGGTGATTTTACGACGGAATTTTTCCGGCAGGTGGCCCTTTGTTTGAGTTTGATAGGATAGACAGCGTTGTGCATTCATCCGACCATCTCCCAAAAGGGCTTGGGTTGGGCATGACCGGATACATCGATCACAATCCCCACAACCATTTGGAATCCGTTGACTGGGGGTGAAAGGAATGTCGGTAATAATCTCTCCTAAATAGACAAAACTACCGAATTCTGGGGTAATGATTAGCCCGTTCTTGCCAATAAAGCCAATCCCTGCTCGTTCAGCGACTGCCACATCAATCAATTCTCCGGTATCCACCATGGCCTTAAAATGATTATCTGGAAACAAGTCTTGCAGGTAGTCCATTAAGGCCTTCATTCGCTGGCGCAGAATTTCATGGTAGTCAAGTCCCCAAGAAGCTCGTGCAAAGCTGCCTCTTCGATTGCCAGGATCTGAGGGAAGAGGATTGGGTAGTTGACTTGGATAAGCCAGACAGATTGAGATGATGGACTGAGGCTGGTCAAAGATTAAGTCCGGATAAATTCGCTCCTTAAGATTGGGGTGTTCAAACCCACTGGTATAATGCCGTGCTTTCTGCTGCATCAGGCTTTCCTCCAAATGATCAAAGGGCTCTGCTGAGGCAAAGCCAATTTTGTCAATCCCAATCTCGAGGGCCTTTCGACAAACTTGGGCTTGTAAGGCAGCTAAATTCTGGTTTGTCACAGACGACCCTCCTCCTATAAAAAAAGCACAACAAACAAAATGTTCGCTGTACTCTTTTTATCATTTAATAATTATTCTTCTGATTCAGAATCTTCTTGCTCTTCACCAATTACTTCTGGTTCTGCTGCTTCTTCTGAATCGGTTTCTTCTGGTTCCTCAGAAGGAGCTGAGACAGAAACAATGGTTTCTTCAGATTCAACTAATACTTCAACGCCTGCTGGCACTTCAAGGTCAGCGATTGACTTAGAATCCCCAATTTCCATCCCTGTTACATCGATTTCGAATGAATTTGGAATCGTGTCGGGTGCTGTTTCAACTTCAACCGTATTCATCACTAATTCCACGATTCCTTCCTTGATCGTTTCAGCATTTACAAGGACTAGAGGAATTTCCACTTGAAGTTTTTGGTCAGCTGAAATCGCTGCAAGGTCTACGGAGTAAAATTGATCGGCTAAAGCTGCCTTTTCAAAGTTCTTTAAGATTACTTTTTGTGTCTTACCATCGTAATTCACATCAAAAACCGCATTTGATCCTTCTTTTTTAAGAAGGGCTTCAAACTCACGACGGTTAACGAGAAGAGAAGTTGCTTCTAAATCACCACCGTATAAGGATACTGGAATTTTTCCTTCATTACGTGCTTTCTTTGAAGCACCGGTCCCTGTTTTTGTACGTAATTCTGCGTCTAATGCCATGTATATGAACTCCTTTATTATCGTATTGCATTTAGGGTAAATGCGACTTGTAAAATTTGCACATTTAAGATCATATCAAAAAATCAGCCATAATGCTAGTACAAATTTTGAATGGATTAAGGCAAAAGGAGGAAGGCCCTCGCTTCCTCCTAGATTTTTCTTTAATTATTCTGCTAAGTCTCTATTTTTTCTTGGAATCCTTAAGGTTTTTGGTTACCTTATCCGCCTTGTCCTTTGCGTCTTTTTCTAATTCATTTGCCTTATCCTTAACATCTTTTTCGAGTTTTTCTGCCTTATCCTTGGCATCTTTTTCAAGTTTTTCTGCCTTTTCTTTAGCATCCTTCTCGATCTTGTCCATTGACTCTTTGGTGTCTTTTTCTAAGGCGTCCGCTTTATCCTTTGCGTCCTTTTCTAACTTATCCACTTGGTCCTTAGCATCTTTTTCAAGGTCTTCCGCTTTTTCTTTGGCGTCTTTTTTGACTTGGTCTACACTTGATTCCTCAGATGCTGCTTCGTCATCCTTAGCCTGTTCAATCAAGACTTCAACTGATGCCTTGAAATCTTCAAGGTAATCTTCGGCCCCTTCAATTTCAATCGCATCCAAATCTTCCTCATTCACAAGCGCTTCATCAAGGGTTTCAAAGACATCTTTCAAGGTTTGTTTATGGTCTTTCTCAAAAGCTTCGTTGGCTTCCTTATCTTCTGAAAGCTTTTCACCCTCTTCATTCACATAATCAAAGACAGATTCAATGATTTGACCGTCTTTTACCTGAATAGTGTGTTCCACAGCCCAACCTTCTTCATTAGCTTCGCCTTCGAGGATGTAGTCGCCATCTTTTAGTGCAGGCATTTCTTGGTCAAATTCGATCATGGTCTCTTTTGTATCCCCTTGTCGTGCAAGGTCTAGAAGGGTTTCAGCAGATTTCTTAAAGTGTTTGCTCGTCTCATTAGCTCCTGCTACAACCTTGATCTTAGCAGTTGGATCAGCTAAGAAGGCCTCATTCAACTCATCGATCGCATCTTTTAATGTCACTTCCGTCGCTTGCTCCATTTGAAGATTGTATTCTTCATCTTCACTTAAACGATCGCCTTTTTCATTTAGGTAATCAAAGTCTGATTCTACCACTTTCCCTTCTTCGACCTTGATCGAATGGGCTAAATGCCAACCTAATTCATTGGCTTCTCCTTTGACAGAATAATCACCATCTTGAAGTGGTTCTTCTTCAGCGACTGGTGCAACTGGGCTTACTTTCTTATCATATGATGAATCCTTTTCCTGATCTTCAGCAGATGTTTCTTCTTCAGAAGATTCTTCGGTCTCATCTTCTTTTGACTTGTCTTCTTTACTTGTTTCTTCAGACTTGTCTTCTTTTTCTTTGCTAGTTTCCTCTTCTTCAGAGGACTCTTCTTCTGTCATTTCGTCTTTTTTGTCTTCTTTACTTGTCTCTTCTTTATTATCTTCTTCAGATTTGTCCTCTTTGCTTGTTGTTTCTTTTTGATCTTCTTTATCTGTTTCTTCGGATTGGTCTTCTTTGGTTGTTTCTTCAGACTTTTCCTTTTTAGCTTTTTCTTCTTTACTTGTTGCTTCAGACTTTTCTTCTTTGGTTGTTTCTTCTACGGTTGTTTCTTCTACGGTTGTTTCTTCTACGGTTGTTTCTTCTTTGGTTGTTTCTTCTTCGGTTGTCTCTTCTTTCGTTGTTTCTTCTTCGGTTGTTTCTTCCTCAGTTGTTTCTTCTTTAGTTGTTTCCTCGATTGTTGTTTCTTCAACAGTTGTTGGTTCAGCAACTTGACTTGTTGTCACTTCGACCGTGGTGGTTTCTTTGGAATTATCTGATTGACAAGCAGCTAAGATTAACATTGAGCCGAATACAAGTGATCCTTTTAACAGCAACTTTTTGAACTTCATATAATCTTCCTTTCACTTATCTAAAACCCAACATGACATCATAACTAAATAGTAGTTAATTTTAAGCCTTTTGTCTACTAAATAACCTTTAAACTATGAAATTTAAGGTTCTATTTGAATAAGCAAAAATTATAATAAGAATTTGCGCAAAACAATTCACTTTTATTACGAATAGTGTATAATGGAAGTATAGAAAACGTTTTAATCTTTTAGCTCTCAAAAAGGAGGAGAAGTCATGGACGCATTTTGGGTTTTATTATTCACTACGATTTTTATCGCGGTAACCTTTGCGGTAGGATTAAATATGAATGATGATTTTGGAGATCCAGAAGATTCTCGTCACCCAAGTTTCTTCTAATCCTAACCGTTTTTTATGAGTAAGGCATGGTTCATTTGATAACTATGTCTTATTTTTTTATTTTCCCCTATTCTTTTTGATTTTCATTTGTTATAATGAATGAGTTACGTCGCCGTAGTGTAATGGATATCACGAGAGATTCCGGTTCTTTCGATGGGGGTTCGATTCCCTCCGGCGATATTAAGATAGGATATTATCAAGCTTTACGAGGGATGAAAGAAGCAAACAGCTTCTTTCATCCCTCTTCTTTTCTTGTAATACTCTCCCAATAAAACGATATACCTCTGAGTCTCTCTTCTTGCTTTCTTCATTAATTCGTTTCCTCTCCCATCTTTAACCTGGGACCATTATGAGCAATAAATTATCACCTCTGATTGCTAAAATGTTAAACTAAACTAAACCGTTCCTATTAAGCAAAATAAAGTGAGGTGCCTATGAAAAAGAAATTTAAAGCGCTTGCCCTACTCCTTCTGAGTTCCAGTGTACTAGTTGCTTGTGAGAGTAGCGCATTCAATAGCGGCAACAACTCAACCCCGGCCGTGTCGGAATTAGAGAAACAATCTCAAGATATTCTTGAAAGTCAACCCTTCATGGATTTCAATGGAATGATTTCGCAGGAAACGGTCAACTATCAAGAAGCAAAAGATAATTTAATGCAGACGATTACAGACCACCAAATCAAAATTCAGTATCAAGATGAAGGACGACATGTTACGTCCAATATCGGTCAAAACCAAGGCTTGATGGAACTCTCGATGACCCTAAAGGTTAAACGCGAAAACTTCATGGAAGCCTATAATGCCCTACAAAGCATTGATAAAGCAATCCTTATTACTTCCAACCTAGGAAGTGAAGATAAGGAAGACGAAGTCGATTATCAAGCGACAGAATTAGAAGAAATCGAAAAAGAGATTGCTGAACTTGAAAAGCAAATCGAAGAAGAAAAAGACAAGGACATTCGTGCAAGTCTTCATCAATCTCTTGACCAAGCGAAAGCACGTCGTAAAGAGCTACTTGATCAACAAGCAGCCACGGACAAGGACTTAGAATGGGGAACCATTAATTATTACCTCTTCGAACGAGAACGGATTGGTAATCAAGAAAATGATGACTTCAGCATTGGAACACAGGTCGGGTACTCCTTCAATAGCTTCTGGATTCGTACCAAACGTGTCTTCCAATGGGTGATTGTGTTTTTCCTCAATATCTTGCCTTATCTGCTCGTTCTATTAGTTCTTTCGCTCCTCTGGCGATATATTCTTGGTCCCGTCTTACGCAAGATTTTCCCTAAGCGAAAAGATGATCAGAAAGTCAAGGTCCACCCTGATCAAAAGAATCATCCCTCATACGGCTTGGCCCCAAGAAAAACGAAACAGGCGATAAACGACACTGAATCACAGAGTCAACCATCCCAACCGCCAATAAAAGAAGAAACTATTTATCCGAAACTTGAAGATGAGCCTGAATCCCAGGACCACGATCCAAAATAAAAATGAAGCCAAGGGTTAAGAAGACCCAAAAAAGCATCCGCGTCAATGCGGATGCTTTTTTATGACTCTAAATAGTTAAGCGCTAATCTCAAATAATTTACTCGTCTTTTGTTCCTAGCTTCTCACTTAGTTTTTCCAGCATATCTTCAACCATTCGGTCCAAATCATATTCTGCTTTGAAGCCCCACTCTTCTTGAGCAGCTGATACATCTAAGGCATTTGGCCAAGATTCTGCAATCGCTTGGCGGACTGGATCAACCTCGTATTTCATCTCAAAGTCAGGTAGATGCTTACGGATAGCGGCCGCGATCTCTTCAGGTTCAAAGCTCATTGCTGAGATATTAAAAGCATTCCGATGAACGAGTTGCGCTTCATCTGCTTCCATCAAGTCAATAATGGCTTGGAGGGCATCTGGCATATACATCATATCCATCTTTGTTCCTTTGTCAATAAAGCTGGTATATTCCCCTTCTTTAAGCGCTTGATAGAAGATGTCCACCGCATAGTCAGTCGTTCCCCCACCTGGTAGCGCGACATAAGAAATCAAGCCAGGGAAGCGAACGCCCCGAGTATCCAGACCATACTTGGTATGATAATAATCACAAAGTAATTCACCTGATACCTTGGTAACACCATACATCGTTGTTGGGCGTTGAAGGGTATCTTGAGGGGTATTGTCTTTAGGCGTCGAAGGTCCAAAAGCACCGATCGAAGAAGGAGTGAAGAATTGTAATTCTAATTCACGCGCTACCTCTAAGGCGTTGACGAGTCCTCCCATGTTAATTTCCCATGCTAAATAAGGCTTTTCTTCTGCCACTGCTGAAAGTAAAGCAGCTAGATGCATCAAGGTATCTACTTGATAGTCTTTGGCAATCGCCATAAACCGTTCTGCATCGGTGACATCAAGAATTTCAAAGTTTGGGTTCTGACAAACTGGGTGGTTGTCATCTTTACGAATATCAGTTGGAATAATATTTTCTGCCCCGTAACGTTCACTCAATGCACCGATTAATTCTGAACCAATCTGGCCCAAGGCACCGGTTACCATAATTCGTTTCATATTCTATATCCTCCTAAGTAGGCTTTCTTTAAATAACTCCAAGTTCCTTGCCAACTTTCTCATAGATAGCAATCGCTTGATCCAACATTTCCTTGGTATGAGCTGCAGTCGGCATATTCCGGATCCGGCCAGTTCCTAAAGGTACCGTTGGGAAGACAATGGACTTGGCATAAACCCCTTCTTCTCTTAAACGAGCTGAGAATTTCTGAGCCAATCCTTCATCGCCAATAATACAAGGAGTGATTGGTGTCTCAGAATTTCCAATATTAAAGCCGAGTCCTTGTAATTTTTCTTTGAGGTAGCGACCATTTTCCCATAATTTATCGTGAAGTTCACTTGATTCCATGAGAATTTCAATGGCTTTGGTGGCAGCCGCCGCATCACCTGGCGTTAAAGAAGTTGAGAATAAGAAAGGTCGTCCTGCTACTTTTAGCCAATCGATCAGTTGTTGAGATCCAGCGACATACCCGCCTACAACACCAAGGGCCTTCGATAAGGTACCAATTTGAAGGTCAATCTTATCGGATAGGCCAAAGTGCTTAACGGTTCCCGCACCTTGCCCCATGACACCTGATCCGTGCGCATCATCCACATACGTAATGAGGTTATATTCTTGAGCAATTTCAACAATCTCAGGTATCTTCGCCACGTCCCCATCCATGGAGAACACGCCATCCGTAATATACATGACTTTCTTGTAGAGGCCTGATTCTGTCGCTTCTTTAGCCTTAGCCCGCAAGTCTTCCATATCCTGGTGCTTGACTGGAATAATTTTAGCCCGGGATAGTCGGCAACCATCAATAATGGATGCATGGTTCAAAGCATCTGAAAGGATCGCATCTTCCTTGTTCATAATCGCGGACACAGCAGCCATATTACAGTTAAAGCCTGATTGGAAGGCAATTGCTGCCTCTGTCTTTTTAAATTCAGCAATCTTCTTTTCTAACTTGATGTGCACATCGAGGGTCCCATTGATCGTCCGTACAGCACCTGCACCTACCCCATATTGGTCGATCGTCGCTTTGGCTACTTCCTTCAGGCGTGCGTCTGTCGCCAAGCCCAAATAGTTGTTGGAAGATAGGTTAATGAGTTCTTGGCCATTGATCGTAATGATTGGCCCATTTGCTGAAGAAAGTGGCTCGATCTCATTATAGAGATTTTTAGCTTTCTTTTCTTCGATTGCCTCTGTTAGAAATTCTGTCAACGTTTGTACCACTGATGATTCCTCCTTTGGTATTTTCTTTATTATAAAACGTTTCCAGTACAAATACAAGCGATTCCAAGGAGAGTTAAATAATACTTTGATGGGATTCTCTTGATTGTTTAATGAGGAATTCAAAAATCAGAACAATCAAGCGCCTATTGGACAACAAATCAAAATGTCCTAATTTTGAATAGTCTACGTGCCACAGAAGGTCTGTCAGTCTAATAGCAGCGTGTCGCAAATGAAAAAACGACTGGGAACCACACTTCAAAGTTCAGCTTTCCAGTCATGGCCACCCTTTCATTAAGCAATGTCCTTCCTTCTTTTTGTCTTTCATAAAATGATCATGGACCGAAAGCTCATGATGATTGACCTTTTTAATTCCTAATCATTTATATTTGAAAAAAACTAATAAAAGCAGGACCTTCTTCTTGTTTTTTGGTGACTCTTTGGTATAATTAAATAGACAATTGTCCTTATAAAGGATTATTGTTGTTATCTTGTTGAAAGGAGTGGTAAGGATCGCTTTAACAGATAATGAATCGCGGGTCCTGGACCTTATCCGCCGGGATCCCTATCTCAGTCAAGCAGCCATTAGTGAGCAATTAGACTTGAACCGGTCCACCGTCGCCAGTATTATCGCCTCGCTCATTGCAAAACGTCACCTTAAGGGCAGGGCCTATGTTGTGAACCAGACCGCTGAGATTTATTGTGTTGGGGCCATGAATGTAGACCGCATCTACCGTCTACAAGAGCCGATTAGTCACCATACCTCGAATCCTGTCGTCTCCTCTGTCACCCTAGGTGGTGTTGGTCGCAATATTGCCGAGAATTTAGGCCGCCTTGGCGAATCCGTGAGCATGTTATCTTTAGCGGGCTATGATGCAGACTTTGACTTGATTCGTCGGACAACCCAGGCCTATGTCCGCCTTGACCATGTTCAGCAATTAGCGGAATGTTCAACCTCCTCCTATACGGCTGTTCTCAATGAGCAAGGCGAAATGGAAGTTGCCTTTGCTGATATGGCAGTCTGTGACCGAATGAATGGTGCATGGGTTCAAGAGCACACGGCAATTCTCCAACAAGCAGCTATGATTGTCGCAGACCTCAATCCCGAACGTTCTGCCATTAAGCAACTCATTCATATAGCCAAGACGCATGCCATTCCACTGGTCATTGTGCCAGTATCCGGTCCCAAGATGCACCATTTACCTCGCAATCTAAAAGGAGTGACCTGGCTGATTGTCAATCAAGATGAATCCGAACGATTCCTGGAGAAGACGGTCCAATCTGAAGAGGACTTTAACGAGTTAGGACAGCAATGGCTTGAATTAGGGGTCGAGAATGTTGTGATTACGCGCGGAACCCGGTCCATTCTTTACGCCAACCAAGAACAAGTCTTCAAGCATTTTCAGCCTAAACTATCCGACCATGTCGTGGACGTCACAGGAGCTGGTGACTCCTTCTCCTCTGGCATCATTTATGGTCTTAACCAGGATTATCCAGTTGATCAGTGTATCCAACTTGGCATGGCCAATTCCTACTTTACTGTCCAGTCTCCTTCCACTGTCCGAACCGACCTCAGTCGTGAACAATTAGAAGCAGATTATCAATTCATTACTAAGCAAGATTAAGAAAAGGAGCTTATTATGACCCATCATCCATTATTATCATTATCTAAAGAAGTCGCTCAAGCCTTAGAGAATAACCAACCCGTTGTAGCCCTTGAATCGACCATCATTTCCCACGGTATGCCCTATCCAAAGAACGTGGAGATGGCTAAAAAGACCGAGCAAATTATTCGGGACCACGGTGCAATTCCTGCTACTATTGCTATTATTGATGGCCAATTTAAGATTGGTCTGGAAGAAGAAGACCTCGAACGAATGGCAACAGCCAAAGATGTTCGCAAGGTCTCTCGACGTGACCTAGCTGAAGTATTTGCCAGTAAAGCACTTGGGGCCACAACAGTTGCAACAACTATGATTGGGGCGCACATGGCAGGGATCAAGGTGTTTGTAACAGGAGGAATCGGTGGCGTCCACCGAGGCTATGAAGACCATATGGATGTCTCAGCTGACCTAGAAGAACTGGGTCAGACACCTGTTACCGTCGTATGTGCTGGAGCCAAAGCGATTCTTGACCTACCACGAACCTTAGAATATCTTGAAACCAAAGGGGTGCCAGTTGTCGGTTATCAAACAGATTACCTCCCCGCCTTCTACTCAAGTCGATCCGAACATAAACTCGTCTCTCGAGCAGACTCCCCTGAAGAAATCGCAAGCCGCATGAAGATTTCCGAAGCCCTCGATCTCCAGGCAGGTACCCTGATCGCAAACCCGATCCCACAAGAATATGAGATCCCAAATGAAGAAATTGAAAAGATCATTGACCAAGCAATTGCTGAACAAGATGCAGCAGGTGTTCATGGTAAGGATTCGACTCCTTTCTTATTGGCTAAAATTGTTGAATTAACTCAAGGTCGCTCCTTAGAAACAAATATCCAATTGGTCTATAACAATGCTAGACTTGGAGCAAAAATCGCGGTTGCCTACCAGAAGTAAGGATAATCGGTCCTTAACACAAGAATCATCAGATCCATAAAAACATCAAATACCGAATGTTTAATCACTCGAAAAGAACTTTCCTAAACCAGTGCGCTAATAAAGCCGTCACTCGTCCATGCCTGAACCATCTCCCCATCGTCATGGGCCGGGTTGAGTCCTTTTCCTGCCTATGATTTTACATTCGGTATTTGTCTTTTTAATCGGATAGCCTTCACCTAACCTGTCTCTCAATTAAAGCGATTGAATATTTTCACCGATTTAAAGTGAGCCGAAAAACATGAACATTCCCTTCAACCAAGAGGCTAATTTATCTTCACCTATTGAATTGTCTGATTTAATACCGTACAATATGATTGTCAATGACCTAGAAAACGCTTGCTTTATTAAAGTTCCATAGGTCTATTGAAGACAAAATTTAATGGAGGGATCTTATGCGTAAATTCATTACTTTATCAATGGCAGCTCTTTCAGCCATTGGAGTTGGCTTGCCAATCGCTCAAGTTTCTGCTCAAGAAACAGTAGCTCCTGTGATCATTACAGACGTTGGTGGGGTTGATGACAAATCCTTTAACCAATCCGCTTGGGAAGGATTAAAAGCTTACGGCGATGAGAATGGCTTAGAAGAAGGACCAGGAGGCTACTTCTTCCTAGAATCTAAATCAGACTCTGACTATGTAACCAACATCAATACTGCTATCCAAGGTGGATCAAACCTCATCTTCGGTATTGGTTATAAATTACAACCAGCCATTAGTGAAGCAGCTGGTCAGCACACTGATAAGAACTTTGTCATTGTCGACGATGTAATTGAAGCGGATAATGTCGCATCTATCACTTTCAAGGATAATGAAGCGGCCTTTCTAGCAGGTGTTATCGCAGCTATGACCACTAAGACGGACCATGTCGGCTTTATCGGTGGTGTTGAATCTGAAGTCATCGACCGGTTTGAGGCTGGTTTCGTTGCTGGGGTAAAGGCTGTCAACCCTGATATCAAGATCAACGTGGAATATGCTGGTCACTTTGCCGATGCTCCTAAGGGTAAACAATTAGCCGCTGCTATGTACTCAGATGGTGCTGATATCATCTATCATGCTTCTGGTGGAACCGGTGCTGGAGTCTTCTCTGAAGCTAAAGACCGTGTTAAGAATGACCCAAGCCTTGAATTATATGTCATTGGTGTCGATTTAGACCAGGATGCTGAAGGAATCATCGAAATTGATGGCGAAGAACGTCACTTGACGCTTTCTTCAACCCTCAAGGAAGTTGGAACCTCAGTCAAGGCCTTTACAGAACAAACTGCTAAAGAAGGCTTTAAGGCTGGTCAGCAAAACCTCGGTCTTGCTGACGGTGGCGTTGATATTACAACAGACCAATTAAGCGAAGATGTTAAGAAGGCTGTTGAAGAATATAAACAAAAGATTATCGACGGAGAAATTGAAGTTCCTGTTAAGCCAGAATAAGGTCCTAAACACTAAACGAAGCCCGCAACAGATTGCTGTTGCGGGCTTTTTCTAGTCATCTCGTCGCCAATAGTGCCGAAACTGGTTAAAGCCTTTGCCCGAAGTGATCGCTTCATAGAAGGCTGCATGTGTACACCAAAAGATCCCAGGTCCAGCTAACACGATAAAGCCAGGACTGATCCGCCATAACAAGGCCATCCCTGTCCAGAAAAAGACCTTAAAAATAATCAGTTCCCCCATCCGAGCCAGTGTATAACTTAAGGCATTTCTTAATCGTTCGATCTGCGAATAAGTTTCAAAGCGAGCAGACAAATAAATAAACCACTCCCCTACCAGACAAAGGAGGATGAAGCTGATCGTATTGAGATAGAAGAGTAGCATTGCCCCCACCGTGCGTCCATAGCTCAAATAATAGACCGTGGTCAGAATGATTAAGAGGCTTAAAGACAATAGCCCACTTTCCTTCCAGTAGGTCCGAATGGCTCGACCATAGACCTGCCAAAAATCTCGCCAGAGATTCGCACGGATCAAACGGCTGGGATCTTTACGGTATTGCCATAAGTGAATGACCGCTATGCTGGAAGGAATCAAACCTACCGCTCCTAGCCCCACCACCAAACCTACTAGCCAGAGCAAATTGGAAATAGCAATGAGATAGATCCTAGAAAAAATTTTCTGCCAAAGGGTCTCTTTATAATCCATTAAACGTCATCCTTTTGATAATAAAGTGCTTGTTCCATCCATTGGCCACGATTCCAGCGGCGAATGAATAGCCACAGCCTAAAGCCTTCATCGATAATAAAGACGAGCCAGATAAAAGCAATCCCCCAATGCCAAACACGTCCAATCAAGAAGGCGACCGGCACGGTAAATAAATAAGTCACGATCACTGCAATCACAACAGGATAGCGAACATCCCCCATCACATTTAGGCTCGCAATCATGATCTCGTTACCGACCCGAGCCGGATCATACAAGGCGTTCAGCCATAAGAGAATGCGAGCAATGGCGATAATCTCCGAATTTTGGGTGAAGATACCTAGGATCCAGGGGCCAAAAAAGGCAAGCAATAGATTGAGGATCAGCCCAAGGCCCATAAATGAAAGAGTCGTCTTCACCGCAAAAGCTTGTGCCTGTTTGACTTCCTTCCTTCGAACCAAACGCCCCACAATGACTTGAACGGCCTGTCCAGCTGCAACCGATAAAGTAAAGACGATGGCAGTAATGGTTTGGGTATAAATCCTTGCATTCACCTGGATGGTCCCAAGCGAAGCGATCACGGCCGTAATGATGGTTTGAGAGAAGTTATAGGAGACATTCTCCATTCCTGACGGGATTCCTAAGGCCAGCATCCGTTGACCAATCTGCCAATCTTTCACCTGGAAATGACCCAGCCCCTTCCAGACCAAGGGTAAAATCTGGCGAATACATAGCAGAGATAGAACAGCACCCAGAAAGCGTGTAAAGAGTGTCGCCACAGAAATTCCCATGATCCCTTGACCGAAGAGCCCAAAGGGGGTTAAGAGAACTAGGGCATTCCCAGATATGACGAGCAGGGTGTTGATAATTGATACGGTCATGGCAACCTGCACTTTACCAAAAGACCGCATTAAAGCGGAAGCGGAGGTAGAAATAGCTTGAAAAGCTAAAGAAAAAGAAACAATTCGAAAGTAGGTCACTGATTCAGCCAGAATATCATGGGGTGTCTGCATCAAAGACATGATCGGGTAGCCACTGGTCAGGGCTAAGAGTCCAATCAATAATCCTAGACAGACATTCAAGAGGATGGATTGGCGGGCTACCCCCTGAAAATAATCCAACCGGTCGAGGTCTGCATTCTGCAAAAATAAGATGGTCGCACCTAGGGAGACAATCCCCATCGCCATCGTTCCGATGGCCAAGACCTGGTCTGCTAGACCAATCGCCGCCACAATCTGATCATTATAAAGCGAGAAAAGAAATACATTCACATTCCCAATCAGCATCATAAAGACCTGCTCGACCATGAGAGGCCAGTAGAGCTTCAAGAAGTCTTGCCGTAAGTTTGAATTAGATGAAGTCATCAACTGTCACCGTGTAAGTCTTAATCTCTTGAGTGTGCTGATTTAATTCGATGATCCGAACCCCCCGGTCTAAATCGCCATAGGTCTGATAGCCAGAGACATTTCCATAGACCAAGTGGATGCCTTGGTAGAGACCGTCAAAATTGTTCTCATGATCATGCCCAACAAACATGCCCCACACCTCTCCATCAAGGTAAAGATTAGCGAAGAGGCCTGTATTAATATAAGGAGCAGAGATCGCATCATTCGTCTCAAGATTAACCCCCGCTAGAATATGCGTCGCCGCCTTCCAATACTCTGGCAAGGGAATGTGTTGGAAGACAAGATTGCGCTTAACCCGGTCGCCACGCCGATAAAGATTCGACACTTGTCTAAACCAAGCCACTTGTTCGGGTTGGTTCCAATCATAAATTCCAATCGGCAATGGCGCAGCAGCTCCAGAATCGAGAAAATAAAGGGTGTTTTCGACTTGATCGTGATCATGTCCCAGAATTTCCAAGGTATAAGATTCACGGTCATCGACAATAAGCGAATGGTGTTTATCCGCCCTCATCTCCACACACTCTTCAAAAATTCGCCTGAGGTCTGAGCGTGTAATGATTTCTTCTGAATCATGATTGCCAAAGGTAACCGCCATGGGAACCTTAGCCTGATCAAAGTAATGCAGGCACTGAGCAAACACTTGATCAGCATCCTTCACACCTTCTGACCAGATTACATCCCCTGTATGGACGATCAAGTCAACGTCAAAATGGTCTAAGGCCTTGGTAATTAGTTGAAAGGTGCGATGGTCATCCTCATGAAACGGCATGTTGCCAATATGAGTATCCGTAAATTGAATAATGGTAAATGTTCCATCCTCACGGTATCTTAATTGCATCCTGATCCTCCTCTACTTAATTGACTATCCCTAATAACTCATGACGGCCTTTATTCCTTAACTGACCCAATGGTGATCCCTTTAACAAAGTATTTCTGGATAAAAGGATAGAGGATCACAATTGGCAAGATGACCACAATAATCGTCGCCATCTGAAGGGATTGCCCGGTTAATTCTACCGCATCGAGTTGTTGATAAGCCGCCGAATTAGACCCTGCTTTCAACAATACATCGGCTAAGTTCGCTTGTCGGGTTAACATTTCTTGGAGGATGGTGGCTAAGGGCTTTAATTCACTCTTACGGACATAGAAAGAACCAGCAAACCAATCATTCCAGTGACCAACAGCCGTAAATAAGGAAATCGTCGCAATCGTGGGCTTAGACATGGGCATAACAATTGTCCAGAAAATCTTAAATTCTCCCATTCCATCGATACGGGCCGCTTCCACAATCGACATGGGTAATTGTTTAAAAGAAGACCGCAAGAGTAGAATATTCGTCACAGAATAGAAGCCGGGAATCACATAAACCCAAATTGAATTAGTCAAATTCAGTTCACTTAGAACTAGATAGTAAGGAATCGTACCGCCTGAAAAGAGCATGGTAAAGAAGATAAAAAAGGTTATTTGCTTTCTCAAAGGCAGTTCTGGAATGGTCAAGGCCCAAGCACACATGGACATTAAGAACACGCCACCGACCGTCCCAATGACCGTTCGAAAGATTGAAATTCCCAACCCTGTTAATAGGTTACTCTGCTTAAAGACCTCCTTGAAATTCTCCAGTGAGAAGACCCTTGGCCAGAACCAAATCCCACCCGAAGTGGCATCCCGTCCAGAGTTAAAAGCAAGAGCCAAAATATGCATAAAGGGCAAAATAATGGCTAAGCATAGTAAGACGAGCAGGATATTAAAGAGAATACGGGCCCATCTACTTGTCTGCATTGTTTCAGGCATAATCATCCTCCTAAAAATTGGAGACTAGCCGAAGCTAGTCTCATCCATTATTGGCTGCATCGATCACTCATTAGTAGAAGATGACATCGCCGTTTGCTTCTTTTTCTTCAAGGAATTTACAAAAATCTTCGATCCCTGCATCAATCAGGTCTTGACGAGAAGCGTCTAAGATCTTTTGTGCTTCTTCTTCACTTGTTGCATAGTAAGCCTTAATGACATCTTCATTCCATGCATCAAGTGCTTGATTCAAGTCGCCATCTTCTCCCTCAAATTCATAGAGATAAGCACGAGCATAGAGACCATCGATAACTTCTTTTTCTTCATAGCGTTTATCATAATCATAGAGTTCAATAATCTTCTTAGCAGCAGAGTTGTCTTCACCGCGAACCTTTTCACCCCAAGAGGCTTCACCAAATTGGGCAAGATTATTGATGTCCGTAAAGGCCAAATGTTCACCCCAGAAAGCTCGAACACCACGGAAGCCTTCTTTGATTGCTTCATCTGGATTCTCATCTTGTAATTTGACCAATTCTTCCTTGGCAACAGGGAAGCCATCTTCATCTAAGTCATAATGAACGCCTTCTAAGCCGTAGAAGTATAATAACTTCCCTTCTGGACCTGCTAACCAATCGGCAAACTTCACAACTTCTTCTGGGTTTTCCGTTGTTGCTGGCACTGCCCAACCTGCATAACCTGATTTATAAGACATTACCATATTGTTTGTACCATCTACCCGATTGATTGGGCCTAATGGAACATATTTCAAATCTCCCACTTCAGGGCGGTAGCTATGCATATCAGATGTGATCGCGAAGCTACCATTGACAATCCCCTCAGCAGCCCGGGTTTCTTCCATTGTGTAGAATTCTGGATGCATCAGCCCTTCAGCTAATAATTCACGAACATAAGCCACGCGCTTTTCAGCATAATCCGTCATGGATTCATGCTTGACTTGGTCGCCGTCTTTCCAGAATTTCTCTCCACCTTCACCTTGCCACACTAGGTCATTGTAAATGAATGGACGGTCAGATCCACCCCAGACCGTTGGCCCTAATGGTGTGACAGGGTTGCCATTATCATCTGTAAAGCCACCTTCTTTGATTTGGTTTAACAAATCTCTCAACTGTTCAGTCGTATTAATTTCTTGAGGGTTGATTCCTAATTCTTCTGCGATATCGCGGCGGATATAAGGTCCGCCAATTTGCTTAGAACCTGGATCCGCTGGTTCTTGATTGATCGCCATATGAACCAAGTAGGTTGCACCCTCTTGGTCTTCGCGCATCATGATATTTTCTTTTGTATCACGTGGTAGGTATCCTTCTTCAAAGTATTTACCGTAGACCTTACCTTCTTTTAAGTAAGGCGCGATGTCATGGAACATGCCTTGGTTGGCTGCTTGTAATAATAATGGGAATTCTGGTCGACCAGAGTGATTTAAGTAAAAGGCGATAAAGTCTGGTAAATCTCCAGATGCAAGCCCTGCCGCTAATGCTTGAGCAGAATCTTCACTGGTCACTGTTTCTAATTTTAAGGTGATTCCTGTTCGTTCTTTGATATAAGCTGCGATTTCAGGTGACATAGTGTCCACACCCGCATCTCCAGCTGACTGGAAGACGAGACCAGTAATTTCGCGATCTGCAATAAAGGCATCCGATTTTTCTTCAGCTTGAGCAATTGGAGCAGCTGAAAGGAAGGTAGAGGCAAGTGTCACAACAGTTAAGCTTTTTTTGACTAAGTTCTTAAGATTCATTCTACATCTCCTTTATAATTATTTGAGCTATTACCATACGGCATTATCTCCATACTTATCAGCCAGTTTATTGGCAATAATCGTGAGAATCAGTCCCACAATCCCTTGCATTAAACCGACAGCGGTAGCAGGCCCATATTTCGCCTGCTCAAGTCCAGTCTTCACAATGTAAGTGTCAATTGTTTCTGAAACCGTGAAGTTACCTGGGTTTTGCATGAGGTAGATCTGGTCAAAGCCAGCGGTTAAAATACCACCAAGTGAGAGAATAAAGAGGATCATAATGGTTGAGCGGATGCCGGGCAAGGTGACATGCCTGGTCTGCTTGAGACGGTTAGCCCCATCAATCGCCGCTGCCTCATAGAGTGAAGGTGAAATCCCCATAATCGCTGCGAAGTAGATGATGGAATCCCAACCAATATTCTTCCAGAGATACGAACCAAAGACGGCTGTATAGAAGAAATTGGGGTCCATCATCCAGAATTTCGATCCGTCTGATAAATTTAAATTCTTCAATAAGACGTTGATCATTCCGGTATCTGGAGCAAACAAGCGGCTAATTATTCCAACCACCACAACCCAAGAAATGAAATAAGGTAGGTATGAAATAGACTGATAGATAGACCTTAAGCGTGGTTTACGCACTTCATTCAAGATCAAAGCTAGCATAATCGGAAAAGGCAAATAGATAAACAGCTTAATTAAGGAAATAACCAAGGTATTCTTGACATACATCCCTGCTTCCCGATTGTTGAAGAAGTCTTCAAAATACTTGAAGCCCACCCACTTAGCCCCATACATACCGGAAGTAAAAGTAAACTTGCGAAAGGCCAAAATAATACCAGTCATTGGCCAATATGAAAAAACTAAAAATGAAATAATAGCTGGGAGTAGCATGAGGTAGAAGACCCGGTACTTAACCCATTTGTCTTTGAGCGTCATCTTGTTAGGTCGAAAGTTTGGATCCTCCACTTTCGTTTCCTGCATGGCCTGATGGGCTTCACTATGAATCATGGATTGCGTGGTGACTTTTTCTCTTTCCATCTTACCCCTCCTCTTGTTTCATGATGAGGTTAGGCTTTGAAATTGGGATGACTTGCCCATCTTGCAGGTTAAAGAAGTGAATCTGGTCAAAGTCAAATTGAATTGCGATTTCTTGTTCTCGTTCATAGGGATCCATGGTAAAGAGTTTGGCCACCATGGCTTGGTCTAGCACTTCAAAGTGAATCAGTGTCTCACTTCCTAGCATTTCCGCTAATTTAATGGTTGTGGGATAGGCAAATTGCTGATGCTCTGTTAATTCTTTCCTGACTAATGAGATATTTTCAGGACGAATACCGAGGCTGATCTTCTGGTCTAGGTAGCCTTGGTCGTGAAGGTCAGCCAAGATCGAATCGGGCACCTCCATCACATGGCCTGCCCTTTCAAGTCCTTGCGCTGTGGCGGTTACTTCAATAAAGTTCATAGCGGGTGACCCCATAAAGCCAGCGACAAATCGATTGCGAGGATGCAAGTATAGGTCTCTAGGTGTCCCCACTTGCTGAATAATTCCGTCATCCATAATCACAATCCGGTCCGCCATGGTCATCGCTTCCACTTGATCATGGGTCACATACACGGTGGTCACACCCAGTTGTTTGGTTAATTGAATAATTTCTGCCCGGGTCTGTCCTCTTAATTTAGCATCCAGATTGGACAAGGGCTCATCCATCAAGAAAACCTTAGGCTTACGAGCAATCGCTCGTCCCAGAGCCACCCGTTGCCTTTGGCCTCCAGAAAGTTCCTTAGGTAACCGGTCCAGGTAGTTTTCTAACCCGATCGTTTGTGCCACCTGTCTCACCCGTTGATTAATTTCCTCTTTACCAAGACCTTGCATCTTCAAGCCAAAGCCCATATTCTCAGCAACGGTCATATGAGGATAGAGGGCATAGTTCTGAAAGACCATGGCAATATTACGATCCTTGGGGTGAACCGAGTTAACACGTTGTCCTTCAATATAGATATCGCCCGCTGTTATTTCCTCCAGTCCAGCAAGCATCCGTAAGGTAGTGGACTTGCCACAACCAGAAGGTCCGACTAATACCACAAATTCCCCATCCTCAATCGTCAAGTTCAGATCCGTTACAGCGTGGATGCCTGGTACATAGTCCTTATAGACATTCTTAAATTCAATCCCGGACATTCCCTTCCTCCTCAATAGCCAAGCTCTTTCTTAATTCCTCTGTCATCATAACAAGTGATTGTAAATTTAGCGTAAAAATAATGTAAAATCCCTTTTGATTTGTAAATTTTTTACCTAATCAAATTTACATTTTATTTACAATTGTAGTAAATGGCCTATATTTATTAGAAAATATAATATAATTTGGCCCTTTCAAGAGGGAACTTTATTCAGAGGGATCAGCTGAACCAAGATAAATTGGATTGGTAAAGAGGATGCGCTCATCCTTGTTATTTTTTACCTCAAGACGGAATAAGCGACTGCTCCTAGATTGAAGGGTCCAGTCCCCTATAAAAGAGACGTCTTGGACTTCTTCTTCAATCAAAAGCTGATCTTGATCAAAGATCATCACGCAATCGCCTGGTTCAAGTGAAGCCATCGATAGGCGAATGTGATAATCTTCAGCTTCTTGCATCCGATCCCCCAATTGGTAATGGTCATTGAGAATAAAATGATGAATAAGAGGTCGGATGGAAGCGTAAGATCGTCCAAGTTGATGCGCTTGTAAAACCTGGTCCAGCGTCTCATTTTCTTCGACTAATAAATAAGACCGCGCCACTTCTTCATCGCCCTCCAGGGGTCGGTGCCAATCATGGCCCGCTGTTGCGGCGATTTCATACCCTTGAGCCAATAATTGGACCCACTGCTGATAGGCTTCTTCACTGGATTGGGATTGGTGGGGATTGACATAATTCCAAATTTCGATGGCATCGATGGACCGCAAATCGGCTAATTGATAATCCCAACGACAGCCTGTGCACCAAGGGTTGCCTTGATCAAAGGGATGCGCAATCGTCAGATTCACTGGATTTTCCTTGAGATAATCCAAATAAGCACCCACATTGGTTAAATTGACTTCTGTCCAATTACGAAAAAGATAGCGGGGGGCACCATGCATCAAGAAATGCCCATAGAAGGTGGTGAACTCCAGTCCCGGTATCACCTGAATCGGCTGGTCTTCAACCAATCGAATGGCTTCCTCAATGGCCGTAATTGTATTATGGTCCGAGATGGCCAACCAAGCGATCCCTTCCTTAACCGCTTGGTCGATCAGTTCTTGTGTCGTTTGTTGGGCGTCAGAATGGATGGTATGAGCATGAAGCTCTGTTTTTACAAATCGGCTGGCTTGCTGATAAGGTTGACGGTCTTTTAAGTCTTGAACGACTTGAATTTGCCCAAAGCTTGCTTGTTGAGCCAAGCGCGGTGGTTCCGCATTAATCCCAATGATTTCAATCGATCCTTTGACCTGGTTTGAGAAGATCCCATGGCAGGACAAGATGACCTGCCAATTTCCTGGGTGGATCTCACCCGCCACAAAGCCCTGGGAGGCTTCCTTGGAATTTAAAGAAATAGTTTGATTTAAGTTGAAATAATGGTGGGCCCCACGAAATTGCTTGGGATCATTTAGCGATAAGGTGATTAAATTACGGAAGGAATCACCTTCTTGTAAATGCTCCAGCCCAATCCCCTCTCTTTCAAAAGTAGGGAGCAAATCTTCATAGTGGTCCTCTACAAGCGGGCCATATTCGAAATGAATGATCAATTCTTCTGTCCCCTTAGGAACAAAAAATTCATAATGAATATGCGATTGATGGCTAGATTGGTAGAGTGTAAAATCCTGCTTAAATAATTGTCTTTCCTTCATCCCATTACCTCCATTCATAGTTGAGCAAATTATAGCAAGTCCTTATAAATTTAATGTAAAAATTAAGTAAATCATTGTAAAGATTGGCTGACTAGCTGCCATAGGACTTTGAAAAATTAAAATTTCTTGAGTGTTCTCTTATAAAATTATTGCCTTATTCTCATAAAACCATTAGACTAGTAGATAATTTCATTATTCAAGATAGAAAGAGGGATATAATGAAAACATTCAAACATACTTTAGTCACTGGGTTTGCCCTATTTGCCATGTTTCTGGGAGCTGGAAACATTATTTTCCCCCCGACTATTGGAGCTCTAGCTGGTGACCAGTGGTTGCTCACACTATTAGGCTTTCTTTTGACCGGAATTTGTTTACCTCTATTAGGAATTATTGCTTCCGCTAAGGCAGGTGACAATGCTGCTGATTTTGGTAAATATTTGGGCAGTACGAATGCCCAAGTGCTCGTCTTTTTAATTATCATTACAATTGGTCCCTTGCTGGCCATTCCGCGAACAGGATCTGTCACCTATGAATTAGCGATTGCCCCCATCTTTCCTGGAATTAATAGCTATCTTGCGATCGCTGGTTTCTTTACTATTACAGCCTTCTGTACCTTAAATGCTAATAAAGTCATTGACCTGATCGGGGCCTATTTAACGCCGATTTTAATGATTACCCTGATCATTATTATCTTCCTAGGTATCATCCATCCAATCGGCCAACCCGTTTCAACTCAGCAGAGCCAAACCTTCTTGAAGGGCTTTGAAGGAGGCTACCAAACAATGGATGCTCTGGCCTCCATCGTCTTCTCTGGGATTATCATGCATACCATTCACCACTTAGGCTATGAAGACCTCAAACAAAAAACCCGCCTGACTGCCATTGCAGGAGTCATTGCGGGATTTGGGCTCTTAATTGTCTATGGAGGCTTTATCTATCTAGGAGCTTCTGCTTCAGGTCAAGCGATTCAAGACCTTTCGCGAGTCGAATTATTGATACAAGTGATTGACCAAATCTTGGGGTCTTGGGGAAGCATCGGCTTAGGAATCATTGTGGCCCTCGCCTGTCTCACAACTGCCGTCGGTTTGACCGCGACGGTTGCTATGTACTTCTCTGATCGGTCTAGCAAATTGTCCTATAAGCCCATGGTCTATATTATTTGTATTTTTTCTACCATCTTGGCAGTCAATGGAGTGGATACCATTATCAACTTCGCTTCTCCGATTCTGTCCATCCTCTACCCTGTTACCATCATTATTATCCTGTTATGGCTGGTCGATGACTGGATTAAGCACAAGAGCATCTACAAGGGAGCAGCACTCGGAGCCCTCCTCGTGTCACTCAGCCAGGTAGTCTTCTCGGCAGAAGATAATATTAACCACGTATTAAAATCTTTATCTTGGGCTCAAGTTTTCTCCCCTGATACCCCACTCCGGGTCAATTTCGACACCCCTCTCAACATCCTCAATTCACTCCCTCTCAGTGGTGAAGGGTTTGCCTGGGTCATTCCAGCCATTATCGGTGGCCTCCTCTTCTTAACTTGGGACCTCTATCAGGAACATAAATAGGTAACACTTGACTCCTCTTCTGGTTATCCTCAGCGATCCATCAATTATTCAAATTTTAAATAACAAACCTGGTAACCTACCTTTATTTCAAGAATTTATTCATCCCATAGAATCCGACACCCAGTCATAGGCTATTAAAATAGGTTTTCTTAAGGTCCTTATCTTTCAAATAATTCTATTTAATTATTAGAAATCTAAATAATTATATAGACAAAGTTCTTATTTTAGATTATAATATGTCTATATTAGTGCTATTTACTTTTATGCTTCCCAATAAAAGTAAAGGAAAAGACCCGCTCAGCTCGAGCGGGTCTTTTTTTGTATCCTTAACGATTCTTTTTACCTCGAATTAAAAGACTGATGCCACCAATCAGTGCAATGACTGCCACAACAACCAAAATCCAAGTCGCTGCTTCACCTGTTTGGGGTAACATACTGTTCATGGATCTACCTCTTTTCTCATTTTATATAGCTAGTTTACACCATAAAACCCGTAATTAATAGGTGTTTTGCATAATATTTTGAAGACTCGAACAGAATCAATCACATAATTCGATCGATCAAATTAAGACAGACGCCAAAAAAAGCGCCATGTGGGCGCTCTTGCTTAGGATTAAGCATGGTATTGTTCTTGGTACTTAGCAAATTCCGCTTCATTACAGTAAATAAAATGACCTGGTAAGACTTCCTTAATAGTCGGTTTATCTGTTTCATAATCATGCATATTCGGATCATAGATCTTCAACTGAACCTTACGTGCCAATTGAGGGTCTGGAATCGGAACAGCTGATAATAAGGCTTGGGTGTAAGGGTGAATAGGGTTCTTGAATAGTTCTTCCGTCTCCGCTACTTCTAGAATGCGCCCATTCCGAATAACGGCGATCCGGTCTGAAATATAACGAACTACTGACAAGTCGTGCGCAATAAAGATGTAAGTCAAACCTTTTTCTCTTTGGAATTTACGCAAGAGGTTGAGGACTTGAGCACGGACCGACACGTCCAAGGATGAGATTGGCTCATCCGCTAGGATCAAGTCTGGCTCCATAATCAAAGCACGAGCAATCCCAATCCGCTGTCTCTGACCACCAGAGAATTCGTGTGGGTAACGGTACATATGCTCAGACAACAGACCTACTTCTTCCAGAATGTTTTCAACTTTTCTCAATCGATCTTCTTCATTCTCAAAGAGACCAAAGTTATAAAGACCTTCTGAAATAATATATTCAATCGTTGCACGGTCATTTAAGGACGCAGAAGGGTCTTGGAAGACCATTTGAATTTCAGAGATGAGCTTCCGTCTTTCCTCAGTACTTAAACGAGTGTTGATGCGCTTACCTTTAAAGTAAATCTCGCCACCTGAGGTCTTATTAATTCCGTTAATCGCACGTGCAATCGTCGTTTTACCAGATCCAGATTCCCCTACGAGTGAGAAAGTTTCTCCCTTAAATACATCAAAGGTTGCATCTTGAACTGCTACAAAGCGGTTCTTTCCTTCACCGAAAGAAATCTCTAAGTCTTTAACGGATACTAGAACTTCTTTTTCATTATTCGTCATGTAATGACTCCTCTCTCAATACCGCATCAGTAGCATGCACTTTTACTAATTTCTCATGGAGATCTTGAATAACGCTCGGCATCTCTGCTTCTGGAGCTCTCGGATCTAACAACCATGTCTTCGCATAGTGGGTATCAGAGATCTTGAATGAAGGGGGTTCTTCCTCGTAGTCAATCTGCATTGCGTAAGGACTACGTGGTGCAAAGGCATCTCCCTTGATCTCATTGTATAGAGAAGGTGGGGTCCCTGCGATGGAATAAAGGTCATCATTCTGATCAGATAATTGAGGTAAGGAGGATAGGAGGGCCCATGTATAAGGGTGACGTGGGTCATAGAAGATATCTTCTACCGTTCCTGTCTCAATAATTTGGCCTGCATACATAACAGCAATCCGATCGGCTATTTGAGCCACAACACCCAAGTCATGGGTAATAAAGATCACGGTAAATTCATATTCTTTCTGCAAGTCTTTCAAGAGATTCAAGATTTGAGCCTGAATGGTCACGTCTAAGGCCGTTGTCGGTTCATCACAGATGAGAACACGTGGACGGCATGCTAGCGCAATCGCAATGACAATCCGCTGACGCATTCCACCAGAGTATTCAAATGGATAATCATCAAAACGTTTTTCAGGTTCACGAATACCTACCCGGTCCATCAAGTCGATGGCAATTTTCTTCGCTTCCTGACCTGAAATACCACGGTGTTTAGTAATGACTTCAGTGATTTGTACACCAATTGTCCGAACAGGGTTTAGTGAAGTCATTGGGTCTTGGAAGATAGTCGCTAATTCTTTACCACGATATTTCAACCATTGACGGTTCGTTTTTAAGTCCTGTAATTCGTGTCCGTTATAGACAATCTTACCTGAAGGAATGTAACCATTTTTTTCGAGCATTCCTGTAAAGGTCTTAGTTAGAACCGATTTACCAGAACCTGATTCCCCTACAAGGGCTAACACTTCTCCTTCATAGAGATCCAAATCGATTCCACGGATAGCCGTTAATTCAGTATCCCGAACCTTAAACTTCACATAAAGGTCTCTTACTTCTAAAATTTTATTTTTTTCTGTCATGATTGAGTCCTCCTATACGTGATTCTTAGGATCGGTTGCGTCTGCCAAGGCTTGTCCCACAATATAAAGGGAGATCGAAATCAAGGCAAGCACAGAAACTGGAATCCAGAATAGATATGGCTTAGATGAAAGGTTGGTCGAATACTTGTTAATGAGTCCCCCTAGCGATACGACATCGGCACTTAAACCGACCCCAACGAAGGAAAGGAAAGTCTCGGTTGAAATGAAGCCAGGCAAGACCCGGGATACATCAGTGGTAATAACTGAAGTGAGGTAAGGCAAGATGTTCTTAAAGATCATCCGACCTGCCGGTGTTCCTAAGGTTCTAGACGCCATATTATACTCACGGTCCCGCATGATCATAACTTGAACCCGAATAAAGTAGGCTGTATAGATCCAAGAAGTGACTGTCATCGCAAAGAGCAAGTTCCAGAAACCATTCCCTAAAGAGTAGGCAAGAACCATCACGATGAGAAGCATTGGGATGTTTGAGAAGATATTGTAGATTTCCAACATGAAGACGTCAATCTTTTGAGACATCCCCCAATAAGCTCCTACGACAACCCCAATTACAGTGGTAATAAATGTTGCCAAAACAGTAATCGAGATGGAAGTCCGAGCGCCTGACCAAACAGCATCAAAGAGCGATTGCCCATTCGCATCGGTACCAAACCAATATTCAGAATTTGGCTCAATATAACGAGCAGATAAATCATTAATCTTAGCCGTGTCCATTGGATCATAACCAGAGAAGAGAGGTTGAATAAAGGACATCAATATGATCGCGAGGATGACAAACAGGAAGAAAATCGTCACTTTACTCTTAGCAAAGGTTCTCCATACAGATTCCCAATAAGAGTATTTGGGTGATTCAATTTTTTCTGCTTCTTTCTCATTCGTCTCGACGAAGACAAATGATGAATCATTTCCTTTTGTAATTTCTTCCATTATTTATCCTCCTTCACATTTAGTCGAATCCGTGGATCGACTAGGGTCATGGCAATATCACCAAATAGGATGGATACAACACCGAGAACAGAGAAGATGAAGACTAAACCAATAATAATTGGGTTATTGTGTGCTAAGATCGCATCTGGCAACATCTTACCCATACCTGGAATAGCGAAGACTTGCTCCGTCATGGTTGCACCCGTGATTGTAAAGATAATCGCACCTGGAATACCGTTGACAATTGGAATAAAGGCATTCCGGAAGATATGCTTACGTGAAATCTCACGTTCACTTAGACCCTTCGCCCGAGCGAACTTAACATAGTCTGATGACTGTTGGTCCACCATATAGCGACGCATCCACATAACGGATCCTGAGAGGGCTAGGACAGCTAAGACAATAATCGGCATCACATAAGATTTAACATTGTTCGGTCCTAAGATTGGGAATAAGTCCGGTAGTCCAAACCAATTGGATCCAATATAGCGACCAAAGAAGATCAAGGCTAAGGCTGGAATAGCGATAAGTAGTGTGATAATAACGGTTCCTAACTTATCTACCCATTGCCCCTTGTAGCGGGCCATTAGCGATGCCATCGGAATAGCAATAAGGTACAGTAAGATGAGTGAAACAATCCCATTTCGGAATGAAATTCCCATCATGGATGGATCACTGTTGACATTCTCAGCGCCAGCATAATTACCTTCAAACATCCGCTTCTCAGTTGGCGTAATTTCAGCTGTTGGCTTGTAGAAACGTGTGTAGGGGTTTAATGAAGACTTGAAGACCTTACCATCTTCCAAGGTCACTTCTGAAGTCATTGGCCGCCCTTGTTTATCCGTAATGACATCCTCTACTGGCTCTCCAGCAAATGTTGGGTAAGAAATTCCTAGGTGCATTTTCAGGAAGTTCTGATGGATGAAGGGGAATTTGTCATTGAAGTAGATTTGGTAATAATATTTTGTCCCAGATCCCGTTAAAGCCCATCCAACCGTCTCATCATGGGTAATTTGATAGCCCCGTTTGAGGTCAGGATTTTCAGGGTCCTTTACGCGCCATGGATGATCAAATTCGAATAGGTTTTTGTAGAAGTTCAAGACCCGGATACCAATTGAAATATCGTTTGTTGCAAAGTAGGCACCTGAAATCGGCAACTGTCCGACAGACCATTCTTTATTCTTTTTGTTCCATTCTTCAACGATTTTCTTACTTTCAGGACTTTCGCTATTTTGGAATTCAGGGTAATCCTCCTGAATGAGAGATTGGAATTCTCTTTGGTTTAAATAGTCGTGGTAGCCCATCCGTTCGAAGGCATTATTCTGATAGTCTAATAACTTATCAGGTTGAGACTTTAGCTTCGTAATGGCTGGGTCATCCTTGAAAATGGAATTTCTCGGCACTAGCGTATATACGGTTAAATAAAGTAAAGTTGTAACCATAAAGATTGAGAATAGTGACCGAAGAATCCGATTAAATATATATCTTCCCATAATATATGAATCCTCCTAAAAATTAACATTAAAGAGCAAGCTCTTTGATCAAACGGTTAATCAGCAATTAACCTGTGGCTGTAAAAAATACAATAAATACGCTTGTCATGAGGCAAGCTGTCCAATCAACTCACCAATCTATCTACTCTTCTAAACTTCTCTCCCCCCACTAATTCACTAGAGGCTTTGGTTGATTCAGTGATGAGGGCCTGCATAAATGATAGCAGTCATCAAAACATTCTTTGACCTACTGTCATTCAGAATGTAGTTTTCTATCTGTTTATCCGTATGCACTATCCATATCACCGCCCTTAATCATCAACCGCTCTAGTATCCAAGTCGCAAGACCTTGGTCACGCCCCCGAATGTACGACAAAACAAAAGGGAGAACGCCTATTCATGATAGAATTGTAAATTCCATTCTCTCAAAAATTGGTCCCAGCAGATCAGAAATGAGTCCTTCCTTGCATTTAATCTGCCTCACGACAAGTCATTTCCAATTTAATTTTATCGATAGTCCCCCCACTTTCAGCTTCCGAGATAATCCCATCATAACAACCGTTGAAAACGCTGTCAATGCATTAAAAGGATTTTATTTAGAATCTAATCAGGGATAGAGCTTTTTTACACGATTTTAATAATTATAAGCCAAAAATATAATAATTGCTAGTTTTTCTGAAAATAAAAAAAGACTCTTTTCACTTGCTTAAAAGTGGAAGGTCCAATTATGAATCCTTAGCTCGCTCGTGCTATACCTATAGTACACAATTTAAAGGCTGATTTCTAGCTATTTTTCAATAAACTTTGAATTTTAAAATTTTTTGAATTGGCTAAATCATTTTTCCATTACTTTCATTTTCATTAGAAGTAGATTAAATTAAGCTTTATAGGGTTTTGATTATAAGTTGTATAACTTAAAAACTATTTGTCTGCTTAAATAGATAAGGATCACCTTTTTTAATGAACAAAAAGCGAGCACAAAATGTGCTCGCTTGTCGCAGTTCACTTGGGGGGCTTCAAGCTTATTCAGCTGACTCTTCAGCGGGTGCTTCTTCCTCAGCTTCGCTTGATTCATCCATAATTTCTTCAGTCTCTTCCATACTTTCTTCACTTTCTTCGGCCTCTGCTGACTCTTCTGTTTCTTCCGTTTCTTCAGCGGATTCTTCTTCACTCATCTCAGAATCATTTGCAGGAGCTTCTTCCTTTTTGGCAGAAACGCTTGATCCAGTCACTCTGTTTGCTGACCAGTCATCAAAGGCTTTTTGCCATTGTTCCATTGAAACAGGTTCCGCTTGCACTTGGACGAACTTGAAGCGTTCAGCACCTGGACCTGCGTAAGCATATGGACCAGAGAATGGAACAATCTTAGTAACACGCAAGTAAGAGCCACCTGTCCGGATTGGCAAAGCAATAGCAGAATCTGTCAACCAAGCTTGAGCCTTAGCGTAAGCATCAAAACGTGCATCTAAGTCATCTGTGATAGCATTCGCTTCTTTTAGAAGCTCTCCATATTCAAGTAGACCAGAAGCCTCTCTCGCTTCAGCATAGGGGTCTTCTTGTCCTGTCTTAATAATAGGGTCGAAACCAATTGCAACTAAGAAGGTTCCTAGATAAGGATCATAGATATCCAAGAAGGTTGAAGGGTCTAGGAAGTCTGGAATCCAACCAGATTCATTCGTAAAGTCATAGTCCACTTCAGAGGCTACAGTTGCATCGAATGTTGCTGCATAATAAGCATCTTGATTCAAGAGTACAGGGTTAATCACTACATTGTCGCTACCTAATGAGTCTTCAACGGTTGCTTTCAATGACTTCGCTTGGTTAACGGCATTTGGTACACTTTCAAGAACTGGAAGGTCTAGTTGAATTGGGAATTCAACCCCTCCTGCTTCGAGCTCCTCACGAGCTTCAGCCATTAATTTAGCAGCCAATTCAGGATTATAGAAGGCATCTTGTCCGTCCGTTAAGTCAATGTCATCATATAATTCAGGATCCATTTCTTTTAAGTGACGTTCGACTGCTTCACCGAATGTTTCTTCACCCACATTAACATATTCTGGTGGAACCAAGGTATTCCGGATATCTGTATCCGCAAATTCCTCACCAAATTGTTGGGTCATATAAGTATGACGGTCAAAGCCGAAGTTGATTGCTTGACGGAATTTCTTGTTGAGAATCGCCATATGCGTTGCTTCGTGCTGCGCTTCATCACTCTTACCAGTCGCTTCATGCTTGATCCGGTTTACGTTAAATTGAAGGAGGAAGGTTGACCCTTTTCTTTGTTGTTGAGTGATGTAATCACCGAATTCTTTTTGGATATCACCGTAAATTGGGAGGGTTGGGTTGACCCCAAATGAAGATACTGCATTATCCTTAAAGAGTCGATAGAAGACTTCAGGGTCTGATCCATCATTATAAGTATAAGTGACAGAGTCTAAGAAGACATTGTCTTTGTCCCAGTATGCTTCGTTCTTAAGATACTCAATCTGTGACTTAGCTGTTAAGTTTGATAAGATAAATGGCCCATTATAAAGAATGGAGTCAGGTGATAAAGAGCCGAAACTATCGCCAACAGAATCTAAGAATTCTTGGTTAATCGGATAGAGAATACCGTAAGTCGTCTTAGAGTTGAAGTAAGGTTCGGGGCGCGCCAATGTATATTCTAAGGTATAGTCATCAAGTGCCTTTACCCCAACTTCTTCAAAGTCTGTTATTTCACCATCGATATAAGCTTGTAAATTCGCGATTGAATCTGAAACGATTGGAAGCGATTCGGATTGTGTATCAGCCGCATGCTTCAAGCCCGTTACAAAGTCATGAGCAGTTGTTTCAGCATATTCGTTCCCATTCATATCCACCCACATCACACCAGGGCGAATCTTATAGGTATAAACTAATCCATCTTCAGAAACTTCATGGGACTCTGCCACAGCTGGGATATAATTCCCGTAGCGGTCGTTCTCATAAAGACCATCAATAAAATTGGCAACGTGTTGTGTATTTGAGTTACGAGAAGTAAAAGTATAGTCCAATGTTGTTGGGTCTAGTAGATAGGTTGCCTTAAAATTAGGATCTAATTCTCCAACCTCTTCCTGGGCCTTAACCGCTGCTAGCGGCGCAGCCACTGCCCCCAATGTAAGCGTTGTGACAAATCCAATAAAGGCTTTCTTAAAGAATTTATTCATTCAGCAATTCCTCCTTGCTCAAGCTATTGATCAAACAACAACAACAATCTTCAATAATTAACCTCTCTTTCATTATATGGTAAAACCATCATAACAAGTAATGAAAACGTTGTCAATATTTTTTTATTGTTTTTTAACCTTATTATCACTCTATTTTATAAATAACTTCAGTTTTATTTAATTACCCGCCATTTTAAAATCTGCACATTCTACTAACAAATAAAAACCACCAGTGCTTACACTGGTGGTCCTAACCAAAGTTATCTATTTTTAATTATTCTGCAGCTTCTTCTGTTTCTTCTGCTGCTTCTTCTTCTGTTTCTTCTGTTTCTTCTGCTGCTTCTTCTTTTGTTTCTTCAGCTTCCATTTCTTCAGATTCCATCTCTTCAGCTGATTCAGATTCTTCTGAATCTTCCGCTTTTTGTGAAGAGATGCTTGAACCGTCAACCTTGTTTGCATGCCAGTTTTCATAGGCAGCTTCCCATTGCTCATATGAAACAGGCTCAGATTGAACCTTGAAGAATTTGAATTTTTGACTACCGGTACCCGCGTATGCATATGGTCCAGAGAATGGAACAACTTTTGTTACACGTAAGCCTGAACCACCTGTACGGATTGGGATGATAATCGCAGAGTCCGTCAACCAAGCTTGAGCTTTCGCATAAGCATCGTAACGTGCATCTAAATCATCGGTAATGTCATTTGCAGCCTTAACCAGTTCAGCATACTCGAATAAGCCAGATGCTTCACGTGCTTCGGCATAAGGATCTTCTTGTCCTTCTCTTACAATTGGGTCAAATCCAATTGGAACAAGGAAAGTACCATTAGTTGGTAGGTAAATGTCCAAGAAGGTAGATGGGTCTAAGTAGTCAGGAATCCAACCAGATTCATTGGTCATGTCATAGTCCACTTCAGATGCAACAGTTGCGTTAAAGGTTGCAGCTAAATAAGCATCTTGGTTAAGTAGAACAGGGTTCACAACCACATTGTCGCTACCAATTGCATCTTCAACGGTTGCCTTTAATGATTTAGAAAGGTTAACAGAGTTTGGTACACTTTCTAATACAGGCATATCCAATTGAATTGGGAATTCAACCCCTTCAGCTTCTAACTCAGCCTTAGCTTCTTCCATTAATTTAGCAGCTTTTTCTGGGTTATAGAAGCCGTCTTGACCATCGCTTAAGTCAATATCACCATAGAGCTCAGGATCCATTTCTTGTAAGTGACGAGTGACTGCTTGACCAAATGTTTCTTCGCCAACGTTAACGAATTCAGGTGACACAAGAGTATTCCGGATATCATTATCGGCAAATTCTTCACCAAAGATTTGAGTCATGTAAGTGTGACGGTCAAAACCAAACATTAAAGCTTGACGGAATTTCTTGTTAAGTAAAGCTTTATGAGTTGCTTCGTGTTGTGCTTCATCGCTCTTACCTGTTGCTTCATGTTTAATCCGGTTAAGGTTGAATTGGAGAAGGAATGATGACCCAGTCCGTTGAGCTTGAGTAATGAACCCATCAAACTCTTGCTTCACATCATCATAAATAGGTAGGGTTGGGTTCACTCCAAAGGCAGAAACCGCATTTTCCTTGAAGAGACGGTAGAAGACTTCTGGGTCAGATCCGTCATTATAAGTGAATTGAACAAGATCTAAGAAGACATTCTCCGCATCCCAATACATTTCATTCTTAACGTATTCAATTTGAGATTTCGCTGTTAAGTTAGATAATAGGAAAGCTCCGTTATAAAGAATGGAATCTGGCGATAGAGAACCAAAGTCTTCTCCAACTGAATCTAAGAACTCTTGATTAATTGGATAAAGAATTCCGTAGGTAGTCTTAGAGTTAAAGTATGGCTCTGGCTTATTCAATGTATATTCAAGAGTATAATCATCGATTGCCTTAACACCTACTTCTTCAAAGTCCGAAATCTTACCATCGATATAATCTTGTAATCCTTTAATTGATGAAGAAACGATTGGTAACATTTCAGATTGAGCTTCGACCGCATGCTTTAGACCAGTAACGAAGTCATGTGCTGTGGTTTCAGCATATTCGTTTCCGTTCATATCCACCCACATTACGCCTGGGCGAATCTTGTAGGTATAAGTGAGGCCATCTTCAGATACTTCGTGAGATTCCGCAACCGCTGGAATGTAGTTACCATATTGGTCATTCTCATAAAGACCATCGATAAAGTTCACAGTATGGTTGGTATTGATGTCACGCATCGAGAAAGTGTAGTCTAGAGAAGTAGGGTCAGTAAGATAAGTCATCTTATACTCTGGAACCAAATCCCCTTCTTCTTGAGCATAGCTCGCGATAGGTGCTACAACTGAGCTCAAAGTTAAAGCAGCCACAAAACCAAGTAAGGTTTTTTTCAAGCTTTTCTTCATTCTTAAATTTCCTCCTTTAATAAAACACTGCGACGTCCAACATTGCTAAAATTGCTGGTTTTCTTTTCCCTCACTTTCAGCATTGATTATGGATACATAATAGCAAATAATGAAAACGCTGTCAACTCATTATGAGGATCTTACTCATTTTTCTGTAAATTTTAATAATAATTAATATTTTGCTCATTTTATAGGGTGTTTTTATCATTTTTTATTTCGAATCGATTTCCTAGTTCGCTATAAAACAGGTTTTTTGATTGTTTTTTCAATTATTTCATTTTTTATTTTCTTATCTCTTTTTATATCCATTTTAATATTTTTTCATTTTTAAATGCAGTGTTCACCAATTAAAAGCGCTTTATAATACGCTTTCATATTTTCTTTTCATTATTTTATCATTATTAGTGGGCACAAAAAAAGAGCCGTTTCTAGAACGGCCCTTAAACTTGATTATTCAGCAGCTTCTTCACTGCTCTCATCTTCATTGACTGATTCTTCAGACGTTTCTTCACTATCCTCTTCACCATCGTTCGCGTTCGAAGAGATGCTTGACCCGCTGATCTTATTAGCTGCCCAATCCTCATAAGCCGCTTCCCACTGTTCATAAGAAACTGGTTCTTGTTGGACTTTCACGTATTTGAACTTATCGCTACTAGATCCTGCGTAAGCATAAGGTCCAGAGAATGGGACAACTTTCGTAACACGTAAGCTAGAGCCACCAGTATACACTGGTAAAGAAATGGCTTCATCAGTTAGATAAGCTTGCGCCTTGGCATAGGCTGCAAAACGTGCATCGAGATCATCCGTAATACTTGCAGCTTCATCAATTAACTTCTGATACTCATAAAGTCCCGTTGCTTCTCTGGCTTCAGCATAGGGATCTTCTGCTCCTTCTTTAAGAATGGGATCGAAGCCAATATTCACGATAAAGGATCCGTCAACTGGACCATAGATATCAAGATAAGAAGATGGGTCAAGATAATCTGGCGACCATCCTGATGCAGACGTGATATCGTAATCAACTTCTGAAGCGACGGTTGCGTAGTAGGTTGCAGCGTAATAAGGATCTTGTGCCAGTAGGACAATATTCACCTGCACATTCTCTGCACCTAAGGCATCTTCAATTGAAGATTTGAAGGACTTAGCATTATTGACGTCTAATGGAACGGATTCTAGAACAGGGAAATCAATTTGGATTGGGAATTCAACCCCTTCCCCTTCTAATTCTTCCTTGGCTTCAGCGAATAGTGCACTCGCCTTTTCGGGGTCATAGAAGGCATCTTGTCCATCACTTAAATCAACACCAGCATATAAATCTGAGTTGAGTGCTTCTAACTCTTCAGCCACCACTTCACCAAAAGTCTGGTCCCCTATATTGACGAACTCAGGTGGAACTAAAGTATTTCGCATATCCGCTTCGGCAAACTCTTCACCATAGCGTTGAGACAGGTAGGTATGGCGGTTAAAACCAAACATGATTGCTTGACGGAACTTCTTGTTTAGCAAAGCTTGGCGCGTATCTTCATGTTGTTTATTGCTTTCCTTGCCAGTTGCTTCGTGCTTAATCCGGTTAAGGTTGAATTGAACCATGAAGGCCGTTCCTGTACGTTGTTGTTGGGTAATGTAACCTTCATATTCTTTTTGAACGTCCCCATAGATAGGCAGGGTCGGATCGACACGGAAAGAAGAAACGGCACCATCGCGGAAAAGTCGGTAATACACTTCGGGGTCTGAACCATCGTTATAGGTATATTGAACTAGGTCTAAATGAACATTATCCTTATCCCAATAAGCCTCGTTCTTAATATACTCAATCTGTGACTTAGCTGTCAGATTCGTTAAGATAAATGGCCCATTATATAGAATGGAGTCAGGAGACAGGGAACCAAAGTCTTCACCGACTGCATCTAAGAATTCTTGGTTCACAGGGTATAGAATACCGTAGGTTGTTTTTGAATTGAAGTAAGGCTCTGGTCTTGTCAAAGTATATTGGAGGGTATAATCGTCTAAGGCTTTAACCCCAACTTCCTCGAAGTCTGTAATATCCCCATTAATATAATCTGCCAAGCCGGCAATGGAATCTGCCACAATCGGTAATAATTCTGATTGAACATCGACAGCATGCTTCAAGCCTGCCACCCAGTCATGGGCCGTCGTCTCAGCATATTCATTTCCGTTCATATCGACCCATTTGATTCCTGGACGGATCTTATAAGTATAGGTCAAGCCGTCTTCAGAAACTTCATGCGATTCAGCAGCTGCTGGAATATAATTACCATATTGGTCATTCTCATACAGACCCTCAACAAAGTTGACTGCGTGCATTGAGTTTGTTTGACGCTGGGTAAAGATATAATCCAAGGTCGATGGGTCTGATAAATAAGTTGCTTTAAATTCAGTTCCAAGTTCCCCTTCTTCTTGCGCACTTGCAGCAAGGGGAGCAACCACTGACCCTAAGGCCAAGACAGCCGCAAAACTAACAAAAGCTTTTTTTAATGTATGCTTCATTCACAATTTCCTCCTTTTACATTCCATACGCTGCGAATCTCATCGATTGCTTTGCATGATAAAAAAATGAGATATAAAGTTGAAAATCTTACTTGTTGTTGCAAAGCGTTCATTTTCTTTTCTTTAATTTCATTTGTTTTTAATAATTTATCATAGATTTCATAAAAATCAAGCCTAAATTTCAAATATTATTCTTAAAAAGAATAATTTAAGAAATGGCTAGAAAGATCTATTGGATAATACCGCCATTTAAACCGCTACCAATTCATGATAAATTTATTTAAGTAATATTATTTTTCTTCTGATAAAATCTTGAAAAAATAATTCACCCTGTTATGAAAACAAAAATAGCCACCCCAGGGTGGCTAATAGAGTGACCCCAAAAGTTAGATGTTCTGGTCTAACTTTTGGGGCCAGGTCATAATGGATTCTTTTTAATTTAAGTAAGCGAGGGCCCCCATTGGATCCCATGGTTCTAATTTGATGGCCTCTTGGTCATAATCCTCCAACCATTCACTTGGGATAAATTGACGGGGAACAGTGATCTGATAGGTATATTCCTCGAACCATTTGTCAGACATCGAATAGATCCCTTCATCGCCCGATGTCTTGCCCCAACTGTTCTCAACTTTCCAAGTGAGGGGTTGTCCTTGATCATCCAGATCAACTCCGACAAAGACCATGGCATGCGTTAGCATGCTGGCACTATAATCCAGTCTTTCCGCCTTACTCAAGGTAAAGCTTTCCCCCAAGGTGTCTGCATAGGCATACATCTCATCATCCATTATGCCATACTTGCGTTCTGAAAACTTTCCAACATCACAACCAAACCAGACCGGCTGTCCACTCTTAATGGCATCGACTGCTGCTTGCTTCATTACATCAATTGGGACATTCAAATATTTGATTGGCTTGGCTTCAGCAATCGAAGCTAGATATTGAATCGTATAGGGCTTGCCAAAAGGCTTATCTTGAGTTGGTGCATTGATTAAGCTGACCATCTCTTCCAGCTGAACCCCACCATATTGCTTAAAGAATTCTTGCGGGGTAATACCAGATAACTTGTGATATTGGTTATCTTTGTCTCGATAAGCATAATCAAAAACGGTAGGCACTTGCCCCAAGGCCTTGACTAAAACACTGTAGATAAAATAGAGCTGCTCTTCCTTCTTAGCTAGGAGTTGCGACCGATCGGCCCCTGCTTCATGCATCTGCCGCAGCCGGGCTGCAAATTCGCGTAACTTATTCGTCAAAAGTGAATTTAAGCCAGCCGTATTCGATGAATGATAAGTTTCAGGCATCACTTCTTTTGGGACAGCTCCATATTTTGTGAGGATGCCCGCAAACATCTCCCACTGACCTCCATCTTGGATGGGTTGTTGCAACAAATGCCAAACGAGTCGCGAATTCAGCGGTTGATCAGCTGTTTCAATAATTGAATCTAATACGTAATTAGACCGTTCTAACTTATCCCAGAAAAGTGGATAATTTTGCGAATATTCGAAGGTCTCAAGATTTAATTGCTCCATGGTCCCAACCCGCATCGTGTTAAGAGCTGCAAACATCCAGCACCGTCCGGTTGCCTTTTGGTTAGTAATTTTGCCATGCTGCGTCTCGTGCGAGAAGACAAAGGGGTGCTTACGGATCGCATTATTATTCAGACTCGCTTCCTGTAAACCCACCCGCGCAATGGCATGACGACTTGCTCGATTACGGCAAGGCTTATTAAATTTCGCTTCAAATTGCTGCAAGAGTTCTTGATCAATCATGGTATCATCCTTTTCTATTATTCTTTCAATTAGTGGCAATCAATAATAGTGTACGCTTCTTAGCGCGGATCGACAAGTCGACGGTCATCCTTACCCAGCTAGAACTCCCTGTACCAGCACCATATAAACCACGGTTCCGGTTGCTACCGATAGAATGGTCGAGTGCCGCCACTTATGAACTAAGACAACTGCCATGCAAGCAATAAGAGAAGCCACTCCATTCGAGGATAGCCAGTTGACATCCTTCAAGCAGTATAGGAATAGAAGGATCATAATCGAGTAAGGAAAGACTTGTCCGAGATAAATCACCCACAAGGGCGTCCGCTTCTTAAAGACAATAAAGGGAAAGAGTCGAATCATAAAGGTAACAAGGGCCATCAACGCGATCAAACCAACACTATACCAATTAAACATAATCGGGACGCCCTCCCTTCAAGCGGTGCTCCACTAGAATCATGGTAATCGCCGCTAACATGGCAGGGACAATAAATTGGTCAGGTCCTAGAACCCCCAACATCACTACTCCCCCAATGAGCCCATAGATGGCAGGCCGATGGTTCTGTGTTGCTTCCCATTGGTTGATCACCACCACTAGAAAAAGAGCTGTTAGGGAGAATTCGATGCCTTGTGTTGAAAAGGGTAGCAAGTCTCCAACGAGAGCCCCCAAAATTGAACCCGAAATCCAGAAAAAATGATTGAGAATCGTCACATTAAAGTAGAAACGCTCTTGATCAATTCCGACAGGAAGATAATCTTGACTCACTAATGAGAAAGTCTCGTCTGTTAGAGCAAAGATGAGGTACAGCTTCTTGAACCATTGGATTCCACGATAACGCTGTAACTGGCTGATACCATAGAAAAGCAGACGGAAATTCACCATTAGTGTCAAAATAGCAGTCCCCAATAAATCAGCCCCACTCGCTAACATAATTGGAGCCATAAATTGAATAGAGCCGGAATAAACAAAAAGACTTAAAGCCCCAGCCCAGACCCAATTATAGCCATTAGCCGTCATCATAACCCCAAACCCCATCGCCAAGGCAATATAAGTCAAAGCAATGGGCAAATCGATTTGAAGGGCATACCGAAATTGTTCCCATGATTTCATCATTTATCAATCTCCATCTTGAATTAATGGCGTAGAGTCGCTTTGATCCGCTGAGGATGATTTAAGAGATCCAAGGCTTCCCCAATTGATCGACAGACAATATCACTGTGGTAGAGACATTGTCCATAAGTGCCTTCTCCCTCGATCACCGCTACCGATAAGGCAGCTTGTTTAATCATTAGTAGATCGTTATAACCATTACCGATGGCTACACACTGGTCTGCCCCTAGCTGCTCAACGATCTCTAACTTAGCTGCTGCTGCTTGCCCTTGAGGAAACGTCTTGACCTCAACCGGCAGAGAATGGCACTGATTTTGGACAGTCTGGTAAGTATCCGCCGTGCAGATATAGATCTTTAATTGTTCAGCCAATTGAGTGAGTAATTCTGGCACACCCGCAATAAACTGCCCATCAAACGCTAAAGTCCCATTGAAATCCAAAACTAAATAAGCAAGTTCGACTTGCTCACGACCTGGAATATCAAAATGAATCATGGTTAAACTCCTCTCGCATTACTTGTCTTAACAGTATGATAACGCTTTACCTTCTAATTAGGCAAGCCTTTGACCAAAGCCTAATAATTCTCATGAAATTATTCTTTAAGGGCCAGTCTTTAACCTGCAAATGTAGACTATAAACAGATTTTTACTGAAACCAGAGGATTGAAGGTTCAGGTCATCTACCTTGTACTTCATACAATCGCCCTCTATAATGAAGCCATCGAAGATCAAGGAGACGAACCATGCCAAACTATCCCAACTTAGTCCAGCTATTCCGCCAACAGTTTAATCATCCGCGGCTAGATCTCACCCTAAGTCCATTAGATGAGTCCAACTTGACCCAAAGCAAGCTGGGTGGCATCCCTTATTTGGAAGAAGAAGAGGCCCTGCCACGTGACCTTGAAGGTTACCCCATGCGGCTGCTCGCTCAAATTAATTATGAGCAGATGGCTGGTCACGCGCTTAAAGGCTTTCCCCAAAAAGGGCTGATCCAATTTTGGATCAGCCAAACAGACCCCTATTTCGGTCGAGGACCCCAAATCGGATCCACTGACCAGAAGGACTGGCGCATCCTCCATTATCCTGAGATCCACCAGTCCTTAACTCCTGCTAAGATCCAGTCCTTAATGGCCTTAAATAACCAGGAGATTAAGCCATCCTTTCCCCTGGCGATCGATCAAGCTTATGCGATCGACTTTGAAAAAACAATCATTCCCCCTCTTTGGAATATTTATGGATCTCACCAAGACGTCCAAGCCTTTCTCGCCCCCCTCTCAAGCCTTGAACAAGAAGGATTCAAAGATGAGGTCTTTGAACAATGGGACCCTTATGGCAGCATGATAGGTGGTTATCCCGCCTTCAACGATCAAGACCCCCGCTGGCAAATAAGAGACTGGCAAGGATTTGATACTGTTCTTCTCCAATTAGATTCCCAAGGTCCTATCCACTGGCCAGACGATGGGATAGGTCAATTTATGATCAGGCGAGAAGACCTCCTCAATCTAAATTTCAACCGAGTTCTTTATAACTGGGGAAGCTAGCTTGCTCTAGCCAGCCGTCACTCTGACCTTGCGACTGCTGTTAAGCCACTTAGTCAAACCTAGAATCTTTACACAATCTTTACATGGGTCTGTTATACTCTAGTTAACATTAAAAAGGAGCCTAGAACTTATGTTAAATTTTTTGGTTACGAATGATGATGGGATCGACTGTCAAGGAATTCATGTATTGGCTTCAACCCTCAGCCTCTTCGGTCATGTCCGCATCGTCTGTCCAGACAGTGAAAAATCAGGTTTTAGCCATGCTATTACCACCCGCCGTCCCTTAACACTGACCCATTTAGAAGATCGGTCAACCGACAGAATCCAAGTCTACACGGTCAACGGATCGCCCGCGGATACCGTTAATATTGCCATGGATGTCTTCTATCAAGAACAGAAGCCTGACTTTGTCGTGACGGGTATTAATGCAGGTGTGAACGCTGGGCAAGATATCTATTACTCAGGTACTGTAGCAGCCGCTCGCCAGGCAGTCTTACATGGTGTCCCTGCTATCGCCACCTCTTTAGAGCGCCAGCCAGACGGCTCACTCGCTTACCAAGAAATTATTCCCGATCTCAAGCGCGTTCTCAAAGTTTTATTGGCCAAAGTCTTCCCCGATAATACCTTAATCAATCTAAACTTCCCGGCCTACAAGCCTACTAGGCAGGAGACTCCAGTTCCAGTCGAAGTCCTTCCAATCGAACTCGATGCCCGCAAGTTCTCCTACCACGAAGACTTGGATTATGATGGACAGAAGGTCTATTATTTATCCAGTCATTATCGGACCGTCTCTGTCAAGGAAGGTACGGATATCGACCGTTTGCGTAAGGGAAGCATCACGGTCTCCCCTCTACTCGTTAAACAAAACAACGAGGCCTTACTCAATAAGGTCCAACAGTGGTTCAACGACGAATCGGTCTATTAGTTGAAGTCAATCTATCCTCACAAATCAATAACCCCTTGCTCATGGTGGTCCCTTCTCAGCAAACTTGACTCACATAGTCTTTGCTTGCAGAAGGCCCATCCCAATCGAGCAAGGGGTTCTTTAGCTTATCTTAGAATTTCAATGACATTCTTACGTGAGGCTTGGCGAGCTGGAAAGACACTGGATAGGATCCCAATTAGAACCGAAATCACCACAGTCAAAAGAGCGGTCGGAATATCAAAGACTGCCTGGAAGCTGATAAAATTCCCAATGATTTTGGCGATAGTAAATCCTAAAACATAGCCAATCAACCCTCCAAGGGTCGTAATCGCAATCCCTTCTAACAAGAATTGCCACTGGATGGACTGCTTGGTCGCTCCAATGGACCGCCTGATCCCAATTTCCTTGGTGCGCTCAGCGACTGAAATATACATCATATTCATCACACCGACACCTGCAATAAATAAGGAAATCGCCGCGATCGCAGTAATAAAGAGCGTGATCATCTTCAACTGGTTACCAATCTCATCCATCGTCTCCGTCATATCATAATACTCATAAGTTCCGTTCTCTCGCTCATGGCCATTATCCTGGAGGTACTGATTAATCTCTTGGTTCAGCCCCTTCATATCAGCAGCATCCTGGTAGAAGACCTTCATACTATAATTATAGCTCGATTGAAGAGAGAACCGCCGATAAGTTCCAGTTGGAATCGCCAGTTGATTCATATTCATCATCCCATTATCCACCATAGGGTCCAGGTTTTGGTCCGGGTTTATATCTGGGATAAAGACCCCAACGATGGTATAGTCATGACTATCAATGGTCAGCACCTTATGTAAAGCCTGGTCTGCTTGACCAAAGAAGGTCATCGCCGTCATCTCATCAATCATCGCATAGGGCATCTTGGCATTTGAATCCGCTAAATTCAAATTACGGCCGGCTAATAGCCGATATTGAGTGCTCTCGGAAATCGCGACGGTATAATATTCTTCTAGCTGGCGGTAGCGAATACCCATATATTCCTCAGTGACTTGTTCGCCCGATAGACTCACTTCATCCACTCCTGGTAAACTGGAAATATAGTCAACATTTTGACTGGAGAAGGGATCCAGCTGAGAAGGATCCTGGTCGAAATCACTGATATTATAATAAAAAATCTGGCTCCGTCTTCCCTTTTCATCCTTAGCCAACGAATCCAGAGTCTGCTTTTCAAACCCCTTACCTAAGCTGAGGATCGTAATGACGGCCGCAATTCCAATAATAATTCCGATCATGGTCAAAAAGGTCCGGCGACCATTCATCCGAAGGGTCGCCAAAGAGGCCTTAAGTATCTCACTGATCCTCATCATCCACTGCCTCACTTTCCAAATTAAATGATTGGATGAGCTTTTCAGCCTCATGCTGGGCTACTTCATGAATGGCCCCGTCCATCATGACCACATGTCGAGTCGCGTACCGTTGGAGACTCGGATCATGCGTGACCATGACTATGGTCACCCCGTCCTCCCGGTGTAAGTTGGCCAGGATGTCCATGATGCTGGCAGAAGTCTTGGTATCTAAGGCTCCGGTTGGCTCATCTGCAATAATAAATTTAGGATGATTGACTAAAGCTCGCGCGATCGCCACCCGCTGTCTTTGCCCCCCCGACAATTCATGTGGTTTCGCATTTACTTTGTCTTTCAAACCGACCTTTACCAGAACCCGTAAGACTTCCTGATGGGCTTTGCTTGATGACATACCCGCATAGAGCAGAGGGAGACGGACATTCTGCAGAACGGACATATTTGCGATCAAGTTAAAGCTTTGAAAAACAAAACCGACGCTCTCGTTGCGTAATTGTGCGATCTGGCGGTCTGATCGTTCTGAAACGGTCTTCCCTTGAAATAAATACTCGCCTTGAAAATGATTATCAAGAAAGCCCAAAACATTAATGAAGGTAGACTTACCGGAACCAGATGGTCCCATTACTGAAATAAAATCTCCCTCATAAATATCAAGCGAAATATCTTTGAGCACTTGCAAGACCTGGTCTCCATTTCGGAAGGACTTGGCTAAGTGTCTTACTTGGATCAAGGGTCGTCTTGTGTTTAATTCCATACTGGCACCCTATTCTAGTCCTTCTTCCATCATGTCATCCCCCATGGCATCCATTCCAGCCGGATCCATGACTTCAACCACTTGCCCATCTTTCAAATCAAAAGGATAAAGCAACAATTGATCCTCAACTGATAAGCCATGTTTGACAACTTTCTGTAAGCCTTGCTGTTGAATCTTGACAGGGGTCTTAACGGCCTTGCCATCAACATAGCGAAAGACGAATTGCTGGTCTCCCTCATCCAAGATGGCTTCTTGGGGGACAACAATCCCGGATGGAGCCATTTGAATCTTGACTGTAAAACCAGGTTGGATAAAGTCATCTGGTGACACCACAAAACCAAATTGTGTCCCAGTGTTCATGCCTCCAGGACCCGGATCAATCGGTTCTGGACTATCCGATTTATCACTCACAGGACTAGCTGGTGGAATCTCATCATAGCGAACAATCGTCCCTTCCACATACCGATCTTCCGCATTCACATAGACTTGTACAGGGAGATCTTTGGCTAATAAGTAGAATTCATATTCCGATACGGACCCTTTAACTTGTACCCCTTGGGAAATGATGCGAACAAGCGGTACATGCGTTCGGTCCTTCCCTTCAGGATTTAAGATAACCTTCCCGTCATAGTCGGCTCTCACTTCACCGTGTTGCTTATTATAAAGTCGTAAGAGCTTAATCTCAATTTCTTCAATTTGCTGGTTGACTTGTCGGATCTCATCCTTAAGACCTTCACTCGAATCAGCCCCTTCTGTTTGCCCTTGGACATTCTCTTGAAAAGTTGCTTCATCAACTGGGTTGTCTGAAACAAGGGGCAAACCCGACTTACCGATAACTTCGCTGACATAATAATAGTAGTTTCCATCTTGCGCCCAATAACCTGCTAGGGTGTCTCCTTGGTAGTTATAAAGCAGGCCGGTCTGTTTTGATAATTGATCAATCAGCGAAACCCGTTGATTATATAACCGTGTCTGCTCACGGAGAGTATCTTCGATCTCTTCTTGTAGGTCGCCCTTTTGGAGATACTTAAAGAGCAGGTCCCCCTTCTTAACCATCTGGCCATCTTGGACCGCAATTTGCTCCACTTCTCCTTTTTCTGGGTCGTAATAATAGGAGTTGTCATTAATCAAGTCAACCCGGCCATCAACTGAAATTGGATCTTGCTGATAAAGAGAAAAGACTTCATAGACCATTCCCCCTTCTTGGTCCTGAGCATGTGTATGGGGGACCCCTTCATTACTGGTTGTGAAAAACTGGCTCACCATGGTGACCATCATCACGATAAAGACGAAACCAATGGCAATTCCAATTCCATATAGAGAGCCGTGATCTTTTTTCATTCTCAACACCTGAATTCCTTAATAATCTCTTCAGCCAATATAGCAAAGAAAACGCCTAAAGTCAATGTTACTCAGCCTTTGAAGGAGATATGAAACACCAAACGTATCCCCCAATCGAACATTAAAAGGTAGAATGATTTGTTAATAATCAACCCGCTTATCTTAAATCGAATATGAATGAACTTCAGTTTATTGAGTCGCATGATCGATTCCTTACAAAAAATACAGCGCTTATTGAAACAACCACAAAAAAAGCTAGTGGAACTCCCACTAGCATCAGTTTAATCAATTGGTTGGTCTTCTACTAAATAATCCTCTGCCTTGAATTGATCTGTTGTTACAAGCACGAACCAGTTCTTATCTTCATCCTTGTCATTCAAATCTTCTGGATGTGCGCTCAAGACCTCATTGACTTGAACAATTTCACCATCAAAAGGTGCTTCCAGTTCAGTAACCGCCTTAGACCCTTCTACTGAGAAGAGGGCATCGCCCTTCTTGAAGGCCCCTTCTTCTTGTAATTCATAATAAGAGATCTCGCCAGCGGAATCTTGCCCCCATAAAGACAAGCCAATCCGAACTTGATTCTCCTCTTCTTCCTGCAACCATAAGCCATAGTGGGTATATACTTTTGCCATCGTTATGCCTCCTCATTATCATCTCTTTTTATCATATGGGTTGAGAAGCAATTTGTAAAGCTTCATCTTCCATTATTTTACTCCTAACAAGCCTAGTCCAACTAGCAAGACCACCACCCCCAGATGAAGCCGCCATCTTAGGTAGAGATAACCTGCAAACTCGCGCACAAAGGCTCTTAAGGAAAAGAAAAAAGCGGTCCGAGCGCCATAACCCACACATTCAATCCCAAGCTCTCGTGCAATTAACAGGGCCCTCAAGAGATGGTAGTGGTTGGTCACAATCGCTAACTTAGAACCCGGCTTCAACATTCGCTTGGTAAAAGCTAGGTTCTCATAGGTGGAAGTAGATTTGGCTTCTAGGTAGATCCGTTCTGGATCAGCTCCTTTATTGGTCGCAAAGGTCTTCATTGCCTGGGCCTCTGAGACCGATTCCCCTTCCCCTTGGCCACCAGACATGATTAGAATGGCTTGCGGAAATTGATCGAGGACTTGCATCCCCCGCTTAATTCGACTGGCCAAGACACTGGGAACTTGTCGGCCACGAAGGCCAGCTCCCAAGACCACAATCGCATCGACCCTCTTAGGCTTTCGATGATAAACAGCGGCAATCGCCGTAAAAAGATAAGCATTAAATAATAAGAAGAAATAGCTCGCTGCCAAAATCAACCCGTAAAACAGTCCAGATCCTTCCTGCCCCTTGTAGCCATTTAGATAAACCATCATGATAAAAATCAAAAGAATAAGTAAACTGGCAATATTGACTCGGTTTTTCTGATGTCTTACTAGTAAGTCATACACATTATAGATAAGAATCGCCACGATGAGGAGTGAAGGAACCACCATGATAGCCAGGGGATAGTATGAATTTAACGCTAGGGCGAGGCAGACAATCCCCAAGACTAAATAAATCCCTAACCAAATAGTACGAGGATCCTGCCGATAACAGTAAATAGCGCCTCCCAAACAAAGACATGTCATCAACCAAGCCATTTCAGCCACTAGACCTCATCAATAAAGTTTGCGTCCACTTTAGCTAAGAGGCGGTCTGGATCGATAATCACCCGTTCGTGTAAACCGGTCGCTACTTTCTTATCCTGCACATAAGCCGTCATCTCAAAATGGATATGCCGCCCTTCTTGGTGAACCTGGTCAATAACCACCTGAACCGTCCCTTTAATAGGACTCGCTAAGAGGTGGTTCACTTCGATCTTGGCCCCCACACTTGTCTGCTGAGGGTCTTCAATCAATACTTCCTGGCTGTAGGTATAACAAGCATTCTCCATCAAGGCAATCAAAGCCGGTGTGGCCAGAACAGGTAGGTCTCCTGACCCAACTGCCGAGGCAGCCTGTTCGGGAGTCACTTCATAATTTTTGGTATAAATCGCTGTCATATGAACCTCCGATGCTTCTTTTTGGAATCTATAAAGACTCTTATATGAAATAGTATACCAGTTAGCCCTTTTATTGCCTATCAAAAGAAGCGGACCTTCTATGAGGCCCGCTTTATCTGTCTTATCCATTACTAATTTCTTATTTAGGAGATACCAAAATCTTAACTTGAGATTTATCGCGAGTTAATTCTTCGAATCCTTCTTCCACGATATCATCCACTTTAATCTTCTTGGTCACTAGCTTATCAGCAGAGTAGTAACCTTTTTCCATCAATTCTAACACATTTGGGAAGATATGACGGTAAGCAATAATTCCCTTAAGGGCCTTCTCGCCAATTGCCAATTCATTCGGGTCGATGGCTGCTTCCTTCTCCCAAATGGAGACCACCATACATTCACCAGCCTTACGAACGGATTGAAGGGCTTGTTGTAAGACAACGGGCACACCGGTCACTTCATAAGAGACGTCCACTCCACCATCTGTTAAGCGTTGGATCGCTTCCACCGTGCTCTCACCTTCTTCTGGACGGACCACAATAGCACCCAGTTCTTCAGCCTTGGCTTGACGTTCTTCTGAGAGTTCAACCGCATAGATCTTGGAAGCACCAGCGGCTCTAAGTGATTCAATGACCAATAAGCCGATTGGTCCACATCCAAAGACTGCCGCTGTATCGCCGGCCTTTAGAGCGGATTGACGGACCGCATAAAGAGCAACCGCTGACGGTTCAGTTAAGGCTGCTTGCTCATAGCTCAAGCTATCTGGAATGATATGGGCTAATTCTCCATCAACAACACAGAACTCTGCAAAGCCACCATTGGCCGCTAAGCCCACAAAGTTCAAGTTAGGGTCTAAATTATAATCTCCAATTAAGCCGTGTTCTGCAATGATGGGTTCAATTGCTACTCGGTCGCCCACCTTTACATTCTCGACACCTTCTCCAATTTCAACAACTTCGCCACAGAATTCATGGCCCATGGTTAAAGGTGCTTGCACACCAGAAATTGGATGCTTCTCATTAGCTGGGATAAAGATTGGGCCTGCTAAATATTCATGCAAGTCAGATCCACAGATCCCTGTATATTTAATTGCCACTTTAATTTGTCCAGCACCAACTTCTGGTACCTCAATTTCTTCAACTCGAATGTCTTTAGCGGCATACCATCTTGCTGCTTTCATTTTTGTCATTTTAAATTCCTCCAGTCCTTTAATACTTTCCCATTTTAAGAAAATCATTCTAACTTTGCAAAGAATTTGCCTATGGTTTGATAAATATTTCTAATAAATTCAAGGTTTTTATGAAAAGTAATCGAATGATTCTTTCTGAAAAGAGGCTAGCCGTTAAGACACATCCCAGCTTAATTTTATTTAAAAATGACTTGTTTTTAAAGATTTTGTCTTAAATCCCTTTCAAATATTCTATTAAACTAGAATCCACGAAACTTATATACTGCTTTTGCTTTTTGAATCAATCAGTATCATTCTTCCCTTTCTCTTGCTGACCCTTGTAGATTTAAGTAGAATGAAGGCAAAGGGGTGGAGCTAATATGGAAGATTTTGTTGATCTATTTACCCGTCAACATGAGAATTCGATCTTTGAGTTAATCCAAAAAGGTGAAATCACCAACAAGGAACTCTATGTCCGCCTACATACAGGTCCTGATGCCCAGTATTTCATGGACCGTTACCGGACCTTCGTCGAGATGGCTGAAAAGCGCGTTCCACGTCCTGAAGGAACAGAGTACCCTATCTGGGGTTCCGTTACGGACAAGTATTGCATGAAGCCTGAATATAATTCGATTTGCTATTGTCTCAAAGTCCCCAAAGAGGAGATCATCTACTTTGATGGAATGAAGTGGGACTATGTCTTGAACTATCTCTATATCCCCAAAGATGATCAGGATGCTAAAGCGCATCAGAAGGAATTGCAAGCTTTAGGCATTCAAAGTGGCCACTTCTTATTTACCGACCGGTACAAAGGCCTCTATCCTGAAATGAAAGAGAAGATCAAGGCTTCCTGGGAGCGTATCTTTGAGATTGAAGATTGGGGCACCTTCAATGTGCAAGGCAATATCTGGCGCATAAAGCCCGAATGGGTAGTCCGCGTTCTGCATCCTGGTGACAACCTCTTCGAACCACCAGAACGTCCCCTTGATTTGGCAAGGGATGCTGCAATGATTAAAGACCGTCAAGCCAAGCGCGGTAGCCAAGATTAAGGCTTGTCTTTTCCAGTAAATATGGTAAGCTATTCAATATTTATAAAGAATCAGTACCATCTCTAAAAGGAGTGATCAGATCACTCCTTTTCGCTTGGAAATAAAATACAAAGGAGCTACGTTATGGTCGAAAATTTCTGGCAAACTTTACCCCGTCCTTTCTTTGTCCTCGCCCCGATGGAAGATGTCACGGATGTCTGCTTTCGTCAGGTAATTGCGAAGGCTGGCCGGCCGGATGTCTTCTTTACTGAATTTACCAATTCAGAAAGCTACTGCCACCCTCAAGGTCAAGATTCAGTGCGCGGGCGCTTATTAAAAGTAGAAAGTGAGCAGCCGATTGTTGCCCATATTTGGGGCGATAAACCCCAATTCTTTGCTCAAATGGCCAAAGGAATGCGGGAAGAAGGCTTTGCGGGGATTGATCTCAATATGGGATGTCCTGCTCCAAATGTCTTCAAGCATGGTCGAGGAGCTGGACTGATCTTGCGTCCACAAATAGCGATTGACTTAATTCATGCAGCCAAAGAAGGTGAAATCCCGGTCTCCGTCAAGACCCGTCTTGGCCATCATAAGATCAGTGAATACCAGGACTGGCTCTCGCTCCTGCTAGACCAGGGAATTGCCAACCTTTCAATTCATTTGAGAACCAAGACAGAGATGTCCAAAGTGCCAGCCCACTGGGACTTGATAGGCGAGATTGCTAACTTACGTGACCGCCTGGCACCCGATACTCTCATCACCATTAATGGGGACATACCCGACCGTCAAATTGGCCAAGAGTTAGCAGACCAATATGGCATCGATGGGATCATGATCGGACGAGGTATCTTTAAGAATCCTTTTGCCTTTGAACAAAAAGCTCGCGATCACTCTGCTAAGGAGTTAATTGATCTTTTCCGTTATCATTTAGACCTATTTGACCAGTATCAACTTAAGCCCTTCCCTGCCTTGAGACGGTCTTTCAAGATCTATATCCGTGAATTTAAGGGGGCGAACGATCTCCGCATCCAGTTGATGGAAGCGGAAGATTCCGACCAAGCCCGCCAACTACTCGACCAATTTGAAGCCAATCACTTATAATCCCTCCTGAACGAGCCACAAGCTCGTTCTTTTTGATTTTTAAGGGTTTTTGTTATCGGTCGCGATTGAATCATGATAAACTGATTTCAGAAAGGTGTGAAGCATATGAATAAAAAGAAATGGATCGTTGTCGCCTTTGCCTTGATTCTGGTCGTAGCAGCGAGTCTTTCAACTGCTCTAAAGCCACAAAATCAGCCAACTATGGAAGAAAAATTGGCCAGTGAGTCCTTCAACCAGCTTTTTAACAAAGATGCGGGCTTCCAAGAAGAAGTACGTGAACCCGGTAACAACCAATCGCGGATCTTGGTGATCCCGATTAAGGGAGCGATTGCTGCAAATTCTACTAGTTACCAACAGGAATTGATCCTCGATACCATTGAGCAGATTCGGCAAGATGAGACTATCAAGGCCGTCCTCTTAGAAATCGACACGCCAGGTGGAGCCGTCTATGAGACTCGTGAGGCTTATGACCTCTTCAAAGAAGTGATGGCAGAGCGCGATATCCCAGTCTATGCCAGCATGGGAGCCGTGGCAGCTTCAGCCGGTTACTACTTTGCGACCTTAGCTGATAAGATCTATGCCACTCCCGAAACTATCACAGGTTCCATTGGGGTTATTACTTCTGGTATGAATATGCAAGAGCTCTTTGAGAAAATTGGAATTGACCAATACGTCTTCAAATCTGGTGATTTAAAGGATATGGGATCAAACCACCGCGAGATGACTGAAGAGGAAAAGATGGTCATGCAGAATTATATCAACGAAAGCTTTGACCGCTTTGTCCATGTGGTGATGGAAGGACGTGGCATGTCGGAAGAACAAGTCCGTGAATTAGCCGATGGTCGGATCTACACGGCTTCCCAAGCTGTCAAAAATGGATTAATTGACGATCTTAAATATTACCGTCAAGTCATCGATCTGATTCGCGAAGAAAATAACCTAGAAGGGGCAGAGGTCTTTGAAAAAATCTCTAGCAAGGACAAATTTGCTTCTCTCTTCTCTCCTTTTATGAAGAGTGAACCGAATTATGCTGAACAATTTGATCAAGTGATCAATCGAATTGAAGAGGCACAAAAAGTGAAAGTTGAATACCGCTGGGAAGGTGGGTTCGACCATGCAAGTAAATAAATTAGACCAGACCTCCCTACAACAAATTTTTAAGTCAGCGAGGACCGTTCAATCAAGTTCTCCCCATTCTTCAATGACTAGCCAAGCAACTGGCGATCAACCTTCAGGCTCTGATCCAGGATTTAAGGGCCAAGTCACTCAGCTTGACGACCAGCAAGCAGGTTCGATCCAACCAACTGATCCGAAACTTGATGCCCAGCAAAAGGATTCGATCCAATCAACTGCTCCCAAATTTGAAGAGCCAAACCCTGAGTCCGCTAATAAGGATCAGCAAGAAAAGCTTAATTCTCAAGAAAAGCTTAATTCTATTGAAGAAACAAGCCACAAGAAAGCAGCCCAAGCAGGCCTCGCTCCTAAAGGCGGTCATTCCCCTGAGCCAAAATTAAAATTTCACCCACAAGATATCGATGACCAAGCCCTGGTTCGCCAACAAGAAGACCTGGTTGCAAATGGCTATGACCAAGTGCCAGTAGAAGCCTTCGCTGGCTTTTGGATCCGATTCGCCGCCTATGCTGTCGACTGGATTCTGATTCATTTCATCACGCGCTTGCTATTCAATCTCCTGGGACTAGACCAAGTCGCTCTAGCCAATGGATTAATTCCTAAACTCGCTAGTTTACTAATCTATTGCCTATACTTCACTCTTGCGACCGCTAGCTTAAAAGGCCAAACACCTGGTAAGATCCTCTTCAATTTGCGGGTTGTTCCGCTGAATGGTCCCCACACTCATTTGACCTTCTCGGCCCTCATCATTCGTGAATTCTTTGGTCGAGTGATCTGCTATTACGTTCCCTGGCTGATGGTCCTCTTAATCTTTACCAACCGGCACCAACACCCGATCGATCTTTTGAGTGATACGAGTGTCATCAATGAGAAATACCTACAAGCCATAGCTAAATGGCAAATTGCTTAGCCTATAGATTTGTACAAAAAAGCAGCCTCGCGAGGCTGCTTTTTGACTTTCAATTAAATGATAGTTTTCAAATAATAGAATACCACATCCTTAAAAAAGGCTAATATAAAGCCATAAACATGAAAACATGCTTATCTTTTGCAAATTTATTTTCCTAATTTTATACTAATAGAAAGGAGTGATTAAAACTCAATGAATAAAATAACAAGGCACTTTTGTCACTTTACCCTGACCCTACTAGCACTTTTATCAGTTTTAGGTCTTCATTTTAGGCCTGAAATCACCTTAGCCCAGGACCAAGAACAACCGACGTATTCAATCATCACTGCTACGGATTATGCCCCCTTTGAATTTACTGACAATACAGGTAAGTTAATTGGTATTGATATTGAAATTCTTGAAGCCATCGCTGAGGACCAGAATTTTAATATTGAATATGAGTTAATGCCCTTCTCTTCCGGCCTCCAAGCACTCGAGAGTCAACAAGCAGATGGGATGATCGGGGCCATGGGGATTACCGAAGAGCGCAAGGAATCCTTCGACTTCTCCGATCCCTACTTCCAGGTGGGATCCATGTTTGCAGTCAAGGAAAGCTCGGACATCCAAGAGATTGAAGACTTAAAGGGTCATACCATTGCGACTAAAATCGGCTCACAAGGGCATGATATTGCTAATCGTTTGCAAGAGGATTACCAATTTGAAGTGGTCACCTTTGAAGATTCAGTCAATATGTATCAAGATGTCATTTCAGGTAACAGTACGGCCGTCATTGAAGACTATCCCGTCATGGCCTATGCCACGAAGACTGGCACGATTGACTTACGTCTGATTGGCGAAGAGATGGAATTACTAGACTTAGGCTTTGCCATTAACAAAGAAGGCGATCATGAGCTCTTAGACCGCTTTAATGCCGGTCTAACCAATATTAAGGAATCTGGGATCTATGACCAAATCATTGAGCGTTACACAGGCGATCAAGTCCAAGAAATTGATACCTCTTTTGTTGGCCAGTTCCTAGACAACTTTCCAGCCCTCATGAAGGGACTTGGAAGCACCTTATTAATTACAATCATTTCACTCTTGGTGGCTTTTATTCTGGGAACGCTTCTCGGCCTCATGAAGGCCAGTCACAATCGTTTCCTTGCAGCCATTGCCACCTTCTATATTGACATTATGCGAGGATTGCCTCTACTAGTTTTGGCCTTCTTTATCTACTTTGGACTCCCCCAAATGACGGGTGTTCAATTCTAAAATACGCTCGCTGGTGTCTTAACCCTTGGCTTGAACGCAGCGGCCTACGTCGCTGAAATCGTTCGAGGAGGAATCCAGTCAATTGCTAAAGGGCAGATGGAAGCCGGGCGCTCCTTAGGTCTCTCACGTAAAACGACCATGAAGAAGATTATCTTACCTCAAGCCTTTAAGATGATGCTGCCTTCCTTTATTAATCAATTTGTTATTACTTTAAAGGATACTTCGATCCTATCAGTGATTGGACTGGTTGAATTAACTCAAACGGGTCGAATCATTATCGCTCGAACTTACCAATCAGGGTCGATGTGGCTCATTGTTGGCTTTATCTATGTGGTGATCATTATGATCTTAACCAAATTATCTCAACGAATCGAAAAGGAGCTGGTCTACTAATATGTCAATCATCCAAGTCAGCCACTTAAGTAAGTCTTTCGGAAAGAATCAAGTCTTAAAATCAATCGATCTGACCGTTGAAGAAGGGGAAGTCGTCTGTATCATTGGGCCATCTGGTTCTGGTAAGTCTACCCTCTTACGCTGCTTGAACCGGTTAGAATCTATTAATGGCGGCACCATCACCATTAATGGGCAAGATATCACCTCGCCCGAGACCAATATTAACCAGGCAAGAGAACATATTGGGATGGTTTTTCAACACTTTAACCTCTTCCCCCACTTGACCATCCTTGAAAATATTACCCTAGCACCCGTTGAACTTGGCAAACAGACTCAAGAGGAAGCGACCGCTAAAGCCAAACAACTTCTAGAAACGGTCGGTCTAAGCGATAAGGCAGATTCTTATCCTCAATCCTTATCCGGTGGACAAAAACAACGGGTGGCCATTGCTCGCGCTTTAGCCATGAATCCGGAAATCATGCTTTTTGATGAGCCAACCTCTGCTCTGGATCCCGAGATGGTCGGTGACGTGCTAGCAGTGATGCAGCAGCTTGCTCAAGAAGGAATGACCATGGTGGTCGTTACACATGAGATGGGCTTTGCTCGTGAGGTTTCAGACCGTGTCGTCTTCATGGACAAGGGTTATATCATTGAAGATGCCCATCCTGACCAACTCTTTGACCATCCGCAGGAAGAAAGAACGCAAGAATTCTTGAAACAAATTCTTTAAGATCCCCTATAAAAATCCGGACCAGTAACAATTAACCCTATATCAAATGAACAAAGACACCGAATGATAGATCATGGCGGCAGATCTTCTGCCCCCTAGTGATCTCACATTCGGTGTTTTCTTCTTTCTTAACAGACGGTCAGGGACAAGCTGTCTCCTCGAAACTGAGTGCCGCTCAAATCTCTCACTGCAACTGGCAGGACCAACTCCTACGATTATTCCAGCTGAAATTTAGCTAAGCTTTCGTATTGCTATTAAATTGACAGGCGCACTTGTATCGCTACAGCTTAGCCAATCAGGGTAAAGATCAAATTAGCTGCAGCCCCCGCCACTAGTCCGCCAATGGTATGGCTCAGAATCGCATAGCCAGTGACTTCCTTAGTATCCAAAGCATCCATCATGGCGATATGAGTCGATAAATAACCTGACCAGCACATGCACATGGCAGTAAATACCGCCACATCGCTCCCCGTAATCATGCCAGAAGCAGCCATTTTGCCTGCCATGCCGACAGCTGCTCCGGCTGAACCGAGTGCTGTGATCGGAACCGCAATAGAAGCGGGGCTCGAAAAGCCAAAGATCGGCGTAAGAATAAAGGATAACTTCTCCCCAATCCAGGGTAAGAGAGGAATCCCCTCTCCCAGTCCACCGGTGTAGACCCCATCTGGTCCCGGTCCGTTTGTTAAGAGAAGGACCATGGTACACATAATGATAACACCTGGAATAATAGCAAGGCCCATGTCAACCCCACTCTTTCCACCATCTAGAAGCGCTTCCAATAAACGGGAGCCAAAACTGCCTTGACGGACGGTCCGATAACCCTCCGGTACATCTTCTAACGACTTTGTCTCCACCCAATCTGTGGTGCCATATACTTTGCGAGTAAAGTGTAACATCAAGCGTACACTCACAATACTACCAATGATGGCACCCAAATTTCCAATTAGGGCCCCCTTCACCGTGTCTTCTCCAGCAAAGCCCATCATAGTAGTGGTCACTATCAGCCCCATCCCGAATGAAGTACCCAGATTGGTTAAGGCTGGAAGCTGGTATTTCTTAAAGTAACGCTTAAAGTTATCTTCCCCAGCCAGTGTCAAAATAGCTGGGTTGTCCGATAAATAACAATTTAAGACCCCAAGTGAAGAAGCACCGGGTAGGTCATAAACCGGTTTCATAAAAATATTAATTAAAGCATTCACTAATGCAACAAAACCAAATTCAGAGAAAATTCCTGATAAGGCCCCCGCTACGACGGATATGGCCATAATATACAAACAGGTATTCACTAACAGGTCAAAAGCAGTCGACATGATGGTCGACAGCATATTGGCTGCCCCCATCACACTCCCAATTGCAATAAAGATCCCAAAAAACACAATCAAAAAGATCACATTCTCTGGACCGACTGTCTTTTTATAAGTCACTTTTTGAGCCATAAGGCTACCTCCATCTTAGAAAAAATTTTAGTCAATCGCAGCAATATAAAACTGCTGCTGGTCATTATAATCGACCAGGATCTGGGCTCGGTCTTTCACTTGACCTTGAAGAATGGCGACTGCCAAGAGTGTCTCAATCTCATTATGAATCAACCGGACTACTTCTCGCGATCCATAAGCTAAATAATCGGACCCTGCCATAATCGCTTCGACACTCGCTGGTGAGAGTTCAATGGACAATTGGCGATCGGCGAGCAATTGGACCGTCTCTTCCAGATGGAGGTCAATAATCTGGCGGATTGCGGACTTGGTTAGGCGACGGAAGGGAATAATCCCGGTTAATCGATTCAGAAACTCTGGTCGGAAAGTCTCAAGAAGCTGGTCTTCCAGGTGGTCTTCTTGGCCTACCGACTCACCTGCGACATTCGAAGTTAATAAGATCAAGGTGTTCGCAAAATCAACCCTGCGCCCCTTGTTGTCTGTAATCTGTCCTTCATCTAATATCTGTAAGAGCAAATTAAAGATCTGAGGATGGGCTTTCTCTATCTCATCAAAGAGGATAATCGAGTAGGGCTGATTTAAAATCCGCTCCGTTAATTGCCCCCCTTCTTCGTAACCAATGTAGCCTGGAGGTGCTCCAATTAACTTAGTCACAGAGTTCTTCTCCATATACTCACTCATGTCCAAGCGAATCAGGGCTTCTGGACCCTGGTATAATTCACTGGCCAAGACTTTGGCTAGGTAAGTCTTTCCAACACCTGTAGGACCGAGGAAGAGAAAAGAAGCAATCGGTTTATTGACTGCTTTTAAGCCCACTTTCGCCCTCAGAATACTTCCTGCTACCTGATGAATCGCTGCTTCTTGTCCAATCACTTTTTCTCGGAGCCGCTGGTCCAGGTTCAATAATTGGGCCACTTCATCCTGGTTCAAATCCATGACGGGAATCCCACTCGACTTGGAGATGATCTCACAGATATGCTGACGATTCACCTCTTCAATTAGATTATAACGGTAAGGCCGACTCAATAATTCTTGAGCTTGAGCGCGCAGTTTAGGTATTTTGACATGTGAATAGTTAACAATCTCCTCAAAGTCATCTTCCTGCTGGGCTTGGGATGTCTGCCGCTCTAGCTGATCAATTTGATCTTGAATCTTTTGTAGCTTTTTCATCGCCCGTTTCTCACTTTGCCAGTTCGCCTTATCTGCTTCAAATTGGTCCGTCAGCTCTTCAATTTCGGCTTGTAATTGTGCCACTTCTGGGTTGGTTGAATCCTCCTCCTTGAGGCGAACCTTCTCAACCTGCAACTGTAAAATACGCCGTTTCAAGTCATCTAACTCAACCGGCATGGCGTCAATTTCCGTGCGTACCATCGAACAGGCTTCATCCATCACATCAATCGCCTTATCTGGCAAGCGACGGCCCGTGATATAACGGTCGGATAGTTTAGCACAGGCCACTAAGGCTTCATCCTTGATTCGCAAGCCATGATAGGCTTCATACTTACTTTTTATCCCTCTTAGAATCGAAATGGTATCCGAAACGGATGGCTCCTGAACGATGATCTTCTGAAAGCGCCGTTCCAATGCTCCATCTTTCTGGATATAGCGCGCATACTCAGCATGGGTAGTTGCACCGATGACATTAATCTGACCCCGAGCAAGGAGAGGCTTAAGAATATTCGATGTATCGACACCACCGGAACCGCCTCCCATACCAACCACTGTATGCAGTTCATCAATAAAGAGGATGATTTGGTGGTTAGCATTGGCGACTATATCTAAGATCTCGCGCAGCTTCTCCTCAAATTCTCCTCTTAATTTAGAACCTGCAATGACATCGGACAATCTTAAGGAGAAGATCATCCGATGACGTAAGGATTCTGGAACATCCTGGTTGACAATGCGGTGTGCGAGGCCTTCGACCACTGCCGTCTTACCGACGCCTGGTTCTCCGACAATCACTGGATTATTCTTGATCCGTCGACTCAGCACCTGGATCACCCGGTTAATCTCATCATCCATTCCAACTACCGGATCAATCTGTCCTTGCCGGGCAGCCTCCGTCAAATCGCTCCCATATTGCTTGAGCACCTCTGCTAGACCTTGTGGGTAGCGCTCATTTAAGTTGTGAGTCTGACTCAATTCAAGGATATAATCATAAGTGGCTTGATAATCAAACCCATTCTTCTGTAAAAAATGATAGCTGGTACTCCCCTCTAACCGCAGGAGGGCCAAGAAGAGATGGAGGGTCGAGATCGAGGTATGATAGAGCTCCTTAGCCACCTCTTTGGCCTGCAAAAGTAGGCGCTGGTAGTCGCGGCTATAATATAAGTTGCTAAGACCAGGATTGGAGCTGAGACGTTCCACCGCCGCTTGGATCTTCTTTTGGTAACTAGCTTTATCGATCGCAAAGTATTCAAAAACTTGATCCAAGGGAGAGTGATTCTGTTGTAAGAGGGCCAGGTGGACATGCAGGTCTTCAATCTGAGGATTATTGTGTAGAATGGCTAAGTCCTTTGCTTCTTTAATGACCATCCCTGCCCTAGCAGAGTACTTAGTCTCCATGCCTCAAAGCCCCTTTCTTAATCTTGCGTTAAATGCCGTGAGATGTGGCTGACAAAGTCTTGTGTATTCGTCACGATCGACTTAGCCGTCAAAGTACCACGGTCAGACAACTTATTCACGGCAAATTCTTGAATATCGACCGTATACATATAAACGGGTCGCACCTTGCCATCAAATTCATTATATGAAGGGGTCATATTTCCTGAAGCAATCGTAAAGAGAATCGCGGAAGTCATAATAATCGTTGAAGTCTTCTTAACATGAGCTCTCATCGCGTCCTGAGCTTCATAGACATCATTATAAGTATCTGGGAAAGTTAACCGGTCCCGGATTGTGCCCGCAATAACGATTTCGACCCCATTCTCGATACATGCCTTAACGAAGCCATCTTTAACCTTACCAGACTTAACATAAGCTTCGATACCACCTGCTTCATTAACGGCATTAATCACTTCATAATAATTTTGGTAAGAATTTTGGTCATTGAGGTATTCGGCTTGTCCAATAACACTGCCATAAGTTCCCAACTCAAGATCGGCTGCTACAGCAGTCGTTCCACAGAAGATGGCATTCATATAGCCCGCTTCGACCAATTTCTGCAGAGCATGGCGGCTCTTTTGGTCCAAGGAAGTCGCTGTCCCCAAAATCCAAGTGATATAGCCATTATTTTCTTTCTCATACTCTAATAGGTCAAAGATATCATCATAATCTTTAGAAAAGGCTGTTTCTCTTGACCGTCCCGTTCTAAACCCGAAAGTCGCCGCTTCACTCGCTTCCTCTAGGAAGCCTTCAGTATGAACAAAGATTCCTTCTGACCCATCTTCAGTCCGGCCGACTACGACCTTATCACCTTTCTTGAGATTACGGAATTCAACAATATCCACACTTTCTTGTCCAGGTGTATCATGTGCCACACAGACCGTATCCATCCGACTTTGAACCGCTAAGACCCACTTATTGTTAATTTTGAAATATTCAGGAAAGACAGATAGGGCATGGTAATTTTCAGGTGAGATACCATCTTTCTCCACTTCAACGAGGGTCGCATTAGGAGCCTTTACAAATTTATCTTGAGTGAAATCAGGTTCGTGATAAGTAGGTAATTCAAATTGTTTCTTCATAATGGTCCCCTTTCTATAATGAATCGACCTGGTGGTCACTAATAACTTGCTCTTGAGGGACAACTACCGCTTGACTGTCCTCGACTTCTACCCGGTCTTCTTCCGCGTAGGTATCATTAACCAGAGCATCCTCTAAGTTATTTACAAAGTCCTGTACATTTGTCACCAGAGAACGAACGGCCAAGTTATCACGTGCAGCAGACACCTTACGAACTGCATTCTCAGTGACATCAATGGTATAGAAGAAGACAGGTAGAACATTCCCTGCTTCATCTACGCGGTAGGAAGAAGAAATCTCAGCACTGGAAGCGGAGTGAAGGGTCGTCGCTAAACAAACGACCAGCGTTGCTTTAGCCAATTCTTCGCTCGCATTGGTCAAGGATTCATAGACATCACTCGTCACTTCCGGTAATGGACCATCATCCCGGATGGAGCCGGCTAATACGATCGGAACATCTAACTTCACTAAAGTCTTAATAAAGCCGTCCTTCACGTTCCCTTCGGCGATAAATTCTTTAATGGATCCTGTCCGTCGTACGGCATTCAAGAGATCTAAATGGTTATAGTGACCCATGGGGTCTGATTCTTGGGTATAAATATCTTGACCCAAAGCAGTGTTCAGATAGCCGCCTTCAAGGTCATGGGTACACATGGCATTTCCACCTAAGAGCGAATGAACATAGCCATTCTCAGCTAATTTAGACAGTCCATTCCGCGTATTATGGTCGAAGACCACAGCTGGACCTAAGACCCAGGCGATATAGCCATTATTTTCTTTCTCATATTTGAGCAGGTCATAGATTAAATTATAATTTGAGGTATTGGCCGCTTCGACAAAGTCTCCTCCATTACGTGTCACAGCAGGATCAAACCCATCCTTGTGAACGAAGATTCCTTGGCTGGCATCAATGCCTCGTCCCATCACGATCTCGTCGCCAACCTTAACATCACGGATCTCTTTAATCACCACTTGATCTTCCGCAAGAACCGCTACACAGTTCAATGAAGACCGCTTAGGTAAGCGCCATTCTCCCTTTACCCGATAGTAGGTCGGCATATGGGTTGTCAAGTAGAAACCAGAGGGCACGATTCCGTCCTTGGTCACGGACGCTGTTGTCACATCCGGAGCTTGCGCAAAGGCTTCTGCTGTAAAGTCAGGTGCTTGATACTTATAAATATCTAACAAAATAAAACCTCCTCAGAATAATAAATGACTTTTAGGTATCATCCTAGCCTTAGGGTACCTTGAAAGAAAAGCGTTGTCAATCTTACTCTAATAATATTTACTGATCTTTTAACCTGGAATGACCGGTTCGAATCCAAAAGAAAAAAACGAACGGCTTCCCCTTTAGCGTGGAAGCCGTTCGGCTGATGGATCGATCGTTAAGACTTGGGTCATGAGGATGTTAACGAATTTCAAGCTGGTCAATCTGATTGAGTGCCTCATAGACTTGATCCATTGCTTGCTTGACTTCCTCTTCCTCTAAGGTCTTAGTCGGATTCTGGAAGGTCAAGCGATAAGCAAGCGATTGCTTACCTTCAGCAATCGAATCTCCCACATACCGGTCGAACAATTCTAAATCGATCAAGTCAGCACCCGCTGCCGACCGGATGGTCGTCATGAGTTCTTGGTGGGTCAGGTCGCGATTGACTAATAAAGCAATGTCACGCGAAGTCGCTGGGTACTTCGGAATTGGACTTTGAAGAAGGTCTGCACGTACTGCCCGGTCGATCGCATCCAGGTCAACTTCCGCAAAATAAGTCTCCGCTAACAAGTCATAATCCTTAGCAAGATTCGGATGGATCTGACCAACCAAGCCAATGCATTGGTCTTGCAGATAGATTTCAGCTGTCCGGCCGGGATGCATGCAGGTTAGGTCTTGTCTTGCCTGATAAGTCACTTGGTCTGCCAGGCGAATGCTGGCAAAGAAGCCTTCAACCATCCCTTTGATGGTATAGAAGTCATAGGCTTTCTCTGGAGTGTCCCACTGTTTGCCTACTTGTTGTCCGGAGACAAGCATGGCTAATCGTTCTTCTTCTTCAGGTTGTTGATGGATCGATTCCTGGGCAAAAAAGACTTTTCCTATTTCATAGAAGGCTAACCTCTCTTGATGGCGGGCCCGATTATAGCGGGCGATCTCTAATAGGGAAGGCAGCATGGATTGACGGAGAACCTTACGATCTTCAGACATTGGCAGCATCAGCTCAACTTGTCTTGTTTGACTGGCATTTAATTCAGCCATCGCTTGTGACACTAGGACATAAGATACAACCTCATGGAGTCCCATTTCTTCACAAATGGCGCGAGACGACCGGATGAGTCGCTGTCTAGAGCTTAACTTAGCCGGTTGACTTGGCGCCTTAGGTAAGGTGTCCGGAATTCGATCATAGCCATAGATTCGGGCAATCTCTTCCAAGATATCGGCTGGTATTCGGATGTCCCACCGTCTAGGTGGAATCTTAACCGTCATCTGGTCTCCATGGAAAGCCAGGTCAAAGCCTAAACGATCAAAGATCTCCTGAATTTCCCTTTGATTCAATTGGATTCCAATCTTATTCAAAATATCCGCTTGGTCTAAGGTCACTTCCACTGGAGGATTCAGTTGAGGTTCAATTTCAACAAACTGTTCTTCGACTTGGCCTCCAGCAAGTTGGGCCATCATCAGGGCTGCTTGTTCACCCGCACTTGCAACCGTTGCTTGATTAATGCCCTTTTCAAAACGTGCACTGGATTCCGAACGTAAGCCCAATCGACGCGAAGTCTTGCGAATGGCTTGCCCATCAAAGTCAGCTGCTTCCAAAAGAACATTTCGTGTGTCAGCCGTTACATGACTATCGTATCCACCCATCAGCCCTGCTAGCGCAACCGCCTGATCAGCCGCAGTGATGACAATATCTTCTGGATCGAGTGTCCGTTGGGTCTCATCTAAAGTGGTTAAGACCTCCTCTTCTTTCGCCTTCCGGATACCAATATTTTTACCCGGTAACCGGTCAAAATCAAAGGCATGAAGGGGTTGACCATATAGAATCAGCATATAATTGGTTGCATCGACAATATTATTAATTGGTCGGACATTGGCCTTCATCAAGCGTAATTGAATGTTTAAGGGACTCGGTTGAATCACAACATCATGAATCAGACGTAATTGATAAATGGCAGACAAGTCTCTGTTGGCCGATTTGACGGTCACCTCTTGAATCGCATTTGTTTCTGATTGATGACCCGGATCAAAGTCTAATATGTCAAAGTGGGGCGTCTGATTAACAATTGCCCCAACTTCATAAGCGGTCCCTCTCATGGAAAGGGCATCCGCCCGGTTAGGTGTAATCGACAGTTCGAGAATCGGATCATCTAACTGAAGATAGTCAATGATCGATGCTCCTACTGTTGCCTCTTCTGGTAATAAGACGATGCCATCCACAAATTCCTTGGGAATCACATTCTCTGGAAAACCTAACTCCTGATAAGAGCAGAGCATTCCTCGAGATTCTTCCCCTCTGAGTTTAGAGGTCTTAATCTTGAAATCACCAGGTAGAACCGATCCTTCAAGCGCTGCAATTACCTTAGCGCCCTGGTGAACATTGGGTGCACCACAGATAATTTGGCGGACGTCTTCTTCCCCCACCTTGACTTGGGTAATCTGCAAGTGATCTGAATTAGGATGTGGTTCTTGTTGGATCACTTGTCCCACGACAATCGGTCCTTGAAGATGGTCGGCATAGTTTTTGACCCCTTCAATTTCAATTCCCGTCCGTGAAATCTGTTCCGCCAATTCTTCTGCTGGATAAGCAGCCAAATCGAGCATTTCAGACAACCATTGATAGGATACAAACATTAGTTTTGACCTCCTTGAAACTGCTTTAAGAAGCGTAAATCATTTTGGTAGAAATGGCGAATATCATCGATATTATATTTCAGCATTGCCACCCGATCTATTCCAACACCAAAGGCAAAACCAGAATACTTGCTTGAATCAATCCCTGACATCTCGAGTACATTTGGATGGACCACCCCAGCACCAAGGACTTCAATCCACCCTGTCTGCTTACAGACGGAGCAACCCTTGCCACCACACTTGAAGCAAGAGACGTCGACCTCAACCGATGGTTCCGTAAAAGGAAAGAAGGAGGGACGTAACCGAATCTCACGTTCTTCTCCAAAGAAGGCTTTAGCAAATTGGCTCAAAGTTCCTTTCAAATCAGCCAGCGTAATCCCTTCCGCTACGACCAGTCCTTCCATTTGATGGAATTGGTGGGAGTGGGTCGCATCATCGTCATCTCGACGGAAGACTTTGCCTGGTGAGACCATTTTAAGCGGACCCTGTTGATCAAAGTCATGTTGTTCCATCGTACGAGCCTGAACAGGTGAGGTGTGCGTTCTTAAAAGCACCTCTTCCGAGATATAGAAGGTGTCCTGCATATCGCGTGCAGGGTGGTTTTTGGGAAGGTTCATCTTCTCAAAGTTATAGAGGTCCACCTCTACCTCTGGCCCTTCTATAATTTGATAACCCATCCCCAAGAAGAGGTCTTCTAACTCCTCTCGAGTCTGAGTAATAATATGACGGCTTCCGATCGGGAATTGATGACCTGGTAGGGTCACATCCACCTGTTCACTAATCAGCCGGTCTTGCAATTCTTTCTGGGAGAGTTCCGCTTGCTTGCTTTCCATCGCACCATTAAATGCTTGGTGAAACTGACTAATTAATTGACCTAATTGAGGCTTATCAGCTGGATCTAAGTCTTTCATCTGTTTAGAGACTTGAGTGAGGGCTCCCTTCTTACCTGTATATTGGACCCGAATCGCTTGTAAATCTTGAGTTGATTGACTCCTTTGAATCGCCTGTAAAGCCTGGGAGATTAAAGCCTCCACTTGCTCTTGTAGATGTGTGATCTGGACTGCCATTTGACTCCTCCTATTCATTCATAACCGCTTCAAATAATAAAAAAATAAGCCCACCCCTCCTAAAAGGGACGCGCTACCGTGGTACCACCCTTGTTCTTGAACAGATTCAAGCACTTTGCATTGTTAACCCCAATGAAGGTATCCTTTTCTTGTGCCACGCACAATTAACAGATCAGCTCGAAGGGTGAAATCCATTAGCTTGACATGATCTGTTCCCACTCTACCAGATCTCCCTTGAATGCTCTGCTAATAAAAGCCCTTGTCATCACTTTTTTGATAACTAAGATTAGTATAGCTTGAAATGAACAAGGGGTCAACATTCTACATAGCTTGTATTTTGGCTCTAAACATCTACAATGAAGGTAAATCCAATCAAGGAGTGAAACATTTATGGATCTCTTTCAAAATAAAGCCTTGTACCACACCGAAATTGTGAATGCAGATGGCCTACCTGGCCAGGTTTATGTCGATGAACCCCATGGCCTTCGTCTCCCAGTATCGAGTCCTTTGGATTCTCAAGCTGTTGGAACCAACCCTGAACAATTAATTGGTATGGCGCTAGCAACTTGTTTAAATGCGACCATCCAGGCAGAAGAAGACCGACGTGGTATTCCTCATCAATCACAAGTTCGGGTGGTCGTCGAATTATCAAAGGGCAGTCAAGGCTTTGAATTCTTTGTGGACGGTCAAATTATGTTACCGCATTTGGAACAAAATCAAGCAGAAGAATTCCTCAAAATAGCCGAAAGACGCTGTCCTGTCTCCAAGTTACTCGCTGGTTCCCCCAATGTAAAAATACGCCTCGTTTCACCTTCTAACTAAGACCTCTATAAAAGAATCCAGACCGGTCTGTTCACCAGTCTGGATTCTTTTTATAGCTGATTCACTTAGCTGGCAAGCTTCAAACGCTTGAGATACTGACGGAAGTAACGGCTTGTCCCATCACACCACTCACAAATAGCAGTATGTTTATCCATCAAGGTCACGATATAAGATTCGCCATATTTTGGAAAGGCTAAAGTCGCGCCAAACATATGCTTTAGGATAATATCGCGCTCTTTGTCCGATAGATCCGTGATTTTAAGAGCATTTTGCAAGGCAATGCGGGGGTGTTCATAATTATGGCCCCTGCCACCGACCTGGTGCTTATCGCACGACTCATAGAAGAACAAGTCATGTAAGAGACCTGCTCGGGCAGTTGCCACCGCATCAAGCTTCAAACGCTTGGCTAACCGATAGGATCGATAAGATACGGAGATCGAGTGAGCTAGGCGGTTGGTTACTTTGTGGTGGACAAAGCTTTCTAAATCTTTAACACATTGTTGGTCCATTAAATCCGCTACAATTGCCATGTACTCTTCATTATCACGCCAAGCTAAAGCCATCGATCCAATCTCCCCTTTCAATTACACGTTTAATTATAGCTAAAAGGTATGAACATTATGTAAATTTCTTGTAAAGATTAAGTAAAAATTCACTCACTCAGCCTTGACCAATGAAATAGCAGAACACCTGCTGCTATGGCGACATTCAATGACTCTGCTTGACCGGACATGGGAATGTAGAGGGTCTGATCCGCCTTCTCTAACCAGAAGCTCCCCACACCCTGACCTTCATTACCTAAAACAAGTCCTCCAGGTGGTTGAGTTATTGCTCGGTAAGAATTCGCCTCCTGGTGCAGGGCTGTCACATAGATCGGTAAGTCTTGACTCTTTAAGGCATCATAAATTTCTTGGTTAGAAGCCATGACAATCGGTAGATGCCAAATTGATCCTTGGCTTGCCCTTAAGACCTTATCATTATAAAGGTCAACACAACCTGGTGCTAATAGGACCCCATCCCATCCTGCAGCATCTGCGGTACGGATCATGGTGCCTAAATTACCTGGATCTTGAATGGCATCACAAATTAAATAGCTTTGCCCCTTCAAGTCGGTCATGGATGAGGTATCCATTTTGATCACGGCCATAATTCCTTGGGGAGTTTCTGTCATTGCTAGCTCTTTAAAAATATCGCGACTGACCTGAATCATTTCAATCTTCCGCTCTAGCACCTGGTTTAAAAGTGGACCCATGTAGTCTTCTACATAGAGGACCGTTTCAATGAGGGCCTGATGACTCAAAGCTTCCTCAAGTAAATGGTCTCCTTCTACTAGATAGCGACCTTGTTTACGCCGGTTCTTGGCGGTTTGTAATTTACGCCAAGCCCTGATCCGTGGATTTTGTTTGGACTCGATCCTCAGCATTTGCTCTACCTCCTTCTATTGACTCCATTGAAGAATACTAGAAGGAAAATAAAAAAGCAAACCCTCTAGCGAGGGTTTGCCTAGTTATTGACTAATTAATTATTGGCAAGCTAAACGATAAATCACTTCAGCATAGATAGCCGTTGCCCGTAAGAGATCATCAATTGCCAAGAACTCATTCGCCTGATGCATCACATCAATTGAGTCAGGGAAGAGGGCTCCAAAAGATACCCCACGGTCCATCAACCGACCATAAGTTCCGCCCCCAATTGTCTTCTCATAGGATTCGAGTCCTGTCTGTTTAGAGTATACCTCTAGCATTACCTTGACCATTGGATCTTCTGGTGACACATAGTGAGGTCCTTTGCCATCACTCATCACCACTTTGGCAGAAGAATGCGCATTGGCTAGTGCCTGTTCGATTGCTTTTTGAATTATTTCCTCGTCTGTCCCTTTTGGATAGCGGAAATTCGCATCAACAAAACCACCATCCGTTAAGTTGAACTTGATGATTCCGACGTTCATGGAGAGAGCCCCCATAATCTCATCTTCAATATTGACACCTAATTTTACCCCTTCAAAGTCATCATGGAGGGTATTACCTACGAGGTCTAAGAAGTCGTTCTCTGCTTTGGATTTGAAGTCATATTGCTTTAAGAATTCAGCTAAGTAAGTTCCAGCATTGTGTCCCTTCTCTGGTGTTGACCCATGGGCTGACTTACCATTCACCTCAAAGTTCAAGCAATCACTTTCATGTGTTACTTTACCTGTGACAGGCTTATCTGCTAGATACTGTCCAAAATCTTCCATCATTTCTTCAGGATGTTCAGCCTTCACGACAGCAATCGCCGCTTCTGGTACCATATTAGGTCGTAAGCCCGCTTCAAATTGAGCTAATTGGTTCAAGCCATTAGCAGATTCACCCACTGGAATTGTCAGATGAGCAGATACATTTCCTTTCTCACCATTGATAATGGGGAATTGAGCGTCGGGCGAGAAGCCATAATCTGGCATTTCTTCAACTTCTGCATAGTGATCCATGCACATCCAACCCGATTCCTCATCTGAACCGACAATGACATGAATCTTTTGGTTAAACTCTGCTCCAAGTTCACGTAATAGCTTAAGTGCAAAATATGCAGCGACCGTTGGTCCCTTATCATCTGAAGATCCACGCGCATAAATCCGTCCGTCCTTGACAACTGGTTCATATGGATCCGTATCCCAGCCACTTCCTTCAGGCACAACATCCATATGACCTAGAATCCCTAAAGTCGTATCTCCTTGGCCAAGTTCAACCCGTCCCACCAAAGGACCAAATTGTTTCGTTTCGAATCCATCTTCTTGAGCCATCTTCAAGAATTCTTCTAAAGCTTCCTTAGGTCCAGGTCCGACTGGGGCTTCAGCGGTCGCTAAGTGGTCCTCACGAACAGACCGAATTCGGAGCAAACGAAATAGATCTTCAAATAAGGCTTCTTTACGGTTGGTTACCTCTTCTAGCCAGTTCACATTGTCTAAAGTTGTCATAAGATCCCTCCATGAATTTCGATTCAACAAGGAGACTTAGACAATTTTTATTGCCTAAGACCTCTTGTATTCGTTTTCTATTATAGCACTAAAAAAGGAAGAGCTAAAGCTCTTCCCCACTAAAAATTGGCGCATCAAGTACTTATTCTAAACCATAAGGTCGCAACTGATCTTCCTCACTTGCTGTTAAACGGCGATAGCTTCCCGCTTCTAGGTTAGAATCCAACAGCAGTGGCCCCATTGACAGACGATGGAGACGAATCACCTCTACCCCACAAGCAGCAAACATCCGCTTCACTTGGTGGAATTTCCCTTCAGTTATCGTGACTTGGATCGCTGATTGCTCCTGGTTTGGATCAACCTTTAGAATCTCAAGCTTGGCAGGTTGCGTGGTAAAATCACCCAAATCAATTCCCTCAGCAAATACTTCCACCATTTCCTGGTTCACAATTCCTTGGATCGTCGCTTGATAAACTTTGGCAATGGCTTTTTTGGGAGAGGTTAAAGCATGATTTAAAGGACCATGATTGGTAATAAGTAACAATCCGGTTGTATCAATATCCAAACGCCCCACTGGGAAAAGGTCTGGTCGAAGATCTTCTGGGTCTAAACAATCAAGCACAGTGGAGTGATGTGAATCCTCGGTTGCTGAGATCACCCCTTGGGGCTTATTTAGCATCCAGTAGACAAAGGGTTCATAGCGGACTTCTTGCCCAGCCACACTAACTTCTTGCTGAGTGGGATCCACATGAACATTGGACTGCTTCACCACTCGACCATCAATGGTGACGCTCCCAGAACTAATCAGGGCTTTGACTTCTTTGCGAGATCCGTATCCTTCATGACTTAATAATTTATCTAATCGCATTATTTCCCAATACTCAATCTTTCTTGTAATGTTGCATGCCGGTCTCCAATCAGAATGGATAACATGCCAAACAGGGCCAAGACCCCAAAGTAAATGAATACCGCCACCACAATCACAATCAAGATCTGGACAAGGGTTAAGCCACGCCCAACAGGATCCATGATGAAGTTCAAGGTGCGATTCCAAGCTGAAGCTCCAATACCCATCAGTGTCGTCGCGATCACAATCCGGATCAGATCTCCAACAAAGTAACGGTCACGGATCTTAATCACGCGCCAGATCTTCATCCACATCATGACCGATATAACAGCAAAGGCTATGGTGGTCGCAAACATGGCACCGTGGGCTCTAAACATGGCTACCATTGGGAATTGTAAGATTGCTTTGATTCCAATCCCAATGAGTAAATAAGTAACGGCTGCTCGGCGATAACTCATCGATTGAAGAATAGTCGCGAGGACTGTATAAGCCCCCAAGGCAATCGCCATAATCGATCCTGTAACAAGGAGCTGAGGTCCAATTTCTAGACCCGCTGGGTAGAAGAAGGGATAGAGATTATTAGCAATCACGGCCATTCCTACCGCTGCTGGCAACATAACCAGGGCAAAAACTAAGACAATATTCTTAATTAATTCACTCGTCTTATTAACATTTCCTTGGGCAAATTTACTTGAAACAGCCGGGATGGATGAGCCGGCCATTGCGACTGCCAAGGAGACCACGATCATTACTAATTTATTGACGTCCAAATTCATGGCCCCAAATAGTTCTGCAATTTCACTGGTTAAAAGAACACTCGTCCGCACCAAGATCTGCTTAAAGGTAAAGGTGTCAATCACTTGGGCCAGAATAATCCCTGATCCTAATAAAATGAAAGGAATCGAATCCTTCAGCATCATCTGGATACTCTGCTTAAAGTCAATCTGAATCTTATCTTCGGATACTTCCTTAAGCTGATTAATCACCGGCAAGTGACGAATATAAACGATAATCAGAAAAATGACAGACCCAACCGCACCCACAAAGGCCGCAAAAGTTGAATGGGCAACCGCTTGAGTGACTGATCCGTGATAAACCTGCATAATCAAGTAGGTTGACCCTAAAATATAGAGAACTCGCAAGACTTGTTCAATAATTTCTGAAATAGCAAAAGGCATCATATTATTGAAACCTTGGAAATAACCCCTCGTCAAGCTCATCATCGGTAAAATCAAGAGCGCTGGTGCCAAGGAGCGAATAACCACAACCGCAGCTGCTGGATTATCAGTTGAAGATTGAATGGCTAGAGCAGGTGCAGCAAAGAAGAAAATACTTGCTGCAATCATCCCGGTGACAAGCATCACCAGTAAAGAGTATTTAAACAGCTTATCCGATACCTTAAATTCCTTCTTAGAATTATAATAGGCAATCTGCTTTGCCACTGCCCCTGGAAATCCAGCTGTTGCAATCGCAATAAAGTAAGCATAGGGGGTATAACCAACTGCATATAAGGAGTTAGCATGGGTATACTCAGCCCCCAACCAGGTCGCCCAAGGAATAATGTAGAGCGCACCGATAATCCGCGAGAAAATACTTCCAAAACTTAACCAAGCAGCATTTGAAACGAAGGATGACTTGCTGGTATCCTGTTCCGCTTCTGCCTCATCCACTGAAAGTGATTCTGGTGGTAAAGTGTAACTTTCAAGAATACTGTCAGATAATAGTGGCTCCTGATACTGTTGAGTTTCTTGCGAAATACGCTCAGCTAGCGCTTTTGGATCTTCTTTGACCTTGTCTTTTTTCTTCTTCTTTTCTTGACCAGCTAGACCAGTCTCAGGAACCGTTTGGTCTTCAAGGGAATCGTTAAGGTCACTGTTATCGCCTGGAAGATCTTCAGAATCTTTTAAAACTTCTGAATCCTCTGAACCATCGGAAGCTTCTATGTCGTCATTTGAAATACTTTCCATTAATTCATCAGACGCGATACTTTCCTCTTTAGCTGATGAATCGATAGGATCCTTTGCTGCTGGATCAGTACCTTCAACAACTGGATCGTCGACTTCTTCCTCCGCTTCTTGATCCGGTGTGACTGGGTCCTCTTCCTTGCCATCAAGATCTTGCTCGGTTGGTTCACTGTCAACCCCTAGAAGCTCTTTTTGTTGCTCGCTATTTGATTCGTCTTGCTCACCATGAAGAGCTTCTGATTGAGCCTCTTCAACTGGCTCTTGATCGGATTCAGTTCGTAAGACATTCTCAGCCTTTTGCTTGATTCCGGACCAAAAATGACGCGACTGGTCCGTAAACTGTTGCCATCCCCTCTCCAGGGAATGTTGAGACTTCTGCAGTTGTTGTTGCAACTTAGAAGGTTGCTTAGGTTCTAATTCATAGTGGTATTCTGGCAAATCAGCCGCTAATTCTTCTAAATCATCATCATCGTACATTTGAGTCTTGGGTTGCAAGTCAGCTTGATAAGCACTCGCTTCTTCCCAATCGCTTGCTATTGGAGTACCTCTCCATTCCTCGAGAGAGCCTTCCTCTTGCGAGATCGCTTGGTCAGAGTCTAACATTTCTGACCCTGTCTGCTCAGATAATTCAAGGTCATTCTCTTCATCAATGCCAACTTGACCCTGCAAGTCCGCTTGATCCTCTGAATTCATTGGCTCAATGGTATCATCTAAAGCGGTCGAATCCCACTCTTCATGAACCCATTCCTCACTTTCAAGCATGTCCGATTCATGATAATCGATTACATGCCCCGAATCCTCTTCCTCTGAAAGCTCAGTCAAGGTTTCCGCCATCATATCCGTAAAATCTGCTTCTTCTGGCTCTATTGGCTGGTAAGCTTCTTCATCGGCACGTGTTCTAAAGATCGTTTGCATGATCCCTTGCATGAAGCCTGGCTTGGCCTGGTGGACCCTTTGATAGGCTTGCCGATCTCTTAATTCCTTCTGAATGGAACGATAAGCGAAGGGGTTCTCTTCAGAAGACTCGGCATCAAGATGTGAGAAATCATGCCGCTCAAACATCTGATCCTCTAAATCCATGTTTAAGGTCTCTTGAAGATGTTCCCTCGATCCTAATCGATCGACTGGCATCTCTTCGTCCTTCTCATCCAAGTCTTCAAAAGAAGGCGTCGATTCATGGCCAGATTCATCAACCCAAGCCTCACCATCTCCCCAGATATCACTAAAATCTTCGTTTGATGCATCGATTTCACGGGCATGTTCTGGAACTTGAACAGAATCATCAAATGAGGATGGCCCGTAGGTGCTAGAGACTTCCTCTTCTCCTGGTAGTGGATCGAGCTGAGATGTGAATTCCCTATCAGAGGTGGAAAGATTATCTTGTTCAGGTCCCTCGTCGCTTAAGATTTGCTGAGAATCCTCTTCTCTTGTTTCTCTCAAACCCTCCTGCTCTTCAGTAAAATAATCTGAATCCAAAGGTTGCGGATTCGGGTGACGAAGCGCTTCAAGATCTTCCTTGGTAAATTCAATCGTCTCGAACCGATCATAAGGATCAAAGCTACGATTCTGCCATCTTCTTTGATTCCGTCCATCATGATGCTTCATATTTTGGTCTCGATCAGACAATGCTAGATACCTCCTTTACTCTATATTCTACCCTACAATATAACATTCTTAATGGTGAAATGCGATTATAAACCTTTTTTTCTAATTGGCAACAATATTCACCAAACGATTGGGGATCGCGATCACCTTGCGTATCGTTTTACCAGTTAGTTCTTCTTGGATCGTTTCGTTCCGCAGGGCCACTTCCTCCATGGCTGACTTATCTAAGTCAAGGGCAATGGTCTCTTTGGCTTTGACTTTGCCATTAATTTGCAAGACGATCTCTACTTGGTTCTCGACAGTGAGCGCTTCATCATAGGTTGGCCAAGGCACTTCAGAAATTGACTCTTCGTGGCCAAGTTTTTGCCAAAGCTCTTCCATTAAATGCGGTGCAATCGGTGCCAGAAGCTGAACAAAGCCTTCTGCATACTGCTTAGGCAGGACTTCCTCTCCCTTGGCTTCATTGAGGAAGATCATGAGTTGAGAAATCGCCGTATTAAAATGGAGCTGGTCATAATCCTCAGTCACTTTCTTAACCGTCTGATGGTAAACTTTGGTTAATTTCTCATTATCAGCTTCTTTGACTGTTTCCTTCAATTCATTGCTTTCTTCATCAATAAACAAACGCCAAACACGTTCTAAGAACCGCCGTGACCCTTCCAGCCCGTTTTCGGACCAAGCAATCGAAGCATCCAATGGTCCCATGAACATTTCGTAGACCCTTAAGGTATCTGCCCCATATTCTTGGACGACATCATCTGGATTCACAACATTGCCTTTCGATTTTGACATCTTCTCGTTATTTGCACCCAAAATCATTCCTTGGTTGAACAGACGCTGGAAGGGTTCTTTAGTTGGAACCACCCCGAGGTCATAGAGGAACTTATGCCAGAATCGTGCATAAAGCAAGTGAAGCACCGCATGCTCCGCTCCCCCAATATAGAGGTCAACATTTTGCCACTTGTCCAGGGCATCTTTAGAAGCAATTTCGGAGGTATTTTGAGGGTCCATATAACGGATAAAGTACCAAGAAGACCCCGCCCATTGAGGCATGGTATTCGTTTCACGACGGCCTTTCATACCGGTCTTAGGGTCAGTCACTTCTAACCAATCCGTTAAATTAGCCAGTGGAGATTCACCTGTCCCAGATGGGTGAATATTGGTGGCTTTAGGTAGCGCAACAGGCAAGTCCTCTTCGCTTACAACACTTGTAGTCCCATCTTCCCAATGAATAACAGGAATCGGTTCACCCCAATAGCGTTGACGGGAGAAAATCCAGTCTCTCAACCGATAATTGACTTGTCCTTGTCCTTTCCCTTCACTTTCTAACCATTCAATCATCGCTTGAATGGCTGCTTGGTTATCTAACCCGTCTAAGAATTGTGAATGAATATGAGGACCATCCCCTTCAAAGGCCTGCTCATCAATTCCAGCTGGTGACTCAATTACTTCTTGAATAGGCAAATCATACTTCTTAGCAAATTCATAATCCCGTTGATCATGTCCTGGAACCGCCATAACAGCACCCGTTCCATAAGAATTTAAGACATAATCCGCAACCCAAATTGGAAGTTCCTGGCCAGTAACTGGGTGGATCGCATAAGCGCCAGTAAAGACACCCGTCTTATCCTTGGACAGGTCGGTTCTATCCAGATCTGACTTTTTACTAGCTTGATCAATATAGGCTTCCACTTGATCCTTTTGTGAGCTCGTAACAATCTTATTCACCATCTCGTGTTCAGGCGCAAGGACAAGATAGGATAAGCCAAAAAGGGTATCGGGTCGGGTCGTGAAAGTCTGAATTTTTTCTGTTTTCCCCTTCAGCTCAAAATCAATCACGGCTCCTTGCGACCGGCCAATCCAATGACGTTGCATTTCTTTAACGCTTTCGGACCAATCTAAATCCTCCAAATCATCCAGCAAGCGTTGGGCATAGGCAGTAATCTTTAGCACCCATTGTTTCATTGGCTTGCGAACAACTGGATGGCCCCCTCTTTCAGAAAGCCCATCAATGACCTCTTCATTTGCCAAAACAGTCCCTAGCGCTTCACACCAGTTAACCGTCACATCCGCTTCATAAGCAAGCCCTTGTTCATATAACTTCGTAAAGATCCACTGAGTCCACTTATAATAATGAGGGTCTGTTGTTGAGATTTCACGATCCCAATCATAGGAGAAACCAAGTGATTTAATCTGACGTTTAAAGTTCGCAATATTTTTATCAGTAAATTCTGCGGGTGAATTTCCCGTATCTAAGGCATACTGTTCAGCTGGAAGACCAAAGGCATCCCAACCCATTGGGTGTAAGACATCATAACCTTGAGCTCTTTTAAAGCGGGCCATGATATCTGTTGCCGTATAGCCTTCTGGATGGCCAACATGTAGGCCTTGTCCAGATGGATAAGGGAACATATCTAAGACATAATATTTTTTATTTCCGGGCCGATTTTTAGTTTTAAAGGTTTGGTGATCATCCCAAAATTCTTGCCATTTCTTTTCAATTGTTCGATGTTGATAGGTCATTGTTATTACTCCTTTTCTTATTAAAAAATAAAAGCCCTATAAAGTCCTTGCCGAAAAAGACTTTATAGGGCGCTCATAGCGCGGTACCACCTATCTTCCATTGGATGATCCAATGCTTAAGACGTTAACGCCGCCAGACGTTTCGGGTTCACAAAGTTTGCTTCGCCCGAACTTTTAAATAGGAAGAGTTCAAATCGTTCCATCTACCTACTCGCACCACCCATAGGCTCTCTTTAGATTTCACGGATTCTACTTGGTCCTAAAAATTTATTGATGAATCGATTATACGTAAAGGACTGTTCCTGGATAAATTGCCGAAATACCATGGTTCTTAGCAACCAGTGTCTCTAAAGACATACCATAGCGGTTGGCGATCCCCCATAGGGTATCCCCCTGCTTACAAGTATAAGTTCCTTGGTTCGTTGTAACGGATTCTGCTTGGATATATTCAGTTTGTCCCACTTTAACAGGAACATCTTGATTGGCTTCCTTATAGTCCTTAACAACTTGATTAGTGGGTTCATTGACAACATAAGTATTAACAGTGCTTGATGCTTCTTGCACCTGGCCAGAAACGCTCAACACTTGGCCTGGATGAATCACAGAGTTTAACGATAAACCATTTGCTGCTAGAAGCGTTTGGATGCCAGTCCCGGTCTTACGAGCAATGGCATATAAAGAATCGCCTGGTTTGACGGTATAACGACTTCCTTGGCCTGCTGCTTGTCCAGCTGGCTGAGTTGTTTCAGCGACGACTGTCTTTTCGACCACTTTCCTTGTTCCAGCCGAATTATCTGTCCGCACTGGATTAGAATTTGATCCATTTGATGTGCCACCTGGGATCACTAGCTGTTGGTTGGGATGAATCACAGAAGAAAGTGATAGGCCGTTCGCCTGCAAGAGCGCTTGAATATTGCAGCCTTGCTTAGCAGCAATCGCATAGAGAGAGTCTCCACTCTTAACCGTATATTTAGCAGACCCAGCACCCTGTCTTTGACCAGTCTGACTTGAAGCTGAAGTAGCAGGAGGTGTAATCACTTGCTTAGAGATTCTTGCCTCCGTAACCTGTGTCCTAGAAGATTCGACACTTGAGGAAGTTGCTCCAGGAATGATTAGGCGTTGGTTAGGATGGATAACCGAACTTATCTGCAGATTATTGGCGGCCATTAAATCTTGAGGTTTGATACCAAACTGACGTGCAATCCGATAAATGGAATCTCCCGGCTTCACTTGATAATTCGCTGATGCGGTAGAAGTTTGACCACTTTGTTTAGGCGTTCTTGAGAGGTCGGCTGTCGAATTGTTTTGAGAGTTTCTGCTTGCTCTTGATGCAGGTCCTGCTACATCATAGGCATCTAAATTATATTCAGAAATAATTTTATTCAGTTTGGACCCATAGCTCGTATCGGTTGCATATCGCCCTGTTAAGTGGGCTGTTGCATCATGGTAAGAATTTGTATTGGATCTTAAAGCACCCGCATAAAACTCTCTGCGCCACTGCGAACCCTTACCAGTTAAGAGGTCCGCATAGTCATTTAAAGATTCGGCATAAGAATTATAACGTCTAAAATCATCTTTGATTTGGTAGTAATTCCCTGTTCCATCATCTTCCAAGGTGTCCATATTGGTTGATTGACCCTTATAATTCCCCTTGATTCCAAATAGATTGTAATTTGGGGCCTGGGCAAGTCTAGAATTTCCCCAAGCAGATTCTAAGGCTGCTTGAGCAATCATGACTGAAGCATAAAGATTATTCTCAGCCGCTATTTTTTCTGCAGACTGCTTGATATTATTAATAAATTCAAGAGGTGAAACCTTCTTTAAGCTGTCTTGGGCTTTGACTGTACGGGGTTGACCAACAGGATTCCCCAAGACAGAACCAGCAGAAAATAGAATTAACCCTGCATTTACTTGGGTTATTAGTTTCTTATATAATTTATGTCTTTTATTTCGGCCGATTTGGCGCATTCTTTGATTACGTAATTGAATCATTCGTGAACCTCCATACGGTTTTATTTCCATAATAAATATTGGATCGATAACGCCTTTATTATACCCTTTATCTTTTTTTCTTTGTCGAAATTCGGTGACTTTTATTTGATACTTAACATATGTAACACAAATGTAATACGAACTATATCAAGACTCACAGCCAATCCTTTATACTAGTCTTAATTCGATTACCAAGCTAATCAGATAGAATGGAGTATATAAATGAAGAACGCTGTACAGTTGAGTCACCACCATCTCGACCAATTAATTAATCTCTTTCCAGCTGGTATTTTCATTGATGCCACCTTAGGAAATGGGCACGATACTGCCTTTATCTTGCGGCATCCATTTTTTAAAGGAAAGGTCATTGCTTTTGATATCCAGCATCAGGCAATCCAGTCTAGTCAAGAAAAATTAGCTGGCTTCCCAGTCGAACACTATCAATTACTAGAAGCAAGTCACGACCAATTTGATCAATTCGTCTCAATCCTGGACTACCCTATAGTTCATGGAGCAGTTTTTAATTTGGGGTATTTACCTGGAGGCGGCCACCAAATGACAACTCGTCCTTCTTCAACCCAAGCAGCCATCGAACAGATCGCAAACCGATTGGTTAAAGGGGGACAAATCATAGTGGTTATCTACGCTGGTCATCCCCAGGGACTTGAAGAAAAACAAGTCCTCCTTGAATCATTCACAAGCTGGTCACAACAAGAATTTCAAATTAGCCACCTCGAATACATCAACCAGAAAAACACCCCGCCTTCCCTCTTAATCATTGAGAAAATTTAAGAAACATACTCACAGTCATTTTATATGAGAAGTCAGTCAATTTGGAAAACAATAAAGTAACTTTTAAAAAGACCCAGAAGCTCTTTCAACAAGAAAAGAGCTTCTGGGTTGTCATCTTTCATGGGCGCATCATGATGAAAAATTTAACGTCTCTCATCAATGATTTCTAATGCTGGCTCTCCCATCGGATTGCCTCTTTGAATCGGAAATTGTTCAGGATCTTCTTGATGAGCAAGGTAATACTTGTACCAAGACCCGTCGAACATCACCACTCTCTTCCAGCCCAAATGCTTCAAGAGAAAGAAGGCTGTTGAAGATCGCCAAGAAGTGCCACAATAAAGAATCACTTCTTGATCAGGTGTTATTCCCCACTTCTGCCATTGGGATAGGTAAACAGAAGGGGCTGCAAGTTCTCCTTGGACATTTGCGATGAGTTCATCACCTAAGTAACGTGCCCCTGCTATTTCACCCGAACCCTTATTCCACTGATGCCCTTCGTTCACTCCCAAATATTCATTCCAAGTGCGAACTGAAGCCAGAAGACTCTCTGGATGTTTTTTTCGATAGGTCACTAAATCTTCAGGTGTCCTTAGATAGATCTCAGGTCGTGCTGGGACATCACATCCAAAGTGATCACAGGGACGGCCCTTATTTTCTTGAGTTTCCAACGGGTAGCCCGCTCGTTGCCAAGCCTGGAGGCCGCCATCCAAAATCTTCACCTGGTCAACGCCTAAATAATAAGCAGCAAAAGCCATCCGGCTGGCAATATAGAGGATATCTCGGGCATAAATTGAATAAAAGACCACCTGGGAGTCTTTATGAACCCCCTTCTTTAAGAATACCTCCCGCATCTGTTCCGGGGTATTAAAGTAATCCTTAAATTCCCCTAGTTCATCCGTATTCAAATGAATCGCTCCAGGAATATGGCCTAGGGCATAATCTTCACTCGTTCGATTCTGTTCAAGCGGATAATTTCCCTTTCCCCGTGTGACATCCAGAACAATGAGGTTACTTGCTTCTTGGCAAATTTGATCATGGAGCCACTGGGCACTGACAAAGAAATCTGTTTCCATAACAGGGGAATCTGCTTGTAATAAACGAGAGTCCGCCCCCGCTTGAGCGACTTGATAGTTAGTGTCAATCAAATGAGAACTATCTTTTGACATCTTAACACTCCCTAATAATCCTTCAGCGCTTGACATAATCGGTCAATCGCAGCTTCTGCTATTTTGGTTGGTAGGGCCAGATGGATCCGAATGAAACCATCTCCAGCTTGTCCAAATGCTCGCCCGTCCGTCACGAACAAGTCATTTTCCAGCATAAGTTCCATGATGTCATCACTCTTCAGATTATATTTTCGCAAGTCTACCCATAACAAGTAGGAAGCTTGAGCCGGAGTTACGACAGCCTTTGGTAGTTTTTCCTGAATAGTTTGTCTAGCTGAGTGCATATTATGTTCAATCACTTCCACCAGCTCATCCTTCCAGTCAGCTGAGGTATTATAAGCGTGCTGACAAGCCAAGAGTCCTAGAGCGGGACTCCCTAATAAGTTTAACTTTTCTGCCATCAGCGTATAGCGTTCTCGCCACTCGCTATTAGGAATAAAGATGTTTGAAGTCTGTAATCCTGCTAGGTTAAAGGTCTTTGAAGGAGCAGTTGCGACAATTACATGCTGAGCAATTTCAGGCGAAAGACTGGCAAATACGTGATGGGTATATTCTTTATGGGCCAAATCAAAATGAATCTCATCTGAGAAGAGGTAGAGGTCATGCTCCATACATATTGCAGCGACTTCCTCTAATTCTTTCGAAGTCCAAATCCGGCCGCAAGGGTTGTGTGGACTACAGAAAATTACAGCCTTATTATGCGGATCCTTGGCCGCTTCCTTAAAGGCTTCAAAATTAATGGTGTAAGATCCTTCTTGGTTGATTAACTCAACAACGGTTAAATCCCGTTGATGGTTGACGACTTGATCCGCAAAGGGTCCGTAGACCGGTTGGAAAATAATCACCCCATCACCTGGTTCAGTAAAAGCATTAACGAACACATTAATCGCGGGTACAACACCTGGTGTGGTGACAAGCCAATCTCTTTCAACTTCCCAATGATGCTGGTCACGCATCCACTTTTGGACGGCCTGGAAATAGGCATCGGTAGGGAGAGTATAGCCGCAAATAAAACTATCCAGATCCTTTTTTAGCCCTTCAACCACAGCTGGAGGCATCGGAAAGTCCAAGTCAGCAACGGACAAAGGCACAATTCCTTCCTGAATATCCTCCTTGGCTTCGCGCATTAACAACCATTTTTTTGATCCTTGGCTTGTCCGATCGATACAAGTTGTAAAGTCATATTTCATCTAAAAACCTCCCAAAGTCTTCTTATTGATAAAATAATCTTACACAATTTAACCGTTTTCTTCAATATAGATTCAAAAAAGCAAAGACCGCATCAGATACTAGTCTTTGCTTTGATATGAATATGGCAAGTTAGAACAATAATTTATCTGCTCCACCCACTTGATTACCGAGTGCTTCAATTGCCAACACATTTAGATAATGCCAAGGGCGGTCATAATTAGGCTGGAAGAAGAAGTCTAAGAGTGCTAATTGCTCCAAAGTGTACTTGGCATTGATACAAGTCGACAAGACATTAATGGAGTCTGCCACATCAAACTTGGAAACCAATTGTCCCCCTAGAATCACATGACTCTCTTCGTCAAAGTAAATCGTCATATGCACAAGCCCTTCTTTACGCATAAAATCAGGATAGACTTTCTCTTCAACGTACTTGCTTGCTACTTTGCCGTCATAAATCGATTCATTAGCCGCTGATAGACCCGTAGTGGCAATGGTATAGTCGAAGAACCGGAGAGCCGAAGTGCCGGAAACTGGTGGCATCTTGACTGTTTGTCCCGATGCATTCAAGCCAGCTACAATCCCTTGACGTCTAGCCAAGGTTGCTAAGCCAACGTTATTTGGTTGCCTAGTCGGAGCATAAGGGATATAGGTTGCGTCCCCTCCAGCAAAAACATCTTCTGCTGAAGTTCTCAAATATTCATCAACCTTGATAAAGCCGTGATCATCAATATCGACCGCCCCTTGTAGCCAGTCTGTTCCTGGCTTAACACCTACTGAAACGATCACAGTATCGGCTGGATACTCGCCCTTATCCGTGATCACCTCGCTTACCTTGCCATCCTCGCCAACTAATTTTTCAACTTTTTCGCCACCTCTAAAGGTTAATCCTTTCTGGTTGGCATGATCTTCTAATAGTTGAGAAAGTTCTTGGTTGAGATATGTTGGAAGAATCCGGTCACTCATATCCAGTACAGTCACATCAATACCAGCTTCTGCATAGGCCGTCGCGACTTCAACTCCAATATAACCAGCACCGATTACAACGAGATGGCGAGTATGAGCCATTCGTTTTTGAACAATATCCGTATCGCCCCGTCCTCTAAAGGTATGAACATTTTCGAGTTCAATTCCTTCAATTGGAGGAATCGGCGCAAACCCTCCTGGACTTAACAACAGCTTATCGTAGCTTTCTTGATATTCTTTGTCAGCCGTCTTGACGGTGATTTCTTTAGCTTCTGGGTCAAGCCCAATCACTTGACTGGCTGGATGGATATGGATTCCTTGAGCCGCGTAGGACTCGTTATTTGCAAAGTGAACCTCATCTAAGTTCTTAGAGATACCTTCCAGGTATGACTGTGCACCTCACCCCATAAAAGATGATTGTTCATCTGCTTCAAACAAATGGATCTCTGCTTCTTTGTCTTGCTTCAATAGGGTTTGGACCGACTCATAACCAAAATGAGAGGTCCCTACCACAACGTACTTAACCATAATATTTCCTCCTATCAAATAATATCGCTCTATAGGAGTAATATTACCATGACTAATAAATATAACAAAATTATTAGCTTATTAAAAATCAGCTTAGGAGGGATAACAATTCCTCAACGCGATCCGTTCGCTCCCAGGTAAATTCTTCACCTTCCCGACCAAAGTGACCATAAGCCGCGGTTTTAGCGTAAATTGGACGTCTTAGATCTAACATTTCGATAATGCCACTAGGGGTCAGGTCAAATAGCTGACGGATGGCCTGTTCAATCTCCTGGTTCGAGTGGGTCGCTGTTCCAAATGTATTTACATTAATTGAAACAGGCTGAGCAACCCCGATGGCATAGGCTAATTGAATTTCTACCTTTTTAGCGATGCCTGCTGCCACAATATTCTTGGCAACATACCGTGCCGCATAGGAAGCTGAACGGTCAACTTTCGTTGCATCCTTACCCGAAAAAGCGCCACCACCATGGCGGGCATACCCCCCGTAAGTATCTACGATGATCTTGCGACCAGTCAATCCAGAGTCTCCCTTAGGTCCACCAATGGTGAAGCGTCCAGTCGGATTAATAAAAATCTTGGTTTTAGAGTCAAACAAGTCACTTGGTAGAGTGGGTTCAATGACATGATTCAAGATATCCTTTCGTAAATCTTCAAGTTGAACTTCATCACTGTGCTGACAAGAAACCACCACTGTATCAATATGAACGGGTTGGTCGAGCTCATCATACTCCACCGTTACCTGAGTCTTTCCATCTGGTCTAAGATAAGGTAAGTGACCTTGTTTACGAACTTGACTTAATTGATAAGCCAGTTTATGCGAAAGCGAGATCGGTAAAGGCATTAATTCCGGCGTCTCATCACAGGCATAACCAAACATCAGTCCCTGGTCACCAGCGCCAATTGCTTGTTGTTGCGACTGATCGTCCCTGGTCTCTAAGGCGTGATCAACCCCTTGAGCAATATCAGGTGATTGCTCATCGAGTGATACAATGACCGCGATATTCTCTGCGTCAAAGCCGAATTTTCCTCTGGTGTAGCCAATTTCTTCTACTTTTTCACGAACTAGCTTCTGAATATCAACATATGCGGTCGTAGTCACCTCACCAAAGACTAACACGAGACCCGTGTTAACTGCTGTTTCACAGGCTACACGCGCAAATTTATCTTGTTCCAGTAAAGCATCTAGGATTGTATCGGATATTTGATCCGCAATCTTATCTGGATGCCCTTCAGTCACGGACTCCGATGTAAATAATTTTCTTTCTTGCATAGTATTTCCCCCAGTCATTCTTTTGGTTACAAGGCAAATCTACTTTCATAGACCCTATCGGGAACTTTTTCTTTGTAACGCATCGTATTATATCAAAGATTAAACCTTTAAGTAAACAAGCGAAAAATATCACTACTATATAATGTGAACCAACAATTGGAATTAAACTAAATACTTACTTAATTCTGAAAGAGCCACTCACATATAAGTATATATTGAAAGATACCAGCGGATCGATTAAACTATTGACAGGTACAATAAAATGTTAACTTTAGAAAGGATCATCATGAAAGATCTTATACGTTATTTACAACACCCCCTCGTTCCAATCCTAGCCACTCCCTTGGCAGCCATTGTTTTTGGCTTGATAGCTGGAATTACAACTTCGACCTCATTTGAGCCAATGACCGCACTTTTTCTATTTTTGACCCTGGTCTTTTCGAATCTCGTCAATCATTACCAGTATCAAAAATATATTAAAGATAACCAAGAAGTGGTCAATCCAAGTCTTTTTTATACTTTTACATTCTTGATGCTGGCCAGTGCCATCCTCTTTATGTTGAGACAGCATTGGATTATTAACTTACTCCTCATCTTTTACCTCAGCTTTATTCTCATGAAATTCTATCCACTGCGTCTAGTCAATAGCCCCTACTACTATATCTTAAATGTCTTCTTTAATAGTTTTCTATTAAATGCGATGGCCTATTTTTCGCAAGCAAGAGGAATTAATTCCATGATCATGAAGCTCTTTATTCCAATTGTCTTTTATGTAGCGGGGATTGAATTATTAAACCAAGCCCTTAAAGGAACCCTACCAAGTTTTAAGCGGAGCGGTGTTAACCGAAACAGAATCCAGCAAATCAGTCTGGGAATGATGGTCGTGGCGATTATCCTTGGAGTCTACTTTTCTCAACCCAGTCGTTCATTATTTTTCGTCCAAATCCTATTTGTTTTAATCAGCCTTACAGCTAGTCTTCCAGCCATTGTGCCCGTATCAACCAGCCAGAAAGTTCAAAACAAATTAAACTACAATGCTGCCATGTCGCTTATTTTCAGTCTGACCTATGCACTAAGCTTTATTTTCTAAGAGACAGATCTTGGTCATTTAATTCATACAAAAGAGGCCCAGCAAAGGGGCCTTCACTTAGGGATTGTATGAAAAACAGTTTTTGAGTGACGTCTTCAAGCGATGACAAAAGAAATAACGACCATACAAGAGTAGGAATACTCCTGTGTGGTCGTTTTCTTATGCTCAAGTACCTAAATGGTATGTGAGGTTGTTATTCTTCAACAGTGTTTTTTTCTGTTGACTCTTGTTCCTTTATATATTTCTCTATTTCTGCCATGTCAGCTGCATCTCTTGCTCTATTAGTGCACTGTCCATTTCTTCGATATATTTTCAATACATCATTTATTTCAGATATTGAAAGTTCTGTTATATGGTTTTTAAAGAAACTCATATAGCAATCTGCATCATAAAAACCATTAAATGTTGGAATAGCTTTAGCCATTATCAAAACAAACTCTGCCAAATCAAAATCATCACATTCTTTTACTGTCTCGTATAGCATTTCCGTATAAGTTGCTTCATGAACTGATGTGATTTCCTTGAAATAGCAATAAATACTCTTGCTTTCACGAGGGAAGAATGCTTTATATAGATTCAATCCACGAGGTTTTGTTAATACTCGTTTACTGATGTAATCAAAAACTTCTTCATTATCTCTTACAATATCCATAATGATTGGATAGGAAGTGATAAGGGATATAAATGCATTTGCTCGTCGTGAACTATCTTTTAATCCTTCTACATTTACTTTTGAATAGATATCAATTATTGTTTCTTCAGAGAACAAAGCTGTATAGCCATTTTTTATTGCAAAATCAGTCATCGTAAATGCAAAAGCATATAAACCATAAACATTTTTTGTACATTCTTCTGCATCTGACACCAACAACAAACGTACAAATGTTTTGTATGATTTCCTGAAAGAATCATACGTCATTCGTTTTAAATACTTTTCAGCAATACTCTTTTTAATTGAATTATCAAGACCATTGTTAGGAATATGCGATATAGATTCAGCATATTCTTCTACATCTGCCTGAGCAATGGAAAATAAATCCATAATGAAAGGTGCCTTTACTGAAAGAATATGGTCATACATTGAACAAATAAGCATTCTTGCATGATAGTCACTTGGTACATATAATGTATTATCGTTTACCTTTAGATGCGCACATTTATTCCTGCAGTTTTTCAAATAATCTATATCTTCAATAAATCTATCAAAATATAGCGGGCAATTATCTTTGAAAAATTGAATGATCTCATTTTCCACTTTTGAATACTTCTCATCATCCTCAATCATTGCATTGACTTCTTTTAGCTTTTTATCAGCTTTTTTATCACCTTCGTTTGCCATTTTTTGTAGTTTTATAAATAAGTCGTATATGACAAATGAATAGAGCAAAACCACAGTAGCACGGTAATTCTGGCTATAATATGATTGAAGTATTTCTTTAAAGTAGTTGCGAGAATCTGTGTTATCAAACACCCTATAATCTTTTTCATCAAACAACACTTTAATCACCATCCTTCTTTCCACCATATAGGGCACTATCTTCAGCAACCATCATAGGCCTTTGTGTAGGAGCAGAATAAATAAAAGGAACAACCTTGCTTTCTGGGGTTGTTTCGGAATACTCCTCAAAGTTTTCTACCTGCTCCATAACCTTTGTGAACACTTCAGGACTGTATTGTGGCGGGTAACCGTTTTTAATCAAACAAATCTTGATATCAAGTTTCAACTGATTACGCACGTTCTGATTGTTGAGCCAGTCAGCAAACGAAGACTTAGTATCGATGATTTCCTTAACCTTTTTAGCAAGTGACTTGCACTTGTCATTTACAACAAAACCATCAACTTTTTTGTCAGTACCATATTCAAAATTATACTGGTCACGAAGAACAACCAAAATATCATAGAACGCCTTTTCTTCAAAGGTTAATCCTATTTTACGGAAGCTCTCACGATTTTCATTCATTTGACGAAGTATTGCCAAAGCTTGTTCAGTAGCAGCCTTAATAATATCTTCTGATGCCGCTTCCTGTGCTGCTCCGGCTTCTTCAGCTGTAAGGTGCTTACGTCTTTCATGGTATTCAGCAATAGTTTTTTCAAGCATTTCTTGGAAAGTCTTTGCTGCTAACTGATTGACCTTGCCGTATTCTTTTATTTGCTTACGGAGCATTTTGATAAGTAACTCCAACTTTGTGGCTGGCATTTTTACATCCGATAACTTTTCAAAGTATTCAGGAGAAAAAATATCTTCTTCCTCGCCACTTTCAAGAACGCTTTCTACCTGATTGTATTTCAATGCTTCTTCAACCATTTTTGAAACTGCACGATTCATAGTATCAGCATCAACATCACTTGTTCCGCTCATTTTACGAACGAAACCTGCTATAGCCATAAAGCACTGTGCAAGTGCAGATTCTTCTTCGCCAAGGTTTCCAGAAGGTTGGCAAATATCAAAAGCACGTCTCATTCTCTTAACGGTCTTTAAGAAATATGTCTTAAATGAGACCTGATTAGTCTTTCCATTTGATTCTGTCTGCAGTGCCTGTGTTGACGCAAAGACAAATTCAGCTGCTTTAGAAAGTAATTTATATCTATCAACAGGGTCACACTCTGGATTAAGGAATGGTGCTAAATCATAATCCGTAAATAGTGTTTTAAGGATTTCAAGTTCTTCTCTGAATACAGATGTAGCCAGTTCAACATCATCTGAAGTAGGAGCAACTGATGTATCACCACCGTAAACCTTCATGGCTTCACGCATATTGTCACGAATACCAATGTAGTCGATAATCATACCATAATCCTTACCCGGATATTTTCTGTTTACACGGCTTATTGTTTGAATTAACAAATGCTTCTTCAATGGCTTGTCATTGTACAAATATGTGAGTGAAGGAACATCAAAACCTGTAATCCACATATCAACTACGATAACAATACGGAAATTAGATTTTTTCTGTTTAAATGCTGCATCCAGTTTCTCAGAACGTTTATCGTTTTTAACGCCACCAAGATAGTTATACATCTCAGTTTTATCATTACTTCCTACACTGGATACCATAGCCATAAATGGCATAGGTTTTAACTCTTTTAGTTCCTCATCTGTTGCAGTAACTCCGTCAGGTGTTTTCTTTTCTTCAAACCATTCAGGATATTTATCCTTGAATTTAAGAAGTAAAGAATATGCAATCTTTCTGCTTGAGCAGACAATCATTGCCTTTTGGATTCTATCCGGGTCACCTTCACAAGATGAAATATAATGGTCATGAATATCCGTAGCAAGTCTTTCTAATCGAGAAGGTTCTGCAAGAATAACTTCCATAGAACTCATTGCTCGTTTACTTGCTTCAATATCATCATATGTAGCACCATCATCGGCACACTTTTTATAGTAATCTTCAATTTGTTTAGCTTTGGTCTTATCAAGTAACACCTTAGCAATGCGAGGATGATACTTAATAGAAACAGTAAGTCCATCTGCAACTGCCTGATCCATTGTGTATCTATCAATTTCTTCACCAAAGGTCTGATAAGTTTCAGCAATAGGTGTTCCTGTGAAACCTACGAATGTAGCCTGCGGGAATGCTTCCTTTAATACTTTTGCATATGGTTTTGAAACCATAGCTTTCATATTCTCATCAGCATCCTTGCTAAACTGGATTTTTTTAGAATGTTCAAGCTGAGTTCTGTGGGCTTCATCAGAAAAACATATAATATTCTGACGGTCATTGATAAGACCGATTTTATCATCTTCTCGGTCGCAGAACTTTTGGATGGTGCAAATATAGAAACCACCGCTTTGTCTTGCACCGAGTTCTTCTCTTAACTGTGCTCTGTTCTTAACAACAGATACCTCACCAAGATTTAAGAATTCCTTACTCTTAGTAAACAGTTTAGCACCTTGTTTCTGAAGTTCTTCACGGTCAACGATAAGAATAATTGTCGGTGACCCAATTTCTGGAATGTCAGAACAACGAAGTGCAAGCTGACGTGCAAGGAAAGCCATCGTATATGTTTTACCACAACCTGTTGCTCCAAAGTATGTACCACCTTTACCACTCTTGGTAACGATAGAATTAACAATACTTTGCTTTAATAATTTTGCAGCAAAGAACTGTGGGTAACGACATACGATTTCAACTTCGGCACTATCATAAATACTATCCTGAAAATAAATATAATCTCTGAAAATCTCTAAAAATCTTGCAGGTGAATATACACCTTTAATCATCGTTTCAGTTTCAGCAAAAGGTAGAGGAGAAACTTCATCACCGTCATTCACACGTCTCCAAGCATAGAAATGCTCATAAGGAGTACGCACCGTACCAAGTCTTGTCTTAACTCCGTCAGAGATACAAGCCAAAGGACAGTAGTGTAGTAAATGTGGAATATCTCTCCAGTAGCGAATATTAATCTGCTCCCACGCATCATAAACTGTCGCATGAGCATCAGCAGGATTTTTTAATTCAACAACGCATAAAGGCATACCATTAACAAATAACAATACATCAGGTCTACGATTTTCCTTCTGACCATTATTTGTGTATTCAACGGTAAACTGATTAACCACACGGAAGATGTTATTATCTGGATTATCAAAATCGATAAGTGGTACCATCTTTGCCAATCCGTCCTGTGGAGTAAACTGAATACCATCAACCATCCAGCCATAAACTTTATGCAAGGTTGCAAAATCACTCTCGGCACCGACAAGACGAATGTTATCAAATATCTGTGTAACTTCATCTTCAATAAGTTCAGGATTAGTCTCAGCAATAAATTTCTTAAAATCATCGGCGATTAAAACATCTCTTTTTGTGACACGACTAATACTGTTGCCGGCTGTGTATTTCCAGCCTTCAGCTTCCGATAATCCAACGAAGGCATACTCGTATTGTGATTCACAATAGTGGCCGTTATATTCTTTTAACTTTGCCATAGATTACGCCTCCTTTGTTTTCATTCCTTCTTCGATAGAACCATTAATTAAAATAGGGCAAATATCTTTTATTTGTGCTTTAAGCTCTTCATTGATATCCCTACGGGAATTGTATGCGTTGTATATATTAACAATAACTTTTTGAACTTCTAAAGTTGGTACTGGTATTTCTATTTCGTAAAAACGATCCATATCTAAATTGGTTCTTATACTTGCATCACTCATAAACCAACCTAAGCGGTCAACTTCTTTACGTGAAAACCACATCATTATGTACTCAGCAAAAACATCTTTATCTTTTACCTCTAAAACAGAGTATGCAGGTGAAATTACGATAGGTTCTTCTTTATCAAACAGAGCAATACGGATACATTCATCACGTCCTGTCTGCATACCAGAAAATGCGAAATGACCCTTCTGCACTAATTTATACTTTGACAAATCAACGCCATTTGTGTTTGCAACAGATGGCATAAACTTTTTTGTAATATTGATACCTTGAACATCGGTTATTATTCCATCAGCATTTCTATTATCTACTTCCTCAAGAATCTCACCTACCGATTTCCTGGCAGATTTGTGTTTATAATTGTCGATTAACGCTTCAAAAGTAAACTTCAAATCTTCCAATCCACGCTCATAGCTTTGCTGATTGGCAAGCATGGAGTTGTAGATTTCAACATATTTTTGTTGGATTGAGAGAGGGGGTAAATCAACTATCATATCGCATAATGATTCCCATGCAAATACTTCGGTTGAGCTTCCCCATGATTGAAAACAAGCTTCTCTGTCCCATTCGTCACGTTTAAAATGCAAGAATAAATAGTCTGGCAAAATCACGCTGATCATAGACGTTTTTACTCTAAAGGCTATATTATTCCAGCTAATAATAAACGTATTGCTTGTATTATTATATCCAAAACCTATCTTTTTTCCATGAGTTCTTGGGTTATATATGAACTCATTAGGACTAACTACCAAAAATTTCGATAAATCAGTTCCGGTTACATCTGCTTTTGTTGGAATGATTTCTTTTGTGATCGTCATTCCTCTGACATCATCAGGGCCATATTTTAAATCTGTATTAGTAGTTAAAACAAGCTCAATAAGCTCCCCAAGTTTATACTTAGTCAATGCCATAACCGATCCCCCTGAATGCTTCTTCCAACATCTGCTGAGATTCCTTTTCCTGCTTCATGACCTCACGCATTTCAGCCTGTATCCGAGCCATTTCCTTTTTATAATCAATTTCAAGGTCATGGTCGATAAACTCAATATACTTGCTTGGTATGAGCGTCCAGCCTTTTTCTTCAATCTCGGCAATACCAACACTGCGGTAAAGCTCGGGAACTTCGTAATTTGCTCCGTCAGTGCCTTCCGACTGCCATGTGTGATAGATATCAGCAGCATGTTCAATTTGTTCAGTTACTAAACGAACCTTCTTTTTATTTTCACCTTTGACAGGATTATCTCTCCACTGGCGTAAATCCATGAACAAAATTTCATGCTCACGATTACGGAGATTCCTTCCGTGATATTTACCACCTTTTTTATTCTGGTTCAGAATCCATAATGTAACACTGATATCAGTAGTAATAAACACTTCTCTTGGAAGAACAATAATGGCTTCAACCTTATCATTCTGAATAAGCTTTTTACGGATTTCTAATGTATCGCTGTCATTTAATGCACCATTAGCAAGCAAAAATCCTGCAACACCATCAGCAGGCTTTAAATGCGAAAGCATATGTAAAATCCACGCATAGTTTGCGTTACTTTCAGGTGGTGTAACATAATCTGCCCAACGAGCATCGTTCTTTATATTCTCATCATACCAACCTTTAAGATTGAAAGGAGGATTTGCCATAATGTAGTTAAAGTACAAGCCCTTATGTAAATCATGGGTAAAGGATGAGTCTGCCTCACCACCAAGATTATGACTAATACCACGAAGTGCCAAATTCATTTTAGCAAGACGATATGTTGCAGGCTCTTTTTCCTGACCGTAGATATTTATACTGTTAAGATTGCCTTGTTTTGATTTCACAAGTTCAGCACTTTGAATGAACATACCACCTGAACCACAGCAAGGATCATACAGTGTGCCGTCATAAGGTTCAATCATAGCAGCGATAAGCTGAACAACATCATGAGGAGTATAAAATTCTCCTTCTTCCTTTGTTGCATTAACTGCAAATTCCTTAAGGAAATACTCATATACATAGCCTATTAAGTCTTTTTCTTCTCCAAATGCTTTGTGGCTGATTTTATTTACTTCATCCACAATTTTCTTGATGTCATTGGCTGCTAAATTTCTTGTAGTGAATGTACCTTTAATAAAGCAACCTTTAAGCTGAGGATCTTCCTCTTCAAGTCTTGTTAAAGCAGTATCAAGTGCAACGTTAAGTTTTGGTGCAGGTGTGTTAATAATTGTTGACCATCTTGCTTCAACAGGAAGGTTATATGTTCCATCTGCAAATGTAGCATCATCAAAAAATGCTGCTCTGATATTTTCGTCATCAGGGTCAAGTCCCTGTTCAATTAAAGTCAGTCGAAGAGCCTCGATTCCGTCTTCGTATTTCTCACCGATAAAGCGCAAGAACACAAGCGTGAGCATCATATCTCTTTTTTCAAAGAATGAGCCGGAATTACGAGCAGCACGCAAGTAATCTCTACAGTTAAAAAGTATGCTATCTATATTTAAAGCTTTTTCAGCAGTTTTCTTCTTAGCCATCGTATTATTCATCCTTTCCGATATTAGTCCATTCTGCTTCCAACGCACTGAAATCAATACCCTGCGCTTCACAGAAATCTTTTATTTTTTTCATAGCAGACATATTAGGTTTGCTCTTTCCACCTTCCCAACGGTTGATTGATGAAAATGAAACCCCAAGTTCTCTGCCAAATGCCTCCTGTGACAAAAAACACTTCTGACGGATTTTCTTTATTTCAGCTGAATAAGTCATTTTATTTCATCTCCTAGTTTATATGTCAATGATACAGCATAATTATAGCAAAATTTATGAATTTTTCTACCCCTCCAGTCCATCTGTAACTTTTGCAGATGGATTTTTATATTTTCAGAAAAAGCGTCCTTTTTATGCCTCTCCCAAGACTAACAGTTAGGAAGGACAGAAATTCTTTCAAATGTATCCGCTCAAATTTAAAAGCTTTCTCCAGTGGGAAAGTGTATGGACGATACAAGTAACTATCATTAGGAAGGAGGTAATACAGATGTATGGATAAGAAAAACGAAAAACAGAACGTGGAGGTTTTCGATTACTCCACGATACCCAAGTTCATGAAAGACCATGGCAAGTTCTGTCTGTGGAAGCTTGTAATGAAACCGGGTAAGACCAATCCTGACAAAATACCATATCAGCTTAACGGAAAACGAGCCGATGCTACAAACCCACAACACTATTCATCTTTTAATGAAGCTGTGGAGGTGTTTGGCAAAGGTAGTTATGCAGGTATCGGTATCGGCTGCTTTGAACCATTAAGACTTGCGGATGGTGATGATTGCATTATAAACAGAAAGCTTGATACAAGAGGTCAGAATATTAGAGGTCAGAATATTGTTGATACCCTTGATTCATATACGGAACTTAGTCCGTCCGGGAATGGTATTCATATCTTTATTCTTGCAGATGGTTTTGCTTATGACAGCGAACGCTACTACATCAATAATCGCAGTACTCATGTGGAAGTCTATGCTCCCGATGTTACAGGAAAGTTTCTGACACTTACAGGCAAAGCAGTTCATGGGGGTGATGTCAATGAACGCAGTAAAGAGCTGCAGATAGTTTGGGATAAGTATATGAAAAGGTCTGATGCAGATGTTACTTTTCCGACAGTAGATGCTCCCGGCAGTTACCTTTCCGATGAAAGAGTATATACCTAGGCATCAAAATCCAAGCAGGCAGATAAGTTCAGGTTCTATAATATATAGGGTTGATGGAAGAAAAAATCTTCCTTCAACCCTATTTTTAAATACACAAAAACACAGAAGTCCGATATATTTAAAGTGCTACCCTAAAACAGAAAGGACCCTGTGCATGACTAATGATATAAGAAAATTCCTTAATATTAAAGACCCAAATATCCAGTTCTCCCCAGATTCTGTTCAAGAACAAGACAATAAGCTCTATATCCACTGTTCACTCACCTATCCTGTTCATACCTGTCCAAAGTGTCACCATGAAGGTTGTGTCCTTAAGAATGGTTTCCGTCCTTCTAAAGTTACCTACCTCGAATCCGCTGGCCAAGCGAGTTATCTCATTCTAAATAAACAACGCTTACTCTGTAAAAAATGTCACCATTCATTAACTGCACAGACACAACTTGTGGAGAGGAACTGCTCCATCTCAAGAGCCACCAAACAAAAGATTGCTAGCTTAGCCACCAGAACCTATTCAGAAAAGTCGATCGCCGATCAAACGTATGTTTCAATTCATACAGTCCGTCGGGTGGTGGATACATTCTCTTCCGCAGTCCGTAAAAGGCCAACGACACTCCCCAAACATCTTTGTTTTGATGAATTTAAGTCCACACGAACGGTGAATGGGGCCATGAGTTTTATCTTCTGTGATGCCACCGACCACCAAGTCATTGATGTCGTAGAGGATCGACGTTTAAGATACTTGAAGGCCTACTTTTACCGTTATAGTCGCAAAGAACGAAAAAAGGTCCAAACCACTTGTATCGATATGTACACTCCCTACATCGAATTGATCCGCCAACTCTTTCCTAATGCCTCCATTATTATTGATTGCTTCCACATCGTTCAATCACTCAATCTCGAATTAAATCGATATCGTATCCATTGGATGTATAAAGTAAAATACCAAGATCGGTGGCTCTACAATAAACTCAAGCGGTATTGGAAACTGTTTTTAAAGAAGGAGACAGACCTTGACCACACACATTACAGGCGATTTACCCTCTTTGATTCTCTAACGAATACTGGCCATATCGTCGATTATCTCTTAGATCAAAATCAAGTCTTTAAAGAAACTTATCGCATGGTTCAAAACATTCGTTATGCCCTCGAAAAGTCCGATTACGATCAGTTTATGATGACGCTACATCAAGCATCTAATCGACCACTCGCACCTGGATTAAGAAGAGTTTTGAGAACCTTTAAGAAAATCCAACCATATATTTCCAATACCTTTAACCATCCTACCGTAACCAATGGCCCAATCGAAGGAATTAATAATTAAATTAAAGTCCTTAAGCGCAACGCTTATGGTTACCGTAAGGATACCCATTTCAAGAACCACATTCTTTTAATATCAAGACTGTATGTGTCCGGAAGAAAAGAAAAAGAGACCAAGCAACAGCTCGTTGCTTAGTCTACTTTAAATACCATCACCCTATTTGACAAAGAGCCACTATTTGGGGTCACTCTACAAAGGGGCCTCTTTTCTATAGGATATTATCAATAAGGATAGACGTTATTCTTCATCGTTTAGTAAGTTATCTACGACTTCATTAATTCTATTACCTAGATCATCTGCATGACGATTTGCTTCGACTGCTTGTTCTCGAGTGGCTTCACGATTACGTTCATTCTCTTCAATTGCTTGTTGCCGTAACTCTTCTGCCTTCTCAGCCGCTTCATCCTTCAAGCGTTTGCCTTCATCGATCGCATTCTTAATATTCTCATCGGCAGATGTCGAAACAGATTCATGAGCGTTCGTGATTTGACGTTTTACCTGTTCTTGAGCTTCTTCGACACGAGCTGAAGCTGATTCTTTTAATTCATCAGCATGACCACGACCGCTAGCAACGGCTTGCTTAATATCGCCTTCCACTTGTTGAACAATCCCTTTAGATTGGGTTTCAGGATTATCCGTCGCCTTACCCCAAACCTCTTTTACTTTACCTACGATTTCATCCTTGATCCCATCAAGGTTCTTCATATTATCTGTCATGGTAATGCCTCCTTCTTTTAATATCAATAATATAGCATGAAGAAGAAGGAATATCCAATAAAGTGCTCAAAAAAAAGACTCCTAAGAGTCTCAAAAAGCGGGTGAGGAGAATCGAACTCCCGACAACAGCTTGGAAGGCTGTAGTTTTACCACTAAACTACACCCGCATAAACGGTCCGGACGGGATTT
>NZ_JH601133.1:1256386-1260585 GCF_000245795.1 Facklamia languida CCUG 37842 | reverse complement strand
AAAGCGGGTGAGGAGAATCGAACTCCCGACAACAGCTTGGAAGGCTGTAGTTTTACCACTAAACTACACCCGCATAAACGGTCCGGACGGGATTTGAACCCGCGATCTCCTGCGTGACAGGCAAGCATGTTAACCCCTACACCACCGGACCCTGATAAAAGATGTAATTGCGGGGGTAGGATTCGAACCTACGACCTTCGGGTTATGAGCCCGACGAGATGCCAGCTTCTCCACCCCGCGATAATAAAATATATATTCCTAAATCCTATTAGGAAGAAGGAGGATGTGGGATTCGAACCCACGCGTGCTTTTACACACCTGACGGTTTTCAAGACCGTTCCCTTCAGCCGGACTTGGGTAATCCTCCATAATGACCCGTACGGGATTCGAACCCGTGTTACCGCCGTGAAAGGGCGGTGTCTTAACCGCTTGACCAACGGGCCTTAATGATAATAAAACGGAGAAGGAGGGATTTGAACCCTCGCGCCGGTAAAACCCGACCTACACCCTTAGCAGGGGCGCCTCTTCAGCCACTTGAGTACTTCCCCATGTGCCAACTAATATTAGAATTATAAAATTCTAATGGGCCTGAGTGGACTCGAACCACCGACCTCACCCTTATCAGGGGTGCGCTCTAACCAGCTGAGCTACAGGCCCATCATCACAAATTTTGCTATATAAGCAAAGCGGGTGAGGAGAATCGAACTCCCGACAACAGCTTGGAAGGCTGTAGTTTTACCACTAAACTACACCCGCATAAGATGCAAAGGAGGATGTGGGATTCGAACCCACGCGTGCTTTTACACACCTGACGGTTTTCAAGACCGTTCCCTTCAGCCGGACTTGGGTAATCCTCCATAACTTGTATTAAGCAAAATCCATCATATGGACCTTGTAGGACTCGAACCTACGACCACCCCGTTATGAGCGGGGAGCTCTAACCACCTGAGCTAAAGGTCCGTCCTAAATATAGCGGCGAGGGGGATCGAACCCATGACCTCCCGGGTATGAACCGGACGCTCTAGCCAGCTGAGCTACACCGCCAAGATAAAAAATGGAGAATAGCGGGATCGAACCGCTGACCTCCTGCGTGCAAAGCAGGCGCTCTCCCAGCTGAGCTAATCCCCCATTTATAAATAAATCGGGAAGACAGGATTCGAACCTGCGACCCCTTGGTCCCAAACCAAGTGCTCTACCAAGCTGAGCTACTTCCCGATCATTTAATACACCCGGCAGGATTCGAACCTGCAACCGCCTGATTCGTAGTCAGGTACTCTATCCAGTTGAGCCACGGGTGCGTGTATTCAATTGATTCACGTTAAAAACGCGAATGCCGAGGGCCGGAGTCGAACCGGCACGGTGATCACTCACCGCAGGATTTTAAGTCCTGTGCGTCTGCCAATTCCGCCACCCCGGCTAAAAGCCTAAATGTTAAATTTGGCAAAAGCGGAAGACGGGGTTCGAACCCGCGACCCCCACCTTGGCAAGGTGATGTTCTACCACTGAACTACTTCCGCATATGCCGGCTAAAGGACTTGAACCCTCGACCCTCTGATTACAAATCAGATGCTCTACCAACTGAGCTAAGCCGGCTGAATATTCAATTAAAGCCAAGTGCTAAAGCCAAGTGCGGGTGAAGGGACTTGAACCCCCACGCCCGAAGGCGCCAGATCCTAAATCTGGTGCGTCTGCCAATTCCGCCACACCCGCATATTCCATAAAGAACTATGGAACGATGACCCGTACAGGATTCGAACCTGTGACCCTCTGATTAAAAGTCAGATGCTCTACCGACTGAGCTAACGAGTCAACAATAATTTAACTTAATGGGGAATAACGGGCTCGAACCGCTGACATTCTGCTTGTAAGGCAGACGCTCTCCCAACTGAGCTAATTCCCCGAACATAAATGAAAAACGCATGGCAACGTCCTACTCTCACAGGAACAAAGTTCCAACTACCATCGGCGCTAAGAAGCTTAACTGCTGTGTTCGGCATGGGAACAGGTGTGTCCTTCTTGCCATCATCACCACACGTCTTCTTTATGTCTTAGAGCGTCTCTCGATCACTCAAAACTAAATAACACCTCACAAAACCTCAAAATCTTTATGGTTAAGTCCTCGACCGATTAGTACTAGTCCGCTCCATATATCACTATACTTCCACTTCTAGCCTATCTACCTGATCGTCTCTCAGGGGTCTTACTTCTTTCGAATGGGAAATCTCATCTTGAAGCTGGCTTCCCGCTTAGATGCTTTCAGCGGTTATCCATCCCACACATAGCTACCCAGCGATGCTCCTGGCGGAACAACTGGTACACCAGCGGTGTGTCCATCCCGGTCCTCTCGTACTAAGGACAGCTCTTCTCAAATTTCCTACGCCCGCGACGGATAGGGACCGAACTGTCTCACGACGTTCTGAACCCAGCTCGCGTACCGCTTTAATGGGCGAACAGCCCAACCCTTGGGACCGACTTCAGCCCCAGGATGCGATGAGCCGACATCGAGGTGCCAAACCTCCCCGTCGATGTGAACTCTTGGGGGAGATAAGCCTGTTATCCCCAGGGTAGCTTTTATCCGTTGAGCGATGGCCCTTCCATGCGGTACCACCGGATCACTAAGCCCGACTTTCGTCCCTGCTCGACTTGTAGGTCTCGCAGTCAAGCTCCCTTCTGCCTTTGCACTCTGCGAATGATTTCCAACCATTCTGAGGGAACCTTTGGGCGCCTCCGTTACTCTTTAGGAGGCGACCGCCCCAGTCAAACTGCCCACCTGACACTGTCTTCCGCTTGCTTGGCGCGAGTTAGAGGGTTCATATCACAAGGGTAGTATCCCACCATCGCCTCCATGCATACTGGCGTACACACTTCTTAAGCTCCTACCTATCCTGTACATGTCACACAAACACTCAATATCAAGTTGCAGTAAAGCTCCATGGGGTCTTTCCGTCCTGTCGCGGGTAACCTGCATCTTCACAGGTACTATAATTTCACCGAGTCTCTCGTTGAGACAGTGCCCAGATCGTTACGCCTTTCGTGCGGGTCGGAACTTACCCGACAAGGAATTTCGCTACCTTAGGACCGTTATAGTTACGGCCGCCGTTTACTGGGGCTTCAATTCGCACCTTCGCTTGCGCTAAGCACTCCTCTTAACCTTCCAGCACCGGGCAGGCGTCAGCTCCTATACATCATCTTACGATTTAGCAGAAACCTGTGTTTTTGATAAACAGTCGCCTGGGCCTATTCACTGCGGCTGACTTGCGTCAGCACCCCTTCTCCCGAAGTTACGGGGTCTTTTTGCCGAGTTCCTTAACGAGAGTTCTCTCGCTCACCTTAGTGTTCTCCACTTGACTACCTGTGTCGGTTTGCGGTACGGGTTGGGTGCACTCACTAGAAGCTTTTCTCGACAGTTTGATTATCCACCTTCGCTACTTCTTGCTTCGCTCCAGGTCACAGCTCGTCGTTAGAGATAAGCCTTTCACTCTTCTCCCGCTTCACTGCTTCTACAGACGCTTCCATCCGTCTGCGTGGATTCACCTCCTGTGTCCCTCCATCGCTCAAACGTTACCCCAAGTACAGGAATTTCTACCTGTTATCCATCGCATACGCCGTTCGGCTTTTGCTTAGGTCCCGACTAACCCAGGGAGGACGAGCCTTCCCCTGGAAACCTTAGTCTATCGGTGGACGGGATTCTCACCCGTCTTTCGCTACTCATACCGGCATTCTCACTTCTATACGCTCCAACACTCCTTACGGTATGCCTTCTCCGCCTATAGAACGCTCTCCTACCATTCATTGCTGAATCCACAGCTTCGGTGTACTGTTTAGCCCCGGTACATTTTCGGCGCAGAATCACTCGACTAGTGAGCTATTACGCACTCTTTCAATGATGGCTGCTTCTAAGCCAACATCCTAGCTGTCTGTGCAACTCCACATCCTTTTCCACTTAACAGTAACTTAGGGACCTTAGCTGGTGGTCTGGGCTGTTTCCCTCTCGACTACGGATCTTATCACTCGCAGTCTGACTCCCAGAGATAAGTCTGTGGCATTCGGAGTTTATCTAGATTCGGTAACCCGGGAGGGCCCCTCGTCCAAACAGTGCTCTACCTCCACGACTCTTACTCTGAGGCTATACCTAAATATATTTCGGAGAGAACCAGCTATCTCCAAGTTCGATTGGAATTTCTCCGCTACCCACACGT
>NZ_JH601133.1:1071386-1253886 GCF_000245795.1 Facklamia languida CCUG 37842 | reverse complement strand
CTTGCATGTATTAGGCACGCCGCCAGCGTTCGTCCTGAGCCAGGATCAAACTCTCATGAAAGTGTGACTTGAAGCTTATGCCTCAAGTCGTATTCATGAGTCCTTTGACTCATTTAAATACTAGCTTTGGATTTTTTAGAGTGTTCCTTCACTCGTCTCGAAATTTATTCGGTTGTGCGATTCCTTCGAATCGCCCCTACACATCTTGGTGTTTGTCTTTGTTCAGTTTTCAATGAGCTTGGTTGTCGCTCGTTTGAGTGACAACTTCTTTATGTTAGCACGGGTTCAGATGATTGTCAAATACTTTTTTGTATTTTTCTTATCTTCTTTTCCAGCTAACCGGTCGCCGTCTTGACGACAAGAAATAATATAGCATGAGACGCCAGACAACGTCAAGCCTTTTTTTGAAATATTTTTGACTCATGCACTTATTTCAAATGTGTTAATTATTTTAGTCTCCTTTCTTAAGCTTGTCAATCTCTATTTTATCATCTTTACACTTTTTGCTTTTATAGCGAGACCTCTTCTATTTTTTCGTTTTTACTTTTAGTGACCTTTCATTAAAGATCGCTCTCTACTAATAGACTTGCTTCTATTAAATAAACTGTTTAAGTTTTTCCCTCTATATAGAAGAAATCATACAAAAAAAGAACCCTCATTGTGAGAGTTCTTCATCTAGAGCAGTATAAAAACACTTTACGCACTAACCTTGGTCTGCTAATTTTTCGTAGCCAGGTTTCTCGAGTAAAGCAAACATATTACGTTTGTAGGCTTCCACACCTGGTTGGTCAAATGGATTCACACCATTTAAATATCCAGAAATCGCAACCGCTATTTCAAAGAAATAGATCAATTGACCTAATGTCCCCTCAGTCATATCCGCTAATTCAATGACCACGTTGGGAACTCCACCATCGGTATGCGCCATAAGTGTTCCTTGGAATGCCTTCTGATTGACTTCTGCTAATGTTTTATTTTCTAAGTAATTTAATCCATCCAAGTCTTTCTCGTCAGCCATAATTCTGACCTCTGATGGTGATTCTTTAACGGTTAGGACTGTTTCAAAAAGATTCCTCGGGCCATCTTGAATGATCTGGCCGATCGAATGGAGGTCGGTTGTAAAATTAGCAGTTGTTGGGAAGATCCCTTTATGGTCCTTGCCTTCAGATTCTCCGAAGAGTTGTTTCCACCACTCACCAAAGGACCTTAGGTTGGGCTCATAATTGGCCAATATTTCAACTTGCTTGCCTTTTCGGTGGAGAATATTGCGGATCATCGCATAGCGTATCGCCTCATTCTTTGAGACATCCTCTTGTTGGTAGAGAGCTGTCGCCTTCTCTGCCCCACCCATGAGCGCCTCGATATTTAATCCAGCTACTGCAATCGGCAAAAGACCTACTGCCGTTAGAACAGTAAACCGCCCACCGATCCCGCTTGGGATAACAAAAGTCTCATAACCATTCTCATCTGCCTCACTACGTAAAGCTCCTTTATCTTGGTCCGTAGTCGCATAGATCCGACGATTCGCTTCTTCCTTACCATATTTACGGATCAGCTTTTCCTTAAGAATCCGAAAGGCGATGGCAGGTTCAGTTGTCGTACCAGACTTGGAAATAACATTAATTGAGAAGTCTTGCTCTCCAATCACCTCAAGCAACTCATTTAAATACTTAGAAGATAGGTGGTTACCAAGGAAGTAGATCTTCGGGCAACCCCGTTTAGGGCTCACTTCATTGTAAAAAGTATGGCTGAGAAAGTCGATGGCTGCACGTGCACCCAGATAGGATCCGCCAATTCCAATGACCACCAATACATCTGAATCTGATTGTATTTTTTGAGCCGTTTGTTTAATACGTTGAAATTCTTCCTTATCATAGCTTGTGGGCCATTGGACCCAATCAATGAAATCATTTCCCGCACCTTTTCCCTCTAGCAATTGGCTTAGAGCGAGTTGAGCATAAGGCGTTATTTGTTCAATCTCTTGTTCAGAGACAAATGGTTGAATATACTGATCATTCAGTTTAATTACTTCCATTGTTTTTCCTCCTTAACCTGGGTCTGGTATTCAAGCGTATATTTAGACTTCGACTTTGGTATTAAATTCATTATGGTCGATCGACTTTAGAGCCTTTGCGATCCAGATGGGCATCTGATTTTTGATTGTTTCAAAACCAATATCAGGTGTTTTGCGTTTTTTTCGGCGTCGGTTCCTTTTTGGATAGGGAGGAATATTCAACTTATCCAATGCTCGAATGGAGAGGGAGATCTTATGGCTGTATTCATCGATATCGATGATCACTACTTTTACCTTATCTCCCACTTTAACAAAATCTGACAGGTCGCCCATATAGCCATGCTTACATTCAGAAATATGCACAAGCCCTTGCTCGCGTTCTGATAAGTTGACAAAAACACCATAATTCTGGATACCTGTGACTTCGCCTTCGATGATATCTCCAATTTTGAATTGACTCATCACATATCCCTCATCTCTAGTCATTAACCGTAATGGATTCGATCACAACATCTTCGATGGGTTTATCTTGGAGTCCTGTTTCAACATTTTGAATCGATAGAACATGTTCCATACCTGCTACAACATGGCCAAAGACCGTGTGACGATTGTCCAGCCAAGGGGTTCCTCCCTTTTCTTGATAAGCCTGAATTATTTGACTCGGATACTCGAGCGACTTCATTTGGTCGAGTAAATCTTCTGGCACTTCAGGAGCAGTTACGATAAAAAATTGACTGCCGTTTGTATTGGGTCCCGCATTGGCCATCGACAAGGCACCATATAAATTGAAGACCGAGTCATCGAATTCATCTTCAAAAGCTTCTTGCCACTTACTTGTCCCACCGCGACCTGTTCCAGATGGATCCCCACCTTGAATCATAAAGTCCGGAATCACTCGGTGGAAGATCACCCCATCATAATAACCTTCTTGAGCTAATGTTCGAAAATTCTCAACTGCCTTAGGGGCTGCTTCCGGGAAGAGGGCTATCTGAATGTCCCCCTTAGTGGTATGTAAAATAACATCTGCTTTCAGTTCATTTGCCATAAGTTGTGGAAATTTTGACATCATGAAACTCCTTTTCTGATTAAATATGCTTCTTTATTCTATCGTAAATATTTGAAAATTTATAGTTAAAGGGGCCTATTTTTGGTAAGATAAGTTATAACGAAATAAAATAAAGGATTTAAAGCATATGAATTATCCACTTATTAGCGCTTTTACCGCTATCTTTTTTGCTCAAGCCATAAAATATCCGATTGCTTTCTTTAGCAAAAAGTCTCCAAAAATTGAAATCATGACTTCAACAGGCGGTATGCCTTCTTCACACTCGGCAGCCGTTGCGAGTTTAATCACGAGTCTAGTATTTGAATACGGTTTTTCCTCCCCCTTAGTGGCAATTGCCACAGTCTTCGGGGTCATCATCATGTTTGATTCGATGGGTGTTCGACGGCAAAGTGGCGAACAAGGCTTGGTCATCGATGCCCTTATTCGGCAAATCACCAACAAAGAAGAGAAGATCAAACAAGCCATTGCTGAATCGCGCTCAGAGGAATTGACCAACCCCACTATTGACGAGAATGCTCTCGATCGTTACGAAGATTTAGTCATTACCAAGTATTTAGGCCATACTCCGACGGAAGTTTTTGCTGGTGTCTTAACGGGTGGGTTGGTAGCCGTCATCATGCGGTATCTTTATGTCTCTATCTTCTAATTTGTAAAGAGTAGGAGGAATTAAATGCAATGCTAACCGATATACTTATCATTGGGGCGGGACCCGTTGGTTTATATACAGCCTTCTATGCTCAAATGCGAAAAGCAAGTGTCAAAGTCCTTGATTCATTAAAGGCTCCAGGTGGTCAACCCGCTCATATTTATGGTGAAAAACTTATATATGATATTCCTGGCTACCCCTCCATTACAGGGACAGAACTCACCCAACAACTTCTAAACCAGTTAAGTCGATTTGAGAATGATTTTTGCTTGGGTCAAGAAGTCCTGATGATTACCAAAAATGACCAAGGAATTTTCGAAATACAGACTAACCAGACCACACATTATGCGAAATCCGTTATTATCGCTACTGGAAATGGTGCTTTTCAACCCCGCAAGCTTAACTTAGATAAGGCCCAGGAATACGAAGATCAAAGCCTGCATTATATTATAAAGAATCCAGAAGACTTTCGTGGAAAGACGGTTGCCCTGGCGGGTGGCGGGGACTCAGCTGTTGATTGGGCTTTAACCTTAGAAGGTATTGCTGATAGGGTCTATCTCATTCATCGCCGTGACCAGTTTCGTGCCCTCGAGTATAGTGTTGAGCGATTGGAACATTCAAGTGTTCAGCAGATAAAGCCTTATCTCATCAAGGCATTACAAGGTGACCTTGGTCAACTCACGGGTCTTCACCTGGAACGCGCTAAAACCAAAGACCCCCTCTTTCTTGAAGTCGATCAGCTAGTGGTCAATTATGGTTTTTCTACCTCATTAAATAGCGCCAAAAAATGGGGGGTTGCCATTCAACACAATCAAGTTCAAGTCGATTGTCATATGGAAACAACTGTTAAAGGAATCTTTGCAGTTGGCGATATCGCTCACTATGACGGCAAAGTCAAAATTATTGCAAGTGGATTTGGAGAGGCCCCGCTTGCTGTAAACCAAGCCCTCTACTATGCGAACCCGTCCTATCAACCATCCCCCATTCATTCATCCAGTTTATTTGAAGGAGAGATACTTTAATGAAAAATTCAAAAGCAGTTGTCGAAGAAAACCGTCTGATGCAAGAAGCCTATCGCTTACTCGAAGAACGCGGAGTCAAAATAGCAGATATTGCAGATATTGTTTTAGATTTACAAGGCGCATATGTGAGCGACTTAACGAAGGAGACTTGCATTGAAAATGTCCATGCTGTCATGCAAAAACGTGAAGTGCAAAATGCGATCGTAACAGGGATTGAATTAGATAAGCTTGCTGAAGAAGAAAAGTTGTCCCCCATTCTGACCGATATCCTCATGCGTGATGAGGGCCTTTATGGAATCGATGAAATCCTGATCCTATCAATTGTGAACGTTTATGGTTCTATTGGATTGACGAACTTCGGTTACGTTGACAAATTAAAGCCCGGAATTATTGGGGAATTAAACGACCAAAAAGGCAAGTTATGTAACACTTTCATTGATGATATAGTGGGGGCCCTAGCAGCTGCTGCTGCAAGCCGAATTGCCCATGCTCAACATGAAGTAAATCTCTAACCAAGCAAACCGCTTGATTCAAAAAGACCAGCTTTGGCACATCGTCCACAAGCTGGTCTTTTTTGTTGGATCATCTATTTTAATTTATGGTAAAAGGACCATTGGATGGCCAGCAAATAAATCGCATAATAAATAATCGTCACAATGAATAAGATCATAAAGAAAAATTGAGGAAGCACTTGAATAATTGGATCCGTCAATGGATCAAATAGCCATAAGTCATTGCGGAATAGAAGATGGTGAAAGCTGATAAACACCTGATCAAAAGCGATAAAAAAGACGAAAAGAAGCAGCAAAGGTAAGACAAAAGCTCCCTTTAGCCAATATTTTAAGTAAGGCACTTTACGCTTTCGGTGTCGTAAATGATAGATGGTAAAGCCTGATAGGATGATGCAGACAATCCCTACAACCATGGTAAGTTGGAAAAGTAGCTTAACTTCCGCAAAGTGCTGTAAACCACCCGTCGAGAAAGAAAAGTCTGGTAGTTCTAATGCGGTATAGGCTGGAAAAATCAGATAGTCGATCATTCGCTGATAGTTATCAAGTAAGGCTTCTTGGCTGATTCCAACCTGGTCTTGCCAATGAAAGAATTGGTTGGCCAAACGATAAATAATTGGTGAAGTCAAAAGGGTCGTGATGATAGCTAAGCTCAAGCTCGTTAAGATAAAGAGGAGCGTTGTTAGGATTGATCGCACTTGTTGCTTCATTGGACAACCACTTGACTTAAATCATCCAGAATATAGGTCGGCTGATAGGTAAAGTGAGGAATCATTGTCTTATCCGTAACACCTGTTAGAACTAATAGGGTGTCGACCCCCGCTAAATAACCGGCTTGTATATCCGTCTCATAATTATCGCCAACTACTAGGACCTTATCTTTGGTCAGGCCCATTTTATTGATGGCTGCTTCGATAATCGAGGGAGAAGGCTTGCCGATTAAATGGGGCTTGACTTGGCTGGCCCGCTCAAGAAAAGCGGTGATCGGTCCAGAACTAGGTGCAGGCCCCTCTTCAGTTGGAATCAATTGATCTTGATTGGTTACGACAAAATCCGCCCCCTTCAAAAGAGCCTGCGTTGCCGTCAACAAGTCTGAGTATGTCACATCCCGTTGCAAGGCTTGAAGCACAACCTCTGCATCTCGAGTTTGATCCAAGCAGAGACCACTCGATTCAACCGCCTGCTTCAAAGAAGGTTCACCGATAACCATTATTCTTTGGTCCGCATGATTTTGTTTCAGGTATTCGACCGCTGCCGTTGCAGACGTATAAATTTGATGCGGCGTAACGGGCAGGTTTAGATCATGAAATAAGTGGTCATAGATGGCCTCGATACTTCTTGTTGCATTATTGGTCATAAAGAGATAATGGCGATTAGCCGCTTTTAACTGATGAATAAAATCTTCAGCCTCTGGTAAACAGTGTTGGCCAACATAAGTTGTCCCGTCTAAATCAATAATATAACCTTGATATGGTCGCATAGAATCCCCTCTCTAAAGAACGACTTAGGACTTTTTCTGCTTAATCGTAAAATGTCCCTTATGAGTCTTAGTATTTCGATTCGAATGACTGAAGCGAGTTTGTCGATCATTTTGACGGAGTTTAAAATTATTTTTCCCTTTGCCTGTCTCCCTGTCCTGGACCAAGCTACGGTCCTTATGAGAAGACTGGCTCGATCTTTTACGATGGTTGCGCTGATTTTTTTTGTAATGAGGTGACTTGGTTGCAAATGACCTTTTTTGATTACGCGACTTACTTGGTAAACTCGCAAATTTACCCGCACGAAGGTCTTCCGTTAACTGGGGATAGTCAAGGAGACTCTTTGTCTTACCTATCACAAAGTAGCTTGCACCAAAATTACAGTACTCATTCAAATAGTCTTCTAATGTCTCAATCCGTTGATCATAAGGAACCTTTGGAGTCCCGATTTGATAGAAACCGCGTAAACGCAGTTGATCGGATGCCCAATCTCCCACAATATAATCATACTTCGCAAAAAAATCTTGGTAACGATCAAAGAAGGCATCATAACGGTAGCCGTTAGCATGATCCACTAATACTTGATACTCTTCTCCCTCGATCAAGAGATGGTGGTCATCCACTTTGGAAATATTTTTTTCTATTTCACCTTGATCAGGCCGCAATAAGTCTTCTAGATAGTCTGTCAAGTCAAAACCTTTATCTGTTGCATCTTGTGTCATGTCAAATAACTCCTCTAAATAAAATTCAAATCAAGGGATAATGTTCTTGCAAATAGCGCCGCATGATCTGACGCAAGAAATCTGGGAATAAAATCTGAATCTCAATATGGTCTCTTAAACTAGGAAAGAATGGTAAAAGTAGGTAGTGGTCAAGGGTTACAAGCTGGTAAGTTTGTTGGTCATTCAAAGGAAGCCCTTCAATTAACCAGTCATTATGGGCCGAATCATAAGCGATGCCCCTGAAGACCATCTCGCCGAAATACTTGCCGCGAAAACCACATCCAGACACATGCCGATCAACCAGCTGCTCTCTTTGAGACTGAATTTCCCATAGGGCCTTACGAAGGTGGAGTCCTTGGATGTGAAGCTTTACAACATGGACAGGATGAGGCAGGGCTTGATGTAAATGTCTCATATTGACTCTTCCTTGTGGCAAGCCTGTCAAGAACATACCAGTTGATAGCATGGCCAGGCAGCAATCCATCTGGTCACAAATAGCATTGAAAGTTTGTTCAATCAAGGAATTCTGACCTGCAGTTAAATGAGAATCCCACGGTTCTGGTAGCCAGGCCACTGCTTCCGTATCGAGTTGCAATTTCCCTTGATTCAGATAATCCTTAAAGGAGCCAGGGGTAATACCTTCCTTTATTTCATTAAGCGACTTAGTCGAGACGACCAAGTCCTTAGACGAATCATCCAGGACCACTTCTCCAATGTATTCCCCATAACGCCCGCAAGCAGCTAAGGTGACACCAGATATCCTTTCCCCGTAGCGAAGGTAATGGTGGGTATGTCCTCCTAGGATCAAATCAATGCCTTCAAAGCGTTGGGCAATCTCGCGATCCGCCTGGTAACCCAGGTGGGAGAGCAAGACGAGATAGTCCCATTCTGACGATCTTGCATGGAGAGCTTGCAATTGATCTTCAAGCACATCATAGGGGTCCAAGACCTGGTAACCATTCAAAGAGTAACTCGGGTAAGGCGCGGTGAGCCCTAAGAAGGCGATCCGTACACCATCCAATTCTTTAATCACAACTTGGTGGACGCTATCTAAATCGGACTTCTCATGGCTTGCCCTTAAATTCCCACATACAAAGGAATATTGAGCAGCTTGAACCAGACGGTCAAAGTGGGGTCGAGAAATATTTAAGCCTTCATTATTACCCAATGTAACTACATCATACTGAACTTGGTTAAATAAGTCGACAATGATTTGTCCGTGCGTTGCTTCTACTAAAGGATGCCAAAAGTCGATCGCATCGCCCACATCACATAGGATCATCTTATCGCCTGCTTGTTCAATCTCATCCCGTCGTTGTTGAATATACTTTGCTAGAAGGTCTATATGCTCAAGGTGTCCATGAAGATCATTCGTATGTAGGATATGGACTTTCATACTCGCCAACTACCTCCCTTATAAAAACAAAAAAGAAAGAAGTAACGTCCCTAATCATTCAATGGAGGAACCGTTACTTCTGCAAAAATTACAAGAAAATACTAAAAGCTAGGAAAACAATGAGCACCACAATGAGTCCCATCACGGTATAGCGCCACTGTTCCTTGGTCAACTTCGGAATGGGGCGTGCCATCACATAACCAACCGCCAAGACAAGTAATAGAACCGCTAGGACCATGGCTAACCAGGCCCCTTTAGCAAAGAAATGAATTAATAAGAGGATGGCAAGCACTGGGACAACAGCTAGAATCGGTAGACCCAAATAAGAATGATCCAGCTCAACTTGTTCCCCTTGAAATTCTTGCGGACGGTTGAAATGGGCAAGTCGGATCCCAACCGCGAGCATGTAGATGGCTGCAACAATAACACCCCAGACAGCCCCTCCTGCTAGAGATTGAAGGATTGCAGCTGGTACTAAGCCATATCCAATAAAATCCGCTAGAACTTCTAGCTCTAGACCGAAGGATAAGGCATCCTCTTGATATTCAAAATATTGATCGATCTCAGAATGGGTAATGGTTAGAATGCTTACGATAATTAAGGACATCATGGCATAATCAACTTGGTTAATCATAGCAAAGGCAACCCCGAGGGCCCCGAAAACAAATCGGACAAGTATCGGTAAATTGGATTGATGAATATTTCCCAACATAACGCTTCCTCCTAGCAATCATTTATATTCATTTTACCTATTATACCATAGAATTTGCAAGTCCTAACCAACAAAGAAATTGCAAGAATATTATTAGTTCGTTATACTAGGACCAAAGAAATCAAAAGAGGTTTTGCCTATGACTTGGAAAATTGTAAGTGATTCTGGGGCAGACATTCAGTCAATCAGTGACTTGTCCCCCACCATTCAATACGAACGTGTTCCACTAATTTTAAATATTGATAACCATATTTTTACAGACGATCATACACTGAAGATAGCGCAAATTATGGACCGAATGGAAGCAACTAAGATTGCCGCAACTTCTGCTTGTCCTGGTCCAGATGCTTACGCTAAGGCTTATGAAGGAGCAGACAATATTTTGTGCTTTACCCTATCAGCCAATATCTCTGGTTCTTACAACTCAGCCGTCCTCGCCAAAGAAATGGTCTTAGAAAAGAATCCGCATGCGAACATCTATATCTTCAATACCCATTCAGCGGGTGCTGAAATTGACTTGTTGATCTATCAGGCGATCGACCTCATCCAACAAGACCTAGACTTCGAAACTGTTATCTCAAAGTTAGAAGCCTTCCACCGATCCACTCATACGAACTTCTTATTAGAGTCCGTCGATAGTCTAGTCAAGAATGGCCGCATTTCAAAAATTATTGGTCAAATGATTGGCCTCCTCGGGATTCGTTTGATTGGCAAACGCTCACCGGAAGGAACCATTGAATTAGCCCAAAAAGCTAAAGGAACAAGACGAGCCATGAAAGCCATGTTAGAAGAAATGAAGCATAATCATTTTGACGGTTTGGAACTAGTCATTAGCCATGTTCTAAATCCCGACGGCTGTCAAGATTTTGCCAACCTAGTCCGCCAGCATTACCCACAAGTTAAGGTCACCACCTTAGCTTGTTCAGGACTTTGTAGTTTTTATGCCCAACGTCACGGGCTCATTATTGCTTATTCTGGCAAATAGCCTAACTCCTATCATTAAAGCCTTTCAAGGCGTCGATAACTCGCCCTGGCTGACTGATTGATAATGAATGACTCGATAATTACTTTCAAAGAATTAACAACACAAGACACCGAATGATTGCCCACTGAGCGAGGTTCTCCTGCCAGTAGCTTCTCATTCGGTGTCTTTCCTTTTCTCAAAGAGGTCGAGAGGATTACCACCCTATTCTTTGCCTTTAACTGTGACTTTGAATAAAGGATAGAGTCTGACTGATAACTGCCTGAACTTGCGGATCATGGCCTGCAAGAATTTCATGCTGGCTATTTGGAACAACTATGTTCAAGACATTTGGTAAGTAATAGCCAAGATTATAATTCCCATTTGCTCGGACAATCTGGTCCTTCTCTGCTCTAAATTGAAGAACCGGCAGGTTCATCCCTTCAATTCTTTCTGGTTGATTGATCTCTTGAAGAAAGTCGAGAGCGGAATCGAGCCAATTAATCGAAGCTGAAAAAGTTGGGTATAGGTGTTCAGAAAAATTTAAAGCATGGTAAAAACTACCACGAGAATCTGAATTACAGAGCTTATTATTGGTTTGATAGGTCAAGCGCTTTAGAGCTTCCTTGTCTGTGGTTGTTGGGATATAGCGATGGCCATAGGCTAATTTCTTTGCCCTATCCGTAAAGAGATGGAGCCATTCATCCGGGATACCTCCAGTCTCAATCGCCATCATAGGAGCTGACAAGACCAAGCCATCAATCTTTTGCTCTTGTGCCTGGCCATACCCTGTTACAACGGCTCCCCCCATGGAGTGTCCCATTAACCACACGGGGGTGGCTGAATCACTCCGTTGACGAGCGTAGTCTACCATCAAATCGAGATCGGTCAGGTAGTCTTCAAAGCTATGACAATCAACCATCGTATGGTGGTCCGACTTCTTGGAATGGCCATGTCCACGGGCATCATAAACCAGCACTTGAATACCCGCTTGCAGGAAGTAGTAAATAACTTCGCGATATTTTTCTTTAAATTCATTAAATCCATGCACAAGCACCAGGGTCGCTTGGGCTTGGTCAGCTTGGTAGAAGTCATATGCTAGGGCAAAATCTTGCGATTGAATCCTGCCCGATTCCATCCGGTCCAAAAGGTAAGGCATGAGCTGCTGGTTCCATTCTTCTTCAAAACAATCCTCATGCAACCATTTAATCGCTAGGTGGTCATCATATGGGGCTAATAATCGCTCCTTAGGATTAAAAGACTGCAAGGGGTGACGGAACGGTTTAATAGACTGCAAAACTTTATAAGTAGCAAAGCCTACTAAGCTGCCAGCTAATAATTTTTTGGGAAATTGAGTCATCATCTCTTCCTTTCTCCTGATCTAAAGTTCCATTAACAATTAACTAGGAGCTTAATCGCGATTCCAAAAGAACATTTACTCATAAACTAGGACTCACTGGCTAGGATGTTTTCTCTGGATTCAATTAAGAGCGGATCAACAATTTGATAGCCCATTTCGCGATAGCCATCAATCATCTGATCGAGTGCTTCAAGCGTCCAGGACCGGTCATGCATGAGAACATTTGCTCCGTCATGCAAATGATGGGTGGTGAGGGAAATATTGACCAAAGCTTGGGCATCCAAATACTCATCCATCCAATCATAGCCAAAGTTCCAAGTCATTAATTGCATGCCCAGCTCATTACAGATCGCAATTGTATCTTTCGTATAAAGTCCAAAAGGTGGCCGAAACCATCGCGGCTTCTCACCTGTTATTTCTTCAACCAGTTGGCTAGTCTGACTGATTTCAGCATATTCTTGATCATAATCGAGTTCATGGAGGTTGGGATGTGTCTGGGTATGGTTCCCAATCTCAAATCCAAGATCATAAATTTCCTTGGTGATCTGCCGGCCTTCTTCGGTCTCTAAGTACATACCATTCACTAGAAAGATGGCATTCACATCTTTAGCCTTGAGTGTCTTGGCTATTTCAAGGGCATATGGATTTGGCATCTGAGGGGCGTCATCAAAGGTGAATAATAGGACCTTAGAATACGTCGAATCGGTAATGGGATAAACTTCTGATGAAAAACTTGGATCATTATAAATCTGATAGGCGTAACCCTCCTCATTAGGAGCAGCGTAATGCGCATAGTCCGTCCATGCTTGACGACCCTGAGAACCTTCTGGAGTAGCCTGGGCCTCTTCACTGGTTTCATGATGGGTTTCTTGAGTGGTTCCAACCAGGCTCGTCTCGATTTGATCTTCACTCTGATGCGTCTGACATCCAACAAGCAGAAGGCCCAGTACCAATAGCCATAATCGTTTCATAATCCTTTTCCTTTCTTTAAGACCTCATCTAGATAGAACAATTACATTATAGCATGATTGAGAGTCAAATATCACTCAAGAAACAGCATTGTCTTTGGACCTCACCCAAAGATTATCCACCCACCTTTCATAAAAAACCAAATTTTATAAAGGCTTATCTGCTGTCAATTCAATCCTAAAGTGCCCCAAATGGGTCGTGAGCGAATAGAATGGGCCATGATCTTCAATCCCGGATGACCGGATAGACAAGGCCTGATAACGACCATACCAGGCTTGTAAATCTTGGAGATCACTGACACTAAAGGCAAAATGATAAACAGCTCCTGCCCCAAGACTAGCCTGGGGACCTTTATCCTTTAGGCGCAAGAGGATTCTTGGTTCACCCGATCCTGGCCCCACTTCTAATAAGCACATCTGGTCATTTTTTTGAACTAGGTAAAAATTATACAGCGATTGAAGCATCCTTTGCATCTCCTCATAATAGGCCACATCGATCACAATGGGGCCCAATCCAAGGATCGGATTGCGGTGAGGCAGGCTCTCTTGTTTAGATGAAGCCTGGCTCTCCAAGCAGTCTGAAATAAGTTGAAAATGGAGTCCATCTTTTGTTTCAAAAGGAAGGACCGAGTAGCCAAAAAACTCCGAGATGGACCCATGTTGAATACCCAATGCATCAAAACGTTTGAGATAGCCTGTCAAGGCTGAGGCATTTGCCACCCGCAAAGAAATACCATGTACTTGATTGGTACCACCCTTGGCAACAGAGTATCGAGGAGAATAAAAAAAGTTTAGGTAGGGAGCCCTTGAGTGATTAAATAGCCCATATGCCTTTGTCTGATCATCTCCTACTGGCGGATTTACTCGCTGGTGAATGGGGACCAGTCCGAGTAAATCAGTCATCACTGAATCGATCGTTTGCATCCTATTGGTTAGGGCCGTCACGTGGTGAATACCCATTAACTTCTTGGGCATCCAATCAGCCTCCTTTCAAGTTTCCAGCAATACTTGTTTCAATCTTACTCTTTTCATTGGAAAGCGAAAATGCGAATGATCGAATTTTTATATTTTGGGCAGTCAGTTTGACTAAAACACTAGTCTTATACCAGGTGGAATAAAACCGGCTAAAGACTGATACCAATCGTCTTAACTCCATAGTCAAGAAGCTCAAATTGACTTTAAAAAAATTTACAAAAAAATTACAATTAAAGTATTGTAGTTTGGCTAAAAATAAATATAATGACAAGGTAAATATATTTAAGGAGGCTTCCACCCTATGTTTAATCAACCATCACTCACTATTCGTCGTGCCCTAACAAGTGATGCTGCGGCTATTCAAAGCATCTACCGTCCCTACATTGAGAAAACCAACTATAACTTAGAGGTGGAAATCCCTAGCCTTGAGAGCTTAAGAGACCGAATCCTAACCACCTCACAAAAGTACCCCTTCTTGGTAGCAGAATACCAAGGTCGGGTGATCGGCTTTGTTTATCTCAGTGATTTCTATGACTTTCCCCTTCTGAATGCTGGCTTACTCAGTATTTATTTGGCAGAAGATGCCCCGATCCGGGGCGTCGGACAAGAACTCTATACCCTAATGGAATACTTGTTAGTTAAACAAGGCAAAGTCCAACATATTATCTCATCTATCATTGCTGATAACGATCGTTCAATTCGCTTCCACCAAAAACAGGGCTTCAACCAAATTTTACACATCTCGAACCTGGCTCATAAAGGAAATGATGCAGTCGATGTCACCTGGTATCACAAACCCCTGGCTCAGGCCATTCCCTATATGGAGGAAACGCCAATCTTTGACCTCGCTTCCTTCAGTGACCTCTTGCAAGAGTCTTTCTAAACCATAAACACAAAGGCGCAAACTTAAAAAGTTGCGCCTTTTTATCATGCCGATTGACCTTGGGGAACCGTTTGGTTTTTAAGGGGTATTTTTTATGGTTCAAACCAAATATTTACTCAGGATAGGTAAAGGTCAGGTCTGTCCATTGGTCTAGGACTTGGATATATTTCTTGGCTTGGTACTTAGCCATTGGGAGATTCTGGTCAAGATAGTTCCCACAATCTCTAGCTGTGGCACCTGGAATATCCCCTTCAAAGTCTGCTGTGAACTGAAAGGCTTCCCGAATGAAATCAAGTAGGGCTTGCCCCTTAATTCGATCAGTTAATATCAAATAAAATCCAGTCCGACAGCCCATAGGTCCGAAATAAATCACATCCTGCTTGTGCTTTGGATGGTTCCTTAAGAAGGTTGCAACAATATGTTCAATGGTATGGATCTCCGCTGTATTCATAACGGGCTCAATGTTAGGAGCCGTCATCCGTAAATCATACGTCAGGACTTCTGTTTCTCCGACCTGGTCTGTTCTGGAAAGGTAGACCCCTGGTTGCAAGATTAAATGATTAATTGTGAAGCTTGGTATTTTTTCCATCACTATCTCCTTTCACCTCTTTTTCCTCAATTTAAGCCAAATGGAAGGTCTTGTCAACTTTCACTGCCAAGTGCAGTGCGTAGTCTTATCCCCCACCAGGGATGCCATTCTAGCTGAATGGCCCCTTGGCGATTCGTTTGGTAGCAGGGAATCGAACGAAGCCTTAGCCGATCCAGGACTTCTGGGTGAGGATGGCCATAAAGATTGTTCTCCCCAGCAGAAACTAGGCCAACTTTGACCTGCAAGTGATCGAGAAAAGCCAGACTCGATGAATGACGGCTACCATGGTGACCAAGCTTTAGAAAATCTGCCCTAAGATCTGGGTAGTGTTCCATCAGCTCAGCTTCCTGGTCGCTATTTAAATCTCCCATATTTAAGACTTGGTACGGCCCTAACTGTAATCGACTGATAATTGATGAATTGTTACTCACATCTGGATCATTGGGGTCATTGGACAATGTGATTAATTCTAGTTGGCCTGATAATAAGGACAGTTCCTGACTTTCCTTGAGTGGATGAACCTTTACTCGCGGATCAATCTCTTTCTCAATTTGACGCCACTGGTCACTCTCTAGGGTATAAGTCGTCAGGTAAAGGTGATGGACCTTAACACGGTTCATTAGACTTGCGAGATTCCCAATATGGTCACTATCTGGATGGGTTACGATAACTCCATGCAGTGATCCGACCCCTAAGGCCTTCAGAGCTGGCAATAAATTTCGCTTAGCAAAGTTTGGATCTACCAATTCACCCTGTTTCCAATTTGCTCGACCCCCTGTATCGATCAACCAGGCCCCCTGGTTAAAGGCGGGTTGGTACAAGAGAGCGTCTCCTTGCCCCACATCGATAATTGTCACTCGATGGGAAAGGTTTAAATAAGGGGACGTAAAAACCACTAAGTAAACAATCAAGCAGTAGAGTCCCGCTTGCTTAGGCTTTGTTCTTAACCAGTAGACCATCACAATGCCAGCGCTCAATAGCAGCAGGGTCTCCCAGACAATTGGTTGTCCATGAACAACAGTGGAAAGATTGAAAATGGATTGAATGGGGACATGGTTCCAAAACCAATCCATTAAGGCTGATGCCTCTGTAAATAGGACCGATAAAAAAGCAAACGGACCTGATGCAAAGCCTATGAGGGTCACAAATAGTAACCCATTCATCATGTAGCGGTCAAAAACATAGGAGAAGCCTAGGATGATGACTAATTGAAGGTAATTCCATTCATGGGAAATATGGAGCGTGATCGGCCAGGTAAACAATAAACAAATCAATGTCATTTCTAAGTGCTGTAGGTGGATCGATCGATTGAAATCAACCGTTTGCTGGTAGAACAACAAAATAAAGGAAATCAGAAAAGAAAGAAGGAAGCCGATATCGAAGAGATAGTGAGGTTGATAAAGTAGTAAAACCATGCCAATAAGCGCTAGTAAATCAATTCTTGATAAAGGCCAACCCAATCCCCTGCATACTTGCTGAGCAAAATAAAGTGTCAGGGACCTGACAACCCCGATCGGCCAAGAAATCAGACTCGCATAGAGTACTAACACCAGGCCAACCAACAGCCTGACGAACTCCACCTGGATTCCGGACCTTTTGAGGATTGAGTCCAAGCGGGTGCGGATAAAATCAATATGAAAACCCGAAATAGCAAAATAGTGTAGGACCCCTAATAAGGCAAAGACTTCTTTGATCTCTGACCATCGCGAAGATTCTAAATTAAAGAGCAGCTTATTACGGATAGCCACCAGAATCGATTGATCATGGTGGCGAAGTGAATTCAGGAAGTGAGTCCTAATATTTGTCCACCAAATCCAAGGGGCTTGAAATAAGTTATCCGTTAAGCGAACCGCTCGATTAATCTTCTTGACTTTTAGGGACCAGATCACCGATTGTTTCGCCAGATAATCCCGGTAGTTAAAAGTAGAGAAATTACGGGCAGGAGCAGGATAAGTTAGAACCCCCTCACACTCAATAAAATGATAATTAGCTTGACAAGCTTTCATCAAGTCATCATTATCAGCTGTTATCGGCCCCTGGTAAGTCATTCGAATCATTCGATCCCCGACTTTAACCTGCCCCCTGCCAGAAAAATAATCTTCCTCAAAACGTAAGCTTAAGGGATCCACCATGACTTGCAGAGTCTGGACCTGCCCTTCTTCAAACAGCCCTTTTTGTAGGATCATTTCTTGATTTTGGTGATAGAGTCGAAGGGCTATTAGACCCGATAAAATCATAAAAATTGGAATCAAGGCAACTTTCTTGGCGGACACGAGCCTGAATATCATTACAATGAATATCCCGACCGTCCATCCATTCAAATGCGTGATGGCAAATACTAAAGATCCGCAGCTCAGTAAAAGGAGGAGCCAATGGAATTTAAGGTCTCTTATCGGATTCATTAGGGCCCCACTGTAATCAAATCACGTAAAGATTCAAAAGTCTTAGGGCCAATCCCCGAGACTTGTTGCAATTCTTCAATGGTTTGAAAAGACCCATGTTCTTGGCGGTAGGCAATAATCTTTTGAGCCTTACTTGGTCCAATATTAGGGAGCGTCTCCAATTGACTTTGATCAGCAGTATTAATATTTATCTGCAGCTCTTTCCTTTCCGAACCACTTGTTGTAGCGTTCGGAAGATTAGTCAAAGGCATCTGGGCGCTATCTACTGGTTCTTCTGCTTGGCTGGCTTGGTATTCTTTCTGGGTTAAAACCTTCACCAGCATCTGATCTTCCAACAAGACGGCGAGATTCAAAGAATCTTCTGCTGCATCTGGTCTTAAGCCCCCTGCTCGCTCAATCAGGTCAAACAACCTGGAACCCAATGGTAAGGCATAGACCCCTTGCTGGTTCACAGCTCCTTTGATATCACAATAGATCAGCGCTTGTTGGCTTGTCTCATGTGTGACAAGCTCGTCGACCGGGTCTGAAAGCTGGCTTTCTAATGGGAGTTCGTCTGAAGGTGACTGCCAAGATTGACCCTTTACAAAGAAACACACCACCAGAATAAGAACCGCCAGAAAAAAGGCGGGGGCTCGTAGATAGTGAAAAGATCTTGGAAATTTAGAATTTGGATAATAGGTCATAGCCCTCGCTCCTGTAATTTATTATCCATAAATACACTTCTTTTCTTATTTTTGCGTCAAAAAAAACGAATCTAGGATTCGTTTTGACTTGTTTGATATTTATCTTGTAAGGCCCTGGCTACATTCTCTGGAACCATCTGGGACACATCGCCACCAAAATAGGCAATTTCTTTAATTAAGCTCGATGAGATATAGCGGTACTTGTCATCTGCTAAGAGAAGGACGGTCTCTAGGTGGTCAACTTGAGTCTGATTCACAGAAGCGATACTGGCTTCATATTCAAAGTCTTTACCTGAGCGCACCCCACGAATGAGCGAAGTCGCTTGTACGGATTGGTAGTAATGGGCAATTAAGCCATCTGTTAAGGTGTCAATTCGGACATTATCGAGATGGCTGGTCACCTCTTGAATTAATTGTTGACGTTCTTCTAATGTGAACACCGCTTGCTTGGCCGTATTCACTGCAATCAAGACAATAACTTGGTCAAAAAGACGACTCGATCGCTCAATTAAATTCAAATGCCCATAGGTTAGCGGGTCAAACGAACCGCCAAAAATGCCAATTTTTTTTGTCAATTTATTCCCCCCTTGCCTGGTAATGATAAAGGCTCACTATACTCATGCCATACTGTCTTTGTTTGTAGAGGACCAATTGGTCCATCTGGTCTGGTACCACATGACCCGTATCACTCTCACAAACAATCACACAGCCATCTGCCAGCATTCCTTCTTGACCGAGCCATAGGATATCCCCTGATAAATCTGCCTGCTTATATGGAGGATCGAGAAAAACCAAGTCAAACCCCTCCTCACCAGAGCGGAACCACTGGCTAAGTCGCTTGCGGTTAGGACCCCCTAAAACGGTAAACCGATCGGGTTCATTTGTCATCTGGATATTTTCGGAAATAACCCGAAGGGCCCGGTCACTTTTCTCGCAGAGGACCGCATGGTCGACCCCACGCGAGACGGCTTCAATCCCCAAAGCTCCTGATCCTGCATAAAAATCTAGGGCGAGCTGACATTTTCCAAGGTCGGGACCTATGAGATTGAACATAGCTTCCTTAATCTTATCGGTCGTCGGTCGAGTTGACTGGCCAGGGACCGCCTTGAGAGGACGTGAACGGTATTCTCCAGCAATAATCCGCATTTCATCACCTATTCTTCACTTGCTTCTTGTTCAATGGATTGGGCCAAGTCTTTAAAGAAGGTCTTGTAATCTGTCTGGGTGGGTTTTTCTTCTTTCTTCAAGTCTGGATCAATTCGATCTGGAATTGAATCTTTAAAGGTCATATCGATCTCATCCCGATAAGAAGGCTCCACCTCTCGAACAAAGTTCAAGCTCTTTAACTGGGTCATAATCGAAGAGGCATCGGCTTCATTCACATAAAGAATTACATACTTTAAGCGATCACTAATAAAGTGAACCGTCCCAAATTTTCTTAATTGTTTCCACTGCTTCAGCGTATAAAGCCAAACGACAAGTGATTGCCGTTTTACTACTTCAAAAGTCATTTATACCAACCTTTCTACTTTTACCATTTGTGCTCGTTGGCGCATTCTTCTCTCTTCTGCGATCATCTTCTGGACAAAGCCAATCAAGGTCAAGTTAATGATCATACTCGTTCCCCCGTAGGATAGGAAGGGTAAGGTGACCCCCGTTAAGGGAATTAAGCCGCAAAGGCCGCCAACATTGACACAGGTCTGAATGAGTAATAAGAGGGCAAATCCTGCGATACTGACCCGGTGGAAGCGACGATTCATGGTAGCTGCCACCCTCAAAAGATAAAAAATTAAGGTCATCAAAACCAGGACAACCAAACTACAGCCAATAAAGCCAAATTCTTCAGCAATCACAGCGAGAATAAAATCGGTATCAGCTGCTGGCAGGATCGCCTTCAGATGCCCCTGCCCCAACCCAAGTCCGAACCAGCCTCCTTTAGCAAAGGAAAGATAGGAACTAATAATTTGGAAGCCATCTGTCTGGGCATAGTTAAAGGGATTGATATAGATCCCAATCCGTTCAAAGACATGATAATTTGAATTAACAAGGAAATCACCAAAAACCCGACTTGCGCCTAAAGCCAGTCCAATCAATACTAGCGCCCCTGCTACCAGTAAGAGATTGGTCTTTGGGGGTAGAAGAAAGAGCATGGCCATGGCAACCCCTAATCCAACTAGGATGAGAACTGAGCCATAGTCCGGCTGGCTGCCAATTAAAATCAGGGACAAGACTACTAAGACAAGGGGAATATAGTAGTTGGAGACCGCTCCCTTTTCATACTTTAATAAATAGGTCCGTTTGGTATAGGTAATGACCCGGGCAATCGTTAGCACCATCAAGGGCTTCATCACTTCAGAAGGTTGAAATTTAAAGATTTTCAAGTCAATCCAGGATCTTGCCCCCCCACCATCGACACCAAATAAACTGGCAAACATAATCAGTCCGGTTGTGATCAATAATAAAAAATTAAGAAAATGCTTGTTGTCGATCCATCGATTAGGTATGAGGCGGATGACGAGGATCCCCGCCAATCCGATTAAAATAGCAACCCCTTGTACGACCACCTGCCGGATAGGTTGGGTATATAAATTAGCCGAGAAGACCATGACACATGAAATAACCAGTAAGGCACCCACTAAGCCAGTGATCATGGAGTCTCCCTTAGTGATCAATTTTAGATTTGACTGTATTTCTTGTAGCCAGGATGGACGATCTAGGGTCCTACTCCCTGGTTGAGAAAGAACTTCACCATTTAGATTCTCTTTAATCGTCTTCCCCCCCTTTCAAATTTATCCTATTATAGCACATGTCTCGAATCAAGAAGTGAATCACATGAAAAAAACCTAAGCCATTCGGCTTAGGCCAGAATTAATTTCGAATTTATTTAGTCAAACGCTCGCTGACTTTATCCCAATTGATAATCGTCCAAAAGGCTTCAATATAGTCTGGACGGCGATTTTGGTAATTTAGATAGTAGGCATGTTCCCAGACATCAATGCCTAAGAGGGGATTCCATCCATCAGAGATTGGGTTGTCTTGGTTGGGTGTGCCGATCACTTTCAATTGACCATCTTTCTCAGCTAGCCATGCCCAACCAGAACCAAATTGGCCAGCAGCCGCTTCACTAAAGGCTTCCTTAAAGTCTGCAAATGAACCAAAATTCGCTTCAATCTTATCCGCTAAGTCCCCTTGAGGCTGGTTGTCTTCAGCAGATGGTTGGAGCGCCTCCCAGAAAAGCGTATGGTTTAAGTGGCCGCCCCCATTATTTCGGACAGCAGTTTGAATGTCATTGGGTACTTGGTCAAGATTTGCGATCAAGTCTTCGATCGTCTTATCCGCCAATTCTGTTCCTTCCACTGCCTTATTTAGTTTTGTCACATAGCCATTATGATGCTTACTATGGTGGATTTCCATGGTCTTTTGATCAATAGCTGGTTCAAGCGCATCATAAGCGTAGGGTAGTTCTGGTAATTTAAAGGTCATCGTGATTCCTCCTTATCCTTGATGGCCTTATTTTAGCATGTTTCCATTATCCTCTAAAGCAAAATGCTTAATGCCAAGTATTAAGCTCGCTCGCTTATCAAAAAAAGACACCCCTACCTCAATGAGTATAGGGGTGCCAGGAAGTGATAATTTATTTCTTATTCGCCTTCTCACGCTGACCCTTATCCAAGATCTTCTTGCGTAGGCGGACGCTTTCAGGTGTAATTTCACAATATTCATCATCAGCCATGAATTGAATCGACTCTTCGAGCGTCATCTTACGCGGTGTCTTAATGACGGCTGTCTGGTCTTTGGTAGCTGAACGAACATTGGTCAGCTGCTTGGCCTTAGTGATGTTGACCGTTAAGTCCTTCTCCCGGTTATTCTCTCCGACAATCATACCAGCATAAACTTCTGTTCCGGGTTCCACGAAGATCGTTCCCCGGTCTTCCAAGTTCATAATCGAATAGGTCGTTGCCGTCCCATTATCAATGGAGACCAGTGTCCCATTACGACGTTGACCGATCTCGGCATGAATCAAAGGACGGTACTCATCAAAGGTATGGTTCATAATACCATATCCCCGGGTTAAGCTCATAAATTCGGTTGAAAAACCAATCAAACCACGTGCAGGCACTGAAAAGACCAAGCGCATTTGGCCGTTACCTGTTGAGACCATGTCAGCCATCTCCCCTCGGCGGTGACCTAAGGCTTCAATAATGCCGCCCATGTATTCTTCCGGTGTGTCGATTTGGACACGCTCAAAGGGCTCACACTGTACCCCATCCACTTCACGAACAATGACCTGCGGCCGTGACACTTGGAATTCATAGCCTTGGCGGCGCATATTTTCAATGAGGATGGAGAGGTGTAATTCACCCCGTCCTGCTACCCGGAAGGTATCAGGAGAATCCGTTGGTGTAACATTTAAGGAGACATCTGTATGTAATTCTTGCATCAACCGGTCTTCTAAGTTACGGGCCGTCACATACTTGCCTTCGCGACCCGCAAAGGGTGAATTGTTTGTTAAGAAATTCATTTCCAAGGTCGGTTCATCAATATGCAGCAGGGGCATTCCCTCTGGCGCTTCCACCGACGTAATTGTTTCACCCACATAAATATCGTCCATTCCGGAAATGGCGATCAAATCCCCTGCGACCGCCTCCTTGATCTCGATCCGGTCCAAGCCCAAGAAACCATAGAGTTTGGTGACACGGAAATTCTTCTTAGATCCATCAATCTTCAAGACCGTCACAGCATCCCCCACACGAATCTTGCCACGGAAGACTCGGCCAATTCCGATTCGTCCAACAAAGTCATTGTAGTCTAACATGGTGACTTGGCATTGCAAGGGTTCTTCTGAATTATCAATAGGAGCTGGCACATGTTCGATCACTGCATCAAAGATATAATCCATCGTATGCTCTTGATCAGCAGGATTCGATGAATCAGAAGAGGTACCGTTCAAAGCTGAAGCATAGACCACTGGGAATTCCAATTGATCGTCATCTGCCCCTAATTCAATCAAGAGTTCTAAGACCTCATCCACCACTTCATCCGGACGGGCCGAAGGCTTATCAATCTTATTGACAACCACAATCGGGGTCTTACCTTCCTCTAAAGCTTTCTTTAGAACAAAGCGTGTTTGCGGCATAGTCCCTTCATAAGCATCCACGACTAAAACCACTCCGTCGACCATCTTCATGATCCGTTCAACTTCCCCCCCAAAGTCTGCGTGCCCTGGGGTATCCATAATGTTAATGCGCTTGCCCTTATAATTTACGGCTGTATTCTTAGCCAGAATAGTAATCCCGCGTTCTCTTTCAATATCATTTCGGTCCATCGCCCGGTCATCTAACTGAGCGCGCGCATCGAGGGTGTCCGATTGTTTGAGTAATTCATTGACCAGAGTCGTCTTACCATGGTCGACGTGGGCAATGATCGCAATATTTCGAATATCATCTCTAGTTTTCATTCAAATCTCCTAATTCTCTGGCTGATTGATGATGGTCATCACTTCTTCATAAACATTGGGATGGGCAAAAACAGCAGGCCCTCCCTCTAATAAATTAATGGGATCCCCGTTCGGCCGGCTGTACCGGTAGCCCATCAAGTCTAAAATCACCATCCCGGCTGCAACATCCCAGGGCATCAAGCGCTTAGACAAGTAGCAGGCGGCTTCCCCGCGAATCACCGCGATTAATTCATAAGCCGCACAGCCGTAAGATCTTGATCCTAGGCTTTGGGTTAATAATTGATGGCTATGGTAATCATTGCGCATCAAAATGGAGCCACTGGTTATGATCAGACTCTGGGAAAGAGTGGATACTTCTCTCGCTTGGATGGGACGTTCATTACAAAAGACACCTATCCCTTTGATCCCATAATACAAATCATCATGCATCACATCATAGATATAGCCTGCTAAGGGCTGCCCGTCTTGATAAATCCCAATCATAATCCCAAAAATACGTCCCTGCTTCACAAAATTCAGGGTTCCATCGATTGGATCAAGGATCCACACGGTCCCCGCCAGGTCGGACAGTTCATGCCCCTTGCCTTCTTCGCCAATGACCTTATGGTCCGGATAATAGGTCTCAATCTTGTGAACAAAGTAGGCCTCAATTTCGCGATCCATCCGCGTCACCAGGTCATTAGGTTGGGTCTTCTCTTCGACCGCCAGGTCACTGGTCAAGGAATCCTTGAGGGAATCGCCCGCTATTTTTAACCATGAAATCACCCTTTGGTGTAGCTGAAAATCCATAAATGCCTCCTATTCCATACTCAAAGTCTGGCCTTCTTTGATAGTCTTGGCCTTTTGGACGGTTCGATAGATCGAATACCCGGATACTTCTTGGAAGGCACGGTCGATCTGTTTTTCTTCACTGATCGAATCCACAATGCCTTTAAAGGCTCGGTACTTGTCCAGCAAGTCTTTGGCGGTAATTTTAGACTCATAAGCTGTCTCAACAGCGACCATCAAGTCAATCACCGTAGCGATTTCTTCACTCGACCAGTCCGGATTCAACGGGTATGCATAATTCAATCGTGCCAACCTCCTCTAGATTCAATCAACTAGTAATAATATAACGTATTTGCCGCTAAAATAAAAAGTTTTTTTGACAATCAAAAGTTGATTGTCAAATACAAGGAATAATACCTCTCGATCACGCAAAGCAAAATATCCTCAATTCATCATTTGGTGGGGAGATAGATAAAAAAGAAGGCTGTCCAATCTTCATTAAAGGGGGCTGCTCTTCAAAACTGTCGCTTTTTCGGGCTCGATCCACTAGACAGTGCCTAAACGGTTACCCGTAAGGCATTGCATGCTAGGAAAACAAAGTAATTAAACATATTTAATTAAAAATTAAAAGGCAAGATAACCGTCAATCAGTCAGGTTTCACTGCTTATCATAGGGGACCGCCCTTCAAAGCCAAGCTTTTCCGGGCTAGGACCACTAGGCAATGCCTAAACGGTAAACCGTAAGGCTTTGCACGCTAGTTGGATCATCATACCCCTTAGGACTTCCTTTACCTCCCGATCCTTCTCTTCTAATTTTTTGAACCACTAGCTCCATCTTTTCAACTTTAGGCCCCCTTCCTATGCTATAATAATAGCGATTTTAAGGCTTTCATTGCTTAATATCAGACCCAATTTATAAAGAAAAGGAGTACGCTCATGCTAAATTCAAAAAACCGCTTAGCTAAAGTCTGGCTGGAACTTTTTATTTTCATACTGGTCATCTTCTTAACCAGTCTCAACTATTCACCAGAGGTCGCGGGTCAAAATGCCTGGTCGTTGATCCAGTTCTACACCTTGGGGCTCAGCCTCCATGCTCTCTGGCGGCTCGGTTTGCCTCAAGCCAATTCTTATCTCAAGGCTTTACCCTTAGGACTCCTAGTGGGAGCATCCTATATTGATACGAGCCTTCTAGTCCGACCTGTATTCGATCTGGCAGTTCTGATGCCCTTTCTGGTCATGGGCGGCTACACCTTTATCTGCTCTCTCAGCTTCTTTCGCTTACGGGAGGTCTACCCCTCATCCCCGATCGCCTTCTTCAATAATAAGCCTAGTCAGTCGGTTGCCTACAGCCTCTTGATCGGTCTTGTTTCAGGGCTTGTCCTTGGAGGTGTGAATCTCCTAATTGCCCAAGAGCCTCTTCATTTCCAAGGGTCGATCCATCCTTTTATCCTTTCACTCAGCCCTGGGATTATGGAAGAAATTGGGATGCGAACCAGTTTCTATGTCCATTGTCTGGTATTAATCAAGAACCAACCCCTCAAGCCAGCAGAGAATCGAACCCTATGGGCCATGATGCTTTTGCCTCATACCTTGATCCACCTGCCCTCGGTCTTCATTCAGGCTGGTTTCTCTTCAGGAATGCTCAGCTTAGTCCTGCTTGTTCTCCTCTTTGGTCTCCCCTTTGCCTGGCTCCAACGGCGGGTCAGTTTGCTATCTGCTTGCCTGAGTCATTGGTTGGTTGACACGATTCGTTTTCTCATGATTGGACTCCCCATTTAAGCGAGACGAACCCATCTGACTTTCGAAGGGGTATCTCTACATTCTTCTGTATAAAATTTATATGAGAAAATACTGATTATTCTCCTATAACAAAAGGATAAAATCCTCTTTTTGCCATATCCTAAGACGCGAATTTGTAGTAATATAGAGGTATCAAAGTTTTTAATGATTGATTAGAAGGAGGTGGTTTCTTGACCAAATTAATTACAAGTGAATTGCTTAGGATTGTCGATCAAGCTCCAAACTGGGAGACAGCCATCCGAATTGCTGCTGAAAGTTTGTTAGCAAATCATTACATTAATGATGCCTATGTGGAAAGTATGATTCAAAATGTCAGGGATCTCGGACCCTATATTGTGTTAGCACCGAATGTAGCCGTTCCGCATGCTCGACCTGATGGGAATGTCAACCGGATGGGAATCAGTCTAACCAAGTTCAAACAGCCCGTTAACTTTAGAAATGAGCAAGAGGATGAAGATAATTGGGTGAGCCTAATCTTCTGCTTGGCTGCAGTTGATGCTTCTTCGCATCTGGTTGCCTTACAGCAATTAGGCAGTATTCTCGATTCGGACGAAGTGATTGACCAACTCATTGCTGCAGACAATGAAGACCAGCTATTAGCTATCATCAATACGAAATTGGAGGAAGATCTCGATGATTAATATTGTGACAGTATGTGGAAACGGTATTGGAAGTAGTTTGTTATTAAAGATGAAAGTCGAAGCGATTTGTGACAGCATGGGTATTGACGCCAATGTTGAATCCTGTGACTCTAATGCGGCTGTCGGTAAGGAAGCAGACTTATTCGTAACGGTCAAAGAATTTAAGTCCATCTTTTCTGATGACCAAAAAGTAGCAATTGTTAAAAGCTATACCAACAGGAAGAAAATCGAAGAAGATTTGATCCCGGCTTTGGAAGCGTTTAAATAATGATTGGGGGATATAACGATGGACTTATTGAATTTTTTTAAAGATATTTTATCAGAACCTGCCTTCTTAATGGGGCTTATCGCGATGGTCGGGTTGATTGCCCTTAGAAAGCCAGCCCATAAAGTCATGACAGGAACCTTAGGACCCATCCTTGGCTATCTGATGTTGGCTGCAGGTGCCAATGTTATCGTGACTAACCTTGAACCCTTGAGCCAAATGATCCAACATGGCTTCAACATCACGGGTGTCGTTCCCAATAACGAAGCGATCACCTCTCTTGCCCAAGAAGTACTGGGTGTGGAAACCATGTCGATCTTATTAGTTGGACTTGTCTTTAACTTAATCATCGCCCGCTTTACCCGTTATAAGTATATCTTCTTAACGGGGCACCACAGCTTCTTCATGGCTTGTCTACTCTCCGCAACACTCGGAGCTATTGGCTTTAAGGGGGTCTTACTGGTCCTTTCCGGTGGCTTTATCTTAGGTGCATGGAGCGCCATCTCACCAGCCATTGGACAAAAATACACCTTACAAGCGACAGATGGTGACGAAATTGCCATGGGACACTTTGGTTCTTTAGGCTATTACCTATCCGCCTTCATTGGTTCGCTTGTGGGATCAGATTCCAAGTCGACTGAAGATATCGAAATCCCAGAAAAATGGAGTTTTCTTCGTAATACCACCATTTCCACTGCCTTAACCATGATCGTCTTCTACTTGATCGCCTGCTTCAAGGCTGGTCCAGAATTTGTAGGCAGTCTCTCTCAAGGACAAAACCCTTATATCTTCGCAATAGTGTCCGCTTTAAGCTTTGCGGTAGGGGTTGCGATTGTTTATTCTGGGGTAAGAATGATCTTAGCGGACTTAATTCCAGCCTTTGAAGGAATTGCAACCAAGCTGATCCCCAACTCAGTTCCGGCTGTGGATTGTGCCGTCTTCTTCCCTTATGCACCAACGGCTGTCATCCTAGGCTTTGCCTTCAGTTTCCTCGGCGGCTTAATTGGAATGTTCATCCTGGGTGCCATTGGTGGTGTCTTAATTATTCCAGGTCTCGTTCCTCACTTCTTCTGTGGGGCAACAGCCGGAATCTATGGGAATGCAACCGGTGGCCGAAGAGGGGCAATGGTTGGAGCCTTCATTAATGGATTATTCCTTGCCTTCTTACCTGCCTTCCTCTTACCCGTTCTCGGTCAACTCGGCTTCAGTAATACGACCTTTGGTGACTTTGACTTTGGTGTGATCGGAATTTTACTCGGTAAGATCGGTAACTCATTGGGACACTTGGGTGTCTTTGTGATCATGGCTGCCCTCTTGGCTGCTCTAATCATCCCATCCTTCATGTCTCAGAAAGATACAGCCATTAACAACGAACAATAGCCTGATAGACTAAAAGTGAGGTGCAAAATGGAGAACATTAAAACAAAAATTTATTCAGACGGTGCTGTCTTAGCCGACATGATTGAATCCTTGAATTCAGGAAAGGTAACGGGCTTTACAACAAACCCTTCCTTGATGAAGAAGGCGGGGATCACCGACTATGTTGAATTTGCCAAGGAAGTCCTGCAGGAAATAACCGAATATCCCGTTTCTTTTGAAGTCTTCTCGGATGATTTAGAGACGATGGAGAAGGAAGCAGATAAGATAGCAGCCTTGGGTCAAAATGTCTATGTCAAAATCCCCGTAACCACCAGTAATGGGACATCCACTGCTCCCCTCTTGAAGAAGTTAAGTAGCAAGGGGGTCAAACTGAATGTCACAGCGATCTTTACCGTTGAACAAGTCCAAGAAGTGGTTGACCATTTAACGGATGGGGTAGCAAGTATCGTCTCTGTCTTTGCGGGTCGCATTGCCGATACTGGCGTGGACCCTATGCCAATTATGAAAGAAGCCTTGGCTATCTGCCAGACTAAGGAAGGCTGTGAACTGCTCTGGGCCTCTCCGCGAGAAGTACTGAACATCTACCAAGCGAATGCGTTAGGCGTTGATATCATCACTTGTACGCCCGCTATCATCAAGAAGCTCTCCCTAAGTGGCAAAGACTTAAATGAGTATTCACTGGAGACAGTCAAGACCTTCTGTAAAGACTCACAGGAATTAGGCTTCTCAATTCTCTAATCCTTTCTTTGCTTATCAAAAAGGCGACTCGCATTGCTGCGGGTCGCCATTTTTTTATTTCGATAGGATTCACTCAGTTCAGATGCCTTATAAGAATAGATGGTTGGTTATCCAATTTAATACGCCTTACCTATCTTTCATAAGAAGGGTATAATGAGAACAATGACCGATCTAAAGGATGGTGTTGCTATGTCCATGTTAACTTTATTCATGCTTTTACTCGAACGAACTGCTCTGATGCTCCTATTTGCCTATATCTTGATGAACTTTACCTTTCTCAAGGCCCCCCTCTCCCAACGTGACCAGAAACGGTCGATCGTCATTCTAACTTTGGTCTTCTTGATCTTTGGATTTTTCTCCAACCTATCGGGTGTGGTGGTTCAAGTCCCCCATCTCACGCTTTCCAGTTTCTCCTTGAAACTGCCTGATGATGCCGTGATTGCCAATTCCCGGGTCCTCTCCATTTCCGTGGCAGGGTTAATTGGAGGTCCTTGGGTCGGCGGAATTGTCGGAATCACAACAGGAATCCTTCGCTTCTTACAAGGTGGGCTCAGCCCCTTGACCTATCTAATTTCTTCTTCACTAACCGGGATTGCCTCCGGTCTGATTGGTCGCCACTTCATTCATAAAAGTGAACTCCCTCAACCCGCCATAGGAGGCTTAACGGGGCTGGTACTTGAAGGCGTACAAATTATCTGTATCTACCTCTTGGCCTGGGATAGTCAAGAAGCCCTCGCTCTCATCCAACTGATCGCCCTCCCTATGGCTCTGATTAATAGTTTGGGGCTCTACCTCTTCTTAGCCATTATCCGGCAAAGCTTGCGGCATGAAGACTCTTTGAAAGCCGTCCAAACAGAAGACGTCTTAAACTTGACCCAGCAAACCTTCTCCCTCTTCCACGATGGTCTCAATCAGGAGACCGCCCAAAAAGCGGCTCAACTAATTTACCAAACCATGAAAATCGCAGCCGTTTCAATCACGGACCAGAAGGAGATTTTGGCCTTCATCGGGGCTGGCAGTGACCACCACCTGGTGGGAATGCCCTTGCAGACCAACTTATCTTATACCTCCATTGACACAGGTCAGACCCACCTCGCCTTGGACCCTGATGATATTGGCTGCCACCATCCTGGATGCCCACTCAAGGCTGGCATTATTGTTCCGCTTAAGACAGAAGACACGGTCGCAGGAACCTTGAAATTCTACTTTGACGACGAGAACCAACTCACCCAAGAAAAGGAGAATTGGGCAACGGGACTGGGCGCCATCTTCTCCACCCAGCTCCAACTGGGAATTGCCCAGAGGCAGAAGGCCCTCCTCAAAGAAGCAGAATTACGGTCGTTACAAGGGCAAGTCAATCCCCACTTCTTCTTCAATGCCATGAATACCATTCGCGCTGTGATTCGAACCGACCCGGACCAGGCCCGTCAACTTTTAAGCAAGTTAAGTAACTACTTCCGATCAAATATTAAGGGCCACCGCGAGACGCAAATCCCCTTAACGGAAGAACTCCAATATGTTCAAAACTACCTTGAAATTGAACAAACCCGGTTTCCTGACCGTTTCCAAGTCGACTTCCAAATGGATCCAGGCCTCGAGATGATTCGAGTCCCCCCTTTCATCATCCAAGTCCTAGTCGAGAATGCCATTAAACATGCCTTCGGCAGTCGGCCCAAAGACAATCAGATTCGAGTCGAAATCCTGGACCAAGACCAGCTTATCCAAATTAAGGTCCAAGATAATGGCCTTGGGATTTCCGACGCGATCATCAGCCGACTGGGCAAGGAAGCTATCAGTGAGAGCCAAGGGTCGGGTACTGCCATTGAAAATCTTAACAAGCGATTGATGGGTCTCTATGGCCCTCAACATTCCTTGGCCATTCAGACCAGCCCTCAAGGCACATCCTTCACCATTCGAATCCCTAAAGAGAAAGGAAAGATCGCTCATGACGAAAGCAACCCAGATCCTACTCGTAGATGATGAGGCCTTAGCACGCAATGAGCTCAGCTACTTGCTCACCACCCATCGGGAAGATCTCGAAATTCATGAAGCCAGCTCCATTAAGGAGGCCTTAAACTGCTTGATCAGCCAAAAGATTGACCTCATCTTTCTCGACATGCAACTTCAAGATGAGCAGGGGGTGGAACTGCTGGATTCTCTCTCTCACTTGAATCAAAAGCCGCTGGTCATCTTCGCGACTGCCTTTGATGACTATGCGGTCAAAGCCTTTGAAGTCCAAGCCCAAGATTACCTGCTCAAACCCTTTGAAGATGAACGGGTGGCTCAAGTTCTCGACCGGGCACTGGCTGAATTAGACAAGTCCCCTCGCAAAGTGTCCCCCAAGCCCCTCCCATCAAGCAAATGGGTCAGCCTGCCTATTCAAGGAGACGACCGGATCCATGTCTTGAATTTTGCGGAGATGGTTGTCCTGGAAGCGCGCCAAGGCCTCGTTGAAATCCACACACCCAACCAGGTCTTTACCACACAAAAAACCTTAAAAGACTTAGAAAGTCAGCTTCCTGCTGACGACTTCATTCGAACCCACCGGTCCTTTATCCTGAATCGCAACCATATCAAGGAGATCCAGCCCTGGTTCAACCGGACCTACCAAGTCACCCTAACAGGCAATATTAAAGTCCCTGTCAGCCGGTCTTATCTGGACGATTTCCGCAACAAGATCGGAATCTAACCGATTTCACTTATGCATAATGACCATTTCAACCCATAATATGTGCATCTCATCGAAATATCCTCTTTACATTCCTTTCTTAGTTATACTAGCGATAAGAGAAAACCAAGTATTCAATCAAGGAAAGGATGATGAAGATGATTTCCCTATTAGGTGGAATTGGTCTTTTAATTATTGGCTATGTAATCTATGGACGATTTATCGAAGCAAACTTTCAAATTGAGCCAGACCGCAAGACACCAGCTGAAGTGCTACGGGACAACATGGACTTTGTTCCCATGCCTCGGTGGAAGAATGCCATCATTGAGCTCTTAAACATTGCGGGAACGGGTCCAATCTTTGGTCCCATCATGGGAGCCCTCTATGGTCCTGTGGCTTATGTCTGGATTGTGATCGGTTGTATCTTCGGTGGAGCTGTTCATGACTATATGATCGGCATGATCTCCTTACGCAACAACGGTGCCCACTTACCAGAACTGACCAGCAAGTACATTGGTAAACCTGTCAAGCATGTCGTAAATATCTTTGCGATTATTCTCTTACTCTTGGTCGGAACCGTCTTCGTGATTTCACCTGCCAATTTAATTTCTAACTTCACACCTTCTTGGTTATCAGTCGGAATGATTACGGGATTGATCTTTATCTATTATTTCGTTTCAACCTTCTTACCGATTGATAAGACCATGGGTAAGATCTACCCCATATTTGGTGCAATCCTCATCGTATCAACAGTGGCCATCGGTATCATGCTGCTCTTCCAAGGGAAGCCATTACCAGAGTTAACATCTGCTAATCTCTACTTAGAAAATGTCAATGGAACGCCAATCTTTCCAGCTCTCTTCTTCACCGTCTCCTGTGGAGCCTTATCCGGCTTCCATGCTACCCAGTCCCCAATGGTTGCACGAACCATGAAGTCTGAAAAGGGAGGTCGTCCGGTATTCTATGGTATGATGATCGGTGAAGGGGTCATCGCCATGATTTGGGCTGCTGCTTCCATGACCCTCTTTGATGGCCAAACGCTCAGCCAACTCATTGCTCAAGGAACCCCGTCAGCCGTCGTTAACCAAGTATCCTACATGCTTTTAGGTTCAGTCTTTGGTTTCCTGGCAATTCTTGGCGTCATTGTCCTTCCCATCTCTTCTGGTTTATCCGCCTTCCGTTCCTTAAGAAACATTGTGGCAGAGTATATCCACCTACCCCAAAACAAGATTCGCAATGTCTTAATCCTAACGATACCAATCTTTGTGATTTCCTTTATCTTAACCCTGATGGACTTTAACGCCCTCTGGCGTTACTTTAACTGGGCCAACCAAGTGACAGCAGTTATCTCACTTTTCGTTTCAACCCGGTACTTGCGCTTAAAGGGACGCAACTTTATGGTGACCCTAATTCCTGGCATCTTCATGCTCTACGCTTGTGTGGTATATATCTTGAGTGAACCCATTGGCTTAAATCTTGGCCTTACCCCACTCTGCTATGGCTTGTCCCTAGCAGTCTCCCTGGGTCTACTCGGCCTCTTATATTATACGGGCAGCCATAAGATTCAGGAATTGCCATCGGACTCCCCTCTTCTCAATGACCACCTTCCGATCACAACTCCTAATACTTAACCTCATCGAAGGTTCCCCGTTTTTGAATCAAAATCAACCCGCACAGAACTTGGCTTTCTACCAGTTCGTGCGGGTTTTTCTTTGGAGATTCACTGACAAGCAGGATTAAGGCCTCATTCTGGCAACCCTAAAGAGAAAATCCAGAAAAGAAGAAAATCACTAATCAAGGGAATTCCCACCCTTCGAGTAGTCTTTTGTACTATAATAGTCAGTAAGAATCAAATAAGGAGCTCATCATGAAAGCATTTTTAAAGAGAAAAAATATTCATTTATCTGCTAAAACATACCTAGTCGATGCCTTAGGATCGGTCGCATTTGGCTTGTTCGCGACCTTACTAGTGGGCACCATCCTCAACTCTATTGGAAATGTCTTTGACATACCTTTCCTAACAGACCGTCTCTTTCCTTTAGCTCAGTTAAGTGCTGGACCAGCGATTGCTGTAGCCATCGCGCTTAGCCTAAAAGCCGACCGCTTGATCCTCCTCGCCATTCCCGTTGTGGGCCTGAGCGCCTATGAGAGCGGTGGGGTCATCGGTGTCTATCTCTCGAGTATCATTGCGATTGAACTCGCTAAAATCATCTCCAAAGAGACCAAGCTTGACATCATTCTAACCCCCGCCTTCACCCTTTTAACGGGTGTCTTACTGGGCGATTTCATCGGAGCTCCCATCGGTCGCATGACCCAATCTTTAGGTGAATTAATCATCCATGCGACCAATCTGAATCCCTTCCTGATGGGAATCCTCGTCTCACTTCTTATTGGAATGGCACTCACCATGCCGATCTCTTCAGCCGCAATCTGTATGATGCTAGGCCTCAATGGCCTGGCAGCTGGGGCCGCTACAGTTGGCTGCTCCTCTCAGATGATTGGCTTTGCGGTCATCTCCTATAAGGATAACGGACTGGATGGCTTACTGGCTCAAGGACTTGGCACAAGCATGTTTCAAGTCGGTAACATCCTTAAAAACCCCTGGATCTGGTTGCCTCCTAGTCTGGCCAGTGTGATCATCGCACCCTTAGCGACTATGGTCTTTAAATTGGAAAATTCCCCTCTCGGTGCCGGCATGGGGACTAGCGGCTTGGTTGGCCAAATTGCAACCCTGTCGGAGATGGCCCCCCATTCGGATCTCTCTTCTACTTTACTCGCCATCGCCCTTCTTCATTTCATCTTGCCTGCCCTAATCTCCTACATCACCTACAAAATTCTCTACAAGTACCGGCTCATTAAGGATTCGGATATGAAGATTGATTTTTCAAATTAGGAGTTGACACACATCGCCCTCACTTAACTAAAAAGACACAGCCCTTGTCGAACTGATAAAAGGCTGTGTCTTTTTTATTTAGTCTAAGATCTTGATTAAGGACTTAATTTTCATGATAGACCACATTGAATCTCTCATCAGGACCCCACTGATGTGAAGCCATAGTGGTCTTCAATCATCTGGTTAATCTTAGTATGCATCATCTTCCTCCTTTCGCAGAAACTTACTTTCATTGTACTATCAGTCCTCATAAATATTATATACGAAAGTGATGCATTATTTAGGGACTTCCCAACAGAAAAAGAGCAGCCCTGTAAAATGGCTGCCCTTTGAATCCTTTAATTAATTTTGAAACTTTTGACTCATTGAATTGGCTATTCTGACAAAGTAGAATGGTTGTTGGAATTGAAACATTATAAAATTTATAATGAGCTAAGGTATTTGGAATTTGAGGCAGAAAAGTTCCAATCGTCACTCCGACAAACATACATATCAGTAGCTAAACGGTCAGGTGACGCTCAAAAAACTGATTTCTTTATTGTTTTTCATAACAATAGTCTCCTTTATTTTTTATTTCTTCAATTAACCGAAGCACTTCCTCTTGAATTTGATGGATCACGCTGACGTAAGCGGCATCTTCTTTACCACTTGGATCTTCTAGACCCCAGTCAAAGCGCTGATGCTTATAGGGTAGATTTGGACAAGCCACATTACACCCCATCGTAATGACATAATCAACAGGAGGAATCTCAGTGATTAACTTTGGTTTTTGTGTCTCCTCCATATCAATTTGATGCAGCTTTTTCATCAATCGAACGGCATCTTGGTTAATCTGATCCTTCAATTCAGTGCCGGCTGAATAAACCTCTAACGTATCGCTCCCCCATTTTTTGGCTAGCGCTTCTGCAATTTGACTCCGACAAGCATTATGAACACAGACAAAGGCAACTTTAACTCTTACCATCTTTATCCCCTCATTCTTTATTTATGACAAATACAATCCTTATTTTCAGTGGTCATGCTCTCGATAAATGATTTTAAGTCGTTGAATGTTGTCTCATTTAAAGTATAACGCATCCAGGACCCTTCTTTTCTCGCATTAACGAGTTCACTTTTATTCAATAAATTCATATGATAGCTTAAAGTTGACTGGGAGATATTTAATTTTTCTAGAATATCACACGCACACATTTCACCGCAGGACAACATATCAATAATTTTTAAGCGCGTCTCCTCCCCTAGGGTCTTCAGGGTGGTAGCATAATCACGATACGATTCCACTTCTCTTCTTCCCTCCTGTCGATTTGAATTCGACATATCGAAACATATCAATGTCTAAGCCAATCTTACCAAAACACATTGATAAATATCAATATTTTTTGGTGGATTGATTATGCCACATGTATGAATCATCCTAAAATATCTGATGCTCTCCACAACCGTTAGAATCATTTATATGACTGGTTGATGCAGCTAAGTGAAAATCCTCTAATACACTAACTATTAGACTCTTTGATCAACGAACTCAATAAAGTTATATAAAGATCATTTAAAATTAGTTAAAACCACCTTTCTCTCTGATTGCATCCAATTGAGTGAAAGGTGGTAGTTTTATAAAGTAACAATTTATTAACATGATGTTCAAATGAGTATAGTTTTATCTTTTTTGATTTATCTTAGGAAATCGTACGATAAATGCCTTGGTGAAGGAGTCATAGGGGGATTCAAAACCAATGCTGCCATGGTATTTCTCAACCAACTTAGACACAATTGCGAGTCCAAGGCCATATCCCTTGCCAGCAGTACGAGCGCTATCTCCAGTATAAAAAGCTTCAAAGAGATGGTCATCCTGAATTTCATTGCCAGAATCTGCTAGATAAATGAGAAGCTCCTTGTCTCTTTCCTGTATACCGAATTTTAAGGAAGTTCCTGGCGGATTATGCTTGATGGCATTTACCAATAAATTCTCACAGATTCGGTAAAAGTCCATTTCCAATATTGGGAATTCAAATTGCCCGTCAACATCCAGTTCATAATGAATCGCTCTTTCTTCAATCATCCAGTAATTATCTGCTATCAGACGAACGATCACTGAAGATAGATCAATGGGGTCAACCACCTCTTGGAGATTGGAAGTGGCATGAAGCAGACGCGAATAGGTGAGAAGATCATTCAAAAGAATAACAGCATGGTCGGTTTTTTCCCGAATGATACCATATATTTCTTTTTGTTTGGCTTCTTCAATCTTATCGTCCATCAAGGCCTGAGCATAACCCTTAATAACCGTCATGGGTGTCTTTAAATCATGGGCAATCGCAGAATATAAGAAATGTTCCCGCGCGACCTGTTGATGGACCTCATCGTCGATAAAGACTTTGATCCTTCGATAAAAAGATCGACCTACCAAAGCAAAAACAATGCAGAATAGGACAAGATTTAGGACCAGCATTAAGACGAGATAGGCTGTTCCAAGGTCTTGAACGTATCTCTCTAGGAAATAATCAACCCCGTCATTGATCACAGCCAAAATGAAGCTGAGTAAGAGTGTGTGAAGGATGAAAGAACGTATAATCTTTTGCTTTAATCGTTTCATGACCGCCACCGATACCCTATTCCTCGGATCGTCTCTATCCGATCATCGCCCACGATCTGTCTCAGCCGATTCATGATGACTCGAATAGAGTTGTCATTATAAAGATACTCTTCTTCCCATCCAGCCTTATAAATTTGTTCTTTAGTGAAGACCCGCATGGGTTCACTCATTAATAAATAAAGGACAGCAAACTCAACTTTTGTTAAATCTGCTAAATGATCCTCTACTTTTACTTGGCAGCAGTGAAGGTCTAAAAGAATCCCGTCTCTTTCTAAATAATGGTCTGGTTCCGTCGACTTTTTCAACCGGCTCTTCACTTTGGCTAAGACTTCCATCGGTTCAAAAGGCTTCGTGATATAATCATCCGCTCCGATTTCATAACCCTTTAGCTTGTCCTCTAAGCTATCAAGCGCGGAAATAATAATCAAGGGAATATCGAGTTGATCTCGGACCAACCGAATCAAATCCAGCCCATTTATTGAGGGCATCATGATATCGATCAACGCCAGATCAATGGGTTCCTTCTTTAGTATCTCTAGAGCCCTTTGTCCTTGATTAGCTGAATGAATCTGATAGAGGTCCGAATCAAAATAGAGCACGAGCAGGTCGATGATGGCTTGTTCATCATCGCAGATAAGAATTTGATACTTCTTCATCATTTCCCTCCTAAGACCAGAAATTATAAAGTTCAAAGAAATAGACAAAGACCGGGGCAAGCAAGGGCCAGGAAACTGAGATGAGAGAGGCATGACTTCTCCCTTTAAACTTATTATAGAGTTCTTTACAGAAAATTACGATCGTCACACCGCTAGCCAAGACACAAATCAGCGATACGAAACACAATTTCAGTCGTGTATAGTCACTTGTCATTAACCATAAGTGAAGAAAGGCAAGGCCAACGATTAATCCCGCTATCTGACTAATCAATCCGGATGTGATAGCTTGAGCTTTTCCTCTTAACCGTCTGATCAATCGGATGACCAACCGAATTATGGTGACGACCATACTGATGAGAAGACCGATGATTAAGCCATAAGCTAGGATGCATTCGCTTAGCGATAAGCGCACCCTATCCGTTGAGAAATCCTCTAGCACATGTCCATCCCCTCTTTCCACAACTTTATAGGCAAAACCATTCTCATTATCAAATTGGTAACGGTGGTTTCCCATAGAAGTGACCTGCAAATCGGCTAAAGGTACACGAAAAAGACTGGCATCCTCCGTTTGCTGAATCGGTAAGACCCCAGCTAAGTACTTAATAAACCGTAAGGATCCTCGATGAATACTGCGCTGGCTCGTATATAAGCCTGAAATCTTGCTTCCCTTTTGAGGGGTCCCCTCACCACTTCCATATAATAATTGTGCGAGTCCATAATTATAGGCTGTCTCCCCGGGCTCGTTGGTCATAACAGCATATCCCGTTTCAGTTATCGGATTAAACCAAAAGGATGAAGTATATCCTTGAGTATTTCCACTATGTCCGATCAAATGGACGGCATGATCAAAGGCTAGTAAACCATGGTGAATCCTTGCGAGTCCATCCTCATAGAAGACACTCGCTTCTTTCATCCGATCAAAAGTCTCCGCTTTCTTAAAAAAACGGGGATGGCTGCGAGTAAACTCCATTGCGAACGTAAGAAAATCATCAAATGTCCCAGCAGTCGCCCCAGCTGGATAGAGTCCAATATGCGTGATGCAAGAACCCAAACTTTCTTTATCCTCCGATGTATAATAGTAACTTTTTGATTGACGTCGATGTTCTTTGACATATAGATTATCCTGCCAATCAGCCGCTACCGCGGTATGATCCATTCCTAATGGTTCAAAGATATTGGCTTGAACATACGCATGAAAGGCTTGTCCACTTACGGATTCTACTAGATAAGCCGCCAAAGCCGGTGTCCAATTATTGTAAGCAGTCACCCCGCCTGGTTTGAAAACCTGGTCCGGTTGGCTATCAATCAACAGGTCTCCTAAGTCTGGTATGACTTCATTCTCCGCATATTCAACTTTGAGTCCAACTTCTTGAAAGCCTGTTTGTAAGTTCATAATATCTAGGACTCGAACTGGGTCAGGATAGGTCAACTTGGCGGCAAAGTCCTCTGGCAAGTAAGTCTTGATATCTTCATTCAGGTCAATTTGACCAGATTCTTGCAGCTGCATTAAAGCCACCCAAACCAAGACCTTGGAAACAGACCCCCACTCATAAATGCTGTTTTCATCCGCAGCAATCTGCCCTTCCCGATCGATAAAGCCATAATGAGTCTGATAGACTGGGGCCCCTCGTTGAAAGACACCCAGAGACACTGCAGCAGTGCCCTCCTTTCTTTCTTCAATGAAGGCTGCAACCTCTTGACCAATTTCTTCTTGCTCAAGAGCATGGATCGTTCCATCTGCGCCGATGTGAGATAATAATAAGACACTTGTGAAGAATACGATTAATCGTTTCATAAGACCACCTCCTGCATCTAATATAAACTAGGCTGCTTAATCTAAGATTAACTCGTATTAACTGAATATTATTTCACCCTTCTTTCATCTGATAGCTAGCTCAAAAAGATCCCCTCCCAGCTGCCATTACCAAAGATCTCCCAGAAATGTTATCATTAGAATGAAATCGTAAGATTCAATATAAAGGAGCGTCTCATGAACCAAACCATTACTCACCAATTAAACCATCGAACCATCAGAGAATTTAAGAAAGAAAAACTCGATGACCAGACCATCCAAACCCTGTTAAAGGTTGCTAATGCCAGCGCTACCAGCAATGGCATGCAGTCCTATTCGATCATCCGTGTTGAAAGTCAAACCCTTAAGGATGCCTTGGCTGAGAATGGGCAGCAAGCCTATATGGCACAAGCGCCTCATTTGTGGATCTTTATCGCAGACCTTCACCGTAACTACTCCATTGCCCGCGAGAATGAGGTCGAGAATGATCTGATGATTGGCTTTGATAAGTTCATCCAAGCCTTTACCGATGCGATTATTGCAGCCCAGAATGTCGTCAATGCTGCAGAAAGTATGGGCTTGGGAACCAATTATTTCGGTAACATTCATAATGATACAGCCCATGTCATTGACTTATTGAAGCTCCCCCAATTAACCTACCCTGCAGTTGGACTTAGCTTTGGAATTCCGGACCAAGACCCCCAAATCAAACCCAAGATGTCAATGGCTATCAAGAGTTTTGTCGACCATTACCAAGAATTCGACCATTATATGGAAGTCATTGCGGATTATGACCAAGAAATGCAGACCTACTACGACTTGAGAGATTCCAATCGCCGGTCCGATAAATTCTCAAGCCAAATCTTGAAGAAACAAGGGACCCGGCTAGAAAAACGGGAAGAAATGTTTAAAACACTGATCAAACAAGGCTTCGTGATCAAGCAATAGCCGCTTAATGCAAGGAAAGCGCTGGGACATGTGACTTACAATAAATTAAAGAACGAAATACCCAATGTGCGATCACATGAAAGAAGACGCCGGCTCCCCAGCTAGCAAAAGCTTGGCTCCGGAGTCCGATTCTGTGATGGTTCATTCAGAGTATTTCGTTCTTTTCATTTTTAAAATAACTTTGTCGACTTACGAAAAGTCGTCTTGCCTTTAACGGTTCTGTCTGCGCCTTATTTCTTCTTTAAGGGCTTTGATCTCAGTCCAATCAACCTCTGGGTCTGCTATCATTTGGTCAAGCTGAAATTCCAATAAGGCGAGTTCCTTATCTTTGTGATCCTGGTTTTTCGCCAAATAAGAAACCGTTACCATTTGTTGGTTCTCAATATAATAAGACCGATCCACTGTATGCTCAACAAAAACCTGGTCATGGGAAACTAATAGAATGGCTGCTGGATGATGGTTGATAAATTTCTCAACAGTTTCAAGCGTCTGGAGATCCAAAAAGTTGGTCGGCTCATCCAAGATCAATAGGTGATAATCGCCCAACAAAAGCTTAGCAAAGGACAAGCGAACGCGTTCGCCACCAGACAGAGTCGCTACTTGTTCATTAAGCCTTGTGATATCGAACCCCATTGCGGCCAAGACATTTCGGATAACGGCCTCATCTTGTAGACTCCCTTCGACCACATTCGCTAGAACCGTCTTGTCCTTATCTAAATGATCAAAATTTTGATCATAATAACCAATGCTTAAGGCATCTGCATAGTATCCTTTCAATCCACCCTGCACCAGGAGTTTCAAGAAGGTTGTCTTCCCCGCCTGATTGGCCCCTTGAATGGCTACCTTATCGCCTGCTTTTATGGTGAATTCGGCGAAGGTAAATAAAAGGCGATCGTTGACTTTAACTGCACCGGAATCGAGGTTGATCAAAGTTTGCCCCTTAGTACTTGCTAAGTTCCCAACAGACTTGAAAGTATAAGATCGCTCGGCTTGAGGACGGTCGACTGCTTCCATCTGGTCGATTCGTTTTTGCAGCGCTTTGGCTGATTTGGCCAGGCCTTTTTGTTGGCCATCGTATTTCCCCATCCGGCTGTTCACCTTATAGTCTGAGTAAGAGATGGTCTTTTTCTTCTTCTTGAAGGTCTGGGCCCGCTCTCGACGCTGGCTTGCTTCATGCTCTAATTGTTGAATTTTCTTTTGATAGTTTTGATAAGCTTGACGCTGGTTTTCAAGCTGGGCCAGCTTCATTTGTTCATAATCCAGATAATTACCAACAAACACCTTCAAGTGTCCTTGGTCGAGTGCCCAGATTTGGCTAACGATTGCATTCAAAAATTCACGATTGTGTGAAACAACTAAAAGTGTCCCATCATAAGCCTCTAGGTCCTGCATTAATTGATGAATATTCGCTTGATCGAGATTAGCGGTCGGTTCATCCAGAATCAGGATCGGTGGCTTCTTGGCCATGGCCTCCTCGATCATCCGCTTCATTTGTTGCCCACCTGATTCAGAGGTCCCTTGCTTGATTTGCGGCACATAGGCAAAATCTTGATGCAAACGAATGTGTCCGCGGTAATTTAAGTCCAGTCCGACGATCATCTTCAATAGCGTCGACTTACCAGCCCCATTCTGACCGATGAGACCAATTCGGTCTCCTTGATTAACGGTGGCATCATTAATTTGAAACAATGAACTGCCTTTAATTTCCTTGGTCACACTTGATAATTTAATCATTTCCATTGGATACTACCCCATTTCTTAACCGATAGCTAGCAAAAAATTGATCTCTGAGCTAAAAAATGGGTACACAAAAAGGACAGGGTCCTTCCAACCAACTGTCTGAGTGCACACTCCTCCCTTGAATGAAGGGTTCTTGCTCAGATGTTAGATGGAAATGTTCATGTCCTTTTACCTCGTATTCTTAATGATGCATTCATTATAACATTTCCAGGGGCAAATACCAAAAAAATTAGGATGAAAGGTCTGGCAATCCCCTTATAGCTTAGAAATTCCAACGATTTGATCGACAAGATCCTGGTTTAGTTGATAGTCGCTAGGGACAGACAGACTTGGCTGATAAGGTCCAGGATCCACCCCGTGATTTCTTTCAATGGCAGTAGTGGTGATCAATTCTTGGTCACCAGCCAATCCTTCATAGAATATGTCGCCGGTCGTTAGATCATAGACAAAGACAGGATATTCTGAAGCAAAAGGTTCATACAATCCCAGGCCAATTCTAATGCTAGAACCTGCTTGTTCTAGCAGGTAGAGGTCATGTCCCTGCAGGGTCATCCCAGAAGAAATGGCCACCTGGTTAAAAATCTCATTCAAGATCGGATCCTGCTTAATCTTCTCCGAGTTATATAAACGATCAGCCAAGGCAACTTTAGAACTTCGCAAATATTGCTCAAACCGCGCCGGGTCTTCCGTGCGACGAATAAAATCATAGGCTCTTAGCCGGATGAGATTAGCCAGTTCTGCTTCAAGGTCACTATAGCCACCCTTAATCAATTCATAAATAAAGGTCTCGTCATAGACTTGAAGCGCCGTCTCTAAGTCTGGTTCCACTGATAATACCTGATCGTACCAAATAGCCAACAAGGGATCGACGGTGAAATCATAAGAACCCGCACGGATCCCATCTAAATTTACCGTATGGGCCACATTAAATTCGGCATCGATCCGGGCGAGCAGATCCCACCACTCACGACTAGGATCAAACTCAGGGCGGCCATTCATAATATCATAGTGATCAATCATTCGCATCCGGCCATCATAATTACCCACCATCCGATACTCGAGCCAAACTTGCTCATCCATCTCATTAAGTAAGCCTGTTAAATCCGGGTATGCCAGGGAGAGCGTTCCTTGCGAATTATGAAATAAGAAAGCTTGGTCGGTTCCATAATGATAATTGGCATTCAGCCCTTGGACCACGACATTGGTAGAGACCGTTACTTCCCGAACACCTGACCCATCACTACTATAGACCTTGATGATCTGGTTGGGTAATTCTTGGAAGAAAAAATCATAATTAGCGGACGCATCGAAAATATTACCCTGAAAGTTTACTTCTCCATTCTTTGTATCCATCTGAATATGACGAAAAGTCGGCGTCAACAGATAAAAATCAACAATCGAATCGATTAAGGAGACATCAACAGAATAATCTTTGCTGTCATCAGTTGCTTGAGGGCCAGATGAGACTCCCTCTTCTTCATTTAAACTATCCACATATTCAATAAAATATTCCGGCATCGTCTTATAGACAGCCCCCATCCTATTCGGTGGAATATGGGATTCAACCATATTGTAGAAAGCCTGACGATTATCTTTTTGATAGTGCATATAATTGGCATCGATATCTGCGATAATCGCTTCGATAATCTCATCAGCTTCCGCTTGGGACATAACATTCCCGTCAAAGTCAGGCGCCATCAGCATATGATAAGCCTCTTCCATCATGATCAAATTTCGATCAGCAGCCTCAATTTCACTTCGCCCAAACGAGGAAAAGAAGCCAGCAACAAGGATTAACAAAGTCAAGAACCTTTTACTCATCCCACACCCTCCATTAATCATAGTAAATATAATACGATCAACCTCAGTATAGACCATTATCGCTCCCAAAGGAATAAGGAATTGATTTTTTGGTGAATAACTAGTCCAACAAAAAAGCCACCCTTTCAGGTGACAGTCTTTAGAGGCTGGTAGGCCATCCTCAAAGAAAATTCTAAAATTTGCCGCTATCTACTAGATTGTGACATTCAGACTTAGTCGATAATAAAGCGGGCTCTTAGTCCTCAAATCGAATCCGCTGTTCAACTGCATCCACGAAAGCAGGGACACCGAAGGGAACGATACAGCGTGGCATGGCATGCCCCACATTTAGATTGTAGAGAATGGGCAGATTCGTATTTCCTATCTCTTGCACTAAAATGTCCTTATAGGCTTCATAATAGGCTTCATCTTGAGGCTTACCCACCAAGAGACCTGAAAGGACCTCAAAAATTCCATAATCCGCCAGGGTTTGAATCATCTTCTTGAATAAATCAGGGGCTGTTTTTTCTTCACTGGTCTCTAAGAGTAGGATTTTATCACGCCAGTCTTCAAGGGAGGGGAAGAGTTGATACTTGTTTGTGATTGCGACCGAATCTGCATGCCTGGCGTTATTAAAGAATTGATCGATCGATTCTAAGCAGCCTCCCAGTATTTCTCCCTCAAATTTAGTAGGGCCTTGTAGGAGCTCAAAGCCATTATTTTGATAAGCAGGCATCTCAGTTCCAACCTGGCTGACACCAAAGTCCTCGCGATTGGGGTACCAAACGTCACTCGGTCGAATTTCCGTAATCCTTCCTTTATGGATCAGTTCCTCAAAGTAATGGGCGGTATAATCAAGCATCTGGTCAGACAGCTCTGCGATATCTGGCAAGAAGGCTTGCCCATAGAAAGTTTTGATGCCAAGTTTATGGAACATAAAGTGGTTGGCGGTGGTATCCGAAAAACCAAGGAAGACCTTTTGCTTGGCCACCTTGGCCAGGGCATCCTGGTCAAAGAGATGAGGCGCCAAGCGATAAGTATCATCCCCACCGATGGCACATAAGATCATGTCAATCGAATCATCCGCCATTGCTTGTAAGAGGTCCTCCGCCCTAGCCTCTGGGTGGGCTTGAAGATAGGTGATGCCTTTTCTTGAATTGGGGAGGAATTCCACTTCGAGACCAAGGCTTATTAAACGTTCTAAACCAATCGCAATCTGGTGGTCAACAAAAGCCTCGCCTAAGAGGCCACTCGATAGGCTCACAATTCCTATTTTTTTTATTTTCATACTCTGCCTCCTTCTTTTAATAATCAAACCCCTTTACGTAAAATCTTATCCATGGCTTTCCCCTTGGCTAGTTCATCCACCAGCTTATCCAAGTAGCGGATCTCTTGCATGAGCGGTTCTTCAATTTGCTCGACAGCCACTCCACACACTTTCCCAGTAATCAACTTGCGATCGGGATTGAGCTGGGGTGCCTCTAAAAAGAAGTCGCCATAGTTTATTTCAGATTGCATATAGGCTTCAATCACTTCAGGGTCATAGCCCGTTAGCCATGTCGTAATTTGTAGGACTTCGTCCTTGGTGCGCCCTTTTCTTTCAGCTTTAGCGATCAACATGGGATAAACCTTAGCAAAAGGCATGGTATAGATTTTATGATTCAACCTAGCATCCTCCTTTAAGTTCTTGACTAATAGTTAAGCTAAAGGTTACTATAAACGTTCTTTACAATAAACGCATAAAGCCACAACAGCCCAATTCCGAATACTCCTTAAATCCTACCGACTGGTAGAAGGCAATAGTTTTGTCGGTTATGTCCGTAGCCAACTCAACTTGTCGAACGTCTTGGTACAGATCGAGCATGGCCTTAACCAGACCGCTGCCGATTCCTTGTCGCTGATAAGCAGGATCGACCAAGAGATCTTGGATAAAAACAATGGTAGCCCCATCACCAACGGCTCGGATAATCCCTAGTAATTGGTCTTGGTCATAGGCCGCCAATATTTTCAAAGATCTTTTATAACCTTTCCTTAGAGCAGGCATATTCTTTGTATAAACTTGCCACCCAACGGCATCGTAGAGTTGCTTAATCGCATCGAAGTTAAAATCTGTGTATTCTTTAATCTCCATACATACTTTCTCCCTTCTATCTGACTTCATGTGTGCGAAACCAAGACAGACCATGATCATCTTGAGCCATCCCACCCAACCTTTGAAAAAAAAGGCTATATTTAAGAGTTCCATTTACTTGGGGGGCCACCCCTCTTTCTTGAACGGAAAGTCCTAGTCCTCTCTGAAGTTGGGGCACACTTGCTGATTTGTTGAACAAATCATAGCATAAAGGCAACAGACGGTCACTCTTTAAGCCAACAAAAAGACCATGGCATCGTATCTGAAATCGATCCTTAATGATCCAGACATTTTCTATAGGCTTAATCGATATTCAACGACTGTGACATCTGCTTGCCGGTACATTTTTATGCCGTATCGGTTGCCACATAGGATCTTGATTCTTTGGTCGACATTTTGCATGCCGATGCCACCAAGTTTAGTTTTGATTCGATTTTGGGGGTCTCGTTCAAAGTCTACCCCATTATTTTCGACTTTAATGATCAAGTCTTCGTCATCGAGGTAGGAAGAGATTTTGATCAATGATTTTGTTTTTTTGGGCTTGATCCCGTGATAAATGGCATTCTCTACAATCGGTTGGAGAATGAGTTTTGGAACCTGTAGTTCTAGCGTATTTTCTTCGATTGCCAACAAATAGTCAAATCTATCGTCATAGCGAACTTTTTGGATATCCATGTAATGTTTGACATGGTCGAGTTCTTTTTCCAAAGCGATAAAATCTTGGTTAATACTCAAGGTACTTCTTAAGATCCAGCCTAAGGATTTGGTGACCTCGATGGCCTTGTCATTTTCCTCAAGTTCAACCAGCCAGAGGATCGTGTCTAAAGTATTGTAGATAAAGTGTGGATTGATCTGACTCTGCAGCGCCCTCAATTCATAGAGACGCTTGGCATTCTCTTTCTCTTCGATATTTTTTGTAAGCTCTTTAATTCGGTCCAATAAGAGATTGTATTCTTTCTTTAAGGTGTGAATTTCAATCGAGTCGGTAGCTTCCATTTCAATCTTGGAAAAACTTGCATCAACCTTCTTCATTTCTTCGACTAACCTGGTCAGTGGCTTGCTGACCCACCTTGAAATCAGGATCGATAAGGCAATCGATGCAAACAAAATGATCATAGACCATGTCACTGTATTGCCAATCAGCTTGTTTTGAAGCTGGTCGATTTGGTCTGTCGAAGAAACTCCTACGAGTAACCAATCCGTATTCGGAATGTAGACATTGGCACCAACAAATCCCTCATCTAATGACTTCATTCGATTGTTGATGAGTTGTAAATACTTATCCTGTTCTTCCAAGGAGCTGGTATTCATCTGGTTTGAATCAAACAATAATTTTTCTTCAGACGAAGTGATAAAGGCATAGCCCTTCTCCCCAAAATTGATCGAAGACACATAATCTTCGATCAACCGATAAGACAAATCGATCACGACATACCCCTGAACTTGTTGGTCCTGCACAATTTCATGACTGATTGATATGACTCTTTCAGTTTTATTCATCGAGAAGCCTTTATGATTCTCTGTAGTCACCATGGCCATATTTTTTGATTTCTGCAGGTCTTGATACCACTTTATATTCTTCATATTGTCAGCCAATTCAAAATCGGTGGGGCTGGTCGAAATCAGTTTACCCTTACTTGAGATAACCGTTATCCTCTTGATCAGGGCATCATTTTGTTCAGTTAAGTCAATAATGGTCTTAATTGATTGCTTAGAGGACTGGTTTAGATTTTCAATCTCGGGTGTCATGGCCAGGACACTTGAGATTCCTTTTATTTTTTCTAAATAGGATGAAATATAGATACTGGCATTTTTCAGTTGTTGCTCAGTTTGTTGTAACTTACTATCTCTCAAGATCGAAACCGAATAGGTGTAATGACGATAGGACAAAAGGCTGACCAAAAGGATTGAAATAATAAAGAAATAGAGGCTAATTTTCGTGCTAAATTTTTTAAGAATGTTTTTCATCTGTCAATCCTTGCTTAAACTGCTTGGGGGTTATCTTATAATACTTCTTAAATTTGGTCACAAAGTAATTCACGTCTTCAATCCCAATTTTCTGAGCAATTTCATAGTTTTTCATATCTGTTGATAGAAGGAGAATTTTGGCCTTTTCCATCCTTCTCTTATTAATATAATCTTGAAAAGCCAGTCCATATATCTGTTTGACTAGGACACTTAAATAGCTGCTATTATATCCAATCTCTTCCCCCATTTTGCTTAAGGAGAAGTCGATATTAAATAGATTCGCTTCAATGTAATCCTTAATATACTGCTTTTCCTCACCGACTTCGATGATTTCCTCTTGGTTGATACTCTTAAGTGTTTCTTCTTTTCTTAAATGCGTAATTTTATCGATCGCATTGGTCAGAATATACTCAATATCCTTTTTGGATACAGGTTTTAAGATGTAATCATCTACCCCGGCTCTTATGGCTGTCTGAGCATATTCAAAGTAGTCATAGCCGGTCAGGATGACAATATACACATGGGGGTTCTTTTCTTTAATTATCTTGACAGCGGTTAGCCCGTCCACCTCTGGCATGTTGATATCCATCAAAACCATGTCAGGGTCATGGGCATTGGCCAAATCGATAGCTTCCTGGCCGTCCTCCGCTTCAAACACTTCCGTAATATTGAGCTTGTCATAATCAACTAATTTTTTGATTCCTTTTCGGATGATAGATTCATCATCGGCAATTAATAATTTATACATGTCGACCTACTTTATCAAATGGGTTAAATAGCCATATCCTTCTTCTTCCATATCCTCTAGAGGAACAAATCGGATGGAGGCACTATTGATACAAAATCTTAAGCCACCTAACTCTGCTGGGCCATCTTCAAACACATGCCCCAAGTGTGAATTGCCTGAACGACTTCTGACTTCTGTTCTTTCCATATTATAACTCATATCTTTATGGTAAGTCACGACCTCTTTGGCAATGGGTTTGGCGAAGGAGGGCCAACCACAGCCCGAATCAAATTTATCGGTGGAAGTAAATAAGGGTTCGCCTGTTGCTACATCCACATAAATTCCTGGGTCCTTATTATCCCAATACTCATTGGAAAAGGCATGTTCCGTGTCATTTTCTTGAGTCACCTTATATTGAATGTCCGTCAATTGCTTCTTCAATTCTTCATCTGAAGGTTTTGGATACTGGGAAGGGTCAATAATCACTTCATTCGCTTTTGAGAGATCAATATGGCAATAACCATTTGGGTTTTTCTTTAAGTAGTCTTGATGGTAGTCTTCCGCTTCATAGAAATTATCTAGCTTCTCAACTTCAACGACAATCTTGGCCTGATACTTTTCTTGTTCTTGTCCCAGCCTCTCTTCAATCACTGTTCGTTCAGTCTCATCGGTATAATATACACCTGAGCGATATTGGGGTCCCCGGTCATTTCCCTGTTTATTTAAACTGGTTGGATCCACCACTCGCAGATAATAATCGAGAATTTTTTCCAAGGAAATTATGGCGGGGTCATAATCCACCCTTACCGTTTCAGCATGACCGGAATTCTTGTGGGAAACATCGTCATAAGTTGGGTTTTCTGTCTTACCATTGGCATAACCACTTACTACATCTGCCACGCCATACACCTTCTCTAGATAGGCTTCTAAGCCCCAGAAGCAACCCCCTGCTAAATAAATGGTTTTTAATTTTGACTTGGAATAATCGACCGCATCATTCGGATTATCATTTGCAGCTTTCTTTTGCTGTTGGCTGATAATAGCGTCGATCTTCTGACTCATCTCATCCTTCATCTCGTCCTGATTCGGCATGTTGGCATTGATAGTACAAGCTGTAACCAAGAAAGTCATTGACAATACAATGAGAAATAGCAACTTCTTCATGTTAATCCTCCTTACTTCACTTCGGCGTAAATTTGATCGAGTGTTTCTTTATTTAATTGCCCTGGAGCCACTTTAACCAAAACACCATCAGATCCCACAATAGCATTGGTCGGTGTTGAACGAACGCCATAATCTTCAATAAATTGACCAGACTCATCCATTAATACTTTTATATTTTTATAGTTGAGGCTTTCAAACCATTTGATAAAGTCTTCTTTACTCTTCTCGCCATTATGACCGGGTGAAACGACCGTGACAATTTCATACTCTTCTGTATTTTTCGAAAGTTCATCTAATTCAGATAAGCCGGCTAAACAAATCGGACACCATGAAGCCCAATATTTAACATAGACTTTCTTCCCTTGCTGATCACTTAGCTTGTATCGATTTCCATCTAAGTCTGGCAAGTCGAAGTCTGGAGCCAAGTCGCCTTGATTCATCTTCTTACTTGCCATGGCTTCTGCCATTTCGTCTGATGACTGACCCACCTTTTCTTCCGATTTCATAGTATTCATCTTATCTTCCATAGTTGTTTCTTTGTCTTCCTGCATCTTATCCTGGTTTGCTTGATTTCCTGTTGAGCAAGCTGTTAATAAGAGGGACAATGCGATGAATCCTGTTAATAAGCCTTTTTTCATGATAGTTTCTCCTTTTCTCCTAATTGAACAAGTTATTAAAGAATGCGGTTAAATTGGGTAATTGATTACTCATAAGCACAATTCCCATTAAAGCTACTAGAAATCCGCCAATACGCTTAATTGTCACCAGATGTTTCTTAAATAATTTAAAGTGATTCATCAGGGCACTTGACGCAATCGCCATGATTAGAAAGGGAATCATCAAGCCGATTGAATAAATTAACATCAAGAAGGCTCCGTAAAATTGTTGCCCACTGCTTGCTGAGGTAATGAGTACAGCCGCTAAGATTGGTCCAACACAAGGGGTCCACCCTAGGCTAAACGAGACACCCATTAAGTAAGCTCCCAAGGCTCTTGGTTTATGATGGTTAAATTGGAAGCCCTTGATTTTGTTGATTTGGTCAAGATGAATGAGATCCATTTGATGAATTCCCAATAGAAAGACCAAAAATCCCGCAGCCGTCAAAACCCATCGATTGTTTATGACGCTTCCAATGACACCTGCTCCAAATCCTAAAATCGCAAAACTTGTTGACAGCCCTAACACGAAGGCCATGGTTTTAATCATCGCTCCCTTATTTAATTCATACCTCCCAAATTTAATTTTCTTATATTCTCCTGCCTTATCTGTCAATAGACCAATATATACCGGTATGAGTGGAAATGTGCACGGTGCAAAAAATGAGAGAAAACCTGCAATAAACACTGAACTGACTAATAACTCATTTTGTAACATGATCCTGCGCCTCCTTTAGTTTTTTTATTGTTGTCTTTACTATACGTTCATTCTTGCAAGCGGTTAATCGAAAATAATCAATAAAAACTTGAAAATCGTTAGATACCTAAGTTTAAAATGCAAAATCCCCGAAAAGCGAGTGTTTTAGACTCGCTTTTCGGGGATCTTTGTCGATCAATTGGCATCCAGATCTAGCTCTGTGAAGTAGAGGGTGGAGGACCCAAGTGATACAGTCCTAATCCTTCATTTATGAGTTAGTGAATATGATTTTCACCCGACAGTTAGACTGTCTTGTTTCCCTATCTTCATTGCCCTATTTGCAGGCTCTATCTTTTTATACTGATCAATGAACCGAGATCCAGTAGCGCTGCTCGATTTGACCTTCCGAATTGACAAATTCATTCTCCAGAAGCCCTCCATTTTTCATAATGGACTTCGCTGAGCCGACGTTCTCTTTATCACAGGTCATCAAAACTTTTGAAATGCCGAGCTTTTGACACTCAATCAAGGCCAGTCGGATCATTTCCGTGGCGTAACCCTTCCTTCTTTCGCTCGGCCGAATGCCAGTCGCAATGTGACCACCTGTTTGTAGAAGAGAGTCGGTTAAATAGTGGCGAATCGTCACGGCTCCCACAAGTCTGTCGCGCTCTTCATCCAGTAGAAAGAAAACCGATTCAGGCACCCGGCCATCTCTTTCAACTCGATTCTCTAACTTGGCAAGATAATCATCAAAATCATGGTAGTCATGTCTAAAAATAGCGGATGGTGAACGATTGGTGTGATGGATCTCCTGGTCACGTTTCCACTCAGACAACATTTCTGCCAGTTCTTCTTGGTAGTCATTGGTTAATTTAATTAATTTTACTTTCATTGATTCGATTCCTTTACATTGGTTAATAACTTCCTAATGCAAAACCTCCCAGCCAAGTCATTTGACATGAATGGAATGGGAGGTGTGGGTCATAAAGACTAAAAGTTCACTCTTGTAGAATCAAAGCACTGGAGGCTTCCCTTCAAAATTAGCCATTGGTCAATCGTTTGCGAATAGCTGAAGAAGAGAATTCCACAACAAGGATCAGAACGACAAGTCCGACGAGAATCGCGCCGACTTGCGACCAACGGTTAGAAGACATGGCAAATTTAAGTGGGGCCCCAATCCCACCACCTCCTACCAGACCGAGAATCGAAGCATCTCTTAAGTTCATGTCAAAGCGGAAGATCATGGTGGATAGTAAGCTGGACCATAATTGAGGGATAATCCCACAACGAATCTTCTCAAAGGTATTACAACCCGCTGCATCGAGGGCTTCTAGAATAGACTTATCCATATCATCAATGGCCTCACTAAACAACTTGGTCAACATCCCGATCGAAGTCACGGAGATGGTCATTACCCCCGCAAAGGGGCCAGGACCCGTCACTCGAATAAACATCAGCCCATAGACAAAGGCTGGGATGGTCCGAATGGCCATCACCAAGAAGCGCGTTACTACGACAACCGGCACTGGAACCACTTTGCTCGATGCCAGGAAGGAAAGAGGAAATGAGAAGACAGCTCCAACCAGGGTTCCTAAGAAAGCAATCGCCATGGTCTCTAATAATAAATAGGGAACAGACTGCTTGGTCGTGTTAAAGAGGAGGTCCTTGTCAGGATTGACAATTCCTTGAATAATACTCAGGGCGAAAGTTAATCCCTTCTTTGCAATTCCCACCTCCGTAATGGTTGAGGCTGACCAGATCACCAAGGCAGCTACTAAGAGGGTCCAGGCCATTAATTGCCACCGTCTGGTCTCTTTACTTTCATACATTTGATTAATTTTATCTAACATGACTTCCTCCTAAGTGAGCCGCGTTCTCAGATAGCGACTGATACTTTCAATCACTACGACCGTTAAGAAGAGACAAAGCAGGATCATTCCGACATTCTGATATTCGCGCCAGCCAAGGTTCTCATCAAGAATAATCCCGATCCCCCCTGCTCCAACATAACCCAGAATAGCCGCGTGGCGGACATTTCCTTCGAAGGTATACAAGACCACGGATAAGTAACTCGGTAGGACCTGAGGCTTGATCGCCCCCAGAAAACTATACAATTTATTGGCCCCTAAGGCTTCCATGGCTTCATAGGGTGACATGTCGGCTGTCTCAATCGCTTCATAGAGTTGTTTCGTTACGAATGAGAAGGTAAAGAGGGCAATCGCCAAGGTCCCAGCAAAAGTCCCTAAACCAAAAATATAAGTCAAAATCAATGCAGAGACTAGAGTCGGTAAGGTTCTGATCAGACTCAAGAGTAATTTCAAAAGGCTAGTAATCCAGTGGTTGCGGGTTAAGTTGGTAGCCGACCACATGGCATAAGGGATAGCCAAAAGGGCCCCAATAAAGGTCCCCAAGACAGACATTTTAATCGTATCGAGCAGCGGAGGAATTACTTCCTTAAAGTAGGCGGTATTCGGTGGCACCATCCGCTTTAAGATCACAAAGAACTCTTCTCCTCGTTTGATTAGGACTTGGAGGTCAAACCCCGTCATCCGGCCTGACCAATAAATCAGTAAAGCAATTAACAAGACGATGATGAGGCTATAAGAACGTTTCTTATAAACCTTCTTACCATTGGCCAGCACCAGTTCTTTGGGCCGCATAAATGAAGGAAATTGTTTATTCATTGGACTCACGTCCCTCTGCTATGCTTTTTCCTTTATAAATATGATTCAGAACTTCTTGCGTCACCTCATTAGAGGGTCCATCATAAACGATTGCACCTTGCCGGATGCCAATAATACGGTCACAATACTCCAGTGCTAATTCCACGTGGTGAATATTAATGATCACGGTAATGTTGTCAGTTTTATTAATATTTTGGAAATCACGCATCACCACTGCTGCTGTCACAGGGTCTAAGGAAGCGACTGGTTCATCGGCAAGAATGATCCGGGGGTCTTGAGCCAGGGTTCTAGCCAAGGCCACCCGCTGCTGTTGCCCCCCTGACAGGTGGTCCACCCGGGTATAGGCCTTGTCGAGAATACCAACCCGATCTAAGGCTTCCAAGGCTTTTAGTTCTTCTTCTTTCTTGTAATAGCCAATCAGAACACGCCAAAAAGGCAGGTCAGGAACAAAAGCCGATAAGACGTTGGTAATAACCTTGGCACGCGTCACCAAGTTAAAAGATTGGAAGATCATCCCGATCTTACGACGAAACTGGCGCAAGCTTTTACCCTTCAAGCTATTCACATCCACCCCATCAACGGTTAATTCCCCTTCTGAAATGGAATGCATTTTGTTGATGGTTCGAATGAGGGTTGACTTTCCTGCTCCAGATAGGCCGATAATGCCTACGAATTCTCCCTGATCGATCTCTAAATTAATATCTTGTAATGCTAGGATACCCTTGGGATATCTCTTAAAGACATGCTCAAATTTGATCATAGCGTTCTCCTTTTAATCGCTTAACTAAAGAAACACCCACCATCCAGTGGGTGTTTGACTAAATGAATTGGACTGTATGAATTAGTTACCTTGTTCGCGTAAAATCTTTTGTGCTTCACGCTCAGTCTCATAATCTTCAGCTTTGGCTGGTTTATAACCTTCGTGGCTGTAGATGGCAATAACTTCTTTACCTTCTTCGGTTTCAGCGATATTGATGAAGGCATTTTGAAGCGCTGTTTTTAATTCATCGGTCATTGTTTCAGAAGTCTTACTTACAGAAACAGTGTCATTATAGACATTTGGTGTGACACCGATGACATTGGTTTCTTCCCAGATGCTTGCTTCGCGTCCCATATCGGCTGTCCAAGCTTCTTCATTATCACGACGTAAGTCCGCAAAACCAACGACCACGTCCACTTGTTCTGAAGCTAAACGTGCAATAGACGATGGGTAAGAGTCCGCTTGAACAACATTTGAGAGATCAGAAATTTGTTTACCATCGAATTTGCTACCTAACCAAATAGAAGGGTAGATATAACCTGATGAAGAAGAGGAGGACATTACAGACCACTTAGCAGAATCTAAGTCTTCCCAAGTTAATTCTTCGCCATTGTTGACCTTGTCTGCTAATTCTTGTCCCTTTTCAGAAGGTCCAGCGATGATTAAGCCCTTGTAGTAAGATACTTGATCTTCAATTAACTCAGTCGGTTTACCGTCATTCCAGTCTGCTGGATTCTCAGAGTCTTTTGAGAGACCTTGACGAGTGGAGGTTAAAATAACATCGACATCGTCTTCAAATAGGACATACGTTCCACCAGGAATGAGCCCCACATCAATCGTACCTGCTGCCATTCCTTCACCAACTGCTTCATAAGAAGTTCCGACTGTAATTTCAACATTCTTCACGTCGAAACCTTCCTTAGCTAACTCATCAATCAAAAGTTGTTTTAAAGGTTCTGTTGTTGTAATGATTTCTTCTGGATCACGAGATGGTACAAAAGCAACTTTTAAGGTATCAATTTCAACAGGTTCTTGAGCATTGACACTAAAGACATTAAAGAAAACACTCACCAAAAGCGATAGGACGAGTAAAAGACCAAATTTTTTCTTCACAGATATAACCTCCGTATAGTTGATAAATCAATTATAACCGACTCCATACGGTCGGACAACTTGTATCGCTAACTTTACATAAACTTTACAATTCACCAGTGGACCAGCCAAAGACCTTCAAAAAGAATTCAAAGACAATCGCTGAAACACCGGCTATTTATTATGAAAACGACTCCCCCCTGACTCCCGTCCATCTCAGCGCTACTAGTAGAAACCGTCCTCCAGGTATAAGTCCATGCTAAGTTTGGCCTATCAGCTAACGCCAAAGAGACCTTGCAGTAGATAGTGCTGGGTCTCATTAAAAATCCCTTCTATTCAGTGAAGTACCTGTATAGCAGGATCGGTCTAGTAATTTCAGCCCGATGACAGAGGTTCACTGAACATTAATCAATCTTTCTTAAGCCATCATATAGGTCATTAAACGACTTAATGTTTTGCATTCTTCCAAAGGACAAGTCTTTATCCTCGCCGAACTCGAATAAGAAGCACTTGGCAAGTTCTTCGACAGTCGTTTCTAAGGCAGTGAAGAATTCTCGATAGGCAAAGTTTTGTTCTTTGCTATCTGTTTCAAAGAGATTGATAATCAAACTCTCACACACTTGGTCAAGTGGGTAGAGCTTGATATGCATCAGCTCATGAACAATAGTTTCTTCGATATTCTCATCTTTGGGATTGGCGGCATCGATCATTAGGATCGCCTTTTTATCGGTCGGATCAATTTTAAAATCACCTGTTTTATGCCAATTTTCATCTTCAATAAATTCAAGTTTAACGTCCCACTCAGGCACAATGCGCAATTTTTTTGTGTAAAGATCAAATAAACGTTTCGCCTTTTCTCTATCCATATTCTTCCTCCAAGTTTATATAGTTAGAAATCCAAAAGTCTTAAAGAGCTAGTTCTACCTTCTGGAATTATTTGAGGTTAAGAGACCAAATTTAAGTCTTTTAATACTTCACAGCTTTCGTCACAATATAGGATTTGATGTTTAAGTCATGCAGCCTGCCAAAACCATTTGTATCCTCATAAAGGTCAAGTAAAGTAAAGCCCGCCTTCAGTTGGCCACCAATTTGTTCGGTCATATTATGGGAAAATTGCATGCCCCCATCTTCTTGCTCCATATAGGCTCTTGATTTTTCATCTTTTAAGGGATTAAAGGGCATTTTGAATACAATTTCTTTTTCATTCTGATCGACAATGTAATTAATTTCATTATTTAATCCTGCTAATAATAGACCACCCTTTTTTAGAACGCGATACGCCTCATTAAAGACATGATAGACATCTTCCACGTAACAATTGGATACGGGATGAAATACTAGATCAAATGATTCATCCTCAAAGGGTAACCTTTTTGTCATATCGCCTTCAATTGCTTGAATTTGATAGGACTCTCTTTCAGAAATCTTAAGTTCTGATTCGATTTGTTTTGAAGAATAATCAAGAACGGTACAGTCGGCACCAAGCGCTTGGAAGATTGGCATCTGTTGGCCCCCACCGGAAGCTAAGCCTAGGATCTTCTTGCCTTTCAAATCCCCAAACCAATCTTTTGGAACCGCTACTGTGGGCGTCAGGAAGACTTTCCACTCACCATTCTTTGCCTTGATGTAATCCTCATGGGAAATCGGTTTGCCCCACTCCCAACCTTCTTCAACCCATCTGTTAATCGTTTCTTTGTTAATATCCTGATAGGATTTCATCAATACCTGACCTCCATACTTTGCTGATTGCAATAAATTCTCAACTGCACTAATTGATTAGGATACCGGATTCTCAAGGACCACCTGATAACCTTGGTCGGCGCTACCCGTTACTTTGAAGCGATAGGTTTCACCATACCTGGCATCAATTGTCATCCAATCCATCCTCTTTGAATCCTCTTCCGGATAAATATTCTCATAGTTGGGGGCAACATACTTCGTGATAATAGAAAAACGGACTTTGAGATCATCTAGGTCTTCCAACCTGTTAAGGTCCTCTTTAGTATAATGATTAACCAGTAAATCATCCTGTTTGAGAAGGGACTTATCGGCATTTGAAATCCCTCCACTAAAAGTCTCTCCCGCAACTTCTAAATCAATAATGAATAGGCCAATATCCTCTTCAACATCAAGTTGGATTTCCATTCTAATTTCATCATCCGCCACTGACACCTTAGGATCTAAGTGGAAAAACCTAAAATAAATAAACGCTATCAGTAGCACGGTGGCTACTATAATCAACCCTTTTGATTTCTTCATGTCGGTCTCCCATCCTCCTCTCTTAGTTGGTAAATTCGATTTACCCACTATCGCTTCCCGGATTTTCTTGGATCACTGTAAGGAATAAAAGCATGTGGTCTACAAACCTTTATCCAGATATGTTACTCGTTTAATTTCTTAATTTCCGCGCCTATTAATCATAACATTTTTTTACAAACAGCTACTTAAATGCGTCCTATTTCTTCCGGATGGAGTTTTGCCCCCTGCTCTTTAATCGATGAATATTCGGAGACGGCATCAGGATGAACCCTAAGATAATCTCTAAAGGCGATATATTTTTTGCTCGAGCGAATCGAATGGGCATACATATAAGTGATAGTGAGTCAAATGGTCTTTGCCATTATATTTGAAGGCTTCTCGTCCTAGAATTCCAAGATTACCTTCATGTTGATAATCTATTTTCTCTAAAGCCCTTATGACGGGTTACAAATATGTATCCTCTTTAACGACGATATCAATATCAATTATTGGCTTTGCAGACAAGCCCGGGACTGACCTACTCCCACCATGGTCAATCCCAATAATTAATTTCTCTAATACAGTTAATCGTTCCACTTTTATTTTTAAGAAATCTCGTTTCCATCGCTCATCATAAGGTACAACAACCACCTTTTTAAAATCTAGTTTATCTTATTTAACAACCCCATGTGTACTCCTGTCACTAACATAATTTAAAATAATCATTTTCGGCCCACTATCTTTCCAGAATCATTTCAATAAATTTTAAATGCCCTTATTCTCCACTACCTCTGATAGAATAAAATGGATACAATAAAGACATATTACTTTTACCGATTAAAAATAATAAATATTTAACTTTACTTATTAGTCCTAACTAAATTCCAACCGTTTAACCCAGGATCACATCAATCGATCACTGGTAAATTTATTAGGTGTGAATCTCCTTCACATCAAGCTTTGTGAAAGAGTGGAACACAAAACAAGCTAGCAATCTTGTAAGATAAAATCATGGAGGGGAAAACATGTTTGCGTCAAAAATTAAAGAGCTTAGACAAAACCAGAATTTAACACAGCAGGACTTAGCAGAAATTTTAAAAGTTTCGAGGAGTTCTATTTCGAAATGGGAAACTAAAGCAAGTTACCCTGACATAACAACCTTGATTCAAATTTCTGATCACTTTTCAGTTTCTCTTGATTATCTATTGAAAGGAGATATAGAAATGACAGGCCAATTAGACAAAGAAGTAAATAGGGGTCGGTTTATTTTGAAATGGTATATTGAGTTACCTTTATTTATCATTTCTTTTTTTGGGATCACTTTGATTCTCAACAATTTGTTGGGAGTAAAGTTCAATACAGTCACAGAGTTATTTACAGCCATTTTATTTTATGGTGTATATAAATATTTAGATAAGTAGCTCTGGATACAGTATCCAACCTAGAGCTATCATTACTGCAACAATGGTCATTGTTGCATTTACAATACTGAATGGAAAGCACAGTTTAAAATATTTAATGATTTTTGTTCAGCAAAAGGCTGGTAATCCATTTTAAAGACCACTTTCCTTCTCCTAATCCAAGTCAATTTTTATTAAAATGGCTTGGATTTTTTTATTATCATTTTATTGGGGGTTTTTAAACACTAAATTCCTTCGCATATTTCATAACACCTACTATCGTATCAGAAGAAGGAATAACATAATCCGTTTATCGGAATAATACCTATTTATGGTATCGGAAGACCGAATGGGTGTTATTTAGGGTATTGGGTAGCTGGCTACTTTTTGCCTGAATTTGTACTAAACAAAGGATTTTAATGTAAAGATTTATGAGAAAAGAGTTGCCACAAAACAAGTCTTTTGCAGCAACTCCTGAACGAATTATTTTAATTATTTTTTCCCCAATTAGAAGAACAGCACGATACTAAATGCGATGACCACCATTCCAAAACATAGACCATAAGTTGAGTTATGATGCCCTCCATATTTTTCAGCAGTTGGCAATAATTTATCCACAGAAATAAACACCATGATCCCTGCGACAATCGAGAAAATGAGTCCAAACATTGAAACAGATGTAAATGAACTTAAGAACAGATAGGCAACGACGCCGCCAAGTGGCTCAAATAAGCCTGATAAGAAGGCATAATAGATGGCTTTCTTCTTATTTCCTGTTGAATAATAAATCGGAATGGCCACGGTCATTCCTTCTGGAATGTTATGGATAGCGATCGCAATTGCAATGGTTAGACCAAGTTTTGGATCATGCATCGTCGCAACAAATGTGGCTAATCCTTCCGGAAAATTATGTAATGCGATTGCTAAGGCAGACTTAATGCCGGTTTTATATAATTCTTGGTCCCCAAGATGCGCTAATTCCCTCTTTTCTTTTTCGGTATAGGAATAGTATTCATGGGGGTTGTCTTTTTCTGGAACTACTTTATCAATAATCGCATTGACAAAAAAGCCAATAAAAAATCCTAAACAGGCTAGAATAAATCCATTTCTTTCTCCATAGACTTCTTGTAGAGAAGACAAGGTACTCGGAAACATGTCGACGAATGAGAGGAAAATCATGATACCGGCTGAAAAACCTAATGACAAGGATAAAAATTTAGTATTATCTAATTTAGACTTCAGCACAATTAAGCCACCTATTCCAGTTGCTAAACCTGCGATGACAGTCAATAAGACTGCTGTTATTATATTCTCCATTGTGACCTCCTCTTGTGATACTTTGTTTTCTAAATCACAAAAAATCATACTAACATATCCGACTGATTTAGTCCAAATTAAAATAATTTTCTAAGAGAAGACATTATTCAAACCTCCTCTTGAATTCTGGTTCTAGGTGAGGAACCTCTTGAAAGAGTTAATATCAAGATCTTTGGAAATATACACAAAAAAAGAACTAGGCGACTCAAGGCAGCCTAGTTTCTAAAAAGTATTCGATCTCTCTTTGGCGAAGAGCTTATATTCCTTCAAAAGGCAATCTGTATCCACTCGATTTATTTAGAGAATTTTCGCTGGCAGATTAAAAAATCAACTTGCCACCATTAAAAGTTAAAAAGCCATGTCTATTGATCTTCTATCTAAGTGACCATACGAAAATGTTGGAAGGATGATCTTACCTGACAAAACCCACTCAACCACATTTGATCATAAATCAAATCACTGATCTTTCAAGGAAAGGGATCAAGTGGATTGTCGTCGAATCTAAGACCAGAAGTCCTCAAACACTGCTTATATAAAGAGCGACTATCTCAGGCATACGGTCCGGATTAACAACGAGTAACTCAGCATGGTTTTTGTTTTAAGGAGGTGACTCCTAACCTGTGAGCCAAACGATCATGCTTCAGCTCTTTGTCAAGCCGTAACTATCAGAGAGGAAGAACTTTAGATAGAACGTTAACCTGGTGGCTAACTTATACTTGAAGTTTACAATAAAGAAAATTTTAAATTTATTACTATTTAACCTTCGAAACTGGCATAATAACCAATTTACATAAAATCACTTTTTAATTTTAGTCCTTGATTCTTAACACCCTCTCAAAGTTTTAGCCCATTAAATCCATTGGATAAAAGTACAGAATAAAAATCGGTTGTAAACCTTACATTTATTAAAAAGACTTGACATATTTCGTTTACAACAGTAGACTTAATTTGAGCATATTTGTTTACTTCTGTAAACAACGAGGAGGAAAAAAGAATGAGCACAATAGAATTTAATACTTATATCACAGATGCTGAATGGGAGGTCATGCGTGTAGTTTGGGCAAATGATCGAGTAACTAGTAAAAAAGTCATCTCCATATTGCAAGAAAAAATGGACTGGACACAATCCACTATCAAAACGATCTTAGGTCGATTAGTTGAAAAAGGCGTTCTAAAGACAGAGCAAGAAGGTAGAAAGTTTATTTATACTGCCAATATTGAAGAGAAAAAAGCCATAAGAGATTATACAGACAATATTTTTAAACGTATTTGTCGAAAAAAAGTCGGAAAAGTCATAGGAAGTATCATTGAAGATCATGTCTTAAGCTTCGATGATATAGAGCGACTAGAAGAAATATTAGAGATGAAAAAATCTTCCGCATTAGAAGAAGTGGATTGCAATTGTCTAGAAGGACAATGTGAATGTCATTTACATCAGTATGGAGAATAAGGAGGAATTTAAAATGAAGAATAACAACAAACATTCGTCCCACCGTCACCATAATCACGGCGATACGAATCACTTAAAACACAACAATAGCAAAACAGAACAACATGGAGACCATAAACATCACGATCATCATGCGGGTCATGAACACGGCGGACACGGAGGGCATGAGCATCATCATCACGGTAACTTTAAGGAACTATTCTTAAAGTCATTACCACTAGGAATCATTATTATGCTCTTATCCCCTATGGCTGGCTTCGAGCTACCATTCCAGTTTACTTTTCCATATTCTGATATTGTAGTCGCTATTTTATCTACTATTTTAATTATTTATGGTGGACGTCCATTCTATCAAGGTGCAGTTGATGAATTTAAACAAAAAGAACCTGGAATGATGGCTCTAGTTTCTTTAGGTTTAAGTGTTTCATATTTATACAGTATTTATGCTGTGATCAGTACCTACGTAACGGGTAAACACGTGATGGACTTTTTCTTTGAATTTGCCTCATTACTATTAATCATGCTATTAGGTCACTGGATTGAGATGAAAGCTATTGGAGAAGCAGGCGACGCACAAAGAGAATTGGCTAAGTTGGTACCAAAAGATGCTCATGTTGTATTAGAAGATGATTCAATTGAAACACGTCCAGTTGCTGACTTAAAGGTAGGTGATTTAATTCGTGTTCAAGCCGGAGAAAATGTGCCAGCAGACGGAACTATCGAGCGTGGCGAATCACGTTTAAATGAAGCTCTTTTAACTGGGGAATCCAAAGCAGTTAAAAAAGGTCCTGGCGATGAAGTAATCGGGGGCTCAACAAATGGAGAAGGGGTTCTTTATATTAAAGTACTTGAGACAGGCGATAAGTCCTTTATCTCTCAAGTACAGGATTTAATCAGCCAAGCTCAAAGTCAACCTTCTCGTGCAGAAAATATTGCGCAAAAGGTTGCAGGGTGGCTCTTCTATATTGCTGTTATTGTCGCGCTAATTGCTTTTGTAACATGGATGGTTATAGAAGATGTGCCAACGGCAGTTATATTTACTATCACGACATTAGTTATTGCTTGTCCGCACGCATTGGGTCTGGCTATTCCATTGGTAACCGCCCGTAGCACAAGCTTAGGAGCTAGCCGTGGCTTACTAGTAAAAGACCGCCAAGCCTTAGAAATAGCTCAAGATGCAGATGTGATGATTTTAGATAAAACAGGTACTTTAACAACTGGTGAGTTTAAAGTATTAGATGTAAAACTTCTTAATGACAAATATACAAAAGAGGAAATCACTGCCTTGTTGGCAGGTATTGAAGGAGGATCTAGCCACCCAATTGCTCAATCAATTATTAGTTTCGCTAAGCAGCAAGGTATAAGTCCAGTATCTTTTGATTCAATTGATGTGATTTCCGGTGCTGGCGTAGAAGGTAAAGCCAACGGACATAGTTACCAATTAATCAGTCAAAAAGCATACGGACGTAATTTGGATATTGATATTCCAAAAGGAGCAACTCTCAGTATATTAGTAGAAAACGATGATGCCATTGGTGCTGTAGCTTTAGGGGACGAATTAAAACCAACGAGTAAAGAGTTAATTAAAGCTCTTAAAAAGAACAATATTCAACCAATTATGGCAACAGGTGATAATGAAAAAGCAGCTCAAGGCGCGGCAGAAGAATTAGGGATTGAATATAGATCAAATCAATCGCCACAAGACAAGTATGAGTTAGTAAAAGCACTTAAAGATGAAGGAAAAAAAGTTATCATGGTAGGTGACGGTGTCAATGATGCTCCTTCTCTTGCCTTGGCAGACGTTGGTATAGCGGTCGGTGCAGGAACTCAAGTAGCGTTGGATTCAGCTGATGTCATCTTGACTCAGTCCGATCCAGGAGATATTGAATCATTCATTGAATTAGCACACAAAACAACTCGTAAAATGAAACAAAACCTCTTTTGGGGAGCCGGCTATAACTTTATAGCTATCCCTCTAGCTGCAGGAATTTTGGCTCCTATTGGTATCACATTAAGTCCTGCATTAGGAGCAATTCTAATGTCTGTATCGACAGTCATCGTCGCCATTAATGCTCTTTTATTAAGTTTAGATCCAAAAAATAACGATTAACAGATCGAATGATTGAAACTCCTTAAGGTATCAGGATACAATAGTTTTACAGGAGAAAAAGAGAGGCGGATTTTATAATCAACTTAGCCACCATAAAAAAATAAAAAAACTCCACTTATTTAAAAAAGTGTACTGACCCCCTAAAGTTGGACCGAATTATCCAACCTTAGGGGGTCATTAGTGTGATGAAACAAGAGATGTATTAATGAAAAATATATCGAAGTTATAAAGCGCTAGAAACTGCAATCACAGATTACATTCATTACTATAATGAAGAACGAATTAAAGAAAAATTGAATTGGCTAAGTCCTGTTGCCTATAGAAAAGCACAGGTGGATTAAGGATTTCTCTTTGAGTCAAAAAGAGACAAACACAAAATTGTGTTCATCTCTATGGTCCAACTATTTGGGGTCACTCTAAAGTGAAGCCTCATGTATTTCTATTTTGTTGTTTCAAGTATAATATTTATTACCTTATCTATATCAGTATTAGGATTTAAGAAGGCTAGTCTTAGAATCACTTCCCCATCTATACTGGATGGTAAACACAAGATTCTACCTTCTAATGCTAATTCATTTGACCACTTTTGATAATCTTTTAGTTCCCAAGTCTTCCTTTTAAATGCAACTACAGACAAAGTTGGTTCCATTACTAATTCTAGGTGTTCACTCTCTTTTATTGCTTGTGCACATTTCTTTGCATTGTCTAAGCATTTCTCAATCGCATCGGAATATTTTTTGCTACCGTAAGTGACTAGAGAATACCAGAGTGGAAGTCCCCTGGTTCTTCTAGATAGATGAATGGCCATATCAGATGGATTGCTTTGGCTATGGTCTACACCTTCAAGATACTCTGCGTGTTGAGAGAAAGTTTGATAAACATTTTTTGGATTTCTATATATCAAACAACAGCTATCATAGGGAGCAAACAACCATTTATGAGGATCTACAATAAATGAATCTGCATTTTCTATACCATTATATAAGTCTCTCGCACTTGGGGCTAATATTCCAGCTCCCCCATAGGCTCCGTCGATATGTAGCCATATATCATATTCTTGACAAACCTTGCTGATCGATTGAACGTCATCAATTGTTCCTGTATTGGTTGTACCAGTAGTTGCTACAACTGCAAAAACCCCTTCATTTTCATCGATTAAAGTTCTTACAGCTTCTCCAGTCATCCTTCCATTTTCATCGGTCTCAGCTACCAAAACATCGACGTCTAGGACTTTTGCTATTGTTCGAACGGATGAATGGGTATCCTTAGAAATAATTAATTTGTAGCCATCACTTGGTCTACCCTTAGGATATCTTTCTTCAGTTTTCCATTTATTCTTTGCATTTTCTCTAGCACAGGCAAGGGCAGAAAGATTACCATGAGTTCCTCCAGATACAAAAGTGCCTATAGCTTCTTCTGGCCAATTAAGATTCTCTTTAAGCCAATCAACCACTTGGTTTTCAGCGTATATAGCACCAGCACCATTTTCCCAGATTCCACCAAATACATTCGCTGCAGATACTACCTCATCAAAGGCAACAGCTGCCTTAGTTGGAGCACATGGAATATATGCAAAATTCATAGGATCATCTGATGAGCGCGTCGCCTTGTTTAGAGTCTCAAAAATATCTAAAGCTTTTTTAGGACCAATGCCATCTTCAGTTATTGTGTCTCCAACCTTATTTCTTAATTCATTAGCTGAGAGAGCAGTCGTTTTAGAATCTGATCCCGTAACTGTTCTATTCTTAGCCCAATCTAATGTTAGTTCCACTGCCTCATCTTCATAATTCCAAAATTTATTATCCATAGTTCACCTCAAAAATTAATCTTTATTTTTATAACCCTTACCAGTAAAATACATAAAAAATCAGATATGCGCAAGCACATGGTGTGAAATAATAAATCAATTTGATAGAAATCGTTTTAATATTTTAAACTATTAATGTATCTAACTAGCATACTTATATATTATCTTTAAAATATCACTATGATTACTAAAACGATATGATAACAATCAACTACGTAATAAATGCTATTATTCCATAAATTCTAAAAATAACAAACAACTTTTTTATTCGATGAATTGCAATAATTATTCGCCTCATTATATTGAGATTATTTTAAATCATCAATGAGCATCCCATAGACATAGCTGTCTGTCCATTCACCCTTATTCCAATAGTCTTTAATAAAATGAGCTTCCAGTCTCATACCAAGATTCTTACACAATTTAGCAGACGAGGTATTTCGAGCATCCAGATTTGCTTGAATTCTATGAACTTTATATTCATCAAACAGATTTTTTATGACAGCTTGAACTGATTCTTTTGCATAACCTTTCTTAGCATATTCTGGATTAAAAACAAATCCAATCTCTACTGTCTCTTTCATATCTGTGTACCAAACAGAAATATCTCCTATTACCTTCTCATTTAAGACAATAGCTAAATTGAGGGGGGAATCTTCGTTTAGTTTGTTGTTATCTAGTTTTTTACTGAATTCAATTTGTTTATTACCAGTATCCCAAGCATCTTCTAACAAATACTTACATACATCATCATTTGAGTAAATTTCATAAGTGTCGTCAAGATCATTTTTATTAAATGGACGAATATATAGGCGTTCTGTTTGTAATTCCATTTTTCTCTCCCCTTACGCTATTGCATCTAATAAATAAACGTTCTAAATTTTAGTACTCAATACCACCGCCTCAGCAGTTCGCTGTTACCGCTTCTCTTCATCGCTACCTTCCTTGATCAACGACAGCTTCTACGCTTTGCTTGGCATGTCATCTCTGTAATTCCCTTCACTCAAAGAGGTTTGAAATATTGCATAGGTCTCCGTAATGACTTTTTTCCTTACTTTAAACGACGCTACCTTCCGAATAATTTACCTGCAACTCAATTCATTCAAACAGCTACAGCACCGTAATTTTTGGGCAATTCGTACATGGGCAGGACACTCTATCCTTAATGTTAGAAACTAAATGATAAAATCTTTCAGCTCTAAAGAAAGCCCTCCACTCATTTAATTATCTTCATTAAGTTATAGAGAAGTTCCTTCAGAAAGTATATCTACATATTCCCTGTACACATATTGTCTATATCTTTGTTTTTCTTCTACCAGTTCTAATATTCCGATTTCTATTAGTGATGCAATCAGCTTATTGACTGTCGGTGTGCTGAGATCTAATAAATTTTGAATATCTTTAGCTTCCACAAATGGATGTTTTAACAAATAATCATAAATAGTTAAAAGAGAGGATACATTAGCTTTTGTAACGCTACGGATTTTTTCTGTATCTTTGGATTTTAACTGAACTATCGCTTGAATTGATTTAATTGAATCCTCTGATATTTCACACATTCCTTCTATGAAAAATTTGATCCAACCCTCAAACTCGCCCTTAAATCGCACATTGTTTAGTAATTCATAATACTTGCTTCGATTCTTTTTGAAGAAATAGCTTAGATAGAGTATCGGGTATTCAATAAGCCCTTTCTCTTGCAAATACAGGATTATTAATAGTCTTCCCATTCTTCCATTTCCATCTAAGAATGGGTGAATCGTTTCAAATTGATAATGCACTAGTGCAATTTTAATTAAGTCATCAATTCCATTCTCACCATGGATATATTTTTCTAAATCACTCAAACTTCTATCCATTTCATGGGGGGCTGGTGGTATAAAACTTGCAGTTTTTATTGTTGAACCAGAGGGACCAATCCAGTTTTGAGACTTTCTAAGTTCCCCTGGCATTTTCTCTTCACCTCTAACATTAGATAATAGGACTTTATGAGTTTCTCGGATTAACCGCATACTTAATGGTATGTCTTTTAATCTATCAAAGGCGTAATTTGTCGCCTTAATATAATTTACAATTTCTTCTGTTTCCTTCATTTTTTCATTCGCTCTATCTTTTTGAAGTACGTCAACAAGAGAGGCTTGTGTACCCTCTATTTGAGAACTTATTACAGCCTCCTTCTGTACATACATAGATACAAACAAATCAATATCTGGTAAAGTAATGGCCATTCCATCTAATCTACCCAAAAATAAATAGGCTTTTTTAATTAGCCTATTTGTGTCTTCATCAATATTTATATCAATATCTTTCAAATTATTGGGGATAAAGCATTCATAATCACTTGGCATTCTTATTAATTTTCCCGCTCTATTATTTTCTAATCGCATATAAAATTGCTCCTAAGTTAAATAATTTTTACTCATTGAAATTATATCTGTTTTAAGTTAAAAATACAACGTTTTATTTTAATTAAAATGCCTTTAAGTTTCTAAGTAAATATTTTCCCTTATTTAGATGGTTTAGAATGAGTCTTCCTTAAAATATCTTTTACCTCCAAGCCACACCCTCCAAATAAAACGAGTGCTGACGAAGTCAATCAAGTCGTTCTGTCTGCATGCAAGAATATATATACCTTTTGTTTGAGGGATCCTTTTCGAGGAAGACTTAGGGGTTACACAAGATATTTTACGCTATGTTGTACGATATAAAGTTACATCATTCAATCTATTTAGAAACAATTCCACAACGGACATGCTTTGAAGTTGGTTTTACATCGTTAAAATTAATTTTTAATGTCATTAAAGTGTTTGTCATTTTTTATAAAATGATATTTATGGAATAATTCCTTACCATTCGGAAGCTCTGCTCCTACCGTCGCAGACCAACTGTGCGTCTAAACTTAGTCTTCACTTGCGTTTGTTTCGATTAGAGGACACGGCCTTGGCAGCCGAACTCAACCAATCACTTCCTCACTTTGTTCGTCGTTCTTGGGAATTCCGTGCATGGTCGGAACGTCGATTGTCTGCGTCGCTTCGCTCCTTGATAAGTGAGACATAAGGAAGCTCTGCTCCTATCGTCGCAGACCGACTGCGCGTCTAAACTTAGTCTTCGCTTGCGCTCGACTTCGTTAAGACAGCGCATGTCTCAACATGGGACGAGTTGATAGAATTGATGTATTTATGATTTTTAGCGAAACTGTTGTATATGGGAACATAACGACTAGCTTTCTAATGGTCGCCAAAAGAATCGAAATATAATTCTAGTTTAGAATACTTCTATCCTTATCAAATATATGAAACTGTAATAATAAAATTTAATTGCTTTCATCGACTAATGTTAAAACCTACAACACAAGAATTTAAATCATTAGATTACACTATTTACTATTCAATCAATTTAAGCTCCTTCATTCATATCCCTTCTACTATACCCCAAGAAACCTATTACTATTAAAGCAATGCTAATTATAGTAACTGTAAGAAAAACTGATGCTTCAAAATCATCCATTGGCATTTGAGGCATCCAACTTTGTATAGCAGTATTTAAAAACCATTCCGGGAGGTCTATTAAGCCGCTAAAATAATTTAATAAAAAAGAGAATGTAAGATAAATATACACTATTTTACCTAGTTTCGGTGCCCATCCAAGAGCTAACGCTGCCAGACCTATAAAGAATAAAACAGTAGGGAAAAGGTTAAAGCCAGCAGCAAAAAAGTCAACTATATCCATCTCTCCGCTATTCCCCATCGCAGAGATAGCAGTACCTCCAAGACTACCTGCTGCTAATAAAACTCCTAATAATCCGCTTAATATCGATAATCCTATACTAGTCCAATATAATTGACTGCGGGTTACTTTTGTTGCATAAATCTGACTTAAGTGTAATCGTCTTTCTTCAGAAAAGAGTTTATTTACAATCGCAATTGGTAGAATGGAAACTAAACCAATCAAAACCATCATAACTGTGCCTGTGAATGATTCTTCAATAGAAAATCCTGTATGAGAAAACATTTGTTTCATCATTTCATTACTTTCTAGGAATGTCTGCATATCTCCATAAATCGAACCATAGGCAGCACCCATAACAATATATGCGATTAACCAACTAATAATGACACCTTTATTAATATTTATAAATAATCCTCGGACGGACAGCAAAGACTGCTTTGCACTTTCACGCCCTTCTCTTTGCGGTAAATATCCAGCCCCCATATCGCGGCCACCTTCAAGTGAAAAAGCTATGAACACCACTATTATACTGAAAATTAAAGCGAAAATAAGTGGAAACCAATTATTATCTGTAAAAGGAAAAGTTAAATATGTCCAGCCCAAAGGATTCATCATAGATAAGTCAACATTGGAGACATCTGTTCCAGCACGAACAATGTATAGTAATCCTACAATTCCTAATGATGATCCTGTTGCAGCCGATGACGTGGGCATAATTTGTGCCATTATTAGAGCAATCGCAGCACCAATAATCCCTGCCATTCCAATTGATGCCCCGTATAACACGGAACCAAAAATAGAAATCGTATCGGCACCGAAACTTATCATTACTCCTGCAATAAAAAGTGCTAGTATACCATTGATAAAGACTATCTCTGCTATTGCTGCAAGAGAATTTGCTTGACGACCTATTTGAAAGGAACGCAGTAGCTCAGTAAGGCCAAGATCTTCTTCTTTACGAGTATGACCTATCACGTGTAAAATAGACATTATCATCGCAAACAAACCACAAAACAACAACATTTCATGTGCATACATTGCTCCTAAGGTATAATCAGCTCCTGTTTCAACTGGAGTCGGCCCTACCATAGATATCATTGCAGGGTTTTGCAAAGTTTCGAACATTCCGACTAAACCTTGCCCTTTTGCTATTTCTTTGAAAGCTGGAACAAATCCAGCCGAAAACATGCCAAGTCCCAATACCCATATAATATTTTTTTTCCAATCTCGTTTTAAATACTGTAAAAATAATGTGTCCCAACGAGCAAATTTTTCTTTCATAATAATTTTTCCACCTTCCCACGGTTTAGCTTTCATAATGACGCATAAACAAATCTTCAAGTGTTGGCGGTATAGATTCAAACCTTGTGACACCTAATTTGCTAGCTTCAATTAAAATACTATTGAGATATTGATTATCGACAGAGAATGTTGCTTGGCTATCATTTTGAACAAAATCATGTACTCCATCTACAAAAGCCATTTTTGATACGTCTCCACTTGTCACTAAAGTGACAGTAGACCTAGTTAAATGTCGTAATTCATCAAGGGTTCCAGTTTCAACAATTTCACCTTGGCGTATAATTACAACCTTATCTGCTAATCGTTCTACCTCACTTAAAATATGGGAGGACAATAAAATAGCTTTACCAGATGCTTTAATTTTTTCAACTTCTTCTTGGAAAACTTGTTCCATTAGAGGATCAAGACCAGATGTTGGTTCATCAAAAATATATAAATCAGAATCAACAGATAATGCTGCAATCAATCCAACTTTTTGACGATTTCCTTTTGAATACCCTTTGGCTTTTTTCTTAGGGTCTAATTCAAAACGTTTAATTAAATAATCGCGCTTTTCTTTATCTCCACTACCATGTAATTTAATGAAGAGATCGATAATTTCTCCTCCCGTTAAAGATTCCCAAAGGGCAACATCTCCAGGGACATAAGAAATTCGCTTATGAATTTCAAGGCTATCCTTCCAAACATCCTTACCGAATATCTCGGCAATACCAGCATCACGTTTTATAATTCCTAATAGGGCACGAATAGTTGTAGATTTTCCAGCACCATTAGGACCAATAAACCCAACCACTTCCCCCGATTTTATCGTGAACGAAACGTCACGCAATGCTTGAAATTTACCAAACTTTTTTTGTAATCCTTGTACTTTTACTATATCGGTCATAATATAGACACACTCCTTTAAAATTTTTTTAGATAAAAATCTAAAGCTATTATATTTTCATTTCAATACACCTTTAATTTAGTTTTATTTATAAAAGCTGTATTTCAGTAATTCGGCATAAACGTTCCACTCTTCTAGATATTTCTCTCCAAATCTACCAATATCATCAAAGGTAAACAATTCCTTTAGTCCTTTCTCTCCTACACCAAACATCGTCCAATTCAAAATCTCAATTGCTTTTTCAATATCAACTCCTTCTCTGAATTTAGAGTAATCAATGTCTTTATATAATTTAATTATGGCTTGATTATAGATTGGATTGAGCCTTTGTTTAATGATATCCTTTACTTCTACAGACTCCTCTTGTTTAGTTGATGCCAAGAATTCAAATGCCTGTGGGTACTTTTGTTGAACATAGAACTTTTGTAAAGCAACTCTTTCGATTCTTTTAAATAAATCAGTTTCAGACAAATCAATTTCTTCATTTAGATTCACGATTGCTTTACTACTATACTCAATCAAGTACAAGTAAAGATCCTTTTTACTGTTAAAATAGTTAAACAGCGAGCCTTTTGAAATATTAGCTCTTTTTACAATTTCGTTAGTAGATGCTTTTTCAAAACCATTTCGAACAAATTCTTTTATAGCTGCGTTAATAATTTGCTTTTGTTTTTCTGGTTTTAAGTTATTAAATTTTGAATAAATGATCAAAACCACCTTTCTTTATAAACCGATGACCCAACTGGTCATTTAGAGTATATTAAAATTGACCGATCCAGTCAATATGAAATGAAGCAATTAAAAATAACATATACTTAAAAATAATATTCATTTACATCCATCTACATAATATGATAAAAATAAAAATTCACCTTTGTTAGATAGGTATTTTTTAAGCTTTAGCATTGCTCTTCACGTAAATTCACCTCAAAGCCTGATTATGTTTCATTTGATAAGATAGGATGTGAGATTCCTTAAACTCTTATCATCTATAATTGATAAGGAATCAATAATTTTAACAATGAATTTGAACTTTGAAAGATGGGAGTAGGTTTTTAAAGATTCTATTCTTACTGGGGCTATCGTTGATAGACTTGCTCATAGGGCCCATATTATGGATATGTCTAGGGAGAAAAGTTATCGGATGGAAGATACAGTAAAGTGGTCAAAAAATATATAAAATATATTTAAAACGCCTTTTCCCTAGGGGGAAAGGCGATGTGGATTAATTTTTTACTATATGTGGACCACTTTTCGATAATAAATGTGGACCATTTTTCGGTTGACATTTACATATTTTGATTGTTTTTTATATAATTGACATTAAAAAAAGAAGTAGAATGATTCCACTTCTCATACTTAATATTTCTTGTCTATGATTTCCCAGACAGTGTCTGTTAAATTACATCTCATTAATCTTATTTGATAAAATTGATACCACATCAATAACCTTATCAAAAGTCAAATCTCCAATATACTTATTTTCGCTGAGATATATTCCCCAAAAGGATCTTAGTTATGAATCTTCTTTTATGTCTCGATTATTTCCTTATAGTCTTTCGTTATCTCCTGACTTCCTCTTTTGTTTGAAGTTCTTTCTATTGCTTCTTTTAAAACTTCATTGTTAATCTAATAATCAATTTTATAATTACGTAAATTTCAAGTATAAGTTAGCCACCTGGCTAACTTATACTTAAAATTTACGCTTTTTTTATTTAATTGTTCTCACATCAATTGTAACGCTACAGTACAATAAAACACAAAAAGTGCAACTAATTTTATAGTCGCACTTTTTCCTAATGTTTTAACTTTATTTAGTTCTTTCAAGGCTTGGGAAGGAGCTTTTTGTATTATTAACTATCCTTACTAAAAGTAGCATTACGGGAACTTCTGTAAGAACCCCGACAGTTGATGCAAGAACAACAGGAGAATCTACACCAAATAGGGCTATGCCTACAGCCACTGAAAGTTCAAAAAAGTCAGATGCTGCTATTAAAGAACAAGGCGCTGCTATCTCATGAGGTAGTTTCCTTAATTTACTTACAAAATATGTTAGAGAGAATGAAATCACATTTTGAAGTATTAGTGGAACTGCTATTAAAGCTACATAAAGTGGGTGTTCTACTATCATATCTCCTTGGAAAGTAAATATAATAATGAGGGTAAGAAGAAGTCCTATAGTAGTTACTCCGTCAAACTTTTTAATAAAGTTATTTTCCAGGTATTCTTCTCCCTTATTTTTTATTATGAAGTATCTTGATAAAAAGCCGGCCACTAAAGGAATAAGAACAAAAAGTATTAATGACATTAAGAGAACATCTGCTGGTAGACTTATTCCCTTTAAACCTAAAAGGATCTGTACAAGTGGTACAAATAGGAAGAGTATCAAGATGTCATTTACCGATACCTGTACAAGGGTTTGCGCTGGGTCTCCATTGGTAAGACTGCTCCACACAAAGACCATGGCTGTACATGGGGCTGTACCTAAGAGTACTGCACCTATAACAAAATCATTGGCAAGATCAACAGGTATTAACTGGCTAAATACATAATGGAAGAAAAGTGTAGCCAGACCAAACATTAAAAATGGTTTGATTGCCCAGCTTGCTATTGTAGAAATAATTATACCTTGGGGATTTTTTCCTACATTTTTTAGTGAATTAAAGTCTATTTTAACCATCATAGGGTATATCATAAGCCACATTAAAACTGTTAAGATTATGTTTTGACCCTTAAATTCCATTGACTGTAAGAAAGATTGGACAGATGGCATAAATTTAGCAATAAAAATACCTGCAGCCATACAGAGCAAAACCCATATACTTAAATATCTTTCAAAAAAACTAATTTTATCGTTTGTTTCTTTCACCAATTTCACCTCTTTATTTATCTGCCTATTCTTATAATAGGTCTTTTAAATTGTCTTCTTTTAAATCCTCTGGCATCCACTCAACAAGAGCTGTGTTAGATTGAGATGTTTCATCTATTGTCTTAATCCACTGCTTTTCTTGTTCTACTCTAACTTTTCCTTACATTTTTTACAAATACAGTCTTCTTTATCTTCAGTAATATAATCTAGGAAGTCTTTAACCTCTCCTATTCTTTCAAGGTTTAGAGTATATCTCACCCAAGCCCCATCTCTTCTTCCGTTAACAAGGCCTGAATCCGTTAAGTTTTTCATGTGATAGCTTAGGGTTGATTGAGAAATACTCAAACCATCCAAAATATCACAGGCACAAATCTCGCCACATGAGAGCATATCAATTATTTTTAGCCTGGTTTCATCAGACAAAACCTTGAATATAGGCGTGAACACTGCATATGATCTTTTCATAATTCCCTCCTTTCTTTATTTGATATATAGATACACTTCAATGATATCGATAAGTTTCGATTTCGTATTTAGTATACACCCCATATCGATGCTTGTCAATGTTGTTAAAAAACTAATTTTAAATTTAATGCTCAGAATTAAATACTCATTATTTAAATTTACCTAATTTAATTAGGCTTGTTTGCCATACTTATTATTATTTAATTGTCATTTGTTATTTTACTGTTGACTTCATATAATTAGTCTATTGCATTTAGCTAATCTGCAAACGTGTTTATGTTTTATAACTTATTAATTAATGTGTCAAATACTAATAACTTTTCACTCTCAACATCGATTCGTTTTATACGCTCTAAAAATCTGGAGAAAAATGTATATTAGGGTCTTTTATATTAAGGAGACGTCTTATATCATTAGTCATGCACAGAGTCTTTTCTGTTTTTTGTTAGCACTTTAGATATATCGGACTTCTGTGTTTTTGTGTATTCAAAAATAGGGTTGATAGAAGAATTTTTCTTCCATCAACCCTATAAATTATAGAACCATATAAAAATAGATTATTAGCTTGTTATTAGAGATATGAGAAAATTTATCGTTCCATTTTCAATCAATATATATAGACCGAGTCCAATAAACACGACTGGTACAATTATTTTTTCGTACTTTTCTACAATCTCTCCGATAGCAGAAATTGAGGCGAGTCTTTGAGATAATTTGCATAGAACTAAAATTCCTAACGCAAATATTACTAGACTTATACTAATCTCAATCAAACTCTTTCCTGTAAAATAGGGAATATAAATTCCTAAATTATCTCCACCCATTGCCACTGTTAAACTTGTAAATGCTATGATTTTTGATCCATCTCCGGTAATTTTTCCCTCGATGTCTTCTTCATCAATATCTTCATCCACAAAAATTGCTCTTATACCAAGACCTAGTGGAATTAGACCAAGGAGTCCGATCATCCAATCTTGTGGAATAAAATTTAAAAAGTAAGCGGCAATAAGACTAACCAGTACAAGCAGTCCTGTACCAAAATACTGTCCTGCATAAATTGATTTCAAACCTTCCTTGCCTTGACTGGCGAATAAAATAGTCAAAACAACTAGGTAGTCAATTGATGTAGAGACAAAAACTAATAAAGCGGATACTATTGTTTCCATTATTTCTCCCTTCAAAATATTTAATTTTTATAGCCAACTAAAAATTGACTGCAAATACATTGTGCCTTGGCAATTGCCAATGGAGACATATGAAGAAATAATTTCACAATTTTCCCACCTTTCTTTAAAATACTACTAAAATTTTACTTACATTATCGGATTTTGTCAATTATGCTGACAAATATCCACGCAAATGATAGAGATTGAAATTATATAAAATTAGATATACCAAATATTATTTATCTAATATTGAATCATCTCATTCACTCTTTTCTGAACTGCGAAGTAATCACATCCAGCTTGTAGATTAAGTCCGTGACCAGCAGATGCTAGATGGGTAATGGCTACAGGAATTTCACCTTGATTCCATTCTTTAAAGTCTTCATTTGTTTTAAGACCTCTTACATCAAATTTATCTTTTATTCTTTTTTAATCTGACTTATACCAATAAGCTATTAAGACTGGTTTTACATTTGCACCTTCTATTAAATCTTCTAAAGCATCAAGCTTTCTATCATGAATATAAATCATATTTTTATCTTCATCATAAACAGAATCTGATGCCATTTGCAATAACTTATTAGTAAGGGCTGCAGCATTGACTGCATCTATATCTTTATCCTTAATACTAACTACCAAGTCTTTCTTTAATATATCGTAATTATCTCTTTCTGTATCTGATAGGTATACAGAGACTGCATTGTTTATTTTCTCTGGCATTCTTAGGTAATCTTCAGCTTTCATAAAAGCTGTGGTCTTTGATATTTTTACTAATTATTTCACTGGTCAAGTCCTAATATCTATCCTGTCTACATACCCTTACAAATTTTACTATTAATATGTTCCCACAAGGTGCTCTTTCAATAAAAAATAGCTTTTAAGTTTTCTTTAAAATCCTAAAAGCTATTAATTTCAACACTTTTATAGCTTATTATTCTATTTTCTTGACATCAATACTACAGTCTCGGCGGTTCGCTGTTACCGCATCTTTACCTCACTGCCTTCCTCAACAAGTGAGACATAAAGAAGCTCTGCTCCTATCGTCGCAGACCAACTGTGTCTTTAAACTCAACTGACGCTTACGCTTGTTTCGTTAAGAGGATACAGTCTTGGCAGCCGAACTCAACCAATCACTTCCTCACTTTGTTCGTCGTTCTTGGGAGTTCCGTGCATGGGCGGAACCTCTACTTGTCTGCGTCGCTTCGCTCCTTGTAAGCAATACTACGGCCTTGTCAGTAGCTATCATCGAATCATTTCCTCACTTTGTTCGTCATTCTTCGGATAGCCTTGACGGGGCAGGACATCTACTTATACTTCGACGACATGTCGTCTCGTACAAGTAGTGTCACTGCCTCCACATGTGTCGATTAGAAGCTATGAATTGATTTTGATAGGGTGGTAGGGTGGTTTTACTGATATTAACTACTCTCATCAGTCTACTGAAAAGTCACTCCAAACCACTCTGAAGGATACATAAGATTCCAATTAAATGTATTATAAATCCTTGCTCTCATAGACCTTAACAGTCAAGAACAATAATAAAGCAGATACCACTAGAACGATTAAAGCAGAAGATAGGATTAGAGTAGCTGGTTTTATTGATGAAAGCCACCTTAATGCTCCTTGAATAAATGCGCTATTTGCTAATGTCCACCCAAACATTATTATTACTAGGAAAATTATGATAGTAACATAACTCATGAATACAGGGCCAAAAATAATGTACAACAATTGATAACCTAAAATTAACAGGATAGCCATGACTACAGTTAAGAAAACTTCTTTGATGCTGTTGCCTTTTAAACTTGGAAGTATGCTGTTTAACAATATTATAAGTGATAAGTTAATACCGACTTGTAAGAAATGAAAAATAGTTTTACTTACTACTACTTCAAAGCGGCTCACTGGCATACTTTGAATGAGGGCGTGATATTCATTTTTGTCTTCCAGACCATCGATATTTCGCATATTAAACATGGACAGCAGTAAGCCTAAAATTAAAGGTAATTGATCATTACTCACTACAAAGGAGACTAAGATAAGAATAATCAATGATAAAATTAATAGTTTTCGACTTACTATCCAATCTTTAACTAGTAATGCTCGCATTTAATTGTCTCCCTTCAAGTGATAAATCATAATATCTTCCAATGACGCTGGTTCAATTAGAACCTTGTCACCATAAATTTCTTGAAAAATTTTTGCATCTTCGCTCAAACCAGCAAAGCCAAACTCTCTCTCTGTATAACCTATTAATAAGTTTCGCATCTCTGAATCCAGCAATTGAAGTGGACCCTTGATGAGATTGTAATTTTCAAGCAAATAATTTTTAGAATCCTGAATTAATAATCTTCCATCATTAATAAAGATAATATAATCCGCAATTTTTTCCAAATCGGCTAGGATATGGGTGGAGAATAATATCGTCTTTTCTTGATCTTGGATAATATCATACAGTAAGTCTAGAATCTCCAACCTTACGACTGGATCTAATCCAGATGTTGGCTCATCCAAGATGATCAGATCCGCATTATGGCTTAAAGCAACGGCTAATGAAAGTTTAACCTTCATACCTGTAGATAAATCTTTTACTTTTTTCTGCAAAGGCAGCTCAAAATCACGACAGAGAGAGTCAAATTTATCTTTATCCCATTTAGGATAAAAACCGTTAACTAAGTTGCCAATAGAACAAACATTCAAATTTTCATAATAAATATTTTCAGCATAAACAAAACCTATTCGCTCACGTGCGGCTTTTCCTTCATTTTCATGATCATAGCCTAAAAGATCTATTTGTCCTGTATCCGCCTTAATCAAATCCATTATCAATTTAACGGTTGTTGATTTCCCAGCTCCATTGGGCCCTATAAATCCCGTAATATAGCCTTTTGGTATCCGTAAATTCTTTAAATCAATTTTAAAGTCACCAAGTGTTTTGGTAACATCTTTCATTTTTATCGCATATTGCATTTTTTATTCCTCCACTTTTTCACTGAACCGTTGAACTATTTCTTCAGAACTTAGGCCTATACTTTTTGCTTTTATAATAACTTGTTCGATACCCGCATCTATTTCTGCTAGAATTTTTCTTTCAATCAAATCAATATCCAAATCGGCTACATACGTTCCTTGACTTGGGATGGACATCAGAAATTTTTCTTGTTCTAAATTTTCGTATGCTTTTTTAACAGTAATAACACTGACTTCTAAATCTTTAGCCAACTGTCTAATAGATGGTAAACGTTCTTTTTCCTTTAATTCACCAGATATAATGTTACGCTTAATTTCTTTTATTATCTGTTCGTACAATGGGACTTTAGAAAATTTCGAAAGATTAATATTAATCATTTAACTTCTTTCCTTCACACTTTGTGTATATACTATATATACAAAGTGTACAGGTTTGAGTTTCTTGTGTCAAGCATTTTATTAACAAATAACAGAATCAAAGGGCACCTTCCGCCTGAAAGAAAATTTACTAAAAGTTTAATACCTATTTGTCCTCGAATTACACAAATGATTTTATTATTTTTGTTCAATTTATTCATATAAAAATGCTCGATGTAGGTTTACACCAAATAAATTCAAAAAAGACTATTTATGCATATCATAAAAAGAGAGACACAGAACTACACCATTCCCATGTACTGACCCCCTAAAGTTGGACCGAATTATCCAACCTTAGGGGGTATTTGTATGGCTAAATATAGTTTAGAATTTAAAATGAATATTGTTTCCGAATATCTTTCTGGAACCATGGGGATTAAGGCATTGACGAAAAAATATAAGATTAAATCCTCCCAACAATTAATAACCTGGGTGAACGCTTATAAAACTCTAGGAATAAAAGGGTTAATGCGCTCTCGAAAAAATAAGACATACAGTGTAATCTTTAAGTTAAAAGCAATAATTATGTATGAAGTCAGTGAGAAATCCTATCAAACCGTGGCGAATGAATTGGGATTGATAATCCTTCACTGATTGCTAGATGGCGTCAAGAGTACAATAACCATGGGATTGAAGATCTTTCACGCAAACAGGGGAGGCCACCAATGTCTAAGAAGAAACGAATGAGCACAGAAAAACGAACTTCTTCTATTCCATTAAAGTTAACGGATCTAGGGCGGGCAAACAAACGAATTGAAGAACTTGAGTATGAATTAAAGATGCAAACTATAAAAAATGAATACTTGGAAATGCTAAGGAGCTTGCGGCAACAGAAAGCAATGAAGACAAAGCAAGAATCATCCACAAGCTCCGACAACAAGAAAGATTTACTTTAGCTGAGATTCTTGCGGCGATTGATTTTCCTAAATCCACTTATATGTATTGGCAAGCTCATTGGAAAAAGCCAGATCCGGACCAAAAAGTCAAAGACGCCATCTTGTTGATTCGTAAGAAACATCCAAACTACGGCTATCGTCGGATTCATGCGACCCTTGTTAACCAAGGGTGGGCCATTAATAAAAAGAAAGTCCAACGTCTCTGTCAAGTACTAAAGATTCAGGTTAAAAGCTTCGGACGTAAATATCGAAAATACAATAGTTACAAGGGGGTCGTGGGACGGATTGCTCCTAATCGGGTAAATCGAAGATTTGAGATGTCCATCCCTAGACAAAAAATTACTACGGATACGACCGAATTCAAATATTATGAAGAAGATCATTCTGGTAAACTTCAAGTTAAGAAAATGTATTTAGACCCTTTTATGGATTTGTATAATCTAGAAATCCTTAGTTTTAAAGTATCGTCTCAACCTAATCGGATCACCATGATTGAGGCGTTGAAAGAAGCTTTAGAAGCATCGAAAGAATGCGCCTATCGAAGAACCTTCCACTCAGATCGTGGCTGGGCTTATCAAATGAAGGAATATCAGGCGTTACTAGTAGAACATCGAGTATTCCAAAGTATGTCGCGTAAAGGGAATTGTTATGATAATGCTCCAATTGAAAATTTCTTTAGTATGATGAAACAGGAGATGTATTATGGAAAAAAATATCGAAGTTATAAAGCGCTAGAGACTGCAATCACAGATTACATTCATTACTATAACGAAGAACGAATTAAAGAAAAATTGAATTGGCTAAGTCCTGTTGCCTATAGAAAAGCACAGGTGGCTTAAGGATTTCTCTTTAAGTCAAAAAAGAGACAAACACAAAATTGTGTTCATCTCTTTGGTCCAACTATTTGGGGTCACTCTATTCTATATTCTCTTTTATTATTTCTTTTAATTCACTGCTCTCAGAAATAAGCTGATTGATGACTTCACAACTGCTTCTTGTAGATCTTGGCTCTATATTTTTAAGTGTGGGATGTAAAGAAAAACAGAATAAACAAAAAGAGCAGCCTTTTAAGCTACTCTTGTAGAAAGTACAAAATGAGTTAATTATATTTTTTGTGTTTCCTCATACCAGCCTAAAAACTACTCTTACATCCATGTAGTTTTTTGAGTCTTTTTGACGTATCCTTCTTCATCTTTTTCAAAGACAAAATGCTTATAAAACTGCTTAAAATGCAGGATTTCTAAATTTACATCTTTTGTATCAACGCTATAGTCTCCACATGTACCAAGACCACCCTGACGATAACGATACATTTGGAAGAGAGCCTCCACGCTCGTTGCACGATAGAAGTTGGCAAAAAATGATGTTACCGGGTAAATGTCAATGCCCGTTCAATGGGCATATCCGCTACTTCTGCTGCTTCATCTCCATCATTGCATCAACGAACTGTTCCGGTAAGTCAGCATGAATATCGTGACTTGATTCATAACCAGATTTAAGCGTACTGTTTTTGATTAAAGTATGAACTTCTTCTGCATCTTTTTCGTCCATGGCAGATAGTAATATTCCTTTTTCATCATAATAGCTCGGCGCAGTTTCCTTTGAAGGCGCAACATGAAGAATGATCGTCGGGCATTCTATTTCGCTCAACATCTTTTTCTGGTCAACTCCATAAAACCAGGAAAAATCGTAAAAAGTCTCCCCAAATCTTAAATCATAGTTTCCTGTTCCGTCCTGCATATTACGCGTTAAGAATATCATTCCATTCAGGCCGATTTCAGGAGGATAATACCAAACAATCGGCATTTTACCACTATTTTCCCTGATTCTCTCGGAAAAAGGATTTTTGATTATAAAGTCCCAATTATCTTTTCCATCTTTATTGAAAAGTGATTTCATGTAAGTATGATCAAGATAATATCTCGTATAATTCTTCTCCTTTTGCTGCGAAAAAAAATCATGGATCGTCTTAAACTCAAGATATGAAAAGGTGTTTTCAGCTCTAGCTGGCTCCGTAGAAAAGAAAGGTCCATCTTCTAGTAGAAGTCCTTTCACCTGTTCTTTGTCTTTTGATGCTACGGCCGCACATATTAACGCTCCAGAAGAATGCCCCGAAAGAAATGTTTTTTCACGGATTACATCTCTCATAAAATCAATCAAATCATCACGAATGGAAATAAGTTGATACTTGTCTGGATTTTTAGATGATTTCCCATGTCCGTAACAGTCTACTGCAAAGATGTGAAAATGATTTGAGAGTTTCGGTAAAACTTTTGCATAATCTTCTTTCGATACCATCTGACCGTGAATTAGTAAAAGCGGCTCCCCATTATTAGGACCTTCTAAGTATGATATCTCACTGCCATCGGTCGTTTTGTATACTTTTTCTGTAAATCCTAATTGCTTCCCTGTTTTCTTCATAAACAGATCGTTTCCATAGTCAAAGTAAATCGTTCGATATGCAAAGCCCACTAAAATTATAACTATCACTATCAAAACAACCATAATGATTTTTAATCGTTTCATAATATTTGCCCCTTAATTGCCTGTAGCATCTCCGCCATTTTATCACCGCTTATCAATGCTATTCCTTGATCTTGATCACCCAGCAGGAGGATTGTATCACCGCTTTCGATATGGAACAATTGCCTTGCCTCTTTTGGAATTACAATCTGTCCTTTAGTGCCAACTTTTGCAGTCCATGCATAAAACCCCTGTTCGTTTTTCTCAGTTTTATTCTCATATTCCAAGTTGGCATGACTCTGTTTGCTTTTTTTCATATCTTTATCTCCTTGACATTCAGTATTCTTTGTTATACATTTCATACAAATTATATCATGCATCATTGCTTTTTCAAGAAAAAATTAGTAAATATCAACTCGACAATTTCGTAGCAATTTCAAATGCTTTCTATTTTTTACAGATAAATCACCCCGTCATTTTCTGACGAGGTGATTTATCTTGATATATTCTTTTTATGCATCGACTTCTATCGCAAGTCCTGATTTGAATTCCACTCTCCAGTAGTCAGAACTGTTTTTTAACAATATAAAAACGGGATCAGAATAATGCTCCTTTTCTTGACAATACCATCACCCCCCTTTTTTTATTTCAAGGCTTTTCTATACCGTTTCGTCCTTCACTCTTGACATCAATACTACACTCTCAACATGTCTTAGGTATAAAATTTACATTGTTCTGCCCTGTCCTTCCATTCGTTGAAAAAAATAGGACTTAGGAAGTGATAATTCATAGCGTTTATTTTATAATGTGTGGACTGTATATATAGAAAAGGAGACGAGTTTTATGTGATTTATAGGTATTTTAGTGACACAAGTGGTCATCTCGTATTTATGGATATATTTTAGTGCTTTTTTCGATCTAAGTTTTGGTAGGTTTATTTTCTTATTACCTCAGGTGGCACTTATATCAACCATCATTCTATGGTGGCTGGACAGAAATATAAGAAGACGGGGAATCTTTAACATAATCTTTATTTGAACCCACCTCTTGTCTTAAGTGGTGTCCTTCTTGTCCTTAGATAGTCTGGACAATTTTAAAACTTCGTTGGATTTCATATTTTGTTCCCTTTCAAACCTAAATCTATTTATTTATTCAACCCCTTAAATTATGAGCCTGAGACTCCTGCAGATATCATCCATTTCGAACCACTAAGCCATCAAAGTGACAATTAGATTCGTCGAAAAAGAGTCTTTCAATTTATGATTATTATATAGAAAAGAATATTTCATAGCCACTTCTTAAATAGATAAAAATTATAGAATTCATTCAAATAATAGGATATAATCTCATCACATATTTTTAGGTGAATTAAGCTTGGCGATAGGGGTTAAACTGCCTTTAAGGATCGTTTAAAGCTAAAATACATTTTATTTAATAAGAAGAAATCCAGCTGTAGGATTGATTCCTAAAGCTGGATTTTCATTATTGTCTACTAAAGGGATCAAAGTTTTGATCTTCGTTCCAAATATATTCTATTTTATTAGAAATTTCTCTTGCCTCATCATAGCCAAGGAGATCAGAAACGAAGCTCAGAGCCATGTCCATACCTGCTGAAATTCCAGACGCTGTATAGAACTTTCCGTCTTTAACCCATCTGGCTTTTTTCTTCCACTTAACCTTTGGGGCAGTTTCTCTAACCCAATCTAAGGCTCTTTTATTTGAAGTGGCTTCTTTTCCATCTAATTGCCCTGTCATTCCCACTAAGGCTGAGCCTGTGCATACTGTTAGAACATATTTTGCCGACTTGCTTAAGATCAATAATTTATCCAAAAAGGCCTGATCTTTAACTAAGGTTCTAGTGGCAAAGCCTCCAGGTATTAGTAAAACAGAGTTTGGCTCTAAAACTGGACTAAGTTCTGCTGAGACTTTAAAGCCATGGGCACTAGTTACTTCCTTTGAAGTTAAAGAAATATAATGAAGTCTTGTACTTTCAAGTTGACCTAAGATTTCAACAGGTCCAAAAAGGTCTAAAGTTTCAAATCCATCAAATAACAAAAAATAAATATCCACTCTAAACACCTCCCTTTGTTTTAAAATGATTTATTTTATATTTTTCTATAGCTTTTTTAGTTGAGCCTATAGTAGCATGTTTTTAAATTTATATCAAAGACAAGTTTGATCTGGATAGTGTCAGATTGTTATGAGTTGAGAATTTTCTTCATTAATATTTTTCTACTCCATACGGTACAGTATCTTTCCTTCTGCAAAAATCCACGTATCTGGGAGGGTGCAAGTGGGTGCATTTTTCCCTTAAAAATCTAAAATATTTTCAAAAATTCAATTTCTCATAGCTACTAATAGGTTAGCTCATCTATAAATATTACATACTTTCTTCTTTTCTATATCAAGTTCTATCTATCTTGTCTACTCAGCCTATAAATTTCTATCTTATTCACATCCCCTACAATCTCTACGATTAAAATGTTTTCTCAAGATATATTTTAAAAAAATGGCTTTTAAGATTTCTTCTAAAATCCTAAAAGCCAATGATTTCAACAGTTTTATAGCTTGTTATTCTATTCCCTTGTCATCAATACTACGCACTCGGCGGTTCGCTGTTACCGCATCTTTACGTCACTTCGTTCCTCACTCTGCGACAGCTATCGCATAAATCATTCATAATTGATGACTACGTCGTTAATCACTCCTTGTCATCAAAACGACTGATTCAACATGTGTCGAGTTGCCTTGATAGCTATCAAAACTACATTCTCAACCTCTAAGGTTATGGGGAACATATTCACGCTCGTAGATGGAAACATATCCAAGATTGGTTGTCGTTTGTGGGAACATATCGACAGCTGTGATTTGAGAAGCTGTGTTTTTTGCAAGGGTTATTGTCTGACCTCCAGTTCCACAGCCGATGTCCAATATTTTAGTTTTTTCATTCTAATAGGAAATGTAGCATCTTCACTGCCCGGTCCTTGACGTTCGTTATCTCTATGACACTCTATGATTAATTCTAATAACTCCATTTTAATTCTCAGGTAAATATTGTTTCTATATTATTTGCATCCTTTTCTTGCAGATATAATCAACATCATGGGACGACGCATTTCATCCTCCATCCCTGGAATATCCATCATGTTTTCTGGTGGCTGTGGTTCCTCAATCTGATTTATTATAAAACCTTTTGAAAGCAGTGTATTTAAATATGTGGTCAATGTTCTATGATATTTTGTAACTTTTTCTCCCAGAAATACAGCTGTCCGTTTTCCCTCATAATAATAATTGTCCACCGGGAAATGCAGTATTTCTCCCTTTTCGTTGTAATGCCAGTCCTGTGTTCCATAGGAAGTAAAAATAGGATGTTCAACTGTAAAAATAAGTGCTCCATTTGGTTTTAACATTTTATACAAGTTATTAATCAAATCCTCATAGTCTTCTATATAATGAAATGCCAATGAACTGAGTATTACATCAAAGCTCTCATCTGAAAAACTTATATCTTCTATAGCACAACATCTATATTCAATCTGTGAGAAATGCGTTTTCTCTTTTGCTACTTTGAGCATTTTATGAGAAATATCAACACCTACAACAGAAGACGCTCCGTGTTCCATCGCATAAATACAGTGCCATCCATAGCCGCATCCTAAATCAAGCACAAGCTTATCTTTAAAATCCGGCAGCAGCTTTCTCAATGTTTCCCATTCTCCTGCACCGGCTAGTCCCTGCTGTGATCGACTCATTTGACTGTATTTTTGAAAAAATATATTATCATCATATTTGTTTTCTTTCATCTGAATTCCCCTCGTTTAAAAAGTTATTCATCTCCGTTGCAATTTTTTTCACTTCTTTATAAAGCTTCTCGGTCAGATCGTAGCATTCAAAAAGTGAAAGACCGAGTACTTCAAAAATATGATTAACCCTTTCAGCATATTTTTCAGGTTTATATTCAAAGGTTTCAATCAGTTTTATAGCTTTCTTTTCGTTAATGCAATAAGCATTATTACATGCAAATAGTACTTGATTTAAGCATGAAATAATACGAAAAACATGGCCTGCAATATAATATTTATCCTCTGCTCCCGCATTTACTTTTACAAACATTAAAGAGAACTCTGCTTCAAATATAAAAAAGTTTATCAAGTTCTTCTTTAGAGCACCAGGGTAAATTTCTGCCTGATTTTTTAATTCGCATAAGCTTTCATTCTTAGTATATAGTATCTTGCTGATCGCCAATTCTCCACGATACATAGCACTTATATATCCATGGGGATGCCCCGTCTGATAATTAGTAGTAACAATTCCTTGCTCCGTATCTTTGATTATTTGTTCCACCCGTTTTATATCACGTAAAATCAAGTCAACATGATACCCATTTATAACTAACCATCCGCCGCCATTAATCCAATCACCCCACGCTCCGGGAGGTACAACAAGGTTATTTCTATTCTCATCATCCAACTCTGTAGCAATTTGATTAATCGCTGTAATGTCAAATGATTCTGATTTGTAATAGATTCCGATATCTATATCAGAATCCTCTGTATGGGTACCTCTTGCACGGGAGCCCCCTAATACAATGCCTTCTATGCAAGGCAAAGAAGATAATTTCTCTGTTACTATTTGAATTACATTATCTACCATACGAATACACTCCTTTTATCGATTATAGACAAAATACTTGTCTCCTCTCTTTTTCTTTCCGTAGTTCCTCGGGAAGCAATCCTTCCTGAGCAGCCAAACATACTGGTCGATTTGATTCAGGCTAAATTTATCCAAGTCATAGAAGGCACGGAAATCAATCAGTATACCTTTTAATTTAACATAGTCTTTCAAATCACCATCTTGGAAATCTGAGAAGTTATCACCATTTCTTAAATAGCAAAGCACCTCATCGACGTAGCTATCATAAATCGGAAAATCGAGTGGATTGTGATGGCTACAATACTTTGAAGCAACGTAATAAAAATTCTTCTCTATAAATAATAGCAATCTTGTCAATTCACCAACTCCATAACCGTATTGGCAGATGACTTTTTAATTTCACCAATCTTGGATAACTTCCCTCAAAGCAAAAATCCGTGATTATCCTTCCGGCTTAGAACCAGATCTCAAATCACGGAAAGCCTTTATTTACTTATCATATTACACGCTTACTTATCCACCCGTGACATCAATACTACCGTCTCCACATGCACCGTCTGCGGGAAGAGATCAACCGGTTGGATATGGCGGATCTAAGACTATCACTACTTTGATACAATTTAATGCTTGAGTTTTTGAAATCACTATAGTACCTGTTTACACACCTAAATAAAAATGGCATTAAAATGTATGGATATAAAAATAACCCGTACAAAATACTAGTACGGGCATATTCTTAAATATAAAATTGATAAATTCACTATACTTAGATACTATTCGACAAATATAAAAATAGATTATCTAATTTAGAATTTAACTATATTAAAATTATTATTCTTTGATTGTTAAAGTATTCGGGTCTAAACGACTTTTTATAAATTGTAATATTTCTTTTTCTAATTCTAAATTATATTGTTGCAAAAATTCATGACCATGAGCTTTAATTTTTAAATTGAGACTCTTCTGTCCTTTCATTACTATAATATTATTTATCTCACTATAAGGAACTGATAGGATGACTATAGAATTTGTCATAAAAGAATTAATGTGTTTTTCATTAATTCCCATAGCAGAAAAATAAGATAAAAAATAGATTGTTCCATTTAATGAAGTAATAAATCCTAAAACGGATTTATCTTTCAAATACCAAATTATAAATCCTACAAGTAGTAATAATGTAGCAGCTATAATAGATGTTTTTGGTATATTAGCTTTAAATATATTTTGTCTTCTTTTAATCAAATTATAGATAATTATACTTAGAAATATCATGTTTATCAAAATCAACATAGTAATAACCTCTGATTCTACAATACTACCATATATAATTCTAATATACCGTAACCAGACTCATTTTCAATAATCTAGAGTTGACAAACATATGTTATACATACTGAAACTTCTGATGCCCTAGACTTTTTGTTTTCGTAGCAAAAATAGTACTGATGGATGTTTTGCTAACAAGATTAATTATGACATCATTATTCATAAGCTAAACCGATACTGATGCCATTATAATCATAATAATAATAGACTTCTTTAGCAGCCGATGTTTCTGATGTTGAAAACCATGCATTGGTGATGATGCCAGATTTTGAGTCATAGTTGATGCTATGAGGCTGGCCAAGAATGCTGAGAATTTCTTGGTGATTGAGTCCGGCTTCATGGGCCAAACGGTCCAATTGTTTTTTTGTTTGTTCAATGGGTTGCTTCATTGATGCTTGATCACCCGATAAGTAATTGATGTCCGTAATAATGTTTCCTTTAACTGTCACAGCATATTTATCATGGTTTTCACCGGGAAATTGATAGACAATGACATCAAAAATATAACTGACTGATTTTGGTGACTCCAAGTAGTCTGCCAATACTTCAACTTTTGTATGTTGTTTATCTTGATAATTTTCTCTTAAAAGAGATGCGAGTTCATTAAATTTATCAAATGTGACGGGTGGAGTGTCTAATTCAAATGATTGTTCACCTAGCCCTTCAAAGTAAGTCATTTTTTCTAAATCATAAGCTAATCTCAAAACAATTTTTTGTCCGCCATCTTCAAGCGTAAAAATATGTTGTTTGATTTGGTCATTCATTTCAATCACTTCATCTGGTTCACCTAATAGTACTTGAATTTGCTCTTCGGTGATACTATTTTCAGTGTTAGCGTTAAGATAAATCGTTGAAACAATTGTATGAGCCTTTTCTTCTAAACTTAACTCGGCCCATTGTTCGTTAGTAGGGAATGTGGTGCTAGTTGGAGCAATAAGCTCAGTTTCATGAGCTTGTGACGTGATTTCAGTTTCATCAGATTGATAAGTTAGTCTAGACTCATCAGTATAAGATATTTGTTGGGACGCGTTAATCGTGGTGTTTTCTGCTTCCACTAAAAGTGAATTTATTTGTGAGACTGCGATTATTACAAACAGCGCACATAATATTTTATTTACGAATTTCATTTTAATCCTTCCTCTATATAAAGCAAAGGAGTGGACAAGAAGTAGAAAATCGGATGATTTTCGCTTCGTCTGCCCACCCCACACAGTCCAGTAGGTATCCAACTAGTTATTAAGACACGTTCTGTTACCACTCAACCGTTGTACGATAAATTAAATAAATAGGATCCAAAAGAGTAAGAAAAGTTTTTGCCCAGTTTTTGTCCTTTTTACTTCTAGTATAGATAGGAAAGATTATTGGGCAGATGTTTCCTCTGTAGTTGATTCTTCCTTTTTGGACTCAGTTGAATCTTCAGCAGAAGTTTCATCTTCTTTTGATTCAGCTGATTCTTCAGCAGAAGCTTCTTGTTTATTTGATTCAGTTGTCTCTTCTTCAGTGTTTTCTGCTGCATCTTTCGTGATACCGAATTCGTAAACTAATTCTACTTTACGTTCTTCACCAGCTAAAATATCACCAGAAACTTGATAAATTTTAACGTGTAATGAATTCCCTTCAACAGTATAGGTTGCGAAGTTTTGCACAGAGCTATCACGCCAGTTAGAGTGAGACTCAGCAAAAGCTTCCGTTTGTTGTGGTTGGTTACCGAATGCGAATAAGCTATTATAATAATCAACATCTTCGGTGGTCATCCAATCTAAAGCCGGACGAACTTTATGAACATGGTCTACACCTTTAGAGTAAATATCATCATATGCTTTAGTACCACCAGTATTAGGTAATACAAAAACTGTTGCTTTAGGATCTACATAGTAGTCAACGCCATCTTTTTCGATTGTTTCAGCATCAGCGATGACACCATTCGAGAAGTTTTCTTCAGTTGGTACAAAATTTAATGGATAGGTTGCTGATAATACATGGTCATGTCCTTGTAAAGCTAAATCAACATCCAATTCATCAATTTGTTGCATGAATTCTTCACGAACGGCTTGAACATCACTATCTTGAAGTGAATGATACGACTTAGAGAAGATAGGTTTATGATAAGCTAAAATTACCCATTTGGCACCATTTGCACGTGCTTCTTCAATATCTTTACGAGCCCATTCTAATTGAGCTTTACCAAAAGCTTTTTCATCGGGATTGTCTGTATCGTCTGCTTTATTATCATTCGAGTTTAATACTGTAAAATGAACACCATTGTAATCAAATGAGTAGTATGAACCGCCACTAATCGCATCATTAGCTGCGTTCACATTAACATGCTCATTAAATTGAGTAATATCTGGATCAGGGTATTCACCAAACTGTTTCATTGTGTATTCATCGTGGTTACCAGAAGCTGAAACGAAGGCGTAATTTAAATGAGTAGCTTTTGATTGTTCCATCAGGTCTACCCACTCGTCTTCTACTTCAGCTGTTTCAACAAAGTCACCGGTATGTAAAATGAAATCTACATTATCAGTACCCACTTCTGCAACGGCGCGAGCAATAGTATCAGCAGCAAATGTTGCTTCGTTACGAACGTTTTCGTTCCAGTACGCATTTTGGGTATCGGTATATTGAATAAAAGTAAATGATTCATCCGCTTTGCCAGCTGTTTTGAATTTTCCAACCTCGGACATTTCGCCTGAAGCTGAACCCAATTGGTAGTAATAAGTTGTGCCCGGTTCTAAATCGGTAGCTTCTGCTTTATAAGCATATTCAACAACATCAACAAGCCCTGCTTGACCTTTTTTGTCACCTGAAGTCCATTCTGGTCCAGTTTGATTTTCATCGGTGAAGTAACCATTAATTTTTGGTTCGCCATTTTCATCTTTTTCAATATTTCCTTCTTCATCATAAGCAACGTCAGCAAAGATTAAGAAGCCATTTTCATCACGTTCTAAATAGCGATTAGTTACTTCTGTCGCTTCCGCAGTGAATTCCATCGGTTCGCTCATATCTTCAGATTTTGAAACTAATACTTTAGCATCATCAAATTTCGAAGTAGTGAACCAGCTAAAGGCCATTGAAGTTGATGGGTCATTTTTAATAGATGTAATGACACGGTTAGGAACATCATTTGACTTAACTTCAGCAACAGCTGGTTTCTCAGCTAAAAGTTCCATATCTTCTGCATAGGCAGCCATTGGAGCTAATATTTGAGTAGCAGCAAGTAACGATACAACTAATTTACTAACCTTAGATTTAAGCAATTTTACTCCTCCTAAAAATATCAATATGCTTTACGCACTTTAATTATGGCAAAGCAATATTAATTTTATGTAAATTTTATGTAAATATTAAGTAAAAATCTAATCAATTATTTTTTTAAATAGATTTTGATAGGTAAATAGATAATCTTTGAAATTTACTCTGAGTTTTTTAGTGCATTTAAATCGCATAAAAAATTTAAAAGATACCTTTTAAAATTGATTGTACGAACATCCACATCATACATTGTGGTCATCATCTTCTGTGTCAGCCATATATTCTCATCCTCATAGCGCATCTCAATACTATCCTGTTGATCACTAACAGAGGCAACATAGGTTAAGTATTCTGCTGCGCTGGAACGAATTGTGGCAAGGATATGGGCCTCTCTCGCAATACATTCGTATATCACAGGGACAAGCTGTTCCAGAAGCTCCGCTCCGAGCTTAAGGACTACATCTAATATGAATGGTCGTCCTCTAATTCTTCATGGGACGACTTTTCTTTTCAAAAAAGTTTTTATATTTTTTCGGCCAAACGGCCATCTCACCTCCATTGAGTAGTGTAAGTCGAAACAAAGCGACCTACAGAAAGCGAGGTGAACATCGTGAATCAGACTTTTCACAACAGAAGCGACACTGACGCAGAAGTGATTGCTACTCTCACTGCAATCAGTCATATATCCGCAAGAATAGCGAGGACTCTCAGAATCATCGCCGCACATAGACAATCCGAGGAAGGAGAAACAGTAAATGTCAAAAATGAGCGATATGTCTATGACCATCGAAGAGCTGAGAAATGCTGCCGCTGCTATTAACGATGCAGCAAACTGGCTCGCACAGCATCCTATTTCTACTACTGTTTTGTATGATATCAATTTATCCACCCCCCACGAATAATATCCCTTTTCGTAGAAATATTGTGTGCTTGAATTCCACTGGTTTGCATATAATAATTCATCTGTCATAATGATTCCTCCAATCTATGTTATCTATTCCACTGCCAAGTCTGCCCCATAGTATCGAGCAGCTTGAACTGCGGTCGTCACTGTTATCTAAATCACTGCCACAACCTCTGATATCTAATCCGCAGCCTAAACCCTACCACCCATTTTTCGAGTCTCGGCAAATTCGTTTAGTAGATATGTTTCCATATAAGAAAACCGAGCTTTTCGCAAGGATGCTCTGATAGCACTTACCTCGCAAAAAGCCCGGAAATACGCCACTTTTTGGCCCTTATTTATCTTTTCTTGACATTAATACCACACACTCAACATGCAAGGTATGGGGAAATTGGTCAATGGGTTGGATGGTTTGGACCTGGTAGCCTTGTTCTGCGAACCATTTTAGGTCTTCGGCTAAGGTGACGGGGTTACATGAGATGTAGACCATCCGCTCGGCTCCAAAGCGAGCGATACTTTTGACTAATTTGCGCCCGCCCCCTCCCCGTGGAGGGTTGAGCAGGAGAAGGTCACAGCTTGGCCATTCTGCTTTTAGCTGTTCAAGGCCTTCATAGGCATCACCGACTCTAAAGGAGGTATTGGTAAGTCCAGCTTCACAAGCATTCCCTCGGGCGGACTGGATCGAAGCTTCAACGATTTCGATGCCGACTAATTCTTTGACTTTGGCTGCAAAGGGCAAAGAGAAGGTGCCGATTCCGCAGAAAAGATCCACAACACGCATCTGGTCATTGACCTCAGCCAGCTCTAAGGCACATTGTACCATTCGTTCAGCTTGACGAGAACTGGCTTGGAAGAAGGTGTTGTACTTGAGCTGATAATGGTAGCCATTAAGAGAGTCATTGATATAATCACTTCCATAAATTAAGCGTGGCCATTCTTCTTGTGCTTGACCATACATGGCTGGCTTTTCCAACCAGATTATCGATTGGATCTTTCGGAATGCTTGCGTCAATCGATTCACTAGGTCTTGGGCCACTGGCTGATAGTCTGCTAGGCGGCCATTTGCGACCAAGACAACCATTACTTCTTGACTAGCATGGGAATACCGCATCATTAAATTTTTGAGCAGACCTTGACGGGCATCTTTATCATAGGAGGATAAGTGGTGGTCTTGCTGCCAAGTTGAGACCACTTTCTTAATCGCAACCAGAATTTCAGGGGCTATATAAGAATCTTCCAGGTCAATCACTTTCTTGTAATTGCCGATCTCATGCATTCCTAAGGCCCCGTCTTTGCCGAAGGTCAGCTCCATCTTATTACGATACCGCCAAGGATCATCCATACCAATAATCGGTCGCATCTTGTCAGCCAGGTCGAGATCGTGCTTCTTAAATTGCTTCTTAATCAAGTGCTCCTTGAAGGTCAATTGGTCCTCATATTTCATAAATAACAGGGGCGTGCCGCCAGAATTAGCGATAGAATTGGCAATCGTCAGATTCCGCTTAGGGCTGGGCTCCAACAGTTCATCATAATAAACATGGGCCTTCCGTCGCCCCTTAGCATTCTCAACGCTCACCCGCACCTTATCCCCCGGCACGGTATTAAAGATCAGTAAGTTCAAGCCACGCCCGTTAGATCCCCGGTCTGGTGCGTGCACATACCGCGCTACGCCATAACCCTTATGATTGAGATGCGTCACCTCGACATCCAGAACCTCCGTTGGATACTGATTCTTTCTCATGTTATCACCCTCTATTTATTATTTACTGGCTGACTATTTGTCTGATCGACCTATCGATTTAATCGATACAACTCGCAATCTGAAGCATATAAGTCTGACATTTTATCTATTTTATCAAATAAGCCATCTCCTCTCAATCTGTGAGCAGTCAACTTGAGACCTATTACGAACCAACTGATCTTACACTCATTTGGCTTCTTTAAAATAAACATAAATTAACCTTCATCTTCTAAAATAAACCGAACTTGAAGGTCGAACTCACTTTATCTCATAAAATAAAACAAACTTGACCGACTGATTCGCTTTATCTAAGAAAATAAAACGAACTTGAAAATGTACTGACCCCCTAAAGTTGAACAGAATTATCCAACTTTAGGGGGTCAGTACATTTTGGGTCGATTTTTTGCTTGTTTTGGCTATTTGAACACTTGGCTTCTGTTCAATGGACTAGCTTGCACAGAAAGGTCGGTTTGTGCTTGGCGGAAGGGGTCGACCAGATCACTTTGGATTACAAAGGTTGCAGCTAGGTAGTCACCAGTTTATCGGAAATAAGGTAATTAGATAGACCAAGGCGAATTTGGACTGGATATAGCGGGCAATAACTACACGTAGCAGTGTATCCAGCCAAGATAACTCTTGACCATCGAGGTGGATGACGTGGATGGTCTTTATGATACGAAAAATGGTATTTTATGCTAACGATCAATTGAGTCTTATTTTGTCAAATTAAGTGCACTTTATTACAAAAAAGCAATTGACAAACATTTAGGAGAATGAAATACTTAATTTGTCGGATGTTTCTTTTGCATGAAGAAAGAAGAAAATGATAAATATGGTTAAGAAACTAATCAAGTTATGTCTTGCTGTCTTATCATTTGTATGCCTCATAAGTGGTAGTTTTGAGAGCGTTCGTGCACAAGGTAATAATATTGCTATAACAATTGAGGTGATGTCAGTATGGAGATTCTATTTTCCTATTTACTATTTATTTTAATTGTAGTGATACTCATGAGAATCTTTGTCGCGTATTCTGCATCAAGTCCATGGTGGACATCACACAAGGGCTTGCGAATAACGATCATCGGTGTTTTTGTTATAATCATTATCGCAACTATCTTGCCAGGGATTGCTTATATGTTGCAAAACTAGGCGAGCGAGTTAGGGTATTATCATGGTCTGGCGGTGAGGCTTAATCCGCTGCTATGTCTCGGAGAACTAGTAATAGTATGCGGACTTAAAAAGTATACTCCAACATAAAAATCGACCGTAAAATGGTCGATTTTTGTGTGTTTCTATGTCTTTTGCCTCTTTGTCAAATAGGGTTGATGATTAAATTTCAAGAAGTTAGGCAATTAATAGTTGCTTAGCTTCTTTTTATCTTTTCCTGAAACATAGAGTCGGAAGATTAGAAGAATTCTGTACCTAAAATGCCTATAATTGCGATAACCGAAGGCGGTCCGTTTAAGGACTTTGAACTTGTTGTTAATGCCTTCAATTGGTCCGTTCGTCAGTTGTGGATGGCGAAAAGTTTAGTGAATGTGGTCTGTGTATTTCATAAAGCTTCGAATGACTCGCTTTAATCCCTTCGGTAAAGGTTGAATGTTGGATTGATTAAGTAAAGTCTCACATTGGTCAAAGTTTCTTTCTAAGAACAAGGGTCATGGACAAGGTGATAGGTGTGCTTTAAGGTGTCATCTTGATCTTCGTTTTATCCTGGAAAATAAAGCAAAATACGAACCCTTCTTCGCTTTATCTAAGAAAATAAAACCAACCTTAACCTAAGTCTCACTGCAACCCCTCCCTCTTCTCTTCCAATCAAGCAAAAACAAGACAAAGAAGCCAAACGCATCGGCGTTTGGCTTCTTATCAATCTTCTTATAATGGATGTCCAACAAAACGTTCGGGGATGTAGAGGGACTGCTCTTGATCTAAGTCATGAATATCCTGGAAGGAGACTTGGTAGACTGTGGGGTTATCGGCCGCTTGCAGAGTTAGAAGACGTGACTGGCTGTCGTAGGCGGAGATATACTGGGTGAAAGTGATGGAATCAAACCGCTTGTTTTTGATAAAGCCTTTGGGTAAGGCCACTGCACTTAAGCATCGATAGAGATAGCCTAGCGCATCTTGGCCATCGCTAGCTTCAAGGGAATTCTGACTGAGATAGAAGGCCTTGACGAATCGGTCCTTAGGATCATAGCCACCGGGCAAGTCTTTGGCGCCATTGAAAGCATCTAAATCTTCAAGCGAATCAATCACCTGCTTGAGATAGCGTTCTTGAGAAGGATAGCGGGGGGCATTGGTCATCACCTGATAGGGATTCTCATAATACCTTAGCCCTTTTTTCTCAGGTTCGATAATAATACAGCGTTGGTTGGAATCAGCTAACATGAAGTGAAAATCAGGCGTAATCACCTTGTCCCCTCGAAAGTCACGAGAGGGCAGGTGCAGGTGGGGTAAGGCTTCGATCACTTCATCCACACTAGCAAAATTAGCTAAGAGGTAGGTTAAGAAGTGGTAAGAGGAGACATTAATCTTATTGGAATCTACTTCCTTGGGAAAAAGACCAAAACCACCATAATCATTGGCTACCCCCATCAAGCCCTGGTCATTGATCCCATCCTTCAAAGGAAATAGGTTGCGAAAACCCACTCCCAGGGTTCGATATTTGCCGGAGAAGGTTCCCCCTAAGAGGTTATCGGCACTCTTTGCTTGACGCGGTTGGTAGAGAATATTATAAGGACCTGGCCTTTCCAGGTCCATGGTCCGTCCCAGGACAGACCCACCAGGATAGTCCATCTTAATTGAAGTGCACATGGTGATACTCCTTTCGACTGATTCATCCCTTTGAGCGACTTGATCCAAGCGGTTATCCACTAGGCCGAGCGCGGCCGGCCGCTCACTTCCCAATTGACTGGAGAAAGTCCGCGATGATGGCTTGATAGGCAGGAAGACCCAAGGTCAAACGGCTGCCAGCATGGACAGCATTTTGAACTTCTTGATAACGGGTATAGGCTGGATTGCTTTCGGCCATGGCGATACTGTGTTGGGGGAGGATAAAGGAATCGCGACCGCCATGAATGAAGAGGATCGGACACTGGTTGTCCGCTATGGCCTTAATGGGACGGGTATCGCCCAAACGAAAGCCATATAAGAGCCAAGTTATCAGGCTGACACCCGGTAGGAAGATTTTGGGCTGGTAACGTCCATAAGCTTCAAGAATCAATTGGCGCAAGTCGGCAAAGCCACAATCCGCTACCACAAAGTCCAACTTGGGCTGGTAGGCGAGTACCGATAAGGAAGTCGCTGACCCCATTGACTCACCATGTAAGCCGAGTTCGATGGAAGCCCCATAACGCTGGTAACAATCCTCAATGATAGCGAGTAAGTCCTTCCCCTCTAGGTAACCGAGAGAGACGGCTGTGACAGGGTTCTCTCCATGTCCTCTTGCATCATAGATGATACAGTGATAGCCCAGCGATCGATAGACCGGCACATATTTGGCAGCGCCTAGACGGTTGGAGGTATAGCCGTGGGAAATAATCACATAGCGGTTTGAAGGCTGATCGGCTAGAATCCGTTCGACCTTCAAAGGGTACCCTTTCCATCCCTTGACCTGGTAGGTTTCGCGCGGTAATTGGTCAAAGTCCAGCCACATCTGCTTGTCTTCCTCATATTGCCGTTCTTGGTCTAAGCTGACCGTCTTAGGAAAGGCGAGCATCCGCGCAAAATAATAGGAAAAACCTAAATAAACGATGATCGCTAAGATGAGGACTCCCGCGATCCCCCAAGCAAATACCTGCCACATTCGATAGTTCACCCTTTCAAATTGTTGCCATTCAACACCTAGCCCCTAGCTTTCCAGTAATCCACCCCAGTGTTCGTAATCACCGACAACCGTTTCTAAGTCATACTCAAGCGTATTTTTTATAGATGATCTACTCACTTTTCCTACTGAGGGAAGACCTGTAACAGGCCGGTAGGTTGCGCGATGATGTAATCGGCCTTGGCAGCTTGGAGCTCTGCTTGACTGCCATAACCATAGAGGGCCCCAACGGTTGTCAGACCCAGTTGATTGCCAGCTAAGACGTCAAACTTACGATCCCCCACCATTACGACCTGGTCCGAAGTGGGGTTCCCCAAAGCTTGTAAGACATACCGGATCACATCCAGCTTGTCGGAGCGAATGCCATCAAAGGTCGCGCCCCCAATATAATCAAAGTAATCAGTTAAGTGGTAATGCGTTAGAATCCGTTCTGCAAAGGCTTCTGGCTTGGAAGTCGCGAGGGCTAGAATCTTACCCTGGGCCTTCAATTTGTCTAAGACCGTCTCGATACCTGGATAGACCGTGTTTTCAAATAAGCCGGTAGTTCCATAATACTCACGGTAATAGCCAATCGCCTGGTGGGCTTGCGTCTCACTCATATCGAAAAATTCCATAAAAGAGTCCAACAAAGGTGGCCCAATAAAGGGATAGAGCTGACGACGGTCTTCCACTTCAAGACCAAAGTGTTTCAAAGCATAAAGGACACCACTGGTAATACCGATACCCGGATCCACAAGGGTGCCATCCAAATCAAATAAATAATACTGCATCAAGTTCCTCACTTCCTCATCAAGTCCCAGATCGCCTTGGAATCAACTGCTTGGGCCCAGTGAACAAGGGAGCCCGCTTGCTTATCTTGTAGGATGGCAGCTTGTTCATTAATTGTCAAGCTAAGCGCCACCTGGTCAAAGGCTGAAGGCTGAACTAAATAAGCGGCTGCCATAAGGTCAAAGAGCTTGATGGCTTGTGGCTCTTGTCCTTTATGCTGGTCAAGTAAGAAGGGTTGGACGAAGGGTTGAATCGCTTGCCAGACTGGCCAGTCCCTGAGTGCATCCATGGTAAAGGCCACTTGCTTACCAACTTCTAATGGAATAATGGTCTTAGGGCATCTGACCGCCAAAACTTGTTGACTTGCTTGCGGGTCAAAGCCGAAGTTAAACTCCACCCCATCACCGTAATTGCCCCGATCCAAACAGCCTCCCATCATCACGATTTGGTCAAGCTTGTCGATTAAGTCGGGAGCTTGGTCGATTACGTACTGAACATTAGTCAAAGGACCCAAAGTCAGTAGGGTAATTGGGCCTGGACTGGTCCTAAGAAGCTGGATCAATTGATCAAGAGCCTCATCCCCAACTGAGGAACGCTCCTGATCGCAGCTGGGGGCTGGCTTGCGGTCAGCTTCTGATCTGGCACCTAATCGCCCTTGGTTTTTCAATCCAGTGTGGCTAGTGATCATATACCGATTCTTCCGGTCTAAGCCCTTGAAGATAGGCGCCTTTAGGTCCAATTGGCGGGCGATGTTGACCAGATTTTGACTGACAATCGGCAAGCAAGTATTACCCCCTACTGCTGATAGGGCCACAATTTCCCACGAGCAAGTGGCTGCTAACAGGGCGATCGCTACCGCGTCATCCAGCCCTGGGTCCGTATCAATCCAAACACGTCGCATGATGAGACCTCCTTATTCCGTCCATTCAAGCCAACCAACAAAAAAGGCCAAGTTTCAAACTCAGCCTTTGACTTATTTAAGCCACTTCAAATTCTGGCATGTATTTCTTCAAGAGGTAACCGCAAGCTGGAACGATCAGGAGTTGAAGCACAATACCTAAGATGCCCGTTGAGATTGCGCTCATGAAGTAAGGAATTGGCTGCATGAATTGTAGGTTGAAGCCAGCAATCAGAATGGCCACCACCAGGGCTGCCACCACTCGCCCAACGATCATAGATGTGATCAGGGCCAGATAGACATTCCAGCGGTACTTGTGAACCAACAAGGACATCACGAAGCCATAGCAGGCTAACTCAAAGACCATGATCACTAATATTGGATAAACCGGTGGCATCCCCGTTAAGAGGCTACTCAAGATCGGTGTCAAAGCCCCCACCCCGAGGGCGTAAACAGGCGATAGGACTAAACCAGCGATTAGAACCGGTAAGTGCATGGGTAAGAAGACGGGACCTGCCCCACCGAAGAGATGGAAGACCATGGGCAGAACGACTCCCATTGCGATAAATAGGCCACTGAATACTAATTGTCTCGTTTGATTTCTCATATTAATTTCCTCCTAATTTTTGTGCTTTTTTAGGTCTACTTGATCAAAGAACGCCTGAATCTTAGCCATCATTTCTTGGTTGCTTGTAGATCCTTCGGCAATCTTCTCCATGGGACAAAGGTCGTCTTGTGTACGGTTCATAATCTTGTCCACGATTCGATCTGTCTGATATTTAATCCCCGCTTGGTCTAGAATCTCTCTCGCCTTGGCTGACATGGTATAAGCAAATACTTCTACAATTCCAACTTCCTGGTACAAACGCGCCGCCGCTTGACCCGTTAACTTATCCGCTATGACACTGCCCGCCAAGTCCTGACCCACTTCCTGAACCAGGTCAAACAAGGGACGCAAGCCACCCCCATGACGAACATACAAGACCTCTTGATCCCGCACAACTACCAAGGCTGCTACTTCTTGCACAAGCACTTCTTTAGCTAATTCAATCCCCTTCATCGCTTCCTCCCCTCTATCTGGTTCTCCCTGATAAACGTCCGACATTAGGCCCTGCGCTTTCGCTTCAGTTGTCGAGGCTTATCGAGGGAAAGACCGTCCAGTCGCATCACTTGGTTGATAATAATCTTCCCAAATTCTTTTGCAGTATACCATGTAATCGCTATGACGACAAGATTCTAATCTATCATGCGATAGGCTTTATTAAACAAAAAGAAGCCGTTAATGACTTAACCGCTTCTTGATGGTCTCCTCCTTGCTAAAGATTCACACTTAATCAAGTCAGAAAGCCTTCTTAATGGAGGCAAATAATATGATAGATCTGTCTAGGATCCATACTTCATCCTCTAACGCCTAGTAGGATGGGATCCGAGATTTTGGTTGAGACTTAACGTCATTAAATAATTGACCTGTAGAATGGCTAGCTGCTGGTAAGTCAGCCAGGACACATGCTGGAAGATTGCGGCAAGGATTTCAGTCTGAGCCACATCCTTTACACTCTTTGGACCGGGCTTCTTGTCATGGCTCATAGCTTCTAGCTTATCCCCGGTTCGAGGAGACGCGCTGTGAATCATGAGTGGCTGCCATCTTTCATTTTTAAAGATCGGAAAAAGGTCATGGCGCTGTTTCAAATAATCGCCCTTTTCCTCTTGTTTCTCGCCTGTCTTTGACTCCTTCCGATAGATGATCCTCATTTGCATGATAGGATCGCACTGATTCGCCAGCGATAAATCACCCTGACCAGTTCCTGTAGCTTGTGAACGGCTGGCCTTCACCAGTGCCGTTCCTTCTCGCAGTTGATTGTTACGCCCATGCATCGCTTCCTTCTCCCCTCTACACACTTTCTTGTAGTTATCTTCCCCAGAAGTCCGATGCCAAACATGATACCTCGATAAAATTTGGGTTTTGGCCATTCCTCCTTTATTGACTATTTCTAGCTCTTATAAATACAGCTAAAGGCTGTCAAATGCGCTAAATCGAGTCAAAAAAGATGCGATTGAGGAGTTGATTGAGGTTGAGGAGAAAATCGCAACCGAATCTTACCGCTTAATAAAAGTGGAATAGAGATAAAAGCCAGCGATAATAGCCAGTCCCACTAAGTAGAATATCCCTAGGACAATGAGAGCGTCTACCCAGGTCTTCACCCTAAACCAGCCGGATACAAGGAGGAGTGGATAGACGGTGACCAGCATGGCAAGATGGTGAACAATCAGTTGTTTTTTGAAGGTCCACCCTTCGATTTCATAGAGGACAGACGCAGCGGCAACCACCGTCATAATCAAACCGGATATGAAGACACCTTTCACTTCTTGGGGGGCTTTGCCTTGATTTTTCATTAGGAGCGAAATTGCGGACATCACAACCAAGGGCCCTATCCCACGAATAAACGCTTGTATCAAATAGTTCATCATAATTCCTCCTTCATTCATAGCCTTTCATTTACCAATCTCCAACAGCTTTTTCTTCCTCTTAATCTTATCAAAAAACAAGAATGATGTGAATTGTTAGCGCTTTTAAAGTCGGGTTGTGTCAATCCGTTTAAAAGCAGGGCGTAGCGAAGAATCTTCACTGGGGACCGCCCGGAAAAAAATCGCTTCGGAGATCGGTACCTCTAATTAATCATTGGGACTGACTTTTTAATGATCACTACGAAAGATAAGCATAATCATAGCAATCATTCAATCATTCCGTTACCATGGAAGTAATCGTGTTTTTCAGTTGAAATCGAAAATAAATTTAGAATGAAGGGAATTATGGAAGCAAAAAAATATTACGCCACGGCCCTACGAATGGCCTGGCCTTCAGTGTTGGAAAGTTTCTTTATCGCTTTAGCGGGGATGATTGATACCATGATGGTTGGTAGCATCGGAAGCTATGCCATAGCGGCTGTAGGATTGACGACCCAGCCGAAATTTATTGCCTTGGCGATCTTCATCTCCATCAATATTGTGGTCTCATCACTCGTCGCTCGACGCCGCGGGCAAAAGGACCGCAAAGGAGCCAATGAAGTCCTGGTCTCGGCTATGACGCTGGTCTTGGTCCTTTGTATCTTTGTCAGTATCTTAACGGTCTATTTTGCCAGTGACCTGATGCGGTTAGCAGGCAGTCAACCGGATACCCACCAAGCAGCCATCGATTACTATGTGATCATTATGGGTGGAATGATCTTCAACGTGGTCGCCATGTGCATCAACGCCGCCCAAAGAGGGAGTGGTAATACCAAAATTGCCTTTATCACCAACCTCACCTCTTCAATCGTCAATATTTTCTTTAATTATGTCCTGATTAATGGTAAATGGGGCTTCCCGGCCCTCGGGATTCAAGGAGCTGCCCTCGCGACCGTGCTGGGAACTGTAGTGGCTATGATCATGAGCATCCACTCCTTAATCCGCCATGATACCTTGATTAAATTACAATACATCCTCAAGGAGAAGTTACGCCCTAAATGGGAGACCAGCCGGCATATATTGAAATTGTCTTCAAATATCTATTTAGAAAACCTAGCCATGCGGATCGGTTTTCTAGCCACAGCGCTCTCAGCAGCCAGCTTGGGAACCCGTGCCTTCGCTGTCCACAACGCAGGGATGAACCTCTTAAGTCTCGGCTTCTCCTTTGCGGATGGGATGCAAGTAGCGGCAGTCGCCCTAACTGGTAGGGCTCTGGGTAGTGGCGACCGGCAAGAGGCCATTAATTATGGCCAAGTTTGTCAACGAATCGGCTTTGCCATGTCCGTTGGTTTATCGATCTTTGTCCTCTTCTTCGGTCACAATATTATGGCTATCTACTTCAAGGATCCAGAATTAATTGAGACCGGGGTCATGGTAACCCGGTTTATGTTAGTGATCGTCCTCTTACAGATCTCTCAAATCATCTATGCGGGTTGCCTTCGTTCGGGTGGGGATGTTAAATATACCCTCTTTGTAGGGATTCTGTCTGTGTCCATCATTCGGACGCTGGTGACACTCAGCCTGGTCAACATCTTCCATCTGGGACTTGTCGGAATTTGGCTGGGGATCTTCTCCGACCAATTCACACGCTTTATATTCAACCGCCACCGCTTCAAGCAGGGCAAGTGGACCCAGATCCGAATCTAAGGCTCTATCTACTTGGGGGATCACCTTGTAACATGCATGACCAGTTAGAAATACTTGGGCTACTAAGCAACAAGTCCATTACCAAAAACAAAACACCGAATCCGAAATCTATACTAAAGGCCATTCGCCTTTGGATGATTTCACATTCGGTGTTTTTTATTTTCATTAATATGTTGTAGCCACTGAAGCGATCAGGGGCTTAGGCAAAAAGATTCCATAGGGCTTGGAAGGTTTGATTCTCCCAGAGAATATAGGTACCTAAACCGATAAAAACAACAGGGACAATAATCTGCTCGTACTTCTCCAGCGTCTCTTCCATAAAAGAGAGGCGGGCCAGGCGTTGGCTCAGCCAGCACAAACTGACTGTAAAGATGGCGAATAAAATAATGGCCGTAATGATTTGCCCCAGCTCAATCGAAGCAAAGTAGGGAATATAAATGCCTAAATTATCTCCCCCAGAAGCGATCGTAATTAAGGCCACTGTCCAGAACATCTGGTTAGAAGGTCGGGCGTTGAGTTGGTCGATAATCTCCTCTTCCTCGGCTTCCTCTTCTCCTTTAACCAGGTAGCGAATCCCTAAATACAAGGGAATCAAGCCCAAGAGGCCGATCATCCAATCTTCCGGTACAAAGTGGACCAGATAAGCAATCACCAAACTCACTGCAACTAGAATTCCTGTCCCGAGAAGCTGTCCCCAATAAACTTGGGAACTCTGGCAACGGTGGTGAGCCTGACTAAAGATAATCAATAGAATGACCAGATAGTCAATACTGGTCGATACATAAACAGCTAAAGCTGAAAAAACGTCTCAAGCAAGTCTGCTTCCTCCTCTAATCATCTATGATGGGTGGAGGGCTTCAATCTCAAAGTCTAGAAGCCCTCCACCCCTTTCTAATTATTTAAATTGAACACCGTTTGCTTTTAATTTTTCCAGGGTCGACGGCCCAACCCCATCAATTGCCAGAATGTCCTCCTGTGAAAGGTCCTTAAAGTCTTCGATATCTTGATAGCCGGCTTCTTGTAATAAATGAACATATTGGGGGGCGATCCCTTGGAAGACCTCCGAATTTGCTTCAGCGGGAGCTGGCTTATCTTTCGACTTTTTAGCCTTAGACTTTGCTTTCTTGTCACTTGCATCAGGCTTTGTCGCTGATACTGCCTGATCGTCTTCTGCTAAAGCTTTTTGGCTGGTCTGGCCGGACTTGGCTGATTTTTTCTCTTGCGGGTCCGCTTGTTCCACAGTGTCCTTGATAAAGCGGTACATCAATTGAGACTGTTGCAGGAGGGTAGATACTTCCATCAAGCCTACGGCAAAAGCCTCGGGACTATTCAGACTGTAAGACTCTTCTAAGGTATAATCAAAGACACAATCAATGTCATAAAATTCTTCTTCAAAGAAGAGCCGGCTGGCTGGACTCAATTCAACTACTTTCTTAATCAACTTGGCCGCAAAAGCTTCATCACCTTCTAACCACATGGCGACGATCATCATCGCCATCAATTGGATATCCTGGTGGTCGCGGTCATATTTCTTATAGTGGGCCCGGGCCTTACGGAAGTCAAAACTATTCACATAAGCTCCCATCAAGCCATAACGGACTCCCAGCGGGTCACGGTCATCCAACTTCAAAAGCTGCTTAAAGTAGTTGATCGCCTTATCATACCGTAATTCCTTCTTATAATAGCCTGCCACATGGGCCAGACAACGGAAATAGGGGCGATTATCAATATCGAAATAGCCGCTCTCTGCTAATTCACGCCGGTGGTTGCGGTAATAGGCTTCAAGATCCGCTTCCAGCAGGGAAATATAGGTCTGGTCATCCTCTTCTTCTTCGAGATAGATGGCTAGCTTAATATCTAAATTGGTTGGGTCTAATTCCAGAGCCTTCTTCAACTTGATGAGAGCCTGGTCCGGGTCGTCGGTCATGGCTGCATCTTGGTACCATTCCATGGCTTCGATCCGGTCATCGGACATGAAGGCACTCTCGCCTTCTTCAAGGCTGGTGTTATATTGTTCGATAAAGGCTTGGACCATTTCTTCTTCTGAATCATAATCATCGCGGTGAGTGGCCTTAAAGTTCTCTAACCGCAAAAAGATATCTTCCGTATTCATTCCCATCATTCCCACTCCCTTTAGTTTAAATTAATCAAACTTATTCTACCTTACCCACTGGCCAATAGCTAGTCTTAGAGGGTCCACAAGAACATCTTCGCCACTTCCTCAGGACTCTCCACCCCACCCTTCTTGACCCAATGGAGGATGATGCTGATACAAGAAGCATAGAAGACCTCGCGGGCGTAATCTTCTGGCAAGTAGGCTTGGTCTGCTAAGCGAGATTTCAAGTCAGGTACCCGGTCGACGATCTGATCGAGAAAGACATGTAAGATATCCGTCAGATAGCTCGGCCGATTGATCGTCATCGCATGGATAAAATCAAAATCATCCTTGACAAAGGTCATGACCGCCACCACTTGCGGGAGCCACTGGTCCTTGTCCGTGCCGAATGGTAATTGGTCCATAACCTGGTCAAAGATCTCTTGAACCATCTGGTCAATGAAATGGGCCTTGTCCGTGTAATGTAAGTAGAAGGTCCCCCGGTTAATGCCCGCTTGTCGGGTAATATCGGATACTGTAATTGCATCAAAGTCCTTCTCCCGCATCAGCTGCGTCAGGGCCGCTTTCAATTCGTCTTTGGTCTTCGTTTGGCGAATTTGCTTCATGACAGCCTCCTTTCACCGGTCAATCTGCTTGAAATTTATCTGACTTTATTATAAAGTAAGGTCAAGAATAAATCAACACGTTGTCTATTTAAGTAAAGTGAGGAGAAGACCATGGCCTATATTGAAATGAAGCACTGCTTCAAACGTTACCAATCCGGAGAAAGTGAAATCATCGCCAATAACGACCTTTCTTTTGAAATTGAAAAAGGTGAATTAGTGATCATCCTCGGTGCTTCAGGAGCCGGCAAGTCAACCGTCTTGAATATCCTGGGGGGCATGGATACCAGTGATGAAGGGGACATCCTGATCGATGGGCAAAATATTGCGACTTATAACAAGCAAGAATTGACCTACTACCGCCGGGATGATGTCGGCTTCGTCTTCCAATTCTACAACCTGGTTCCCAACTTAACCGCTAAGGAGAATGTCGAACTGGCTTCTGAAATTGTCAAGGATGCTCAGGACGCAGAAGAAGCGCTGGAGTCAGTTGGGCTCGCCCACCGAATGAACAACTTTCCCGCCCAATTATCAGGTGGTGAACAGCAAAGGGTCTCCATTGCTCGGGCCATTGCCAAGAAGCCGAAGCTCCTCCTATGTGATGAACCGACAGGGGCGCTCGACTACCAAACGGGTAAACAGGTCCTCCAGATCTTGCAGGATATGTCCCGCCGTGACAATGCGACCGTGATTATCGTCACCCATAACCAAGCCCTGGCACCCATTGCGGACCGGGTCATTCATATGCATGACGCCAAGATCAAGTCGATCGAATTGAATGCCCAACCCCAATCTATTGCCAGCCTCGAATATTAGAAAGAAGCGTGGACTCATGCACAAGCGAACCCTCAACCAAACCATCCTGCGTTCCTTTACCGAATCTAAGGGACGGTTTTGGTCGATCTTGCTCTTGATGGCGCTAGGAGCCTTTGGCCTAGTCGGGTTAAAAGTAACCAGCCCGAACATCGATGCGACCACTTCCGACTATATGGACCGCTATCAGGCTATGGACTTAGCGGTCTTATCAGATTATGGTCTAGATGCCAAAGACCAAGCCGAACTGGAGGCCCTGGCCCCTCAAGCCCAAGTTGAATTTGGCTACTTCTTAGATACGGTGATCAAGGACCAGTCGGATGCCATCCGGGTCTTCTCCCAAACGCAATCCATCTCCCAATTCGAATTGGTTGAAGGCCAATTCCCCAACCAGCCAGACCAAATTGCCCTGGCTTCCTTTATGCGAGGCCAGTATCAAGTGGGAGATACCATTGAGTTGAGTGAAGCAACCTCGAATGCAGACCTGCCGGACAAACCATCCCTGGATGAAGAAGCGACCGAATCGGGCGATTTCTTAAAGTCCCACCGGTTTACCATCACTGGTTTCGTCAATTCACCCGAAATAATCTCCAATGTGGAGCTCGGACCTGCCGCTTCAGGATCAGGGACTCTAGCTGGCTATGCAGTAGTTCCAGCCACTTGCTTCGACATGGAAGCCTATACCATCGCCCGCTTGTGCTACCAAGACCTGCGCGGCCTGCCTGCCTTCTCCGATGACTACCGTGACCGGGTCCAGGACCACCAGGCTGACCTAGATACAAGGCTGGCAGATAATGGACCCGACCGGCTGATCACCCTTCGGCAGGAGGGAAAAGAAGCTATTCAAGATGGGCGAGACGAAATCGACCAAGCCAAGGAGGACCTAGCCGAGGCCAAGGACCAACTGCAAGAAGGCCAAGAAGAGATTGACAAGGCCAAGCAAGAAATTGCAGACGGGGAAAAAGAATTAAAAGAGCGCCGGCAGGAAATAGTCGATGGCCAAAAAGAAATTGACCAAAATCGGGCCACCCTCGAATCAAGCCAAAAAGAATTAGATGCGAAACGCCCACAGCTCCAAGAAGCCGCTGACCAACTGGCACAAGGAGAAGCAAAACTCCAAGCGTCTAAGAACGAACTCGACCAGGCCAAGGCTCAGATTGACCAGGCCGACCAAGAATTAGCCCAGGCCAAAAAAGAACTCGACCAAGCCTACCAAGAACTCATCGGTCCCCTTAATGAATTAAACCAAGCCAAGGACCAGCTAGATGCTTCCAAACAAGAACTGGACCAGGGCTGGGACCAATGGAGTCAAGGCCAAGCACAAGTCCAAGCCCTAGCGGACCAACTGACAGACCAAGGCCTTGACCCCCAGTCCAACTCGGACTATCTCACACAAGTAGCGACCTTAGAAGCGCAATACCAGGCCTTAGAGACCGCCCAAGCGGAATATGATCAGGGCTTGGCCCAATACCAGACCAACAAGGCCCAATTTGATCAAGCGGCCGCTCCCTACTCTCAAGGAGTCTATGACTATAATGCCGGTTACAATCAACTGACCAGCCAAAAGGCTGCCTACCAACAAGGTCTCAAAGAGTATCAAGCTGGTAAAGCCGAACTCGCCAGCAAGCGTCAAGACTATCAAGACGGCTTGGACCAAGTAGAAGCTGGTCAAGCGGAAATCGACCAAGGCTACCAAGACTTGCAAGAAGCGCAAGCGGAAGTAGACCAAGGCCAAGTTGATTTGGAAGCAGCCGAAGAAGAATTAAACCAGCACAAGGCAGACCTCAAAGAAGCTGAAGCGGAATTAGCCGATAACCAAGCCAAGTATGACCAAGAGGAAGCTGACGCCTTGGACGACATCGCTCAAGCCGAGGAAGATCTCGACCAGGCCCAAAGTGACTTGGATAAGCTAAATGAACCCGCTTACCATACCTATACCCGCCGGACTATCCCTGGGGGCGAAGGCTACTTGATGGTCTACCTGTCTGCCAACGGGATCTCCCAAGTCGGCAATATGTTCCCTGTCGTTCTCTATCTGGTAGCCTGTCTGGTCACAGTCACCACGATGACCCGGTTCGTCAGTGAGGAACGGACCAATGCAGGAATCCTCAAGGCCCTAGGCTATGGTGACCTGGATGTGGTCAAGAAGTTCACCCGCTACGGCTTTACAGCTGGTATTCTTGGGACCCTCCTCGGCGTCCTTGCTGGTATGTACCTCCTGCCCTATCTCCTGGATAAGACCCTCTTATCGGACACGATCCTACCCAGTATGACCCTCGACTTCCACTGGCCCATCACAGTCTTCGCTATCTTCTGTGCAGTCCTCGTCGCCGTCCTGCCTCCCTTATGGATTGCCTACCAGGAATTAAAGGAAGTCCCCGCCCAATTGCTCCTACCCAAACCCCCTGTTAAGGGGTCCAGCATTCTCTTAGAGAGGGTCCCCATGATCTGGCGGCGCCTGAGCTTTATCCAGAAGGTGACTGCCCGCAACCTCTTCCGCTATAAGAAGCGGGGCATGATGACCATCATCGGGGTAGCTGGTTCGGTCGCCCTCCTCTTCTCTGGATTAGGTCTCCAGTCCTCGCTCTCCAAGATGGCTGAGCGTCAATTTGACGACATCATCGGTTACGATGCCTTAGTGGTCGAGAAGGAAGACATTGACGCAACCGCCCGTCAAGAACTTCAGGCCAAGCTGAACCAAGCTGGCATTGACCGCTATCAACCGGTCTACTCGAAGTCCTTCACCAAATCCATTCCCGGTGTGGAAGATGAACAGTCCATCCAGTTGTTGGCGATTGAAGGCGACACCTTCGACCCCTATATCCAACTCTATGATCCACAGAAAGACTCAGAGACGAGCCTTAAGGTCCAAAGCGATGGGGTTCTGATCAATGAGAAGCTAGCCAAGATCTTGAATGTCGAACTTGGTGATTCCTTCACAATTGAAGATTCACTCCGCCGGACCTATACCCTTAAGATTGCGGGCATCACTGAGCTCTATGCCGGCCACTTCATCTACCTCAATGGGAACTATTATCAAGAAGTCTTCGGCCACCCCCTCCAGACCAATAGTTACTTGTTGACCGTCAAGGACCAGACAGCTCAGAACATCCAGGCGATCGCTTCGGACTTTATGAGTCTAGAGGCCATCCAAGCAGTCGTCCAAAATACCAGTGCCATTCACCAGGTGAATACCCTGGTTGATTCTCTCAACCTGGTCATGAATGTCTTAACCATCGCCTCCATGCTGCTGGCGGTCGTAATCCTCTACAATCTGACCAATATCAATGTCGCTGAGCGGATTCGTGAACTTTCAACCATTAAGGTTCTTGGCTTCCTCAACCGAGAAGTCACCGCCTATATCTACCGCGAGACCATGATCCTCTCCCTACTCGGGGTAATCTTGGGGCTATTGAGTGGTAAACTGCTCCACCGCATTCTCGCTAAGACCATTGCGCCAGCCGAGATGATGTTCTCCTTAGATGTGGGTCTTCGAACCTATGCTGTTCCAGTGATTGCCATCTTTGTTATCCTGTTGGGGCTCGGTTGGGTCGTTAACCGTCGCTTGCGTCATGTTGATATGTTAGAAGCCTTGAAGTCCAACGAATAATTACCCTTTCTAGTTAAAGACCCCTTAAGTCGAGCCCAATCCATGGGAACACTTAAGGGGTTTTTGCTTGGTGTATAGAGAAGAATCGCTACATCCGCAGTAAGAGTTCGCGGTGTTGGACTTGGCCTTGTTCCAAATAGATCCGGGGAACTCGCTTGGAGACACTACAGGTCAATTCATAGGGGATCGTCCCGGCCAATTCAGCCATCCGCTCAATCGGATTCAAAGGACCAAAAATCTCAATCTCACTGCCAACATCGACTGCTAACTTGTCGGTTAGGTCCACCATACACATGTCCATACAGATCTGACCTAGGACTGGAACAGGTCCTTGAACACTCATCAATTCATACCGGTTCGATAAGTTACGGCTAAAGCCATCCGCATAGCCATAAGGCAAGACCCCTACCCGGGTATAGTCGCCTTGCGTCTGGTAAGTTCCGCCATAAGAAATTAAGGTCCCAGCCGAATAAGTCTTGACGGTGCTGACCGTGGTCTTAACCGCCATGACAGGTTGGAGACCCCAAGCCTTAGCATGCGGTCCATAGCCATATAAGAGTAGACCAGGTCGCACCATATCCAGGTGGGTCTGAGGATAAGAGACAGTGGCCCCGGTATTGGCACAATGCTTAAGGGGAAACTTCCATCCCAAGCGGTCCTCAACAGTAGTCACTAAGTTCATAAAGAGGTTAAATTGCTCCAAGGTATAATCATGCGCTCGCTCATCCTCTTCATCCGCCATCGAGAAGTGGGTAAAAATCCCTTCCGCTTCAAGCCCTGGTAACTGAGCCGCGTTGACAATCCCTTCCACTCCCGTCTTGAAATGGTCGCCATCACAGAGATAGCCTAGACGGGACATCCCCGTATCGACCTTGAGGTGGATCTTCAAACGGCCACCATATTTAACAGCTTCCTCACTATACTCAAGCGCCTTTGCTTCACAAGTCACAGCCTGGGTAATATTGAAGCAGATCAACCGGTCCACTTGTTCCTTAGGTGTGTGCCCTAGGATGAGGATCGGCATGGTAATCGAATTAACCCTCAATTCAATCGCCTCATCAATTGAAGAGACCGCTAGGTACTCCACCCCTAAATCCTGCAAGTGCTTAGCCACCGTCACAGATCCATGGCCATAGGCATCTGCCTTCACCACCCCAATGAACTTCACATCTTGTCCAATATGCGCCTTAATTTGTTGATAATTATATGTCAGGGCGTCCAAATTAATTTCCGCCCATGTCCGTCTTAATGTCGATTCCATAATAGAGACCCTTTCCTAGTATTTCCTCTCTATTATAATCCACTTTGACCTGATATGAAGCATAATTTTCACGAAGGCTTAGGCGGTTCATGCTATAATCAACTTAAGCAGACAAGGAGGAGACCTATGAAACCACTTAAGCCCTTAAAATGGGAACCTACCCTCTACCAACGACTGGCCCAGCTTATTCAAGACCACGCCCAACCCCAAGCAAGTGATCCGTCCCAACGTGCCTACATGGTCTTTGACTTTGACGAGACCTGCATCACAGGAGATATTGAAGACCACTTTATGACCTACCTGGTCGACCACTTTGCCTTCAAGTTAGACCCTGATCAGTTGCGACAAGTACTCACCTGCCAACCTGAGATCCTCAATCGACAACTACCTGGTCAAGCGGCGATTCTTCAGGACCTGGTCGACGATCTCTTAATCAGCTACCAAGAAGTCTGGCAGCAAAAAAATAAGGGGCAGGCCATTCCCCAGCCGCAAGACCCTCACTACCAAGACCTAGCTGCCAAATTGACTTTTTATTACTTCACTGCCATGCGACATATGACCTTCGCGCCCAACCAATGGATATCCACCTACTTCTTCACTGGCTTCACCCAAGACGATATGGCCCATCATGTTCAAGTCATGCTCAAAGAGCCCCGCTATCAAACCCGGCAAATCCGCCATTGGACAAGTCTACCGGACCCAACAGGTCTGATTGGTCCGATTGAAGTCTCATATCAAGCTGGGATGGTCTTTTGTGAAGAGATGATCAACTTATTTCAGGCCTTAATCAGCCACGGGATTGATCCTTATATAGTCAGTGCGAGCCCTCTTCCCTTGGTGGAAGCGGTCGTCGCTCGGAGTCCATTGTCCGCCATAGACAAGTCACAGATCTATGCCATGCAGACCCAATTTAATCCTGCAGGCCAGATTCTCAACCAACTGGATCCTACCGCCCATACGAGCCATGGGCCTGGCAAGAGCCAGGTCATCCGGGACTGGATCAGCCCCCGCCATCAAGGCAAGAGTCCTTTGGCCATCTTCGGTGACAGCATGGGCGACTATGACATGTTAACCCAATTCGACCAGACCACGACCCGTGTCCTCTTCAACCGCCATCTGAATAACCCAACCCAAGACCTGGCCCAAGAAGCTCAGCTTACCTACGGTCAAGCAGATGCCAAATTCTTCCTACAAGGCAAAGACTACCGCACCGGCCAATTCTTAAACCAAATCCATTCGATCTTCGCTTAATAGTCCATAACATTTCGACCAACTAGTAAAATAAGACACCCGAAAAGCAAGTCTTAACAGGCACTTTTCGGGGATTTTGTTTGAAGAATGGCCACACTGGAAAATAAAAAAACTCAAGAGCAGCAAGGCTACTCTTGAGACTCTTCAACTCTTAATGTTCGTTTGGATCATTCTCAGCGTCTTCGTGCGTTGGGTGGACAGTACCTGCCACATGGTCTGGTCCAGCATAAATGGTATATAACTTCAGTGGCTGGTCCCCAATGTTGGTAACATTATGCCAAGTATCTGCTGGAACAAAGATCGCATCATCATCTGACACTTCTTGTTCAAAGGTCAAATTGTCTTCCGCATCCCCCATTTGGCAAAGCCCTTTACCTGATTCAATGCGTAGGAATTGATCGATACCATGGTGGATCTCAAGACCAATATCATCACCTGTCGCAATGGACATAACCGTTACTTGTAACTTGTCACCTGTCCAGATCGTCGTCCGATAGTTTTCATTCTCAACTGAATAATCTTCAATATTGACGATATAAGGCTCTTTGCCATGATCTTTATAATCAAATGCCATCCCTTATGCACTTCCTTTATTAATATTCGACGAATCCGTCAAGAATTGATCCTCAACGATCCGACTATGTTCACTTTATCACGATAAGATAAGAGAAGCAAAGAAAATGCTTCCAGGAATGATTGGTCGAGAACTGCGGGCAGAGATACTAGTTGGGGGCTTTACGTGACTCGCCCTGACTTCATTAAGTCTTGGACGGTCTCATATTTTACTACTATTATTTTTTGATAATGGATGCCATGGTATGGGGGGATTATCCGATAGGAGTTGAACGAAGTATATTTATGTTCTTAAATATATAAAGCTGAATAGCAATTAGCTAATCTATAAACGGATTATCGCAGTTATTTAAGATTAAAATTATTTTATATATAAATTTTAGTTTTAAACAATTTTTCGTGTGGTATCATATGGATAGAAAGGGGTGAGAAAAGAGTGATCGTTGAAGATAAGCTAAGAGAAATGATAAACGATCGATATGGCAGCGTTCGACAATTCGCTATTCACGCCAACCTACCATATACAACGGTTTTATCAATCTTAGATCGTGGTGTCTTAAATGCCAAAACATTGAATGTATTTAAAATGTGTGAGAATCTTTCCATTGATATCGAATCATTAAAGGACGGAAAGATAATAGCGACCAGTGATCAATCTGATTTATCACTTATCTACTCCCAACTCAATCCACAACTTCAACGTAAGGTTTACCACTTTGCTGAAAACCTGCTTAACGAGCAGAATAATCATATCGGATAAAAATCTGAACTTTACATTAAGAGTCTAACTGAAGCCAGTAAATTAATAACTGGTGACACCAGTTACGAAACGATATCCGCTAATTTGCCTAAAGGTGCAAACCGAGGTTTACTGAAACGTGAGGACTTTATGGAACCTCTAATTAAAGAGAATTTAATTATCTTCTATAAGAAGCAACCTGCTGTTGAGAATGGCGAAGTGGACATCATGGAATTAAATGGTCACGATGTAATGTGCAAGAAGTTTTATTTTAATGGTAAGAAAGCAATTCTTAAATCTACCAATCAAAAGTGTAAAGATATTTTCCTGAAAGTGATATTAGGAATATTGGGAAAGTTATTTTATAGGAGGATAAATCATGAAGAAAAATTTATTACTATTAGCAACTTTATTCACTTTAGGAGGATTTGCTCCGTCTGTATCAGCTGAAGACAATCCAAACCAAGCGCGAATTGAAGAGATTGAAGCTCAAATTAAGGAGCTACAGGCTGAATTGAAAGAGTTGAAAGGCGATGAAGAAGGCGAAAACCAAATAGTCCTTGACAATGAGCTGTTTAAAATTACCTATAAAGAGTTCAAAGAAAAAGATGACCGTTTAGAGTTTATCTTTGAGGTTGAAAATAAAACAGATGAAAATTATACATTCCAAACTGAGTTAATTTCTATTGATGGATATATGGTAGATGATACAAACAAATCAATGTCCGATAGCGTTGCTGCTGACAAAAAGGGGAAAATAAGATTAACAATTAGCGATCATACAGATGAGGGGCTTCCTGAACCGACTGGAGATTTAGAATTAACTCTACGTACCTTTGTGGATGGCAATTATTCAGATGTTATGAGATATCCAATTGCCGTTGAATTAGATTAATAAAAACCACTCCCTACATCCAGGTAAATGAGTGAGACAGAGCCCGTGCAAGGGCTCTTTATGTTGCAATTTTATCAAAATAAGAGGAGTGAGCAACACGGATTGAGGAATTACCAAACGAAATGGTTAATTTATATAAAACAACTGGTAAGGATAACTGTATCTCTATTATTCTAGACAATAATATCGCACAAGCTAAAAGCACCAGTTATAATATTAGATAAAAATTACAAGATAAACTTTGGATAATTTGCCCCTTATCTGCCCCTTTTGCAAATTTAAAAACAAAAAATACGCTTAACGTTTTCCGAAAACATCAAGCGTATCAATGGTTATGTCCCCTGTAGGACTCGAACCTACGACCCTCTGATTAAGAGTCAGATGCTCTACCAACTAAGCTAAGGAGACTTTTTGTGAACAAAAATCATTGTACTACTAACCGAGATTGAATGCAAGGATTTTTTAGATGATTTTTTAATTTCTAATAAATATCAGAGGAATCGTTATAGCGCATAATTGTAACCCCCCACTGATTTGTGGGGGGCTACTCTCGATTTTACATTTTAGTCCGGGAATCTTCTTCCTTAGACAATCGTCTTTCCTTGATGAGCAAATTAATAATCACTGCAACAAGCACTGGGATCCATGCATACGCCCAAAGCTTCCAGACAAACCCCATTAACAAAGCAATCAATGCAGCAACTACGTATAAAAGACTGGTTTTCAATGATTACACCCTCCTTGATCAACCTTCAGTGATTGCGGCTCAATTACGAGATACTTGACTAACAATTACCTCACCAAAATTATAGTCCCATCTTTTTGATTGAACAAGCAGATTGCTTAGCCTTGGATAATCGTTACTAGGTTTCTCTGAATGATAAGGACTAGACAATCTTTGAAGGAACTTTCTCCTGGAGGAAGTCAAGCGCTTGAGGGGAATAATTTTGCCGGACCGTATAGGTATACGGGCGCTTTTTGCTATCAAAGGAGACTAGCAAGCCATTTTTCAAATCAATTTCGATGGATTGAATATTTTCCCAGGGAATGCAACGTAGCCAGAGGTTACGACCGGGCGAGTAGTAGATGCCACGCTCATGAATGCCGCGTCCCGTCCAGACTGAAAATAGATATAGTCCGCACATCAGGGCCAGCCACACGTCAAAAACACTGCGACCGACAGTCAGCGCAACCCAGACCAGGATAGCCATACTGATCACCATGGCCCCCTTCAAAGGTGCAGTCATCATTGCTGGATATTGGCACTCACTCCGTATCTTAAAATTTCGAATACTCAAAATACCTATCACCACACAGAGCGCAATTACTAACATACTTCGATCTTGCATCATCCGATCTCCTTCTTAATTCTAGTTCTTAAAGCACAGACCCTATCTGGATCGACCGTTCAATTGTAGCACAGAATTAGGAGGAAAGCGGATGGATCAACTAAATCTTAACTTATACAGGATCAAACAAAAGCTAACCGCTCTTTCGTTTGGCTTCTTATGGATCTTTCCGTCTCACTCCTCACAACCAACTATTCATAATGAATCTTAAATCCTTTTGAAATGGTCTCTCTGCGCCAACACATAGTCTTCTAACACAGGGGTGAGTATTTTTTCTCTTATTCGGTAGCTTGGTAAGAGTGAATCGGTTGCAATCACAGTGTAGACCCTATCTTCTTCAATTTGGTCAATGGGTTGGGACACTCTCTGCATTGGATGAGTCTCTTCATTCTTCAAAATGCAGTCTATAAGCCGCCAGCCTTCAATGACGTATTGCTGAATAGGAAAAGGTAAAACCAGCTGCTTACTTAAACCACTCAGAGTCCTATCCTCTCCGAGATCCATATAAACGAGATCCGCAGGATAAGTCGCAACCAGATACTTCATAAAGTCCTCTTGATCAACCGAGATTTGTAGCCATTCTTGATAAGCCCCTTCATAGATCGGTTTAAGCAGGCAATTTTCGCGCATCAAGCTTTCTGCCTTATGAACTTGATTGGTTAATAACCTGCCTCTGTCGAAAGTCTGCTCGCCATAATACTTGCCATAACTACCTACTTGTACCATCGCAACTCCATTAGAATGGACCGCTTCCTTGACAAGATGTTGATGGCCGCATATTAAATTATCAATTTCTGGGAACTGATGCATCAACTGATAGGCCTGATCTTCCTCACTTGGATAATGCCAGAGCTGCCCGTTCGATGGATCTTGGACGATCCCACCATGATAGGCCAAACAAAGGTGGTCATACTTAAGATCAGCTTGATCAATGTCTCTGAGAACCTCTCTGAGACTTTCCAAAGCCGAACTGACAATGCATTGGCTTAAGACTTCTGGTCGCGTCAATCGACTAAAAGCTGAAGTCATTAAGCCAATCACTAAAATTCGAGTGCCATCTCGCGTTTCTTTAAGCATATAGGGTTTAAAGATCCTTTTTCCTTGAGGATCATAAAGATTAGCGCAGATATAATCCGCCTTCAAAACATGGACCTGTTGAATTAGCCAGTCGAGCCCATAATCTAGATCATGATTACCTGGAATCATCACATCGTATTGGATAGAGTTAGCAAGGTGTGTAAGTGGACTAATTGAATAGTTCAAATAACAAAAAAGAGAGAAAAGATTCCCTATTAAAAAATCTCCATTATCAATCAAGAGATCTGGCTGCAACTGCTTTAAATCCAATACTATATTCGGATATTGGGCATGCATATCACTGGTCGAAAGGATTGAGTAGGTCATGATACCTCCTATTTCATAAGTTGTCGAATTTGTGTCGAAAGGAGATCAATACAGATGACGACCAAAATAATTGCTAATAAAATGATACTCACTCGCCCCCAATTTCGCTGCTGTAGAGCAAAAATAACAGGGGCTCCGATTCCACCCGCGCCAACCAAACCAAGTGTTGTTGCACTTCGCACATTGATTTCAAAATGATTGATCACATGTGAAGCCGACATAGCTATCACCTGAGGAATCCTCGCATACTGAAAGCTCTGAAAGGCTGAAGCCCCAGAAGCTCTCATCGCCTCGACTGGCACTTCATCCGATCGGTCTAATTCTTCACTCACCAATTTACCCAGCATGCCGATGAGTTGAATCCCCAAAGCTAGCGCACCTGCAAAGGCCCCGGGGCCAACAATTCGGACAAAAAGAATAGCATAAATGAGGGCTGGAACAGATCGTAAGAGATTTAAGACGAGGCGACCAATCAAGGGGATCCACTTCCAATTGCCCCAGACAACATCTGAAGCGAGAAGAATAAAAGGAATGGATAGAATGACCCCTAAAATTGTGCCGTAAAAAGCAATAGATACCGTCTCGAACATCAAATAGACCAGGTCCTCCCCTGAGCGATCATAGACATAAGTCCAATCTGGATTAGCAAGGCCTTTAACCATATTGGCTAAGTCATTCAAACGCATATTAGCAAGGTTCGAATAATCTAAGGACCAAAAAGCATAAATAATAAGACTTAGTAAGACCACTAATAGGAAGTGATTGACAAGTTTTTTAATATGGTGGCTAGCCATTATAGCACTTCCCTTCGAATATACTTACTAATAGCATTTGTAATGAAGATCATCAAGAGAATCATAAGCATGATTAAACTGACTCGACCAAATTGAAAGAAACTAAGCGCCGAATTTAACATCACACCAATTCCTCCTGCTCCAACATAGCCGAGTACAGCTGAGGCACGGACATTCACTTCAAAGGCATAGAGAGCATAACCATAGACCGCATCCTTAACCTGAGGCCAAACCGCAGTGATGGCCAACTGAAATCGGGTCGCACCAATCGATTCATTTGCCTCAATAGGACCGTAATCAATTGTCTCAATCGATCCAAATATGAGTTGCGACACCATACCAAAAGTAAAAACGGCGATGGTCAAAACCCCTGTTAATTCCCCAATTCCGACTATGGCCACGAAGATAGCAGCCAATAATAAATTAGGAATCGTTCGGATCAGGCTAAAAAACGTTCGAAATATAACCGTTACAAAAAGATTACGAGTAACTAGCTGCGTCCCTAAAAAAGCAGCTGGAATTGCTAAAATAACACCCAGAAAAGTACCTGCTAAGGACATTAAGAGGGTCTCAATCATGGGATCAATGAGCTCAGGTAGGTAGGACCATTCAGGGTTTAGGAAACCACTTAAAAAGACTACTGCTTGTGAATGATTATCAATCACGTCATTCCACTCGACTTCAATGACCGATCCTGCTCCGATAAAGAGCAAGATTACTAGGCCTAGGATTGCAAGCTGCTTTGGTAGCTGATCATGGATCGTTTCTTTCAACTTCATGACCCTACACCTCCTGGGCTGGTTCATTAATGAGGGGGGCTTCGCTCACGTCTGGATGGCTTGCTTGGTCTGCAGCATCATTTAGAATCTCTGCTCCATAAATCTCACTTAACTTCGCATCTGTTGCAAGTCTAGCAGGACCATCAAAGACTATCTCCCCCGCCCGCATACCAATAATCCGACTAGCATATTGACGGGCGAGCGGAATAGAGTGAATATTTACTATAATTGTGCGATTAAGTTCACGATTCAAGCGCAAAAAGTCATTCATCACGGTCCGAGCCGTTACAGGGTCGAGAGCAGAGACAGGCTCATCGGCTAAGATGATCTCGGCTTCCTGAACAATCGTTCGAGCGATCGAGACTCTCTGCTGCTGGCCACCACTCAAGGCATCCGAGCGAACTTTTAACTTATCTGACAGGTTTACCTTCTTCAAAGCTTCTGCAACTTTATCATAATCTTCCTTCTTGAAGAGACCAAAGAAAGATTGCAGATTATTATAAAAACCTAATCGCCCGGATAACACATTCTTTTGTACAGTATTCCGCTTTACAAGATTAAACTGTTGGAAGATCATTCCGATATTTCGACGGATTCGACGCAGTTGTCTGGGTGAAGCTTTAGTTAAAGACTCCCCATTGATTAGGATTTCTCCTTCTGAAATCTCATTGAGCCGATTTAAACTTCTTAAGAGGGTAGACTTTCCAGCACCGCTCAAACCGATAATACAAACAAATTCTCCTTGATCGATCTTCAGATTTATATTCTTAAGACCGACGACCCCATTATTAAAGACTTTTGTCACGTTATTGATTTCTATCACAATCAGAATCTCCTTTATCTAAATAAGTAGCGACATAATCATTATGTCGCTACTTACTTTACTTGATGATTTGGTTGGCTATCTACTTATTCCGCAGCAATTTTTGTATAGTCTTCAACCGTATCATAAGCTGCTTCGTCCGCTTCGGTATAACCGATGTGGCTCCAGAGTGACATGATTTCTTGACCTTCTTCAGTATCTCCCATGGTTAAGAAGGCTTCTTTGATTTTTTCTCTTAATTCATCATCCATAGAAGGTTGAACCGCAATCGCATCGTTCGGAATATCACCTTCACTTAAATAGATCACCTTGAGGTCTTTCATCAGATCATTATCTGGAAAGGCCTTACCAAAGACGATACGCGTTCCTTGGAATGAGAACATGGCATCTTGTTGACCATTTAGAATTGAAGTGATCATACTTGGAATATCGTTAACAGTTGTTAATGTTAAGTCTTTAACATCGATACCCTTTTCTTTCATTTCTGCAATTGGATAAATAAAACCTGAAGCAGAAGCTGGGCTCAAGGTTGCGATACGCTTACCAACAAGGTCTTCAAGTGTTTCAATCTCACTATCTGCCTTAACGAGGACTTCCGCCTTGAAAGTGCCTGTTGTCTCCCCCTCAAGCGGAAGACCTGTTTCTGGATCAAATTTACCTAATTCTGAAGTTAGAATCGCTTCAGCAGCATTTAAATTACGTGCTTGCACATAGGCAGCCGGCGGCATGATTCCCAGGTCCACTTGACCTGACGACATGGCTTGAACAATGGTTGAGTAGTCTGTTGCCAAGGTTACTTTGACTTCACGACCTAATTTCTTAGACAAGTATTCTCCAAGTGGCTTAGCTTTCGCCTCCATCGACCCATCATTATTGGTCGGAACAAATTGGACTTGTAGAGGCTTTTGGTCTTCCGCATGAAGGACTTGACTGGAAGTCGTACCTACTACTAAACAGAAAACAAGCGTCAGACCTAATAACATATTTCTAAACAAATTCTTCATGCATTCAATCTCCTTTATTTGTGATCAAAATTATCTTACCAGAGAAATGTTAATACTACGTAAAGTTTATGTAAATTAGAAGTAAAAAAAGCCATCCGCTCTTGCGGTTGGCGCTTATTGATTTTTACCTGTAAATCACTAATATGATAGAGAAGTTATTGTTAATCCGATTAGAAAGAAGAGCCATTTTTGATAAGAGATTCTAACTGGTAAATCTTTCAAAAAATTTGGCACAGATAGTTTTATTTGATTCCCAAAATTAAATAAAAAAACAAACCCTACATTTTTTCATGTAAGGTTCGTCTCGAATCTGAATCTCTTATTCAGAAGTTTTTTGATTATTCCCTTTGTTAAATGAGTTGATATGGGATACATCATTTATCCTACAATTCACCCTGTTCCTTAAGACTGAATCGATTCACATCTTAAGATTTCACCCAAAGAGATCGATCATCTTACAAGACTAGAAATAACACTGGTCTAGATGTTTACTTGTCATTGATTGTCCATCGAAGTGTTCGCTCTTTAGCTTTCTCGAATGCCAGCATGACAATCAAGAGGATAAAGATCATAAATAGTAGACCGGCCCATGCATAGTCATACATTCCATAATCTGTATATTTCTTGACGAAGTAACCCATTCCTAGCTGAGTTCCATACATCTCCGCAAAGACTAGAATCAAGAAAGTTCCCCGAATCGAAGTGACCAAACCTGAAAAGATGGAAGGCATTGCAGCCGGATATAGGACCTTGAACAGGCGCTTAACCCCTTTTATTTCCAGCGTATCGGCAATATCTAAATACACACGGTCTATCGTGATAATTCCATTAATCGTAGCAAACAGCGTTGGCCAAATGATATTATATGCGATCAAAAAAATCGATGCGAGCTTGAAATTTGGTGCTAATACCAAGGCAAAGGGTGATAAAAGAATAGAGGGGACCACACTCACTGTATAAATAATCGGATACAATACACGGCGACAGAAAGGACTTAAACCCATGATTGTCCCCAAAGCCAATGCAATAATTAAAGCAATAATTAAAGACGGAATCATCAAACCGAAGGATCCAAGCATATTATCAAAGAAAGTTAAATTAACTTCTCCAAAAGCTTTTATGATTTGATCGACAGGTGGAAATAAAAGCTTATTAACATTATCATTATTAGATAAGTAGACATATGTAAAATACAGTCCTAAAAACAGGAGGCCGGTGACCCAATAATTCTTAATGAAACGAATAGTTTTCTTCATCTTATTGATCCTCCTCATCAACCCGTTTGGAGATATCCAAATTAATGTAATAAAGAAGCTGATTACGAAGTTCTAGGATCGCTGGATCTTCATATAAAGTCGCACGATCTTCCCCTTTCAATAATGGAACCTTCACATCGTAGAGGATACTAGAGGGTTTCTGACCTAAGACGATTGTCCGGGTGCCAAGAAGAATTGCCTCATCAACATCATGAGTGACAAAGAAAACCGTCTTCTCTTGCTCAAATTCTTCCATCAGATCGAGCAACAAGTCTTGAAGTTTAGCGCGTGTAATAGCATCCAAAGCGCCGAATGGTTCATCCATAAGAAGTACAGGTGAATCGATACCCAAGGCACGAGCAATTGAACAACGTTGCTGCATTCCCCCTGATAATTCTTTCGGAAGCTTATGAGCGACTTCCTCTCCAAGTCCTACTTGTGATAATAAATGAAACATCCGCTTTTTAACCTCATCCTTTGAAAGTTTCGGAAACTTTTGTTTTAGAGCCAGTTCAATATTCTCGCCAGCCTTCATCCAAGGAAAGAGACCATAATTTTGAAACACAAAAGCACGATCTAAACTGGCAGACTTGATGTCTTGACCATTCATTTGAATACGACCTTGACTAGGAATTTGAAGTCCTGCTAAGAGCTTTAAGAGCGTGCTCTTACCGCATCCAGAAGGTCCAAGGATCGTTATGATCTCTCCCTTTTCCGCTGTAAAGTTAATATCTTTCAGGATAATTTCATCGCTTCCCTTGTAGGAGAACACGAGATTATCAACTTGAATATAACTCATATGTCACCTCTCATCATAAAATATCATAAACGAGCCAAAGAAATTGAATAAATCGATTCAATTTCTTTGGCTTTTCATCCGTTATCGCCATTAGTCTTGGTTGTTTTCCTCAAAGTATGCCATCTGTTCTTGATACCAAGCCTTTTGATCTTCAGGTACTTCATCGATTAACTCCGTCAAGGCTTGAAGGTAGACCTCATTATCTAAGTGATCTTCAATATTAACATCTTTAGATCGTGCATCTAGGATTCCTAATTGACCTAACCAATCCCAAGCTCGTAGGACAGGTTTTTTTAGTGGGTCTGGATGAATGATATAGTGCTCACTCTTAATATATGCCTCTACATATTCTCTGTTTGCACCTAATTTATCCATGGTCATTTGAACGACTTCATCTTTGTTTTCATAGAAATATTTTGTTGCTTTTAGTAGAGCCTTGTGTAGGTTTTTGAATTCTTCTTTATTGTCATTAAAGAAATCACGACGAGTCACCATGCGGCAGCAAGAATAGTTAGGGAGTACATCATCTAAATAAGCCATTACTTCAACTTCATTTGATAATGAGATAGCATAGTTTTGGTTGGTGCCGATTACACCATAATCTGCTTCTCCTGTTGCAACAGCCATTACTTTATCCTTGTCATCATCGAATTCTAACCAAGTGATTTCATTTGCTGGATCATATCCCTTATCAAGTAAAGGACCTGAGATGTAGTATCCAGTTGGACTTCCTGCTACTTTCTTACCTAATAAGTCTTCTACACCATTCCACTTAGTTCCTGCTGGTGCAATAATTGGCATCGCACCCGCCACCATGTGACCGCCAAAAATCATCAAATCATTTCCCGCAGAAATATTTTGAAGTGGAGCGTTTGTCCCTTCATTGGAGACAATATCACATTGACCGTTATTTAGAGCAGAAAAAGTATCTGACGGCCCTTCTAGTGGAATCTCTTGAATTTCGAGTCCATATTCATCAAAGTATCCCTGTTCTTTGGCAATCGTCACCATTGCATTACCACTCAAGCCTTGTGCCCAGCGAATCTTAAACTTTTCTTCCGCATGAATTTGATTGGGTGCAATCGTTACAACAATGTTTAACAAGATAACTGCTAAAATAAATTGACATGCTTTTTTCATCTTTATCCTCCTTAAATTTACAAAGCGTCTAACCGAATTATGTATTCCAAGTGACTATAGAGCAATCGTAATCATTTATATAACAATATAAACAGATCTTAAAGTGCTAATCTCGAAAAGATTTGTTACCAACAAGATTCTATGGATCCAACAGGTTTAGTCAATTCCTTTCAAGTAAGGTAAACCAACTAGCTGGCGACCAAGCCAAACTCTCAAGACATCATAGCCGGGCGCCATAACTTGAGCGCCTAAAGAATCCCGCATTAAGCGTTCCATTGGATTCTTACCCCGCACATATCCAATACCACCTACTAATCGCATCCCTTGACTACCATTTTTGACAGCAGCCGAAGTCGTTACAATGCGTGCAGCATTCACATTCTGAAAACCATCCTCAGCTCCAGATTGAACATTATAAGCCGCTGCAAAAAGTGTCTCTCTCGCTGCATAAGCACGGGCATAAAGCTCAGCTAAATTGGTTTCAACTGTTTCAATCTCTCCCAATGAACGTCCATTGGAGTAAGTTCGTTCTTTAACATAGCGAGTCGCTTCTCTAGCAATCGCCATCGCAATTCCAGCTGAAGATGAAGCTAAGCCTACTAAAAAGATTAATCGATCTCCATCACCATTTCCTTGGATCCGATAGAAGTGGTCAATTTTGGCATCCTTTAAAACCATTGGGTCTGATACATTTCCACGTAGACCCACTCCATCGTAATTAGATTCAAAAGATAGACCCTCTGTATTAGATGGTACAACCCATAAGTTCGTCGAACCATCTTCTACATTACGACTGATTGTCAAATAATAATCAGCCTCTCTAGCTGTTGTTACAAAGCTTTTGCGTCCATTTAAAATCGAATAGCCGTCCTCGGTTACTTCTTCCATTTCTGGTAAATAGAAGTGTGTCCCATTTCCTGTCTCTGAATAGGCTAAGGCTAAAATAGCTTCCCCTGAAGCTACTTTTGGCAAAATTTCCTGCTTTAACTTTTCTCCAGCATAGAGCGATAAACAATAGGCCCCTACATTCGACATCATATAGCAAAGAGAAGCCGAAGCATCCCATTCTGCTAGTGCCGTACAAACTTCTGCATGAGCACCGATATCTTGGCCTTGACCACCATAAGCTTCTGGTATCACCAAACCAAAATAACCATTCTCTCTAAGCGCTTGGATCGCTTCCCGTGGAAATGCACCCTTCTGGTCTGCCTCTCTAGCAAAAGGTGCGAGATACTTCTCACCGAAACTTCTGGCCTCGTCATAATACTTTGACAATCTTTTTCCTCCTTTAATCTTTTATAAGCTTGTCTCTAGGTTGACTCGCCAGTAAGGTTGGACCTATAGACAACAGCTTTATCCTACCTAGACAATGGTAAAGGGTCAACCGCATTTGATATTCGACCATAATATTTATTATCTTATTCAATCAATCAAAAATAACCTATTGGTTCATCCATGGTTTGTGATTAATTGATCAATCATCGGATGATAAGTTTTTTTTGCTGCTTAAAAAGTAGATATCTTTCATAATTCCCCTCTATTCATTTAAAAATTTCATAAATAAATCTCAAATTTACTTAGCTGAACCTTATTCTTTTGACTATGATAAGGTTAGATTGAATAAGGAGGTTTAAATTTTGAATAAACTAACGATTACAATGGATGCTTCAGCTGCTTATGTCGAGATCTTTGATGCTTATCTTGCTTACTTTGCTAAGAATGGACTTGAAATTGAGGTACTTCACCTCTCACCTGCTAATACCGCTTTAAATTATTTTCTCGATGGTAAAGCTGATCTCTTCTGGGGTGGTCCCTTAAATTATGCGATTATAAATCATCACCTTGATGGCAAACAACTAGCTCCGCTCGCTGAAGACACAGACATTGATTGCCATTCTGTTTTTATTACACGGTCTGACAGCCCTATCCAGTCAATTGAAGACCTCAGAGGGAAGACCATCTCGACTGGCCCCAAATATTCTGCTGAGTCTCGAATCATTCCAGCACAATATTTGCGAGAAGCTGGCTTAGAAATCAACAAAGACTATCAAGAAGTGAATTTTCCTACTCAAAACGAGGGGATACGTGCGATGTATGAAGGCCAAATTGACTGTGCAGTCTCTTTCTACCGTAACTTTTTAAAAGAGCTCGCTTTTGGTGTCTATATGGACTGGGAGCTAAAAGTTATTGGACGCACACCTGTCTGGGACCACTGTATCTTCCTTGGTCAACCCAATTTAGACAAAGAAAAATCTGAAGACTATCATAAGCTGATCGACTTAATGCTAAAAATGGATAAAGATGACCCCCTTGTTGCCAAAGAAATGCGGATGGAAGGGGTCAATAAATGGGTCGAGGGAAGACCTGATCGTTATCAGCTCTTATTAGATGGTGCAGATTACCTCAATATCTATGAAGCTTACAATCAAGAAATTCTCAAACGTTAAACAAAAAACTGCTCCAATCAAAGGAGCAGTTTTGTTTTTTTGACTAAATCTTGGCTGCTTCAAAGGCTTGTCTCAGATCTTCTTTCAGATCTTCAATTCCCTCGATACCGATCGCTATCCGCAAGAGGTTTGACTTAATTCCAATCTGATGGAGTAGCTCTGGCGCATAATCTTCGTGTGTCATCGTAGCTGGCAAACAAATTAAAGACTCAACTCCGCCTAAAGAAACTGCCAAATCAAAGACCTTCAGAGCTTTAAAGAAGGCTTCCAAATGATATGATTCATTGAGTTCAAAAGAGATTAATGAGCCAAATCCTTTTGCTTGTTTGACTTGGATTGCGTATGAATCCGATTCAGGGTCCAATCCAGTGTAATAGATACGGTCACAAGCGGGGTGATCCTTTAGAAAGGAAACAATCGCTTGAGTATTTGACTCTTGACGATCGATCCGCAGAGGCATTGTCTTAATCCCTCGACTTAACAAGAAACAGTCAAAAGGAGCAAGCGGTGATCCATAGAGCTTGCGTTGTTTCTTGTAAATGTCAAATAATGTTGAATCATTGAGCGCAATCAAACCTGCAATCAAATCAGAGTGCCCACCATAATACTTGGTTGCAGAATAAACGACCACATCTGCCCCCAACTTTAATGGCTCTTGAAGGTAAGCTGTCATAAATGTATTATCTACAATTACTTTGATCCCTTTTTGCTTAGCAGCCTGGGCAACATACGCAATATCCGTCACTTCGACCAAAGGATTTGAAGGTGTTTCGATGAAAACTGCTTTGACCGAAGGATCAAGCTCGTCAAATTGATAGACATTAAAGTCTGTTACTATCTCATAATGAACTCCTTTCTGCTTCAAGAAGTCAGAAACATAGGTCCAAGTCCCACCATAGACATTTGAATTCAACAGGATCTTATCTCCGGCCTGTAGGAAAGATAGGGCAATTGCGGTTGCGGCCATCCCAGATGAAGTAGCTAATACATGTTGGCAGTCCTCAATACTTGCCACTTGCTCTTCCAAGTGAGACCTGGTTGGGTTCCCTGAGCGAGAGTACATAAATTCACCAAAGCTATCGATACCCGCTTGGTTATAAGTTGAAGACAAATAAATTGGATAGGAAGGCCCCGGGTATTGGCTATCTTCTAAGCGGCCGCTGTGTATTGCGCGTGTTAAAAAATCATTCATAATATCCCTCTTTCTATTGATCATCCATCACATGGTTCGGCAACAATTCCATTGATAAGTAGCGCTCTCCTGAGTCAGGGCAAATCACGACTAAGTTCTGGTCACTTTCAAATTGATCAATCACCTGATTGACTGCGGCTATAGCAGCAGCAGAGGAGGCTCCTAGGAAGAGTCCTTCTTCCTGTGCTAACCGCTTAACCCAGTCGATTGCAGTTTCGGAATTAACCGTTAGTTCTTTATCAATCAGACTCTGATCCAGAATTCCAGGCAAAATAGACACCCCTATACCGGATATTTGGTGTTCACCATCCTCTCCACCCAATAAGACAGCAGCTTCACTCGGTTCAATCGCATAGACCTGGCAACTAGGATTACATTCTTTTAGATAACTTCCTGTACCTGTCAAGGTTCCACCCGTACCGACTCCTGCAAATAGTGCATCCGGAGCTTGGCCCAAATCTTTCACAATTTCCGGACCGGTTGATTCGTAGTGAGATCGAGGATTCTCCCTATTCCAGAATTGCGACATAAAAAAATATCCCTTGTCCTTAGCAATTTGTCGATAACGGTCGACATCTTCTGCAATTCCTCCTGGACTTGATGATAAAATCACCTGCCCCCCATAGGCCGAAATTAACTGCTGTCGCTCTCGACTAGCCTTCTTAGACATCACGATAATCACAGGATATCCCTTTAAAGCTCCAACCATGGCTAATCCAACTCCTGTATTCCCGGAGGTACACTCCAGGATCGTCTGACCTGGTTTTAATTCACCTGATTGTTCAGCGGCTTCAATCATCCTCAGAGCGACTCGATCTTTAACAGACCCTGCTGCATTGAACATTTCCAACTTGACGTAGACATTTGCCTGCTCTTGTTTAAATACGCGATTTAATTTCAGCAATGGCGTATTTCCAATAAGATCTATAGCAGAATTGTATTGCACTGATTACCCTTCTTTCTGGATCATACTTCTCCTTCCCTATTGTAGGAATGAGTCCTACCAGTCTTCAAATAAGGTTCTTCGATAAATAAATAGACAAAAAACGACCATCCTAACCTAAAGATGGTCTCTTCATTATTAACTGTTATCAGAAAATTTAATAATTAGCTTTCGAATGAACTAGAGAACACGATCCTTCTTCATCCACCTTCAGCTAGTTCGTAAGCCCTTTACTTCGTCTTAATCAACAACCCAGCCAGAATTCCTTTAGATTTTGCCTTTAGATTAATCCGATTGCTAATTTCGATGAACTGGTCCAGGTCACGGAAGACTTGGAAGATCGCAGCACGAATCGCAAATTCCTCATGAGTTTGAGGGAGTTGCATCATATGGAAGTGGTCTTTGAGATAGGCCACTCGGTCTTTCATCTTTTGAATATCGGCTTCCTTATTTAAGCTATTTGCCGTTTGAATGAGAATATCGGAGACCAGCTGACCATCCGAATATTCGGGTGGGATGGTTTTGAGATTATCATACATGTCCTGAAGAAGGTCGAGTTCCATCTCCCTCAAACGCAAGATATAGAGGAGGTCACTGCTATGCTCAATTAGGTTGTCCTGTTCAGTCACAGCCAAGACAATCGCATCCGATAGATCTTTCTCCAAGGTATCGATCAAGTCCTCATAGGCTTGGACATCCAAGGAATCCACTAAGGACTGACCATAGAGCTTAAGTAAGGATTCAATTTCTCGGTCAATTCCTTCAATCAAGCGGATCAACTCAGATTGACTATTGGGCGCATAATAATTGGTCAACATGGCAAATGACGTCCCAATGATGACGAGTCCCATTTCATTTAGAATAATTCCTAGGTTAATTTCGCCAAAGGCCAAAAGATGGGTCAAAAGGACACTTGAGGGACCCAGGCCGATTTCAACTTTTAATAAGAAGGAGACCGGAACAAAAATTAATAAATATAAGCCAAAGACCCAAGTATCATAGCCAATCAGCTCAAAGAGAACCCCTCCAACAAATAAAGCAATCACAGCCGACACAGTTCGCTTCAAGCCACCTTGCATCGTGGCTTTTCGGGTCTCAAAAATATTTAAGATCGCAATAATCCCCGCGGCTGACGAGAATTCAAGGCCTAGCCATTGGGCTAAAAAAATGGCCAAGAGGGCTGCTAGCGCAATCTTGACGGTTCGAATCATAATCGCTTTATTCATGTAGCATTCCTTTCACCTGTATCCATCATTCATCAACCTCTATTTAGGACGACTCATCCCCACAATCATGCCCAACAACATGCCAATGGACATGCCGATGGCGATATTCTCTGAGCCGAGTGCCACACCGACTGCTGTACCCAGACACATCCCAACTGCCATGCCTTCCGTCATGTGATTCTCTTCTTTTTGTTCTTCCTCACTTGATTTTGCTTTTCCCTTCTTCACTGTGTAATAGATGATATAAACAACAAGCACACAGATTAAAATTACAGGTAATAATACTCTTAGAAGATCCATTCCGATCCTACTCTCCTTTAATTAAAGGATGTAGATAGCTTCTGTTCTGACTTACACCCTTATTTTTTTATTTGATAACCACTATGAACTAGTCTTAACCATGCTACCATCCATTATCTTCATCAATTATACTCCAGGCAGTCGTCTTTTTCTAATCATAGGGGGAAACTCGACCAATCCAATGCCTATATCGACCTGGTTACTTGCCCTAAACAATAGTGTGCCCATTGGAAGCTATTTTATGGCTTTCATCACCCAGCTTGGTCAGTAGCGACACTTAAGTAAAAAGAAGGTTGACCCTCCCCTTACGTCATAGTTTATACTGAAAAATGTTAGGAGGAAATTGAATGTATCAGATTAAAGAAGTGAGTGAAATGAGTGGTGTATCGGTGCGCACTTTACACCATTATGATGCGATTGGCTTATTGTCTCCTCAGAAGAAGGAAAATGGCTACCGCTACTACTCTGAAGAAGACCTATCTTTTCTTCAGATGATCTTGTTCTACAAATACCTAGGCTTTCCCTTGAAGAAGATCAAAGTCCTGCTTAGAGAAGAGGATACAAAAGTACTCTCACACCTTCAAAATCAGCTTCAGTTAATGCTCAAAGAGAAAGAAAAACTCCTAACACTGATCGACACTTTAGAAAAAACGATCTCAGCTCATGAAAGGAGAATCACCATGTCCACTCAAGATAAGTTTGCTGGGTTTACTTACCAGGATCATTCAAAATATAAGCAGACGGCCATCGATCGCTACGGAAAAGAAGTGGTTGAACAAGCGTTTAAAAAGCAAGAAGGAAAAGAACAGGAAACAACAGATGAATTTAATGATGTTTTCTTTGCTTTCGCTCAAAATAAGACTGATGGATTCAATCCAACAAGTCAAGAAAACGTTGATTTGGCAGGAAGATTGCATCACTACTTATGCACTTACGCTTTTGACTGTAGCCTAGAAGTCTTCTCATCGATCGGTTACGGTTACATTCAAGACCCTGAGTTCAAAAAGAACATCGACCAATTCGGTGAAGGCACGGCTCAATATGTCTGCGATGCCATTCAAGCCTACGTCAAATGTCAATAAAGTAAAGATGCTTTAAAATAAAAAACAGTCGATCCATCAGCAGCCCCCTAAAAGGTCATTCAAAACCTTTAATCGGCAGCGAGTAGCGGATTGACTGTTTTTTGGTTAGTAGAAGCATGGCAGAGACCGGATGCCCTAATCGATCGGATCTCCTCGAATAAGATTGGAATGGGGCCATCCTACTCCAATCTTAAAGAGCACAACTCAGCCAACCAATCATAAGGTTCTAGTTTTCTTAAGCTTGCTCAAATTTTTTATAGCCCCAAATTAAAAAGCGTTTTGGGAAAAAATAGGAAATCATCCTAGCTTCAACTGATTCGGTGAATGACTAATTATAAATTCAGATAGGGTCACCTGAAAAACTTTCCTTAATATGGGAGCCATTATTCTACCTTCATCATGCGGTAGCCGACACCAATATGGGTTTGGATATATTGCGGCGAATTCGCCTGGTTTTCAATTTTTTTGCGCAGTGTGGCCATAAATACCCGCAAAGAAGCAATATCATTATCCCAACTTCTCCCCCAAATCGCTTGCGTAATAAAGGTATGCGTCAAGACCTTCCCAACATGTTTGGCCAGCAAGCAAAGTAATTTGTACTCAATCGGTGTCAAGTGCAATTCTTCTTCATTAAGGAAGACACATCCAGCGGCATAGTCTAATCGCAAGTCTCCATTCACAAAGACAGACGTTTCTTCTGAGGAACTCCGTTGCATTATGGGAAGACGTCTCTGAGTGACACGGATCCTGGCCAGTAATTCTTCCACAGAAAAAGGTTTTGTTAGATAGTCGTCCGCCCCTGCATCAAGTGCATTGATCTTATCACTATCCTCACTACGTGCACTGATCACGATAATTGGCATGTTCGACCAGGACCGAATCGTTTGAATAATTTCAACCCCATCCATATCGGGTAGACCTAGATCTAGCAAGACGATATCGGGATTGTGAGAAGAAGCTTCAGCGATTGCTGAGGAGCCATTATAGGCGGTCAAAAAACGATAATTATGCGCTTTGAGGGTTGTTGTGATCAAATTTCTCACTGATGTATCATCTTCTACAACTAGGATCAATGAGTTATTCATGAATTTGCACCTCCCCTGTGGGTAATGTAAAGGTAAACACTGTACCATGTGGCTGATTGTCCCTCACAAAGATTTCTCCACCATGAGCATTGACAATCGACTGACAAAGTGACAAGCCTAACCCAAGACTTCTGCGGCTATCAGCCAGAGTGTTCGATCCATTATAGAACCGGTCAAACACTCTTTTCTTACTTTCATCTGAGAGACCTTCACCATCATCTGCGATGGATATGACTGCTTTATCGCCGTGTTTTTCTGTTTTAATCACGATATGGGAATCTTTGGGCGTATATTTAATAGCATTATCCAAAATATTAATGATCACTTGTACAATCAATCGGATATCCATTTTAGCCAGTAGGTAATCTTCTTTGTGTTCAACTCGAATCGAGTGGCCTTCACTCTTTCGATTGATAAATTGAAGCGCTTCTGCGACTGCGTCCTCAACCAAATCCTCAGTGATTCGAAGGTTCATCCGCCCTTCTTCAATCCGAGTCACAGTCAGCAAGTTTTCAACCAGATTGATGAGCCACATGGAATCGTCATAAATATCTTTGTATAACTGCTTTTTCGTTTCATCATCAAAGCCTTCACTATTCGAAATCAGATTACTTGCATTTCCAGAAATAGAAGTTAGAGGTGTTCTCAAATCATGAGAGATGGTCCGAAGAATATTGGCTCGCAACTGCTCATTCTTGGCGAGAATCTTAGCAGCTTCTTTTTCCCTAGCATTGTGTTCATTCTCTAATGATAGAGCGAACTCACCTAAAAGAGAGAGTAGGATACTATTCTCAAAGGTGTCTAAAGGCTCTTCCCTCATCACAATACCCACTACACCATAGACCCGATCATTCACCCGGACGGCTAAATATCTGGCCAGAGCATTGGAGAAGGTCCTCGTCGTCGTTCCAGCATGCTTGTTATTTTTAAGGACCCAACTGGCGACCGCCTTTTCGTTATTCGATATCAATTCGGGAGTCACTGGCTTTTCCTGTAAGGAAAAAAACATCGGTGCCCCAAGCATGTTGTTATCTACTAAATAAATAATAATGTCTTTACCGAGTAATTTATTTAACTGGCTAGCCGCTGTTGATACAATTTCCTCCTTATCAGATGCCTTCTGGAGGAGTTGGTTGGTATCAAATAACACTTTGATCCGATAAGCAGCCTTAGCAGACTGCAAAGTGTTCCGCTGCAATTGTAGGGCTAAAGAGCTGGTTATAAAAGCAGCTAAAAACATAATGATAAAGGTTACCGGATAACCCTGGCCAGTGGCTTGAAAGGTATATTTGGGATCAGTGAAAAGGAAATTAAACAAGAGAACACTGACAACTGAGGAAATTAAACTGTAAACCCGATTCTTGGTGACCACCGAGATGAGGAGGACCCCAAGCACATACACAATGATAATGTTTGCTTCGACAAAGCCAAACCTCTGAAACACGAAGCCGATCAAGCTACTTGCTAATAAAATTACGACACTTTTAAGTAGGTCTAAAGGCGAAAAGTGAAGATCAACCTTCATTCTTATCTTTAATAGGCGATAAAAGGAATCAGCCGAAATGATGTCTGGAATAATATGAACATCCATATTGGGGACATCAGATATTAGTTTTTCGACCAGTGTTTTTTGGCCAAGAAATTTCTTTTTTATAGCGGCACTACGTCCGATGACAATCTGAGAGACACCGGATAGCCGGGCAAACTCTGCAATTTGAAAAGGAATGTCTTCCCCATAAACCGTCTCAATGGTAGCGCCTAGCTGTTCTGCCAGGTGCATATTGGCACGAAAGCGCTTTTGATTCTGATCACTCATATCAGCAAATTCAGGTGTTTCGACATAGAGCGCTGTAAAAATGCCTTTGAAAGCATTTGCCATGCGAGCAGCCGTTCGAATGACTTTGGCATTCGATGGTGAAGGCGACAGGCATACAAGGATATGCTCATCCGTATGATAATCCGAGAGGTTCGTGATATTGGCACTTTCGGTCAACCGATTGACCTTATCGGCACACCGCCGCATTGCGATTTCTCTTAAGGCAGTTAAATTCTTAATTGAAAAGAAATTTTGAAGAGCCTGTCTCGCCTGGTGTTCTTTATAGACGTCTCCCTCTTGAAAACGGTCAATCAAATCTTGGGGCTCAATATCGACCAATTCCACCTGGTCCGCACGGTCAAAAACAAAATCCGGTATTCGTTCTCGCACCCTGACACCTGTGATGGATGAGACCGTATCATTCAAACTTTCAATATGTTGAACATTAATGGTTGTATAAACATCGATGCCTGCATTTAATAATTCTTCAATATCTTGATACCGCTTCTCATGACGACAGCCAACCGCATTGGTATGAGCCAATTCATCGACAATCACAATTTCAGGTTTTCTTTGAAGTGCCGCATCTAGGTCAAATTCACGAAGGCGGATCCCATTGTAGGCTATCTGCAAATTGGGCAGCTGTTCGAGTCCTCGCAGGAGGGCCATAGTTTTGGGGCGGGTATGGGGTTCGATATACCCAATCACCACATCCATTCCACGCTCTTTTGCCAAATGAGCTGCTTCAAGCATTGCGTACGTCTTTCCAACTCCAGCAGCATAACCAAAAAAAATTTTTAACTGGCCCAGTTCTTTATTCTTTTCTTCCTCCTGAATAACCTTGAGCAATTGCTCTGGCGTATGATTCGAATGTTCCAAATAATCCCCCCCTAAAAAGCGATATGTGATGCCAATCTGTCATGACATTAAAACACTTGAGCCAACCCTTTAAATGCGACCTGCCTTATAAACCCATTTGAAAGATCACTTCACCAAAGCCTGTCACCCTCTTCAATCAAAGAAGCAAGATGAACCAAACAGAAAGCTCATTAAATAAAGCTTGTTTAGATAATTTGTCCCAGAGAATTAAAATTCATCCAGATATAAGGCTTCAATAAGAGACCTTCTCGTCACAATCCCACAAAAACTATTGCGATCATCGACAATTGGAATAAAATTTTGTTCGAAGGATACTGAAACCAGCTCATTGAGAGGGGCGTAAATAGGGAGAGGTTTACAAAAATCTTTTCGAAAGATTTCCCCTATCCGGTATTGCTCGTGACTCTTTAAATCGGACTTACCTGTTGTAAGAATATGGCGGAGAAAATCCCCCTCGGTCACGCTACCTAAGTAGCCCTCCTTGTCATCCACAACAGGTATGGCTGTGTATCCATGATAACGCATCACCTCTAACCCCTGGCGCACCGTATCATTTACATGTAACAAAGCAATTGAGACTTTTGGAATCATCATTTTAACGATATTAACTTGAGACGGCTTCACCTTTTGTCTCCTTTCTTTTAGACCTTTATTGTATACAGAATATCGACTCAATGATCCCTTTTCAAGCCAGTTACCATGAAATTCTACAGTTAAATGTCAAGGGACAGACCAAGGAGACTAATAAACGGAGAAAGTGGAAGGCAGGTAGAAAATATCCTTTTAACAAGGATTTCACTGGGAAATTCTTATTATTTTGAGACGATCATACACGTATTTGTCCCGTTTGCCTAGTCATGTTGTACCAACCTGGACAAGAGGTTTAATCATTGATTGGAAACAGAATTTTGATAAAAGCCCATTCAGCAGGTCGCTGGCTATTCGCACCGAAGTAGCATCTTTCACCTGTTTGGTCATAGAGCTCAAACTGATGATTTTGATTGGTCATATGAAAGCCTAGCTGCTTCATGGATTCATGCAAGGAGAGTTCCCATTCCATCCGGTTGTTTAGGCAATCTTGACCAATTGAATGTTGTAACCATTCAAACTCAGTAGTTTCGATGCCATCTCGCAAAAAACTCTTCCAAAGGTCTATCTTTTGGTTGAAGCTCAAAGACTCCAATAAATCTTTTGAATCAAGATAATTTTGCAAGCCCGCATAGCAAAAATAGGTGCGACTTTGGGGCAACAAGACCAAATCTTGCTGCTTAACAAAGTTTGTTTTTTCCCAACGCATAGCAGCAACACCTAGCGACCAGTTGAGCGTCTCAAGTAATTCCATCAGCCCCTCAGCAGTCTCTTTGTCATTGCAAAGGACTTGAAAACAAGGTGTCCAAACCACCTCCGACCGATTCCCAGAGATAGTCTGTTGTCCCAGTTCCAGAGATGATCCTACTAAGTCAGCAAATAATCGAATCGAGTCTTGACGGTCTGTTGTTCCAAAGACACATAAACCCCAAATCTGGTTAATCTTGGCCATTCGTAAGGCAAAGAGATCCCAAAAATCTGCAATGTCAAAGGCAACATCCCGATAAAAAATATAGAGCGTTGTCTCATCGGTCGATTCGCAGATACAAGCTTGTGTGTCGGTAATTCCTAGCCACTCATTGAAATCACATAAGATAGCCAATAGTTCCTGACCAGGGCTTATTGTATCATCTGCTCTCTTTATTTGAATCACCGTCTTAGAGGCTTCTTGATAGGGTCGCAACAACATCTCTTTCACCTCCTTTTTGGTCAAAGAATGCCTCTATTCATCCTGAATTAAGCCCATTTCCTTAGCAATCTCAATATTTACCTTCACGACATTGACACTTTCTTCTCCCATAACCCCTAATAATTTTTCATCTGTATGCTTCTTGATAATGTTTTGAACAAGTGCTTTGCTTAATCCAGAAGCCTCCACGATCCGAGGGATTTGAATCCTTGCTGATTCAGGTGAAATATGCGGATCTAGTCCAGACCCAGAAGCTGTCAACAGATCCGTCGGGATATCCTCAGGCTGAATCCCTTTGTTCTTATCTAGGAAGTCCTGCATATCTGCTTCAACGCGCTTGATTAAGTCAGGATTAGAAGGGGCATAGTTGTTCGATCCTGAAGCGATTCCCGGAAATTCACTCCCATCTTGATACCTTTTATCGCCTTCTTTATTTTCCGTATACACATTATAGTGGTAGGCCGACGGACGACTCCACATATAATAATCCTCCAAAAATTCTTGTCCCACATTTTCGGATGCAACAGCCTTATCTTTAACCTTCAATAGGCTTCCTTCTGCTTGGTAAGGGAAAAAGATTGCCGAAAGTCCTGTCAAAAGAATTGGGAAAAGAAATCCACAAATGACCATTAGGACAAGAGAGACCGAGAATGCTTGACGGCCCCCATGAAATAAAGTTTTAATTTTTTTATTCATCACGATTTCCTCCTTTACATACCCAATGAACCCAATAAGGGATAAAGGAGCATGTCGATTAATTTAATCCCGATAAATGGGGTAATGATCCCACCCACACCGAAAATCATCATGTTACGTAGTAGTAATTTGCCCGAAGACATAGGACGGTACTGAACACCCTTCATAGCCAATGGGATTAAGCAAGGAATGATCAAGGCATTAAAAATCAAAGCGGATAGTATCGCTGTGTTTGGAGTCGCAAGGTTCATGATATTCAAGACATTTAACTCCGGAATTGCTTGCATGAACATGGCAGGGATAATCGCAAAGTATTTTGCAATATCATTTGCAATCGAAAATGTCGTGAGACTGCCGCGGGTGATGAGCAACTGCTTACCGATTTCCACGACCTCCAGAATCTTAGTCGGATCCGAATCAAGATCGACCATATTGGCCGCTTCCTTAGCAGCTGTTGTTCCACTGTTCATGGCTAATCCGACATTGGCTTGAGCAAGTGCTGGAGCATCATTTGTCCCGTCTCCCGTCATGGCAACCACTTTGCCTTCTGCTTGTTCCTTCTTGATGACTTCAATCTTATCTTCCGGTTTACATTCTGCAATGAATCCATCAACACCCGCTTCTTTTGCTATTGTTGCAGCTGTTAAGGGATTATCACCCGTACACATAATGGTCTTTATTCCTATCGCATGTAGGCGTTCAAAGCGCTCTGCCATACCTTCTTTTACCGTATCCTTCAAATAAATGACACCTAAAACACGATTATTTTCACAAACGGTCAGTGGTGTACCACCTAAACTTGAAACTCTTTCGACCGCTTCTCTTAGATCATTTGGAAGCTTCCCTCCTAATTCCGTTACAAACTTTTCAATTGCATCCGAAGCCCCTTTACGAATTTTTGTTCCGTCAGGCAAGTCCACACCACTCATTCTTGTCTGAGCTGTAAATTCGATAAAGCGAGTCCCAGGAATTTCATTACTACTGTCTCCCATTCGACGAGCAAGTTCCAAGGTGGACTTTCCTTCTGGGGTATCATCATGAAAACAAGTTAAAGCTGCATGATGGATGAGTTCCTTACGGTCTGCACCCTCTACTGGAATAAAATCAGCCGCTAGACGATTCCCATAAGTAATGGTTCCAGTCTTATCCAGAATCATCGTGTCGACATCCCCACAAGCCTCTACTGCCTTTCCAGACATCGCGATGACATTGAAACGGGTCACTCGGTCCATCCCCGCAATCCCAATTGCCGAAAGTAAGCCACCGATCGTTGTTGGGATCAAGCAGACTGCTAAGGCAATCAAGGTCGAAACATAAAGCTGAACACCCGAGTACTGACCAATTGGATAAAGGGTCACAATAACAATTAAGAAAATAATCGTCAACGAAACCAGCAAAGTATTCAACGCAATTTCATTGGGTGTTTTCTTTCGAGAAGCGCCTTCAACCAGAGCAATCATCCGTTCCAAGAAACTGTTACCAGGATCAGATGTAATCCGAATTTTTAACCAGTCCGAGATCACCATCGTCCCTCCTGTAACTGAACTGAAGTCTCCTCCAGACTCTCTAACAACGGGAGCGGATTCACCTGTTATGGCGGATTCATCGACGGAAGCAATTCCTTCAATCACTTCACCATCACCCGGAATGATTTCGCCCGCAGAAACCATCACGAGGTCCCCTTTTTTCAATTCGCCTGAATGAATTTCACGCATCTTTCCATCTTCACCCAAGAGATGTGCAATGGTATCCTTTTGTGTTCTCTTCAAATTCGCTGCCTGGGCTTTTCCTCTTCCTTCTGCTACAGATTCTGCAAAATTAGCAAACAAGACTGTGACAAATAATACAGCGCAAACAATCATATTGTAGATTTGTTGATCATCCGTTGCCGCGTCACCAAATAGGCCTGGGAAGAAAGATAAAAGCAGGGTAATGAAACATCCTACTTCTACCACAAACATCACAGGATTCTTCATCATGTATCGCGGATTTAACTTTATAAAGGAGCCAATTATCGCCTGCTTCAAAATTTGGGGAGAAATCAACTTCTTATTGTGTTTTTTGGTCATCATAACTTTCCCTTCCTACATCCAAAGCGTTAAATGTTCTGCAATCGGTCCGAGTGCAAGCACTGGGAAGAACGTTAGTGCAGCAAAAATATAGACAACAACAACAAGTATCATTGGGAATGCCACTGTATCGGTATGCAGAGCCCCTACGGAGTCATTAACAAAATTCTTCTTCATCATGGATCCCGCTATCGCAAGCTGAATCACGATCGACAAATAACGTCCAAAGAACATAGCTAGACCGGTGGTAATATTCCAAAAGATTGTATTATCAGCCAATCCCTCAAAACCCGATCCGTTATTTGCAGCCGAAGATGAAAACTCATAAAGCACTTGGGAAAGTCCGTGGAAGCCCGAATTGGTAATGCCTTCTAAACCGCCCGTCGTGGCGATAGCCAAAGCAGAAAAAGCTAGAATTAAAAATGGATGAATGATGATACAGAGCGCAGTCAGTTTCATCTCACGTCCTTCAATCTTCTTACCAAGATATTCTGGTGTACGTCCTATCATCAGTCCACAAATGAAGACAGCCAGAACCGCATACATAATCATGTTCATCAAGCCGACTCCCTTGCCCCCGAATACCACATTGAGCATCATATGTAAAAGCGGAACCATCCCACCAATCGGTGTTAAAGTATCATGCATGTTATTGACTGTACCGGTTGTAAACGATGTCGTAGTGGTTGTAAATAAGGCTGATTGTGCGACTCCAAAACGGACTTCTTTCCCCTCCATGCTTCCCATCGATTGTGAAAGACCTAAATCAGCAAGTAACGGATTCCCTTGTGACTCTGCCCAAAAGCACACACCCAATCCAATTAGAAAGATCACTCCCATCGTTGCGAATATGGTCCGACCTTCACTTCCAAATAAACGAACCGTCAAACTTCTCTGTAAATCTTGTCTATCTGCTGATAAGAGACCACTCTTCAATTTCTTTTCTAATTTCCGGTCACGGACCATCTTACCGAAAGTAATCACACAAGCACCCGGCAGCAACATCATTGAATATAATTCGATTAAATTTGTCAGCATTGTTGGATTCTCGATCGGAGTTGAAGAATTCGCTCCAATGAACCCTCCACCATTCGTACCGAGATGTTTAATAATTTCAACAGCAGCAACTGGGCCCATTGCAATAACCTGTTTAGCCCCCTCTATCGTATCGACAATCACATTCCCATTAAAGTTTTGAGGCACTCCTTGCCAAACTAGCATTAATCCTCCAATCAATGAGAATGGAAGGAGTACGCGCGTTGTAATCCGTACAAGGTCTGAAAAAAAGTTCCCTACGTTGTACTTAGTCTTACCTGCAAGACCACGGATAAATGCAATACAAGCAGCATAACCACTCGCTGCTGAGACAAACATCATAAAAGTAATCACCAACATCTGAGAAAGATAGCTCAGACCCGATTCACCTGAGTAATGCTGTAAGTTGGTGTTTGTCATAAAACTAATAATCGTATTGAATGAAAGTGAGGCTTCCATCGCTCCAATCCCGTTAGGATTAAACAGCGAAATGCTTTGTATCCTTAAGACGATATATCCTAGCAGCACCATAACAGCATTGGTCCCAATGAGAGCTAGAGCATATTGACTCCAGTTCATTTCTTTACCCGGATCAATGCCACTCACCTTATAAATAAGACGGTCTATTCGATCAAAGACCGGGTCGAAAAATGTCTTTTTACCAGCTGCAATATGGTACAAATAAGACCCAACCGGAATCACCATCACCATATAAAACAAAAGAGTTAACGCAAGTTGTAACATGTTTCTTCTTCCTTTTTTTAGAATTTTTCAGGATGAACCAAAGCATAGATCAGGTAGACACCCAAAATTAAAACGACACCGCCAAGAACGTAAATCATTTTTAAACCCCTTTCTATTCTTTCGACTCGACTTGTTTATCGCACCAATCCACAAAAAGTAAAAGGATAGCGAAACAAATCACTAAAAGAATTAACATCACAATATCAGACATCATGACTTTTCCTCCTAACTTCATTTTTTGCTATTATAAATCGATTTATATTAAGACGGTCTAAGGGTTTAGACGACGGTATAAAGTTTGCATAAAGATGGTTAAAAACTTCCTTGCTTCTTCAGTCTTATCTAAATGAAATGAACTTCGCTCATTTGGATTGTTCTTCATGCAGCCAGTCATCATTATTCACAGACTGCTCTCTTTACATAAATAAACCAATAAAAAAAGAACCCTTTGGCAAGCAAAGGTGTTCTGTATTGATATGGTTGAAGGATCATTAGACGATCTTCAATCCAGTAATTCCATTCATTACGAAAAATGCCGAGTGGAACGATCAGTAAAAATCTGAACGACTTAAAGCCTTCTATTCACTTTATAAAACCGTCCTCTCCAACAGAAAGACTCGGTATAAGAGACTCGCCATTAACCGACTTGCCCTCAACAATCCCTTTTCCGAAAGAGGCAGATTGACCAAGAAAGCCTGCACGATGACCAAACCCCGCCAGGATCATAAGACCATTAAACGACTGACTGATCCGACAACCCATTGAAGTAGTCTTCCTTAGTCAAATAGAGATGGACAATCCCATCTTCCTCATGCCCTTCTTTAAAGCCATTTAATGTATGGAGATGGTAGGCTGCCTGTCTCCCTCTTTCAAAATGATTATGCAACAAGGAGAGGTGATTCACTTCAAAGGCTCTTTGTAAGAGTAATCTTAGACCTTGTTTGGCATAGCCCTTGCCCCGTTCTTCAGCTAAGATGACAATACCCATATCCCACCAATTGTCTTCCGGATTATAATGAAAATTAACATCCCCCACAAAAGCCTTGTCACGCGAACGCTGCAGGTAGGCATAAAAACGCTCAGGCTCTTGATTCACCCATCGTTCATACCATGGTGCCCATTTTTCTTTTGGAAAGGGAATGCATCCATTAGGCGGAAACCAAGGGGCATTGTAAGACATCGTATCCGGATCAAATAGACGCGATTGGTAAAAATCGAGCTCTTCCAATGTTGGGATATAGAGCTGTACGGCTTCTGGATTGTTCATTCTAACCCTCCTCAACTTCTGATCAAAACCAGGACTTTCAAGTAATGAATACCACTTCATTCATTGTTACTATGCTAATGCGATTCACTCAATGCGTCAAGAAGGAAACCATGTCGACCTTTAAGACATCTTATTCCTCTATCAGCTGATAGTAGATAAAAGTCACTAACTTTCAACCAAACTGACGATAAATTATCCGTTCTTCCTATAAAAATTCCTTTCGCGGCCAAAATTTGTGATTTGGCGGCCAATTTTCAAAAAACTATTGTCCCCCCCCCCAGTATTTAGTATAATGGAAGCGTAAACAAGATGGCTGTTCTAGTAAAGAAAGGAGAGATAATTAAACAAATAAATAGGATCCGTTGGCCGTTGCAGCATATTAGAAAGGAAGAGACATATTGAAAAATAAACTCATTAAATCTTTGTTAATTATTATTTCTCTCCTAGGTTTAGGTGCAACTAGTTTGGTATCTGCTAATAATCATAGCGATACTGGTTTCCATTTTGCTTTAGGAGGAATTAAACCTCAATATACGTACTCAAGACCCAAGACGGATGCAACCTCATCATACGTGAAAGTACTTAGTCTTCATAATATTAGTACTGTTACTTGCTTCATGGTAGGGCCCAACGGTCAAAATGTGAATTCTGCTTACGTTGATATTGGAGCAGGTCAATCCTCATATATTTCTCAATATATTAATGAGATGGGATATACCTCCTGTAAATTAGGTGTCAAAAATCCCTATTGGGTAAATAAATCAACTGTATCTGGTGTATGGAGTCCAGATAGTATTTAATAATAAAAATGTCAACGAGGAGGCTGTGCGTTCTAATTTTTAATTTTATCTGCGTATGGCCTCCTTCCTATTGAGGAGGAGTCGATGTCCGTGGCTTTATTTAAGGAAAATATGAAGCGCATGTTCCTGCAGCGAAATGGTCTTATTCTCTTAACTTATATTTTGGGGATCAGTGCCATTCAATTTTACACCTATAATCGACCTAATTATTTATTTGAACCGTCTGCCTTTGTGCGGTTACTCTGCTTTGACCATACGGGTTATGGCTCTGAAGTCTATGCGATCACCTTACCGATTATGGTCGCCTTCTTTGGAGCTGGCCTTTACCGAGAAGATGTAAGGCGGTCGATCATTCTCAACCAATCCGTCCGGTTTGGTCGGAAGTCTTACTATTATCAACAATTATTGACGGCCTTTATCGGTGGTGGGATAGCCGGGGTCAGTCCCTATCTAGTCAGTTCGGTGCTATTCTTCATGCTACACCCCATGACCTTACCCGATCCGATTGTCACTCAGCTGAATAGTCTTTCGCCAGGTTGGATGTATACCTTGTATTCCCTCCATCCTTTCACCTTATGGTTACTTCTCAGCCTGTGGATCTTTCTGATTTCGGGGATTTTAACCTGTTTAGGCCTGGTCGTCTCATACTTCATATCTTATAAGTATTTTGAATATTTCTTTGCTTTTGCTGTTATTTTTTTAACCCCCCTTGTCTTTGGCGTGTTTGGGATTTATTACTTGAACTTAGTTCCGATGATGCTCCTCTCTCATTTATCGATGCTGGATGGCCCTCTATGGATGCAGACACTTGCCTATTGGATCGTCATCGTGCTAGTGATTGGGATCTTATTTCATTGGAAGGTATCCGATCGCAACTTAGGTGTCGACTAGGAAGGAGTGAAGAAGATGGTTTTATTAGAAGTTAATAAAGTCTCCAAGTCTTTTGGTTCAAAGCAAGTCCTAGACCAAGTTGACCTGGTAGTGAACGAAGGTGAAGTGGTGGGCTTGGTTGGCCATAATGGATCAGGCAAGACAATGTTATTAAGAACGATTATCGCCAGCATGCGGTTGAATAGTGGCCAAGTTTATCTAAAAGACCACCCCGTTGTCTTTAACCAACCCTTGCCCATTGATGTCGGGGTTATTATTGAGAATCCTGATTTCATTCCTCATTTTACTGGCTTAGAGAATCTGAAATACCTTGCATCTATAAAAGATAATTACCAAGAAAACCAGGTCCTATCGTTGTTAAAAGACTTAGACCTCTACCAACACAAAGATATCAAAGTATCCAACTATTCCCTTGGCATGCGGCAAAAACTGGCCATCGTTCAAGCCCTCATGGAAGACCAAGCCTTGATCTTGCTTGATGAACCAACCAACGGTCTGGATAAGGATTCCGTCAAGGTCTTTATTGGTTTCGTCCAAAAGATTAAATCCCTCGGTAAAGGCTTCTTAATAGCTAGCCATGATGATCAACTGATTCAAGCAGTCTCCGACCATATCTACGAGATTGCGGATGGGCGGATTGTAGGAGGTCAACGATGAAAAAATATAAAATCATCTTGCCGATTCTACTTCTTGCCCTCGTCCTAACTCGGATCATTTATGTGAATCGAACACAATCCGGTGTGACCGCTCGTTTATATGCAGCAGATGAGATCATTACCCTGCAAGGGGACCCCTATCAGCTGCACTCAATTAGGCAATTAGATGAGCAGGAAACAGAACAGTTCCAAGAAGAATACGCTAGCTTTCTCAACCCAGGTGAAGATTTCATCTTCCAAGTAGAGCTAGAGGGCCCTCTCTCTAATACAAAAGAAAAGCATATGGGCTTTGGCCTCATATTTAACCGGCAATACCGGACCTTGCCGATCTTCTCAGCGAGTGAAGTCGATGGCGACAATTATCGTTTATACTTCGCCTTTCCTAAGGAGGCCTTTAAACCTGGTAAGAATGAATGGATTTTGTCCTTTAGTCACTTTATGATGGAAGACCTTCAACATGTTGGCTTCCGTGGGGAGTGGAATCATGACTAGGGTTATTTGCTACGATAAGATCCGAATCTGTTGGCAAAGAGGGCTTATTTTCTATACCTCTGTTGCTTTCTTGCTACTTGTTGGGGGTTATTTCAGTCTGAAAAATTCCCCCTTCAAACCCATCCCTTATCAAATTATTATTAATCAGCCCATGGATAGCAATTTTGTAAGATGGATTGCTGTCCCGACCTTATTAATCTTGGTCTATCTTTTTAGGGCTTATTATACAAATTTAGAACAAGTCCGCCTCTCAATTAAACGACAATGTCGGTATAAATGGATTATCCTCCTAATGAGTTTAGGTTTGATGTTTCTGTTGAGTGAGGTATCCGTGATATTGGATTTAATCTGGACAGACCAGGAATTTATCTTACTGGACATCTTATATTCATCCGTTCAACAGTTGCTCATCTTGACCCTCTATGGTGTCTTATGTCATTTAATGGAATCCTTAATGAACCATCGTTTATTAGCCCTCTTGATTAGTTTAGGCCTCAGCCCCTTATTATTAATCTTCATGTTCAACCCGGTTTTTTTGATCTTCATTGAAGAAAGTGATCCCCTGACTTGGAGGGGCTTAGTGTATCTCTTACTCAAGATAGGCTTTATTTTATATCCTGCTTACCAACTGGACCGGTACCTGATGCACCAACAACAATCGATCCTTTAAACGCACTGACTACTTTTCAATCAAATAAGGAAAGATCATTATGAAAGAATCACTCCACTATTTAAGCATGAATCGCTATCGCCTCTTCCAACTCCGTTATTTTATTGGAGTCTTGTTCGTCATTTACTTATTAAGTACCTTCTCCTTTATGATTGGCGAGGGAGGGGGTTGGGCTTATTTTTCTATCCACGATCGAAACGCCCTGACCAATAATATGCATTGGTTTAGCTTCAATATCTTCCCTTTATTGGTCCCGTTTAATTTCTTTGGACACGTCTTAGTCCAAGAAAGTCCCTTTGAATTTGTGCGGATTCGTCATCCTAGGCATTTGTTTGTCATAAGCTTAGTTTGGATGGCAATCTATAGCGCCTCCTATGTCTTCATATCGATTCTGTTTGCCCTATTCTTTCAAGCAGATAAAGGAGTGCCTCTTGCCTTTATTCTTTCCCTCTTCATCCATTTGGTAATCACGCTCTGGTCAATGTTGATCTTACAGACCACCATTCACTGCCTCGGTTATAGCATATTGGGACTTGTAGTAAATTTAGTCATCATTGTGCATAGTTTTTATAGTCAAGTTGGCTTTAAATGGATCATGACGGATCCCTCCACACAGATGACCGCTAGGACTTTACTGGTCAGATTCCTAATGATGGTCTTGATCACTGCATTAGCTTACAGTGCATATTGGTATCAGCCCCGCTTAAAAATGAAAGCAAATTAGTTTAGTTATATTCACAATAAGGAGTGACTGTAATGAAAAAAAGAACCTTACGCTATCTCTTGACCACCAGTCTGGTAGTCGCTATCCCACTAATAGCTTACGAAGGCTATGCCTTTTACCATGTCCAGGTTGACCAACAAACACAGCAAGAGACCATTGAAACGGTCCAACAAATTTCTGCCAACCAATCAAAAGAAGAACCCTATTTACAAAATCAGACCTACTTGTCCTATGTCTTGAGTATGGATGAGGATCGAGCCAAAGAGATGGACCCCACCATTCGACAAGTCGTTTTTGATGCTTTAATGACTTTTAATAAGGATCAAATGGATTATGCTTATGAGATGACCCATTTTGAAGGAGCTGAATCGGCCGCTATCTCGGGTAAGTTTGACAAAACCAAGGGATTATTCTATGAAATCTTACAAATGGGAAATACTGAATTTAATTACTATTTGGACGGTCAATATGTCCAAATGTCTGCACCCGAAATGGATCCCTATAAACAAAAAGGAGAAATGGCGGACTTGATCGAACCTCGCGGAATCTTCATGGACCTCTTAATTCGTATACCGGACTTAAAGGATCCCACCCTAAGCGAAGCAGAACAGACCTATCAGATCAAGGGGGAGATGCCTGAAGACCTATCCCCTTATAATCATGGCATTTGGACCTTTGAATTTGACAAGACCTCTCACCAGCTGATTTCCTATCAAGTCGAACAAGACAAGCAAATCATCCAATCCATCAAACAGGTCCATTACACTGATCAAGCAGACCTGACAGCAGAAGAAATTCAAGATTTAGCTAAAAGCTATCCAAATTTTTGATAGAAAGCGATAGGCAACAAATGGTGCCTGTTCGCTTGAAAGGGTCAATTAACAGACCCCTGTGGTTACATCTTCAGTAAAGTTTTGGGATCGTAGTGAAGGCCTCATGACACGCTATATAAATTTTGAATATTGTGATAACCTTCTAGCGATACTTAATCCGTTTTGCTTAATAAGTTCAATAAGCGGCAAGACCTAAGGGTTAACTGATTCTTAGCTTTCACCATGATATCTTCTTATTGGGAAGTTCACATGTCTCGATAAAAAAAGACCATCTTCTTATAATAAGCATAAGGAGATGATCACAATGAAAAGATTTTGGAAATATCTGACAGTCAGCCTACTTTCGATCTCTTTTACGACTCCCTTTATACCGAATAGTCAAGGCCCAAGAACCCTGCATGCTGCCGAAGAGACCGCTGTGGAAGCCCATGTTCAACAAGTACTCGACGAACTTCAAGCATACTTTCCTAACGAAGCCCTCCCTCATTTCATTCAAACCCCTGAAATGCCAGGCTACCTATCCGCTGCTACCACAGAAACGACTGATATAAACAACTTCAAAATCTTATATTACAGTGAAGAAGACCCGATTTCAGTCAATGATCCGATTCTGAACCAGAAGGTTCCGATCGCTTCCTTTCAGCGCATTGAATATGACAATAAAGAAATGGCTATCGCTGCCATCAAACAAATCAAAGATTTCAATGGTGAACCAATTGATCTGGGTTATGGCATCACAGGCTATCAAAGTGGAGCAATGGGGTCGTCTTATCTGGATTGGATGGAAGGCAATTGGAGCCTCAATATCCGAGCGGCTAACCAAGAGGGCAAGGATCCGACCCATTTAGGTAAAGAGGTTGTGAGCTACCTCGAGAAATTCCTGCTCCCTGCCCCCGAAACAGCGGGCCAAATCAATTTGAAGCTGAAAGATAATCAATCATTCGAAGAGAATGTGGCGGCTTGGCAAATTGGCAAGGTGGTTTATATCACCACCCATAAGGATCCCTTCACGCTGATTCAGATGACAACCTCCATTACTCAACCTTCTGAATAGTCCTCCTTTGTCTTGAATAACCCTCCTCAAAATCAGGCGACATTGCCGCTTAAAAGAACCAGACCCAGGAAATTTTCCTGGGCCTGGTTTCTTTTTTCTGCCTCAAGAGGAAAGGAAAGACTCCCGTCACCCCTTGAAGCTGGAAGCGATCAGCTTGTTTCGAACATAGATTCAAATATTGCTCATTATTTCCTTTATTCCTGCCCTTATTTAATGTCAAATTAGAACCCTTACCTGCAATGACTCACGTCGCTTCAGCTTGAATGGGACTTTATTTAGAGGAAGAACCCCATAATTGAGAGGATCTGCGCCTTGGTTTTATCTCTTTAAGAAGTTCGGACGTTACCACCGTACTTGTTGAGGGGACAATGGAATCAGGAGCGACCTGGGAGATTTAATAAATTTCTGAATATCCAAAGGTTCTTTATCGTACAAAAAAAGACCTACGATAAAGCTCGTAAGTCTCCTTTTAAATTTTGTGTTTTGCATGGTAAAGCAGAAATTATCTTCCATTCTCCAGAATTTCCGCTATCTTTTCAAATGTTTTGCCGTTTCGAATGGTTATTTCCTTATAGAAGTTTTGCTTCTTTAACTGTTTATGATAGGTGGATTTCAAATACTCCGCTTCGTCCTCTTTCCCCAAAAATACTGCATGTTTTCCGATATGCACCCGCTCATTATCAAAGGCGGTTTGATCGAAAAATTCAAGAATAGCTGACTTGTCCGAGTTATGCGAAAAGAATAACACATCTCTTCTTGCCAACTCGCCACCCCACCAGTCGGGTAATTCTTCTCTTGCTTGCAAATACGCTTCTTGGGTCAGTAAAGCAAAAGGAATCGCAAAAACGTAATGCTCTTCTAAGAGATTGCTTATCTTTGATAGGCAAGTCTCTCGACTTTCATCCGTACTGAAAAATAAATTACCGCTGTTGATGTAAGAGTCAACATCCTCAAAGCCAGTATTTAACAATAATTTTTTTAGGTCACTCATCGATACTTTATTCTTTCCACCCACATTGATGCCACGTAATAAAAGGATATAAAGCAAATCTTGGACCTCCTTAAATAAGACTTCTAATCGCTAACACTCTCCATACAATAGAGACCATCCACAAAACAGCTCTATTCTTGTATACCTTTAAAGCATTCAGCATGTTGCAATAAAACTAGCTCCGGCAATCTTATCGTATCGTTTCAATATTCAATTACACCTCATAAAGTTCAAATTGTTAGAGATACATCGATCATTAAAGATCCTCAACATCAGGCTTCATTAGCTTGATGCTTGGCTCTCTATTTGTTCTTATTAATTAAGATTGTGCTTGAATTCAATTAATCTGAGATATTAGTAAAGTTTGATGCATATGAATGCCAGTACGTAACGAAGGAGATGTTATCAGTATGCTGATCGCAATTAACATTTATATCGCACTAAAGGCTCTCTTTAGAAGCTTGCCTTGCCTCCAATAATTGTTAAGTTAGGATAGTCGTTCATTCCGGCAATAATTGGCTTGGCTTTCTCAATTAATTGCTGGAATACAGGCAGTTGCAACGAAGCCTGGTGAGCGTCTTGATTCTCCCACACTTCAAACACATAGACAGCATCTGGCTCTTCCTCGTGAATACCTACAATATAACAATAGCACGAATCTAAAGCTTCCATGCCGCGAGCAGCTTCTAATAAGTATCCTTGTAGTTCTTCACCTTTACCAGGTTGCGCAGTGATACTCCCATAGACTGAATATCTATTCATTATGAATCCCCCCTATATTTATCATCTAAATAATACTTTCATTATTTCTAAGTTTATTATATTCGAAATAGTTAAGAAGATGGTGAAAAATTGCTTGAGAATCTTCTATAACTCATATTATTCTTAATGCATCCCAAGCAAGAATAAAGTGCTCCCTGATGTATTATTTGTCTGCTATAGCATTGATATATTGATAAATCCACTTAAAGGGGTTTGCTTCATATTGATTTAAAGTTCCAACAACAAACAATTCTTTTTCTGGACAGTAATAGGAAAAACTACCCGAAAGCCCTGAATGGCCGATGATCTTCGGGGCCGCAACGATCGGGGACATCCAGGCTGGCATCGCAACAGACATCATGCCACCTCCATATTTAACAGGGAAAAACTGGATCCTGTAAAACTGGATATCTTCAATATGTGCTTTTGAGAAGAGGTCCCCTTGATAAAAAGCTTTGATAAAAGTCATCATATCTTCCACAGTAGAAACGAGTCCACCACATGCTAAAGCAGAAGAAATATAGTGGGTGCGATCCACCGGCTCCTTGTCCATGGATGCAAAAACATGGTTATTCTTTGTTATTATTTCTGTATTTTCCAAGCCTAGGGGCGTAAAAATATAGTCTTGATACAATTCAATTAAGGACTGATTGGATACTTGTTCAGCTATCAGACCCAAAAGGATGGCATTCACATTTGAATAATGGGCTTTGGGGTCCCCTGGTTCAAATTTTGCTTCTAACGTTCTGGTAAGGCGAATCGCATCCTTGTCGTTAATTGTAAAGTCTTCTTTCTTGAACCGTTTAATGACGGATTGGATTCCCTTAATGTCCATCTCATAATCCGGTAATCCCGAGGTCTGATTGATTAAATCCATCACTCGGATCTTTTGGCTATGCTCTTGCCCCTTAAATTGATGCAATCTCGTCCAGGATGATTCTGGTAGATAGTCTGATATCGGTTTATCTAAGTCAATAAGCCCTCTATCTGCCATGGCATAAATTAAGGCATGGGTATAAAGTTTTGTAATCGATGCGATGATGATTTTATCGGAAGGTTTTATATTATGGGTTACGAGATGGTTTTTATGACCTGATTGATCTTCAATGAGTAGTATCGAATTGTTAGTGGACCGCTGGAATTTTTTATCTAAATCTTTGAGTAATTTATCGGGGTCAGTATTTTTCAAATAGATCCGATTAGCGATTATGTATAGGGCTAATAGTAAAAGACAGCCTATTAGAATCATCAATATTATTTTTAACATGGTCTAGTCCTCCTCTCGGTATCTTAAAATATCAATAAACCATTCTGCTTCAGCCTTTGGACAACTCGAATCTTGTGCTTTATGTTGCGCATAGCCTTGAATCGCTGACCAAAAAGCGATCGATAATGCCTCTGGATCGCCATCACGAATGGTCTGATTCTCTTGTCCGATCCTTATCATGTCCCTTGTTCTCTTGATAAATGCTTGAGATTCTGCTAGTTCGCTCTTGGTCTCTTCAGGAATCATCTCTAGGTACTGGGCTTGGTCGACTAAAACAAATATTTTTGCGACCGCATTCTCTTCCTCAATTCGATTCAATAGCTCTTCAATAAATGCTTGTAAAGAATCCAGTGGATTTTTATGGTCGAATTCAATCTTTTGCTTCATGGCTTTGATCCCGATCGATACCAGCTCATGATACAAACTTGCTTTTGAAGGAAAATAATGAAAAAGCAAGCCATTGCTCATATGAACTTTTTCTGCAATATCTGTAATCTTTGTGGCCCCAAATCCTTTCTTTATAAAAATGTCTAACGCCGCAATCAAAATTTCTTGTCGTCTTTTTTCCTTTTGTTCTTTTCTAGTCATCATTCTAATTCCTTCTTTGTTGAATATAATTTCATTGAATTCATATTCATTGTATTCATAGCCTTATTTAAAGTCAATTTAAAACCCTTACACCTAATGAATCGCGTTTCTTTAGAATGAATGGACTGGGATTAAGTAACAAGGATCCCATCACTGAGTTAATCTGCGCCCTAGTTTCATCCCTTTAAGAAGTTCTGACGTTACCAACCTCCACCCCACTTGTGAGGACGCAATGGAATCATAAGCAACCTGGGAGACTTAATAACTTTCTGACTAGCCCAAGGTTCTTCATCATACAAAAAGACCTACGGTAAAGATCGTAAGTCTTCGATTAAGCGACTTTAAATACTCTTTTTTTCAGTGTAATGCACTTACTTTAACGTGCTTCTGTATTGTCTTGTTATGTATCCATGTATCTAAGCGCTGTTGTTCGATATCTCTTATGGTCATATCCCATTGCTTTACCAAAGCTATTCAAAGAACCACGCAATGACCATTTAAACGTAATACTCCCCACTATTAACAGAAACCGGTAGCCCAAAATACTCAGGCTTAAAATCATCATCAAAAAAGTAAGGCATTAGTATCTCAAATCCAAAGCGGCGAGGAAGAGCTTTAGATAGAACGTTAACTGGTGGCTAGCTTATACTTGAAATTTACGTCGAATTAATAAAATAAAAAATTGGCACCATTTTCAAATGCAACTTAAAAATGATGCCGAGACAAAACTAAATTATTTATTTAAATATTCTATTAAGTTCAGTTATTAGCTTCTCTTTTAATGCCATTAATTCAGTATCTGATGGACGATTCGAATCACTATACATTAATTCCATAGGATACCACCAAACTGGACCTTTTCCTTTATTACCATAGTTTTCTATATCACCCGCTACCCTTGGAAACAAATGCCAGTGTAGATGTGAATCTCCATTACCAAGTAGTTCATAGTTAATTTTATCTGCATTAAAACCTTTATATACAGCCTCCCCTACTAATGACATTTCTTCTAAGAATTTCAATTTAAAACTCTTTTCTAATTCAAAAAGTTCTGTCTTATGTTGTTTACATAAAAAAATCGTATATCCCTTAAAATGTTGATTGTCTCCTAACACAACATAACCGGTTTCTAATTCTTTTACGAAATATTGATTCTCATTATTTTTAATCATTTCTATTCTTTCACATATTAAGCACATCATTATTACCTCCATAGCGTAAAATATCTTGTGTAACCTCGAAGTCTCCCTAGAAAAAGAGACCTCCCTTTTGTAAGATTGTAATAACGACAAAACAATCACAAACAGGAGGCCCTTATGGAAGACTTTAACACAAAATTAATCACAGCACTAGCACAAGGTGAATCGATTCTTGAATTATTTCGTCAGGCCTTAGAAGACGCCATTAATCTATTGCTTGAAAGCGAAAGAATGGTCTTTCTTAATTATGAGAAGTGGGAAGTGAAAGGCTATAATACTGGTAATTCAAGAAATGGTTATTATTCTAGAACACTCACGACTGAATACGGTACGCTGCAGCTCAAAATACCACGTGATCGATTAGGTGTGTTTGATATTAAAACCCTTGAATGTATTCAACATGCTCCCGCCCATTTAGAAGAGATGATTATCCTAATGCATCAAAAAGGGGTGACGACACGCGAGATTTCTGATCTCATTGAAAAAATGTATGGTCATCATTATTCACCAACAACCCTATCCAACCTTTCAAAAACATTTGAAGAAGAATTAGCTGCTTACAGACAACGCCCTATTAAACAAGACTATGTGTGTCTATACTGCGATGCCACCTTTATCCCTGTAAGGCGCGGAAGTGTATCGAAAGAAGCTGTTCATACAATTATTGGAATTGATGATCAAGGCTATAAGGAAGTACTTGATTTTCAAGTCTATCCTACAGAGTCAGCCCTTCATTACCGTGAAATGCTTCAAGACTTAAAACAAAGAGGGCTCGAAAATGTTTTGCTTTTTGTGTCAGACGAATTAACCGGGTTAGCGGAGGCCTTGACTAATGAATTTCCGATGGTCCTTCACCAATCCTGTTGGACACACTTACTGAGACATTTTTCCATGAAAGTTCGTGTGAAGGACCGTCAAGAAGTGTTAGCATCACTAAAAAAGTTCCTAAAGCCAGTAGTATTGTCGAAGCCACTCGACTACTTAATGAATTCATCCAGACCTGGGGAGCGACTTATCCAAAGTTAATTGAACAATTGAGACGAAAGAAGAATCTTTTCTCATTTATGCATTTTCCCATGGAGATATGGGCATCCCCTTATACCAACAACTTGTCCGAGTCCTTTAAGAAACATTTGAAGAAAAGAACGAAAGTTAAGGAACAGTTTCCACATGAAGATTCCCTAGAAAAAATGGTCTATTGTTATGTTGCCGAGTATCAAGCAAGGTTTGGACAACGGATCCATAAAGGATTTGGGAAAGTTTCCTTTGAACTTCGAAATCTTTTGGATCAAAGAAGACCCGTCAACGAGACGAGATTAAGAGAAGGGAACACAGAGCCTCAAGTATCTTAATAACAAAACTAGCGCCCGTTGGTTGCTTCCCTCGCATTTTAGAAGAGCTTTCGACTTCCCTATAGCGCCTTATTGATTCGATAGTATCTTTAAGATCGATAGCTCTTCTAAAATGCGAGGTTATGGACGGAAATAGTTTAAGATTTGATATAACAATTACAATCTTACGATGTAGGTTACACAAGAAATTTGACACTACCAACGAATATCTAATTAATCGTTCTATTAAAGCGAATTGTATTTATTTAGAAGATCTATTAGAAAATGTAACACTTTGTGAAAGAATTTTGGAACGTTTGAATAAACCAGAATTAGCCTATATACTAAATTATTTTTTTATATTTTATTAATAAATAATTTTATGCAATCACTAGCTAAAACACTATATATATGGTACTATGTTAAATGTGAACACTACATATAGTATTTGGGGTGATGAGAATGGTAGTGGACCTAAATAAAAAACAAATTACTTTTGATAGTTTAATTGTACAAAAACGTGATGGCAGAAAAGAAAAATTCGATTTAAACAAAATGATTTTTAGTTTAAAACGTTCCGGCCATATTGATGCAGATGACAAAATTGTCGAGATATCATACCGTATTTTTCAGGCCAATGAAGATAGTATGATTAAGAGCAGTTCCATAAAGGAGATAATATCATCTGTAAATCAAACTGATTCTGAAGATAAGTTTGCTGAAAAGATGTCTGAAATTGAAGAAAAGGCTACTAATTTAGAGTATCAAGTTAACCAACTACGTTCTCGCAACACACAAATTGTGAACGAAAATGCTAATAAAGATAGTCGTGTCTTTAATACTCAAAGAGATTTAACAGCTGGTGTCCTCTCAAAAGTAGTCGGATTAGATTTATTGCCTGAAAAGGTCAAAAAGGCCCATTTAAAAGGTCAAATTCACTATCATGACTTAGATTATCATCCGTATTCACCGATGACTAATTGCTGTTTAATTGATTTTAAACAAATGTTTGAGAATGGTTTTCAAATCGGAAATGCTCAAGTAGAATCACCAAAATCAATTCAGACAGCGACTGCACAAATGGCACAAATTATTGCTAATGTGGCTAGCAGTCAATATGGTGGTACTAGTGTTAATCGTATCGATGAATTGTTAGAACAGTATGCAGAACTTAATTATAAAAAGCATCTTAAAACTGCTGCCGAGTGGATTGAAGATGAAGAGAAACAAAAAGAGTTCGCGGTTAAACAAACCAAAAAAGATATATATGATTCAATGCAAAGTTTAGAGTATGAAATCAATACTTTATATACCTCTCAAGGTCAAACACCTTTTACTACTTTAGGATTTGGACTAGGAACAACCTGGTACGCTCGTGAAATTCAAAAATCCATTCTTAAAGTTAGAATTTTAGGATTAGGTAAAGAAAGACGTACAGCTATTTTTCCTAAATTAGTTTTTACTTTAAAGGATGGAGTGAACCTAAAGCCTACTGACCCAAACTATGATATAAAGCAGTTAGCGTTAGAATGTTCTACTAAGCGGATGTATCCAGATGTGTTAATGTATGATAAAATTGTTGAATTTACAGGAAGTTTTAAAGCACCGATGGGGTGTCGTTCTTTTTTACAAGGATGGCAAGATAAAAATGGTAATGAGGTCAATGAGGGTCGAATGAATTTAGGTGTTGTGACCTTAAATTTACCTCGTATTGCGATTGAATCGATGCAATCGAAAGATCGTTTCTGGGAGCTATTAGATGAACGTCTGTCAATTTTAGAAGAGGCCCTAGTATATCGTGTTGAACGTGTAAAAGAAGCATTGCCTGAAAATGCACCAATCTTATATCAACATGGTGCTTTTGGTAAGCGTCTAACAACAAATGATTCAGTAGATGAAGTTTTTAAAAACCGTCGTGCGACCGTATCAATGGGTTATATTGGACTCTATGAAGCAGGGACTGTCTTTTATGGTCCTAACTGGGAAACGAACGCTATAGCCAAGCAATTTACAGTCGACATCTTAAAATATATGAAAGCATATGCAGATAAATTAGCCAAACAATATGGCTACCATTTTAGTATTTATGGCACACCTTCAGAAAGTTTAACCGATCGTTTTTGCCGGATGGATCAAGAGTTTTTTGGTATGATTCCCGATATAACAGATAAAGATTATTATACTAATTCCTTCCACTATGATGTTCGAAAACAACCAACACCTTTTGAAAAGCTAGATTTTGAAGCTGCTTATTTACCTTATACTTCAGGCGGATTTATTAATTATTGTGAGTATCCTAATATGCGTCAAAATCCTAAAGCTTTAGAAGCTGTTTGGGATTATGCGTATCAAAGAGTAGGCTATTTAGGTACCAATACACCGATTGATCATTGTTATGAATGTGGTTATGATGGTGATTTTAAACCAACCGAAAGAGGGTTTCAATGTCCTCAATGTGGTAATCGTAATCCTGAAACTTGTGACGTCGTAAAGAGAACATGTGGTTATTTAGGAAATCCACAGTTAAGACCAATGGTAAAAGGACGTCATAAAGAAATTTCTGCTCGTAAGAAACATATGAAGGGTTCGCTATAATGAAGAATCCACAACCAAAAGAATGGCGTTCAGAAGAATGGTCACAACATAAAATTGCCGATTATAAGCCTTATAACTTTGTCGATGGTGAAGGAGTTCGCTGTAGTTTATATGTTAGTGGTTGCTTATTTCAATGTGAGGGCTGTTATAATAAAATCATTCAAAACTTTAATTATGGAACTTATTATACTCAAGAATTAGAAGACCAAATTATTAAAGATTTAGGGGCTTCTTATTGCCAAGGCTTAACCTTGTTAGGAGGAGAACCTTTCTTGAACACGGAGGTACTATTACGTCTTTGTAAGCAATTAAGAAAAACTTATGGTGATACTAAAGATATTTGGTCGTGGTCTGGTTATACTTGGGAAGAATTACAGCAAGAAACAGATGATAAATTAGCATTACTTGATTATGTTGATGTCTTAGTGGATGGACGGTTTATTTTAGCAAAGTGTGATTTAACTTTACGTTTTCGTGGGAGTTCAAACCAACGTATAATTAATGTCAAAGAAAGCCAAAAAATGAATAAAGTGGTTTTATATTATCCAGAAGATGAGCTATTATCTACTGAATCAGAAGGATAATGGATACGCTAATAAGAAGAGTATGTTTTTTAGGGAGTGGGCAAGAAGTAGAAAATGAAATAATTTTCGCTTCGTCTGTTCACCCCCGCACACTTGAGTAGGCCTCAAACAAGTCAAAAGACGCAGGTTGAGGCCACTCAACCACTGCGCCGCTAATTAATGAACAATAATCTTAACTAAATTTATCAAGTTTATACCCAGCCTCTTCCTCTAATTGGTCCCATCTCCTTATAATCATAAGGAATAGACTGCCCATCAATTTTAATGTCTTTTTCATTTGACATTCACCCGTCTACAGTATAGCAAAATAAGAGACACACAACTATGCTATACCGCTACAGCAATATCTCTAGAGTTGCGAACATACCTAAATAAACTGAAATATCTTGGCAATGCTGGTTGTGGTAACTCTGATTCTTCAATAGTCCCATTATAATAACGATACGAATTGAAAATGAAATTTTTGCGGGTGATGCATTTATGCGTCATCCGATTTTATATATAAGCGTCTTGAGAGTAACTCAATCAGGGTTTGTCTCCAATCTGAAAGCCCCTTGAGCAGCTTTAAAAAATCACTGACAGTGAACTGACCCCTAAAAGTTAGATTTTTGGTCCAACTTTTTGGTGGCACTACACATACGTGGGGGGTATTTTTTATGAACGATTGAATTATTGATAGTTTAATGATAAAATTATGATAACAAAAAAGGAGGTCTTCTTATGAATATTCGGCCTGTTTCAGATCTAAGAAATAAGTTTCCTGAAGTCGAAGAAGAAGTCATTGAATCTGGGCGCCCTGTCTTTTTAACTAAAAATGGTTATGGCACGATGGTATTAATGAGCATCGATCAATACGAATTGATGACCCAAGACATTGAAAGCAAACTTGATGAAGCAGATCACTTCGCAGCTTCCACTGAGACAAGGTATATCCTCGATGAGGTGATTGAACGAGTCAAGGAGCGCATTAACCAGCATGGCTAACTATCGAATTCGTATTCTTCCTAGCTTTGAGGAAGATTTGAATCAAATTGTCGATTATATCGCTTTAACGCTGTCCAATCCATCTGCAGCAATGAATCTTGTAGAAAACGTTCATAAAGCAATTGAGGGGCGAGCTAACTATCCTCTTAACTTCCAACCCTTCTTAAGTCAAAAAAAGAGAAAACATCCGTATTATGTCATCCGAGTTGGAAATTACTCTATTTTCTATGTGGTAATTGATTCCGTCATGGAAATCCGCCGTATACTTTACACCAAACGACGCCTTGATTCTCAGCTATAAAAACAAAGCTCCTATCGTTAGGATAAGAGCTTTTTTCATTAGTTAGGAACTTCCATTTTTTTATAAGGCTCGTTTATGAATTTTGAAGCAGTTCTGTAAACTATAACCCATATCTAAAGCAATCTGTTCTTAAGTGATGAAGCAGACGTAAAGCTTCTCTAGAATGGTCTTTTCTTCCTCGTTCTCTAGTGCCATGGTGGCCTCATTGATTTCTTTTTTTAAATCCACCACTCGATCAATATAGAGATTGATTTGTTCCGATAGGTCTAGCATTTTTTCAGGGTATCTTCTGTCGTTGAAGACAGCGTTTTTGTTTAGGAAAAGGACTTAAATTGGATGTGACCTTCATCGCTAGATTTCTTAAAGAATCGATAGGGTGTAGCTTGTTATTAATCTGCTGATCTAGGATGAAGGCTTGTAAAAAAGGTGCAACTCATTCTCTTACCCACCAAATTCACCCCCACATGCTGCAGAAGAGCAGGGGGCCTTGAAGGTCACGGTCAACGACAATTCATTGAACCTCAAGCCGACTTTCCTAAGGAAGCTCTCCTCCCTTCAGTCAAAGCTCGAAACATCTTAAACAAATAGATCCCGGCAGAAGCCTAGGCTAGAAGCACTTAAGAGCGGCGACCCTTCATCTTGCGTTTAATCATCGTTATTTAATTCGAATACCCCATGATGGAGTCGCCAAATATCGATCGACTTCACTCATGGGGTATATCGGAGAAAGATTTATAGATTCTTTACGTTCAAAGCTCTAAATGCATTTAATACTGCAAGGATCGTGACACCGACATCGGCAAAGATCGCTGCCCACATGGTCGTTAATCCTAAAGCACTCAAAATAAGGACCAATATTTTTACACCAATGGCCAATATTATATTTTGATTGGCAATTTTTAGTGTTTTTTTAGAAATTTTTATGGCGGTCGCAATTTTTGATGGCTCATCCGTCATAATGACTATATCCGCAGCTTCAATGGCTGCATCAGAACCCAATCCCCCCATCGCAATTCCAATGTCTGCACGCGCTAATACAGGAGCATCATTGATACCGTCTCCAGCAAAGGCAAGTTTACCCTTCTGGGATTTTTGCGCAAATAATTCTTCTACTTTTTCAACTTTATCTGCTGGTAATAGTCCGGCATAAAACTTATCAAGCCCCAGCTCTTTAGCAACTTTGGCCCCAACACTTTGATTATCACCAGTCAACATGACTAATTGTTTAATATCCGCATCCTTAAGTTCCTTGATGGCCTGTTTGGCATCTGGTTTTAACTCATCGGCTATGACAATGTAACCAATATATTTGTTATCAACAGCCACATGCACGACCGTCCCAACTAATTCTCCCTCAAAATAAGGGATATCCATCTTCTTCATCAATTTGATATTTCCTGCTACCACCTTTCGGCCATCGACGGTTGCCGTCACACCATGTCCTGATAGCTCTTCGACCTCAGAAATACGTTGATTGTCTATGTCCTTACCATATGCTTCTTTCAGAGAAAGTGAAATCGGATGATTCGAATAGCTCTCGGCATACGCCGTTAATTCAAGTAGCTCTTCCTTGGAAACTCCTTGTGGATGAATTTCCTGTACGTTAAAGACGCCTTTCGTGAGAGTCCCTGTTTTGTCAAAGACAGCAATCTCAGTTTGAGATAAGGCTTCGAGGTAGTTACTCCCTTTAACCAAAATCCCTTCTTTTGAGGCTCCACCGATTCCGCCGAAGAAACTTAAAGGAATCGAAATCACTAAAGCGCACGGACAAGATATGACAAGGAATGCGAGTGCTCGATAGATCCATTCACTAAAGGTCGCACCGCTTATCACAAGAGGTGGTATAATCGCTAGCAATACGGCCATGATCACCACCGCCGGTGTGTAATATCTCGCAAACTTGGTAATAAATTGTTCCGAATTGGATTTTTTACTGCTTGCATTCTCAACTAAATCAAGAATTTTGCTAACTGTCGATTCTTCAAATTCCTTGGTAACTTCGGCTGTAATGACGCCATTTATATTGATAGAACCACTCAGGATATCGCTTCCTACTTCGACCTCACGAGGAACCGATTCTCCAGTCAGAGCTGACGTATCAAGCATTGAACTTCCTTCAATGACCTTACCATCAAGAGGAACTTTTTCTCCTGCTGTGATGACAATCATATCTCCAATTTGTACTTCATCAGGATCAACTTTGATGATTTCATCGCCCTTTTTGACATTGGCATAATCGGGTCGAATTTCCATCAAGCTAGCGATTGAATTTCTCGATTTGCCTACTGCATAGCTTTGAAAGAGTTCTCCCACTTGATAAAAGAGCATCACTGCCACAGCTTCAGGAAACTCACTGATGAGCATGGCTCCAATGGTTGCGACACTCATTAGAAAGTTCTCGTCAAAAACTTGACCTCGATTCATATTTTTTACCGCTCTTTTTAAGACATCTCCGCCGACTACAATGTAACTTATCACAAAGAGAGCGATCTGTAGCCATTCATTATTAAAATCCATCAACAGTGCGACCGTAAATAACAAAGCACCGATGATGATTCGCCAGAGTCGCTTTTTCATCCTTAATGACCTCCCTTACGCCTTCTTCATTCTTGTGTCCGGTTCAAATTTTTTAACGATTTTTTCGGCTTCTGCTAGGATAGCTGGCATTTTTTCCTCCTCACCCTCAATGACCAGTTTTGTGGTCATAAAGTTAACGGTCACTTTATTGACGCCATCAAGTTCATTGATAGCTTGCTCCATCTTTGCAGCACAATTTGCACAATCTAAACCTTCTAGTATAAATTTCTTTTTCATTGTTATAGCCTCCTAGATATTATTTATTATTTTATTTTGAATACTTTCCGTCTTGTTCGAAATCCCCTGACACATGAATCATTGACTATAAAGCCTTCAATTCTTGACCAATGAATTTCCAAGAATGTTTTCTTCGTCCCCTGATTACTTCTCGGAAGTATGGATGAGCCCTTGGTCAAAGATTTCTCTTACATGATCATCAACGAGTGAGTAATAAACCACTTTGCCTTCTTTTCTGTTTTTCACTAAATTAGCTTGTTTCAAGACCCTCAGCTGATGGGATATGGCCGATTGTGTCATGTTAAGTAATACGGCGATATCACAAACACACATTTCAGCTTCATGTAAAGCCCATAAGATCCTGATTCGCGTTAAATCTCCAAATACTTTAAATAATTCTGCTAGGTCAGAAAGGCTTTCTTGTTGAGGCATTTTATCGTTCACTTGATTGATAATATCTTCGTGAATGGTGTTACTTTCACATTTTTCAATGAAAGTAAGTTTTTCAGTCATCGAATCCCCCCTTCTTGATGATTTCATCTGGACAATTGAACAATCGTTCATGCGTCCTAAGGGTAGTATATTATTTTTTATAAATGGTGTCAATCGATAATTGAATATTTGTTCAAATGTTTTTATATTCTTTTGAATTCTCGCAAAAGATCGATGCAGGCAATAATAGTAGCCTCTTTCGATCCCATCTTGCCTAACAATTCTATGAACAAATGGTCAAAAATAAGGACTTGGTCTTCGGATAAATCTCAGTTTCTTAATCGCTTCATCGGATAAGTTATTCCCTCCCCCCTACGGTCAAGCCCTGATTCATCACCCTATTAATAATATGATTGAGGATCTCAAAGATATTATTCCTGTCAACGATGATACAAAAAAATGCCCATCAAGAGCGTCTAACTCTTAATGGGCGGGTTTTATATTCGTATAAAGTCCTACTGCCTTTTCAAAGGCTGCTTGAAAGTCTCTTAGGGAGGGGAAATCTTAACGGGGGCTCATTCGAGCCTCGCAGTCAGAGTGTGTATTGATATTTAGTCTTAGCCAAGCTTATCTTCTTCAAGATAACGCATGCCTCGCCAGTACGCTGTTCCCGCTTGTCTGCGTCACTTCGCTCCCTGACAAGTGAGACATAAGGAAGCTCTGGTCTTATCGTCGCAGACCGACTGCGCGTCTAAACATGTGTTGTTTTTAATAACTATTTTGAATTCTTGATAATGATTAGAAATGCTAGATTTCATTAGTACTTTAATGATCATCAATACTCATTAAAAATCGTAAATTTCAAGTATAAGTTAGCCACCTGGTTAACTTATACTTGAAATTTACGTGGCTTTTTTATTTTTTATGGTGGCTAAGTTGATTATAAAATCCGCCAAAATAAGAATTTTACAAAATTAATCCATAAAAACAGTAGAAAATCCAACAAGATTTTCTTCCTCTTACAAATCAGGTTTTCAGGACGGCCTGTCCTGAATCGTTTGGAAGGTAAGGAAGAGGGGATTTCAAGGGGAGAACGTTAGAAACCATACGACAAGGTTTCTTAGTCCTCCCTTTGGTTAAATGGGAAAGTGGATTAGAAATAATAAGGTCGTAGGGCATTGCCCTGCATAACAATGCCGCAAGGCAAAAAAAAGAAGGAAAGCTCTCGCTTTCCTCCCCTTCCTTTAATGTGTCTTTCCACCAGTAACTTTTATATCTGAATCATTTTCCACAATTGCTTCAATTGCAAGTTCTAGCGCTTTAACAATTGTATCCAGTGCCATTGATGGCATGTTCTTCTTATCAGTAACTTGTTCTGGTAAGAATGGAATGTGGATAAAACCAGTTCTCATGTTCGGATATTTTGTTGCTTGAATATGAGCAACTCCATATAGAACGTGGTTACAGATAAATGTTCCTGCAGTGTTTGAAACTGATGCCGGAATTTTACCTTCTTTAATATGTTCAACCATTGCCTTTATTGGTAGTGTTGAGAAATATGCCGCTGGACCGTCTTCCGAAACCTTTTCGTCAATTGGTTGATTACCTTCGTTATCTTTGATTCTACAGTCGTCACAGTTTATTCCAACTCTTTCCACTGTAATGTCAGGTCTTCCCCCTGCTTGTCCAATGGATAGAACTACATCGGGATTAACTTCTTCAATCTTTTTTCTAATCTTATCAACAGATTTTCCAATTACCGTAGGAATTTCTAACTTAACTATTTCCACTCCCTTAATTTCATCCGGTAATTTCTTTACCGATTCAATTGCAGGGTTAATAGATTCGCCACCAAATGGGTCAAAACCAGTTACTAAAATTTTCATTAAATCACTCCTTAAATTAAAATCCAAATACTAACATCAAAATAATGTGAACAACAATTAAAGTTAACGCCACAGGTGCTTGAGCCTTCATAATTGTGTACTCATTCTCTGTTTCAAGAATAGCCCCTGGAACAATGTTGAAGTTTGCAGCCATTGGAGTCATAAGAGTACCACAGTAGCCGCATGTCATACCAAGGGCACCAATTACAGCAGGGTTTGCACCATTTGCAATTACAAATGGAATACCGACACCAAGAGTAATAACGGTAAATGCTGCAAATGCATTACCCATGATCATTGTAAATATAACCATGCCTAGGCAATATGCAACCACACCTAGAACCTTTGCTCCCGGTGGCACAACAGCAGTTACACCAGAACCAATAACTTCACCAACGCCTGCAGCTGCAAAAACAGTACCAAGAGCACCTAGAAGTTGTGGTAGTAGTGATGAACTACCAATGGTCATAAGCATCTTTGCAGTATCTTCCTTAGTTTCATGATACTTAGCCTTTGTAAAAACAAGGGCGATGATTATAGCTATTATAGATGATATACCCAAAGTTTGTGCTGCTGAAAACTCAAAAAAAATTGGGCCTTCTTCTCCAGTACCAACAGGAATTTTTAAACTCTTTGCTTGAGCCATAAACATGGCAATAATACCAATAGCAAGAGCAGGAATAAATATCTTATTTCCAACCCTTTTGCCATACTCTACCTTTTGTTCTTCACTTTGGTTTTCAAACTCGCCAACTTGAACTTGCTTTGTCAAAGTTAAAGCACCAAGCACAAGTAAAAGTCCACCAACAATCGCTCCACCATATTCTAGTTTGTCAACTAAAAACTTTCCAGTGCAAAATAAAATACCAAGTAAAGTCCAAAAGACAAAAGTTCCCATCCTAGCTTTTTTATTTCTAAGACCAGTAATACCAGTCATAATACAAATCAGTCCACATAAAATATAGATGATTTCATCAATTATAATACTGTTATCAGCTATAAATTTAAACATGCTTCATGTCCTTTCGTAATCTTCTCTCATATAGATAGCATTGTACTAGAGCTAAAATAACCATGGAAACCCCAGCTAAAATAGAACTCCTCGCTATCTCGCCATTAGTAACATCGTAACCAGCTTGGTTAAGAGTACCTTGAATTAAAAGTACACCAGAAGCTACAGGGAAAATATTTTGCCCAAAAAAGTTTCCGTAGTTTTCAGCAGCCCCAGCAAGACCCTTTAATTCCTCAAGCCTCTTGTCAGAAAGCTCAACCTTCTTATTAGCAGCACCCTCAGCCATCGGTAAAATTAATGGTCTAACAAATTGAACGTGACCACCAAGACGTAGAGATAGTGCAGCCGCTGCCCATCTAATTAAGATGTAAAGCCCAACAACACCACCAGCACTGGCTGACTTCATCTTTTGAATAGCTTCCGCCGCCCTGTCCTTAAGACCATATCTTTCCATGATAGCAATTAGAGGTAGACTCAAGAAGAAAAGTGACATGTATCTGTTGTCCACAAATCCCTTTCCAATTACATCTAAAACTTCAACAATTGGCATGTCAGCGATAAGACCAGTAACCAATCCGGATATAAGCACTACTGCAACAACATCAAGCTTTAAAGCAAAGCCTATAACGATTATCAGTACGCCTATTAAAACCCAATAGTTCATATAGAATCTCCTTAATTATTAAAATAAAAAAAAATCACGATACAGTTATGGCAAAAAAATAATAAAAGCACCGTGTTTTTTAATTTTAACATATGAAATTATATGTAGCAATTAGAAGTGAGAGAAGAATCTCGCATTTGATATCAAACGTGAGATTCTACGACTCAATTTTTTTAATTTTAGGTTAAATTTACAGGGCGGAAACTAAAAAGAGTACCCTTTCGAATCCTTTCATTATTTGTTTCGTTTTGCTTCTAAGTCTCTTTTAAATAGATCTCTAGGAATAGTTGGCATCAATTTTACTTGAAAATCAGCGTATGAAATATTCTGCAAGACCAATAATTCATCTTTAATATTCAGTTCTTTCACTATCCCTATAATTTTAATTTGTCGCTCTACTACAAACCTTTGACATCAATACTACACTTTCGGCGGTTCGCTGTTACCGCATCATTTCTTCACTTCGTTCCTCATTCTGCGACAGCTATCGCATAAATCATTCATAATTGATGACTACGTCGTTAATCACTCCTTGTCATCAAAACGACTGATTCAACATGGAACGAGCGAACACTAAATATGTCATGTTAACCTGTTCGTATGCGGAAACATATCCATAAACCTTTTAACGATAGTCTATGAATAAGCCTTTATTTTCTACACTTTATCTACTTATTGGGTGCAACTCTTGACATCAATACGACACACTCCACATGACAATACATGCTGTGAAAGTTTCTTTCGTCATATGAAACACGAGTGCATCAACCGAAAACATTCCGCAATCAGGACGATCTGCATCTATACTGCTTTGAATACATCAATCGTTACAATTCTAGGCATCCTCATTCTTCGCCTGGAGATTAGACTCCCAATGAAATAGAGGAGTTCTATATAAAGAGGCAGGAATAATTCTGTCTTTCTATGAAAATATATTTAAAAAGTATGCCCATTTGCTTGACTATGTTGCATTGTTTTTATCATTTTTAATAACAATCACATCTATTTTTCACCATAAAGTTTATAACTCTTTACATAAACAGTCGGTCTTATACAGCCAGCAAATTTTCTATTTTTTAGAAAATCGACTAACATTTGGGTGAGTTTTCGACCTTTTGCCATTGAATGTGACTTTTTAGAAGATTTAAGTGATTTTGAAAATATTGAAGTTATTGGAAAGGTTTTTAGAACTCCAGTAAAAGAAGCTTGTATGAAAGATGGAAAAGTTGATGTTGATGCCTTAGAGGCAATAGCTTTTGATCCTTACACCAGTGGTTATTATAAGGTTGGCGGTAGGGTTGGAACTGCCTTTAAAGATAGTTTAAAGCTAAAATACATTTTATTTAAAAAGAAGAAATCCAGCTGAAGGATTGTTTCCTAAAGCTGGATTTTCATTATTGTCTACTAAAGGGATCAAAGTTTTGATCTTCGTTCCAAATATATTCTATTTTATTAGAAATTTCTCTTGCCTCATCATAGCCAAGGAGATCAGAAACGAAGCTCAGAGCCATGTCCATACCTGCTGAAATTCCAGACGCTGTATAGAACTTTCCGTCTTTAACCCATCTGGCTTTTTTCTTCCACTTAACCTTTGGGGCAGTTTCTCTAACCCAATCTAAGGCTCTTTTATTTGAAGTGGCTTCTTTTCCATCTAATTGCCCTGTCATTCCCACTAAGGCTGAGCCTGTGCATACTGTTAGAACATATTTTGCCGACTTGCTTAAGATCAATAATTTATCCAAAAAGGCCTGATCTTTAACTAAGGTTCTAGTGGCAAAGCCTCCAGGTATTAGTAAAACAGAGTTTGGCTCTAAAACTGGACTAAGTTCTGCTGAGACTTTAAAGCCATGGGCACTAGTTACTTCCTTTGAAGTTAAAGAAATATAATGAAGTCTTGTACTTTCAAGTTGACCTAAGATTTCAACAGGTCCAAAAAGGTCTAAAGTTTCAAATCCATCAAATAACAAAAAATAAATATCCACTCTAAACACCTACCTTTCTTTTAAAATGATTTATTCGTAAATTTCAAGTATAAGTTAGCCACCTGATTAACGTTCTATCTAAAGCTATTCCACTCTTTTAGTAACGGCTTGACAATGAGCTGAGGCATGGTAGTTTGGCTCACAGGTTATGAGTCAACCCCGTAACAAGAAGACCATGCCGAAGGAGGCTCGTTGTCAAGCCGGAACGAGTGTTTGAGATCGTCTTTCTTTATGTAAACAGCGTACAAAGACTTCATAAGGGGTCTCATCGTCTAAAATTTTGCGTGGATAGTTGTTCATCCATTGTCGAATTCGGCGACAATCCGCTTCTGTTATATCTTTCATTGATGTTTCTTTGGGTAAGAAGCGTCGAATGAATCCATGTTGATTTTCACTCGTCCCTCTTTCCCAAGAGGCATAAGGATGGGCAAAGTAGACCGCTATTTGTTCAGCTACTGCTTGACTTAACGTCGCAAACTCTAAGCCATTATCAGCAGTCATACTCTTGAAGAGTAACGATAAATGATCGCCTACGAGTCCTTGTAACTTTCTTAGGGCGACCTCCACCGCTTGTGCAGTCTTATTCTTTATCTTTAGAATAACTTCAAATCGACTGAATCGTTCAGCTAAGGTTAACAAGACGGGTTCATCTTTACCTTTCTTGCCAATGACCGTATCAATTTCCCAGTGGCCAAAAGTGTTCCGCTCATTGATTTCCTCAGGGCGCTCGTCGATGGAAGTTCCCAAGACTTTCTTATGGGGGCGGGTTTTCGGTACTCTAGCTTTAGTATTACGACGAAGTTTTTCAAGTAAATCAATATTTCGAGTCTTCATAATCTGACAATCAATCCAATAATAGAGGGTGGTGGTACAAGGAATCAGTCGATGGTCGATATCAAGGACTTCTTTGGCTCGGTTGACAACGACATCAGGCGACCATTTATCATCTAACATCCGCTGATCAGCCCAATCAATAAAGTCGCTTGAGTAGGACCAGAGAGGTTTGCGCCCACAATTTTGACGCTGATGCTCATATTTTTTTTGGCCGACTTCAGCGACATACTTAGAATAGTACCATTTATAAACCTTGCCGTTTTGCTTTTGTTGTCGGATTTGTTTAATGGTACCACGTTTAATTTCGTTATGGATTGTCTGTGGCGCACGTTTGAGTATGCGAGCATTGGCTCTATTAGAATGCCCTTGTTCTTTCAAAAGCTCAATTTGGCTCCGTTCTTTGAACGATAAGTGTTTTGATTTCCGATCAGATATGGTAGAGTGTGTTTGCGTCATGTAAATTCATTCTCCTTATATTTTTTGTGTGGTAGCTAAAATATAACATGAATTTACATGGCTTTTTTATTTTTTATGGTGGCTAAGTTGATTATAAAATCCGCCATCAGAAAATTTTATTATTTCCACTCAAATGCCTGATAGTCGAAGGCGACCGAATAGCCAAACTTTTTGGAAAAATCTCGTGAGATAGCTGTATGGGCATCCCAGGACGGGTACCATTCACGATCTAAACAGGCATTGATTAAATAACTCACCCCTATGGTGGCTAATCCCTGCCCCTGATAGCGAGGATGCGTATCTACTTCAATCTCGATGCCATTTGCTAAGGACAAGAAAGTACTGGCCCCAGAAATGATTTTTCCTTGATTAAGGACAACAAATCCCATCGCCTGCTGACAGAAATCCTGATAGTTATCAAAATTACTGACTAAATCTTTAGACCATGACTCTTCTAGACATTGATTAAACAGCTGCTGATTGATGACAGAAATCGAATAGGAATCTGCTAAAGATTGCTTCATTTGATTGATTCTCTGCCTATTAAATTTTTGCGGTGCTTGCATAGCATAGCGGATAAAGGGACTGACTTCGTGTTGCTTGATGGTCATTAAATAATTAGACCAGGCGGAACTTTGTGGTACCATGATCAAGTCGCCTTTCGGGAGATGCATCCATAAGTCCTCGTTTACCTGTCCCCCCAAAAAAGCAAAGGGAGCCCCCTTTCCGACGATAGCAAGCGCCGATTGGGGTGAGGTCGACCGGTCCACCAAAACGCTACCTTGAAAACCACTTAAAACCGAATCTAAAATATGATTCCAAGGGGGATTAAATAAATTCTTGCATGATTGGTTTATGTCATTGGATTCCTGATAAATCATCTTTCCATCTCCTCAATAATTAATCATTTCCGTACAAAATCATCCGTCAATGGCGTAATTGATAAAGTCTTCTGCTGTCAATTCATAATCGACTGCCGATTGAAACTCTCCCATTCATGATGCCCCTACCTAGTCAATTTTTTTCGTTGCATAATGTACATGTTATTGGCACGATTTTCGCACGATTAGCTACTTTCAAATCATTATACCAAAAAGAGAAACTTAGAACTATTCACCAGTAAGCCTTTGCGAAGGAACTAAATAAGCTTTTCTTTCAAACTCCTGAACAGAAGCAACTGAACGGATTCTATAATAAATGAAAACAAAAAACCTAGAGCCATCTTCTGTAAAAGAAGATCCTCTAGGTTTTAGACTTATGATGAAAACTGGTTCTATAATTTAGGTTCTATAATTTATAGGGTTGATGGAAGAAAAAATCTTCCTTCAACCCTATTTTTGAATACACAAAAACACAGAAGTCCGATATATTTAAAGTGCTAACCAAAAACAGAAAGGACCCTGTGCATGACTAATGATATAAGAAAACTCCTTAATATTAAAGACCTAAATATCCAGTTTTCCCCAGATTCTGTTCAAGAACAAGACAATAAGCTCTATATCCACTGTTCACTCACCTATCCTGTTCATACCTGTCCAAAGTGTCACCATGAAGGTTGTGTCGTTAAGAATGGTTTCCGTCCTTCTAAAGTTACCTACCTCGAATCCGCTGGCCAAGCGAGTTATCTCATTCTCAATAAACAGCGCTTCCTCTGTAAACAATGTCACTATTCATTCACTGCACAGACACAACTTGTGGAGAGGAACTGCTCCATCTCAAGAGCCACCAAACAAAAGATTGCTAGCTTAGCCACCAGAACCTATTCAGAAAAGTCGATCGCCGATCAAACGTATGTTTCAATTCATACAGTCCGTCGGGTGGTGGATACATTCTCTTCCGCAGTCCGTAAAAGGCCAACGACACTCCCCAAACATCTTTGTTTTGATGAATTTAAGTCCACACGAACGGTGAATGGGGCCATGAGTTTTATCTTCTGTGATGCCACCGACCACCAAGTCATTGATGTCGTAGAGGATCGACGTTTAAGATACTTGAAGGCCTACTTTTACCGTTATAGTCGCAAAGAACGAAAAAAGGTCCAAACCATTTGTATCGATATGTACACTCCCTACATCGAATTGATCCGTCAACTCTTTCCTAATGCCTCCATTATTATTGATTGCTTCCACATCGTTCAATCCCTTAATCTTGAATTAAATCGGTATCGTATCCATTGGATGTATCAGGTCAAATACCACGATCGGTGGCTCTATAATAAGCTGAAGCGGTATTGGAAACTGTTTTTAAAGAAGGAGACAGACCTTGACCACACACATTACAGGCGGTTTACCCTCTTTGATTCTTTAACGAATACTGGTCATATCGTCGATTATCTCTTAGATCAAAATCAAGTCTTTAAAGAATCGTATCGGATGGTTCAAGACCTTCGTTGTGCCCTAGAAAAGTCTGATTACGATCAGTTTATGATGTCGCTTCATCAAGCACCTAACCAGCATCTCGCGCCTGGATTAAGAAGGGTTTTAAGAACCTTTAGGAAATTCCAGCCTTATATTTCCAACACCTTTGACCATCCAACCATTACCAATGGCCCAATCGAAGGGATTAATAATAAAATTAAAGTCCTTAAACGCAATGCCTATGGCTACCGTAAGGATACTCATTTCAAGAACCGCATTCTTTTAATATCGCGACTGTATGTGTCAGGAAGAAAAGAAAAAGAGACCAAGCAACAACTTGTTGCTTAGTCTACTTTCAATACCATCAACCCTATTTGACAAAGAGCCCATATATCTGCCTTACTACTATCCTTTGTTAATAACGCTTTTACTTCCCACATATGTCAGCAGGAAATAGCTTCCATACACTAATACAATAAATACCGATGTTGCAAAGATCGTGGATGCTACATTCATATCTCCAAACACCTTGATAACTTCACGGCTTGCCACCGTCAAGCCAACAACTGAATGAATAACTGCCAGTAAAAGCGGAAGCAGAAAATAACTAAGAATTTGGATGAATAGTGCATGATTCAGTTCACGTCGTTCTACACCCAGTTTTTTTAGTAGATTGTATCGTTCTACATTATCAGAAGCTTCAGATAGCTGCTGAATAGCAAGAATTGCTGCACAGGCTATCATAAATACAATACCAAGGTAAATTGCCAGAAATGCTATGATTGCCTTTGTAGTAACCGAAGATTTATATAACTGCTGCTTACCTATATAATGCACAAAGGCAGATTCTCTTTCGCTCTTTTTGCTATAATTATCCAGCAATGTACCAAATTCTTTTGCTGCATCTTCATTCACACACTGTACATTCCATATCATCGTATCGACATTCATATTTTTCATCCATTTATCTGCGACTACAAATATGATTTGACCCATGCCACTATTTGACATGGTAAATTCTTCAGCTTCTTTCGCCGGAGAAAGTACATTTTCGTCAATAGTAAGATTGATATTTTTATCATAAAATTGTTCTGCAAGTCCAGGGACATTTTCTTTATCATATAAGATTCTATAGTTATTTTCTGATAAATCAACCTCATCCATGCCTTGTAATTTTCGTAAACCATTATAATCCGACAGACTTACAAATGTCAGGGGTAAATCTCCATATCCATATGCAGACGGCGTTTCTGGTATCTTAACATCGTAATCCTTATAATATGCCTTTCCCTCTGCCATAGTACCTTCCACGCATTCATAGCTGTCCTTAATCATGCTGCTGTCCTTGATTTCAGACGGCAGTCGGCTTAAAATCGTATCCGATTCGCCATTATTATAGTCTATAACACTATACTCATATGGTATTTCCGCACGCAGCTGTGTTGACAAAATGTTCTGCATACTGTACCCGGTGGAAAAGATTCCGATGACCAGCAGCAGAACTATGCAGACAACAGAAAGCGATACAAAATTCGTATTAATCTTACTGGAAAACTGACGCACAACAAACATATTGAGCTGTTTAAAATAAAGTCTTTTGTTCCGCTGCATAACCTTTACGAGAATACCGGATAGAGACCAAAAGAACAGCAGCGTCCCTACGGTTCCCAAAATAATTGAGAGTGAAAAATACAGATTGACATGAATGATTCCATTATTCAGAATGAGTACATATGCGACAGCAAGGCATAGTATGGAGGCTGCAAATACCATCATTGCAGTTTTCATGTTCTTCATTCTTATAGTCTCATTTTTTCTTCCACCATATAGCAAATCAATCAGCTTGTATTTTCCAATTGCGATTGTATTTAAGAGCATAACCACTAAAAATATTACACCAAAATTGATCACAATTTTAACTGCGGCATCGGGTGCAAATACAAATCGATATGCAGAAAGATCAGCCTCAAATATTTTTGCGGTAAAAACAGACATCATCTGAGAGCCAAATATTCCAAGCAACAGCCCTATTACTAATGCCATACATGCCATGAACGATGTTTCCAACATAAGAATCATAGAAATATTTCGTTTACTCATTCCCAACGTCATATAAACACCAAGTTCTTTTTTACGTCGCCGTACAAAAAAATTGTTAGCATAAACAATCAAAAATCCTAAAACAACAGCTACAAAAACAGAAATATATGACAGTATCTGCCTCAATGTTTTCATGGACTCAACAGTTGTTTCCGTAACTACCATGATGTCCTTCTGTTCATAAATAGAATTAAACATGTAAAAAATGCAGACAGCAAGAACCAGGGTAAAGAAATATACTGCATAGTCCCTGATGCTTTTTGATGCATTTTTAAAAGCCAGTTTACTCAGCATTCAGGTCACCTCCCAAAAGGGCGATTACTTCCATAATTTTGTCAAAAAACTCCTTGCGGCTTTCTGTGCCACGGATCAGTTCATTGAAGATTTTTCCATCTTTGATAAATAGAATTCTCTTGCAGTAACTTGCTGTGAAAGCATCGTGAGTTACCATAAGAATCGTTGCATGTATTTCCTCGTTCAGTTTTCGGAATCTCTCCAAAAGCATACGAGCAGACTTGGAATCCAGAGCACCGGTCGGTTCATCTGCCAAAATCATAGAAGGATTTGTAACGATTGCTCTGGCAGAAGCGACACGTTGTCTTTGCCCTCCAGACATCTGATACGGATGTTTGGAAAGTACATCGGTGATATTCAGAAGTTCAGCCACTTTCTGTACTCTTGTCTCAATCTCTTTTGCCGGAACTTTCATAATAGTAAGTGCAAGTGCGATATTTTCAAATGCTGTTAGCGTATCCAAAAGATTAAAGTCCTGAAAAATAAAACCTAATTTTTCTCTACGGAACTGTTCCAGCTGTGCAGATTTCAGTGTTGTAATATCTTCTCCCTCAAGATAAATATGTCCTGCCGTAGCACTGTCAATGGTTGAAATACAGTTCAAAAGTGTGGTTTTTCCACTACCGGATGCTCCCATGATGCCGATGAATTCACCCTCTGCAACATCAAAGCTGATGTCGTCAATGGCACGTGTAATGTTGCCTTTATTTCCATAATATTTTTCAAGATGTTCTACTTTCAATATATTTGTCATTTTATTTCTGGTCCTTCTTTGTTTTTCTAACCTTAAAAATGAATGTGACTACAAACGAGAGGATAGATGCAACTGCGAATATCCACCCGAGCGGAATCAGGAAAAACGGCTCCTGTAATGTTCCATCCGCAAGAACTCTGGCACCGCCCATTAGACGATATCCTATAACACAAACTATAGCCAATATAGCAAAACTAATTGAACAAACCATCTTTTCATAACAACTTCCTCCTCAAACAGTCACAAAATATCCTATTAATGCTAATATCCACAAATGTGCCGGATAGAACACATAGAAAAAGTATTTACTGAATTTTGTTTTTGGTCCTCGTTCACCATTGTATAATTGCATAAATAAAAGTGCTGTGAAAACCAACCAGTCACTGTTGAACATCATCATCTTTATGGTTGTGTCCATAGATGGATAAATCTCAAAAGTTGTAATGAACAGCAATACAGACAACACACAAATAGCAATATTTCGAATATTTACTTTATTACGCAAAAAATAACAAATGAACATAAATGGAACGACAACCTGGCCGCCTTCACATGCTACACATGCATAAACAGTAATCGGAACTGCAATCAGAATACGCAATGCTAATATTACTTTCGGACTGATCTTCTCACTTTTGACAGGATAGCACCATACGTTTAATGCAAGCACTCCCATCGCCAATGTAAAGAAAATATTATTATAAATTGTCAGTGAATCTACATTTAACAGATGGTTCACTCCAAAGTTACCCGAAAACATAATGCCTGCCCACAAAAACAGACGCCCATTGTATTTCAGTCTGTTTCGGGTATTAAGAAAGCCTTCGACTGCCATGTAACCAAAAAACGGTGCAACACATCTTGTTATGACATGAAAGCTTTCTGCCCACCATGGTGGTAAAAGTCCCGGAATATGATCTAAATGATCAAGAACCATAAGCATTGCCATAAATAGTTTCAATTGAAATCCATTAAACCGTTTCACCATATTCCCCCTACCTGTTAACATTGTTCAAAATAATATCTTTTGTCTGTTTATTGTATATCACTGCGAATGATAAGATTTCATCCTTTTTATCCGGACGGTTATTCATTGCAGAAACCGAAATAACATTCTGATATTGATTTTCTTGAACGGTATCATTATCCAGATCCACAAACTCATTTTCTGACAGTTGCTTACCAACGGAATACAAGTATTTGCTCTCGTCGATTTCTATTTTGTACTTTTCCCCCACTATAGAATTTGCAGCCTTAATGGCTTCTTGCTCAGCCTTGCTGTATTTTTCTACTTTTCCACATCCGTTCAATGCAACAATACACAACACAACGCATGAAATAATTGTAATTTTACTTTTCATGACATTACCTCCAAAATAAATATAAGAATATGAAAGACCCGTTACTTCACAACCGTATCATCAGTTATAGTATATTGGAGTTCACGATAAGTTAAAATCGTTTTATCTTACATAAAACGAACAAAATTGTCACATTAAGATTGTAAGAAAGCGGACCCACTATGGTAGTCCGCTAATATTGTTTACACTTTCTTATTCTAAAAGCAATCTTGAATCCGTTGGAAAAGTAATCTGTATAGTTGTGCCCTGCCCGTTGGCAGAGGACGCAGAAATAGACAAATGCATCTTATTACAGAGCTTCCTACACAGATACAAGCCGATTCCGGTGGTTTTTGCATAACTTCTTCCGTTTGTTCCGGTAAATCCCTTTTCAAATATACGTGGCAATTCACTTTCCTGAATACCTATACCGTCATCCGAAACATACAACAGAACATGATCCTGTTCCTCACATGCAGAAAATGTCAGCATAAGCGTATCCTTTTTGTATTTTATGCTGTTGGCGATTAACTGCCCCAGAACGAATTCCAGCCATTTCGCATCACCGTATACTGTTTGAGAAAGGTTATCAAAGGTCGGAGTCGCTTTTGCGGCAATGAGTTGCTTGGAATATTTTTTGAGCGTTCCCTTTACCAGATTATCCAGATTGATTTCTCTAATCATGTAATCTTTTTCCAAATTGGTGCTACGAGCATAATAAAGAGCCTGCTCCACATAGTCATCGATTCTGGAAAGCTCCTCTTTCACACCGGAAGCCATTTCCCCCTTATTGTTTTCACAAATCAGATCAATACAGGAAATCGGAATCTTAATTTCATGTATCCATGTTTCAATATAATCCTGATATTCAGTATTCATCCGACGATAGGAGGCGATTTCATCATTCATGGATTTTGTTGTCTGTTTCAGCACATCTATCAGGAGCGCACCCTCTGTAAAACCCGCTTCCTCTATCACGGAAGAAATATAATGTTTTTTCTCCATCGCATCCAGATTCTGATACAGCTGTCTGTAAAAGCAATTCTTTTGAAGATACTCCAATATAAGCGAAACAACAGTTATAAAGCAAAAACAAATGCAAACAAGAGCGATAGCTGCGTTGCTAATTTTCATTGTATTCAGGAGCAATGCCAAAAACAGGATAATTGCTGTCTGCGATAAAAGAAAAATCCACTTATCTTTCAAAAATATCGAGAGTTTCATATCAAATACCCCATACCACGTTTTGTTGTGATAAAATTTTTTGCACCGATGTATTCAAGCTTTTTTCGCAGGCGGTTCACATTCACTGTCAATGTGTTGTCATCCACAAATTCATCTGACTGCCATAATTCGTTTATTAGCTCATCTCGTGAAACAATCTTACCTATATTCTTAAGCAGCACAGATAAAATCTTCATTTCGTTCTTAGTAAGTTCTGAACTGTTGCCTTCAAAAGTAATGATGCCTTTTGCCTGCTGAAATGTTACGCCATTGTACTCTGTAGATTGCAAAGCAGTAGTAGCTACACTGCGTTTTAAAAGTGCAGCAATATGGGCAATTAGTATTTGTGTGTTATATGGCTTGGTAACAAAATCATCTGCACCAAGATTCATGCTCATCAACTCATCCATATCAGTGCTGTGGCTAGTAACAACAATGATCGGAACTTCTGATTGCTTGCGTATCTCCCGACAGATATGAAATCCATCAAATAGTGGCAGGTTAATATCCAGAAGTATCAGATCAGGAGATTCCTGCAATGCTAACTGTATGATATTCTGCCAGTCATCACTATAAGCACATTCATAGCCATATGAATTCAGTAATTTCATTAATTCTGTTCTAAGGACTTTGTCGTCCTCAATAATATATATTTTCATTGAATTCTATGCCCTCCTTAATAAATGATAAATTTGATTTTTTCTCTCTACCATGGATTCAAATACTTAATCGGATTCTGTACCGACTAATTTAACTTCAGTCCGGCTATCGACTTTCCAATGTAGAACTCTTCATTCTCATCCAACGGAAATCCCTGCTCATATTTTTCATCCACAAAAAAATAATCTATTTTCAGTTTTCAGTGTAAGAACAATATCCTGTCTTGGAAGCCTGTCCTTTGCCTCTTTACAAACAAACCACTCTGATGGCTTATACACAGCCACAATCAGTAAATTATAAACACAGAAAACATACTCAATTGTCTTTACTTTTTCTTTTGATGCCCTCCCGACACCAAGAACAGCATCATATAATACCTTCTCATCCATGCCTCTGTGGTAAATCCTGTTTATTTTTATAACAAGAATTCTGTGCTTGATGTCTTTTACTTCAAGTTCAACAGCACCATTTATTCTTTCATACTCATCAACCATTAAGGCCTCTGATGAATGATGCCTAGCACCAATGTTTGTAAGTCCTGTATCACTAACATAGTTGAATACATTGATCAGGGATGCCTCTGCCGCAAACTCCTCTTCTGCGGTTAAGTTTGAATTTATAATTATCTTTTCAACTTCAAGTCCAACTTCCTTGATATATACGATAGTCTTCAGTTTTAACTTCTCACTATCAGGACTACCTAGGCTTTCTTTTTCATGTTCAAATACTCTGTTCGACATGGCACGAGGCAATGGAATGAATATCATATCGCCTTTTTTAATACCAGTTCGTCTAAGGGAACATATCCATGGTGTTTTTTCGCTTTATTGCAAACGGGAACATACCCACAGACAAATAGGATTCTAATTATTTATCATTTCCTGTAATTTATTAACAAAACAACAAATGTGAAATCCATCGCATACTGCATGGTGAACTTGAATTGATAATGGAAGAATAATTCTTTGGTTTTCTTCGTAATACTCTCCCATTGTAAATATAGGCTTCAAGTAATCGTATACTTTTTGTAAATTTAAGTTAAACCCTTCAAAGGTTGTCCACGGTATTATTGACACAGGAAAAGAATTTTCCGGAGCATTCTGTCCAAATATTTGAAAATGTTTCGGTATCTTTATGGAAAATCGTATAGCAAGGTATCAGTTCATCGTATATGCCCTATTCTCTATCATTATTGAATGACATTCTAAATTCAGAATGACGATTCACAATGGTTGTTAAATAATAAAGCATTGTAAGATATAAGTCCAATTTCTTTTCTTTGATTTAAGTTATATCTAATTTTAAAGTCATACTATATGTGCAGGGAACAGCTATAATATAATGTTCAAAATACTCTTTACATAACTAATTATCTCTATAGATTTTTTCAAAATTCATTTTTCATTTATCCCCATAATTGAAATCATTCTATTTCTTCTTAGTCAAAAGCGAAACAAATTCCATTACTATAATACCTAACAGGAAACAAATTAATCATAACAAATAAATGCTAATTCACTCTACCTAAAATATCTATCCTATCCACTCACCCCTACGTTTTTTGGTATTAATATGTTCCCACAAGATGTTTTTTAATGAAAAAATTGATTTTAAAACATCTTTCAAAATTGCTACCAACCATCGATTTCAACGGTTTTATAGCCTATTATCTTATTTCCTCGACATCAATACGACACTCTCAGCGGTTCGCTGTCTCGAATCATTTCGTAGTTTCACTCCTCATTCTTCGACAGCTATCGCACAGGTCTCCGTAATTGCTTACTTCGTCACTT
>NZ_JH601133.1:1059236-1071286 GCF_000245795.1 Facklamia languida CCUG 37842 | reverse complement strand
TCTAAACTTAGTCTTCGCTTGCGCTCGACTTCGTTAAGACAGCGCATGTCTCCACATGTGTCGGGTATAAAGTATGGATACATAGGGGTATGCCGAATAGGGAGTTTACATATAAATTTAAAATAATAATGAAGGAGATCACTTAACAGCTATATAGATAGGTCATAAAATCAAAACATACATTTTCCCAAACCTTATAACTGGCGAGCTCAATCCGTTAATTGCCAGTTATTGAAAAAACTGTTATCAAACATTGAGATACTGGTACTAGTTCTTAGCTGTGCTATTTATAAACATCTCCGCGATAACCGATATCAAAGATAGTTAATATTCCACCTTTATGGTTATATATAACTCTAATAGTCCCTATACGTAGTCGATAGAGGACATATCCCTTCAATTTTTTGGTGTCGCCTGCAGGAAGTGCCTCAATAGCTTCCTTAATTCCCAGTTGAGTTTGCTTGATTTGCTTAACTAAAAATTTTAGAGATAACTCCTTAAGTGCTCTCTCTACATCAGAATGAGTTTCCAGTAAGGCTTTAATTTGTTATAGAATCCTGGTATCTTTGTAACGAATTCGGTTTATTTATTGAACACGGTATCAATTGAGTTCTCGATTCAGAGATTGAACAAGATGAAAAGGATCGATTAAGACGTTGGCATGGGGAAACCAGCGTTTGGCGAACTCCATATACGGTTCATACATATCCACGGTAATGGTTTCAACTTGACGACGATATTGCACATCAAAGCGACTGAAATAAGCATTTAAAGACCCTTTTCGATGGTCTTCCACGACATTCACTAATTGATGAGAGAGGGCATCGCAACAGATAAAGCTCATGGCACCTTTTGCAGAAGCGTCACTCTTAAATTCATCAAAACAGAGATTTTGAGGTAAGACCCATCGAGGGACGCTGAGACAGTGTTAAGGCGACTTGATTGAAGACGCATCACACGGTCTGGACGGAAACGGAAAAATCTTGGGCGATATCTTTCTCACTCATTACACGGTCCGCTCGATTCATGATAAGATGTTTGACTTGATTGGCGATAAAACAATGTTTATCAATCAGTGAAGTTGCTGCTGAAAAGGTTCGTTGACAATGGCAACTTAAAAACGTTATTTATTAAGGATTAAATAGGCGGTTAATCCGGATACCGGAGCTAAAGTAATCCGTGAGGAACGGGTTTCATTGATAACAATCCAATCACCCTGATTGATACATCAACAATGCTCACAAGTCTCAGGGACATGGGTTAATAAACCATGATAGAATAGGCTCTGACGACCTTTGAATTCCGTGACTTCAACAAGATTTGGATCCATATGAATACTAAGGTCTTTTATTTGCAAGGTTTTTAAGATAAAAATGATTCATGCATAGATGCTCCTTTGTTAGGTTGTGGTGACTTTAATATAGTGAACATTTACTTCTTTGTGAATAGAAAGATGCGGTTGATGAACGAACATCAACCGCATTTATTATAGAACCTATATTTTCAACTCTAACTTTAGGGGCACATCATTTAAGGGGGTTCATTTGGTTTAATTTTTACCTGTTATTTATTAAATAAACAGTTAACAAAAACTAGCTATCTTTTTTATTTTTGTTCTCTAAATATTTACTAACGATGAAAGAAGATGATGTCATAGCTATGACAATCCACCATTTAAATTCTATATTAGCTAGCAGTGTTAATACATACACCACCGTTAAAGTTAATAAGTTATAACCTACTAATTTTATTAAGTCTTTGCTCATTAAAAATTAATCCTTCCATTGTTAGGAATAGCATCGTTTTCGTCCCATAATTGAGCTAAATAGGTACCTGGTGATAGTAAATTCATTGCAAAATCTAATACAACATCATTCACAACCCAGCTTCCTAAATATTTTGCAATTGCTGAACGTATGGCACTTTTTGCTGCGTGTTTGCCTTTTACTTTTATTAAATTGGCTAGGGTAGCTGTACTTCCTCCTAGAGCTAATGCAATAGCAGTATCTAGGGCCGCTCCCATTTGATCTACAGTTATACCTTGCCATGATGATCTAGTTTGAGCCTGAGACGATGTATATTCTGTTTGTAACGAGTAATCACCTTGAAGTTGTTTGTATATTACTTCTATAATCCACTCTTTAGAAACACTAGGGTGTAATGCTTGAATTTCATTAGCAAGGGAGTTAATTTCTACCTCTGTTAATGAAAGAGATGTAGGCTCTACGATTTCAACTTCAGTGTATTCTTGTGTTTGTTGTTCATTTTCACTAGCGTAAACAGTTGTAATATTAGGAAATATAGAAGCACTTAGAAGCATTATAGCGAAAGATAACGAAATGATTTTAAGCTTTTGATTCATAATTTCTCCTTTTTTTAATGTTTATTTGTTTACTGTACAATGTGCTTGAATAATATAATCGATTTAGCCCTAACTTTTCTATTTAAATTAAAAAATGTTCCCCCCTACAATCGTAGCTTAAAAAAAATTTATCTTGTTGTCAAATGTCATTAAGATCGCTTTATAGTTAATAAGTTATTAGGTTATAAACAAAGTGTAAAATTATTTTGTGTAAACCTTTTATCGAATCTACTCTACTAATATCGATAGATATAACAGCATCATAGCAATCTATAGTTTGAAATAAAGCAGCCTTTTCATCTAAACCAATTGCCTTTGGCCCTCCCCCTCTACAAATTAAGAAAGCAATTTCTTCAAGACTGGTTGCATCAATAGCTGAAATATTTTTTCCTTCTAGTAAATCTTTAAGTGAAAATCTCTCCAGTCGAATCCTTTGACTCATATAAGCTCATTGGTTGCATTAACACCCTAGATATTCTTTCCGTCCCTGTGTGCATAGTTTCATCAAATTCATTAGGCACCGCTGAATCTGTTAATATAAATTGACCAAATTCATCCCGATTATCCACTTCATAACGGCTTTTTTGTCATTAAATTGTATCAAGTTGCCAGTTATCATTTTTCCACCTTATCACACCAATCGACCTGTTTCCCCAGACGTACCTCTATTTTTTTTTCGGTAAATCACCTTCCAGGTCACAATTTCTATCTCTCAAGCCAAAAACGAGGTGTCTAGACATCTATCATATGCCTAGGAACCCCGTTATTTTACGTTTTGTTACTTATTTTTTTCAATCAATACTACGCACTCAGCGGTTCGCTGTCTCGAATCATTTCGTAGTTTCACTCCTCATTCTTCGACAGCTATCGCACAGGTCTCCGTAATTGCTTACTTCGTCACTTCGTTCCTTGACAAGTGGGACATAAGGAAGCTCTGCTCCTACCGTCGCAGACCGACTGCGCGTCTAAACTTAGTCTTCGCTTGCGCTCGACTTCGTTAAGACAGCGCATGTCTCCACATGTGTCGTCTGAGGGAAGAGGTCGAAGGGTTGGATGGTCTGAACCTGATAACCGGCATCCGCAAAGTGGCGGCAGTCGCGCGCCAGGGTGGCGGGATTGCAGGAGACATAGACGATTCGATCCGGGGCCAGGTCGATCAGGGTTTGGATAAAGTCCGGATCGAGGCCTTTGCGGGGAGGATCGACGACTGCGACATCGAAGTGAATACCTTGAGCCTGCCATTGGGGCAGGATCACCTCAGCCTTGCCTGCTTCAAAGTGAACATTGTTCAATTGGTTTAAGTGGGCATTCTGCTTGGCCATTTCAATCGCTTCTGGAACAACTTCCATGGCATAGACTTGACCGGCTTTTTGTGCCAAGACCAAAGAGAGGGTCCCGATGCCACAGTAGGCATCTAAGACCGTTTCGTCACCTGAGAGGTCTGCTTGGTCTAGGGCCCATTGGTAGACCCTTTCGGCTTGTGGGGTATTGACTTGATAGAAGGATTGAGCTGAGATCTTGAAAGTCAACCCTAGCATCTGGTCTTGATAGAAGTCTTGGCCCCAGAGACAGTGAGTCTCCTGACCTAGAATTCGATTGGTCTTCTGGGTATTAATATTTTGCATGAGGGAAACCATTGCGGGAATCTCTTGGTGCAGGGCCGCAACCAGTTGGTCTTGCCGCGGAATATCTCGGCCATTCGTCACCAAAACAACCATCACTTGACCACTATAATGGCCGCGCTTGACAATGATATGACGGATGAGACCGGTATGGTGATCTTCATCATAAGCTGGGATGGATAAAGTCCGTAGGACATCCCGGATCTTAAGGATGGCCTGGTCAATGTCGGGGTCTTGGATGTAATAATCTTCGACAGGAATCAGTTGATGGCTGTTCTTACGGTAAAAGCCCGTCTCCAGTTGGCCATCAATCATTTGAACGGGGATCTGAGCCTTATTGCGGTATTGCCATGGCTCGTCCATCCCCAGAATCGCATTCACTTGAACTTGGTTGAAATGACCAATACGCTGGAAGGCATTCTGGACCTGTCGCTTCTTAAAGGCTAGCTGGCCCGGATAGGATAGGTGCTGCAAGGTCATGGTGCCCGTCAGCCGACCTTTGTCATCCTTCATCTCAACCCGGTCAGGACTTTCATCCAAGATTTTAATTAGCTTGCCGTAGCCGAACTTACGTCCGATTTTGATCGCTTTAAATTCAATTCTTTCTCCAGGTAAGGCTCCTTCGATAAAGAAGGGGTAGTCTTCTATTTTAACCACGCCTAAGCCTTCATGGGTCAGATCTAGGACCTGACCCGTCAACTCTTGATTCTTCTGAAATAGTGGGACATCTTTCATGGGCTTTCTCCTTCTCTTGTTCACACAGGGTTCATTTAACAAGACCGCTCATTCTTTCAAGCTAATGGCGGTCTACTCTCATCACAAAAAAACTAACAGTCGAGCCGCTTTCCTTGCTCCAACTGTTAGTGATTCAATCTAGAAAATGATCACGGGCGTTCCCACTTCAACCGTATTAAAGACTTGAGCCATCACATTGGTTGGGGTATTAATACAGCCGAGTGATCCATTAGATAGATACCAGTCCCCACCGAAGGTCGGTTGCCAGGAAGCATCGTGGATCCCTTGCCCTACTGTATCAAAAGGCATCCAATACTTGACAGGGGTGGTATATTCCTTCTCATAGATCCAATTATAGCCCTTTAGTTTGGCATCTATTTCCTTATTCCAGATCGCGTAAGCACCCGGGATCGTATCGGCAATACCAGCCCGTCCGGATACAATCGGTGTGGAAATCACCATTTGGCCGTTCTGATAAACATACATCGTCTGATAGGTCAAGTCGACCTCAACATAAGTATCGCCAATCTCATTGCCTGGTAAGTCATAACCTGTCCCAATAATGGCGGGGTCACGTTCGACATCTTTCTGGGCATAAAGGTCGGCTACAATCTGCTTGGCTTCCGTCTCACGGTCAATGGACCAGCCTAAGGTTCCAGGCTGAACGGTGACAGTTCCCTGATTGGTTGACTGGAATTGGCGAGGATTTAGATAAGAGGCATACTTCTCATTGTAGGTCTTAAGAAATTCACTGACCAGGGTCTCATCATAGACAATTTCATTGTTCTCGTCGAAATAGACCCACTTGGCGATCTCTTCCTTTGGAATGACTTCCTTGTGGTCTTTAATGGTTAGGGTGATCTTAGTAGACAGCGCTTCTTCGACCTCTTGGTAAATCGCTTGTAAGTCCTCATCCTGACTGGTCACTTTGGGTTGGCTATAATAATCGCTCAACTCTAATTGACTATCTTCATGCGAGAGTTCTTGATAGAAACCTGCCATTAATTCCGCCAGGTCAATCTGGTTACCGGTCTCTTCTTCTGCTAACTCATAACCCTTGCCCTCTTGGTAATCAAGCTGGGCATCTTTAGGGGCCGTCCGATTAGTATTATCCACGCCCAAGGCTTTTAAGCGTTCGGTGAGTAATTTATGGTCCATCTCAACACCCGAAAGAAGCGACGCATCATAAGTATCCCCTTGGAAATAATAGAATAACCAATGGTTAGGGTTTTGCGACTTATAGACCTTCTCAATGACTCCCTTATTGGTTAAGACGGGATCGAGGTCTTTTAATTCAATGGTCCCAATCGATTTGCCATTCTCGTTCAATGTCACCTTATGGTCTAGCATCTCTTCTTCAATTAATTCTTCCGCTTGAACCAGTGTCAAATTGCTGACATCGACATTGGCAATCTTGGTATTTGCTTGAAAACGATTGGCATAATAACCAATCCCAAAGGCATATGCCCCCAGCACCAACAGTGTCAAGACAAATAAGACCGTCAACCCTTTCATAAATCTCCGCATGATTGCCCGCACTCCTTTCACTCTAACCTATTCTAACATGAATCTGTGAATTTTCTATTACGAATTCATTAAAACCTTGGTTTGATTGTCCGCTTATTAGACCCTGCTAGAATATAAGCAACTTTGCCTGAGACTACCTACCTGTCAACGGGCCACAAGACCTACCTGCCACTTTAAGACCCCTTGATTTATTCACCTTGAATTAGGTAGAATGGTTAAGGAGCCATTTGGCTAATCAGGCCAGCGATCAATGAGATAGGAAGTAGGCGATGTAGTGCGAGTTTTACTCTATTCTGAACATTTAGAGCAAATTAAACATTCTGGATTGGGCAAGGCCATTCGACACCAGCAACAAGCTTTGACTTATGCCCAAGTGGACTATACCTTGGACCCTGAGGATTCCTTTGATCTACTCCATATCAACACCTATTTTCCACGGTCCTTTTTCTTTGCCTTAAAGTGCCGGTTGAAGGGCATTCCGATTGTTTTTCACGCCCATTCAACAATGGAAGACTTCCGTAATTCCTTCAAGTTATCGAATTTCTTTGCCCCCTTCTTCAAGTGGTGGCTAGTCGCTTGCTACCGTTTAGGGGATGTCATTATCACACCCACCCCCTACTCTAAGCAGATTCTCGATGCTTATCCGATCAATCGGCCCATCCATGCCATTTCAAATGGCATCGACCTGTCCCAATTCCAGGGCGGTGATCCTGACCAGATGCGACAAGACTTCCGGTCCACCTACCATTATCAGGACCAGGACTTCATTGTCATGGGCATTGGCCTTTACCTAAAGCGAAAGGGAATTCTTGATTTTGTCGAATTGGCCAAGGCCATGCCGCATATTCAATTTATCTGGTTCGGGGAGTTAGACCTACGCTTCGTTCCCGATCAAGTCAAAGAAGCCGTAACGACCAAGTTAGATAACCTCAAATTTGCAGGCTATGTCCCTAATGAAGTCATTCGGCAAGCCTTGATTGCCACAGACCTCTACATCTTTCCCACCTATGAAGAGACAGAAGGCATTCCAGCCATCGAAGCAGCTGCCAGCCGTGCCGACTTTATTGTGCGAGATATCCCAGTCTTCCAAGATTGGTTGGAAGATGGACGTAACGTCTATAAAGCGCAAGACATAGAAGACTTCAAAGAAAAAATCCAAGCCCTATATGATAAGAAGCTGCCTTCTTTAGCGGACCAAGCTTATTCAATTGCTGAAGAACGCGACCTGCCTGCCATCGGCCAGCAGCTCAAGGCGGTCTACCAGGAGGCCTGGCAAATAAAAAAAGGCCTCAACTCATAACGCATCGCCAGACATTCCCTCAAAACAAATCGAACCCCCGGTCATAGCGTCGGGCTCTCCCTCTTAGCTGACTCTTGCTTATCCAGTCAGCCTTGAGGGCAGTCCATCGCTAGGCGGGGGCTTTTTTTATTCGTCGTCTGGTTCAAACTTGACCAAGAACTTGGCCAATTGGTCCTTATCACGGGCCTTTTGGGCTTGTGAGATATTCTGTGGGTTCAAATAGAAGCGAAAGAGAACCGACTGGTCATCGTCATAAACTACAATCGCCTCACCTTCTTCAAGGTCTGGTTGTCGGTCCACACTCGGATACTTCTCGCGCCAATAATCGAGGGCATCCTGGGCAACTGCTTCACGTAGAGTTTGGTACATCTCCGCCTGGTTAGCCGGAATGAGGTAAGCATCCACTTGCACAAGGTCTTCTTGACGGTCCTGACCGCGCTTTTGTTTAGAATTCTTCTGTTTAGCCATCGGTCATCCTATTCCTTGACAGTGCGCTTATCTTGCAGGAAGTCTAGGTTACCGGTCGCGATGTAGCGCTCTAAGACTCCGAGAACCGCTTGGTCGTTATTGTTACCAATCTTAAACCGGCACTGCATCTCCAGATCCTTATCCGCATTCTCCATGGCAATACTGTAATAAGCATGACCCATCATACTCTCATCGTTGAGCGAGTCGCCAAAGGCCATGGTCGCTTCACTTGGAATCTGGTACTGGTCCTGGATGAATTGAACAGCACTTCCCTTACCGCCTTGACTATTATAGACATCAACCCAGCCATCGCCTGAAGTAACAGCGGTCACATTATCATACCGCTCGTTAATAATTCGAACAAGGACCTTGTTCTTATCTAGGGAATCATCTGTTGCGATCGCAATCTTAGTTACAACGGAGTCTTCTGGTAATTCCGAGAAGAGGGGAATATATTGGACATCCGTATTGTACTTCTTAATAAAGTCAAAGTGGTCTCCCGACTGCTTACGGAAATAACTCGCATCCCCCAAGCTGAGCGCAGGATAGTAGCCCTCAAACTCATCTAGGAAGTCAATTATTTGCGTAAAGTCCTTGTATTCAATCCCGATCTTCTTCAAGGGTTTTTCATCTTTGACAATATAATTACCATTATCACAGCCAAAGTATAATTCTGAGCGAATCTCACTTGAGAAGTAGTCACTAATCTTGTGGTAAGAATTACCCGTGATAATCGCCACAATGACACCTTGTTGGCGAAGCTTTAACAAGGCCTTATTAAAGCGCTCAACATCATAAGTCTTATCCTTGCGAAGTAGTGTCTCATCTAGATCGATCGCAATGAGTTTCAAATTCATCGTATAAAGTTCTCCTTTGGTCAACCATTTCATTTTGTCATTTATGTAATATTACTATACCACGACTTTTATAAGAATAAAAATAAATCACAAAATTTGATGAAAGGAAGGGGTTCCATACCCTTTATTTCTATTTCTTAAACATACCTGTGATCGACCGTGTAATTGTGCGGCCAATCTCACGCCCCACCTGGCTCATCAGATTCTTGGTGAACCGGTCCAGGTTACTGTCGGTCCGGCGTGACGTCGGCTGCTTCTTCTTAACTTCCTTAGCGAGAGCGGCTTCAAGTTCCTTGATCCGTTGGTTGGCATCTGAATCGGGTTCGATCGTTACTTCCGCTTGGGCTTGATCCGCCTGGTCAATCATCTCGGCTTGGGTAGCTGCCATGGCCTGTTCCAATTGTTCGTGGGCCGACTCCCGGTCAACGGGTTCCAGATACTTGGTTAAGAGGTTGGATTGATTGATCACCTTCAACTTAACTTGCGGATCAATCAGGCCGCGCTTACTCATTGGCGGATAGATCATCACTTCTTGGGCAACACTTGGGACCCCGGCCGGATCGAGGGTGGAAACGACTGCACAACCAGTAGCTAATTCCTGGATGGTCTTGGCTAGGTCGATTGGATGGTCTTCGCTCTGGCGGAAGGTCTCACTCACGGCCTTCACGACCTTTAATTCTTTAGGAGTATAGGCTCTTAAGCCATGTTGAATTCGATTACCTAGCTGAGAGCTCACCTTATCTGGGATATCTAAAGGATTCTGAGTCACAAAGAAGACCCCCACTCCCTTAGAGCGGATCAGGCGGACAATCAGTTCAATCTTATCCACTAAAACTTTGGGGCTATCTTCAAATAAGACATGGGCTTCATCAAAGAAGAAGACTAACTTGGGTTGGTCCAGATCTCCCACTTCGGGCAATTCTTCATAGAGTTCACCGAGTAAGGCCAAAAGAACCGTCGCATAAAGGGTTGGTGTCTGATAGAGCTTAGTGGCATTGAGGATGTTGATGATCCCCCTACCGGATTCATCCTGCTGCATCAAGTCTTGAATCTCAAAGCTGGGTTCGCCGAAGAAGGCATGGCCTCCTTCTTGCTCAAGAACGACAATGCTGCGCAGAATGACCCCGATAGAGGCGGTTGAAATGGTACCGTAGCTATCCTTCAACTCCTTGGCATGTTCCCCCACATAGTTTAAGAGGGCCCGCAGGTCGGTCAAGTCGATCAAGAGGAGGCCTTGTTCATCCGCAATGGAGAAGACGACATTCAAGATGCTCGTCTGAGTCTCATTAAGACCCAATAACTTCGCGATTAATAAGGGACCCATTTCAGATACAGTGGTCCGCAGTGGCACCCCATCCACACCCAGGGCGTCAAAGATTTCGATGGGGAAGGATTGGTTCTCAAAGTCTTGATAGTGAGTCGCTTGTAGTCGTTCAGCTAAGCCTTCGGTATCCCCTATTTGTGCCAGTGAAGCGAGGTCCCCCTTAACATCTGAGAGAAAGACGGGGATGCCTGCTTGACTCAATAATTCGGCAATCACCTTAAGGCTCATTGTCTTACCCGTCCCAGTTGCGCCAGCAATTAGCCCATGTCGGTTCAATTGGCTGAGCGTCAAACTGACAGGCTGGTCACCATAACCGAAGATAAATGATTGTTCCATGCTCAATTTCTCCTTATCGCTTGGTTTAATAATGCTATTAAGCTAATTGTAGCATAGATCCGCACCAGCAGCACCTATCAAAAGCTATTAGGCCTGTCATTTATGAGCCCACCCTCTTGCCTGGCCAAGGACTAGAAATACGGGGCATTCATCGCCTGAAATAAGAGTCACGAGGTCTGCATCAAGGCTTTATTGTCTACTTCCACTGGTTTGACTCCTCTTTCCCCACAGAAAAAAGGAGCAGGACTCCCTGCTCCTTGAGAAGGTCTTACCGCCATTTTTTGATCACAAGGTAGGATCCCCCTAGTAGGAAGACGCCGGCTAGGACTAACCAGATTGAGGAAGTCCGCTCTCCTGTTAGAGGTAAGCCACTTTGTTTGTCTTCAGCCTTGCGTTGGTCGGTCGACTTTTTGACCACCACGGATGATTTATTTTCTTGACTGGTCGTAGAGGTCGCTTCTGTTGTTTGATTCGTTTGGGAAGAATCGTTGCCATAGACTACTGCCAGTTGTCCAGGTTGGGCATTATTCTTAACCGTTGCCACTTGTTTATTGACCGTTACGGGTAGGTTTTCGACCTGATTGCCATTCACCTTAAGAACTTGAATTTGTGAATTAACGGACCGAATCGGCAATTGAACCTCCGATCCATCGGCCAATTCAACTGGATTTCCGGCTTGGTCCTGGGGAGCTACTTGGTACAGATCCAAGTCTTTACCTTGAAGAGCCTGCGGACGGTCTTCTGGCTTCAAGTCGACTTTTTGGATGGTGACTTTCTTGACTTTCTTGGCATCCGATTGGGTGATGTAAAGGACACCCTTTGAATCCCGGTCTTTGACCGAGTGGTCCAGACTCGGTTTGGGCGCAGAAGGTTCAGTTGTGGTGGATTGGATGGTAATCGTTGGTTGGTCGCCCGAGGTCTGAGTGGTCGTGGTCGGTTCAGATGTCGTGGATTGGGTCGTAGTGGTTGGTTCAGCTGTTGTCGTCGTGGATTGGGTCGTTGTAGTTGGCTCTGCGGTTGTGGTCGTTGACTGAGTCGTTGTGGTTGGCTCTGCGGTCGTGGTCGTTGACTGAGTCGTTGTGGTTGGCTCTGCGGTCGTGGTCGTTGACTGAGTCGTTGTGGTTGGCTCCGCGGTCGTGGTTGTTGACTGGGTCGTTGTTCTTTCTGCTACTTGGATTTGGAAGATGGTCTCTTCGTCTGCTTCAAGCGTCACCTCTAGGTCTTGGTCCTGCCATTCGTAACCTGTTGGCAGAGACTTGATTCGAACGGGATAGGTTCCAACTGGTAAGTCTTTGACCTTGGCTAAACCATCTGCTTGGGTCGTGACTTCTTCCTGGTTCACTTCTAATACGGCTCCTTCGATCCCTTGGCCGTCTTCCGTCACTAACTGCAGGGTTAAGTCACCGACTGGGTTTGGGGCTTGGAAGGTCAGGTCTTGGGTCTGACTTTGACCAGAGGCTAAGCTAACTTGGCCGGTCCGAGTCCCTTGGTAGTCTTCTTCAAGGTCCACCACTTCATA
>NZ_JH601133.1:999493-1058756 GCF_000245795.1 Facklamia languida CCUG 37842 | reverse complement strand
TCCGCAAAGCTTACGCGTCCCTGGGCATCAGTGGTTTCTTGAACCGTCTCACCTGCGGAGTTGGTAACCTTCAAGATCACACCTTCAAGCCCTTGACCGTCTTCCGTCATTAACTGCAGGGTTAAGTCGCCGACTGGGTTTGGGGCTTGGAAGGTCAGGTCTTGGGTCTGACTTTGACCAGGGGTTAAGCTGACTTGCCCGGTCCGGGTCCCTTGGTAGTCTTCTTCAAGGTCCACCACTTCATAGGTGTAATCACCCGCTGGTAGGTCCGCAAAGCTCACCCGTCCCTGGGCGTCTGTAGTTTCTTGGACCGTCTCACCTGCGGGATCAGTGACCTTCAAGGTCACGCCTTCAATCCCTTGGCCGTCTTGATCCTCCACTTGGAGATTGAGACTGGCACTTGGCTCTTGACTTTGAATGGTAATCCATTGTTGGTTGGCTTCATTGGCTAGCACTTGGACCGTCATCAGCTCGTCCTTAGCAGTATAATTTTGCGGCACTTCAAGGATTTGATAGTGATACGTTCCTGGCCTTAATTGATCAATTCGACCACGCCCCTGTTCATCCGTCGTCACATCTTGAGCTTGCCCTTGGTCATCGATCACTTGCACACGCACACCTGCCACCGCCATTTGCTGGTCATCTTGAATGATAAAATCGAGGCTGCCAGTCGCTTCTTCAGTCGTGGTGGTGGTTTCACTCGTCACGGGTTCTTCGCTGGTTTCTTGACTGGTTACTTCGCTGGTTTCTTGGCTGGTTACGGGTTCCGGAGTAGTGGCTGTTTCTTCTTGGGACCCTTCTAATTCTAAGGTGAGTTCGGTGATCTGGTTCGCTTGAAGATTCACTTCTGTTGGCTCAAGCACCGCATTCTGATACGTTTCAGGCAAGATTCCCAAGGTCACTTGATAGGTCATAGGAGCGAGATTCATCAATTGAGCCTTCCCTTGATCATCTGTCTTCAACAATTCATATCCCACATAGACTTCGACATCCTTGACCGGTTGGCCTTGGCTATCTTTTACAATGAGCTGGATTCCGGATTGGTCTGCTTGTAAAGTGACGGGTTCGGCTTCGCTGGTAGAAGAGACTTCATTGGCCTCCCCTTGGTCAGATGCTAAGGAGTTGGTTTCCTCCTCTATGGTTTGGTCAACTTCATTCCCTACTAGATCCCCTTCCTCGAGACCATCCTCCTCTTCGAGTCCTTTCGGCTCGATTCCCGGAACAATCGGGTTGGTGACTGATTCACCTACCAGGTAAATGTCGTACTGGCTCGGCTGGTCTTCAGCAGGGATCGACTCCTTAATCTCAAAGGCAAAGTCATATACCAAGCTTCCATCATTTAAAGTTGCTAGTTCCCCAGAATGACTGGCCTGGTGGCGTTTCGCCTCATCTGTTGAATCCAACCATTGAACCTGATAAGGGATCACCTTTTGGCCCTGCCGGTTGAATTGACCGCCATCATACAAGCGAAAGAGATAACGACCTGCAGGCAATTGGATCGGTTCATTGGCGGTCTGCCCCTCGTTCCAACGATAGGAATAAACAACTTCCTGCTGGTCTTGGTCGATAATATCATAATCTATCTGACTCTGGTCTTGTCCTTGGAATTCATCGACCTGTAGATGAACCTTAAATTGTGGCATTAAGGATTGATGGATCACACTGGTATCTTGCATCATTTCTTGACCATAGATAGTGGCTGTTGGTAGAACCGTCGGTAGTAGAATCATCGAACTCGCTAGCGAGATCATGATAAATTTTATCGGTTTGGTCATTTAAATCTTCCTCCTACTAATAGGTATTTAATCTTTCTCACTGATTGAGTTAAAGGTCACTTATAATCTATCATATTTCAATCGAGAAGAACGGTAACTCTATGCTTTATCACAATTAAAAGATGATTTTACATGCTTTGCTCATTGTTTATTCATAAATTTAAATTTTTGGGTCATTTTGATGACCACGATCTGCGGTTGACGTTTCTGTTGGTTTCATATTTTATGGGGAAACCCGGTAAGGAGCTTGTTCGATCAAAAATAATTCGATCTACTGTTCATCACTGGAACCGCCCCCAATCCAAGCTTTGGAGGGCGTCCCCTTTAATCAAGCCTTGGGAACGGACTGCTTTAAGCAATCATTCATCATTTAATAATAATGGATCCTAGGAGGTTTGACTGACTATACCGAGAAATAGGTCCTTTGACCGCTCCCCTCCACAACCAGGGCTTTTATTCTTGCATATCAAGTAGGATTTGCTATAATCATCTGTAGATGTTCATAGGGGAGTAACTAGAGGTGGTCAGACACCTTGATAGTATCAACACCGTCAAGTAATTATTAATTACTGGTACTGTCTGAAATAGTGAGACTTATGCCGCTCGAGCAGCCTAGCGTTGCCTATGGGAGGCATGGGTCTCTTTTATTTTTAGCCTGTGAACACTGGACTATAAAGGAGGAAAGAAAATGTCTAATAAAGATTGGCTTGTCCATGCTGCATCTGAAAGCCAGGTCATCGACAAGTTACAAACGGACCCGAAACGTGGTCTGTCTAAAGAAGAAGCGAAGAATCGCTTAAAAAAGTATGGTGAAAATGCCATTAAAGAAGAGGAGCATCGCAGCCTCTTACAAAAATTTATTGATCAATTCAAGGACTTCATGATTATTGTCCTATTGGTCGCTGCCCTCGTTTCTGCCTTTGTCGGCTTCTCAAATGGAGAAGGCCCTGGCGATGCTATTATTATCCTAATTGTTGTAATTCTAAATGCGATCCTGGGCGTGGTCCAAGAATCTAAAGCCGAAGATGCCATTGACGCGCTTAAAAACATGTCGTCGCCTGAGGCAATGGTGATTCGTGATGGCCAAGCCTTGAAGGTCAATTCAACTGAATTGGTGCCGGGGGACCTGGTCGTTCTCGAAGCGGGTGATATCGTACCAGCAGATGTCCGCTTGATTGAAGCCAACACCCTAAAAATTGAAGAAGCTGCCTTAACTGGGGAATCCGTTCCAGTTGACAAGCATGCTGATGCCACTGTGGCTGAAGATGCAGGCATTGGGGACCGGTCAAATATGGGCTTTGCCTCTACCAATGTGACCTATGGTCGCGCCCACGGTATTGTGACTCAAACAGCCATGGACACTGAAGTTGGCCATATTGCAGCCATGCTCTCAACCACCGATAAGCAATTAACACCCCTTCAACGTGACCAAGAACACCTTGGTAAGACCTTAACCTACTTGATTATCGGTATTGCGGTCTTAACCTTCTTAGTCGGGGTCTTCTTACGTGGTTTCAGTCCTATCCAGATGTTACTCGTTTCGATTTCACTAGCTGTAGCAGCCATTCCAGAAGGCCTACCTGCTATTACCACCATCATCCTTTCCTTGGGTACCCAAACCATGGCCGCTCGTAAGGCCCTCGTTCGGACCCTACCAGCCGTTGAGACCCTAGGCTCCACTCAAATCATCTGTTCCGATAAGACCGGAACTTTAACCTTGAATGAGATGACTATCGAGAAGGTCTACTATGATGGCCAAGTTCACGATGCAGGGGACAACCTAGATATTCAAGGCAACTTCATTCGCTCCTTTACCTTCCCCAATGATTCCAAGGTGGCGGAAGACGGACAAGTCTTAGGGGACCCAACCGAGACAGCGATGATTAAGTATGCCCTTGACCATCAGATGGATCTACAGGACCAATTAGACCAGTATCCTCGGGTTGAGGAAGTACCTTTTGATTCAGACCGGAAGTTAATGTCAACCATCCACCAGTTTGGCGACCAATACCTTGTTTATGTCAAGGGAGCGCCGGACCAACTCGTTGAAAGAGCGACTCAAATTGTTAAAGACGGCCAAGTTCGCCCCATCCAAGAAGCGGATGTTGACCAGATTCTCGCGACCAATACTGACCTGGCACGCAATGCCCTACGGGTACTGGCGGGTGCCTATAAGGTCATCGACCAATTGCCAGAAACCATCGATTCGGACCATGTTGAACAAGACCTGATCTTCACGGGACTTGTTGCCATGATCGACCCTGAGCGTCAACAGGCTAAGTCATCCATCGAAACAGCGCGTCAAGCGGGTATCCGAACAGTGATGATTACTGGGGACCATGCCATGACCGCTCAAGCCATTGCCGAACGGTTAACGATTCTGGATCCAAACGAAGCTAACAATGAGGCCCATGTCCTAACTGGGGCCCAATTAAATGAGATAACCGATGAAGAGCTCATCGATCAAGTCCAAAACTACTCTGTCTATGCCCGAGTTTCTCCAGAGCATAAGGTGCGGATCATTAAGGCATGGCAAGCTAATGATGCTGTAGTGTCCATGACGGGTGATGGGGTCAATGACGCTCCCTCACTCAAGCAAGCCAGTATTGGAGTCGGCATGGGGATTACTGGAACGGAAGTCTCCAAGGGTGCTTCCGATATGGTCTTAGCTGACGATAACTTTGAAACGATTGTGGTAGCCGTTGAAGAAGGTCGTAAGGTCTTCTCTAATATTCAAAAAGCTGTCCAGTACCTCTTATCGGCTAACCTTGGGGAAGTCTTAACACTCTTTATTGCCACCCTCTTAGGTTGGTCAATCCTCGAACCGATCCATATTCTCTGGATCAACTTAGTAACCGACGTCTTCCCAGCCATTGCCCTCGGATTAGAAAAGGCAGAAAAAGGTGTAATGAATCAACCTCCAAGGACTTCCAAGGATACCTTCCTATCCTTCGGGGTTGCCCCTTCGATTATCTATCAAGGAATTTTCGAAGCAGCCTTAACCCTCTTCGTCTACTGGTTTGCTGCCGAAGGACCGCTCACGACCAACTTAGTGGGCGAAGAACGTCACCTCCTAGCAGAAACCATGGCCTTTATTACCCTAGGAAATATCCAGCTCTTCCATGCTTACAATGTGAAATCTGTCTTCCGATCACTATTCAGTCGCAATCCGTTTGATAACAAGTGGTTAAATATCGCCTTCCTAGTCTCAGGTATCCTCCTCCTTGGAGTGGTTCTGATTCCAGGCATCAACCAAGTCTTTGATGTGCATCCAATGAATGGCAATGAATGGCTGATCGTGATGGTGGCATCCTTCTCAATCGTGATCTTAGTCGAAATCGTCAAGTACATCTTACGCAAGACAGGATTTGCGGCTCGATACGAAGGTTAGGCTAAACCTTATCGATATGCCATAGCTATTCCCACCAATTCTGAAGATAAGAAAAAGCCCTCAAGCGTCCCAATTAAATGGGAGGCTTGGGGGCTTCTTTGTTGCAGATAAAGGGGTTAATAAGCGGAAGGTTGGATGGCCTTGACAACCGCTTCCTTGAGGTTATTCTCAATAGCGGTAAGTTCTGTTTCCGCTTCCTTGCGAGCTTGCTTAGCATTGTTCTGAATACTGATTGTTTCCTCAATTGTCGCAATCAGTTCATCGTTCACCTTCTTCAGGGTCTCAACATCAATGGTCGAGCGTTCTGCTTCCTTGGCTGTGGCGATGGTGTTCTGGCGTAAGTTCTTAGCATTACGCTCTAGGAGTTCATTGGTGGTGTTCGAGATCTCTTGTTGCATCTTAATCACCTGACTCTGCCGGTTAAGTCCCAGGGCAATGACCACTTGCGACTTCCATAGAGGAATCACATTATTCACCGCATCCGTCACCTTGTCAACGAGTAGCTTGTCATTATTCTGGATGAGTTTGATCTGAGGGGCCGTCTGAATCGCCATGGTCTTAGAAGTTTTCAGATCGAAGACCCTTTTCTCAAAGCGGTTGACCGTATCTTCAAAGTCCTTCACAACTTGCATGGCCATTGACTCACCCGACGCTTCCGCTTCCTTAAAGAGGGCAGGCAGAGTCTCTTGCCGCATCTCTTGGATCTTCTCCTCACCGGCTACAATATAGAGCTGGAGGTCTTGGAAGTACTCCACATTCTTCTCATAAAGTTTGTCGAAAGTCCCGATATCCTTCAACAACATCATCCGTGAACTTTCGAGTTGGGCTTGAATCTTATCGATTTGGCTCTCCATCACATCATACTTAGCTAAATACCGGTCAACAGACTGGTGCATGTTCTTCAAGAAGGGAATCTTATCTAAGAATGATTGGTTGCCAATCTCCGAAATATCCAAATCCCGGACCTTAACCATCAAGTCTGCCATCAAGTCACCGACCGCCCCAACATCCTTGGATCGGACTTCCGAAAGGATGGTATCCGAGAATTGGGCAATCCCCTTCTGGGTGTTGGCCCCATAGATCGCTAAGAGTTGGGTGTCTTGCAGGTCAATCTTATCTTTAATCTGGTCTACCTTGGTGCGGTCTTCTGGAGTCAGGGTGGCTACTTCGTGTTCAATAACGGCCATCAATTCCTGCTTGTCCGCATGGAGGTCCGTAACAGGGGGGATAGCTTGGGACTGGGCCTTCATAAGACCATCTAGGGTAATTTCCTTCTTATCACTCATTTTCATTCTCCTTTAGCTTATACTTGGCAACATCCGGCAATTTCAACAAGTTCTTCTAATGAGGCTAAATGAATCAGGCTATAGCAATTTTTGTGGTTAAACCTAAGGGCTGACCCCCTTGACCAGGTAGTCCATGACTTCATAGGATGGCATCTGCATGATTTTCGTCACTTGGGGAGCAAGTCCTGGGATCTGGAATTGGTCTTGGTCTTGTGAACCCGCCACAATCGTCCGATAGCCATGCTCAACCCATGCCAGTTCCTGAACTTTTGGATTCTTTAAAGCTTCAATCCCCACTTCAGCTTCTTTATCCAGGGAGATATAGAGGTGACTCGACCAGACAGTTGGCTCTGGGTACAGAATAAAGAGATTGTCTTTAATCCGTTTGTAAGTCTCTGGCTCTTGGACAGAATACTCCAGAAGCTGACTCTCATAACCCGCAATGATGGGATAAGACCCCATCCCCAGGGTTAGAAACTGGCTGAACATGTCGGCCGAAGAAGTGTTCATAAAGCCGATCGATTGATAGATCGCCTTTAATTTGGGTAAGAGCTTCTGGGCCTGATCCATGGTCACCATCTTGTTACCATTCATGGCATTGGCCAGCAAACCAAGGAACATATTGCCCGAATTGGAAGCGGCGGGATCGGTCGTATCCACCAGGATATCGCCAAAGGGACCGTTCAAGCCCAAGTCCTGCCAGGTCTTATCGGAGAGAATCAACTGGGCTAAGGCCTCCATATCCACATAGTAGACCCCTTCTCGTTCACTCACAATGCCTTCCTTCATCAGAGCGTCCACAATGGGTTTATAGGAATAGAGGACGATGGGGGTGTTGAAGATAATCTCATCACGGGTCGCCTTGTGGCCTTGTTTCTTGAAGAGTTCAAGCGCTAATTGGCTGGATGGGAAGAGGTAGTCTTGCGCTTCTAAGTCACCTTGAACCATATCAAATGATCCTGCCTTCCGGTAATCCATGGTCAGATTGTATTCCTTCTTCAGATAGTCCTTGAACTTTGGATTCTCAAAGAGGCCAATCTTCTCCCCGCCTAAGCGACCGGTTAAATCCGTTGCCTGTGGGCGCTTGCTACTTAGAAAACTATAAGCAAAAACACCTGCAATCACGATCAAGAGAATGATCAGTCCCCAGAACTTATTCTTCATCGGAATAGCCACCTCCTAATTTCAATGTCTTCTCTAACAACTCCGTCTCGACTTCTAAATCCCGCATCCGGTCCAGGTGGTAACCATCCCGCTGGCGGGCATAGATCTCATTAAGTATATCCAAGGATTCCTGGGTCTGATGGGTGATCTCTTGTAGCTTGTGGTCTGAAACACGCGCTTCTTCCATTTCCACAAAATTCTGCAGCAACTTATTTCCAACCGTGAGATAGTAATCGAGAAAGTGACGTGAGCTGGAAATTTCGCGCGGATGGGCTTCTAGGTAGGACAAGATACTTTCACCTGTCTCTGTCAAGGCCAGGGCATCCTGCTTGACTTGGTCGTGTTGAATCATGAGACTGTTGGCCCGCATCTCTTGAAGTTGGTGGATACTCGCATCATATAGGGCTTTTAATTCTGTCCCATTCTTGAGTTGCTCAAGTTCCACTTGCCCAATGCGTAAGACTGGGGTCGCTAAGAGGTAGATGGCAAGAAAGAGGCCAATGGCTACAAGAGTCGCCACCCAGATCGGCCACTTAAGCAGGTTATAGGTTCCAATAAAGCCCAGGAGCCCTACAAGAAAGGCGAGAAGATTCTGTTTTACACTTGCATTCATCTAATTGTATCCTTTCACTTGTCTAAAGGCATTGACCAAGTCCTTACGCCCATCAAAGACCCGGGCGCGACTCAACTCAGCCAACTCCTTCATCTTAGCTTCTTCCGCTTCACCAAAGAGAATCGAGAAGATGGGGATATCCTGTCCCGCTTGATGATAGTGGTCGGCTAATTCCTTGAACTTCATAGCCCCATTGGGCTGACCATCGGTGAGGACTACCACAGCTGGAGTGTAATGATTAAGGTCTTTGAAGTAGGGGCCGTCTGGGTTCGTTAACTGGTCGATGGCTTCATAGATACCCTCATACATGGCTGTGCCGCCACCTAATCGGAGGGCTTGGACCTGGTTGTTTAAGTCCACTAATTCTTGGCCATTGCCCTGTGTCGCTAGGACCGGATAAACATTTCCAGCAAAGGGAATGACGACGCTGATATCCTTCTGGGTCCCTTGCAGTAAATTTGCCTTTGCCTTGTCAGGTAAGAGCACTTCTTCCATGGCTTGCATCATCTGCCGGTAGCCCTCGCCACTCATTGAGCCCGAGAAGTCAAGCACATAGACCGTTAAGGCTGGCTTTTTGAACTGGGTCTGATAGAGCACCAGCGCTTCCTTGATCACGTCCGCATTGGGCCACCGTATCGGGGAGATAACCCGGTCCAAGTCAATGCCCCATTCCGGATTAAAGAGGGCTCGGTTGGCTTGTTCAACCGTTCCAAGTCTTGACCGCTTACCCGTCTGTTCAATCTTATTCTGTGCTTGGTCTGAGAGGAGATAGGTCTGCAGGTCAAGGAAGGCTTCCTCCTTCTGGCGATCCCCGTGGTCGACATAGGCCAAGGGTGAGTCAGAGATGGCCAGACCATCTACTGGATAGACCACATGGAGAGGTTCGCGGTCTCTGGTTTGACTGATCTTCTTATTGGCCTGAATAATCAAGGCCTCATAATTCACCATGGCATCATAATCCGCCTCCAGGAAGAGGTCGACCAACCAATTGGAAGACCCAGAAGACCGATTGACTCCGGCTAAGAGCTGTTGGATCTGGTCTCCCGTCTTGGGGTCTTGTAGATCCTCCATGGTTAAGCCTCCTTGACTCTTGGCAATGGCTGTTAAGAAGCCAAGATAGGCGGAAGCACCAGAATTAGACTGGGTCGCAGACGTCATCGCAAAGTTCAACCGTCCCGCCTTGATGGCCTCCATGATATCTTGAATATAGACATCCCGCCCCACAAAGCCTAATTCTTTGGCTAAAGATTGGCGGATCCCGAAGACAATTGGCGTCGTGGAAGTCGTCTGGGCATGCTTGAGGAGATGGTGGTCATCTCCGAGCGATAACCAGATACTGGAAGCTGGCCAAACCGCATCATAGTCTACCTGGCCTGATTGCAGCTGACGCATAATGTCGAGCGAACCCAAATAATCGACCCGCAAATTGATCTTATGCTGGTCTGCATATTCCTGTAAGATCGGTTCTAATTCCTTGTTCTCCGATCCTGCAACGATTCGCAAGGGGTCTCCAGAATACTTGGTCACTTCAAAGTCACCAGAAGAAGGGGCTGCTTCCTGCGGCCGGTTCTGGCTATAGAAGATCGCTGATAGGACCAAAAGTAAGGTCAAAATCAGCATCAAATTCTTTCGCCCTGACGTCTTTTTCTGCCTTGGCATTTGATTCTTCTGACTCACCTGATTCACTCCTTTTCTCTTTGCTTGTAACAAAATTATAGCATGATTCCTTTTGATAAGCGCTTATAAAGCCTTCAAATCACGGCTAAACAAAAAGAGCAGACCGGTTGCGTCTGCTCTTATTTCTTCAAGGGATAGACATGCTGAGCAAGGAAACTGCGCAGCTTGTGATTGTAAACGATTCGCCGGGTGACCATGGAGTGAACCTTGGCATACTCCCGTTCAAAGTAATCGTAGTAAGTACCTGGCGTTTGAACACCAATTAAGGGGAAGACATCCAGACCCGCAGCTCCCATGATCTCATCCGACAAGAGGACACAATTCGTCCAGAAGACAAAGTAAGTCTGGTACTTGCCTTGGGCAAACTTATGAAAGGTCCCAGAGGTTGCTTGGTCCAACTTACCTGCATAGGCTGCTCGTTGGGTCTTGGTCCGTGGCTGCCAATCAATCAAGTCCCGCTTGATTTCATCTAATTTCTTCTCCAGGGCCTGGCGTTGAATCCTGGTCAATTCCACTTCGTACTCAACAATGGTCGTCCCATTCTCGACTGAAAAGTCAATATATTCTTGCCGGTCCAAGAGGACAATCACCCCATCCCCCACTGCGTCAAAAAGGCGACGTGAATCCACATCATGGTTACCATAAGAATAGACCACCTCATCATAGACGACATTCATATGACCTACCATGTCGACACTTTTTTCCCCAACATGGATCTGGATATACATGCGCTTGTCGCCAGTCTCTTCGAGATCAGAGTCCTCCTCAGTTAGAAGGTCCAATTCCTGCATCAAGACTTCTTGGTCGATTGGGGAGGTTCCGGTGATGATCCGATTAATCTTTTGTAAGACTGTTCGGGGGAAGAAGACTGAGAAGATCACCGGCAAGGGAATTCGAATCGACCGCCGAAGCTGAGTTTCCTTGGCGGGATCAATGAATACCCCCCGCCCATCATGCAAATAGGTAAGACCGATGAAGATGGTATAGATCCCAAGTCGGTTCATGGCGCTATCCCCATGGTCGGATACCATTAAGCTACTCAAGCCGAAAATCAAGTGGACCAGGGCATAAAGAAAGCGACGGTAACTCTCCTGGGCCCTGTCCTTTCGCATGAGATAAAAGGATACCATGCTCAAGATGGCCATAACCAATTGGTAGAGCCCCACAAGGGTCACAACCCACCAGGCCGAATGGTCATTAAAGAGATGGACGACCGCTGCGAACCAGAAGTGGGCAATCGCCACGAAGATATGCAAGCGGCGGTCCTTGGCCGACCCGGCATACTTATCGCTGGTCACCAGTTCCCAGACCTTAATAGCCCCCGTCATGGTTAAGTAGACCGCAAAGAGATCCATCATCACCTTAAAAAGACTCGCCTTGAAGACAATTGTCGCCAAGCCCAGACAGATAAAGCCGATCCCCACCAAAAGGTAAGACCAATTTCGATGTGATTCCTTTGTGGCCATAGCTGCCTCCTTAATCGCTTTTAGCTATTATACCATAGGCAACTCTACAAAAATAATAAAAGCCCCCGCCAAGGCCTATGTTATAATAAAGTCAAGGCCATTATAGAGGAGACGAATAGATTATGTTATTGAATCACCATTATACCAAGCAAGTCTACGATCAACTTGCCAAGCGCTACCCCTACCAGAGAGAATACCTACAAGCTGTCCATGCCTTCTTGGAAGCCGTTGACCCCATCATGGCCTCCAAGCCAACCTATCAAAAGCAGGCCATCCTTGAACGGTTAGTGACACCCGAACGGATCATCAGCTTCCGTGTTCCCTGGATGGACGACCAAGGTCAAGTTCACCTTAACCAGGGCTACCGGGTCCAACACTCTTCACTCTTGGGTCCTTATAAGGGAGGCTTGCGGTTTGATGCCAGTGTCAATGAAGGGATTATGAAATTCTTGGCTTTCGAGCAAACACTCAAGAACGCCCTGACAGGCCTCCCCCTAGGAGCCGGCAAGGGAGGATCCGACTTCTCCCCTCAAGGCAGGTCAGACCAGGAAATTATGCGGTTCTGCCAATCTTTCATGACCGAACTCAGCCACCATATTAATGAGAAATTAGACGTCCCAGCTGGTGACATCGGAGTCGGCGAGCGGGAGATCGGCTACCTCTACGGCCAATACAAACGACTCAAGGGGGTTGAATTAGGGGCTCTCACCGGCAAGCCCATCCAAGCCAATGGTTCCCTCGGCCGCCGCCAAGCGACAGGTTATGGCCTGATTTACTTCCTAGAGGCCATGTTAGCAGCAGACAAGAAGACCCTCGAGGGCCAACGACTCCTGATCTCGGGGACTGGCAATGTCGGTCTGCATGCTGCCCTCAAGGCCCAGGAAAAAGGCGGCCTAGTTGTCGCCCTATCCAACCGGTCTGGCTCCCTCTATGATCCCGAGGGGCTTGACCTGGACTGTCTGACCAGCTTAAAAGAAGGCGGACGCATCAACTTAGCAGCCTATAAGGGCCACTATCCTCAAGCGGACTTCTCCACAGCCAGTATCTGGGCGCGTCCGATTGAAGCGGAGATTGCCCTCCCCTGTGCCACTCAGAATGAGATTGACGCTCAGATGGCCCAAAACTTAATCGACCACGGTGTCCATTACCTGGCTGAAGGAGCCAATATGCCCCTTAACCTGGACGCTCAGCACGTCTTCAATCAAGCCAAGACCATGACCTGGGCGCCCGGCAAGGCCAGCAATGCGGGCGGGGTCGCTGTCTCAGGTCTCGAAATGTCTCAAAATGCCATGCGTCAGTCTTGGTCGCTTGACCAAGTGGACCAAGAATTACAAACCATTATGCACCAGATCTTTGACACCTGCCAAGCAGCCTGCCAAGACTATCAACTGGGCAAGAATTATGCCGCAGGGGCTGACCTGGCTGCCTTTAACCAAGTGGTCGCGGCCATAGAAGCGCAAGGCCTGGTCTAAGCTTAGCCTGAAATGGACCAACCGACTCACCCCTAGCCAGCCTACCTGCTACAGCTTGGCTAGTTCCCCCCAGTCATTGCGCCAATAGATCACAAAACCCCACACCACGATCAGAAGATTGGAGGCCAACATGGAGATCCAGATTCCCGTCGAACCAAGGCCGGTCCAGTAGCGTAAGATAAAGACCAAGGGGACCCGGATGATCCACAACCGCGCAATGGTCATAAACATGGAATACTTGGTCTGACCACAGCCTTGGAAGAAGCCATTTAGCGCTGAGAAAAGGCCCATAAAGAAAATAATAAAGGCAGTATAGGCTAGGTATTCTTGAGCCTGCAGCCACAAATCGCTATCTGCTGTCTGCTTGATGAAGATACTCAGGATCGGCTTCTGAAAGAGAAGGATCACGGCAGAGGAAAGAATGGAGATGATCAAGATAAATTGGATGGCCTGCTTAAAGATCTGCTTGGCTCGGTCGATAAAGCCAGCGCCCATATTCTGACCCACCAAGGAGGTCAAGGCCATCCCTACCCCCATCTGAGGTTGGGTCACAATGTCCGAGATCCGATTAACCATAGAGAAGGCCGCCAAGGTGTTGGTCCCATAAGAAGTAATCAAGGCATTCATCACCGTAAAGCCCAAGGAAGACCCACCATAACCGAGCGCAGAAGGTAGGGCCAAGTTCAAGATATGGTGACTGGTCGCCCGATCAAAAGACAGTCTTCGAATAACCGGTCGGATAGGGGACCGGCGGTTGACATAGACAGACGTCATGACCAATAAGACCCCTTTAGAAATGACAGTGGCCCAAGCAGCCCCCGCAATCCCCCAACCCAATCCCGGCAGGTTAAACCAGGCTAAGTGGTCATAGATAAAGAACGGGTCGAGCAGGATATTAATCACCATCGAAATTGCCGATAAAGTGGTCATGATCTTGGTCTGCCCTTGGGCATTCAAGATCGCTTGATAGGTAAAGAAGCCAAAATCCAAGGCCAGACCAATGAAACTGATCTGGAGGTAGATATTGGACTTATCTAAGAAGACCCCACTTCCCCCCATCCACTTGAGCATGACAGGTGACAAGAGGTAGCCCACTAAGGCCAAAGCCAGACCAAAAGTGACATTCAAGGTCCTGGTATTATCGACATACCGCTGCAGGCGCTCATGCTGCTTGGCTCCAATATAATGGGATAACAAGGCAGTCGCTGCCACCCCAATCCCCAAACCAATCGAAATAAAGAGAAAGTTCAAGGGCCAAGAGAAGGAAGAAGCCGCAAAGTCTTCCGCTGATAATTGTGCCAAGAAGAGACCATCTGCCATGGTATAAAAGGTTCGGACCAAATTATTAAACATCAAGGGGGCCGAGACACTCATGAGGACTGGGAAAATCCGTCCCGTTAAAATAAAGTCTTTTTGCTTACTTGTCGCCATTTTATCATCCATTCTTCCAGAATAATCTAATTCATGATAGAAGAGGTTAATTTACAGCTTGAGTAAATTAACCTCTCTTATTATTTATAATGATTCTATTCTATACTCTTGCGATTCCTTCTTCAACTGCGCAATCCGCAACGGCCTTGGCAACGACCTCGGCCACCCGCTCATCAAAGGCAGATGGGATAATATGGTCGGCTGTTAGCTCCTCCTCACTGACTAATGAAGCAATCGCTAAAGCTGCCCGTTCCTTCATCAAATCCGTAATTTCCTTAGCGCGAACAGACAGCGCCCCCTTGAAGATTCCTGGGAAGACAAGGACATTGTTAATCTGATTTGGATAGTCGGACCGACCGGTTCCCACTACTGCTGCTCCTGCAGCGATCGCATCCTCTGGCATGATTTCCGGCGTCGGATTGGCCATGGCAAAGATTAAGGGGTCCGCCTTCATCGAAGCCACCATCTCTTGGCTAATGCAAAGAGGACCTGATACCCCAATCAAGACATCCGCCCCAACCAAGGCATCTGCCACGCTACCACGTAGGTGGTCAGGATTCGTCAGCTGGGCAATTTCAGCCTTGGCAGGATCCAGATGGTCATCACCGGCTACAATCAACCCAGACCGGTCTGCCATCACGATGGTTCCGAATTTCATCTGCAAGAGGAGACGGGCAATCGCAATTCCTGCTGCCCCTGCTCCATTGATGACAATCTTCAAGTCGCCCATCTTCCGATTGGTTAATTTCATGGCATTATAGAGAGCAGCTGCCGTGACAATCGCCGTTCCATGTTGGTCATCGTGAAAAATTGGAATATCACAGACTTCTTTTAGTTTGGCTTCAATTTCAAAACAAGCGGGCGCTGCAATGTCTTCTAAATTAATCCCACCGAAACTCTTGGCAATCAAGGCGATATTATGAACAATCTCATCCACATCGTGGCTATCAATACAGATAGGAAAGGCATCGACATCGGCAAACCGCTTAAAGAGAGCACACTTACCTTCCATCACTGGCATAGCAGCAGCTGGTCCAATATCTCCTAGCCCTAAAACAGCCGACCCATTTGTCACCACCGCCACTAAATTATGGCGGCGGGTCAATTGGAAGGACAAGTCATAATCAGCCGCAATCGCCCGGCAAGGTTCCGCGACCCCAGGGGAATAAGCCAACGCCAGGTCTGAGGCTTCATTAATCTCAGCCCGAGACACCACCTCGATCTTCCCTGCTAAGTCCTTGTGTAATTGTAACGCTTTTTGATAGACATCCATCACAGTATCCTCCTTCTTGTATTAAACCATGGTCGATGGATCGACCAAGCGATCAAATTCTTCAGCCGATAGGTAGCCTAAGGTTAAACAGGCTTCTTTGAGACTGGTATTTTCGGCATAGGCTTTCTTGGCAATCTGAGCACCCTTCTCATAGCCAATGACTGGATTCAACTTAGTAACCAACATCAAGGATTGGTCCACATAGGCCTGCATCTGGGCTTCATTGACCTCTATGCCAACTAAGCACTTGTCATTAAAGGAAATCAACCCATCACTCAAGAGTTGAACCGATTGAATAAAGTTGGTAATCATCACTGGCATGTAGACATTCAATTCAAAGTTTCCCTGGGAATTGACCAGTCCCATCAAGCTATCGTTGGCCATCACTTGACAGGCAAGCATGGTCAAGGCCTCACACTGCGTCGGATTAACCTTACCTGGCATGATCGATGATCCCGGCTCATTCGAAGGGAGGGTTAATTCACCCAGGCCACAACGTGGACCACTGGCCAACCAGCGAATATCATTAGCCATCTTCATCAGATCACTTGCCAAGGCGGTTAAGCTCCCATGGGCAAAGACCAATTCATCCTTACTTGAAAGGGCATGGAACTTGTTGGGAGCAGCTAGGAAAGGAAGCCCCGTGATCTTGGCGATCTCTTGCGCAATCCGTTCACGGTAGACTGGATCTGCGTTGATTCCCGTTCCAACAGCCGTTCCCCCGATTGCTAACTCATAGAGGGGTTCCAGGCTGAGTTTGATCATTCGTCTGGTCTGCATCAAGGAAGCGCACCAGCCGCTGACTTCTTGACCGAAGGTGACTGGAGTGGCATCTTGAAGGTGAGTCCTGCCAGACTTGATGGTAGATTGGTACTGGTTGGCCAAGTGAGTGAGCGTCTGGATGGTCTTCTCGAGCGCTGGCAAGAGTTGGTTATGAATGGTCTGTACCGCTGCTAGGTGCATGGCCGTTGGAAAGACATCATTTGATGATTGAGATCGGTTAACCTGGTCATTGGGATGGAGGAGCTTTTGCCCAGCCAATTCATTACCCCGATTAGCAATCACTTCATTGACGTTCATATTGGTTTGGGTTCCTGATCCCGTCTGGTAAACCTTCAAGGGGAAATGGTCCCAGAGGTCCCCAGCTAGAATCTCATCGCAGACCACTTGAATCCAGTGACTCTGGTCTTCGGACAAGCCCCCGACTGCCTGGTTGGTGATGGCAGCTGCCTTCTTGACTTGGGCAATGGCCTGGATGACCGGACGCGGCATGGTCTCTTGACCGATCTTAAAATTATCGTAAGACCGTTGCGTGACCGCTCCCCAATAACGATTAGCTGGCACCTTCACTTCTCCCAAGGAATCATGTTCAATTCGAAACTCCACAATCAAACCTCCTCATACTTATAACTTACAGTCTATAGGATGATTATATACTATCCAAACTGAATTTGGAAACCTTTTCATATTTATTTTAAGAATTTTTGCTGAGATCTTCTTGTACTTTGTCCAGAAAGGCCTGGGTGACGCGGGTTAAATAGCGGTCCTTACGCCAATAGAAGTTGATAGGACGCTGGGCCGCTGGGCTGGCTAGCCGGTAATAGACCAAGCGATCATGGTCAAAGTTGTTGACAATTAACTGGTCGCCAATAAAAGAGATGGCCATGCCAGAAACGGAAATATTATAGGCGGTCAGTTGCTGGTCCACCCGGTAGGTAATCTGGGGGTCAAAGGCTTGGTCGTGACAAATGGCGCGCGCTCTCTGGCCCGTATCATTATCTTCCTTCAAGAAGACAAAGGGCAAGCCCTCTAAGGCTTCAAGGGGTAAGGCAGGCCAGTCAAAGATCTGCTGGTCATTGGCCTTAATGACCGACAGGGGTAACTGGTAGTCCTTGACCTCTTGATTCACCGAAAAGTCCGCTGGAACGGCCAAGAGAATAGACTCTGTCGCATATTGAAGGTGGTCAAAGACTGAATCATCGAGGGGGGTATTATCGAGCAGGAGGTCAATCGTACCCGCATGCAGCCAGTCGATGAGGTGTCGCGAATTTTCCTCCCGCAGTTCTAACTGAATCTTTGGATAAGCCTGGTTGAACTTAGCCATCAACTTCGGCAGGATCATAGCCGCAAAAAGGCTGGTCCCACCAAGGGTTAATTGACCCCACTCCAAGTTGTCATATTGATAACGGAAGTAGTCGAAGTCTTCCTCAACTTGTTGGATCCGAAGGGCTTGACGTATATATTCCTCGCCAAAGTCCGTTACCTTTAAGGGAATGGTCGACCGGTCAAAAATCGTATGCCCCAACCGCCGCTCAATCCGCTTAATATTGGCACTCAGGGAAGGCTGAGAGATATAGAGCTTGTCAGCCGCCTTAGAGAAAGATTGGGCTTGGTAAACCGCTAAGACATATTCCATTCCTTGAAACATAAAACCACCTCTTGTTATAACTTTTGAGTTATATCTATTATAGACCAATTGGTATTGGAGATAAAGCCTTTTCATTTTATAATGAAGGGGCAATCAGACGCATTCCAAAGGAGGACTTGAAATGACGGAAAACAATACCATCCAGTACCGGCAAGAAAGTGATTCAATCGGTGTTCATGACGTGCCCCAATCAGCCTATTATGGGGTCCAATCCCTGAGAGCCTATGAGAACTTCCCAATTACAGGCCAAGTCTTACGGCCTGAATTTATCAAGAGCCTGGCCCAGGTTAAGAAGGCATCGGCGACTGCCAATGAACGAGTGGGCCAATTGAATTCCGAATTAGCTCAAGCCATGATCCAAGCATGTGATGAAATTATTGACGGTCAATGGCAAGACCAATTTATCGTCGACCCGATCCAAGGTGGAGCGGGGACTTCTATGAATATGAACATTAATGAAGTCGTAGCCAACCGGGCGATCGATATCTTGGGAGGACAGCCTGGTGATTACACGATTGTCCACCCCAATGACCATGTCAATGAAGGCCAATCAACTAATGATGTGATTCCAACCGCTGGTAAGATCACGGTCTACCAACTCTCACAAGGACTCCTAACCGCCTTAGACCGGTTAAATGAAGCCCTTGAAGCCAAGGCTGAAGCATTTAACGATGTCCTCAAGATGGGTAGAACCCAGATGCAAGATGCTATTCCGATTCGGTTAGGGCAAGAATTCAAGGCTTATGCTATTGCAGTGAAGCGGTCACAGCAACGACTTGAACATATCCTAGAAGAGATGCTAGTCGTGAATATGGGAGGAACAGCGATCGGGACCGGCTTGAATGCAGACTTTAATTACTTCAATGAAGTAGTGGATGACTTAGCTAAGATTACGGGACTTCCTTTAACGCAAGCGGCTGACTTGATTGACGGGACGCAACATATTGATTGCTTCGCGGCTGTTTCTGGCGTCTTAAAGACTTCAGCCCTCTCTCTCTCCAAAATCGCCAATGACCTCCGCCTCCTTTCTTCCGGTCCACGGACTGGCTTTAATGAGATCAACTTACCTAAGATGCAGAATGGTTCCTCCATTATGCCCGGCAAGGTCAATCCGGTTATTCCAGAAGTGGTCAACCAAGTCGCCTTTCGGGTGGTCGGCAATGACACCACTATCTCCATGGCAGTTGAAGCCGGTCAATTAGAATTGAATGCTTTCGAACCGGTTATCTTCTACTCCCTCTTTGAATCCATTACTATCCTCGAGCATGGAATTGACACCTTCATTGATAATTGTATCCAAGGCATCACAGCCAATGAAGACCGTTGCCAAGAATTGATCGATGCCAGTGTCGGCACCATTACCGCCCTTGTTCCGCATATTGGCTACCAAAAGGCTGCCGATATCGCCAAGGAAGCCTTGGTCTCAGGCAACCGTGTTCAAGACTTAGTGGTCCAAGCAGGCTTGCTCTCTCAAGCTGAAGTTGAAAGCATTATGGCCGCTAATAAGATGACCACTCCCGGCATCTGTAAGGCATAAATGCTTGGATCTACCAAAAATAACGGCATCCGTCTTAAACTCAACCAAAGCAAAACACCAGCTATTTATTCATACGAAAAGGAAGCCCTCACCAAAGCGGATGCTTTAGTGGGGGCTTCCTTGATTAAACAATCAGTGTTTTTTCCTTTTTAAATTAACACAAGACCATCAGGGATCGTTCTGGTTGTGGATCGAAGACTTCCCTTCATTAATAGTTCGGGCGGGCATAGCCTTGGATATATTTAGAATTCCAGTCATAGACCTTCCGGGCAACAAGCCGTTGGCCAGAATCTGTCAAGGTCGTATTTCCTTCAATCGTGGTAATCTTATTATTCATTAAGGATTCCACAATCCCAATATGGTTCCCCCAACCTGTTCTTGACCCACTCCAGTTGTAGAAGACGAGGTCACCAGGTTTTGGCGTCACGAGGCCTTTCCAGATACCTTGATCCTTATTGATCTTCTTATGACGCTCCACTCCAACTTCCCGGCCAGTCAGATGCGATAACCCAGCCTTATCGGCTATATAGGTCACAAAGGCATCACACCAATCATCGTAATTCTGAAGCGTATAACCGATTGGCTTAGGATTCACACTATTATAGGCCTTCACCAGAGCCAAGTGGTCTGCTGAATATTTCTCAACGCCTAAATAAGAACGGGCAAGATCCAACATATTGTTGACGTTATAATTTTGCACTTGAGAGCCACCCACTCTTAACTTCTGTTGGGTCGCATGTTCAACGACTTTTAATTCTTGACCCGGTGCAATAAAGTTAGAAGACAGATTATTCATCGTTTTTAACTCATCAATTGTTAAGTTGAAGCTCTTAGCAATCTTGTAGACACTATCCCCTGGTCGAACGGTATAATACTCCCGATACATGGGAAGATGGTCGACCACTTGACCGCTGCTGTAGGCAGCTCCTTGGTCCTCCTTGCGGTCAGCCACTAAAGGAAGTTCGCGTTCAGTCGATGAGGAGGAACCGGGATCCGCTACCCGCAGTTGTTGGCCAGCATAGATAAAGTTGCTGGTCAAGCCATTCCAAGTCTTGATTTGATCTAGGGTCGCCCCGTGCTTATTAGCAATTGCCCAGAGGGAATCTCCCGCCTTAACACGGTAGGTCTGAACAGTAGGTGTTGGTACGCTTGGCGATTGGTCTCTTGAAGGGCGGGTGGATTCCGTTTGGTCTTGACCTGGTTCAGCCTGACCGGCAGGCGCAGGGGCAGTCGTTGGAGCCACCTTTAGAACTTGGCCAGGATAAATGAAGTCGCTATTTAAGCCGTTCCAGCTCTTTAATTGACCCACAGTGATGTTGAATTTGCCTGCAATCCGTTTGAGGTAATCTCCCGCTTGGACGCGATAAGTAGACGGACGGCTGGATTCAGCGGGCGGTGTCGGTTGAGCCGGCTGACTAGGCGCCGGTTGTGGATTAGCTGGTCTAGGAGCTTGGGGACTTGGCGTTGTGGGTTGCTGAGGCGCCACTCGCAAGACTTGATTTGGATGGATTAAGTTGCTTGTTAAACCGTTCCATTCCTTGAGCTGCTGAACGGTGATATTAAACTTACCAGCAATCCGCGTCAAGTAGTCTCCAGCTTGAACCCGATAAGTCGTCTGACTGCTAGGCTGGCTTGGTTGGCTTGGTTGGCTTTGTCTTGGCTGGCTGGGTGTTGGTTGTGGATCTTGGCGACCTGGGCTTTCTGGTCTTGGAGCGGCGGCTTGGTTCTGTGCCACTCTTAGGACTTGACCTGGGTAGATGAAGTCACTCGTTAAGCCATTCCACGCCTTCAATTGACCGATGGTAATATTGAATTTGCCCGCAATTCGGTTCAAATAATCGCCCGCTTGGACGCGATAATTCGTCACTGGATTGGGTTGGCTTGGACGGCTAGGTTGAGTCGGAGCCGGTTGAGGAGTGGATGGAGCGGGAGTTGGATTAGCAGGTTGACTGGCCTGCTGCGGAGTCACTCGCAAGACTTGACCTGGGTAGATAAAGTTACTCGTCAAGCCATTCCATGCCTTGACCTGGTCAATACGAATCCCATGCAGACTCGCAATCCGGTAGAGACTATCCCCAGGGCGCACCAAATAAGTCCCTCCTTGACCGGTAGCCGGTCCATTATTGGAAGGTGGAGTCGTCGGGGCTGGGGTTGGCGCAGCGGGTGCAGGTGTTGGGTTACTTGGATTCGTAGTCGGCGGGGTGGTAGATGCGTAGACCTTGAGAGTTTGTCCAGGATAAATAAAGTTGCTAGTCAAACCATTCAACCGCTTTAATTGGTCAAGTGTCATGCCGTGCTTAACGGCAATCCCATACAAGCCTTCACCTGCTTGAACTTGGTAATTCCCGAGTGCTTCTTGGGCGTGAAGGCTTACCGGTGCGGGCGATAAACTCACCGCAACCGTAGCAGCCGTTGCCATGGAGAGGGTAATAAGGCTATTTCTAATTAATCGACTCTGCATGCATGCTCCTCCTAATTCTAATCATTCACCTTATTCTATCAAGTTATCCCCTTAAAATCATCCAATCTTCACATAAAAATCAAAATGTTACACAAATGACTTATTCCATTAACCACCTTGCAAGAATAAGCCGACAGCAACCTTTAAATAAAGTAAAAAAGCCAAGCACTAGCCCTCAAACACAAAAAAGGCCCACCTCCAAAATAAAGGTAGGCCAAGCGACGCTCTTAGGCAGGGTTGTACCAGTAAACTGCTAGCCCTCGCCAATCTTGCTGGGGCTTCCATCTCGCGTGATGAAAGAGCAAGTGGTGTTCATTCGATTGGTCTTTCCAACCAGTCAAAAGATGACCAACGCAAAATTAGCTATTCTTGGTCTACTTAGAAGTAGAGCCGGTTAGAAATCGGCATGGTCTGGATCTGGCGCTTCCACCAGGTCTTTAATCTGATCCATCTTAGAGAGATCCTCTGCCGGCAGGTCAAAGTCTAGAATTTCCAGGTTCGACTTGATATTGGCAGGTGTTTGCGAACGTGGTAAAGGCAAGAAACCATGTTGGAGCGACCATTTAAGCGCCAGTTGGGCAATCGTCGTGTCATATTTATCGGCTAATTGCTTAAGGGTCTCATTTGAGAAGGCTGCTCCCTTACCAAGTGGACTATAAGCTTCGAGTAACATCCCGTGTTGGCGACAGAAGTCGACAAGGTCCTCTTGCGGTAAACCAGGACATAACTTAATCTGGTTGACCATAGGTTTAACTTGAGCGGTCTGGAAGAGGGGCTCTAAGTGGTGGCGCAAGAAGTTAGAGACTCCAATGGCCTTCACTTTGCCTGCTTGATAGGCTTCTTCCATCGCCCGCCATACCTGGGCGTTCCGCTCTTTCCAAGCATCATCAGCTTGAAATTCAGCTGGATTGGGCCAGTGAATCAAGAGCAGGTCGACATAATCCGTCTGCAACTTCGCGAGAGACTCATCAATCGAGGCCAATGTTTCTTCATAGGTCCCCTTGTCATTCCAGACTTTAGTCGTGAGAAAGATCGCTTCACGGTCAACACCAGAATCCACAATCGCTTGTCCCACACTCTTCTCATTGCCATAGATTTGGGCTGTATCCACATGACGGTAGCCGTATTCCAGAGCCTTCAGAACAGACTGATAGGCCACTTCTCCTTCTTCTAATTGCCAGGTTCCAAAGCCGATCTTAGGAATAGTCGTGCCATTTGATAATGAATAGGTTTCAACCATGGTCTTAATTCCTCCTTATTGATGATAAGTCTATGGTAGCATAGACAAGCGAAAAAAAGCGAATGATCGGCCAGCCCGCTGAGTCAAGGGCTAACGCTCAATTAGGACTGACGCCCGATTTGACCGTCTTTGACTGCCTCTTCAACAGGCTGATCTTCCGCAACCTTTAAGAGGTCTTCAATCCGCTGCAAGCCCGATTCGATCTGATCGATCTCTTCTTGGCTGAGTTCATCTACGAATTCAAGTTGGCCAATAAAGTCTTGATACATGGCATGGATCTTGTCCTTATTCTCCGCATAGGAGGCATCAACCGCTTCTAGATTTTCTTGACCTGGGAAGTGCTTGTGATAAGCCTCCTTGAGGGCTTCTGAGAGTTGACTTGCTTGTTGGAAATAGTGGTAGCCTTGCCAGTACTCTAATAATTGGTCTTGGTTGTAAGTCTTCTTTTGAACTTCTTTGGGGTTGCTGGCTGTAATCTTAGCGATATAGCCTACTAGGTCCTCCGTGACCTCTAGCTTCTCCTCTTCGTATAGGGCCTGGCTTTCGGCCATCTTGGTCTGATAATCCTTGAGATGGACTAGAAAGATCTGGTCCAGCTGACCCATCAAACCCTGGAAGGATAATTGTAAGACCCGGTCAAACTTCTCAACATGAGGGTCCTCTGCTAGCAATTTTTGATAGTCTTCTGTCTCCTTATAAGCCTGGTATTGGTCATAGTAGGCTTGAATCCGGTCGTTGGCGTCCATCTTCCGGGTAAAGTAGGTCTCTTTCAGATAGTCCGCGATCGCTTGTCCTTGATACTCGCTGAAGGACCCAGTTGGTTCACTGACTTCGACGGTCGTGGTCGTTGACTCCTCATCGGCTGCTTGAACATAATGGGGACCGGCAAGTAAACATAAAGCCAGTACGACAAATAATTTCTTCATAAAATCCTCCTGATCAATCATTGATTCTCTCAATTATACGCTTTCTTGGCTTGAGAATAAATCCTTAAGATAAATAAAAAGACAAAGAGCAGTCCCTGCACTCTTAACCATTCGCTTGGACCTAATCTTAGCGCTTAATCCTCTTTGTCAGGAAATCATTCTGGGCCAGTTTGATTGACTGTTGCCATCCTGGCTAGCTAATATAGAACCAAAGCAACTAGCAGAGGAAGTGAAAGACCATGCGTTTATGGCACCAATCCCTTATCCCTCGCCTTCCCCGCCAACAATTACTGGGTCAGCACCGGGAATGTTGCGCCTTGCGCGGGGGCGGATGGGGCAAAAAGCATACCACCGTTCAATATGTCTTTAATTACAATCCTTATAAATTATTCCAATACCATTGCCTGGTGATGAATGAGATGACGGCCCGCGGCTATCAAGTCGCACCGGCTTGGCGAATCGCCACTTACCGTGGCAAAACCCTGCCTCCCTACCATGACCTGTCACCGATCGACCCCACCGACCCCCTTTATCCAGAACATGACGCAGACTACTTGCAAGCCTGCTTGATCAACTTACGTCATAAGGGGATTGACTTGTCCACGCCATAGAAGAAATAAGAATGGTTCAAATACTTATCCTGATAGGTCTTACTTAGTTGATTGAGATAGGTCTTAATGGCCTGACGGTCAACCTGCTGGGCCAAGAAGGATTGGCGCAGGTCCAGGTAATGGGCCTTCTCTTGATCAGTGGCCAACTTCTTAAAATGCCCCCACACATGGTCATAAGCATTGACTTGGGTCGCGGGGTCCAAGGGTTGGGCCAAGGCTTGGGCTAGATAATCAAAGAGGGCCTGGTCGGGGTAAGCCGTCTTATCCTTGAGGACTTGACGAATGGCTTGGTAGTGCCGGGGAGAATATTCTAGGACCAGGTACTTGTAGCGACTCCACACCGCTTCTAAATCGCATATGGTCGGGGCTTGTTTGGCCTGTATCGCCTCTTGACTGGCTTGTAATAAATTCTGATAGATGACTTCCATCCGATCCTCTCCTTCTCATATGGACATTAAAGCCTCCCGCCTCTCATAAGCTGAAAGGACGGGAGGCTTCATCATCAACGCGTTTAAGATTTCGATTAGTCACGCAAATTTGTGTTTAATTGATAACGGTCATTGAAGAAGGACTGGTAGGACAGGTAAGTCGCAATCAACACCGCAAAGGCTGTCGCCCCAATCAACATGAACATAACCATAATCTGGTAGACAATCGCCTTCATCGGGTCAATCCCAGCAAAGATGAGTCCAGACATCATACCTGGCAGGCTGACAATTCCAGTGGTCTTAATCATATCAACCGTAGGCTGAATCCCGTTCTTAATGGTCAACTGGATCACCTTATGGGCTGCTTGGTAGGGGGTAGCTCCCAGAGCCAGGCGCTCCATGACCGCTTGTTGTTGGTCCTTGAACAATTGGAAGAGGTTGGAATAGACCAAGCCCACGGACTTCATCGAATTTCCAACGATCATCCCCGTGATTGGAATAATTTGGGAAGGAATGAACTTCAGGTTACCAGAGAGGACGAGGATCCCTAAGGTTAAGACCGTTGTCGAAGCCAAGGCCACAAAGGAGACCAGGAAGGGTTGTTGGAGCCCCTTGCCCCGGCCTGCCGCATTAAAGGAGGCATTGATGACAATAATTAAGACCATCAAGGAAGTCAACCAGAAATTATCAATCTTAAAGATATAGCCTAAGACATAGGCCACAGCGACCAATTGAATCACCATCCGGGTCACTGCAATGATGATTTCCTTTTCTAGCTTCAGTTGCTCTCGGTAGGAGATCCCCATGGCTACCGCAACCAGAAGAAAGGCAAAGATCAGAGAAACAGGTGAAGCTTGTAATTGATTAGGCATTAAGGTCCCCTCCTTCTTGTAACTTAGTAATTTCGATTCTACGATCTGTCATCTCATGCTCCTCATCCATATGACTGATCATGAGAATCGTTGCCTCATGGTCTTGGCGATATTGGTTCAACATCCGCCAGATAATTTGCCGGGTGGCATAATCCAAGGCACTCGAGATCTCATCCAACAAGAGAACTTCCGCGGGAAACATCAGATTCCGCACCAAGGCCACCCGCTGCCGCTCGCCTCCTGATAAGGATGTAATTGACTTGTTGAGGAAGGAAGCACTCAGATCAACCTCCTGCAAGAGCTGTTCTGCCCGCTTCTGGTCAAAGGGTTGATGGCGAATTTCATAAGGAAAGGCCAGGTTATCTTGGACGGTCTCGCCAAACAAACTTGGGGTCTGGAAGAAATATGCAACATGTTGCCGCAGTTCAACCGGTGTATAATCCGATGCCTCCCTGCCCATTAGCTGATAGTCTCCTGAAACCTGCAAACGGGGGTCCAATAATTGCGCTAAATACTTGAGGACCGTACTTTTACCACTCCCAGAAGGACCCGTAATCGAGACAAATTCCCCCTTCTGAATCTCAAAGGATAAGTCCTGGATAATCATTTGCTGGTCACTCGCAATATTTAAATGGTCGACCTTAATCATTGCTGTCATGATAACTCCTTTCAATTAAAAAATTCCTATCTATTATAGTATATCCTAAATCTGCCAGACTTCCTAATCTTGTGACGGGCTCCTTGTAAGGAATCATCGATAGAGCCTGGTTTTCAAGCATCCTAGATCTTGATCACATAAAATGATAAATTTCTCGGCTTTTTTGCTTGCCGGTTGACCATCTTGCGAATATTCCCATAAAGGATCCGGCCCATTACAAAAAGTGAACCAGAGCTCCGACGGACCCCCTAAGGGGGAACTGTCTATTCAGAGTCTGATTCACTTTGCTGAGTGATCGAAAAAATGCTGGCTTAGACCACTGACGGTTCCACTTCACTGTAAGTCGCTTGGACCCCGTCGGATTCTAACAGTTCATCATAGCGGTCCTTCTGTAAGTGTGGGATGGATAACATCACAATAAAGCTTACCAGGTAAAGAGAAGCTAGGAAGAACATCACCATCGCGACGGACGAAGAATCTAGAATCTTCCCAATAATCACAGAAGAGAACCCTCCAATGGCCCGGCCGACATTGAGAATCACGTTATTGGCGATTGAATGAACCCGCCCAGAATAGAGCCGACTAACCATTGCCCCATAACCTGAGAACATGCCATTCACGAAGAAGCCAACAATCATCCCACCAACCATCAGGGTCCAGGCAGAATTCGCAAATTGGAACAAGTAGACGGAAGCGGCTGACATCAAGAGGAAGAGGCTATAAGCTAAACGCGGCCCCAAGTGGTCAAGGATCTGTCCAAAGACCAACATCCCAATACACATTCCGATAATGGTAACAATCATCCAAGTCGACGAATTCTTAATGGAGAGACCAAGCGACTCTTGCATGATCGTCGGCAACCAGTTCATCATGCCAAAGTAGCCAGCAATTTGAACCGTGGTCATCACCATTAGGGCGATGGACTGGTGGGCCAGGGCCGGCGTCGCGAATAATTCCTTAATGGAAGGACGACTGGTCTGGTCTTCCTCCACATGGCGGTTAGAGATCTGGTCCGCATCGACCTGCTGGTGCATATAGGCCACTAAGAGCAAAGGCAAGAGTCCGAGTAAGAAAAGGCCTTTCCAACCAAGTAAGGGTGCCGCCAATCCGGCTAAGAGGGCTGAACAAATCGAACCGACTTGACCCGCAATCCCATTTAAGGCCGCCATCCGTCCCATCTTTTGAGGAGGTACAATCCCAGCCATAATAGCGACCGCTACCCCATACTCTCCCCCAACGCCAATTCCGGCAATGAACCGCATGAGGTAGAGATAATAGATGTTCGATGTGAGGAAGATCAAGCCTGTCGCCAGTGAGAAGATCAGGATGGTCCATTTGAAGACCCGGTATTTATTGTAACGGTCTGCTAGGATTCCAAATACGATCCCACCAAACAACATACCAAAGTTAGTAATGGTCGCAATCCAGCCAGCTTGTGTCTGACTAATCCCTAAGCTGGAAATAATGCTTGGTAGAGAGAAAGCTAGAAACATCACGTTTAAGTCATCAAGACCTGATCCAATAATCGCCGTGATCAAGGCTCTGCGGTCATTCGTCTGCTTGTTTATCATATCGATCGTCTCCTTAATGAATGCTCTCGGCATTCTTTATTAATTTTTTGTTTTTTTCAACAGTGACTTATGAGTGGGCTTGACTCCAGGCTTGAGGGTCTTGGTGCCAAGCTTCTAGCGAAGAGAGGTGGCTGGCAAGGTCTGCTTGGTCAGCCGCCACTTGCAAGAGGGTGGTATAGTCGGTCAAGGAGTGGAAGGGGATCCCTGCTTGGTCAAAGGCTAACTGGCCACTTGGTAATTGATAGTTGAAGATACTGACAACCCCTAAGACCTTGGCTCCTTCTGCCTGCACTTGCTTGGCTGCATTGAGGACGCTACGCCCGGTCGAGATCAGGTCCTCCACCACAACCACCTGGTCTTCAGGACGCAGCTTGCCCTCAATCGCCCGCCCCTTACCATGATCCTTAGCTGAAGACCGGACATAGGTCATGGGAAGGTTGAGGTCACTGGCGACAAAGGCCGCGTGCGGGATGCCAGCAGTGGCTGTTCCCGCTATCATGGTCACCTGCGGATAGTGGTCCTTGATCAATTGGCCTAACATTCCTTCAATCACGCGCCGCTGGTCAGGAAAGGACATGATCAGGCGGTTATCGGTATAGATTGGGGCCTTCAAGCCACTGGCCCAGGTAAAGGGCACTTGAGGGCTCAGACAGACCGCCTCAATCTCTAGTAGAATCTGGGCTGCTTGCTTGGCAACTTCCTTCATTTAATCTCCTCCTCTTTGATTTGGCCTTTATCCTGCAATCCCCTTTGCCAATCCTCCTTGATGGCCTGGTAGGCTTGGACTGGATCAGACGCTTGGGTGATGGGACGCCCCACTACAATATAATCACTCCCATTGAGGGCCGCTTGATAAGGCGTGGCTGTTCGCTTCTGGTCATCTTGACCAGCGATTAAGCGAATCCCAGGGGTCACCGTCATAAAGTCTTGTCCAAACTGGTCCTTGATGGCCTTGGCTTCTAAGGGAGAACAGACCACCCCATCTAATTGTGCTGCCTGTGCCAGGCCAGCGAGGTGGTTAACACTGTCTTCCATAGTCGCTTGACTCAGCTGTTCGGCTTGTAATTGGCTCTGACTCGTTGATGTCAACTGGGTGACTGCCAAGACCAGGGGACGCTGTCCCCCATCGGCTGTCCCCTTGTTGACACCTTTCACAGCCGCTTGCATCATGGCTTTGCCCCCTAGAGCATGGACATTCAAGATCGCCACCCCCTGTTGAGCTAACGACTTCATGGCCCACTTGACGGTATTGGGAATATCATGCAACTTTAAGTCCAGGAAGATCTCATGCCCCCTTTCCTTCAGAGCGGCAATCATCTGGGACCCACTGGTATAATAGAGTTCCATCCCAATCTTGACATTCAATGGTTCATCAAATGCATCCAAGAAAGCCCACAATTGGTCCATATCTTGGAAGTCTAGCGCAATGATCGGCTTCTGTGCATCCATCTTCATCCTCCCTCCCAATCTCTAAAAAAAAGAACCCACACATGCGTGTCGGTTCATAAAAGTCCATCATGAGGATGCCACCACAAAGAAGTCAATCAGACTCCTCGCGATCGCCTTAATTATTCTGGTGCTTTCATGCTTCCCGAGCATGTTTAAAGATCCCTTAAATTTCTCTGGTCAGTATACGCAACTTAGAGGGGAATGTCAAATGGGAATTTGGAGAAAACAGCTAAATTATTTAAAAGCCCTGGTTCCCCCAGAGCTTCTTTTATTTATTATTCCCACTCTTCTTTTCCAAATGTCCGATATATCCCAAACCATTCAAAATACTATATTCTATTTTTCCTAATATCACTAAATCCACCTAATTATAGGACATTTTCAGATTTTTTGTCCCGTCCCAGTCCCAGTACCAGATAATATATCTACTTTTAGGATAAAAATAAGCTATTAAATTTTAAAGAATCTTATCTTCCTTATGGAATCCTTAAATTTGTATTTTATACTAAATTTATAAAATGAAGAGGAGGTTCATTTATATGGACAAATTTATATTAGAAACAAAAAATCTTACTAAAACTTTTGGAAAGCAAAAAGCAGTAGATAGTATTTCTTTAAAAATAAAAGAGAATTCTATCTATGGCTTGCTAGGACCTAACGGAGCAGGTAAATCAACTACATTAAAGATGATTACTGGAATGATTCATAAAACATCTGGTCAAATCTTTTTTGAAGGTCATGAGTGGAGTCGTGACGATTTGTCGGATATTGGTGCCTTGATAGAGATGCCTGCCTTGTATGAAAACTTATCAGCTAGGGAAAATTTAAAGGTAAGGACACTACTACTAGGATTACCACATTCTAGGATTGATGAAGTTTTGGAAATAGTAAGTTTAAAAGATACTGGCAAAAAGAAAAGTGGTCAATTTTCTTTAGGAATGAAACAAAGGCTAGGTATCGCTATTGCCTTATTAAATAATCCTAAGCTTCTGATTTTAGATGAACCAACAAACGGACTTGATCCTGTAGGAATTCAAGAATTGCGTGATTTAATAAGATCTTTCCCAAAAAAAGGAATAACCGTTATTTTGTCTAGTCATATTTTAGCAGAAGTTGAACAAACTGCTGATCATATTGGGATTATTAATAATGGAAAATTGCAATATCAAAACATCATTAACCATAATGATAATTTAGAAGAACTTTTTATGGATGTTATAAAAAGTGGAATGGGGATGTAACAAATGATAAATTATATTCTTGCAGAAAATTTAAAAAATAAGCGCACTTTCTTGAAGAAGTTATTAGTTATTATGCCAATAACTTTAATCTTGTTATCATTATTTCTTATGCCAAGTTATTTCACTACTAATTCCTATAACTGGTGGTACGTCATAATAATGCCTGCAACTTTTGCCTTAATCCCAGCAATGATGGATAGGAAAGAAAGTCGAAAATTAAACTACAGAGCAGTTTTTCCTCTAAATATTAAGCTTGAAAAGTTATGGGTTTCAAAAATAATCACAGCATTAATTTACATGAGTATTACCACTATAGTTCATATGCTAGGTGTATATATTTTTCAATTTTTAATCGGTGGTCAATTAAGTCCAAACTATACATTTACAACCTTGCTATTTGCTAGTGCCCTACTAATAATAACTAATATTTGGCAAATCCCTCTATGCTTTTTCTTAGCAAAAAAATTTGGCTTTATCGCATGTATTGCAGTAAATGCAGTATTAGGTTTAGGATCAGGAATATTGTTGTCTGACGGTGCTTTTTGGATTTATTGCCCATATTCTTGGGGAATTAGATTAATGATTCCTGTTATGCATATTTTACCAAGTGGTGTCTTGACGGAAGTATCAAATCCAATAATATCAAACACATCATTATATATTCCTTGCATATTATCTATATGTCTATTTACATTACTTACAATAATAACTGCAAATTGGTTTTCAAAACAAGAGGTAAAATAATGATAAATATAATAAAATCAGAAATATACAAAATTAAAGGCACCTGGCTTCCTTGGATTCACATAGTCTTACCTATAGCCTATTCTTTATTATTTTATGTGGCATCAAAAACTACTGGATTAAAAAATTTTGAAGAAAACGATATAAGCCAAACATATTTTGTACTTTTAGGAGCGGTAATACCAATAATATTAAGTTTTATAACTTCAAAAGTAGTTGATATGGAAATGGGTGCTGGGAAATTTCAAGTGCTCTTATCTACTACAAAATCTAGAACTAAAGCTAATTTAGGAAAACTACTTGTGCTAGAATTGGGATTTGTTATTTCGCTATCTTTAGCTGTTTTGATTTTTGCAATATTAACAGGATATCAAAATATCTCAGATTGGCTTATTGAATTTTCCCTAATTGTTATTAGCAGCCTTTCTCTATACATGATTCATCTTTGGGTATCAATCGTATTAAGTAGTGGTGCATCTATTGGATTAGGTTTTTTAGAAACATTGGTTGCTTTACTTTCAATGACTGTCATTGGCGATAGTATTTGGTATTTTATTCCTTGTACGTGGTCATCTAGACTTCCAGCTATGTATATTATTATGCGCAAAGTTTCGGATCCTTCCTATTTTTATAAGGAGTTGAGAATTTGGAGCTTTGTAGCCTTGTTTGTTATCTTAATCCTATTTATTTCCTCAATTATTTGGTTTAATAAGTGGGATGGGAAATCTGTTAGTGAATAAAAGTTTTTAATTTAAAATTAGGAGGTGATAAAATGTCTTTAATTCTTGCAGTTGATGATGAGCTAGATATGCTTGATCTAATAAAAAACATTTTGAAAAAGAACAACCATCAAGTCGATGTATATCAAAATCCTTTAGACGTTGATAATAGTAAGCTTAGTAAATATGATTTGATTCTACTTGATGTTATGATGCCAGGTATTGACGGAATTAGTTTCTGTAAGGATATTCGAGCTAAAGTAGACTGCCCTATTCTTTTTTTAACAGCAAAAACTATGGAAGAAGATATAGTTGAAGGCTTATTAATTGGAGGAGATGATTATATCACAAAGCCATTTGGTGCAGCAGAACTCCTAGCTCGTATAGAGGCACATTTAAGACGAGAAAAAAGGGAACGACACACTAGTCTAAATCTCGGTGAGATTCGTTTTGATTTGTCTTCCAATGAAGTCTTTGTAGGAGATGAAAAAGTTCATTTGACAAAATCTGAGTATCAAATTTCAGAATTACTAGCAAAAAGAAAAGGACAAGTATTTTCAAAAGAGCAAATATATGAGCTTATCTTTGGATTTGATGGTATAGGAGATTCATCTACAATATCAGAGCATATAAAAAATATTAGGGCAAAATTTCAAAAATATGATGAAAATCCAATTGAAACAGTATGGGGGATCGGATATAAATGGAATTAAAATCAAAAGGTCAATCTCTTAAACATATACTTTTTAAATACTTGTTAAGTATTGGACTAGGACTAGCAATCTCCGTTTTATTAATCCTAGCTTTTATATCCACTTCTTATCAATTTAAGTGGATATTTCCAGCAAACCATACTGAGAGTTTAATTCTTGAAAAAAGGACAGACATTGCCACTTCAAAAAAATTCGATAAATCACTGCTACCAAATAATACATCCTATCTATTTTTATCAAAAGACGAAAAAGTTGTAGAAACAAATATGAATAAGAATATCCAAGATATAGCCGTTAACTATCATAAGGGATCTGGTTATTCTAATGCCAATTTATCTTTTATGGAAATACAAAGATCAGATGGATATGTACTTGTCGCTTATAACCTAAAACCTTCTTATAAAAGTCCTTGGATGCAAAAAAATCTACCACAAATAAATATTTTATTACTAATTTTACTGATAATATTTTGCCTTATTAGTATTGTTACCACCACATTAATTTGGGCAAAGAAAATATCAAAAGAATTAAATCCTTTGTTAGAACCTTCGGAAGAAATCGGGAAACAAAACTTAGACTTCCAAGTTAAAAAGTCAAATATCCAGGAATTTAATGCCATATTAGATAGTTTAGAAAAAATGAAAGTAGGATTAAGTGAATCTTTAAGGACAAACTGGAGAGAGGAAGAGAAAAAAAGAAATCAGATTTCAGCATTAAGCCATGATATAAAGACTCCTCTTTCAATTATAAAAGGAAACTCAGAATTATTGGGAGAAACAAACCTAACAGAAGATCAGGAAAGCTATCTAGGTTATATTAGAAAAAACACAAACCGTATTAGTAAATATATTGAAACCTTAATGCTTGTTAATAAATCTAACCAAGTAAATGAATTAAACTTTACTCAAATTAGAGCAAAAGAATTTGCAGAAAACATTGAAAAACTAGCTAAAGAATTCACATCGACTTATAAATTAAATCTTTTAGAAGATATTAACCATGATGATGATTTTTTAATAGTAGATTTAAAAAATTTTGAACGAGCCTTTCTAAATATTTTGAGTAACGCCGAGGAGCAAAGTCCTAAAAACTCAACTATTAAATTAATTATATGCTCCAAAGCTGATACGCTCGAAATATCAATACTAGATCAAGGACATGGATTTACAGGTGAAGACCTATTATATGCTACAGATCAATTCTATCAAGGAGACAAAAGTAGGAATTCAAAAGAAAACTATGGTATCGGATTATTTGTCGCCGAACAAATTATTAAGATGCATGGAGGAAGTCTTGTTTTAGAAAATAGGACTGATACAATAGGCGCAAAGGTCAGCATATCATTACCTGTCAAGAATACTCTTACATAAGGGTATTCTTCTTTTCTTTATTCATAAGTTTTATGTGGATTGTATCTAAAATCTTTAAAAAATACAAAAATAATTTCACAGTCTCAAAGTTTTTCGCTCTTAGTAATATAATCTTTTGCCAAATCAGATTTTGTTTTATAGCAAGTTTCATTTTAGTTTCAAAAACTTCTTTTTCTTCAAAATATAATAGTCTAATAAAAGGAGCTATTCTAACTTACATCATAGCTCCTTTTACCCACCTCTGCAATTCTGTTAATTTTTATCATAAATAGTACTTTTAAAATATCAATAATGTCTAATTTCTCTCTTAAAATCTCTTTCTAATTCTTTATTGTTCTCATCAATTACCTGAGCAATACCCTTAATAAGCAGATTGATTGCCTTTATAAGGCTTTCATCATTTAGGTAATACTTCAAATCAGGATCAGACTCCATTTTTTCTATTAGAATTCTTTCTATTTTATATTTATTCAAACCTCTAAACATAATTACCCCTCATACTTTTGCATAATTTCTTTTATCAATAGTGATAGTATTTCGATTGCTTTATCTTGCTCTTGCATCCATAGAATATATACTCTTCTTATGTTATTTAAACTTGAAAGCTCGTTTGCAAGATTTAATACTTGCAAATTAATTTTCTTAACTAACTCTTTAGATATATTACAATTTTCTTTCGAAATATAAATTTCATTGAATATATCAACATCTTCTCCTTGCAAAATATCAGAAGATAAAACATCTCCTAAATTGATTATTGTGCTAGGTTCTAAACCATTCATTACCAATACCTTGTTAACAATTTCCTTTATTTCAGCATTTGCACTATTTCTAATCGAAATATATTCACGCAATTTATCATAAAGTTTTTCCATTTGATCTTTAAGTAATAATGGCACTTCAAGGTATCTTGTATCATTCTTAATTCTATCCCATGCTGAATACTGAGGATGAGGGATGATTGTCTGTTGTCCTATACCAAAATCAATATAGCCAGGATATTGATTTTTTTCTAAGATATTGCATTTTATATTAATTAGTTCATCATATAATGGACTATAAATAATATTTTTCCTTCTTAGATTATATACAGATTTCTGCTCTCGTTTATTTACCCATATAGATCCTAAAAGTGTAAATACTCCGCCTATTACAGCACCTAATAGAGTGGCTATTACACTAAAAGTAGTAGGGTCATTTGTTATTTTCGTTAAATTATAACTCTTATAAAGTTTTAGTAAGAAAATAACTACAATAAATGTAAAAAAAATCGCTAATATTTTACGGTGCTTAAAGACAAATATTTTGAATTTTAATTTTTTCATATTAATTTATTTGCTCCTAAAAAATAATATATTAAGTGTCCACTAAAAATTACTATATGCCTAAAAAAGCCCTAGTCTAAAGACCAGGGCTGTCACTCTTTTCTAAACCACTTGGAACTATTATTCAATTTATTCTTTTTAACAAATGTTCCCATTTTAATCCCAGTTACAGTTTTTAATCTTCTGTATCCATTGATTTTACAGGTTTTTTGTTTTTTTTGCTATTATTCCCACTCAATGGTTCCGGTTGGTTTGGGAGTGAAATCATAAAGGACCCGGTTCACACCAGGCACTTCATGGGTGATTCGGTCGGTTAAGTGCATCATCAGATCATGTGGGACGGCTTCAACCGTCGCGGTCATGGCATCTTCGGTATTGACTGCCCGGATAATTACCGGCCAATCCCAAGTCCGCTTACCGTCTTTGACACCGGTTGACCGGTAGTCTGGGACGACAGTGAAGTATTGCCATACCTTACCAGCGAGTCCATTCTTGGCAAATTCCTCCCGCAGGATTGCATCCGATTCACGGACGGCTTCCAGGCGGTCACGGCAGATCTCGCCTAGGCAGCGAACACCTAGACCAGGTCCTGGGAAGGGTTGCCGGTCGACCATGGTATCAGGTAAGCCGAGTTCGCGTCCCACCATCCGGACTTCATCCTTGAAGAGGGTCCGCACGGGTTCCACTAATTGGAAGTTCATTTCTTCGGGTAGTCCACCCGCATTGTGGTGGGCTTTAATCCCATCTTCACTCTCTAAGATGTCGGGCCAGATGGTTCCTTGGGCTAGGAAGTCCACATCGGTCAATTTTTGCGCTTCTTCCTTGAAGACCTCGATGAATTCGTGACCGATTATTTTACGTTTCTCTTCTGGGTCACAGATCCCCTTCAACTTGTCCAAGAAGCGGTCAGTAGCATCTACATAGACCAAGTTGGCATCCATTTGATTACGGAAAACTTCAACGACTTGTTCAGGTTCTCCCTTGCGCAGTAGACCATGGTTGACATGTACGCAGATCAATTGCTTGCCGATCGCCTTAATTAAGAGAGCAGCGACTACAGATGAATCAACCCCACCAGATAGAGCCAGTAGAACCTTCTTGTCTTGGATTTGGTCCTTGATCAAGGCCACTTGGTCTTCAATAAAGCTGGCAGCTAATTCCGGTGTAGTGATCCGCACCATGTCATCCGGTCTTCTAATTTCTGTTACATCCATTGAAATTTTCCTCCTTAAATCCTATTAATAAGTAACTAAGATACACCGATTTTATTTCAATATCAAGTCATTTTTGACAAAGTTCGAAAGCTCCTTTAATACTTCTTAACTAGGACTTGGTCTAAATAATGGTCTGTTGTCTTATGCAGAATGACATCCGCCCGCGACCGGGTTGGCTTAATATTTTGGATCAAGTTGGGTAAGTTAATCGTATACCAGACATCATCGGCATAAGCCACAGCCTCTTCCCGGCTCATACCGGTCATCTCGTGGTAATAGCTATTAGGGTCTTCCTTGGCCAATTCCAGATGGGCCAGAAATCTCGAGACAAACCATTGATGAATAAGGCTCTCTTCCGCATCAATGTAGATGGAGAAGTCGAAGAAGTCTGAGACATAGATCTGCTGGTTAGTAGGCAGTTGGAAGACATTGATCCCTTCAACAATCAGGATGTCGGGCTGGTCAATGACCCGGTAGTCACCAGGTACAATATCATAATGATCGTGGGAATAAACCGGCACACTAAAGGGCGAGTCCTTGGTCTTAATATGAGACATAAAGGACAACAAGAGCGGCATGTTATAAGATTCGGGGAAGCCCTTGCGTCGCATCATATTTTTGTCTTCCAGGACCTGGTTGGGGTATAAAAACCCATCGGTGGTGATCATTTCAACCTTGCGATCAGGAAAGGCCTCAGCTAATAGTTGGTGCAGCAAACGAGCCGTCGTACTCTTCCCCACTGCGACACTACCCGAGATCCCGATAATAAAGGGAACCTTCCGGTAGTCTGCCTCTTCTCCTGCAAAGAAGGCTTGGCGAGCTTGATTGTATTTCTGTGAATAGTGAAAGTCCGTCTCGATATAGTGTAACAAAGGCCCATAGACTTCCCGCACATCGGTCTGGCTCAACCGGTCTTGGATTGAAACCAAGCGGGCCAACTGGTCGTTCGATAGGACTTCTAAGTCCGATGCCTGAAATTCTTTCCATTCTTGTCGGTTAAAGATCATATAATAATCATTCGATAAATAATCCATCGCTACTGACTCTCTCCATTCCCTGATGGCTAGGACTTCCCTAACCCATTCTAAGTAAACACGACCTTGCGGTCGCGAACCTACTGACCCTATTATAACAAATAATCCTCCCTCTTGTGGCGCGAGTTTTGTCCTAGTTGAGGGTGAAGGTTCTTGTCATACACAGACTCAAGGATCTATGTTACAATATTGAATTGGAAAAGCTCAATTGATAGCGGTGGCCCATAAGAATTGCTATCATGACAGTAACTATTCATCCTTGCAATTTAACCAGAAAGGAGGTAAGCCAGTGGAGCAACACTTTCATTCACATTCGCCAAAAACCAATCAATCCCAGTCATCCACTCATCCCCTACGGATCGGACGGGGTCAAGCCCATAGTAAAATTATCCTGATGGGGGAACACTCGGTCGTCTATGACTACCCTGCGATTGCGATCCCTTTCGATGCGGTTCAAGTCAAGGTGACAGTACAAGCCAGTCCGGACCAAGAATCCTGGATTGACTGTCGCTATCATACCGGTCGCTTGAACCAAGCACCTGCCAGTCTTGATAATCTCAAGAAGGCGATCCAACTCACCTTACAAAGTCTTCATAAGAGCCAAGACCCGCTCATGATCCAGATTCACTCGACCATCCCACAAGAGCGGGGCATGGGGTCTTCCGCAGCTGTGGTCGTCGCCTTAATTCGGGCAATCTGTGACTACTATCAAGTACCACTGGCACAAGACCACTTGCGACTCTTGACCAATGAGGCAGAGGTCATCGCCCATGAATCCACTTCAGGGATTGATACCCTCGTCACCTCCAGTCAAACTGCCTATATCTACCGCAAAAGTCGGCCAGCAAAGGCCTTTGACTTCAGGCTGGATGCCGTCCTGGTTGTCGCCGACTCGGGTCAAGCAGGCCGGACCCGGCTCGCCGTGAACCATGTCCACCAACTCCGTTTGAAGAAACCAGAATTTGTCGAACAGTCCATGGCGACGATTGGCTACTTTGTCAATCAGGCCTATGGGGCCATCCGCCAAAATGACCCGAATGAACTGGGCCGGTTCATGACCTATAACCATTACTACCTTAACCAGTTAGGGGTCTCCAACCCGCACCTCGACCAGATTATTAATGCAGCCTGGTTAGCGGGGGCTTTAGGGGCCAAATTAACGGGCGGGGGGCTAGGAGGCTGTGTCATCGCCCTGGCTCGAGACCTAGACCATGCCCACCAGATTGCCCAAGCCATGCGTAAGAGCGGGGCTGAGGTCACCTGGTCGCTCGACCTATCCCAAGGCCTATCAACACTCTAGGAGGTGGGAACATGCCAACCTATCAAGCCCATTATCAAGCACATACCAACATTGCCTTGATTAAGTATTGGGGCAAGCGGCACTCCGATTTAATTCTTCCTGTCACCCCCAGCCTCTCCTTGACGCTGGAGGCTTTTTATACTCAGACTCAAGTTGAATTCAAGCCCGATGATCGCCAAGACTCCTTTATCCTCAATGGACAAGTGCAGGATCCCAAGGCGACTGCCAAGGTCAGTCAATTTGTAGACCACTTCCGGCGCCAAGCCCAGGTCCCTTATCGAGTTCAAGTGACCAGTCAGAATTATGTGCCGACCGCTGCTGGCCTGGCCTCTTCAGCCTCGGCCTATGCAGCCCTGGCCTGTGCTTGTAATGCCGCCCTTGATTTAAACCTGTCAAGGAGAGACCTCTCCATCATCGCTCGCCAGGGATCTGGGTCTTCCACCCGGTCGCTCTATGGAGGCTTTGTGGAGTGGGTCGCTGGTCAAGGCGACCAATCAGAGACCAGCTATGGTCAGCCCTTTGCTGATGCTGACTGGGACCTCGCCATGGTCGTCATCATTGTCAACCAAGCGGCTAAGAAGTTCTCCAGCCGTTGGGCCATGGACCATACCATGCAGACCTCGCCCTTCTATCCACAATGGGCCAAGCAAGTCGACCAGGACTTAGCCCACATCAAGCCGGCCATCTTGGACCATGACCTGCAAACCATTGGAGAGATCGCAGAACATAATGCCATGTCCATGCATGCCCTAGCCCTCTCTGCCAACCCCAGCCTCTGTTATTTCCAAGGCGAAAGCCTGACAGCCATGGATCAAGTCCGCCGCTTGCGTCAAGCAGGCTTTCTCGCTTATTACACCATGGATGCTGGACCGAATGTCAAGGTCCTCTGCCCTTATAGCCAAGCAGAAGCCATCCGCCAACGACTCAGTCAAGTCTTCCCCCTCGACCAGCTCATTATTTCTAGACCCGGTCCGGGGCCCTTTAGCTTGGAGGTGAACCCAGCGTGACCGGTTCCACTGTCTTTACGAGTCAGGTCCCAGGTAAGCTCTATCTGGTCGGGGAATATGCCGTCCTGGCCCCAAACCAACCGGCCATCCTGTTGGCAGTTGACCGCTATCTAGAGGCCCAGTTTACTCCGAGCGAAGTCCCCTTCTTCCACTTGACGAATCCGCAAGCGGGCTATCCGTCGGATTTCCTACCATTGACGGAAGTCGTTGGTCCCAAAGTCGGCCCCTGGCGCTATGTGCAAAGTGCCTTGCAGGTTGCACAACAATTCCTAGCCGAGCGTGGCATTGCCATCCAAGGGGGGCAAATCGACTACCAGTCCGATTTGATCGATGGTCAGGGCCAAAAATATGGCTTCGGTTCGAGTGGGGCCGTCACCATCGCCACCCTCGAAGCCGTCTTAACCGCCCACCGTATCACACTGGATCCCCTAACTACCTATAAGTTAGCGGTTCTCGCCCATTTAGGGCTTAAGAGCCAAGGGAGCTTCGGCGATATCGCCGCTTCGACTTACGGGGGATGGGTCTATTATAGTGCGCCTGATCGGGCATGGTTGAAAGACCAAGTCGCTCACCCAGTAGTCCTGCAAGACCTGATCGAAAGAAAGTGGCCCGGCTTAGTGATTGAGCCCATCCCTTTTCCCCCAGATCTTCAGGTCCTAGTCGGTTGGACCCAACGACCGGCCTCAACCGACCGATTAGTTGAAGTCCTGGCTGATAAGGTCCAAGAAGAAGCAAGTTATTATCAGGACTTTCTTCGCCAGGCCCAATCAATCGTTGATCGCATCAAGACAGCTCTTGACCACCAAGACATTCAAGCAGTCGGCCCAGGTCTAACAGACTATCGCCAAGCCTTATTAGGGCTCAGCTACCATTATCAAGTGGTGATTGAGACCCCTTCACTGACCGACTTAATCAACCTGGCGCAAGACTTTGGCTATTACGGAAAATCCTCTGGAGCCGGTGGGGGGGACTGTGGTCTGGCAGTCGGTAGTGATCCCCAAGCCCTAGCTGCGATCCACCAGGCATGGCAGAATCATGCTATTCAACCCCTCGATCTCGTCCCAGCTGCCCCACGCTACCCAGAAAGGAGCCCCTTATGAAGCCACTCCCCTCGCAGGAGCCAGCCAAGGCCCAGCAACGCAAAGACGATCATATTCAACTTGGTCTTGCCCAACAAGGCGACCGAGACTGGAATCCCTTCGATGAGATCCGCTTTCTCCACCATTCCTTTTCCAATCTTCGACTCGACCAAGTCGACCTGTCAACCCAATGGGCCGGCCATCACCACCGTCTGCCCTTCTATATCAACGGTATGACCGGTGGCAGTGACCAGGCCAAGACCATCAATTCCCGCTTGGCCCAAGTCGCCAAGGAAGCCGGTCTCGCCATGGGCGTCGGGTCGCTATCGGCAGCCCTCCACGATCCCTTAGTTCGTGAGACCTATACCATTATCCGACAAATGAATCCCCATGGCTTCATCCTGGCCAACTTAGGCGCTCACCATTCTTGGCAAAATGCGCAAAAAGCCATTGACCTGATCCAAGCGGATGCCATCCAAATCCATCTCAACACCCCACAAGAGATTGCCATGCCGGAAGGCGACCGCAACTTTGAGACCTGGAAGGAGAATATTGCCGAAATGGTGACCCAGCTGAGCGTCCCCGTCATCGTTAAAGAAGTCGGCTTCGGCATGACGGCGGACACTCTGCAAGCACTCTTGGATCTTGGGGTCCAGACCGTGGATATCAGTGGCCGAGGGGGTACAAACTTCATCGCAATTGAGAACCAGCGCGGCGGTCGCCTCGACTTAGCCAGCCTCCAGCATTGGGGGCAAACCACGCCTGAGTCCCTGCTCGAATCGCTTCCTCTGCAAGGCCGGCTTGAGATTCTTGCTTCAGGTGGCATCCGCAACTTCTATGACCTCGTCAAGGCCCTGGCCTTAGGGGCTAGAGCTGGTGGGTTAGCTGGCTTCTTCCTCCAGTCCGTTCTAGAAGACGGAGTGGCAGCCACGCTCGATCGAGTAGAGGAATGGCAGGAAGCGATCCAATTGTTAATGCTCCTTTTAGGTTGTCGCAACCTTAAGGACTTAAGGGAGACGGACCTCGTCCTGACTGGGTCTTTACGAGACTGGGCCCAAGACCGGCAGGTCTCCCTGGTAAACCTTGCCCACCGGTCAAGACAGAAATAAACCACCAAGCAAAAGGATCAAATGAACCGTCTCCAGCGCTTAAAGTGAGAACGGTTCAAGCTGTCACACCTTGCCTCCATTGAAAGCCTTGCATTGTGAAAATCACGACAATAAGAAACACCGAGTCCATAATCACTTCAAAGGAACAAGCCCCAGTGATTAAGGATTCGGTGTTTTTTTGACACATTTTAAGCTAAACTATAATAGTTGGAAGGGGTCTTAGGCGGATTCAATAATTTCATAGATGAGCGGGGCTTCTTGTGCCTGGTCATCAATTGTTAAGGCCTGGTTCAATCGGTCTAAGCTCTCATCAACTTGCGATTGATTGGCATAGAGGGTTGCCAAGATATCCCCTTCTTGAACCGCGTCACCGACCTTGGCATGCAGGATGATTCCAACTTGAGGATCAATGACATCCTCCTTGACAGCCCGTCCCGCTCCTAAGAGCATGGCCGCTTCTCCAACTAAGTCAGCAACCCAATGACTGACCACTCCGCTTCTGGGGGCCTTAAATGGAATCTGGTGAGCCGCTTGGCCTAAAGCATCTGGCTGGTCGATAAAGCTTGCATCTCCGCCTTGGGCTTCGATAAATTCACGGAACTTAGCCAAGGCTTCCCCCTTATCAATCTTCTCTTGCAGCAGGGCCTGGCCTTCATCCAAGCTGGTGACTTTACCCGCTGCCATCAACATCTGGGCTCCCAAAATCAGGCACAAATCGGTCAAGTCTTTGGGTCCTTGACCCCGCAAAGTTTGGACGGCTTCATGGATCTCCAAGGCATTACCGATAGCATTGCCGAGTGGTTGGTCCATATTGGATAAGACCGCTAAGGTCTTGCGGCCCACCTGGTTGCCGATTCGAACCATAGTCCGGGCTAATTGTTCTGCTTCTTCAATCGACTTCATGAAGGCCCCATCACCGACTTTGACATCAAGCACGATCGCATCCGCTCCTGCTGCAATCTTCTTGGACATAATCGAAGAAGCAATAAGTGGAATCGATTGAACAGTTGCGGTCACATCGCGCAAGGCATAGAGCTTCTTGTCCGCTGGCGTTAGATTACCAGATTGACCCACGACCGCCACTTGGTGTTGGTTAACTAAGTCAATAAAGTCCGCTTGGCTAAATTCACACTGAAAGCCTGGAATTGCAGCTAACTTGTCAAGGGTGCCACCAGTATGACCTAGCCCTCTCCCTGACATCTTAGCCACTGGGACTCCACAGGCTGCCACCAAAGGGGCCAAGATCAGGGTTGTCGTATCGCCTACTCCTCCCGTTGAGTGCTTGTCGACCTTTATTCCTTCAATCGCGGATAAATCAATCTGATCCCCCGAATTGACCATGGCTAAGGTCAAAGCCGCGACTTCTTGGTCGGTCATCCCTGTAAAATAAGTGGCCATGTTAAAGGCAGCCATTTGATAGTCTGGAATGGTCCCCTTGGTAAATTCTTGGACGATCCATTCAATTTCTTCTTGAGACAATTCCTGATTCTGTTGTTTCTTATGGATAAGATCTACCATTCGCATGTCTCAATCACCTACTCTCTTTTTTACTTCTATTTAGTTATTCGGCAAGGGCGCGTTCAATCTTGGTAATAGTGCCGTCTTGTTTGGCAATCAGTAACATGTCAGCATAGTTCAAGAAGAGACCATGCTCGACTACCCCCACCATGCTCTTCAGGTGGTTAGCCAATTCTTGGGCTTGGCTAATCGCGTCCAGATGGAGGTCAATGATATAGTTTCCGGAATCCGTGATAAAGAGCTGGTCACCTTCCAATTTGCGGAAGCTGGGCTTCATGCCCGCCTGTTCGAAGGCATCGAAGACCTTCCATGAACCAAATTGAACGACTTCAACAGGCAAGGGAAACTTACCTAATTGTTCGACCAACTTGGTCTCATCCATAATCCAGATAATTCGATGACTCTGTTCTGCTACAATCTTCTCGTGTAAGAGGGCACCCCCGCCCCCCTTGATACCAGTCAATTGCCGGGTCGCTTCATCGGCGCCATCCACCAACAAGTCAATTCCATTTACGTCTTCAACCTGCTTGAGGGGTAGCCCTAATTGACGGGCTTGTTGGCTGGAAGCTTCAGAAGTCGAAACAGTTTGGATATTAGGGAGTTCACCTGCCTGGTATCGGCGTCCCACTTCCTCAATAAACCAATGGGCGGTTGACCCTGTTCCTAAGCCCACCACCATACCATCTTCCACATAGCTTGCTGCATACTTACCGACTAATTTCTTTGCTTCTAACATCTTCATTCCTCCATTTAGATAATGTACTGTCCCAAAGCCTTGAGGTAGTCTGCCATACTGTCTAGATCCTTCAAATCCTCTGCTTGAACCGTCGTGCCATACCGTTCTAACAAGTGCAACTCTTCCGGCCCCAGAATAACATCATCCAGGCTGGTTCCCGGTTGCCGCTGCATCCGACTGGCCGCCATATACATCAAGGAGAACCGCTTGGTGTTGATCCGACTGCGATAGTGGAAACAGACCAAATGCTTGAGCACATCTGGTTGAAAGTTCCGCTTGAGAATACGGTCAAAGTTTGTCAAGCGCGGGGTTGAGATACCGACCGTATATAAGATCCAGAAAGGTTGAGGATAAGCTTGGATTAAGCGATTAATCTGGGCCGCTTGATATAGCTGACCTTGCAGGATACACGTCCCCACAATCACCACATCGTAATCTGCAAGTGTAGCGGGATCCACTTGACTCAACTTCATGATAGGGAAGTCCGATAACTTCTGCAAGGCGCGTGCATAAATAGCTGTCGCCCCATAGCGCGATTCATAAAGAATGAGACACTTCACTTCCACCCAACTCCCTTCAAACCATTCATAACAAAAGGATTATACCACAACCCCCTTGGTAAAGTGAACCCGCTTACACCCAAAAGACCTGACAAGCGATCCCATTAAAGGATGAGCTAGTAAACAAAAAAGGCGATTCTTCGCTACCCAAGCAAAGGAAGGTTGAGAATCCGCAAAACCTGCCTTGCGGCTGTTTCCTATCCTTAACCACGAATGCAAAGCCTTTCATGGAATTTCAATGACAAGCAACCCACAGATTGCTATAATCATCAATAGAGACTCATTGACTACTCAATCCGTTAGCTAAAGGAGATTTATTTATGCCACAAACGATCCATGTCGAGTGTCCCGTCTGTCAAACCAAGGCCAGTAAGACGATCGAGACCTCTATCAATGCCCGAAACCAACCTGCCCTTAAAGAGTCCCTACTCGATGGGTCTCTGCTCGCCTTTGAGTGCGACCAGTGTGGGGCTAAACGACAAATTGAAACTCAAATCATGTACCATGATCCAGATAAGCATTGGCTCATTTATGTTGCCCCCAATTACCATGACCACAAAGAAGCCATCATTAAGGGCCTATCCAACATCCTGATTCAAGATGGGATTGACATTGATGACTACCATCTGCGAATCGTTACCACAGTTCCTCAACTCGTTGAGAAGATTCATATTATCGATAATGGCTTTGATGACCAGACCATGGAAGTGGTCAAGCTCTTAACAGATGGCCTCTTCGCCCAGCAAGAACCGGACCGCAAGGTCATCCACCGCTACTTTATGCGCAAGGAGGATGATTTTAAATTCCTCTATTTGACCGAAGATGAACAACTCTTAGTAGACTATCATCCCACTTTGACTGAATTTGTTGAGGATAAATTCGGCAAAGAATTACAGAATGACTACCGAGGACAATTTATTCTCGTCGACCGTGAATGGGCAACAAACATTGCCGAACACCGGCCCGGCTTCCTAACGGGTGAAGAAGAGAACCCGTCCAGCTCCAATTAACCCTCAGAAAAGATCAAACCGCCTCCTAGCCTTACAAGGCATCGGAAGCGGTTTTTATTAGCTGTCTGTCTGGGGATCCTTAAATAAATGGTGTTCTTTGATGATATAAACGGGGCGCTCCTTGACTTCACGGTAAATCTTGCCAATGTATTTGCCTAGAATTCCAAGGCAAAGGAGTTGAAGTCCCCCGATGAAGGCCAGCATGACCAGGAGCTCTTGCTTAGCCTCCAGGACTGGATTGGCTGAACTGTTCACCAATAGGAATACCCCTTTAATCAAGGACCATAGGACCAAGACCAGACCACTCCCTGTCGCAAAAGTGAGTGGCAGAGTCGAAAAGGAGGTAAGCCCTTCGATGGCATAGTCCCATAAACTGCGAAAAGACCAAGAGGTCTTACCCGCTAATCGTTGAACATTAGGATATTGAATGCTGACAACATTAAAGCCCACCCAGGAGAAGAGCCCTTTGGCGAAACGGTTACGTTCCTGGAGCGAGACAACCGCTTGGGCGACTTCCCGCCGCATCATGCGAAAATCACGCGCCCCTGTACCCAGTTGAGTGTCAGAGATGGCATTGAAGATTTGGTAGAAAGAATTAGCAAAGAAAGACCGAAGGGCGGGCTCGCCTTCACGAGTCGAACGGCGGGCCTCCACCACATCAACGGTTGGATCTTGCAAGACCTGGTACATCTCGACAAGCAATTGAGGTGGATCCTGTAAATCAGCGTCCATTATCGCCACCCATTCTCCCTTAGCGTGCTGTAAACCAGCATAAATAGCCGCTTCCTTACCAAAATTGCGGGAGAAAGAGAGGTACTCTATACTTTCGGGATAAATTTGGACTAATTCACGCATGAGCGAAAGGGTCAAATCTTGAGAGCCATCATTCACCAAGAGCAATTCGATCTCGACCGCTGGCAATTGGCCTTGAACACTGATGATATTCTTAACGAATTTGGGTAGCGTTTCTTGTTCATTTAAACAGGGAATCACAACCGTCAATACCTTTTCTCTCACCAATGTCCGCCTCATTTCTCCGATATTCTTAAGCCACAATTGCACGTCATAAACTTTATTATACCTTAAAAATTAGCCAACGGCTATTCCTCATTTGATAATCGACCGCCTTTATGTCACAGGCAAATGATCCTTTCTTACTGGAATACCCATCAAAATATCACTTTACTTATAAGAGATTCAGTAAAAATGTCAGTATCCAATCCTTCATAAACGGGGACCGCTCTCCAAAGTCTAAACTTGGGAGAGCGATCCCCTTTAAAGAATTGGTACAGTCTATTTATGAATAGAAAGGACGCTTTAGATTTGCTTAATTCTCCTGGTCCCCGACAAGAGCTTCCTGTACCTGGACTGTGATCTCATAACGGTAGGCGCAAAAGGGCTCCAAGGCCTGGGAGTGCGAACGCATCACCATCACCCATTCCCCGGTGGGCAAGGGGCCTGGGACCGTTCCAGTCGACGATTCAATCTCCTCCTCCCCAATCACAATATGCTTTGGCCCCCTAACATGTCGATACTGGGCCCGAACATTTGAGTGAGAATCATAGATCAAGAGACAATCGAGTGCCAAGTCTCGACTTGACGGGATGATATCAATGACCAGCTTACGACAGGAGGTGGGCGGGATATCAAAACGCTCAATTAAAAAAGAGGACTGGACTTGTTGATCGGCTTGAATCCTTAAGTCTTTCTTAATAAGTGGCTGGTTCATGGTCCTCACCTCCTTCAGTCTTTATAACTTAATTCTAACAAGCCAATGTAAATTTTTAGGATAATTCATGTAAAATTTGTGTAAAGATATTGGTAGTTGGCTCGATTAGATCCTATTCTTATTAAGATAAGCGCTCCTCCGATCTCAGCCGATTCGAAAGCAGGCTGTAAAAAAAGACACTCTGATTGCAGACCAAAAAAACCGAAGGCCCTCACACAAGAGGAGAAAGTTTCTCCCCCTGTGATGGGCTATTCGGTGTCTAACTTTTTATTGTTTTTATAACTGAAGTCTCTTAGCGCGGTTCCAATTTGACCTGAAGATAGAAATTATTATACTCAATTAACTTCTGCTGGCCCAAATTACGATAGACTTCCAGCCGATCCATTAAGGCTTCATCTGGGTAAAAGGCGGGGTCTGATATGATTTCGGGATCCATAAAGTCCAGTGCCGCTTCATTCGGAGTCGCATAACCAATATATTCTGCATTCTGAGCTGCCACTTCCGGCCGCATCAAGAAGTCGATCAAGGCGTGGGCTCCTTCGATATTGTCGGCCCCCTTAGGAATTGCCAGGGTGTCAAACCAGATATTGGATCCTTCTTCTGGAATTAAGTAATCTAGGTCGGGATTGTCCTCCATGGCCATGGCAGCTTCCCCTGAGAAGGTAATAGCAATCGGCGCTTCTTCAATCGTCGCATACATCTTGATCTCATCCGCCAAGAGGGCCAGGATATTCGGCATCAGTTGCTTCATCTTCAACATCGCTTCTTCCAGTCGAGTTGAATCGGTCTCGTTGAGCGAATAGCCGAGGGTCTGGAGGCCAATCCCCATCACTTCTCTGGCCCCGTCGTAGATCATAATCTTCTCCTTGTACTTATCCTGAAAAAGGTCTTTCCAACCCTTGATTTCCCCAGGCTGAATCTCCTTGGTATTATATATGATCCCCAAGGTTCCCCAGAAATAAGGAATTGAATACTGGTTGCCTGGGTCAAAAGGCTGGTCTAAGAAGCGAGGCGAAACATTCTTCAATTGAGGGAGCTGTTGGTGGTCGATCGGTAGCAGCAATCCCTGGTCTACCATATTCTCAACCGTATACTCACTCGGCACAATTAGGTCGTAATTGGTCCCCCCCTGCTGAACCTTCGTCAGCATGGCTTCATTAGAGTCGAAGGTCTCATAGACTACTTTATAGCCTGTTTCCTCTTCGAACTGCTTCAGAAGTTCGGGATCGATATAGTCCCCCCAGTTGTAGAAATTAATAATTTTATCGCCATGTAGACCTTGGCGCGTTTGGAGATAATTGATGGCCAAGAACATCCCTACTACCAAGATAAGAATGGCTGCCATCGAACGGATTAAGGATTTCATTACAGATCCCCCCTTGCTTGTCTTTGCCGGTTATGGGTACGCTTTTGCTCACCGATCCGCAAGAAATAATACACAATCACAATCCCAAGCGCCAAGAGGAACATTAGGGTCGATAGGGCGTTAATCTCGAGACTGACTCCCGTCCGTGCCCGGGAATAGACCTCAACGGATAAGGTAGAAAAGCCATTACCAGTAATAAAGAACGTCACCGCAAAGTCATCTAGGGAATAAGTAAAGGCCATAAAATATCCCGCAAAGATTCCCGACTTAATGCTAGGAAGGATGATCCGGGACAGGACCTGGCTCGGGGTCGCGCCGAGATCCATGGCGGCCATGATCATAGAAGGGTTCATCTCATACAAACGAGGAAGCACCATCAAGACCACAATGGGCACATTGAAGGCAATATGGGCCAGTAAGACCGTCCCAAAACCAAACTTCAAAGGCAGAATCGCCGCTAGCGAAGTGAACATAATTAAGAAGCTCGCCCCCATCATGACATCCGGGGTCACCATCAAGACACTATTCAAGTTCAAGACCAGCTGACGTTGGCGGTTCGTCCGGTAATAATAGATGGCGATGGCACCAAATGTTCCGATAATGGTCGCGATTAAAGCCGATAAGAGGGCTACCACAAAGGTATTTAAGATAATGGTCATCAGGCGCATGTCTGAGAAGAGGGCCTGATAGTGATCTAAGGTAAACCCGGTAAAATAAATCATATCCCCACCCTCATTAAACGAATAGAACATCAGGTAAAAGAGGGGAAGGTACATTAAGAAGAAGATGAGACCCACATAGAGATTAGACCAACGTAGATTCTTGATCTTAGACATTTTGCCCACCACCTCCTCGCTCACGCGTCAAGTACAGAATTACAAACATGGCGATCATCAGGATCACCCCAATGGTGGACCCCATCCCCCAGTCTTGAGTGACTAAAAAATGCTGTTCAACTGCCGTCCCAAGGGTAATCACCCGATTACCCCCGATCAAGCGGGTCAGCATAAAGAGGGAAAGGGCTGGGATAAAGACTGCCTGGACGCCAGAGCGGACCCCTCTTAAGGACAAGGGGAAGATGACCCGCTTGACAATCGTCCACTTGGAAGCTCCAAGGTCCTTGGCTGCCTCAATTAGGTTGGGTGAAATCTCATTAATCGAGTTAAAAATCGGAATAAACATAAAAGGCAATTCGATATAAGCAGCCACTAGGATAAAGGAAGTATCCGTAAAGAGCAGCTGCTGGGTCCCGATACCGATTCCTTCCAGAAGCTGATTGACAGGACCGGAATGGCCTAGGATCCCGATAAAAGCATAGGTCTTCAACAATAGATTAATCCACGTTGGCAGGATGACCAAGAGCATCCACAAGTCTTTGTGGCGACTCTTGGACAAATAATAAGCCAAGGGATAAGCCAACAAGAAGGTGAAGAGGGTCACGAGAAAGGCATACCAGAAGGAGGCTAAGGTCATGCTTAGATAAGCCGACGAACTGAAGAAAGTCTGATAATTGGCTAAGGTAAATTGACCATCGATCCCAATAAAGGACTTCACTAAGAGCAGGAGCAAAGGGGCCATGACAAAGAAAATCAGCCAGAGATAGTATGGAATCGCATATAAGTGGGCTTTACTCGTCTTCATCTTCCACCTCTTCGTACTGCTCTAGGCGGGCATCAAACTCTTCTTCTGTCTCATTAAACCGCATAACGTGAATATCATTGGGGCCTACCGCCAAAGCAATCCGCTGTCCAGCTTCCACCACAGAAGTGGTATGAATCATCCATTCATTCTGCTCTTCATCATAGGCGATGATTTCATTGAACATCCCTCTAAAGAGGATGGTATCCACCACGGCATTAATCTGCCCTTGATCAGGGGCTTTGATCTGAATATCTTCTGGCCGAATGACTACTTCAACGGCTTCACCAGCTGGAATCCCAGCATCTTCACATTCAAATTCATGGTTGACAAATTTCACTCGGTAATCATCGATCATGACCGCATCGATAATATTCGACTCTCCAATAAAGTCCGCCACATAGCGGTTAATCGGTTCATCGTAGATATCAATCGGAGTTCCGGACTGGACGATTTCGCCGCGGTCCATGACATAAATCCAATCAGACATGGCCAGGGCTTCCTCTTGGTCATGGGTGACAAAGACAAAAGTGATGCCCAGGCGTTGCTGTAACTCACGCAACTCATACTGCATGTCGGTCCGCAACTTCAAGTCTAAGGCCGAGAGGGGTTCATCTAATAGCAGGACGTCGGGTTCATTGACCAGGGCTCTGGCAATTGCCACCCGCTGCCGTTGGCCACCAGACATCTCCGAAATCTTTCGTTCTTCATAGCCTTCTAAGCGTACTTGCTTGAGGGCTGTCGCCACCTTTTCTTTGATCAGATTGGGGGCAACCTTCTTCACCGATAAGCCAAAGGCGATGTTATCAAAGACATTCATATGAGGAAAGAGCGCATAATCTTGAAAGACCGTATTTACCCGGCGCTTATTGGCAGGAATCGACGTGACGGCTTGGCCTTTAATATAGACGTCACCAGCGCTCGCCCGTGTAAAGCCAGCAATAATCCGTAAAATCGTTGTCTTACCACAGCCCGATGGTCCAAGAAGCGTATAGAACTTTCCTTGTTCTAATTCCATATCGATATTCTTTAAGACCATTTGACCATCATAGTCTTTTGAGACATTTCTCAACTCGACACTGAACATTTCATCACTCATTTGAACACCTCTTTTATTCTTTAGATCAATCTCTGAAATTATACCATAGCTCAAGCCTTTAAGGGGACAAACCGCCTAAACTTTAAAAATAAAGAAACCACCTAACCCCTCTCTTCAAAAGAAGGCGGGTTAGATGGTCAGAGGCCCTTTCTATTGGTCTTCTCCAATGATTCGAACTTCTGTTTCTAATTGTACATGATTCAGTTGCCAAATGGTCGCTTGGATATACTCAATCATTTGCAGATAATCCGTCGCAGTCGCATGGTCGACATTGACAATAAAGCCAGCATGCTTGCGTGAGATCTCAGCTCCTCCAATCCGGTAGCCTTGCAAGCCGGCATCCTGGATCAACTTGCCCGTATAGTAGCCCTCTGGACGCTTAAAAACACTGCCACAAGAAGGATATTCTAGGGGTTGCTTACTGGTCCGCAAGTCTGTTAACCGGTCCATTTCATTACTGATCTCGCTGAGGTCGCCTGCCTTGAGTTGGAAAGTGACTGATAAGACGATCTCATCGGACGATTGAAAGTGTGAATGCCGGTAGCTAAAGTCACAGCTTTGATTATCATAGACCTTAAAGTCCCCCTGCCGGGTTAAGACCTGAACCGACTCAATCACATCCTTGACTTCACCGCCATAGGCTCCTGCATTCATGAAGACCGCTCCCCCGATCGAACCCGGAATGCCACAGGCAAATTCTAAACCGGTTAAATGTTGGTCACGCGCAAACTTGGCAACTTCAATCAAAGGTGCACCTGCTGCAGCCTGAATTCTTGTCTGATCGACTTCAATGCTTACCATATCCGTCAGCATCATCACCAGCCCGCGGATTCCACCATCCTTGACAATCAAATTACTGGCATTGCCTAAAACGGTCAGAGGAAGGCCCTTATCATTGACATATTGTAGGGTCGCTTCTACTTCTTGGCGATTCTTAGGGAAGACTAGGAGATCGGCTACTCCCCCTGTCTTCGTATAGGTATATTTATCTAATCGTTCATTCGTGAACGCCCTGATCTCAGGATATTCTGCGCTAAATTGCTCCATCGCTTCATTTCCTCTCCACTATAGTCCTTCTCATTCTAATTAAATAAAAGTAGCTTGTAAAGCTACTTTTATTCCTGGAATTAGAGGACCTTTTCCATAATGTAGGCGTTCAAATACTTCAAGCCTACGTGTAGGCGGTCGGTTAACTCACCCTTAATCTCAAAGCCAAACTTCTGATAAAGGGAGACCGCGCGTTTGTTCTCAACAACAACTTCTAGCGTAATCACCCGCAAGCCCACTTTCTTAGCAAAAGTCAGCAATTCCTCAATCACCATCTGGCCAATCCCATAGCCCCAATAATCCTTAATAATACAAATGCCTAATTCCGCTACATGGGATTGCTTCTCCTTATCCCGGGTCGATAGATTGGCCAGACCAATGATCTGGTCATCCACCTCCACAACCAGGAGTAAACTAGTCTGGGAAGCCGCATAATGTTCGATCAACTGAACTTCTTGTGCGACATTCAACCGACTCCCTTGTGGCCCAAAGGTGAGATAAGGGGTCTCGCGGCCAACATGGCGCAAAAGGCCTAAAATAGCACGTGCATCAACCGCTTCTGCCTGGCGAATGGTGGCCGTAATTTCTTCTTCAGGATTCTCATAGTGTCTTTCAGGCATTCTTGGATGTTTAGCCTCCATGACTTCCTCCTATCTACGTCACTGCGCTGACAGTTCATCATTTTTGAAAAGCAAAGTGCTGGTCTAGCTGGTCGAATAAGTCTCGGTGGCGACGATCTGCTTGATCCGAGAGGGACAGGGCAATCCGTCGGCCCTCCAGGCCTTGGGGTTCAAATTCCAGTAAGAGATAATTGTTAGGTAAATACGCTTGAATAAACTGTGGCCACTCAATCACACATATCGTTTGACCATTCAGATAAGGAGCTAAGTCGACCGTATCCGCCCCGCCTTCTTCTAACCGATAAGCATCTACATGAATCAATGGATAATCCCGATCTGGTAGGTCATATTCCTTGATAATCGTATAGGTTGGGCTCTTAATGGCGCGCTGAATGCCGAGTTGTTTACCCAAGGCTTGGGTAAAGGCTGTCTTACCAGATCCGAGCGGCCCTTGTAAGAGGATTAAAGTCCCTGGTTGAATCAAACGCCCGCATTGACGCGCCAGTTCCTGTGTCGCTAGTAAACCATCACTCTCGTAATATAGCATCCCTCTTCAGCCTCCTTGCTTGTCTGTTTTATTATATTAGAAACGATAATAAACTGCGAATAATTTGACTTTAAAGCGATTTATTGCTAATTTGTTAGTATTAGAAGTCTGTACCAACAAATTTAGGAGGTCATGTTATGAAAAAATGGCTAAAAACAATTCTATTCCCACTATTGGCGCTCTTCTTAGTGGCCTGTGGTAATTCCCAAAAGAAAGCACCTAACGAAAATGAGACAACCGTCGAAACGACTCAAGCGGCCGACCAAACGACGGTAGCTGAGCAAGAGGCGGATAAGGATAAGAAAGATTCGTCCAAAGAAGAGGCTGCTAATGAGGACGAAGAAGGCCAAGAAAAAGAAGAAAAAAGTTCAGGTCAAGCTTCAGCAGAAGGTGAAGAAGGAACGGCTAGCCTGAAAGTCTATGTTAAGGACGAACTAAAGGCAGAGTTCACCGTTGAGAATATCGGAGGCGTGAGCGTCTTAGATGCCATGTCAGCGACGGACTTAGAATTCAACTTCAACGAAGAACAAGGTATCATCGATGTGATCGATGGGGTTGAGAATGACTACCAGCCCAACACTTGGATGTATCTCTATAATGGCCAGTATGCCGAATTGGGTGTCATCTCACAAAAGCTGCAAGATGGCGATGAAATTGAATGGTATTATGGCACCATCGATGACCTACCGGTCAATATTATTCCAGCCGAATAAGAGAGCTCATGACCAGCAAGCCCTGCTTGTTGGTTTTTTTATTTATTTCGATTGTCAATAGCTTGTCACTCGGTAGAGGATGAAACGATTGGGTCCATGAACATCCCCATCCCACTCAGAGTCTTACCATTTATTAGAATATCAAATATATAAACCGCTTACTTTCAATAAAGCTCCTATTCACAAGGGACAGAAGGGATTTCTCAAGCTTTCAGCAAATGCTAGAGCTATTAAAAGAAATGATCAATATGTGCTTGATTTCACAAGTCGGGTTGCTATACTTTAGCTGAAAGAAAACCTTTCAGAATATCGATTAAGGAGTGTCATTTTATGAGTTTTGTCGCTGTTATTGTGGTCTTAGCGCTTTTTTTTGTTCTCTATCAAATGCAAAAGCGTAAGATTTCTTTGATGTATCGGGTCTTAACTGCAACTGCCATGGGTGTGGTGGTTGGTCTAATCTTCGCTGGACACACAGAGTATGTTGTGGTCTTTGGTCGAGTTTATGCCAACCTCTTACAAGCCTTTGTCATCCCCTTGCTCTTCTTCTCAATCATTTCAACCGTCTCTTCCTTAAATGATATGAACACCCTCGGTTCAATCGGTGGAAAGACGATTGGGATCCTCGCCCTTCATAATATTCTTGCTGCTATCATCTCAATTATTGTTGGCTTTATCTTCCATATTGGATTAAACTCTGGGATTGAACTCCCCACTGGGCAAGAATTAGCTGAAGTGCCTCATTTCTCTGAAGTCATTATCAACTTCTTCCCTAAGAATATCGTAGATCAAATGATGAACAATAAGATTATTCCAATTGTCATCTTCTCTGTCTTCATTGGTGTCGCAATCTTGAAATACCAAGAAAAAGAAGAAATTAAACCCTTCACCCAATTTGTTGAAGCAGGGAGTAAATTAATGAACTTCTTGATCGGTCGGATTGTGAAATTTACCCCATATGCGGTACTCTCACTTCTTGCCAACCAAGTGGCAACCTTAGACCTCTCATTTGTTCAATCCCTCTTAACTCTCTTATTATTAGTCTACATCTGCTGCTTATTCCATACCTTTATCACGACTTCTGGTATGGTCGCTCTCATCGGTAAACTCAATCCAATGACCTTCCAAAGGAAATTCTTCCCTGCATGGTTAATTGGCTTCACCACTCAAAGTTCCTTAGGATCCCTGCCTGCCAATATTAAGGCCCAAGAAGACATGGGAACCCCAACCGATACAGCTTCCTTTGCAGCTTCAATCGGGACGACTTTTGGTATGCCAGGTTGTGCGGCAGTATGGCCTGTGCTGTTAGCCATCTTTACCATTAACGCCCTTCAACTTGACTTCTCCTTAACGCAATATGTAACCATGGTTGGAGTCTGCGTCCTTGTATCAGCGGGAACTGTTGGCGTGCCTGGTGCAGGTACTATTCAAGCAACAGCCCTCTTTGCGGCGATGGGACTTCCTGTTGAAATGATCTTAGTCCTAAGCCCAATTGCAGGTGTGGCCGACATGGCGCGTACTTCTACCAACGTCCATGCAGCTGGCTCAACCGGTGTCATGGTCGCTGCCCTTGAAAAGAAATTAAATATGGCTGAATTTAATAGCAAGATCGAAACACGCAAGGCCGTTTAATTTTAGTTTAGTTTTAATAGATAATCGAATCAGAGGCTCTGAAAAACCAGGGCCTCTTTTTTGATCTTTTTTTATTTATTGGCTCAAAAAATAGTGACTTAATGGTGGTGAATTAGCTGATCTGAAAAAATATAATTGAAAACTGCTACGTTCTCTATTACAATTTTAATTGGACTATTTTATTCATCTCACGGATAAATAGGTAAATTTATGATACATAGGAGGTTTGTATGGAAAATAAACAAGAAAAGAAAAGTTTTGTTCAACGCTTTCTCGATGGGATTGAGCGTGTCGGTAATAAACTACCTCACCCTGTCTTCATCTTTATTCTCTTAGCCATTATTACCATTATTGCTTCAGAGATCGTCTACCGGGCTGGAGTGAGTGTCCAATACTTCGATGCCAAGGCTGAAGCTGAGACAACTGTTACGGCGGTATCCTTACTCAATAAAGAAGGACTCAACTACATTTTTAATTCAGCTGTTCAGAATTTTACCGGCTTTGCGCCTTTAGGGACCGTTATTGTCGTGATGTTAGGGGTTGGTATTGCAGAATGGTCTGGCCTCATTGGAGCTGCCTTGACCCGTCTGATCGAAAAAGTTCCCCACTCCCTATTGACCATTGTCATCGTCTTTGCAGGGATCGTCTCAAACATTGCATCCGATGCGGGTTATGTCGTGGTGGTCCCGCTAGGAGCGATTATGTTCGCGGGGGCCAAACGCCATCCGATCGCAGGACTGGCAGCAGCTTTTGCCGGGGTATCAGGCGGCTTCTCTGCCAACCTGCTCTTTGGTCCAACGGATGCCCTATTAAGTGGGATCACCAATGCCAGTCTCCATGCCAGTGGCAGTGCCTATGAAGTCTCCATTACAGGGAACTGGTACTTCCTGATCGTTTCAACCGTTCTTTTAACCATCGTGGGTACCCTTGTGACCGAGAAGGTCGTTGAACCTCATTTAGGCTCTTTCCATGGAGATTTTGAAGACCACCAAGCCGATGACTTGACTGCCCAAGAAGACCTCGGATTGAAACGAGCTGGGATTGCCCTCTTGGTTGAGTTAATAGTTCTCTTTCTCTTAATAAATCCATGGTTTGGTCCTTTCCAAAGTATTGATGAAGAGACAGGTAAATTAACCCTCCAACCCTTCTTGCGCCAAGGTTTGATCTTTATGATCCTCCTCCTCTTTGCGATTCCTGGTTATGTCTATGGCCGAACAACTGGCAAATTCCAGTCAACCAGCGATATTGTCGAAGCGATGACGGATGCCATGCGGTCGATGGCTGGCTTTATTGTCATGGCCTTCTTCGCCTCTCAATTGATTGCTTACTTCTCCCACACCAATCTTGGGATTATCCTAGCAAGTAGTGGGGCCGACTTCTTAGAAGCCCGCAATATCACCGGCATCCCATTAATTCTTGTCTTCATCCTCTTTGCCGCCTTCATCAACTTATTCATCGGGTCTGCCTCAGCAAAATGGGCCATCTTGGCTCCCATCTTTGTCCCCATGTTTATGGCCATCAATTTGTCACCCGAAATAACCCAAATGGCTTATCGGGTAGCAGACTCCTCAACCAATATTATCTCACCTTTAATGACCTACTTTGCTATGATCCTCGTCTTCATGCAGCGCTATGACAAGAAGAGTGGGATGGGAACCTTGATTTCCACGATGTTACCTTATTCGATTGCCTTCTTGATCTTCTGGTCCATCCTCTTAATTATCTGGTATGCGCTCAACTTACCGCTTGGACCTGATGCGAATGTCACCATTGGCTTCATTCAAGCCTTACTACCCTTAGGTTTATTGTAAAAATAAAAATAAAAATGAAAGAGACCTCTTTAATTTGAGGCCTCTTTTTTTGCTGGATCTTATAATTGATTATGGAAGATGTCCCTTTTCTTACTTGTGATGATTGTCACCCCGCCTAATAGCAGGGTCCATGAAATAATCACTATCGAACTGGTCCTTTCTCCAGTCTGCGGCAGACTTTCTTTTGTCTCATTTTGAGGAGAAGGTTCACTCTGAGCGACTTGAGCAAGCGCTTGTGGCTGGTCCTCACCTTCTTCTACAAATGAATCAGCTGCCAGGATTACTTCTTGTCCTTCAGTATCAACTGCTTTATCCTGCTGGATACGTTGAGACGCAGGAGTGATTGTATCTGTACCATTGATAACTGCAGGTTTATTAAGTAAGTCTCTTTGAGGATGAATCGCAGTTAGATCTTGCTCAGTTCCTAGTGATTCTCCAATCTTGGCCCCACCAACGTGTTGGGTTGACTCTGGATCAGGATCCAAGGGGCGGCTGTCAGCTCCAGGTCCTACTTGTGATTGTGATTCAGCTTCTTCTGATGATTGTTCATCAACTTCTTCGACTTCCTCAGTTTCTTCAATTGGAACGAGACGTTTGTAGGTTTTTCCGTCTGCTCCAATTGCTTCTTCTACCTCATAACCTGGTAAAAGTTCAAA
>NZ_JH601133.1:931268-999185 GCF_000245795.1 Facklamia languida CCUG 37842 | reverse complement strand
TGCTTCTTCTACCTTATAGCCTGGTAAGACATCTAATTCAACTTCTTCAGCTTCTTCGACTTCCTCAGTTTCTTCAATTGAAACGAGACGCTCGTAGGTTTTCCCGTCTGCTCCCACTGCTTCTTCTACCTTATAACCAGGTAAACCTTCAAATTCAAGTTCTTCTTCAGCTTCTTCTTGTGGTTGTTCTTCAGCTTCAGCTGTCGCTTTAGGACCACGATGGTAGAAGGTTCGCAGACGCCCTTCCCGTTCGAAGAGATCCCCAATGGCTAAGAGGCTCCGATCATTCTTAGCATAGGTCTGGAACATGATACCCATTGGGAGATTATGCGCATTGATGTAAGTGGGTAATGAGATGGCTGGAGTTCCCAGTAAGTTAGCTAGTTGGGTGTAGGGCGTTAAAGTCCAGGCTGGTAGCCACTGGTCATAGATCAGCTGTAATTTTTCTTCCTTACTTAATTGCGACATGTCTGACATCTTGGTAGCCATTTCCTCAGTAATATGCTGGTAATCGGCAACCGGAGCAGGATAGGCATTGGTTGGGGTGAGGAAGATTGGATAATTCTGGTAAAATTTTTCCATTTGTTGACCGATCTCATCAATAATCTCTTGCGCTTGATTGATATCATCCTGGGTTAAATCTTTTGATGTTTGGTAGAGGGCCCAAGTTAATAACTCAACATCTTCTTTTTGGACATCGCGTTTTAATTTTTGTTTGGCCGTGAAGTTAACGAAGCCAGCGCTCGATGCTGCCTTGACATAGTACTGTTCCATTAAGCGCTTGCCATCGATCGGATAATCAACTTCTTCAACTTTATAACCAAGGTCTTTAAGGAAAGCCACTGCTTCTTCGACCGCAGCGACCGCATCTTCAGAGATTGGGGTTCCAGCAGGGGTCTTGGTGGTATAAGCAATCGTTGTTTCTGGACTGAAGGAATTTTCTAGCAGGGTATCTTTCGTTTTCTCTTTAAGGAGAAATTCAAAAAGCGTCGCTGTATCCGCCATTGATCGTGTTTCAGCAAAGTGAGTCACCGTACTATTCTTAGAGCCATCCCAAGTCAAAATAGGATTGGTCGGATGAAGGCCAATTAAGCCTGACCAAGCCGCTGGAATCCGGGTCGACCCACCTCCGTCACTTGAAGAGGCAATGGGAACTTGACCAATCGCAACTGCGGCCGACGATCCTCCAGAAGAACCGCCAGGGTTATACGCGACATTCCAAGGGTTGTGTGTCACGCCATAGAGGTCTGAGTTGGTTACATTAATCCAACCAGCTTGTGGGAAGGAGGTTTGACCTATCACAATAAAACCTGCTTCCTTCAAGGCCTTCACCTGTCTACCATCTCTTCTAGAGGTATTATCCTTTAAGAACTCAAAACCATTGGTATTTTCCCCTCCTTCAAGCGTATGGCCCAAACCTTTAACAAGGATAGGCACGCCTAAAAAGGGTTGGCCAGTATCTTCTAAGGCCTTGGCTTCTTCTAAGGCTGCTTCTTTGCGAGTCGAGATGACATTATTGAGACTGGGATTGGTTTTTTCAATGGCTTCAAAGGCTAATTCAACCAGCTCTTGACTGGTTACCTTGCCTTCACGAACCAATTGTGCGAGATACGTAGCATCAGACCGCATATAAGTTTCAAGGTCTAATTCAGCTTCTGGAGTATCTTGATCAGATGCTTGATCGACTGGCTCGGATGCAAGGTCTTGCGAAGACTCGCTGGCTTCATCTGATGCTGTCCCTTGGCCATCTGTTTGGGAAGATTCTTCCAAGAGGTTGCCAGCTGATTGATCGCCGGATTGAGTATCACTCAAAGTTTCTGCTTGCTGATCTTCATCTATGGCATCAGAAGTCACGCGATCAGTTACTTCAGCTTGTAATTCATGATCAAGGGTTTCTGCTGGTGAGGTAATCACAGGAAGTGTATCTTCCGCCCCGGATTCGGCTGCTTGTAGGGGCATCAAATTTCCACCTAAGAGGCCGAGTGAAAGTAAAGTAAAGGTAATTTTTCTAAATTGTTGCTTCATACTGAATTCCTTTCAATCGTTATTGTTAATTAAGGTTGGCTAAAATCAGCCGGATCAAAAAGTTTAAATTGTCCGCCATCTTCAAAAGCTTGACCCAATTCTAATAAGAGACGGTCATTCTTGTAGGAAGTATGGAACATAATTCCTAGAGGCAATCCTTCTTCATTAACATAGGTCGGTAAAGAAATAGCTGGTGTGCCTGTTAGGTTAGCTAATTGTGTATAAGGAGTTAACGTCCACGCAGGTAACCATTGATCATAGATTAGTTGAAGCTTTTCTTCTTTGGTAAGGTCTGACATATCCGCCATTTTTTCCGCCATTTCGGCAGTCAAATGGTTATAATCCGCCTCTGGTGCTGGATAGGAATTTGTTGGCGTCAAGAGGACATCGTATTCTTTAAAGAACTCTTCCAATTGGTCACGGACTTGATCGGCATAATCCCAAGCAGCTTCAAGGTCTTCATCGGTTAAATCTTGACTGGTTTGATACAATCCCCAAGTCAATCGTTCAACGTCATCCATCTCTAAATCACGGTCTAAGGCGCCTTGGGCAGCATCATTTAAGAAGCCCGCACCATAAGAAGCTAAGACATAGTACTTCTCCATAAGTTTTTGGCCATCCGTCGGGTAATCCACTTCTTCGACTTGGTAGCCTTGATCCTTCAGGAAGGCAACAGCTTCTTCAACCGCCGCCACCGCATCGTCAGAGATAGGCGTTCCTGCCGGTGTCTGCGTGGTATAAGCAATGCGTGTTTCTTCATCGAGGGGAGTATCCTTTAAGCTATCTCTTTGATCGTCCTTTACTAGGAAATCAAAAAGGGCTTTCGTATCGGCCATGGTTTTGGTTTCCGCAAAGTTAGTCACGGTTTCTTTTTGCGTATCTTCATCCCAGCGCAGGATTGCCCGTGAAGGATGAAGGCCAATCAGACCAGACCAAGAAGCTGGGATTCGGGTTGAACCCCCACCATCGGAAGTTGAAGCAAGTGGAACTTGGCCGACAACGACTGCTGCGGAAGAACCGCCTGATGAACCGCCAGGGTTGTGGTCTAAGTTCCAAGGGTTATGAGTTGCACCATAGAGATCAGAATTAGTGACATTAATCCAGCCTAATTGGGGGAAGTTGGTTTGACCAATGATAATAAAGCCAGCCTCTCTAAAGGCTTTAGCTTTCTCACTATCTTCACTGGCCTTTTGATCTTTGAGGAATTCGATCCCTAGACTTTCAAAGCCATCTTTATAGGTATGACCCAAGCCCTTCAATAGAATGGGCACCCCATAGAATGGTTGGCCAGTATCTTCTAAGGCCTTGGCTTCTTCTAGGGCTGCTTCCTTACGAGTGGAGATCAAGTTATTCAAGCTTCCTTCGGTTGCTTCAATCACTTCAAAGGCTAATTCAATCAGCTCCTGACTGGTTACTTTACCTTCACGAACCATCTGAGCCAGTGTTGAAGCGTCGGCTTTTTGATAGTCTTCCACGGTTAAACTCCCTTTCACATCCACTTGACTGCTGGTATCAGTATCTTCTTGGGCTAAGACAGGCGTTAGTTGACTAGCATTGGCTACTAGTAAGGCACTGGCTACCACTAGGGCTTTCTTTAACTTTATATTCACGAATGTTATCCTCCTTAATAAATCCTGAGCGAGCCAAGTCAAATAAGTCTCATAGCTCCGCAGCAAAGGCGGTCTACCAGACTTGATTAATGAATATTCAGCTTAAAAATTGGTGATTCATCAAGTCTACTCCTTGTCTCGTCTCTCACTTCGATTATCTGTAACTTCAACAATCACTATCAGCTGACGGCACACGGACTATTCTTGACGGAACTTGTGCATTTTCATAAAATACCCCTTTCTACAATCAAAATTGTAGTAGCAATATTTTATATTCCCCAAAATGACAAGGTCTAACACCTTCTAGCAATCGGTGATTCTTACACCCATTGCTTATTGCCACTTCCTAGCTATCCTACCACAAGTCAGCGTCACTGAAAAGAAGACAAAAAAAGAACGCCCCGAAGGGCGGTCCAACTATTTGGGTCACTCTAAAGCGGCCTATTGGAGGGCTTGATTAGCGGTAATAATCGCTACCTTAAAGACATCTTCCTCAACACACCCGCGGGAAAGATCCGATACTGGCTTATTCAAGCCTTGGAGAATCGGACCCACTGCTTCGAAATTCCCAAGTCGCTGAGCAATCTTATAACCGATATTACCAGACTGAATCTCTGGAAAGACATAAACGGTCGCTTCACCATTCAGAGGTGAGTCCGGAACTTTTTGCTTAGCAACTGTTGGAACAAAAGCCGCATCAAATTGCAGTTCACCATCAATGGTCAAATCAGGGGCCAATTCTTTGGCGATCTTAGTTGCTTCATTAACCTTGTCCACTTCAGGCGAGGAAGCTGAACCATGAGAAGAGAAGCTGAGAAGCGCTACTTTAGGGTCAATTCCAAACATTTTAGCTGTCTTAGCAGATTCGACTGCAATTTCAGCCAGCGATTGTGCATCGGGATTAATATTAATCGCACAGTCCGCAAAGACTAACTTTTGACCATTAGTATGCGGTGGCACCATGATAAAAGCACCTGAGATCAGCTTAACATTGGGGCGGGTCTTAATAATTTGAAGGGCTGGACGGACAGTGTCCCCCGTTGAATAAACCGCTCCACACACCATCCCTTCTGCTAGATCTTGGTAGGCGAGCATGGTGCCGAAGTAAGCAGGGTCTTTTAACATTTCAACGGCTTCTTCTCTTGTGTTCTTACCCTTACGGCGGTCGACGAAGGCTTCAATCATCTCATCCATCTTGTCATATTGACTTGGACAAAGAATTGAAATCCCTTCAAGTTCCCATTTCTTTTCATGTGCGAGTGCTTTAATTTCATCTTCATCGCCAATTAGAATTGGTTCGATAATATTTTCTGCCTTTAAGCGTACAGCTGCTCCAAGGACCCGAGGATCATTTCCTTCAGGGAAAACAATTCTTAAGCCTTTACCTTTAATATTTTCTTCTAATCGATCAAACATAATTAGCTCCTTTACTCTTGATAGCTTAATTATGAACTCTTTGGCTTAAAATTTCAAACAATTCCCCAGATTGATTATAAGGTTCTTCCTGGCCTGACCCCTGAACTTGACAGATTCAGTTTACAGTTGTAAACTTAAATTGAAGATTTCGCTTATTGATCGATCAAGAGGAGGTTCACTATGAAACATCAAGCCAATTTTCCTGAAATAACCGAAGCAGAATGGGAATTAATGCGCATCCTATGGGCGCACCCAAATTCAACCAGCCGAGAAATCATTGAGATTGCCCAGTCCTTCCTCGAATGGAAAGAGGGGACCATCAAGTCCTTGTTGAATCGTCTGACTAAAAAAGGCCTAGTCACGCAAGATACTAAGACTCGTCCATATACTTACCTTCCTCGTCAAGCACAGATGCAGGCTAACAAAAAGATGTTTCTCAAACAGCTCAACCGGGTCTGCACGAAAAAGCGTCACCAAATTCTTGAAACTTTGATTGAGGAAACTGAACTTTCACAATCAAATTGTCAAGTCCTTATCGATTTATTAATCACTAAGAAAGAAAATTCACCCAAGCAAGTCGCCTGCCAGTGTCATCCTGGTCAATGCGACTGTCACATGAATGAAAAGGAGTACAATCATGAAAACACAAACTCTTAACGTCGAAAATATGAAATGCATGGGCTGTGCTCAGACCGTGAAAGACCGTCTACAAGATCTTGAAGGGGTCCAAGCTGTCCATGTCGATCTAAATACCCATACGGCTCAAATTACTTATGATCTAGATTCGTTAACCCTCGAAGCCTTAAATGCCTCCTTACAAGGAACACCCTACAAAGTTAGCGAAGCGTAAAGGAGTTGATTCAATGAAAAAAGCAACTTATGCTGTTGAAGGGATGTCTTGTGCTTCCTGCGCAGCCAATATCGAGAAGACGCTCAATCAATTAGAAGGTATTCAAACGGCCAGTGTCAATCTAGCCACAGAACAAGCAAGTGTTACTTATGATCCAGACCTCATTCAGCCTCAAGCCATGGCCGAAGCCGTTCACCAAACCGGTTATGAATTATTAATTAATGCTGATGATGCTGCTCAGCAAATGACTGATTCCCTCCATCAAACCTATCAAATATCGGGGATGTCCTGTGCGTCTTGCGCCCAAGCGGTGGAAGGGGCGGTCAAGGAACTGCCTAATGTCCAAACCGCCGCTGTTAACTTAGCGACAGAATATCTTAGCGTTAATTGGCAAGACCATGCCGATACTGAAGCTGTTATTCAAGCAGTCCATAAAGCTGGCTACCAAGCCCAACTCACCCTCAATGCTAGCCAGCAATATGAGCGTGACCAAGCTAAGAAAGAAGCTCAAAGAATAGCTAGACGGCAGCAAATTATTTGGATGCTTATCTTTACCCTGCCCGTCTTGTTGCTGGCGATGGGGCCCATGATCGGCTTACCCTTACCTCAAGCTATTGATATTCACCATCATCCCGGACGCAATGCCTTGATTCAACTGCTCTTAACCCTGCCCATCCTCTATCTGGCACGCGGTATCTTTAAACGCGGGTTCCGCACGCTCTTTGCTGGTCATCCCAATATGGATGCCTTGGTAGCCGTTGGGACTTCTGCAGCTTTTGCTCAAGGGATTGTCATGACCTATCTATTACTCTTCACCAACTACCAAGTCCCTGGCGATCATCCCGATCTTTACTTCGAATCGGCTGCGATAATATTGACCTTAATGACGTTGGGTAAACACCTTGAAGAACTAGCAAAAGGTCAGACCTCCGCTGCCATCAAAGCCTTAATGGATTTAACTCCTAAACAAGCTCGCCGACTAAATCAAGACGGCCAGAGTGAACTTGTGGCGGTTGAGATGCTTCAAGTAGGGGATCGTGTCCAAATTCTACCCGGTGAGAGTCTACCTGCTGACGGCACCATCACGGAAGGTCAATCTCAAGTGGATGAATCCATGCTGACTGGTGAAAGCATGCCGGTCACTAAGAATGTAGGGGATCCTGTGACGGGTGCTAGTATCAATAAGACAGGTAGCTTTATCTTCCAAGTCACCCGCGTTGGCCAAGACACTACCTTAAGTCAGATTGTGAAGATGGTTCAAGAAGCTCAGAGTCAAAAGGCTCCCATTGCTAAATTAGCTGATCAAATTGCGGCTTATTTTGTCCCCGCGGTCATGGTTCTAGCGATCCTGGCAGGCCTCTTCTGGTTCTTTATCATGCAATCTAGCATTACCTTTGCCTTACAAATTTTTATTAGTGTCTTAATTATTGCTTGCCCTTGTGCCTTAGGTCTAGCAACACCCACAGCGATCATGGTTGGCACTGGAAATGGAGCAAGAAGAGGTGTCCTTTATAAGAGTGGTCAAGCCTTAGAAAGTACTCACCGAGCGGATACCATCCTACTGGATAAGACCGGAACCATTACCCAAGGTCAACCCCAAGTGACAGACTTTTACGTCTTAGACTCCAAGCATTCCGATACGGTTCTGGCTCTTGTTGCGGGGGCCGAATCCCATTCAGAACACCCCCTAGCTAAGGCCGTCATTGACTATGCGAATCAGCAATCCATTAGCTTCAAACAGCCAGATAGCTTTGATAGCATCACCGGTAAAGGGCTTCAAGCCCAGATTGATGGTCATCAAGTCCACATTGGTAATCAAGCGCTGATGGCTTCTATTCAATCCGATCCGATCGATCGCGACTTACAAGAAAAGTCCCTACAACTTTCGCAAGAAGCTAAGACCGTTATCTACCTAGCGATCGACCAAGAAGTTCGTGGCATCATGGCCATTACCGACCCCATTAAAGCCAGCAGTCCAGCCGCTATTCAAGCCCTTAAGGATATGAATCTAGAAGTCCAAATGGTGACGGGGGACTTTGAGGAAACAGCCTTAGCCATTGCGCAAGGACTGGCGCTCGATCAAGTTCATGCTCAAGTCCTACCCCAAGATAAGTCCCAAGTTGTTAAGTCCTTACAAGAACAAGGCAAGCAGGTCATTATGGTTGGCGATGGCATCAATGATGCACCTGCGCTGGCGCAAGCAAATATTGGTATGGCCATCGGATCGGGTACCGATATTGCCATCGAATCCGCTGATGTGGTCCTCATGCAGGATGATTTAGACGATGTTCGTCAAGCCATACAGTTAAGCCACGCTACGATCCGTAATATTAAGCAGAACTTATTCTGGGCGTTTGCCTACAATACCATCGGCATTCCATTTGCCATGGGAATCTTCTATCTTTTCGGTGGTCCCTTATTGAATCCTATGATTGCAGCTTTGGCTATGAGCTTATCTTCTGTATCGGTCGTCTTGAATGCATTACGCCTGCGCTTAAAATCTCTATAACCGCCTTTTAAGAACAAATTCATTAATACAGACCTAAATAGATAGACCTTACGATCCATATCATGACTCAACCCTCGCTATTTTCTGAGCAAGAGGTTGGGTCTTTTTGCTTCTTTATTAAGTGTTAAAAATTACAATGCTTTATTGTGCTCATACAAGGCCTTCGTTATAATGGAAGTAGATTAAGCTAAAGGAGTTATGCCATGCCTCAATTGTACTTTGCTAGTCCCTTATTTACTGAAATGGAGTTAGCTTTCAACCAGTCGCTGGCTCAATTTATTCGCGAGAGCCTGCCTGAATTAACGGTCTACCTCCCCCAGGAACAAGTCGCTATTAATGATAAGTCTGCCTATGCGGATGCTAAGATGATTGCCCAATATGATACTGACCAGCTCCTCAAGAGTGACCTGGTCTTAGCGGTCCTCGATGGTCAAGTGATTGATCCGGGCGTTGCCAGTGAAATTGGGGTCGCTTACCAAGCCAAAATCCCAATCATCGGCCTCTACACAGATAGTCGCCAACAAGGTGGGGACCACCCTCAAAAGATTGAAGCCCTGCAAGAAATTGGAGAGTCTCAATTTGCCTATGTTAACCTCTATACTGTTGGCTTGATCAAGTTGAATGGCTGCCTAGTCAACCAGTCCAAGGACGTCCCAGCTGCGATTCGACGCCAGCTAAACCTATAATAGAAGGGCGATCCATATGTATGCTAAGAAAATAGGTCTAATTGATATTGGATCCAATACCATCCGGTTAGTGATCTACGGAATTGATTCCTATTATGATATAACAGAAATTACCAACCTCAAGACCCCAGCTCGCCTGTCCCAGTATCTGATCGATCAAGCGGATGGCCAGCGCATGCTGAGTGAGCAAGGAATTAGCCTTCTGACCGAAACGCTCGCAAGCTTTCATCATGCCGCCAGAGTCCACCAGGTCGATGAGATGATCATCTTCGCAACGGCTGCGATCCGGCAATCCCATAATCAAACCGAAATCCTGCAACGGGTTCAAGAAGAAACGGGCCTCACGATCCAGATCCTCAGCGAAGAAGAAGAAGCCAGCTTTGGCCAATATGCCATCTCCCACTCAATGTCCACCCGAAATATGGTCACCATTGATATCGGAGGGGGGTCCTGTGAAGTCACCCTGGTTGAAGATAAGCAGATTGTGCACTACCATTCTTTTCCTTTCGGGGTTGTTACCCTAAAGGACGCCTTCTTTAAAGGCCGGCGGCATAACGACCCGCAAGCAATGGCCGCCACACGTGACTATATTCATAAGCAATTAAAGACCCTCCCCTGGCTCAAAAAGGTCAAGTACCCCATTGTAGCCGTCGGTGGCTCCGCCCGAAATATTGCCCAAGTCCATCAGCGACTGCAACGGTATCCCATCGCAGGAATTCATGGCTACCACCTATCAAGGATTAACCTGGAAACAACCCTGACTCTTTTTGCAGAAACGCCCTTTGACCAAATGGAAGATATCGACGGCTTGAGTTCAGACCGGATCGATATTATCATCCCAGCTAACCTGGTCTTTCTCGACTTATACGATTGGGTTAAAGCCCCTACCCTCAGCATCTCCAACCAGGGCTTAAGAGAAGGCATCATTATGCACTACCTCAATCAGAATTTTAACCAACCGATTGATCCTGAGTTAGTCCGGGCGCGTTCGGTGGCCAAGGTCTGTCGTGACTTTAAGGTCAATCCGACCGTCGCAGCGATCCGAGCTAAGATCGCCATTGACTTATATAAGCAAATCTGTGACCTCGGTCTGATGGACTATGATTATCCAACCCAATTGGAGATTGAGTTTGCGGCCTATCTCTACCAATGTGGTCAATTCCTGGGTCAAGAAGCAGACTCCCAGCATACCTTCTACCTATTATCCAATATGAACTTAGCGGGTTTCCCCCACAAGCAAAGGGTCCGACTCGCTCTCCTCAGTTCTTACCGCAATAAGTCCTTGCTTTATCAATATGCTGATCCGTTTATCCATTGGTTCTCATCCAGTGAAATGGACCAGCTTAAGAAGATCGGTGGCTTAATTAAGTTTGCAGAAGCCCTTAATGACTCCCAGACAGCCCCCATCAACCAATTAAAACTTACAGGTTCCAAACAAAGTTACCTGTTAAAGGTCTACCACCACCGTCCAGTCATTGCAGAAGAATATCGTGTCGACAAACATCTCAAGCACCTCAAGCGTTGCCTAGATGGCCCGCTGAACATTGAATTTATCGAGCGTCATTAACCGTCTCATCTGAAAGGAGTACCCATTGTCATGGCTGATAAGAAAAAAAATAAAACCAAGTCGCTAACTAGTCAAGAAGTAGACCTTCATCCCTCGCCAGCCAATCACTTTGATCAGCCCGACTATTACTTTAATCGGGAATTAAGTTGGCTAGACTTTAACCGCCGCTGTATTGAAGATGCTTATGATCCCAATAACCCCCTGCTCGAACAGTTGAACTTCTTGGCAATTGGTTCTTCCAATTTAGATGAATTCTACATGGTACGTGTCGCAGGCGTCTTTGACCAATATCTCGCTGGGGTCGAAGTTTCGGAGAATAAGACCTACATGACCCCAGATCAACTGCTCAATCAAATCAGCGAGAAGAACCGTAAAAATGTTGACCGTCAATATAAACGGTTCAAAGAATTAATGGCGATCTTACCAAATACCGGCTATCAATTAAAATCGATGAATGACCTGTCTGAAACGGAATTAGCTGAAGTCGAGTATTTCTTTAAGACCCTCTTATTACCAACCCTTTCACCTCTAGGAATTGATGCCTATCGGCCCTTTCCTCATATTGCCAACAAGGTGATCCACATCATGGTCAAGCTCGAGAAGGAGGGTGAAGAGCACCGGGCCATTATTCCCATCCCACAATTAATTGACCGCTATTTCACGATCAAGGGACCCAACCCCACCATCGTCTTGGTGGAAGATATTATCCTCTACTACTTAGACCGGATTTTTGAAGGCTACCAGATTATCTTTGCTTATCCTTTCCGCATCACCCGTAATGCGGACTTTGCGATTGCAGAGGATGGGGCGTCTGACCTGCTAGATCTAATCGAGGATTATGTGAAGCAACGCAAGAATGGGATTGCCATCCGAATCGAAATTGACACCTCCAGACTGCATGAATTCACCGACCAACAGATCCACTATCTCAAGGAGACCTTCCATCTTAAGGACCGGGCAGTCTATCTGATTGATGGCCCGCTCGATTTGACCTTCCTCTTTAAACTAAGGTCTGAAATTGGCCAGGACCACCCTGACCTCCTCTTCCCACCCCACCAACCTTATCTCAATCCTGGTCACCTAGGCGAAGACCTCTTCACCAATATGCGGGACCATGATATCCTCTTACACCACCCTTATGATTCCTTTGATCCTATTGTGAATTTCGTAGACCACGCCGCCTCCGACCCCCAAACAATTGCCATCAAGCAGACCCTTTACCGGGTATCTAAGAATTCACCGATTATCTCCGCCCTTAAGAAGGCAGCTGAGAATGGCAAGGAAGTCACGGTCTTGGTGGAATTAAAGGCGCGTTTTGACGAGGAGAACAACGTCTTCTGGGCACGGGAATTAGAAGAAGCGGGTTGCCATGTCCTCTATGGCGTGAGTGAATTAAAAACCCACTCCAAGATTACCCTGATCATCCGCAAAGAAGACGACAAGATCCAACGGTACTTGCACTTAGGAACAGGAAATTATAACGACAAGACTGCTAAAATCTATACAGATATGGGGCTCTTTACTACCCATCCTGGCCTTACGGACGATGCAAGTCATTTCTTCAATTACCTCAGCGGCTTTACCAGCTTACCTGATTATAAATACCTCCATGTTTCTCCCTTTGCCATCCGGGATTCACTGATGGATGCCATTGATGATGAGATGGCTTATCAAGCCCAATATGGTAATGGCCGGATTATTGCCAAGATGAACTCCTTGACGGATAAGCCCCTCATTCAAAAGCTCTATCAAGCCAGTCAAGCTGGTGTACAGATAGACTTAATTGTCCGTGGAATTTGCTGCTTACGGCCTGGACTCCCAGGGATTTCGGATAATATCCGCGTACGCAGTATTGTCGGGCGCTTCCTGGAGCATTCACGGATCTATTACTTCTACCGCAATGGGGAGCAGCACCTCTTCCTATCTTCAGCGGATATGATGACCCGGAACATGATTAAGCGGGTGGAGATTGAATTCCCAATTCTGGATAAAGACCTCGAAGCGGATGTTCTCGACTTCCTCCACCTCGAATTAGCCGATACGCTCAAGGCCCGCGAACTTCAATCGGATGGCCAATATACTAGACCTGATGCCACCGATGACCAGGCCCTCAATTCCCAGGACCAACTCATCCAACGAGCATCCCAACGGCAGGAAGAACTCGATCAATGGTTGGAAGCACAAAAGCCTAGCGGGGTTCGCACCAGTAAAAAAACTTTAAAACGCCTCAAAGAAAGCCGGATGGATTCAGAATTATCCTTATGGCAACGTTTTATCCAATGGATCAAGTCCATCTAATGACCCAATCAAAGCCTGGCCTAACTGGCCAGGCTTACTTATTTAATAATGCTTTTTACCAACCATCATGTTAGAATGAATCTGTATGTCAATTTAACTTTACTAGGAGGTATCCACCATGATTAATGTATCGAATGTCAGTCTGCAATTTCCAGACCGTAAGTTATTCGATGATGTAAATATTAACTTCACACCCGGCAATTGCTATGGCGTCATTGGCGCCAATGGAGCCGGTAAGTCTACTTTCTTAAAGATCCTAGCAGGCGATATCGCCCCCACAACTGGCCATGTCTCCATGGACCCGAATGAACGCTTAGCCGTCCTCAGCCAGAACCACTATGGCTTTGAAGACCATCAAGTCATCGAAACCGTCATGATGGGCCACAAGGAACTCTATGAAGTCAAACAAGAAAAAGACGCCATCTACCAAAAGGCTGATTTCTCAGATGAAGATGGTATTCGTGCAGGCGAGTTAGAATCGCTCTTTGCGGAAATGGGCGGCTGGGAAGCAGAGTCTGAAGCCTCCAATATTCTGCAAGGTTTAGGTATTCCAACCGACATGCATTTTCTTAAGATGAGTGAACTGGTCGAAGCCGATAAGATTAAGGTTCTGCTAGCCCAAGCCCTCTTTGGTAAGCCTGATAACCTGCTCCTTGACGAACCAACAAACGGGCTCGATGCCCAGGCTATTCAGTGGTTGAGTGACTTTATCATGGACTTCCCCAATACCGTGATTGTTGTCTCCCACGACCGCCACTTCTTGAATACGGTCTGCACCCACATGGCCGATGTGGACTTTGGTAAGATCAAGATTTATGTTGGAAACTATGACTTCTGGCTTCAATCCAGTCAATTGGCCGCTAAGATGGCAGCAGACCAAAACGCCAAGAAGGAAGAGAAGATCAAAGAACTCCAAGCCTTTATCGCCCGTTTCTCTGCCAATGCTTCTAAATCAAAGCAAGCAACTTCTCGTAAGAAGCTATTAGATAAGATCACCCTGGATGATATCCAGCCATCCAGTCGTCGCTATCCTTTTGTTGGCTTTAGCCCTGAACGTGAAATCGGGAATGACTTATTAAGAGTAGAGGGACTATCTAAGACAGTCGATGGTGAATTGCTCTTTGATAACCTCTCTTTCACCCTTAATCGTGATGACAAGGTGGCCTTTGTCTCCCGGAATGACAATGCCATTTCCTACCTCTTTGATATTCTGATGGGCAAGGAAACCGCCGATAAAGGTAGTTATGAATGGGGTGTTACAACGAGTCAGACTTACCTTCCCCGTAACTCCTCTGATGAATTTGATGACAATCCGCTCACAATTGTGGACTGGTTGCGCCAATATGCTTCAAAGGAAGAAAGCGATAATACCTTCTTGCGGTCCTTCCTCGGGCGGATGCTCTTTGCAGGCGATGATGTCCTCAAACCAGTCAATGTCCTATCAGGGGGCGAGAAGGTTCGTTGCCTGCTATCAAAGATGATGTTATCCAAGGCGAACGTCCTAGTGATGGACCAGCCAACCAACCACTTGGACTTAGAGTCGATCACCGCCCTCAACGATGGCCTCATCAAGTTCAAAGGGGCGATCCTTATCGCTTCACACGACTACGAGGTCCTCAATACAACCGTTAATCGAATTATTGAAGTCACTCCAACAGGCGCTTTCGATCGGGTGCATTCTACTTACGAAGAATTTGTCAATAACCAAGAAGTTCAAGCCCGAATTGACCAGATGTATCCCACTGAAGACTAGGAGGCAGTCGATGAATTTTGAAAGTATTTTACCCCAAATCAAAGCCGGTCAAAAAGCTGTCCGTCAAGGCTGGTCAGGTGCTGAAGAGTATATTTATCTAATTGGCCAAAGCCTGATTGACAATCAGCCAATGACCCCCTTCTTGGTGATCCAAGTGACAGGCGAAGGCCTCTCCATGTTTCAACCAACAGTCTGTGATCTCTTAGCAGAGGATTGGGTTATCGTCGATGACTAATTCGCACTCTATTCCAATTGGACCCCAAGCCAAGCTCCCTGTTTGCTTGCAAGTGGTCGTCACTGGCGTTGCCTCAGGCATTGGTCAAGCCCAGACCCAAGCCTTCCTGGACCAGGGCCATAAGGTCTATGGAATCGACCTGAAAGCTTCTGCCTGTATTGATCAATGGAAGCAAGACCATCCTGACCACTTTGAATTTATCCAGGCGGACTTAAGTAAGCAAGCGAACTGTCAGCAGGTTATTGATCATTTTAAAGCTAAGTATGACCGGTTGGATGTTTTATGTAATACAGCAGGGCAACTGGATGACTTCCGGCCCCTCGACCAAGTGTCCTTTGACCAATGGGACCAGATAATGCAAACCAATCTCTACTCCATCTTCTACTTGACCAAGGGCTTTCTGCCTTATTTGCTGCAGAATCCTTCCTCACGGTTGATTAACATGGCTTCGATTGCCAGTTTGACTGCAGGAGGCGGCGGTCTAGCTTATACTACCAGCAAGCATGCCATTGCGGGTTTTACCAAGCAAATGGCCTATGATTATAGTTCGATGGGACTAAGAGCCAATGCCATTGCCCCGGGTGCCATTGCGACACCCATGAACCAAGCGGACTTCCAAGGGGAGGCTACTATGGCTCAATGGGTAGCCGACCAAACACCTGTCAAGCGGTGGGCAAGTCCTGAAGAAGTGGCTCAATTAACCCTCTTTCTGGCTTCAGATGCCAGTGATTACCTGTCGGGTGCCGTGATCCCCCTCGATGGTGGGTGGATGATTCGCTAAAGAAGTCATTATCAGGGCCAACAAAATTTGTTATAATGTCTCTATATTGATAGAAAGTGAAGTGAAATAATGGGTCGTAAATGGATGAATATTCGAGAGAAGAAAGCAAAAACTGACCAACAGACCTCTCGTATTTACGCTAAATTTGGTATCGAGATCTATGCTGCTGCTAAGCAAGGAGACCCCGATCCCGAAACGAATCAAAAGCTGAAGTTTGTCATCGATCGGGCCAAAACTTATAATGTTCCCAGTCATGTGATCAACAAGGCCATCGATAAGGCCAAGGGGTCAGATGACGAAACCTTCCAAGAATTACGCTACGAAGGCTTTGGTCCGAATGGTTCCATGATCGTCGTCGATGCCCTAACCAATAATGTCAACCGGACCGCAGCCAATGTCCGCTCGATCTTTAATAAGAATGGCGGCAACATGGGAGTGGCTGGGTCTGTCTCCTATATGTTCGATAATACGGCTGTTTTTGTCATGGCGGACCAGGATGAAGAAGCGATCACCATGGCCCTACTCGAAGCGGATATTGATGTTCGCGATGTCTTCGCTGAAGGTGAGTCCATCATTGTCTATGGCGCCCCTGAAGACTATGGCAAGATCAAGGAAACCCTGGATGCCTTTGGTATCAAAGAATTTGAAGTGGCTGAGATTCAACTACTAGCACAAAATGAGGTCCACTTATCCGAAGAAGATTTAGCACGCTTTGAGAAGCTCATCGACCTGCTGGAAGATGATGAAGATGTCCAAAATGTCTTCCACAACGTTGATCTCGACTAAGTAAAGTCTGATACAAATGCAAAGAGCCGGCAAGAAAAGTTTTAAATCATGCCCTTTTAGGTGTGATTTGACTTTTGTCACCGGCTTTTATGATGCAAAAAAGGAGTGCCCCCAAGAAACTGGGGCACTCCTTTTTACACATTCGGTGACTCCAATCCTTATTTGATCTTCATCATCCGAGTAATACTTGCACGTTCATTTTCTTCTAATTTCATTGAAATATATTCAATGGTTTCTTCTGTGTCTGGAATCATCCGATACTCTAAGGCATTTACCCGACGGCGAGTCTTTTCGATCTCGTCAGCCAATAACTGACAAGCTTTCTCAATCTCCACTAACTCGAGTAACTTAGGTAATAAATGACTCAGTGTATCCAAGGATTCATCCAGCTCAGCATTCGAATTTAAATAGCCATAAGTTAAAGGTCCCTGCTTCTCTTCGATGTTGAAGTCCATCTTGGGGACGTTGACACTCATGATATTCTCCATTTGAATGCTTAACTCGACGTTACTTTGCGTAATGGCAGCAATCTCTTCAATGAAATTCTCATCCATTAAAGCCTTCGATAAGATAAAGGATTTCAAAGCTTGAGTGAGCTCTCGCTCCACTTCTTCACGGAGTTCATTGTTCCGACGAATCATATCAATGAAATTCCGCATTAACTCATCTTGCTTATCCTTTAATAACTTATGACCACGCGTTGCGATACCGAGTGTGCCTTTGAGTGAAGAGAGCTCCATCCGGGTTGGCTTAACATTCAGTACGTTTGCCATAGGGCATTACTCTCCTTTCGGTAAGTATTGCTCAATCATTGGATCCTTAATCCGCTTCAATTCGCTCTTCGGTAAGATCTTCAATAGGTCCCAAGCAAGGTCTAGCGATTCGAAGATATCACGGTTGGTCTCAAAGCCTTGGTTGACATACCGTTTCTCGAATTCATCCGTAAATTCAACGTATTTCTTGTCGACCTCTGATAAGGCAGATTCTCCAAGTACAACCGCCAATTCTTTGGCTTCTTTACCCTTGGCATAAGCCGCAAATAATTGGTTCATGGTTGGTGCATGGTCTTCACGTGTCTTACCTTCACCCGTCCCCTTATCCTTCAACCGTGAAAGAGAGGGTAGCACGTTAATCGGTGGTTCAAAGCCTTGGTTGTAGAGTGTATGGTCGAGAATGATTTGCCCTTCGGTAATATAACCTGTTAAGTCAGGAATTGGGTGGGTAATATCATCCTCAGGCATGGTCAGAATTGGAATCTGTGTTACAGATCCCTTACATCCCACTAGCCGGCCAGCACGTTCATATAGGGTCGAAAGGTTGGTATAGAGATAACCTGGATACCCCCGACGTCCTGGAACTTCCCGACGGGCTGCGGATACTTCACGTAAGGCCTCGCAATAGTTTGTCATGTCGGTCATGATAACGAGGACATGCATGTCCTTCTCAAAGGCTAAGTATTCAGCAACGGTCAAGGCAATCTTAGGAGTCGCTAACCGCTCAATGGCAGGGTCATTCGCAAGGTTGACGAGCATAACTGACCGATCAATCGCACCTGTTTCACGGAAGGAGTCCATGAAGTACTCTGCCTCATCATAAGTGATTCCCATGGCTGCAAAGACAACCGCAAAGTTTTCATCAGAGTTTAAAACGGTCGCTTGACGCGCAATCTGAGCGGCTAATTCCTTGTGGGGAAGACCCGATCCAGAAAAGACCGGTAATTTTTGCCCCCGAACTAGGGTGTTTAAGTGGTCAATCGTTGAAATCCCAGTCTGGATAAATTCATCGGGATAGTCACGGGCCATTGGGTTAATCGCTTGACCGTTAATGTCTTCGAATTTTTCGGGGATAATTTCTGGACCCCCGTCCATAATATTCCCCATTCCATCAAAGATCCGGCCGACAATATCTTCTGACAAGGCAAATTCAAGAGGTTTTGCCTTAAACCGAGCCTTGGTATTTGAGATTTTCATGTTCGAAGTCCCACCGTAAATTTGGACAACGGCTTTACCCTCTTGGGATTCTAGGACTTGGCCCATCCGAGTCTCCCCATTATGTAGCTCAATTTCAACAAGCTCATCGTAGGCAACCCCTTCAACGCCTTCCACAATCATCAACGGACCATATAGGTCTGAGACATTTGTATATTCCTTAAGCATTCGCTGCACCACCTCTCTCTAGCACACTCTTGAGACTTGCTTTAATCTCATCATGGATTGAATCAAATTGGTCAATCTGCTCTTCTGGGATATATTTCGCTCGAGCAATGTGTTCGCGCACTTCTTGCGTTCCTTCCATAATTTCCTTATAGTAGGCACCCAATCGCATTGCCTCACGGGCTTCTTCCTCAAAAGTATTGATGATATGCAATAATTTCAATTGTTTCACTTCGGAAGTTGTGGTATCGACGTCATCGAAGGCGTTCTGTTGTAAGAAGTCTTCACGAATCATAGCCGCAATGACCAAGGTTAATTTATCCTTCTCTGAGAGCGAATCTAACCCGACCAAGCGAACAATCTCTTGTAAGCTAGCTTCTTCTTGAAGTAGGGCCATAAAGTGACGAACCCGTTCACCCCAACCAGCTTCAATATGTTCATCATTGTAGGCTTGAACATCCGCTGAATATTGGGAATAAGAATCCAACCAGTTAATGGAAGGGAAGTGGCGTTGTTGTGACAACTTCGAATCGAGACTCCAGAAGACCTTCACAATCCGTAAGGTGTTCTGAGTAACGGGTTCTGAAATATCCCCACCTGGAGGCGAAACCGCTCCGATGGCTGAGACGGACCCTACCCGACCTTCGGATCCTAAGACTTCAACTAAGCCTGCTCGCTCATAATACTCAGCAATCCGAGATCCGAGGTAAGCTGGATACCCTTCATCACCCGGCATCTCTTCCATCCGTCCAGACATCTCCCGCAAGGCTTCTGCCCAACGTGAAGTTGAATCGGCCATGATGGCAACCGAATAACCCATATCCCGGAAGTATTCGGCAATGGTAATCCCCGTATAAATGGAAGCTTCCCGCGCCGCTACCGGCATGTTGGAAGTATTGGCAATCAGGATCGTACGTTCCATGATGGATTCACCCGTTTTGGGGTCCACTAGTTCAGGAAACTCGTTGATAACGTCCGTCATCTCATTTCCACGTTCACCGCAACCAACATAGACTACGACATCGACATCCGCAAATTTTGCGATTTGGTGCTGCACCACGGTCTTACCAGCCCCGAAAGGTCCTGGAACGGCTGCAACTCCGCCCTTGGTAATCGGGAAGAAGGTATCAATGACCCGTTGACCTGTCTTAAGTGGGGTCTTAGGTGTCGTTTTCTTCTTGTAAGGACGTCCTTGACGAACGGGCCACTTCTGAGTCATGGTCAACTCTTTGTCACCGTCTGCTGTCTCAACGACACAGATCACTTCTTTAACAGTAAAGTCTCCAGACTCGATGGACTTAATGGTTCCTTCAATGCCAACAGGCACCATAATCCGAGTTTCAATAATTTTGGTTTCGGGAACTGTCCCAATAATGTCCCCAGCTTCTACCTTATCTCCAACTGATTTAACAGCGGTAAAGGGCCATTTCTTATCATGGTCTAAGATGTCGATGCTCTCGCCTCTGACTAGGAAATTACTTCCTGTCTTATCCATAAAGTCTTGCAGAGGACGTTGGATCCCATCAAACATCTTTCTTAACAAGCCGGGTCCTAGTTCAACTGAAAGAGGGTTCCCGGTTGCCACAACCTCTTCACCTGGTTTTAATCCTGAAGTTTCTTCATAGACTTGGATCGATGCCACATCCTGATGCATCTCGATAATTTCGCCTGTTAGTTGCATCTTTCCAACATGGACGATTTCACGAATCGATGAATCGGCCATCCCTTTAGCCTTTACTAAAGGTCCTGAAATTTCAGTAATGATTCCAGTAGTCATATAATTCCTCCTCTATAAGATATTTTGTCCAATTGCTTTTTCAACATTCGCATTTACCTTGGCCATTCCAATGCCCTGAGACCCCTGATGAGTAGGAATTAAAATAAGGGCTGGTGTTGGCACCGTATCATAATAGGAAATGGTATCTGGAATTTCTTGGGCAATATTCTCTGTAATGAGGATCACGCCAAAGTCTTCTTCAGCCAGTTGCTGAATCACCTTGCGTGCCCCCTCACCGGTTGCTGCAGGATAGACTTCAAAGCCCAATAATTTGAAGGCTAAGACAACATCTCGGTTGCCGACAACTGCAATCTTATAGGCCATGAATTGGTCGCATCCTTTCTTTTATGATTTTATTCCCCAATTGATTCTCTTTTCCAATTAGGATAAGTCTGACATTATCGATCTCATTCTCAAAGAAATGTAAGAAGGTCAAGACCGGCATCGGTCCAAAAGCCTCAAAGCTATAGGAACGAAGGATCTCGCTAAATTCTCCTTGAATAATGGAGTCGATTTCAGTCGGATTAACTTTCTTATTCTGTAATTGGTCCCAGATCGGATCGAGATTAATCATATAATCTGCAAGATGGTAGGATTCAACTAAACCATTTAGATCCTGATCGCGCCAATTCTGAATAATATCATTCCGGCTCACTGCACCACTATCAGACAAGGCAGCAAAGATGAAGGAATTACTTTGACCTTGGTTAAAGGCTCTCACAAAGGTGATCAGATTTTGGAAGTCAATCTTCATCTGGGTAAAGACTTTCACTTCTGGTGAGCCAATTTCTTCGGCATTCATTCCAATGTGTTTCAAATAAGCAGTATCTAAAATAATATCGATAGAGAAGGTATCGCCTGTATCCTCAACAGATGTCATCGCATCATAGACCGATTCCTGGAGAACTGGATGGAGGTCTTGATTCTGTCCCTTAGTCTCGACAACCTGCTTCAATTGTTCAATTGAATAACTGCCAATTGGAATCAGTAGGTTGGATAAATCGCGATCCACATACTTCTGCTTAATGAGCAATTTTAAATTATGGTAGGTATAACGCAAACTAAAAATCTCGATCACGCGCGGATCTGGCGTGGCTTCAAGCAGGTCCTTGTAGACCTTCTCAAGCCGCTGCTGCAAAATCGGTTCAAATTCACGTGTCTGCTTAACAGAATCATCCACCACATAAACTGTCTTGGCAAGGTAATCGAGCAAGCGATCAACACTCTCCATCTGTAGCAAGGTATCATAATCAGACTGACTCAACATCGAGGCTTCATAGAGGCGCAAGGTCGTGTTTAGGCCAGCATACTCTAATTCTGACATTCTTCGCCCTCCTTATGCCTTAAGTTCATGTTCAAGTTCAATTAACAATTGAGGGATCAGCTCATCCACCACATCTTCAAATAAATAGTTAAAGTTCATTCCATCTTGCGAGATCAAGAAACCTGATTTGTTCGCGATGGTTTCCTCCCTCACTTGCATTTGAGGGAATTGAGCACGAAAGCCTTCAACCGCCTCCTGGCTCACTTTATCCTTGGAATTCGCACCCAATTGTAGGGTGAATGCTCTGGAAGCATCCACTTTTCCAATAACATGCTGAATTAACTGAATAAATTCTTCTGGTGCCATTTCATTAATATGTGGCGCCACCTCACGAATGATGTCTTTTAATAGACCTTGTTTATGCATTAATTTCTGGTTACGTAGTTCATTAGCCAGAGATTGCTGACGAATTTCAAATTGGCGAGACGTATTCCGTTCATAGCTATCTTTTTGATGAAGCAACTGATCGGCAAGTCGCGCCTTAAACTGGTCTAATTGGTCAGATAAAGTCGCTTGGTGGTTTTGAACTTGAGCTTCACCTGTGGCTTGAACCTTATCGATAATTGTTTTTTGTAAAGTTTCAATTTTCCCCACAAGCTTAACCTCCTTAACCTTGTACGAGTAAGAATGAGAATACGAATGCTAAGATCGCATAAGTTTCAACCATAACAGCGTAGATAATCGCATTGATCACTTTCTCTGGGCGCTTAGCCAAAATTTGCATACCTGCTGCCGCTACTTTTCCTTGATGAATTCCAGAAACCCAACCAACTAACCCTACAGGTAGAGATGCGATTAATAAGTTAAGCCCTGTTGATAATTCCATTCCTTGTTGTAATTGTAAGAAGATTAAGAAACCAACGGCGAATCCGTAAAGACCTTGAGTACCTGGTAAAAGTTGTAGGATCAAAGATTGAACGAATTTTTCAGGTTGATCTTTAGTTAAAGCTGCTGCCGCTGAACCTGCGGTACCAACTCCTGTTGCTGAACCAAAGCCAGAAAAGATAACGGCTACTGCAATCCCTAAAACGGCGAATAAATAACCACCATTTGCTTGTAAAAATTCCATATTTTATGCCTCCTAAATAATTATTTAATATTGAGATGTTTATCTAAAAACTTCAAGGGTGCAAATGAACGCCCGCCACCTTCATAGAACTTTCCAAAGAATTCTACGAAGATTAAACGTGCCGAATGGACATAAGCACTCAATAATGAAAGACCAAAGTTAAACAATTGTAAGAATACAATCAAGACAATTCCGACTGAGAAACGTGCCACGGGTGGCAAGTAAGCAACTAAGATATTAAAGGCTAGTGCAATCGATCCTCCTGAAATCCCTAAGGCCATCAAACGAGAATAAGAAACAATATCTCCCAAATATCCTGATACACCGTAGAGGTCGTATAGACCCGCTGCCACACCTGCTGCCTTGTTTTTGCTCTTCATGATGGCAATCACCAAGATCATGAGAGCCGCAATGGCCGCTAAGTAGAGACCTACTTTTTGTAGAATCGGCATCTTGAGTAGCATAGGACCAACAATCGCTATGACAAAACCGACTAGCATCAAGATCCAAGAGAGGCCATCTTTGATGGCTGCTAATTTATCGTCCTTCCAATTCAACCAGGTATTAATGGCCAATCCATGGAGAATTTGAATAAATCCTAAACCAATGGACAAGGCGAGCACCTCGATGACATTCTCTGTCGGTGATAAGAGCCTGAATGGCAAGGATTCACCAAAGACCGATCCATAAATCAGTCCCCATAGAATTGCTGAATAGCTTAAATAGTGGAAGAAGCGTAAATTCTTCTTCATGTCCTTGCCAATATTAAAGAATTTAAGTGGGATTAAAGTGCCTAGCCATAAGAGGAGGCCATAACCCAAGTCAGCAATCATCATTCCAAAGAAGGTCCAATAGTAAGGCGCAAGGGATCCAGAAGGATCAAAACCTTGATATTTAGGGACACCGTACATGCTGGTCACTGTTTCGAATGGTTCAACTAAACGATTATTCTTCAATTCGGTCGGAACGTCATCCATTTCATGGGCTTCCACTTCCGCAAGCTCAAGATAGACAGCATCGTGAAGCTTTTGCTCAATTCGGTCGATAATCGCATCGGCCTCTTCAGCCACAACCCAACCCTCAACCGCAAAGAGACGGTCCGTATTAATTGAATGGACTTGTGCCTTCTTACGCTCCACTTGCGCATAAAGCATCTCTTCCGCAACTTTTAACTGATCATATTCTTCGGTAAAAGTTCCCAGATGCTTGCGGACGTCTAAGGCTTCTTTTCGCAAGTCTTCTGCTCGTTGATAATCAGCCTTCAACGTTGTCGCAGGCAGTTCTTTAAATCGATAATCAAGATTCTGGAAGCGGTTTTTAGTCAAGAACTCATTCGCTTCCCTAGCATCATCGAGATTCACCGCAACCACTAAGCCAATTTCTTCTTTATTTTGATAGATTTCCTCAACGATTAGCTTTGGATGTTGGCGAATGGCCTGGATATATTCATTATCATTAGTTTGAGGAACCATCCCGAGATAGAGCTTAGTGTGCTTGCCTGGCTGATGATAATTCGGAATTGTTTCTAAGTTCTGCCAATTTCTGAGGAAGTCCGTTTCGCTGTCTAAACTTTGTAAATCAGAGTCAATGGTTTCCAGCTTACGCTTTTCTTGCCATACCTTATCGGTTACTTTTTTGACATGGGTCAAGTCCAATTGACTCTCAAGTTCATCAATTGTCATGACTGGCAATGGTGTGATATATTGCTCTTTAAAACTTCGCGAAGGCAAGTAACTTTCTAGATACTTCATCGCTGCCCGCACGTCATCCAGGGCATTTTCTAAATCAGATGCTTCTTGTTGATCTGGTGCTTGATGGATGACACTGAGTGCTTCTGTATCAACTGGTTTCACTTCAACGCGCTGAACGGCTTGAAGTTCTCGCATCAAAAGATCACGATTTGACTCCTCGACAATCGCCCGTAACTTAGCCATTTTGGCTATTGCCATATCTGTTCCACCACCTTTTTAGCAATTTTTTGCGCTAATTCAGTGCGGCGATTTTTAATGTCGGTTTCAATTGACTCAATCTCTTCCTGGTTGCTCTTACGATAAGTGGCTTCAATTTCTTGGAATTGACTTTCCTTATCTGCTTGGAGCTTGGATCTGAATTGAGCGAATTCTTCCGCTGATGCCGCTTCTAATTCACGCTTAGTATTTTCAAATTTTTCTTCCAATTGTTTAATGATTGCAGCATATTCATTCTCTTTAGCCTTTGTCATCGCTTCAATGGAATTAATTTGTTCTACTAAATTTGCCATTCTTTCACCCCCTATTATTAGATTATACAATAAATAACAACCGTTTTCAGTAATTTTAACGATTTATTTCATTAATCGTGAATTTTTTGACGAGCAAAAGACTGCATTTAATCCATTTATACCGGCTTATATTTACTTTATTTGAGAATCCGCTATAATGACAATGTGATTTTTATAACAAACCAAGAAAGAAGGTCTTAAATGATGAAGTTGATTGCAACAGCTGAATCAGTCGACCAAGCCCAAGCGCTGATCGATAGTGGTGTCGATGAATTAATTATTGGTGAAGAAGTTTTTGGCCTCCGACTGCCCGGCTACTTGTCCATGGCAGAGATGGAACAAGTCATTGACGCTGCGCATCAAGCAGGTAAACGGGTCTTGATTGCCATGAATGCTATCCTACATAACGATAAGATCAAACAAGCCCGCCCCTTTCTAAAGTCAGTCAAAGCACTCGGGGCGGACGGCTTGACCGTTGGGGACACGGGACTCGTTCAAATTCTTAAGGACCCCACCTATCACCTACCCTACCTCTACGACGCAAGTGTCCTCGTAACCAGTGCCGGCCAGGTTAATTTCTGGGCCCAATTTGGAGCTGAAAAGGCTCTGGTGGCGCGGGAAGTGCCCTTTGTCGAACTTGAAGACATGCTAAAGATGGCCACGATCCCCCTGGTCTACCAAGTCTATGGTCCTAGCTGTATCCACCAGAGCAAGCGGCCTCTTCTGGAAAACTATTTTAACTATGTGAATAAGGAGCCCCAGGCTATCACAGACCGCCAACTTTTCCTCAGTGAACCCAATCGTGAAGACAGCCACTACTCCATTTATACAGATTCACACGGAACTCACATCTTTGCGAATAAAGATCTGAACCTCATCCGACATTTAGAAACCCTAGCTCATAGCGGCTTAGACTATTGCTATCTAGACGGTCTCTTTAGTTCACCAGAAGGTTTTGTCCAAGTCGTCAAGGCCTTTGTTAAGGCTCGTCAAGCCGTTCAAGCCGGACAAGTCACAGCCGACCTACTCGACCACTTAGACCAAACTATTCAAAGCGCCCATCCCCATAATCGAGAACTTGACACTGGCTTCTTCTTATATGAAGCCTCAACCGTTCAATAGGAGGTTCATACATGACCCATCATTCATATCGTAAACCAGAATTATTAGCACCTGCTGGCACCTTAGAAAAGTTAAAAACCGCGGTCCATTATGGAGCCGATGCGGTCTATATTGGAGGGAACGCCTATGGCCTGCGCAAGCGGGCAGGGAATTTCACCTTTGAAGAGATGGCTGAGGGGGTTGCCTTTGCCCACCAGCACCAAGCCCGTGTCCATGTCGCAGCCAATATGGTCACCCACCAACAAGATGAGAAAGGGGCCGGTGACTTCTTCAGACAAATCCGCGACATTGGCATCGATGCCGTCATTGTGTCCGATCCGAGCTTGATCCAGACTTGCTTAACGGAAGCACCCGGTCTTGAAGTGCACCTTTCAACGCAACAATCAGCAGTCAATTACGAAACCCTTAATTTCTGGCATGACTTCGGTCTCAAGCGCTGTGTTTTAGGGCGGGAAGTCTCCTTAGAAGAGATTAAAGAGATCCGCGCCCATACCCCTGTTGAGATTGAAGCCTTTATCCACGGTGCCATGTGCATTTCTTATTCAGGGCGTTGCACCCTGTCCAACCATATGGCGCATCGTGATGCCAATCGTGGTGGTTGCTGCCAATCGTGCCGCTGGCATTATGGGCTCTTTAACTTGCCCGAGCTCGATCGGAAAGTCCCAGTCGGGGCTGGTGCTGAAGGTATTGATGAACCCTTCTCCATGTCAGCCGTTGATATGGGCATGCTCCCTCATATCCCGGACCTCATTGAAGCCGGCATTGATTCCTTCAAGATTGAAGGCCGGATGAAGTCCATTCACTATATTTCCACCGTCGTCAATGTCTACCGGCAAGCGATCGACTCCTACTTAGCGGACCCTGACCATTACCAAGTCCAACAAGCATGGGTAGAAGAATTGTGGAAGGTCGCTCAACGTGAATTATCCACCGGCTTCTACTACGGAACCCCTGATGAGAAGTCCCAATTATTTGGCAAAAGACGGCGTCGCCCCCACTATGCTTTTATTGGTGAGGTCTTAGATTACGATCCACAATCCCAAATCGCCACAGTCCAACAGCGTAATCACTTTAAAGTGGGCGAACGAATTGAATTCTACGGTCCTAAGTTAAGTCGACACGAAGAAATTCTTCAGGCCATGTGGGATGACCAAGGGCAAGCCATTCAAGTGGCACCCCATGCTATGCAGATTGTCACCATGAAGGTCTCTCAGCCTGTCGCTAAGCATGATATGTTGCGGAAGGCACTCTAACCGCCTAAGCGTAACCCTTGATTCCGAATGTCCTAGCCAATCACCATCAACTATTTAAATCCACCCTCTGCAGAGGGTGGATCCGCAAAATTCAAACACCGAATGGTTCATCATTAAATTAAAGAAGGCCCACTTGGCTGCCTTGACTTGTCTGACGCATGTACACAAGTTGGCGCTCGGTCGGCCTCTTCTGATGATAATCTATTCGGTGTTTTTGCTTGGTTTTAGCTAGCTCTTGCCATTCTTTTTACTTGTTTTTTTGTGGTTTTTTAGGGCGCTTTTGAGATGGTCGATAAAGTGGTCAAGGACCTGCAAGCGAGCATTCTTCTTCTGGTTGGTGGCGACAATATACCAAGGAGCATACGGGCTATCTGTTCGCTCGAGCATTTCATTCATTGCCTCAAGGTACTGGGGCGCTTTATCGCGGTTCCGCCAATCCTCCGGTGTAATCTTGTAATTCTTAGCTGGATCATTGACCCGGTCCTGAAAGCGGCGCGCTTGTTCATCCAGGTCAATGTAGAGGAAGAACTTCATCACAGCAGTCCCATGGTCAGTCAGCGTGCGCTCCATCTGATTGATCTCCCCATAAGCGCGTTCCCAATCGCGCTCAGGTGTGAAGTGTTCAACCCGCTCCACTAGGACCCTTCCATACCAAGACCGGTCGAAGATGACCATATCTCCATCCTTGGGGAATTCTTTTTGAAATCGCCATAGATAATGAAATTGATCCTCAATTGGGTCCGGGGCATTAATACCGTAGATCTTGTAGGAGCGTGGATCTATCCGCCTTGTTAAGCGCTTGATGGCACCACCTTTACCTGCAGCATCCATCCCTTCAAAGACCACGACAATCGGAATATCATGATTGTAACACTCATACACTAAACGTGCCGCTTCCTCTTGCAAGTTTTCGAGCCGATCTTTATATTCCTTGTCTGAGATCGTTTCATCCAGATCATATTGACTGAGGCGGTCATAGGTCTGGTCAGCGATCCGGCTCGGCGAATGGTCTTCCGCTCGGCTCAACATCACCCGCTCCATTCCCCGTTCAATCTCTTGAATGACTAGGCCTAAGGCGGTCTTAGAGGCTAGCTTGCGGTCCTCTGATGAGATAATGTGCCAAGGACTTTGGTCGGTATGCGTTTGTTCAAGAACTTGGTCAAACCAATTCAAGTGCTTGGTATAGGCATCCCGCTGGTTATAGTCTTCTTGCGAGATTAATTTGGGACCGCGCGGTGATTGCTCGAGTTCCTTAATACGCTGCTCCTGGGTCTCCTGGGTGATATTTAGGAAAAGCTTAATAATAATCATGCCGCTGTCGATCAAGGTATTCTCTAATTCACTCAATTCACGAACCCGTTTCTTTAGGATCTGTTCATTCTTAGGGTCATGGTTGAAGACTTGGTAATAGAAAGAACGGTCGTAGACCACGATTTCTTGCTTGGAAGGAATCTTTTGCCAGAACCGCCAGACCGAAGGATGTTGCGCTTCGACCTCATTGGCTTCTTCAAAGACTTCAACGCGCACATAACGAGGGTCTAATTCACGGGTCAAGTCATTAATCACATAACCCTTCCCAGAGGACTCCCAGCCATCTACTAGAATCAAGACCGGTATCTCTTGGTCCTGCACGACTCTTTGAAGTTGATCAAGCCGCTCGCCTAAGTGCGACCGCTTATCATCCGCATAGGTCTGATCCACTTCTTCAAAATTAAATTCTTTTAACATGATGTCACTCCTCCTTTAAAAATTGATAAGCCTCCCGTTTATCACCTGAGGCTAAGTAAATAATACCGCAATAGACAAATCCAAGCTGGTCCAACAGCTGGCGCATGGTCTGGTTATCCGGGTGGGTGTCGATGCGGATGTTTGGATAGTGGTGGGTGGCCCACTCCAATAGTCGCCGACCAGCCCCAGACCGTCTTCCAGCTGAGACCAGGCGGTGAATGGTCACATAGGGGTCCTGGTTCAGCCATTGACCTCCCTCAATACGACTATAGGTTGGGTCCTGACCTGGGATTAGAGCCATAGCAGCCAAGATTTGATCCGTCTCGTCCACGAGGACATAGAGATTTTCCGCTTGGTGGTCTGCTCGCAACTGGTCCTCACCGGGATAGCCCGGAGCCCATTGATTCCTATTGCCAGAGGCTAATTGAAAGGACCGACCACGATCATAAAGTGTCTGCAGCTGAGCGACCTCCGCCGCTTTAGCAGGACGAACACCTTCCTTTTCCATCGAATACCTCCTTAGCTAAAGGGCTGATTAGGGTAGTAGACTTCCATCATATATAAGCCTTGGGCAGGGGCTGTTGGACCTGCCTCTTCACGGTCTTTAACCTGTAAGAGACGCTGCATTTCTTCAACCGGCTTTAAGCCGTCACCAATCTGCAAGGCTGTCCCGACAATGATCCGGATCATATTGTATAGGAAGCCATTACCCTTGAAGTCAAAAATCAGCTCTTTATTATCTTGATCTTCGTAAGCAAGGATCTGGTCAATCCGTCGAACTTTATTCGTCTTATCAGTCTTAGTCGAGCAAAAGCTAGTAAAGTCATTCTCTCCCTGTAAGACGGATAGCCCTTCCTGGATTGCCGCCAAGGAATAAGCGTAGGGGTGGTGGGTCGTGTATAAGCGCTTGAAGGGATCAGGGTAAGGTTGGGTATCCACCCGGTAACGATAGAACTTTCCAACTGCATCATAACGCGCATGAAAATCATCGCCCACCTGCCGGCAATCACAGACCTGGATATCCTTGGGCAAAATGCTGTTCATGGCCTTCAGCAGATGAGGAGGCTGAATCTGAAAGGGAAAGTCAAAATGCACCACCTGGCCCAGGGCATGGACTCCCGCATCGGTCCGGCCAGCTGCCACGGTCGCCAGGTTTTGGTCTGCGGCTAGTTTAGCAATCAAGCCTAAAGCTCGGTCCAGTTCTGCTTGGATCGACGGACCATTGGGTTGGACCTGATAGCCCACATAGCGGGTCCCGTCGTATTGAATTTTTATCGCATAACGGCCCACACCCTCATCTCCTCTCTTTCCTATTATAATAGGATATCCCCCTTATGGCAAAACACCTCTCCCCTGCAAGCAAAAATCCCCTCTATCCAAATAGTAGAGGGGATGGGGTCGCAAGTCCTAAGAAAAGGACTTGTCTACCACTTAAATGCCTTGTATATAGCCTACTTAGCATGTATTCATTTTCAGACTCTTTATTCTATTGGTCCTAGCTAGCAAGCGGTTTGGTCCTTTAAAGGGCTAGTCGTTCTCTTTGGATCTTCTAACTAATAATCCCATTCCAGCGAAAAAGGAAATGAGGGAGATCGCATACGATGCAAACAGTGACTGTTCACCTGTCTGTGGCAGGTTTGACGCTTTTGCAAGGGATGGACTTTCTTCTGCAGGCGCTGAAACTTCAGCATCCGCAGGTTCAGCTGGTGCTGACGGTGAGTCTTCCCCTTTCGCAGGATCAGCTTGTGCTGTCGTGGCGTCGTCCTTTCTCACATGATTAGCTGGTGCTGCCATTGAGTCGCCATCATCCACATGATCAGCTGGTGCTGACGGTAAGTCTTCATCATCCACTGGATCGGCTGGTGCTGGCATTGTATCGTCCTCTTCTTCTGGTTCAGCTGGTGCTGGCATTGCGTCGTCCTCTTCTTCTGGTTCAGCTGGCGCTGGAGCTGGAATTTCAGGCTCTGGCTCTTCTTCAACTGGTGGAAGCACTTTAGTCCCCATTTCAATAATCTGATAAACAGGCGCTTTAATTATCTCATTTGTCAAAGGATTCTTCAATCCAGCCATTCCCGCTTGGAGAACCGCTTGCTGACCGATCTCTAGGTCTGGACCTTCAACTCGAATGATTTCGTAAGGCACTTCGACTGGACCGTATTCAATAATTTCATTGACCGGTTTTTTCAGAACTTTCAGAATTGTACCATCTTTGTCAACGTTCGCCTTACCTTCAACGCCTTCTTGGGCCACGAGAACTGCACCAAGTGCTAGATCTGGATTGAAACGTTTCTCAACCTCTGGCACTAACTTCACTAAGTCACGCAGGGTCACGGTAACAACCGTCTTTTCAGATCCATTACCAAAGTCATCATAGACATAGAAGGTTAAGTCTTTACCTATTTTAGATTTCGGGATGGAATATATAATTTTATCCCCAACCTGCACTGGATCGAAACCGTCATAAGTCTTGTCAATTCGTCCGATAAAGCTATTGCCGGCAAACAATTCAACATAGTTCATGTTATCGCTGTATTCAATCTCAAAGTAGAGTCTCTCGTCATCTTCACCAAAGACTTGGTCCACCATAATCTTCGGATCCTCCCGGTCTAAGCGGAAGCGGTTGACAATTTGATGCTTCGTTAATCGACCACCGCGCTCACCAATCTTCACCGTCTTAACATGGGCAACCGTCTCAATCGCATATAAACCATTCGCTTGTAACTCGGCTAGCGGAACATTGGCTTTAAAACGAACGGTACCATCAACCTTTTCAAAGTCAATCGGTTCATAATCTGTTATGGGGTTGCCATCGTTATCGACTAAGCGGTACTCAATGTATCGAACTTCATCATAATTGGTGATTTCACCGGTTAATTCCACGAACTCTGCGTCCTTACCGAATCCTTGGTAATACCATGGTGAATTCGTCTTTAACCTTGGTAATTCATCGCTATCTAGTTGATCGCCAGGGACATATTCTTCAGAATCATCTGGCTTTTTACCTGGCTTCATCTTATCTTCTTGCGGTTCTTCCGCTTGATCTTCTGGATTAGCAGGTTCTTCTGGATTGGATGGCCCTTCATTATTACCGGAATCATCCCGAACGACTTCGATTAAGTCGCCTTCTGGCGTCAATTCAAATTGCTTGATATTATCTGAATTATCATAAACCCAAATATAAAGCGCCTTGCCCTTTAATTCCGGCTTTAAGTTGAGGGTGAAGATCTTCTCTTTAACGAGAGGTTCTTCTTCGCGGTTAACCTCTTGCCAGGAAACAAATTTGTCATCTTCTTTGGTATAGACTTCAAACGCCCTGATTCCTGAAAGATTATCCCTTGCCGTGAATTCAAGGTGGTCGTCTTCCTTAGCTACCGCTAACTCAGGATCGGTATTATCTAAGTAAATCTTGTACTCGTACCGTTGCGGACGGGCATCCTTACTATCAATCTTCCCTTCAATGACATAGGTATAGATGCCCTCTTCTACCTGGTCGCCAAAGGTGTCGGTATAATCCCATCCAGATCCCCTGAAATCTTGGAGGAAGTTTAATTGATCCTTATACAGAAGTCCTGCCTTGTAGACCCGATTCATAATGAGCAGGTCACGGATCCGCTCTTTTTGCGCATTTTCGATATAGAATTCCACATCGACCGCATTCCGAAGGAAGGATAATTTAGGGGTCACCATGTTCTCGAACCCTTCTCGCTCATGACTATTCACAAAGACAGAAGGGTCACCGTCCACGCGCCATTCAAAGAAGTAGTTCCAGCCGCCCTCAAGCCGTTTGCGGACAAAGGCCGTCTTGTCAACTCCATCCGGCTTACCATCCTTATCAAAGTACTCGATCGGCTTAAAGTTGGTCTTATCCTCACCATCAAAGTCCACCATATTGTCGATAATCGGTAACCGATCCCATTCCCCCTTGAAGCCAAAGAATGGAAGAGAAAGCGGTGAGGCTTCTTGGTCGATCGGTTTAAGGAAGAAGTAACCTTGGACATATTGATTGAGATCAATCTTAGCCGTTGAAATAATCTGATCAACAGAAATTGTTTGGCCAGCTGCTACGGTGATTTCTCCTAGGTCTTGACGGTCTGCTAGCTCCGTCACTTCAGCAAAGCGTCCTTCTTCATTGATCCGCTCTTTAAGCAGCACATAGGACAACTTATAAGTTTGGTCTTTTTTGCCATAGTTATGCAACTCAAGATTGGCCTTGAATTCATCTTGAACCTCTTTTAATTCAAGCTTTCCATCCTTGTTCGGATCGGCTTCATTCGTTGCTGTGACCGTCACAAAGTTCTCCAAAGCCCGCTTGAGGTTCACAAGTCCTGCACCTTGTTGGATCGGTGTATAGTATGAACCACCATCCTCAAGGGTATTCAACTTAGGTACAGCCGTATTCATTAAGAATAGCATGGCCAGGTCATCCTGTAAGTGGTCTTTCTCAAGTGACTCCCCATTAAGAATGCCATCTTCGTAGAGGCGCTGCATAATCAGTGCAGCTGCTCCCGCCATATGAGGGGTCGCCATTGAAGTTCCAGACATATTCTGATAACGGTCATCACTCATCAAACTGTAGATCGACCCACCAGGTGCTGCTACATCAGGCTTAAGGGTCAAGTCGGTCGCTGGCCCCCAAGAAGAGAACTCACTCAAATTACCAGCTGTTCTTAAGTCAAAGCCCATCAAGTCTCTCGAGATCCGCATCAAGGCATCTTGGTTATTCTCGATAATTTCTTTGAGTCGCTCACCCGATTTCTTGGTGACAAACATGATGGGAATATCTAAGTTCTCCAGGCCTGTCATTTCCAAGGTTTGGTCGCTTTCTTGATTATCATAAATGATCAAGCCCGCAGCCTTGTGTTTACGTGCTAATTGGTACTTATCATTAAAGGAGGCATCCCCCCGCTGAACAAGGACCAGTTTGCCCGCGAAATCAACGGCTCTACCATTTTCTTTTTCATAACGGTCATAGTCCGCTTGATTCCCTAATTTGAATTCGACTAGAGGCAAGAGGTCCGATTCTCCTTCAGGGTAGGTCTGTGTCCCCTTGAAGTATTCTTTTTGCCGCTTTCCGTCAAAGACCGCTTCAACATAACGCCGCATCTCTCTCACGTTATCGATGGAAGCAACTGACATGGATTCTTCGACGTTGGCTGGATACCCACCTAAGGCATTGTCAGGGTTTTCCTTTAAGCTATGGTAGTCGCGGTCCCACGTTGCATTGCGGTGGTTTCCGGCTGCAATGACCGGTAAGACCCCTAATTCACGCGCTTTTTGCATGGCTCTTGCCATTGGGGTGTTCCCTTGCATATTAAAGCCAGAAGCCATCCCCAGTGACATATTTATGATATCTGCTCCTAATTTAATGGAGTCATCAAAGGCTTTCATCCAGACATCTTCATAGACGCTCGAGGAGACCTGGTCTTCTGAGAAGGCCTTCATTAAGAGCAATTGGACGTGAGGGGCCACCCCTTGGATGCCACCTTCTTCAACATTCCCATTCGCTCCAATCGTTCCCGCCACGTGGTTCCCATGTTCATCGGTTGAGAGTAAAACATCGGAATTATCGGCATAGTTATAACCATAGATAACCTTATTGGAATACCACTTACCGGGTAGCCCTAATTTTTGAATCATTTCATTCATAGAGTCTTCATTATAGCGTGTCGCCACATCCTCTGCTAGAACAAAATCACGGTGATAGGGGTCAAACCCTGTATCAATGACAGAGACAATCATCTTATCGCCCTTGTACTTGGCACGGAATTCTTCAGATAAGAGATTTGTTCCAATTAATTCTCCTGAGAAGTTCATGGCAGGCTCTGCCGATGGAACCTCCTTAGGAGGGGTGAAATGCTGGCTAAGGTTGACTCCCAAAACTTGCTTCATGGCCTTCACTTGGTCAATCGCCTTCTGGCTAAGGGTCGCTGAGAAGCCTGTGAAGACGCCCGAATAAGCTTGGTCTTCTTGGAAATCATAACCTTGTTCATTCAAGAGTTGGCGGATCTGGTTAATTGTATCTTGAACTTCCGTTTCAGCTTGAGAAACTGCCAGTTTATAACTTTCCTTGTCGCGATAATCGGCCCGGTCAATGGCTGCTAGATTGTCTGTTTGAACAATCACTTTATATTTTTCTTCTTCTTGGTCTGATTCTTGACTGACTTCAGCGGTAGTTGTGGCCTCGAGTGCTTCTTCATCGGCTGTCGACGCAACTTCCTCTTCAGCGGCTGTCGATCCAGCTTCCTCTTCATCCACTGCCGACCCAACTTCCTCTTCTACTTTTGAAGGTGCTTTTTTTTGATTAAGAGTCGTAACAACAGGTTCTAGGTCTTCTTTTGCTTGGTCTTCTACTGCGACTTCTTCATTTGAGCTTGCTTCGTCGGAAAGAATCGGAATAATTTCAGTAGTACGAATCGGCTCTGCATGCTCAACTTCACTGACACCAGGCAACGTTTCGACAGCTTCTTCCTGATCGGACACAATGACGGGTGCTTGATCTGACTGTGTAGTCGTCGTGGGTTCAAGACTGACTTCTCTTTGGTCTTGAGCTTCGACGGGTTGGGCGGCAGTTGCCATCACTAAGGCCAGACTACATGCACTGATAAAGTGGATCCTTCTCTTCATATCCATGCCTCCTGCATTTAATAACTTACTCGAAAAACATCCGCAATGTAAGCGCGAACAATTCCTCTGATTCCATTATAATCATCTCATTAAATTAATCAATTTTTAAAACAATAAAAATTGTAAAAAAACTGTTCTAATAATTATCCCTCTGCTAACAACCGGGCAAAAAACGTTAAAAATCCTTGTTAAAATAAGAGGTTTTCCAATAATATTGTCATTGAAGAATATTATGATACAAAGCGATAGGGTAAAAATTAAGAGACAATAAAAAAGGCCTTTCTGGCATTCGCCAGAAAGGTCTTTTCCATTTATCTAATAAAATCGGCTCAAAAAGACAGCAAGGGTTAATAGGATCATGGAAAGTAACACCCAAACATCCTTCGTTTGATAGCGTAGCTGCCGGTATTTACTGCGGCCCTCGGCCCCTTGATAGCCTCTAGATTCCATGGCGATCGCCAATTCTTCTGCCCGGTTAAAGGCGCTCACAAAGAGCGGAACAAGAATCGGGATAATCGCCTTCAATCGGTCCATTAAAGAGCCTTGGTCGAACTCTACACCTCGAGCTCTTTGCGCATTCATAATCGTTTGGGCTTCATCCATTAGGGTCGGTACATAGCGTAAAGCGATCGACAACATTAAAGCAACTTCGTGAGAAGGAAAGCCCACCTTCGTCAGGGGTCGCAAAAGATGTTCCACCCCATCCGTTAATTCCAGTGGTGCTGTCGTGAGCGTCAGAACGGTTGACATCATGATAATTAAGAACAGTCGCATAAAGATATAGCCCCCGTTGATTAAGCCTAAAGAGGTAATCGAAATGGGCCCCCAAGCGAAATAGGTCTTGCCTCCTTGGGTAAAAAGAATTTGAAAGACGACCGTAAAGAGAATAATCCACAGCATCGGTTTTAAGCCGCTGAAGAAGAATTTATAAGAAATCTGACTTCTTTTGATTGCAATTAGTAAGTAAGCAAATAGCAGACTATAGCCGATAAAATTATTAGCCAAGAAAACAATCAAGATAAAATAAAAGACGGCAATCAACTTGGTCCGAGGATCCAGAGCATGAACCCAAGAATCCAGTTGGATATAACGGCCGAGAATAAACTTATCGGACATCTTAATCCTCCTTGTCTAAAAGTTGCTGCTTATAGTCCACTAAGGCTTGAGCTAACTGGCCACTCGTCAGCGGTCTTTCTTGCCAAGACTTGGCCAAGTCATCTGGTGTGACCTGGTCCAGGCGTTCGAGAAAGTCGAGTGTTCTCGGTAAGCCCAATTGCTTAGCACGTAACCAGTCGGGATCAGCAAAGATCTCACGGGGTTGTCCTTGACGAATAATCTGTCCCTTCTCTAAAACGACCACCTGGTCGGCAAATTCCGCGACATCATCCATCTGGTGGGTCACTAAAATCAGAGAAAGCTGGCGCGCCTGTTGTAGGTCAATGAACATGGTCAGCATCTCGATTTGACCCAATGGGTCTAATCCGGCTGTCGGTTCATCGAGCACTAGGACTTCAGGTTCCAGAGCTAATACACCCGCTATCGCCACCCGACGCATCTGACCCCCACTCAACTCAAAGGGTGAACGCTCGTATAAGGCAGGATCAATTCCGACTAAGGCCAACATCTCTTCAGCTATTGCTCGCGCCTCTTCTTGACTTGCCCCGAAATTAAGGGGGCCAAACATGACATCCTTGATGACAGTCTCTTCGAACAGCTGGGCTTCCGGAAATTGAAAGACAACACCGACCTTCTTTCGAATTTGTTTAAGGTTTTTGCTGTCAGATTGGGCAGTGATTACCTGGTCACCAATCTTAATCTTTCCTTTTGAAGGCTTTAAGAGAACATTCAAATGTTGAATTAGCGTCGATTTCCCTGATCCTGTATGGCCAATAATGGCTGTGACCCGTCCAGGTTCTAAGGTTAAGTTGATATTCTTTAATACTGGCACCTCAAAAGGAGTCCCGGGATTATAAGTAAAATCTACTTGTTCAAATACGATTGGGATAGCCACTCAATCAATCCTTCCTCATCGAGATAATGGTCTGGTACGTCCACTCCTAAATCCTTCATCTGTAAGCGTACTTTTTCGGAGAATGGGAGGTCTAAGCCCATCTCGATTAAATCCTTGCCAGCTTCAAAGATTTTAGCTGGTACATCCTGCGCTTGAAGTTGTCCGGCCTTCATCACGAGAATGCGGTCTGCTAGACTGGCTTCATCAATATCATGGGTGATCGATAAGACAGTTACCCCATACTGGTTCTTAATTTCATGAACCAAGCGGATAATCTCTTCGCGTCCCAAAGGATCGAGCATGGCTGTGGATTCGTCCAAGATAATAATATCGGGTCTCAGAGCAATAATTCCGGCAATTGCCACCCGTTGTTTTTGACCACCTGATAATTTAGCGGGTTCTTTCTTGATAAATTCCTCCATGCGAACTTGTTGCAAGGCCTCATGGATTCGCTGCCGCATTTCTTCACGGTCAATTCCGTTATTCTCTAAGCCGAAGGCCACATCGTCTTCGACCGTTGCCCCGACAAATTGGTTGTCTGGGTTCTGAAAGACCATCCCGATCATTCGGCGGATGTCCCAAACCGTTTCCTGAGAGAGTTTAACCCCTTTAATATAGACACTCCCTTGGTAGGGAACCAATAAGCCATTGAGAATTTTAGCCATGGTGGATTTGCCTGAACCATTGGGTCCAATAATCGCCACCCACTCGCCCTGGTTAATGGAAAAAGACAAATTGGATAGTGCATCATGGTCCGCGTGTGCGTAGGCAAAAGACACATCTTCCACTCGAATGATCTCTGACGTCATACTCCCCATCCTTTCTTCTTGTCTCTATAGCCAAAAAGCTCTCTTGGCTATACAGACAAAATAAAAAATAACGATAAAAAAACCACTTACGATGATAGATTGGATTGAGGCTTATAAAAAACCTCAATCCACCATTTGCACATGGCTAATAGAGCTAGACTTCAAGCTCAGGCTCAAAATCATAACACTCCCCATCATCAAAGTGAGTAAAATTGACGCATTACACTAATTCAATAATCACCATTGGTGCACCATCGCCACGACGAGGGCCCTTCTTAAGAATCCGTGTATAACCACCATTACGGTCTGCGTAACGCTCAGCATAAGTATCAAACAAACGATTAAGGACGGTTTCTACCACCACTTCATCATCTTCAATGCGAGCATCTGCAATTTCTCTACGAACAAAAGCTGCAGCACGACGTCTTGATGCAAGATCTCCTTTCTTACCAAGGGTGATCATTTGATCAACAGTCTTACGTACTTCCTTCGCACGTGCTTCTGTCGTTTCAATGCGTTCATTAATAATGACATCTGTTGTTAAGTCGCGTAACAATGCCTTACGTTGAGCACTCTTACGTCCTAATTTACGGTAAGCCATTCTGTCTCCTCCTTTACTATCTTAGTCTTCTTCACGCAAGCTCAAATCTAAAGCCGCTAATTTGTTCTTAACTTCATCTAAGGATTTACGTCCGAGATTACGTACTCTCATCATCTCAGCTTCGCTCTTGTTGGTTAATTCTTGAATCGTATTAATACCTGCACGCTTCAAGCAATTATAAGAACGCACTGAAAGGTCCAATTCTTCAATGGTCATCACAAGTACTTTTTCTTTTTCTGCCTCTTCTTTTTCTACCATGATTTCAGCTTGACGGGCCTCATCACTCAAATCGACAAAGATATTTAAATGCTCTGTCAAGATCTTGGCAGCAAGACTTAAGGCCTTCTCAGGACTAATAGATCCATCGGTCCAGATATCTAAGGTCAACTTGTCATAAATATTACGCTGGCCAATCCGTGTGTTCTCCACTTGATAGTTTACCTTTTTGATTGGCGTATAAATCGAATCAACAGGTAGTACGCCGATCGGTGAATCTTCTTTTTTATTATAATCTCCACGAACAAATCCGCGTCCATTTGCGACAGTCATCTGCATGTTGAATGTTGCATCCTCAGCCAGGGTAAAGAGATACAAATCAGGATTTAAAATCTCCACTTCATTATCATGAATGATATCCGCTGCAGTTACAGTCTTTGGACCCGTAACGTTCAATTCAATGACCTTGTCTTCTTCTGTATGAGTTTTTAGAGCTAGCTCTTTTAGGTGTAAGATGATGGTCGGAACATCTTCCACGACCCCATCCACTGTTGCGAACTCATGCAGGACACCCTCAATTTGGATATTTGTAATGGCTGAACCAGGCAGAGAAGATAACAAAATTCTACGCAATGAATTTCCAAGGGTTGTTCCATAACCACGCTCTAGTGGCTCAACGACAATTTTACCATACTTAGCATCGTCACTGATTTCAATCGTTCTAATATCTGGTTTTTCAATTTCGATCATCGATCATTTGCCCCTTTCAAAACGTTAGTCGCGTTGATAATTCAGCTACAAATACTTCCTATACAATTATCATTACACCCGGCGACGTTTTGGTGGACGGCATCCATTATGAGGAATGGGAGTCACGTCACGAATAGCAGTGACATCGAGTCCTGTTGCTTGTAACGAACGAATGGCTGATTCACGACCAGATCCTGGACCCTTAACGGTCACTTCAACAGTCTTCATGCCATGATCCATTGCACCTTTAGCGGCAACTTCTGAAGCCATTTGGGCTGCAAAAGGTGTTGCCTTCTTAGAACCACGGAATCCTAATGATCCAGCAGATGACCAAGAAATTGCATTCCCATTTGTATCCGTAATCATCACAATCGTATTATTGAAAGTGGAACGAATATGAGCAATTCCTTTTTCAACATTCTTCTTGACACGACGACGTCCTCTACGTGCTTGTTGTTTTGCCATGAATATTAACCTCCTTTTCTATCGATTATCTAATTGGTTTTTTAGGGCCTTTACGCGTCCGTGCATTGTTCTTAGTGTTTTGTCCACGTACTGGTAAATTACGACGGTGACGCAAACCACGCAATGAACCGATATCTTGTAGTCGTTTGATGTTCATGCTGATTTCACGACGTAAATCGCCTTCTACCCGAATCTTATTGACAATTTCACGAATACGGTCTAATTCTTCGTTAGTAAGATCCTTAACTCGTGTATCTTCTGAAACATTTGCTTCAGCTAAAATTTGCTTAGCTGTTGTTTTTCCAATACCGAAAATATAAGTTAAAGAAATCACGACACGTTTGTCACGTGGAATATCTACTCCAGCTATACGAGCCATACGTTTGCCTCCTTCTTTAAATTATCCTTGACGTTGTTTGTGTTTAGGGTTTTGACAGATTACCATCACTTTCCCATTACGTCGAATTACTTTACATTTTTCACAAATTGGTTTAACTGATGCTCTAACTTTCATATATACCCTCCTCAGTTATACTTATTTAAATCGATACGTGATCCGTCCCTTACTTAAATCATATGGGGATAGTTCGATTGTCACTTTATCTCCAGGCAAGATACGAATATAATTCATTCGAATCTTCCCCGATACATGGGCAATGATTTCATGACCATTTTCTAGTTCAACTTTGAACATTGCATTGGGTAGGGTCTCCACAACGGTCCCTTCTACCTCAATTACATCATCTTTTGCCATTCGTATACCTCCTTATCGATAGAATCTCATGCTATTTAGTCAGTGCCTTCTTGACATTGTCATACACGTCATCAATGCTTCCTTCGCCAGAAACACGTGTTAAAAGGCCACGTTCTTCATAATAATCCAAAATTGGTTGAATCGACTCCATCTGAAGTTGAATACGATGCGCGACTTTCTCAGGCTTATCATCTTCACGTTGATAGAACTTAGCCGGATCATCCATCTCTGAGGCATCCTCCACTTTTGGTGGGTTATAAATCTTATGATAGCTTTCACCCGTTGCTACACTAATAATCCGTCCACTCAAGCGTTCCTTAAGCGTTTCAGGATCAACATCAATGTAGATCACAGCATCAATTTGTGAACCAAGTTCTTGGAGATTTTGGTCAAGTGCTTTTGCTTGTTGGATGGTTCTTGGGTAACCATCTAGCATGAAGCCATTTTCTTTTACATCTGCTTGATTGAGTCGTTCTTTTACCAAAGAGTTGGTAATCTCATCAGGAACTAAGTTCCCATGATCTGTATACGACTTTGCCTCTAATCCAAGAGGGGTTTCTTCTCTAATCGCTTGTCTGAATATATCACCAGTCGCAATATGTATCACAGGATAGTCTTGAGTAATTCGTTCACTTTGTGTTCCTTTACCAGCACCCGGTAAACCCATTAATAATATATTCATTCACTAATCATCCTTTATATTTGTTTGATTGCAATTATAGATCTAAGAAACCTTGATAACGTCTTTTAACCACACGGCCTTCAATTTGTTTGGCTGTTTCAATCGCCACACCAACGACGATCAGTAAGCTTGTACCGGATAGGGCAATATTAGATGGCACCTTCCAGATAAAGCCAACAACAATCGGTAATAAAGCAATAACGGTTAGGTAGATCGCGCCGACCCCACTCAAATGGTTGATCATACGCGTCAGATAGTTTTCTGTATCCTTACCTGGACGAACACTTGGAATATAGGCACTTTGTTTTTGTAAATTCTCTGCCACCTTCTCGGGATTCACTTGGATCAGTGAATAGAAGAAGGTAAAGGCAATTAAGAGAATGGTATAAAGAATTGCCCCATAGGGATGTTGAATGTTAAAGAGTTTAGAGATGAATTGCATAGCCGCTCCATCTGGATTGGGATTAAATAAGCCAATCAAGGTCTGGGGCGTTGTAATAAATGACGATGCAAAGATGACCGGAATAACCCCAGCTGAATTAATCTTCAGCGGTAAGTGGGCCATATGACGGGCACCTGAAACCTTCTTAGAATGATGAATCGGTATCCGACGTTGCGCACGCTCCATGAGCACCACAATAACCGTCATAATTAAGAGTGCAAGGACAATTCCCAACCCAATCAAGGCATTCTGGGTGAACTTGTCTCCTGCCCCAATTAGCATCTTCTTGGTAAAGGCTGTCACTTCACTAGGAACTTGCGCGACGATCCCTGCCATAATGAGCATGGATAGACCGTTGCCAATCCCATTGCGCGTGATTTGTTCGCCCAACCAAACAAGAAACATCGTTCCAGCGGTTAGGACCAAGGCAATCGTCATATAAGTCGCAGTGGTTGGGTTCTTAATGAGACCCAAGCCAGACATTTGGTTCATCCCAAAGGAAAGCCCTAAGGATTGAATATATCCAATGACAATAGCAAGATAAATAGTCCACTGATTTAATTTACGTCGTCCTACTTCACCTTGTTTAGCCCACTCCGTAAACTTCGGAATGATATCCATCTGTAAGAGTTGAACAATAATGGAAGATGTAATATAAGGAGAAACTCCAATTGCAAAGAGCGAATACCGTCTCAATGCGCCTCCACCAAAAGTGTTCAACAGACCAAGTAAGCCACTGGTCGCAATCTTATCTAAGACCTTGGCATTAACACCTGGGACTGGGATATGAGACCCCAACCGGAAGATGGCCAAGATAAAGAGGGTAAATAAAATCCGCCGCCGGACATCTCTTGAACTCAATGCATTCTTAATAAAGGAGAACATTAGATCACCTCAACTGTTCCACCAGCAGCAGTAATTGCTTGTTCTGCTGATTTAGAGAATTTGTTGGCTTTTACATTTAATTTCTTCTCTAAATTACCTGCCCCTAAGATTTTGATTCCTGATAATTCTTTCTTAATGATCCCTAATTCAAGCAGTAATTCAGGTGTAATTTCTGTTCCATCTTCAAAGCGGTTAAGGGTTTCAACATTAACAGTCGCATATTCCTTGCGATTAACATTGTTGAAACCACGCTTTGGTAAACGACGGAAGAGGGGTTGTTGCCCACCTTCAAAGCCTAAACGGACATTGCCGCCTGAACGTTGGCCTTGACCACCTTGACCACGTCCAGCTAATTTACCATTACCAGAACCTTGTCCACGTCCTACACGATTACGGCTCTTACGAGAACCTTCCGCAGGAGTTAATGTGTGTAATTTCATTCTTGGCACCTCCTTATACTAGTATACTAAAACTAAGCTTCTTTTACTTCAACTAAATGGCTAATTGTTGCAATCATTCCACGGATTGCTTCATTATCTGGCTTCACAACGGTCTTATAAGTCTTTGTTAAGCCAAGCGCTTTAGCAGTGTCGATTTGATTCTGCTTACGGCCGATCAGGCTACGTTTTAAAGTAATCTCTAAATTTGCCATGAAACGTCCTCCTAACCTAGTAAATCTTCGACTGTCTTGCCGCGCAATTCAGCCACTTCTTCTGCAACTTTTAATTGTTTTAAAGCTTCAACAGTTGCACGGATCATGTTGATTGGTGTGTTGGATCCTAATGACTTACTTGTTACGTCCGTAACACCTGCCAATTCAACAACCGCACGTACTGGGCCACCTGCAGCAACTCCGGAACCGGCTTGCGCTGGTTTAAGAAGCACACGTCCACCACAGAACTCACCAATTGCTTCATGAGGAATCGTTGTTCCAGCCATTGGAACAGTAATTAAACTCTTCTTGGCATTTTCAATCGCTTTACGAATCGCTTCAGGTACTTCTTGCGCTTTACCTGTTCCAAAGCCTACATGGCCATTCTTATCTCCCACAACGACTAAAGCTGAGAAGCGTAACCGGCGTCCACCTTTTACAACTTTGGTAACACGGTTAATGGCAACGACGCGTTCTTCGATTTCGCCTAACTGATCTGGATTAATGTTTACCATCGATTGTTTTCCTCCTTTTCTTAGAATTCGAGTCCATGTTCGCGGGCACTTTCAGCCAAAGCTTGCACCCGGCCGTGGTATAGATAGCCGCCACGATCAAAGACCACATTTTTATGTCCTTTTTCAAGGGCACGTTCAGCAATTAGTTTGCCTACCGCACTTGCTTGTTCAACTTTGCTCGCCTTTTCGATCGCTGGATCTGTACTAGAGGCACTTGCTAGCGTCACACCCGCTACGTCATCAATTAATTGAGCGTAGATGTTTGTATTTGAGCGAAATACATTTAAGCGTGGGCACTCAGCAGTACCAGAAATTCGATTACGAATACGATTATGACGTTTCTTACGCGATTGGTTTTTATCTGGTTTAGTTATCACAATGGTCACCTCTTTATATAAATTTTAACGATAAATAGATCCTATAGAAAAGACTATTTACCAGTCTTACCTTCCTTACGGATAACATATTCATCCACATAACGAATCCCTTTACCCTTATAGGGTTCTGGTGGACGAACTTCACGAATGTTAGCAGCTAATTCGCCAACTTTTTCCTTATTGTAGCCTTGTACAATAATTGAAGTGTTTGAAGGAACTTCAAAAGATACGCCTTCACTTTCTTCAAACTCAACAGGATGTGAAAGGCCAACGTTTAGAACTAATTTCTTTCCTTGTTTTTGAGCACGGTACCCAACCCCAATTAATTGAAGTTCTTTCTTGTAGCCTTCAGAAACACCAACCACCATGTTGTTAATAATGGAACGTGTGGTTCCATGAAGTGAACGGTTTTCCTTTGAGTCATCTGGTCGAGTAAAAGTAATTTCATTTTCTTCAATTGATAATTCAATATTTGGACTAATGGAACGTGTCAGTTCCCCTTTTGGTCCTTTGACGGTCACTGTTTGACCATCCATTTCAATGGTTACGCCAGCTGGAATTGTTACGGGAGCTTTTCCGATACGACTCACAGTGCTGCACCTCCTTTAATTTTTAATCCGATTAATGAATAAAGATTACCAAACATATGCTAAGACTTCGCCACCGACACCTTGTTGACGCGCTTCTTTGTCTGTAATTACGCCGTTAGATGTTGAAATGATCGCAATCCCTAGGCCATTAAGAACTTTTGGCACATCTTCTGATTTAGCATAAATGCGAAGACCTGGTTTAGAAATACGTTTGATACCAGTAATAACTTTCTCTTGGTTACGGCCATATTTAAGTGAGATTTTAATTTCATTTTGCTTGTTATCTTCAATAATCTCATAGTTTTTGATGAAGCCTTCACGTTTTAAGATTTCTGCGATCGCCTCTTTAGTCTTAGAAGAAGGTGCTGAAACGGTCTTATGCCCAACACTATTTGCATTACGGATGCGAGTTAAGAAATCTGCAATTGGATCTGTCATTGCCATGTGGATTTACCTCCTTTTATTTAATTGTTGAGTCTTACCAACTTGCTTTTTTTACACCAGGAATTTGTCCCTTGTAAGCAAGCTCACGGAAGCAAATGCGGCAAAGTTTGAATTTACGGTACACAGAATGTGGACGACCGCAACGTTCGCATCGTGTATATTCTTGAACTTTATACTTGGGTGTGCGTTTGTTTTTATTCTTTATCGATGTTTTAGCCAAGATAATGCCTCCTTTATTCTATTTTTTAAATGGCATACCTAGTTCTTTTAACAAGGCATGTGATTCTTCATCGGTATTTGCTGTCGTTACCAGCACAATATCCATCCCCCGAACTTTGTCGACATTGTCATAAGAAATTTCAGGGAAGATCAGCTGCTCACGAACACCTAGGGTATAGTTTCCACGTCCGTCAAATGCGCGGGTACTAATCCCTTGGAAGTCACGAACCCGCGGAAGGGAAACGCTAATTAACTTATCAAGGAATTCATACATCCGATCGCCACGAAGTGTCACTTTGGCTCCAATTGGCATACCTTCACGCAAACGGAAACCTGCAATTGACTTCTTAGCCTTAGTAATGACTGGTTTTTGTCCAGAAATTAAGGTTAATTCATCGACCGCTTTTTCAAGGTTCTTTGCATTTCCTGTTGCATCTCCAACACCCATATTGATGACAATCTTTTCAATTTTGGGTACTTCCATAATTGAGCTGTAGTTAAACTGCTCAATCAACTTGGGAGCTACATCTGCTAAATATTTTTCTTTCAAACGATTGGTCATAGCTAGGTCCTCCTTCCTAATTAGTTAACTGTTTTGTCAGACTTTTTAGCGTAGCGCACTTTTTTGCCATCTTCAAAACGATAACCAACGCGTGTTGCTTTGCCCGTTTCAGGGTCTACAAGTTGGACATTTGAAACATGGATTGGTGCTGGGAATTCTTCAATTCCACCTGTTTGAGCTTGGGTTGGTTTACGGTGCTTCTTGGCAATATTTACACCTTCCACAACCACTCGATTTTCTTTAGGCAAGCTTTTTAGAACTGTTCCTTCCTTACCCTTGTCCTTACCAGAGATAACGACAACTTTGTCTCCTGTTTTAATACGCATGAATTGTTTCCTCCTCTTTCTATGATTACAGAACTTCTGGAGCTAATGAAACAATCTTCATGTAATTGTTGTCACGTAATTCACGTGCAACAGGCCCAAAGATACGTGTTCCACGAGGACTCTTATCATCACGAATAATCACACACGCATTTTCATCAAATTTGATGTATGAACCATCCTTACGACGTGCTCCTGATTTAGTACGAACGATTACCGCTTTGACAACATCGCCTTTCTTAACAACGCCTCCTGGTGTTGCATGTTTAACCGTTGCAACAATCACATCGCCAATGTTCGCTGTTTTACGTCCTGATCCGCCTAAAACCTTAATCGTTAATACTTCACGTGCTCCAGAGTTGTCAGCAACTTTTAATCGACTTTCCTGTTGAATCATTTACTTATCCTCCTTCCGATTGAAGCAATTATTAGATAATTACTGCTTCTTCAACAATTTCTAATAAACGGAAGCGTTTCGTAGCTGATAATGGACGTGTCTCCATGATACGTACGATGTCGCCTTCTTTAGCTTGATTCAATTCATCATGTGCTTTATATTTTTTAGAATATTTTACGCGTTTACCGTACTTAGGGTGAACCTTACGAGTGTCCACTTGGACAGTAATCGTCTTGTCCATCTTATCTGACACGACGCGTCCTTGGTAAACTTTACGTTTGTTGCGTTCAGTCATTCTTTAGTGCCTCCTTTGTCGTTTTACTTAGACAATTCTTGCTCACGCAAGACTGTTTTAATGCGAGCAATTGATTTACGTACATGACGTAAACGGGCAGTGTTTTCTAATTGTCCAGTTGCTAATTGGAATCGAAGGTTAAATAATTCTTTCTTGAATTCTTTCTCTTTTTCAATCATTTCAGCAGTGGATAATTCTCTAATTTCATTAATTTTCATTCGATTCACCACCATATTCTTCACGTTTTACAAATTTTGTCTTGATTGGCAATTTGTGTGAAGCTAAACGGAAGGCTTCACGTGCCACTTCTTCACTTACGCCATCAATTTCAAAAATGACTGCACCACGTTTTGTTGGTGCTACCCAGCCTTCGGGTGCCCCTTTACCTTTACCCATCCGGACTCCGATCGCCTTGCTGGTATAAGATTTGTGAGGGAAGAGTTTAATCCATACTTTCCCTCCACGCTTCATATAACGTGTCATCGCAATACGAGACGCTTCGATTTGACGGTTGCTGATCCAACCTGATTCTGTCGCTTGTAGACCATAAGAACCAAACGCTACGGTCTTGCCACCTTTAGCTTCTCCACGCATTTTTCCGCGGAACTCACGACGGTGTTTTACTCGTTTTGGTACTAACATTGATTATTTCCCTCCTCTCGAAGATTGATCGTTGGTGTTCTTAGTAGGTAAGATTTCACCACGGCAAATCCATACTTTGACACCGAGTTTACCGTATTGGGTATCTGCTTCTTCCCAAGCGTAATCGATATCAGATCTTAATGTATGAAGTGGAACTGTTCCTTCTGTATAGTGCTCTGTCCGCGCCATATCTGCACCATTCAAGCGACCAGAAACCATGGTTTTAACTCCCTTAGCTCCCGCTTTCATCACTCTTTGAATCGCTTGCTTTTGCGCACGACGGAAAGCGATCCGGTTTTCTAATTGCTCAGCAATATCCTTAGCAACTAATCTCGCATCAAGTGAAGGATCCTTGATCTCCACAATATTGATATGAACTTGCTTACCTGTTAATTTGTTCAAATCTGTTCGTAAGACATCTACTTCCGAACCACCTTTACCAATGACCATTCCTGGTTTAGCTGTGTGAATAGATACAACAATTCGATTTGCAGCTCGTTCAATTTGAATGGTTGAAATAGAGGCATCCGCTAATTTTTTATTAAGATACTCACGCACTTTTAAGTCTTCATGCAAGTAATCAGCGTATTGTTTGTCGGCATACCATTTAGCATCCCAGTCACGAATTACGCCAACACGCATTCCAATTGGATGTACTTTTTGACCCATTAATTAAGCCTCCTCTTTCTCTGATACCACAACTGTGATGTGGCTCGTCCGTTTGTTGATTGGTGAAGCGGACCCTTTTGCACGTGGACGGAAACGTTTGATTGTTGGTCCTTCATTTACATAGGCTTCACTTACATATAAACTTTCTAAATCTAAGTCAAAGTTATGTTCAGCATTTGCGATAGCTGATTTAAGAACTTTTTCAATAATTGGCGAACCAGCTTTTGGAGTAAACTTTAAGATTGCTAACGCTTCTCCAACTTGCTTTCCTCTGATAAGATCCATTACTAAACGAGCTTTACGAGGAGCAATCCGAACTGTTCTGGCCATTGCCTTAGCAGATGTAATTTGTTCTGACATCTTATTTACCTCCTCTTATTAGCGTCTTGAAGTCTTCTTATCATCGCTCGCGTGCCCTTTATAAGTACGAGTTGGCACGAATTCACCTAGTTTGTGACCGACCATATCTTCTTGAATGAAGACTGGAACGTGTTTGCGTCCGTCATATACCGCAATTGTCAACCCAATAAAGTTAGGGAAGATGGTTGAACGACGAGACCATGTCTTAATTACCTGTTTTTTGCTTGCATCTTGTTGCGCTTCGACCTTCTTCATCAAATGTTCATCAATAAAAGGTCCTTTTTTTAAACTACGAGTCACAATGTAGCCTCCCTTCGATTCTTATTGGTTATTATTTCTTACGGCCACGAATAATTAGCTTGCTAGATTTCTTCTTAGCGTTACGTGTCTTAACACCCATCGCTTTCTTGCCCCATGGTGTCATTGGACTTGGACGACCGATTGGCGCACGACCTTCCCCACCACCGTGTGGGTGATCATTCGGGTTCATTACAGATCCACGAACGGTTGGACGCTTAGACAACCAGCGAGACCGTCCTGCTTTACCAATGTTAATCAGTTCGTGTTGTTCATTTCCAACCACCCCAACTGTTGCACGGCATGTTGAGAGGATCATCCGAACTTCACCAGAATTCAAGCGAACAAGTGTGTATTTTCCTTCTTGTCCTAATACTTGAGCACTTGTTCCAGCAGCGCGGACTAATTGTCCTCCCTTGCCAGGCTTCAATTCAATATTATGAATCATGGTACCCACTGGGATATTCGCCAAAGCTAAGGCGTTTCCGATTTGAATATCTGCTTGTTCTCCAGATTCAATCTTTTGCCCAACTTGTAAACCTTTAGGCGCAATGATATAAGTCTTGATCCCGTCTTCATAATGGATCAAAGCAATGTTCGCTGAACGATTTGGATCGTATTCAATTGTCGCAACCGTTCCAACTACTCCATCTTTATTCCGCTTAAAGTCGATGACACGGTAGGCACGTTTGTTTCCGCCACCCTTGTGACGAACAGTAATTTTCCCTTGACCATTACGGCCAGCTCGTTGTTTTTGAGACTTCAATAATGACTTCTCAGGTGTCTTAGTTGTGATTTCTGAGAAATCATATCCAGTCATATTACGGCGACCGTTCGTTGTCGCTTTATAATGTTTAACTGCCACTCTCTTTCCCTCCTGTTAGCTTATTTTTGCTTATTCAGCTTGTTGGTCTTCACCAAATAATTCGATACGTTTAGAATCTTCTGTTAAGGTCACAACTGCTTTCTTATAACGACGTGTAAACCCTTGATAACGTCCCATACGTTTTGCTTTACCTTTAACGTTGATCGTGTTGATCTTTGCTACTTTTACACCTTCAAACATCGCTTCCACCGCTTGCTTGATGTGTGTCTTGTTTGCTCGGCGGTCCACTTCGAAGGTGTACTTGTTATCGTCGATATTCAACATGGATTGTTCAGTAATAACTGGACGTAAGATTACTTCTGATAATTGCATTATGCTAAAGCCTCCTCTACGGTTGAAAGTGCAGCCTTAGTAATCACAACGCGATCAGCATCTACAACATCTAGAACATTGACATTGTAATCATCAATGACTTTAACATTTGGAATGTTACGAGCTGATAGGTAGGCTGTTTCATTGTCGCCTTCTAGAACCACTAAGGTTTTTGTATCTGCCTTAAGATTAGCAAGAACTTCTTTGAATAATTTTGTTTTAGGTTGGTCAAATGTTAAAGCTTCTACCACCGTTAACTTGTCTTCTTGAACTTTTTGAGATAGGACAGAAGTTAAGGCTAAACGACGAACCTTTCTTGGTAACTTATAGCTGTATGAACGTGGAGTTGGTCCGAAGACAACGCCCCCACCAACCCATTGTGGTGACCGGATTGAACCTTGACGCGCACGTCCTGTCCCTTTTTGTCTCCAAGGCTTACGTCCTCCACCGCTCACTGCTGAACGATTACGAACCGCATGGGTTCCTTGTCGCATGCTCGCGCGTTGCATTACAACCGCATCAAAGATTACCGCTTCATTCGGCTCAACACCGAAGACTGCTTCATTAAGTTCAACTTCTCCTGCGTGAGATCCATCTTGTTTAAATAATGTAACTTTTGGCATTTATGGTTCCTCCCCTCTTAATTATTTAACAGATTTAATTGATTGTTTAATTTCTAATAAAGATTTCTTAGCGCCCGGTACGTTCCCTTTAATCAAAAGAACATTGTTTTCTGGGTCGACTGATACGATTTCAAGGTTTTGAATGGTGATCCGTTCGCCACCTGTTTGACCTGGCAAGTTTTTGCCTTTAAATACTTTAGACGCATCAGATGCCATACCCATTGATCCAGGACGACGGTGGTAACGAGATCCGTGAGCCATTGGACCACGTGATTGTCCGTGGCGCTTAATTGCTCCTTGGAATCCTTTACCCTTTGATGTACCCGTCACATCGACGATGTCTCCCACCGCGAATGTTTCGACTGTGATTTCTTGCCCGACTTCATATTCTCCTAGCTCAACATCACGAAATTCGCGAACGAAGCGCTTAGGAGTAGCATTTGCTTTTGCTACATGACCCTTGTGCGGTTTGTTTGATAATACTTCACGAAGATCTTGGTAACCCACTTGAACCGCCTCGTAGCCATCGTTTTCAGTCGTTTTTAATTGAAGAACGACGTTCGCTGGCGCTTCAACTACAGTTACTGGGATTAATTCACCATTTTCCGTAAAGAATTGTGTCATACCGACTTTTGTTCCTAAGATTCCTTTGGTCATGAGTACACCTCCATTTATTTTATTTTTTATAATTTAATTTCTACGTCCACACCACTTGGTAAGTCTAACTTCATCAAAGCATCCACTGTTTTAGCAGTTGGATCGATAATATCGATTAGACGTTTGTGTGTCCGCATTTCGAACTGTTCACGTGAATCTTTATATTTGTGAGTCGCACGAATAACTGTATAAACAGACCGATCAGTTGGTAATGGGATTGGTCCTGAAGTTTTCGCCCCTGTTCTCTTTGCTGATTCAACGATCTTAGCTGCTGAAACATCTAAAGCACGATGTTCATAAGCCTTTAAGCGAATTCGAATTTTTTGATTTGCCATTTTTATTTCCTCCTTCGTCAATAGTATCTTTTGACTCGCTCCACAAGAATTTCTGACCAGCCAGCCCTTGGCAACTCGGCCTAGCGTGTCACAACCTCCCGCTTCATTGCTGTCCGCCCCCTTATGAGGCTTAGCTGTGCTCGGATTTATTTAAATCCACAATAAACACAACGAGTATTATACTGCAGAACAGCCCCGATTGCAAGGCTATATTCTGCTTTTTTCTGATTTTGTCAAAAATAAGAAGATCATGCCTCTCTGTCAAAAAGTCTAAAGGTCCTTTCCACCTTTCTTTTTTTATTGAATGATGAATGAGGGTAAGTCTCTCTAAGAAGGCAAGGCTAATGCCTAATTAAAGAATATCGCCCTCCAAAGACAAACTTTTCAATCTGGTTACACATGCGTCGAGACAAAGAATGAATTATTAGGATACATTGATTCATTATAATCGTCTATGAGGTGTTCTTTGATGCTATATAGATGCTATATAATAGATAGAATCGAATCAAAGAAGACCCAACCGAGCCTTTCTCGGATGGGTCTTTATTGGTAAACTCTTCGAATGGTTTCCTGGTAAGCTGCTTCCAGAGCCTGTGAGGCATGCTCCCAGGAGAAGCCTTCTGCATACTGCCGACCGGATTTTATAAGCGTTTCAACCAAGACTGCATCATCTAATTGATCAATCGCTCGGTCTAAGGACCCTATATCTTCCGTCTGATAAATAAGGCCTGTACGCTCATGCCTTACCTGCTCCAGAGTCGGTTCCGATTCCGCAGCAATGACTGGAATACCCGAGGCCATGGCCTCGGTGATGACCAGACCGAGGGTTTCACTGCGTGACGGAAAGATAAAGGCATCCGCACTGGCATAAGCTTGGGAGAGCGTTTCTCCGTGGAGAAAGCCCGTGAAGACTGTCGGCGTGCCTGCAAAGACGGTTTCAAGATGCTTCCTAGCTGGCCCATCGCCTACAATCGCCAAACAAATATCTTGCCGCCGGTCAAAAAGTGACCGCAGTGAATCAATTTCTTTCTCATGCGCCAGTCGGCCAACAAAGAGGAGTAATTTTTTGTCGCGGGCTTCCCCCATTAGAGTCTGCCGCATTTGGCTTGAGTAGAAATGAGGATGGCGGTCTTCAATCGCGACTCCTTTGGGTAGAATGGCTAAATCATGAATCCCATGCTGGTCCAAGAGGTCATACATGGCTTGGCTCGTTACCAGATTTAAACTGGCTTGGTTATGGAGGTGGCGAAGATACCGCCACAAGACAGGCTTAACAAAACTGAGGTGGTAGCGATCCGCATAATCCGGTAGGTTGGTGTGAAAGCTAGCAATCAGTGGGATCTTTAACCGCTTGGCATAGTGGACCCCCGCTGCCGTCAAGGAGGCGGGATTCACCGCGTGAACAAGATCCGGCTGAAAATCCGCCAGCCATTGCTTGATCCTGGGATCAGGCAGCGCCCATGGACGCTCCTTGTATAGAAAGAAGGTAAATGTCCGTGCCCCTTGGATTGCCACTTGGTGGTCACTTTGAGGTAAACCTGGAATCGCTGGCGCAATGACTAAGACTTGGTGTCCCTGCTTACTCAGATAGTCTACCGCTCGCGTCAACCGGGTCACAATTCCATCGGTTGAAGGAAGGTAGGTCTCCGTTATAATGGCAATTCGCATGCCATTACTTCCATTGAGGGGAATTCATAACATTGGCAGGTTTAATCCGATCTTTATTATCAAGCGCTAATTGTAAGACATCGGCAATGACTTCATCAGTTAAGAAGTGTTCCTTCAAACCAAGGTCTTTTAAGGCTGTATAAACCGCATTGAAATAATGTTCTTCCTGCTCTGCACGTGGATTAGGGAAGTGCTCAATCACAGCTTCCAGTCCAAAACGGTCTTTCGCGACTTTTTGTACACGTTCCGCTAATTCATTCACCGAGAAGGACTCTGTACATTGATTATAAATCTTAAACTCGCCGCGCTCTGCCGGGTTGTTGGCCGCCAATTCAATACAGCGAACCGTATCATCAATATTAATGAAGCCTCGAGTTTGTCCACCTTTACCGTAAACAGATAAGGGGAGACCATTAGCCGCCTGGATAATAAAGCGGTTAAGAACCGTTCCATAAATACCATCATAGTCAAACCGGTTATAGAGGATAGGATCCATGCGGGTCTCAGCAGTATTGACGTTGTAAACAACCCCTTGGTTGAGGTCTGTGGCCCGAATACCCCAAGACCGAACAACAAATTCAATATTGTGGGAATCATGGACCTTGGATAAGTGGTAGAAAGAACCTGGCTTCTTGGGCATCATGACCGTGTCTTTACGGCCTTTATATTCAATTTCAATCCAACCTTCTTCAACATCAATATTAGGAGTTCCATATTCCCCCATCGTTCCGAGCTTAATCAAGTGGCAATCTGGTGCAAATTCTTTAATCGCATAGAGCACATTGATGTTGCCCAGGACATTATTCGACTGGGTGTAGACCGCATGCTCACGGTCAATCATCGAATAGGGGGCAGACCGCTGCTCACCAAAGTGGACGAAGGCTTCGGGTTCAACTTCTTTAAATACCTTAGTTAAAAAGGCATAATCATTGAGATCGCCTTCATAAAATGTAATCTCACGGCCTGTCAGTTCTTGCCATTTAGCAATCCGGTCCGGCAGAGGGGCAATCTCGGTAAGTGAATTCGAGTCTAATTCCTCATCAATTTCACGCCGCACTAAATTATCAACAATCGTCACCTCATGCCCTTGCTTAGAAAGATATAAGGATGTCGGCCACCCGCAAAAACCATCTCCACCTGCTACTATTATTCTCATTGTCTGTCCTCCAGTTTGGTCTTGTTCTTACGATAACAAAAAGCACCGCATACTATCAGCTTACTCGAAAGTTAGACAATTGTCTAACCTCTTTTCCTGATCAATTGGGTGCTTATTTCAATGTTTATTTCTTTTGGCCAGCTTTTAAGGCTGCCACGGTAATGTAGTTGTACGGCTGATTAAAGTGCGGAAGGAAGAAAGTATCCAACAGAGCCAATTTATCAATTGTTAATTCTTCTTGAATGGCTAGCGAGAACATATGGATAAGCAAGGAGACATCATATTCAGAAGCTAATTGAGCCCCGATAATGCGACGGCTTGCTTTGTCAAAGGTAATCCGTAATTTAACCTTATAATTCTCTGGCATAAAACTTGGGAATTGTGTATCTTCGTGCTCAACATAATCCGCATCAATTCCAGCCGCAGCGGCCGCCTTTTGGGTTAAGCCTGTAGAGACCAGTTTCAAGTCGAAGATATTAATGCCATTGGATCCTTGCACACCTGCACCTTCAACTACATGGCCCGCAAGGTTATGAGCCGCCACAATCCCTGAACGAACGGCATTCGATGCTAAAGCAATGTAATCCGTGCGCTTAAGGGCGTTCGAATAATTGGTTGCACAGTCCCCAATTGCATAGACATCATCATCAGAAGTCTTGAAATGACTGTCAACTAAATAAGCCCCATTCGCAAAGAGTTCAAGGTGGTCTTTACCTAATTCATTATTGGGTCTAAACCCAATACTATTTACGACAATATCCGCTTTATAGCTTCCACCAGTGGTCTTCAAGCCCGTAACCTTACCATTCTCCCCAATATATTCTTCCACCAATTCACCAAAGTGGGTATGAATACCATGGTCTTCAAGGTTAGCATCCATCATTTGGGCAAAATCAGGGTCATAGTAACTTGCTAGCGAAGTCTTCTCCGCATCAAAAATGTGGACATTCTTTCCTCGACGGTGGGCAGCCTCCGCGATTTCAACGCCAATGTAGCCTGCACCAATCACACAAACATCCTTCACCTCATCATTCGTTAGGGCCTTGTCGACTGCTTGGCCTTCTTGGAATAACTTAAGGAAGTGCAGACCTTCCAAATCGTGTCCTGGGAACTTAGGTGAGATCGGAAGAGACCCTGTTGCAAGAATCAATTTGTCATAACTTTCTTCAAGTGCTTGACCGTCCTTGGTTTCGGCATATACCATCTTATTTTCGAAATCAACACGCTTTACTTCTGTTTCAATCGAAATACGTGCCCCCTTCTTCTCAAACTCTTCCTTGTTTGTATAGAAGAGACCATGGTAATCATCAATTTGACGACCTACCCATAATGCAGTCCCACAACCTAAGTAGGAAAGATTTGAATTACGCTCTAACATGACAACCTCATGGTCTGGATATTGCTCAAGCAGTGTATTTGCAGCAGCAATTCCAGCGTGGTTTGTTCCAATAATTACAACTTTCATAATACCCTCCAATAATTATTTGTTTCACAATATACCTGATACCAATATTTTACCACGCTGGCCAGTCTAAGGCTATCAATAGACTATTAGCTTTCCTGATAAATCTACTAGATAGAACAACTTGAGAAATAGGGCTATCCGTTCAGCTTTAAGTGCAATTTGCCGCCTAATATTTCTTGAATGTTGTCTTCTATTGACAAGGATTAGCACGCACTATATAATGCGCTTAATGCATCATTTATTAATAGGAGGCCAATCAAATGAAACGAGTGTACGCATTTAACGAAGGCAACTCAGAGATGAAGGATTTATTAGGCGGTAAAGGAGCCAACCTTGCCGAAATGACGCGCCTAGGCTGTCCTGTCCCCCAAGGATTTACCGTGACAACCAAGGCCTGCTTAGAATATCTTCAGGATGGAGACAATTTGTCTCACGACCTCATCCAAGAAATCAACCAGGCCATTGAACAATTAGAGGATCAAACCCAGAAAAAGTTTGATGATCCAGAAAAACTCTTACTGGTCTCCGTTCGCTCAGGCGCCAAAATCTCCATGCCAGGGATGATGGATACCATCCTCAACCTTGGCCTCACTGATGAGAATGTGGACAAACTGGCCCAATTAACTCAAGACGAACGATTCGCCTATGACTGCTATCGTCGGTTACTCCAAATGTTTGGTAATGTCGTCTATGAAATCGACATGAGCCTGTTTGAAGGTCAACTTAAACAAATCAAGGACCAGCACCACTTGAATTTTGACCATGAATTAAGTGCAGACCATTTAAAAGAATTAGTTAAAAAATACCAAGCAATCTATACCCAGGAACTAGGACATCCCTTCCCCCAAGACGTTAAAGAACAAATTTATGCGGCCGTACGAGCTGTCTTCAAATCTTGGAACAATAAACGTGCCATTGTCTATCGCCGCTTGAATAATGTCCCGGATGATCTGGGAACAGCGGTCAATATTCAGGAAATGGTTTTTGGTAACCGAGGCGAAACTAGTGGAACAGGGGTCCTCTTTACTCGCAACCCAGCTAATGGCCAAAAGGAACTCTACGGAGAATATCTGACTAATGCCCAAGGGGAAGATGTGGTAGCCGGAATCCGAACCCCCATGTCGATCACCCGGCTTAAGGATCAATTCCCTGAGATCTATCAAGAAATCTTGGACTTGACTAGCCAGCTTGAAAGCCACTATCATGACATGCAAGATATTGAGTTCACGATCGAAGAAGGCAAACTCTTCCTCTTACAAACACGCAACGGTAAACGGACGGCCCAAGCCGCTGTTAAGGTTGCCTGCGACCTCGTTGAAGAAGGCATTCTCACACCCAAACAGGCGCTGCTTACAATTCAACCCGAATCGCTCCATACCCTCTTACACCCAGCCTTTGACCAAGCAGCTCTTAAATCGGCTCCCTTGATCTCAAAAATGGGGCTCCCAGCGAGTCCTGGTGCAGCGACTGGGCAAGTCGTCTTCGATGCTGAAACCGCTAAGGCCTGGACCGATGAAGGGAAAGATGTGATTCTCGTCCGCCATGAAACTTCACCTGAAGACATTGTTGGCATGAACTCCGCTAAGGCCATTGTCACTAGCCAAGGGGGCATGACCTCCCACGCAGCTGTCGTTGCTAGAGGGATGGGCAAGTGCTGTGTGTCGGGTTGTAGCGAGCTTGATATTAACGAAGACAAACGGGTAGTCACCTATCCAGGCGGAAGTCTCCATGAAGGAGACATTATGTCAGTGGATGGTTCAACCGGTACCCTCTATGTGGGAGAAATCCCAACCGTAGCCAGTGCAGCGAATGAATATTTCGACCAAGTGATGGAATGGTCAAGAGAATTTGCCCAATTAAAGATTCGGATGAATGCCGAAACAGCCACCGATATCCAAAACGGTCTTGAATTTAAGGCTTCCGGTATTGGCCTCGTACGTACCGAGCATATGTTCTTTGAGGCAGAGCGCTTAATCGCAATCCGTCAGTTCTTATTAGCCCAAACTGCATCTGATCGGGAAGAAGCCTTGGCCCATATTAAACAGTTCCAAACAGATGATTTCACCAACATCTTTAAACTAATGGATAACAAACCAGTGGTTGTGCGTTTATTAGATGCCCCGTTACATGAATTTCTACCCCATACTGAGGCCGAAATCAAACAAGTGGCGCAAGAATTAAACTTGCCCTTTGACCAAGTGAGCGACCGCATCCACATGACCAAGGAAATAAACCCCATGATGGGCCACCGTGCTTGTCGGATGGGTATTACCTACCCCGGACTCTACCTCATGCAAGCAGAAGCAGTGATTCAAGCAGCCCTCGCTGTGCAAGAGCAAGGCGTAAATGTCCAGCCAGAAATTATGATCCCTCTTGTCAGCACCAAGAAAGAACTCGCTCAATTGAAAGAAGCCATTAAAGACCACCTAGACAAGGTTTTACAAGAAGTGGGTGCTGAATTAACCTATACCATTGGCGCCATGGTTGAAACCCCTCGAGCTTGTCTGGTCGCTGACCAATTGGCTGAAGAGGCGGAGTTCTTCTCCTTTGGTACCAACGACCTAACACAGCTCAGCTTTGGTTACTCACGGGATGATGCCGGTAAATTCTTAAACGCCTATTTAGAGGAAGGGATCCTCAAGGACGACCCATTCCAAACAATTGATTTGGACGCTGTCAAAGAATTAGTAGCTATTGCGACGGAGAGGGGTCGAAAGACTCAATCCAATCTAAAAGTGGGCGTGTGCGGTGAATTGGGTGGTGACCCCCGCTCCATTAAGGTCTTCCACCAAATCGGCTTAGACTATGTCTCTTGCTCACCTTACCGTGTCCCAATTGCTCAATTAGCAGCCGCACAAAGTGCGATCCAAGATGAACTAGTTTAATATAATCAAGGAGGGGTAGAATGAAACTTTCCGCCCGACAAAAGGAAATCATCGCCATCGTCAAAGACCACGAACCAATTTCAGGGGGTGAAATTGCCAAAAAATTGGGCCTCACCCGTTCCACCCTGAGAAGTGACTTTGCTATTCTCACCATGACGGGCATCCTGGATGCTCGTCCCCGTGTGGGCTATATCTATTCTGGCTTAACAGAAAAATCACTCCTGGATGAAGCCTTTCATGAGTACCAAGTCAAAGACATCATGATTCAAGCGGTGACTGTCCCTGCTACTACTACCGTTCAGGATGGCATTACCCATCTTTTCATGTATGATGTTGGTTCTTTATATGTGGTGGATGACGACCTCAAGACCTTAATTGGACTGGTATCTCGCAAGGACCTCTTGCGCTCAGCCATTGGCCAAAAGATGGATACCCCATTAGCCATCATCATGACCCGCATGCCCAATATTATTGTGGCCCAAAGCGAACAGACCATCCTAGCTGCCGCCCGTTTGATTGCGCAACACCAGATAGACTCTTTACCCGTCGTGACACCTAATTTTGAAATTCTTGGCAAAATTTCCAAGACGAATATCGTAAATCTTCTTGCTGAACTTAGCCAATTGGAGGACTCTTATGACTAACTTTTCAAAGAAATTTTACCTGATTTCAGATTCGGTCGGTGAAACGGCCCTCAAGGCAACCAATGCAGCCCTAGCCCAATACCCTCAATTAACAGGGATTACCATGAAGCGTTTCCCTTTCATTAATAGTCTAGATGAACTGAAGACGATTTTGGAAGAAGCCAATAAGGTAAAAGCTGTGATCATAACGACTTTAGTTAATGAGCAACTGGATGAATATGCCTCTTCCTTTGCTAAAGACCACCAGCTAGCCTACCATAATGTGGTGGAACCCATCCTATCGATTATTAGCAACCAAACCTCCCTGGCTCCTAGTGAGCAAGCTGGAGCCCTTCACCGGTTGGATGACCACTATTTCGACCGCATTCAAGCCATCGAATTTGCTGTTAAGTATGACGATGGTAAGAATCGTAAAGGTTTTGCGCTGGCCGACATCATTCTCTTAGGTGTCTCTCGCTCTTCTAAGACCCCCTTAAGCATGTACCTGGCCAACAAGTCTTATAAAGTCGCAAACTTGCCGATCTTCCCAGAAGTCCATGTGCCACAAGAGATCTACGATGCTGATCCTCGTCGAGTCTTTGGCCTCATCGCTTCCCCACTCTATATCCAGAATATCCGTAAAAAAAGAGTGGAGCTGATGGGACTAGGTGATTCTGCTAGCTATTCCTCTTTAGAACGAGTTAAAGAAGAATTAATGTTTGCGGATGATCTTTACCACCAACTAGGTGCTAGTGTCATCCATATCGAAAATCAGTCGATTGAAGAATTATCTGAACAGATTATCAGCCAATACAATAAGCTTTTAGCTGAATAAAAAAGACCGCCTCACACTGAACGGTCCCTGTCGACTTGACAGAGACTCGCTCAGGTGTGAGCGGTCTTTTTTGATGACTCGATGTCAGATAGAGTTGAAGGAAGCCTTGTCTTCCTTCTCCCTATCATTGATCGAATCCATTATTCTTATAGACTTGCTGGTGGATCTTGATGGTCCTTTTCTTCTTCTTGCTCAAGTGCCTGCTCTAAGTTAGAAAGTTGCTTAGCGGCAAAATCTTTCCCACCTAGTCCGACAGCTAGAACGAAAGCGAAAGCAAGCGCCCCCAGGATAATGATGAAGGCAGCATTCACAATAGTTGGAGCGAACTTCAACTGGTCAAGTGTCATGAAGATTGAAAGGACGATAATCGCATAGCGAACAAATTCACCGAAGACCTTGCTTCCTGATACTTCCTTAAGGAAGCTGGCTAGAATATTACCTCCAATCACTCCAACTGCCAAGATCAAAGCTGCTGAAATGGCATCTGGAATATAGGCAATAATAGAAGTCCCGACGCGATTCAATACTTCTAGGTTTAATACGGAGACAGCTTCAACGATGAAGAAGATCATTAATAAGGCACGAGTCACTTGCGCAATGACCGTTGAGATCTCAATCGTAATTTCACCTTTGAAGTTCAGGTATTTGGAATACTTATCCACACCTGAGGTCTTCAAGAGGCCTTCTAACAAGTCACCAAGTAACTTAGCAATGAAGCCACCCACTAGAACAAGAATCACAGCTACCAAAATATTCGGAATCGCACTCATAATGCTATTGAGTACCCCAACAATCGGTTCTGAGATGGTCTTAATTCCAAGAACTTCAAGTGCAACTGTTAGGATTGGGATGAAGATCAGGATATAGACAATCGTCGCCAAAACTTCTGCTAATTTTGTTTCATCGATAGTGCTAGCGTCCCCTTCATGTCCCGTTAACTTACGATACCAACGGTCAACATTGAAGCCTTCTAATAAGTTTTGTACTAACTGTTTGATAAACTTACAGAAGAGGTTGCCAACAAACAAGATTAATACCGCTGCAATAATATTCGGCACAAAGGCGAAGAACTTCGCGAACATATTGGAAATCGGATCCACTACTCCTGCTAACCCTAAACCATTCAAGATAAAGGGAACAAAGAAGAGTACAATAATGAAATAAACCAATGTTCCGATTGTTTCAAGGAAAGTCATTGATTCCTCATCAGTCTTAGACAAGCCCCATTTTTGCAATTTCAAATCAAAATCAATTGCTTCTAAGCCCTTAATCACATACTTCTTAGCGAAGTAAGCTAAAATCAAAGCCACAATCAGCAATAAGACTGAGCCGACCATACTGGGGACTGCTCCTAGAAAATTATTAAAATCCATACAATTCCTCCTTAAATCATTGATTGATAGCATAAGTATATCATTATTTAGGATGACTCACCATCAATATGCTGGGCCATGAATCGATCTGATTACATAACCTTCAGAACAAAGCAAAAAAGCGTCTTGCCTAGGCAAAACGCTTTTGTTTGATGGCTTAATTAAGCGATGATTTCAGATACAGTACCCGCACCTACCGTACGTCCACCTTCACGGATAGAGAAGCGAGTTCCTTCTTCGATCGCGATTGGGTGAATCAATTCAACGGTCATTGATACGTTATCACCAGGCATTACCATTTCTGTACCTTCTGGTAAGTTTACAACACCGGTAACGTCTGTTGTACGGAAGTAGAATTGTGGGCGGTAGTTAGAGAAGAATGGTGTATGACGTCCACCTTCTTCTTTAGAAAGGACATAGACTTCAGCCTTGAATTGAGTATGTGGTGTAATGGATCCAGGAGCTGCTAATACTTGTCCACGTTCGATATCTTCACGAGTAACCCCACGAAGTAAAGCCCCGATGTTATCTCCAGCTTCCGCATAGTCTAACATCTTACGGAACATTTCAACACCTGTTACAGTGGTCTTCTTAGTTTCTTCCGCAATACCTACGATTTCAACTTCATCCCCAACGCGAACTTGTCCACGTTCAACACGACCAGTTGCAACTGTACCACGACCAGTGATTGAGAACACGTCTTCGACTGGCATCATGAATGGCTTGTCAGTTTCACGTTCTGGTTCTGGAATATATTCGTCAACTGCTGCCATTAATTCTAGGATCTTCGCTTCATGGTCTGCATCGCCTTCTAAAGCCTTCAATGCAGAACCAGCGATTACTGGAATATCGTCTCCTGGATAGTCGTATTCTGATAACATTTCACGAACTTCCATTTCAACTAATTCTAATAATTCTTCATCGTCCACTTGGTCAGTCTTGTTTAAGAAGACTACGAAGTATGGAACCCCTACTTGACGTGATAACAAGATGTGTTCACGTGTTTGAGGCATTGGACCATCTGCTGCAGATACTACTAAGATCGCACCGTCCATTTGAGCAGCACCAGTGATCATGTTCTTAACGTAGTCCGCGTGCCCTGGCGCGTCAATATGTGCGTAGTGACGGTTTGCTGTTTCATACTCGATATGAGAAGTATTGATGGTGATTCCACGTTCTCTTTCTTCTGGAGCGTTATCGATAGAAGCGTAGTCTTTCGCTTCACCGAAACCGTTCTTAGCTAAGGTCGTTGCAATCGCTGCAGATAAAGTTGTTTTACCATGGTCAACGTGACCTAAAGTCCCAATGTTAACGTGTGGTTTCGTACGTTCGTATTTTTCTTTTGCCATGTGAGTAAATCCCCCTAATAATTAAAGTTTGTTTATAGATTAGTCATCTATCAATAAGTATTATACCGACATACAGGAATAAATTCAATGACTTCCCGCATATTCAGTGCGTTCTAGTTTGATCTTGGTCCTTTCGCCTGAAGAAGAATTATTCTTCAGAAGATCCACCATATTTCTTGATGATGTCTTCAGCGATTGACTTAGGCACATCTTCATAGTGATCAAACTGCATTGTAAAGGTTCCGCGTCCTTGTGTTGAAGAACGTAAGGTTGTCGCATAACCGAACATTTCAGATAATGGAATGAGTGACTTAATGATCGTTGCATTTCCACGTGAAGTTGTTCCTTCGATCCGTCCACGACGTGAGTTGACATGTCCCATAACATCTCCAAGATATTCTTCAGGAACTGTAACTTCAACCGCCATCATTGGCTCTAGAATTGAAGGTTGTGCCTTCTTCGCTGCTGCCTTCAAGGCCATTGAAGCAGCTACCTTATAGGCAGTTTCAGAAGAGTCGACATCGTGGTAGGATCCATCATACAATTTCGCCTTGATATCCACTAATGGGAAGCCTGCAAGCACACCGTTTTCCATCGCGTCTTTAAGACCGGCTTCAACAGCTGGAATATATTCACGAGGAACTACCCCACCGACAATCGCATTCTCAAATTCGAAGCCTGCTCCTTCTTCGTTTGGTGTGAATTCAATCCATACGTGACCGTATTGACCCTTACCACCTGATTGACGAACGAACTTACCTTCAGCTTGAGTCGATGCCCGGAAGGTTTCACGGTAAGATACTTGAGGCGCACCAACGCTTGCAGAAACCTTGAATTCACGCTTCAAACGATCCACGATGATGTCCAAGTGCAACTCACCCATACCTGCAATGATCGTTTGACCTGTTTCGTGGTTGGTTGAAGCTCGGAAGGTTGGATCTTCTTCTGCCAATTTAGATAAGGCAATCCCCATCTTATCTTGGTCTGCTTTTGAGTCAGGCTCAATCGCCACTTCGATAACGGGATCAGGGAATTCCATCGATTCAAGAATAACTAATTGGTCTGGTGAACATAAAGTGTCTCCAGTACCGGTATTCTTCAAGCCGACAGCCGCTGCAATATCCCCAGAGAATACTTCTGGGATTTCAGACCGAGAGTTCGCGTGCATTTGAAGAATACGTCCAACACGTTCACGCGTATCCTTTGTTGCGTTTTGAACATATGAACCTGATTCTAAAGTACCTGAGTAGACACGGAAGAAGGTTAAACGTCCAACGAATGGGTCCGTCATAACCTTGAAGGCCAATGCCGCAAAAGGTTCATTGTCATCCGCATGATGTTCAATTTCTTGGTCAGATCCAGGTTCTGTCCCGACAATTGGCGGAACATCTAGAGGACTAGGTAAGTAGTCAATGACTGCATCAAGTAAGAGCTGAACCCCTTTATTCTTGAAGGCTGTCCCACAGAATACTGGGTACAATTCTACCGCACAGGTTGCCTTACGAATCGCCTTTTTCAAGGTATCTTCGTCAATTTCTTCCCCTTCAAGATAGGCATTCATGATGTCTTCATCATGGTCTGCGACTGCTTCAACTAATGCTGTATAATACTCTTCTGCCTTTTCCTTATACTCTTCTGGGATTTCGGTCTCTTCGATTTCTGTTCCTAAGTCATTCTTGTAGATATATGCTTTCTTATGAACGACATCAACAATCCCGGTAAAGGCATCTTCAGCTCCAATGGGGACTTGCATTGCTACAGCGTTGGCTTGCAAACGATCATGCAGAGTACTTAATGAATACTCAAAGTCTGCACCCATCTTGTCCATCTTATTAACGAAGACAATTCGGGGAACACCATAAGTTGTAGCTTGACGCCAAACAGTTTCTGTTTGAGGTTCAACACCAGATTGTGCATCCAGTAGAGCAACAGCGCCATCCAATACACGTAGTGAACGCTCTACTTCGACCGTAAAGTCCACGTGTCCTGGAGTATCGATAATGTTTACGCGGTGACCCTTCCACTGAGCAGTTGTTGCTGCAGATGTGATGGTGATTCCACGTTCTTGTTCTTGTTCCATCCAGTCCATTTGAGCCCCACCGTCGTGAGTCTCACCGATCTTGTGGATCTTACCTGTATAGTACAAGATACGTTCTGTCGTTGTCGTCTTACCAGCATCAATATGGGCCATGATACCGATGTTACGAGTGTTCTCAAGAGAAAATTCTCTTTTTGCCATCTATATTTACCCCTCTTTCGATTATTTAGTCGATTCCGTCAGCATCACTAGTCCCCAAAACAGACTAGCAATTCTATTATAAATCTTACCAGCGGTAATGTGCAAAGGCTTTGTTTGCTTCTGCCATTTTATGCATGTCTTCACGTTTTCTTACAGACGCACCTGTGTTATTAGCTGCATCCATAATTTCGCGTGCTAGACGTGTTTCCATGGTCTTTTCACCACGTAAACGTGAGTAGCTGACTAACCAACGAATCGCTAAAGTATAACGACGCTCTGGTCGAACCTCAACAGGAACTTGATAGTTAGAACCCCCTACACGACGAGCTTTTACTTCTAATAATGGCATGATGTTTTCGATTGCTTGTTCAAAAACTTCCATTGGATCTTGACCAGTTTGTTCACGGACAATATCAAAGGCACCATATAAAATTTGTGATGCTTTTCCACGCTTTCCATCAATCATCAAACGGTTAATGGTACGTGTGACTAATTTTGAATTATAAATTGGATCCGGCAATACTTCACGCTTGGGAATATTTCCTTTACGAGTCATCCAAACTCCTCCTTTCGATTACTTGTTAGTTTTCATGAATTTATTTAGGTTTCTTAGTTCCGTATTTAGAACGGCCTTGTTTACGGTCATTTACACCCGCTGTATCGAGTGCTCCACGAACGATGTGGTAACGCACCCCTGGCAAGTCCTTAACCCGGCCGCCACGAATCAGTACCACACTGTGTTCTTGTAGGTTGTGACCTTCACCTGGGATATAGGCTGTCACTTCCATCAGGTTAGACAAGCGAACACGGGCATACTTACGCAAAGCAGAGTTTGGTTTCTTAGGTGTCATGGTCCCCACACGCGTGCAGACTCCCCGTTTTTGTGGAGACATGGTCGTGGTATTAGAACGCTTGAAACTGTTATAACCAACGTTTAAAGCTGGTGACTTAGATTTTTCTACTTTTGACTTACGTGGTTTGTTAATCAACTGATTAATTGTAGGCATCAAAAGTCCTCCTTTCATCTTCTAATCTTTGTCCACACATCCAAGTGTGTCATTTTATATAATAAAATTATCGCAGGTTCTCGACCAAGAGCTTCTGCGTTAATAAGGTGGTTCTATAGCAGTCAGCACGACTGAATATCAGGAATCTGTCAATAAAAACACCTTAACCATCTTAACATGTGTTACTTAGGGCGTCAATTACTTATTTAGAGATTTTATTAATTCGTAAATTTCAAGTATAAGTTAGCCACCTGGTTAACGTTCTATCTAAAGTTCTTCCATTCTTTTAGTGACGGCTTGACAATGAGCTGAGGCATGGTAGTTTGGCTCACAGGTTATGAGTCAACCCCCTAACACGAAAACCATGCCGAGGGAGGCTCGTTGTCAAGCCGGAACGAGTGCTAGAGATCGTCTTTCTTTATGTAGACAGCGTACAAAGACTTCATAAGGGGTCCCATAGTCTAAAATTTTGCGCGGATAGTTGTTCATCCATTGTTGGATTCGGAGACAATCCGCTTCTGTTATATCTTTCATTGATGTTTCTTTGGGTAAGAAGCGTCGAATGAATCCATGTTGATTTTCACTGGTCCCTCTTTCCCAAGAAGCATAAGGATGGGCAAAGTAGACCGCTATTTGTTCAGCCACCGCTTGACTTAACATCGCAAACTCTAAGCCATTATCAGCAGTCATACTCTTGAAGAGTAACGATAAATGATCGCCT
>NZ_JH601133.1:805226-931168 GCF_000245795.1 Facklamia languida CCUG 37842 | reverse complement strand
CCGCTATTTGTTCAGCCACCGCTTGACTTAACATCGCAAACTCTAAGCCATTATCAGCAGTCATACTCTTGAAGAGTAACGATAAATGATCGCCTGCGAGTCCTTGTAACTTTCTTAGGGCGACCTCCACCGCTTGTGCAGTCTTATTCTTTATCTTTAGAATGACTTCAAATCGACTGAATCGTTCAGCTAAGGTTAACAAGACAGGTTCATCTTTACCTTTCTTGCCAATGACCGTATCAATTTCCCAGTGGCCAAAAGTATTCCGCTCATTGATTTCCTCAGGGCGCTCGTCGATGGAAGTTCCCAAGACTTTCTTATGGGGGCGGGTCTTCGGTACTCTCTCTTTGGTATTACGACGAAGTTTTTCAAGTAAATCAATATTTCGCGTCTTCATAATCTGACAATCAATCCAATAATAGAGGGTGGTGGTACAAGGAATGAGTCGAGGGTCGATATCAAGGACTTCTTTGGCTCGGTGGACGACGACATCAGGCGACCATTTATCTTCTAACATCCGCTGATCGGCCCAATCGATAAAGTCACTTGAGTAGGACCAGAGAGGTTTGCGCCCACAATTTTGACGCTGATGCTCATAATTTTCTTGGCCGACTTCAGCGACATACTTAGAATAGTACCATTTATAAACCTTGCCGTTTTGCTTTTGTTGTCGGATTTGTTTAATTGTACCGCGTTTAATTTCGTTATGGATTGTCTGTGGCGCGCGTTTGAGTATGCGAGCAATCGCGCGATTAGAATGCCCTTGTTCTTTCAAAAGCTCAATTTGGCTCCGTTCTTTGAACGATAAGTGTTTTGATTTCCGACCAGATGTGGTAGAGTGTGTTTGCGTCATGTAAATTCATTCTCCTTATATTTTTGTGTGGTAGCTAAAATATAACATGAATTTACATGGCTTTTTTATTTTTTATGGTGGCTAAGTTGATTATAAAATCCGCCTAAATAATATTTTCTGTAAAATCTAATGTTGTTTTATCTCCATTCGAATAAAATTTTCCTATCCAAGTTCCTTTTATATTTGCGTTTTCAATTTCAAAAGACCAGCATTGATGTTTCGTACATTCTATAACTTTAAAATTTGTTTCTATCCCATCTTTTGTAATCTCTACAAAATTCTTATCATCAATAATTTTGATATCTTTGATATCACTTCTCCAACCAAAATCACGAAGGTCAGTAACTTTATCCCATACTTTTTCTATTGGGCAATTTAATGTAACTTTGATATTTGCAACTGCCATAAAATCCTCCTAAGTAAACTTATTTATACTTTTCTATCTATAGAACTAATTTCTTCCATTTCCTAATCTTAGTCCTAAATGTTCCAAATGGCGCTACTGTATTTACATGAATAAATTTATATACTTCCCAAGTAGCAGTTTTGGTTGCTTCATCTGCCCATTTTCTCATATGTGGTTTAAATAATTCTTCATCTGTTAATTCATCTATCAAAAGATAAATATCTTCTATATTTTTTGTGAGTTGTTCTTTTAGTTCCTTTAACGATTTATTAGCATAGGTATCAGTGAACCACTTATATAATTCTCCAAGTTGATTCCACTTAAATTTATCAGATGGTGTTTTAACATCTATACCTTTTTTCTCATCTTCTTCCCATTTTAAGAGTAAAGTTGTCCAACCTACTTGATAGGCAATATTTTCTGCTGGTGTCCTATCAACTTCTTCTAGTCTTTTATCTTTTAGTTCTTCTGGTATATTGTCAAACTCTGAAATATATTTTTCAAAAGTTTTCTTTATCTCATTCTTTAATTCTTCCTTACTTTCATAAGACCTCATATGCCTACCTCCATGGTTTATATATAGATATTATACCAAAAATATCTTTATCCTAAACTTAATTCATAATCTTGTAATTAAACTGTTTCTGTTTATTTTTATTTTATCTCTGTTTTTCAAAAACTCTTCCACATCAAATAAAATCTTCTTATCATAGTCTTCCAATAACTTATAATTCTTATGTTTTGTAATATCGAATTTATCAGACAAGAAAGGTCTTACTCCTCTTAGCTGGTATATACACTTACCACCATCCATTACAGTTATTTCATCTTGGCTCATAAGTTCCTTGCTAGTTTTTTGATAATTTAGACCAAAAGATTTTTGATTTGATCTTGTTTCTGATGTGTTATATAGGTCTAAAGTAGAAATTACGTTTAATACCGTAGTATCTTGCTTAATATAAAAATTAAACTTAGATTCATTACAAATCCCAGTTTAATAATTAGCGTGTTCTTTAATATAATTTTGATCCTGCTGGAATATTGTCATCCAACATTATTAAGTTAAGTTTTTCTTCTCCATCATACTCACAAATTGCAGATATAATCATACCTTCTGAGTCGATTCCCATCATCTTACGTGGAGGAAGATTACAAATCGCAAGAAGTGTCTTTCCAATTAAGCTCTCTGCGCTGTAATATTCCTTAATACCAGATAAAATAACTCTTTCTTTTTCAGAACCATCATCTAATGTAAATTTCAATAGTTTTTTAGACTTTGGAACTTCTTCGCAGTTCTTAACTTTTACAACTCTAAAATCAGATTTTGAAAATGTATCAAAATCAACCATATCTTCAAATAATGGCTCTACTTTTACTTTTAAAAAGTCGATTTTTTCTGTCGTAAGTTTGTCGTAAGTTTCGTAAGTTTCTTTTGACGAATTACTATTTTCTGCCTTTTCTAAGCCTATTGGCTTCATTGTTGGGAAAAGTAGGACATCTCGAATTGAACTGGAATTCGTTAATAACATGACCAGGCGGTCAATTCCAATTCCAAGCCCACCGGTCGGTGGCATTCCATGTTCCAAGGCCTCGATAAAGTCTTCATCCATCGGTTGCGCTTCATCATTTCCGGCATTCTTTTCAGCCATCTGCGCTTCGAATCGTTGCCTTTGGTCAATCGGATCAGTCAATTCAGTAAAGGCATTTGCATATTCCTTACCGACAATGAAGAGTTCAAAACGATCCGTAAACCGAGGATCTTCCTGGTTCTTACGCGCTAAGGGAGAAATCTCTACGGGATGCCCATAGACAAAGGTTGGCTGGATCAAGCGCTCTTCGACTTTTTCCTCGAAGAATTTATTGATAATATGTCCAACACTTTGTTCATGGTCCTCAACTGGCACCTGATGGTCCTTGGCCAAGGTTTTGGCTTCTTCTAACGTCATCTCTTGCCAGAAGTCGACCCCTGTCGCTTCCTTGATGAGGTCTACCATGTGGCGACGTTGCCAAGCCGTACCCAAATCAATCGTATGGTCCTCATAAGTCAGGGTTGTCTGACCTAACACCTTCGAGGCAACTTCTCGTACTAACCCTTCAACTAAATCCATCACATCTGTGAAGACAGTATAGGCTGTATAGACTTCTAACATGGTAAATTCAGGGTTATGCGTGGTATCAATTCCTTCATTACGGAAGACGCGACTGATCTCATAGACGCGCTCCATTCCTCCGACAACCAACCGCTTCAAATGCAACTCAAGCGCAATCCGCAAGTATAATTCCATATCCAAGGCATTGTGGTGGGTAATAAAGGGACGGGCTGCCGCTCCACCCGCAAGATTATGTAGGACTGGGGTTTCAACTTCTAAATAGTCACGGTCATCTAAATAGTGCCGAATTTCGCGGATGATTTGAGACCGTTTAACAAAACGGTCATAACTATCTTGGTTGGCGATCAGGTCTAAATAGCGCTGGCGATAACGTTGCTCGACATTGGTCAAGCCATGGAACTTATCTGGTAGAGGACGAAGGGCCTTGGTCAAAGGAATAAAGTCTTGCGCTTTGACCGACAACTCACCTGTATTAGTCTTGAAGACATGTCCTTTGACACCTACAATATCACCTAAATCGCACGCCTTCCACCAGACAAAAGCGTCGTCCCCAATTTGGTCCTTACGGACATAAATTTGAATCCGCCCCTTCATATCCTGAATATGAGCGAAGCCGGCCTTCCCTTTCCCCCTCTTGGAAACAATCCGTCCTGCAATAGCCACCTCGATCGGGTCTCTTTCATCGAAGGCTTCCTTGTCAAGCGCCTCATATTCCTCTAGCAAATCTTGTGAATAGTGGTGGCGTTCAAATCCAGCAGCAAAAGGATTCACGCCTGCTTCTTGCATTTCGCGCATCTTTTGCCGTCTAACCTGCAACTGATCGTTCATTTCCTCAATCGTCGTTCCTGAATGTTCTTGATCCGTCATAATATTCCTCCAACTTATCTATTCTATTCGTCATGGTCAACATGATACTTTCAATCTGTTATTTATTCTACCTGATCCCTTAATATTTGTCATGGTCTATTCTCCATGCAGGGCTTGGTCTAACAAGACCTCTAATTCTTCCTGAGTATAATGATAGGATTCATTACAATAATGGCAGACCGCTTCAGCTTGGTGGTCTTCTTCAATCATCTGCTGAATGTCACTTGGAGGGAGGGCGAGAATCGCCTTAGCAAAGCGGTCTTTAGAGCAAGGACAGGTGAAATGAATGGACTGGCTATGGATCACGCGGTAATTGTCTGGACCGACTAACTGAGCCAATAACTCTTCTAAATGCTCCGCTTGATCAATCTGTTCACTCAGGTTACCCAAGCTTTGGAGATTGGTCTCAATCGCTTGTAGGGTCTCCTCCTTGACATCAGGCAAGACCTGGATCAAAAAGCCTCCTGCCGAAGCAACGGTCTCATCCGGATTAACTAAGACACTTAATCCCACTGCAGAAGGGATTTGTTCAGAAGCTGCCAGATAGTAAGTAACGTCTTCTGCCAATTCTCCTGAAACAAGGGCAATCTGACCTGTAAAGGATTCACCTGATTGGCTAAACTTACGCACCCGCAAACTTCCCGGTAAGCCAACCGCTCCACTAACATCGATTTTACCTGCTTGATTGAGTTCAAGAGCGACATGCGGGTGTTTAACATAACCTCGAATGGCACCTTGACTGTCCCCATCACAATTAATTTCACCTAAAGGACCGGACCCTTGAATCTGAATGTTTAACCGGTCGCTTCCCTTGAGGCTGGCTGCTAATAAACTGGTGGCCACAAGACTTCGACCCAAAGCGGCTGTTGCAGTATGCCAGGTGTCATGCCTTTGTTGGGCTTGGGCCACGGCTTGAGTCGCATCGACAACAAAGACCCGTACTTGATCTTGGTAGGCCAAAGCTTTGATTAATTGATCCGCCATCTTCTCATCCTTTCTTCTTAAAAAAGAAGGCAGGAAATCATTTCCTGACCTTCTCTCAATTACTCTTCCTCTTCATCTGAATGGACCGCCTCAGACTCTTCATCCTCTGATTGAGTCATTTAAGCTTGCGATTCCTCTGGCTGGTCCGCTGGGTCCGATGCATTCGCCTTCTCCTTAGCTTCTTCAAAAGTCTCAGGTTCTGCGACAGGCTCTTCCCCTTCCTCTTCTTCCGTCACTTTAGGCATCTGACCTGTTTCAAAGAGAGACTTAATCTGACGCGCATCCAGTGTTTCAACTTCTAAGAGCTTCTCTGCAATAATATTCAATTGCTCACGGTGCTCATTAATGATGCGGTGGGCTTCTTGATGTGCCTCATTCATAATGCGATGGACCTCTTGGTCAATTTCATAAGCAATTTGTTCGGAATATTGGGGATGATTACCGAAGCCGTACTGACGACCTGCAAAGGGTTGTGAATCGGATTCATATTGGACAGTTCCAATCTTGCTGGACATCCCATACTTGGTCACCATGTGTCGAACAATCGCCGTGGCCTGCTCAAAGTCATTGCTAGCACCTGTTGATTGATGGTTAAAGACAATCTCCTCTGCAGAACGTCCACCTAGAAGCCCTACGACTTGTTCAAACAATTCCTTATAAGTCACAATATACTGGTCTTCCTTAGGAAGCATAATGGCATAGCCACCAGCCCGGCCTCTTGGCACAATGGTCACCTTATGAACCGTACGCGCTTCACTTAAGACCATGCCAATCACAGTATGCCCTGCTTCATGGTAGGCTACTGTTCGACGTTGCTTGTCAGAAATCACAGAATCCTTCTTGGCTGGTCCTGCGATGACCCGGTCATGTGCCTCATCAACATCCTCAGCAGTAATCGCCTTGCGATCAAAGCGAGCCGCAATCAGGGCCGACTCATTCAGCAAGTTCTCAAGATCCGCCCCCGAAAATCCAGGGGTTTGTTGCGCAATCACCTTGAGGTCAATATCCTGAGCCAATTTCTTGTTCCGAGCATGCACCTTAAGGATCGCTTCACGCCCCTTAACATCAGGGTTACCTACTAAGATCTGCCGGTCAAAACGGCCAGGACGTAAGAGGGCCGGATCCAAGACATCCGAGCGGTTCGTTGCTGCCATCACAATGATGCCCTCATTGCCTTCAAAGCCATCCATTTCAACCAGTAACTGGTTGAGGGTCTGTTCACGTTCATCGTGACCACCGCCCATTCCAGCTCCCCGCTGGCGTCCGACGGCATCAATCTCATCAATAAAGATAATGGCAGGGGCATTCTTCTTAGCATTCTCAAATAGGTCCCGGACACGCGAAGCACCGACCCCAACAAACATCTCAACAAACTCTGATCCCGAAATTGAGAAGAAGGGAACGCCGGCTTCTCCGGCAACCGCCTTAGCTAATAGGGTCTTCCCAGTTCCTGGAGGTCCTTCCAAAAGGACACCCGCTGGAATCCGAGCCCCTAAGTCGGTATATTTCCTTGGTTCTTTCAAGAAGTCTACAATCTCAACAAGTTCTTGTTTTTCCTCTTCTGCTCCTGCCACATCGCTAAAGCGCACTTTGGACTTCTGCTTAGAGACATCCTTCGTCTTAGATTTGCCGAAGTTCATGACGCCCTTGCCGCCACCATTTGCTGACTGCATCATGGTATACATCAAGAAGAAAGCAGGAATCATCATCAAGACAACTGGCAAGAAGTTCAACCAAACACCCGCAGACGATTCAGGAACCGCCTTGAAAGGTGTCTCAGTCTCCTTAGCAAATTGCGTAATCTCTTTCAGTGTGCTGTCGTTACCAAGAATGTCGGTCTTGAAGGTCTGGATAGAAGGCGATCCTTGGAAAATTTCGATCACTTGCTCATCAGAGTCTTCAACTTTCTTTTCTTTCTCATACTCGCCTCGAACGTGATAAACCCCAGATCCAATTTGCACTTCGAACTTGGCAATCTTATCCTCTTGTAATTGCTGAACAAATTCTGTACTGGTAATTTCCTTGGTGTTCGCCATAAAAGGGGTATTATCGCTTAAAACACTGACGACCCCTAAAATAGCCAATCCAATAATTAAATATACGAAGGTATTCCGTAAGGGAGTACGATTGCGGTTTGGTTTTTGCATTCGTTCAATTCTCCTTAATCAATAATAGTCTTATCATAGCAAAAAAGTTCCCTCACTGCTACAAATGTTTCTTATGAGTAGATTTCTGGCTTCAGCACCCCAATATAAGGCAAATTGCGGTAGTTTTGCTTGTAATCCAGGCCGTAGCCTACGACAAATTCATCCGGTACTTCGACCCCCACATAATCCACCTTTACATCGGACATCACCCGACGAGACGGCTTATCCAATAAGCTACAGATCTTAATGGAAGCAGCCTGACGCATCTCAAACAGGTTAATTAAATAATGTAAGGTCCGGCCAGTATCAATGATGTCTTCAATAATCAGAATATGACGACCTTCCACACTGGAATCAAGGTCTTTGAGAATCTTTACTTCTCCTGATGATACGGTCGCAGCACCATAGCTCGACACATCCATAAAGTCAATCTCAAGATAACAATCAATATATCGAATCAGATCCGCCATAAAGAGTGCGGCACCTCTTAAAACCCCAATCACAAGAATTTCTTTACCTGCATAGTCTTTAGTTATTTCTTGTCCTAGACGTTGGGCTGTTTCACGTAACTCCTCCTCTGTCACTAAGACAGACTGGATATCTTGTTCTAACATGGCATCTCCTTCTCCTGATAAGTATGATCACAATATAGCATTTTAGCATAAAGATTTAAAAAAAGAATCAATTTAGTACATTTTTTGAATTAAGAGATAGTGACTGATCGATTCGGGTTCGTGTGGCTGATACTTGATCGACTTCTGTTGTCCAATCAACCAAACCGTATCATCTTCCTCATCTACCACTAACCACATGGTCTCACGCTGACTCGCTGGAACCTTTGCATCAATTAAGATTCTGGATACCTTCTTATGGAAGGCCTGGTCCTGATTCCCTAAGGTCATGGAATCTCCCGGTAAACGGTGCCGCACACTAAAAAGCGGAACCTGATCATAAGCCGTCAAATATAAGGCCATATACTCATCCACCGCTTGGCGCATCTGATTGCTAACAAAATTGCGGTCAAAGATCCCAATCCACCAACCTTTGCCAAGACTATGCCATTTGTTATGGATGACCAGATTAATCACTTGCTCACTGACAAATTTCTCATAATCCCGCGGCTCGATATAAATAAAGTCATATTCCCGTCGAGAGATCCAATCGTTGGACAAGCGCAAAGTATAGTTGGGGTTATCTTGGTGGGTCAGTTGTTGACTCACCAGAGATAAAATATCCTTATCATATTGCCCTGCCACTTCGACATAGCGCTCCTCAAAAAAGATTCCTAAATAGATCTGTAATTGTTCAGGACTTAATTGCTGCCAGGCCCTCACATCTAGGACCCAGCCAGGATCACGAAACTTAGCGAGCAAGTTGGGCTCAATTGCCATAAAATTCTGATAATGAGCCTGATAAGATACTTGCAATTGTTGTTGGAAATTTCGAGCATTCAAATAGAATTGAGGGTTTTCGTCTTCTAATTCAGGCAGATAGCGGTGACGGATCCGATTGCGAAAGACCTCTTCATGCTGGTTGGTCTCATCTTCATAATATGAAATATGGTGGGAACTAGCATATTGATACAATTCACTCTTGCGGAAATTAATCAAGGGCCGCATCATCTGGGTAATAACCACTTGACCATTCGTTGCCAAGAGCTGTCGCTGGTAATTAGGGTCAATGCTATTCAATCCCTTTAATGAGCTGCCGCGAATCAGCCGCATCATGAAGGTCTCCACAGCATCATCAAGATGGTGGGCCGTCATTAAACAGTCAGCCTGGGTAGCATGGACGACATCTGCCAGAAATTGATAGCGAGCAATCCGGGCACTTGCCTCCCGGTTAGTGGTTTGAGGTTGTTGCCATTTAGAGACAAAGTAGACCAGATCATGGGCTTGAGCCGTTTGAATCACCAATTCTTGCTCGATCGCGTGGATTTGTTGTGAACGCAATTGATGGTTAAAATGTGCCACGATCAACTGCCGATCCTGGTACTCCTGCAATTGAAAGAGTTCAAGCATCAAATGCAAGAGACACATTGAATCAACCCCTCCAGAAATGGCTAAGACCGCACTCGAAGCGGCTTGCCATTGTGGCCAACTTTCTAGCTGGGTCTTGAGTTGCCGTAAAGCGTTCTCCATCTTCCTCAACTCCTCTCAAGTAAAAGAGACTGCAATCCATGCCAAACACAAGCATATGATTGCAGCCCTAAGGGTCCTTGAATAATTAACTGCGACGGCCTCCGCGGCCCCCACGCTTTCCTTCGGTATTCCGTCTTAAAGAAGACAAGCGATCTTCTGAATCCTTCAGGAAATTACTCATCAACTGATCAAAATCATCATTACTCTTTTGAGCATAGCGGCCTGTCACATTTTGGTTTGGGCGTGAGCCTGCTCCTTCGCGATCCGTCCCATGGGAGACAGTCGGGTGTTCATTGTGGAAATTGCGCGGACGCCGGTCATTATGGCGACGCTTACCTTCAAAGTTCTTACCTTCACCGCTTGCTGACCCCTTGAAACCTTCTTGAGCTTGGCGCAATGAAAGTCCAATCTTGCCATCTTCTCCTACAGAGACCACCTTCACTGTGACCTCTTCCCCCATGCTGAGGACATCATTAATGTCATTAATATAGTCGTTTGAAATCTCACTAATATGAATCAGTCCAGATTGGTTATCCTCCAGTGCTACAAATGCACCAAAATTCTTAATTCCTGTGACCTTACCAGTCACCTTCTGCCCAACTTCAATGGCCATATACTTCCAATTCCTCCTATTATCTTTACCTATTCATTTAATTGTTCGAGTGATGCCTGGTCTTGGTCTTGAAATACCTGGTGGTCAATTTCTTCCCCTTCATCGCGAATATCAAAAATCAGTTCTCCGTCTTTACTATAATAATAATCCCTTCTTGCAAGCTTGGCCAAATAGTCCGGATCCTGTGAACGCTCATGTTCAGCCTTCACTTGTTGGAACTGGTCCTGGGTCAGGTGTAGAGTGGCTTCCGTTTGGGCCAGGGCCTCTTCTGCCTTCTGGTGACGCTGAAAGGTTTGAAGTAAGGACCACAAACTCAGCCCAATCATGATGCAAGCTACCAACATAAAAAGACGTCCACGCTTTAAGTGAACAAGTCGTGGTTGGTTCTTGGAAACCGGTTGGATAGGCTGGTTCTTATGGTTGGAACTGTGCGTTTCAAAGGGAACAACCTTGGGTCGATTGACCGCACTTTTCTGATATCGCTTCATTTTTATCACCACTCTCTCATTTCTGAGTATAGCAGTAATTTGATCAGAATGCACGGTTAAAATCAACCCGGTCCCAATTATTCTTCGATCAGGTCTTCACTTATGACACGATACATGTCACTCGCATCTTCCTTCTTAGTTGAATCTTGCAAGTGCATCACTTCGACCTTTAATAAACGATTACCAAAGCGGATCGCGACTTGGTCGCCCACTTGTATATTAGTAGATGATTTAGCCGGTCGATCATTGACCATAATCCGTCCCTGGTCTGCCACATCCTTTGCTACTGTCCGTCGCTTAATAATACGTGATACCTTCAAAAATTTATCTAATCGCATACCTTCACTCCTCTTTCTGGTTGGTAAATGTCTCTTTAAGCCCAGTTTCCTTCTGCTGATAATCATTGAGAACAGCCTGGGCTTGTTGGGTGAATTTTAATAACAAACTGATTATTTGATCACTGGCTAACCCCTGAACCAACAAGTCAACCGTTAAGACTTGCTGGTGTTGACGCACCTTAGCCTTGGCTTGAACCCCTTCTAGGGCTTGAAAGACCCTTGGACCATAGAGGACCTGGCTAGTCCCTCCCTCAAAGGTGACCACCACCGACTGGTGTCGCCTTTTAATCTGAAGAATACCAATCTGGCTAGCCAAGGATTGTAATAGGGCAATATCTAGTAGGTCCGCAACGGGATCAGGATACTCCCCATAACGGTCAATCAACTGATCTTGCATATCGCGGTGAGAACCAGCATCATTGATCTGTTGAATGGCCTTATAGGCAGCAATCTTTTGCCGCTCATCTTGAATATAGCTGGCTGGCAAATAAGCATCAATACCCAGGTCGATCTCCGTCTCAACTGTTCGAGTCCCAAGACCCGTTCCCTCTTTATTTTGCTTGCGGTCTACCGCTTCTTTCAGCATTTGCGAATAAAGATCGAAACCAACCGAGTCAATAAAGCCTGACTGCTGGGCTCCAAGCAAATTGCCCGCTCCACGAATGGATAAATCGCGCATGGCAATCTTAAAGCCCGAACCTAATTCAGTAAATTCACGAATCGCATTCAGCCGCTTCTCGCTGATTTCACTCAACTGCTTCATTGGATCATACATCAAATAGGCAAAAGCAATTCGATTCGTTCGCCCGACTCGACCTCTTAATTGATAGAGGGTTGAAAGTCCCATACGGTCTGCATGATCGATAAAGAGGGTATTAGCATTCGGAATATCAACCCCTGTCTCGATGATCGTCGTAGTGACCAAGACATCATATTCTCCCTGGATGAAATCATACAAAATATTCTCCAATTCCACTTCGCTCATCTGGCCATGTGCAACAGCTACTCTAGCCTGAGGAACCAAGTCTTGAATCGCTTGCGCCCTTTGATAAATCGTGGCAACACGATTATAGAGATAGAAGCATTGCCCTCCTCGAGCCATTTCCCGCTCAATGGCGGATTTAATGGCGCCATCATTACGCTCCATGACATAAGTCTGAACGGGATACCGGTTGCTCGGCGGGGTTTCGATGACCGATAGGTCGCGAACGCCAATCATTGACATATGTAAAGTTCGAGGAATAGGAGTAGCGGTTAGGGTTAAGACATCGACTTGTGACCGCAATTGCTTCAAACGCTCCTTATGCTTCACTCCGAAACGCTGCTCTTCATCCACAATCAAAAGACCTAAGTCCAAAAAGTCCACATCTTGCGAGAGCAGACGATGTGTTCCCACTACGATCTGACAGGCTCCTATTTTCAAGTCTTTGATAGTCTGCTGCTGGTCAGCCTTCGAAACAAAACGACTTAGCATCCGAATCTCGAAGGGATAATCTGAGAAACGTTCCAATAAGCTATGATAATGTTGTTGAGCCAAAATAGTTGTCGGGACGAGAAAGGCCGCTTGCTTGCCTTCAATCACCGCCTTAAAGATCGCCCGCATCGCCACTTCCGTCTTCCCATAACCAACATCTCCGATTAAAAGTCGGTCCATCGGCCGGTCTCTTTCCATGTCATGCTTAATTTCTTGCGTCGATTGCAACTGGTCAGGCGTCTCAACATAAGGAAAGGCCGCTTCAAATTCAGCTTGTTCGGGAGTGTCTTTGTCGAAGGCATAGCCTTTTTCTTGTTCACGTTGAGCATATAAGGCAATCAACTCATCTGCAATATCTTCGATCTTGCTTGAGACCTTCTGCTTCGTCTTAGACCATTCCGTGCCTCCAAGCTTATGGACACGCGGAGTCTTGGCCTCTCCTGAAGCGACATACTTCTGCAGCAGATGTAACTGGTCGACCGGCACCATGACACGCGCATTATTCTGATACTCGATCGTTAAAAGGTCTCGGTGAACCCCACCGATCTCCATGGTCTCAACCCCTGTATAGCGACCGATCCCATGATTAACATGGACCACAAAGTCGCCCACTTCTAGGTCATTGTACGACTTAATCCGCTCCGCATTGGTCAGCTTTTGCTGCTTAATGGTACGCTTCTTCATCCGGTTAAAGAGTTCTTTCTCAGTGAGGACCACCCAGTGATCAAGCGGCAATTCAAATCCTTGGCTTAGATTCCCAACCAAGAGGTTGACCGCCCCTTCATAAGGCTCAGATTCCTGGAAGTGGGTTGGCTGGATCTGGTGGTCACTAAAGATTGCACGCACCTTGTCTGCCCGTTGTTTCGATTCAACCAGCACTTGGATCTTTTGACCTTGACGGAGCCAATGATCCATTTCGGTCTTGACCAAGGGCATTTGATTGAAGAAGGGGTTCATGGACCGATATTGATAAGAGTGAATACCTGCTAGACTGGTCTTAGCTAAACCCTTCTGGATCAAGGCAAAATAAACCAGATGTCCCTGGTAAGACTTGATCAAGTCAAAGGCAGACATCTTGATCAACTGGTGGGGGAATAAATACCCCTTGGCTGTTTCCTGCTCCAACCAAAATTGATTACTTTCAACCATCTCCAATTCAAGCTGGTGGACCTTGTCAAACTCATTGACCACTAAGGTCCCTCCTGGACGCAGATAATCCAGGATAGAGGTCCCTTCACGATCATAATAAGATAGAAAAGCTGAGGCATATTTTAATGGTTGCCCCTTAGTTAAATCTTCGATCTGTTGGGTCATCTGGTCGGTTAATTTTTGAGCCAGTTCCGGTTCCTTAATCTTCTTAATGGCTTGCTTTAATTCATGCTGCAAAATCTTTTGAATCGATAATTGTTGCTCAGGATGAAAGAGCAGGTCCTTGGCTGGTTCTATGACAACATTGGACAAGTTAGCAATGGATGTCTGCGATTCCGCATCAAAATAACGAATCGAGTCAAGTTCCGTATCAAAAAAGTCCAAGCGAATGGGGTGTTCACTATTTAAAGGGTAATAGTCAACAATCGCCCCTCGGACTGAGAATTCACCAGGGGACTTGACCATAGATTCTCTTTGATAGCCTAGCTGAAACAGAGCTGTCTCTAATTGGTCACGCTCCATCTCAATCCCCAATTCCAACCGGATCTGGCTGGCTAACCAATCCTCAGTCGGGGTCAGCCGTCTTCTAAGGCCAGCTACCCCACTGACAACAATCACAGGCTCTTGATTGATTAAAGCCTGGAGTGTCTCAACCCGCTGGGCCACACCTTCAAGCGACTGGGTGGTATATTCCAAGGCCAGGCTCTCCTCAGCTGGGAAAGAGAGGACCGTTACTTCTGGCAACAAGTAATTTAAGTCCTCAATTAATTGACTGGATTGACCAGCATTCGGTTCAATCACCACCATCTGACCCGGTTGTTCTCGGTAGAGCTTAGCAATAAAGATAGCCCGGGCACTACTATCAAGCCCAGTCACCAGGTGCGGTAAGTTGGACTCCTGCTGGCCTTGACAAATCGATTGGACCCCTTGGTCAAAAGCTTGTGTAAATAATTGATCTAACATGACCGCTCCTTCACTCCCCATCATAATCCATCTTCTTACGTATTAGTCCTTTTGATTGTACACTTGCATGAGCGCTTCGAAGGGCTGGCCGGCCACCCAAGCTTGAAGGGCTTGACTCGCCCGTCCAACTGCGTCATCGACCAAGGGCTGACTATCTCGGTCAAAAGGAGCTAACACATGGTCGCGAACCTTCCATCCCCCTTGAGGACGGCCAATGCCAACCCGGATCCGTTTAAAGTCCTGTGTCCCAAGTAACTCGATGATACTCTTCATCCCATTATGTCCACCAGCGGATCCTTTTAATCTCAAGCGTAAACGGCCAGGAATTAAATCCAAGTCATCATAGACAACCACCAAGTCCTCACTCGCCACCCCATAATAAGACATGAGGGGAAGAACTGCTTGTCCAGAAGCATTCATATAGGTAAAAGGTTTGACCAGGAGAACCCGTTCACCCTGGGTATGCCAGATCGCCGTATCCGCCTGAAACTTCTGATTCGTCATTTGAATCTTTTGGTCTGAGAGTAATTGGTCAACCACTTCAAAGCCCACATTGTGGCGTGTTCCTTGATATTTTTCTCCAGGATTTCCAAGTCCAACAATTGCTTTCACTTCATTCGCCTCTTTCTGAAATATCTAGGTAATTTTAACTGTCTGAATTCTTCACTGCAACACCAAAAACTCCTTGCATCAAAAGAAGCGACCTTTAACGCAAAGAGTTCATAATCGAATGATTTAATTGTTAGAATTCAATTTCAACTGAGTTTGTTAAGACATCGCGATAAGAAAAAGAAATGCGATCAATATTATCTTCTTCCTTTAAATCCACCACAAAGATCGACCGGTAGGTCTCAGCGAGCGTCCCGCGACGTTCACGCTTTTTCTTCCTACCCATTTGAACCGTCACAATAATTTCTTCACCAACTCTTTCATCAAGCATGGACTTGATGGCTACAAGATCCTTTGGCATCTGATCACCTCTCGCCTACCATCATACCATAAAATCCTAAATAAATCAATTTAACATAAGATAAGAAGGGTTTCAAATGTTTTTTGCCCTCTTATTAAAAAATATCCAAGTTAACGGATAGAGGCTCACTATGACACCAAGCAAAATGTCTTCTCGTCCCTTTCATTAAAAAAAGATCTATGAGGAGGCAAATAAAAAATCAGCCCAATGCTTAATTAGTAGGATACTCCTCTAAAGCCAAGCTTTTCCTGGCCTTGGTCACCTTCCTTGGATTAAGCATTGGGGCTGCCATCTTTGATCTCAATTGGTGTATTAAAGAGCATCACGATCAAGGTCAAATAATCGCTTGATAAAAAGATTAGAATCGATCTAAACGAATTTTTACAAATTGACGAGGTGATTCTTTTAGAGAGAGTCAACTTTATCCTGTAAGGCATGATAGAGATGGGCAAATTCCTCTAGGGTCAAAGTCTCTGCCCGACGCTGGCCTGAAATTCCAGCTTGATCTAAACCCGCTTCGAGGTCTTCTGCCGTCACCCTTCCCTTTAAATAATTCGCCTTAAGATTATTCCATAAGGTCTTGCGCCGTTGGGTAAAGCAAGCTTGCACAAAGGCCTGAAAGGCCATCGGATCCGCTACTTCCACCAAGGCTTGGGGTCTTCTTCGTAACTCGAGGACAGCCGAATCGACATTGGGCTTTGGGATGAAGACCTGACGGGGGACTGTGAAGGCCAACCTAGCTTCATGGGTTCGCTGGATGGCGATGGTCAATGAATTATAAGCCTTGGTTCCAACTGAAGCGGTCATCCGCTCAGCAACTTCCTTCTGCATCAGCATCACGAGGGATTGGAAAGGTAGATTGCTCTCAATCAACTTCATGATAATGGGGGTTGTAATATAGTAGGGAAGATTTGCGACCACTACGAGTCGGTCTGCTGTTTGAAGGTCTTGATAGACCACATCATGCAGGTCTACCTTTAAGAAATCCTGACCCACCACTTGTACATTCGAATAATCTGCCAGAGTTTCTTTGAGAATTTCGACAAAGCGCTGGTCAATTTCAAAGCTGTAGACCTTTTTAGCCTCGAGGGCTAGAAATTCAGTCAAGGCACCAATCCCTGGTCCAATTTCGATGACGGTGGTCTGGTCAGTGATGCCCGCCACTTCAACCATCCGCTGAAGGATTTTGGGTTCCACCAAGAAGTTCTGCCCCAAGCTCTTCTTCATATCTAGCTGGTAGGCTTTCATAATTTCTGCTGTCCGACTTGGTAAAGAGATATAACGCGGTGATGTTGATCTAGTCAAGGAACCCTTCCTCCTCCATAAATAATTGAACTTCCTTTAAGCAAATGCCATATTTCTGACATTGGTTAATCAACTGCTTAGCATTCAAATGCCCAAGGTTGAAATGGTCGGCCACCCTTTGACGATAATAAGCAGCTTGGTCATGTCCGACTAAATGTAAGTCCCATAAATCTTTCATCGTCATGGCCTGAACAGGGACTTGGACTTGCGGTGTCGCAAGACTTGCGAGTGCTTGACGAATTGCCTCAGGCTTGGCATGTTCAATCCCTAAAGAATGACCCGCTTGCGGAGCAGTCGTTTGCGCTTGGCTGAGATGGGCCTCCTTAATATCTGGTACCGCCTGGCGGATCTTGCGTCGCAGGCGCTGACCCGCATAGTCAGGGTCCGTAAAGACGATCGCACCATATTGCTGGTGGGCTTGACGAATTCGTTCGATGGTGGCTTGATCCAAGGCGGAACCGTTAGTCTCGATCGTCTTAATCGAAGGACCAAAGGTCTCAATCAACCGCTTTGTATCATCTCGTCCTTCTACAATAATCACTTCCTGTGGTAAGGGGCAATTGTCTGTCATGATTATTCTACTCCCTGAGGCTGCCACCGAAAGAGGTCAAAAGCATTCTGAGTCGTCAAGTCAGCCAGGGCTTCCAAATTCGTTTCTCGGACTTGGGCCAAAGTTTCTGCCACATACCGAACATAAGCTGGCTCATTCTGCTTGCCACGCTTGGGAACAGGTGCCAGATAGGGGGCATCTGTTTCAATTAAGAGCTTATCTGCAGGAGCTAATTTGGCAGACTCACGGACATCCTCACATTTCTTAAAGGTTAGGACCCCACTGAAAGAAAGGTGCATGCCAAGGTCTATAAATTTCTTGGCTTCCTCTGGCCCCTCTCCAAAAGAATGCATGATCCCGCCTGCTTCTGGAATACCTTCTTGCTTGAGAATCTGGTAGCAATCTGCAGTCGCATCCCGATTATGAATTGTAATAGGAAGACCGTGTTCTTTGGCAATCGCAATCTGGCGGCGGAACACTTTGGCCTGCACATCCCGAGGGGCACTGTCCCAATAATAATCCAATCCAATCTCGCCCAACATCCTAACCCGATCCAATTCTAACCATTGATGAAGGTCCTGCTCAAAACTTGCATCGTAATGATGGGCTTCGGTCGGATGACAGCCAACCACTGAAATAATTGAGCGATACCTTTGGCTCAATTCTAAGGATTTTTGGATTGTTAACCGGTCAAAACCTACCACCGCCATATAGGCGACTCCATTGTCTGCAGCTCGCTGGATATAGTCTGCTTCTTGACCCGCAAAGGACTCTGCATTCAAGTGGGTATGGGTATCAAACAGTTTCATCGCATTCATTCCTTTCACTTATTATGTCACTCGTCAAAGACGAAAGGCTAGGAAGGTCCTAGCCTCAATCATTCTATCCAATTAAAGAACCATTTGCTGCTTGATCAGGTGCAAATAATAGGTGGAGTTCTGACCCTGACTCTGCTGAAAGAATCATCCCTTGGCTGATATAGCCCATCATCTTGCGTGGCTTGAGATTCGCTACGATGAGCACTTTGCGACCAATTAGGTCCTTATAATCTGGATAATGCTTAGCAATACCAGACAGAATTTGCCGGTGTCCACCATCCCCTGCATCCAAACGGAAGCGGAGAAGCTTGTTGGATCCAGCTACAGGCGCGACATCAACCACTTGTGCCACCTTCATCTCAACAGATGTAAAGGTCTCAAATTCAACCGATCCCCCTTCACCAGGACTTAATTCCAAGTCTTCTGGATTCCAGTCGGGATCATCGACTGTGGCTTGATTGTTCGTTTGCCCCATCATCTGTTCCTTCATAAAGCTAATTTCCTCCTCAACATCCAAGCGTGGGAAGATCGGTTCTCCCTTGGCTATCACCTGACTCGCTTGTGGGAAATGACCATAAGCCAAGTCAGTCAAGTCCTGATCAGCTTCTTGGTCGATTCCTAATTGTCTAAAGATCTCTTGTGGTTGGTGGGTCATGAAGGGCCGCAAGAGGTGAGCCACAACACGTAAGCTCTCTGCTAAATGATACATAACCGATGCCAATTGGCCTTGGCAATCTTCATCCTTGGCCAAAACCCAAGGTTCTGTCTCATCAATATATTTGTTAGCCCGACTGACCATCTGCATCACCGTATCCAGGGCGTGGTCAAAGGTCATCTCTTCCATTTCTTGATGATAGGCTGCTATCTTATCTGCAAAGTAGGTCTCCAAGGGTTGGTCTGCCTTATTAACAGCGCCTGCAGGGGCTTGCGGAACCTTGCCACCGAAATACTTATTGACCATGGCGATGGTTCGATTCAGTAAGTTCCCCAAGTCATTAGCTAATTCTGAATTCAAGCAAGCGACAAAGTCTTCGGGTGTGAAGACCGTATCATTCCCCTGGGACATCTCCCGTAAGAGGTAGAACCGGGTCGCATCTAAGCCATATCGATCAATCAGGACTTCTGGGTAGATAACATTGCCCTTAGACTTAGACATCTTACCTTCCTTCATGACAATCCAGCCATGAGCATAAATCCGACGTGGCAGCGGTAAATCAAGGGCCATCAATAAAGCAGGCCAATAAATCATATGAAAGCGTGAAATGTCCTTACCGATCACCTGGACATCAGCGGGCCAAAACTTATCAAATGCCGATGGGTCCTCCCCTAAATAACCTAGAGCGGTAATATAATTGGATAGGGCATCAATCCAAACATAGATCACATGGTTGTGGTCGGATAGAACAGGCACCCCCCAGGTAAAGGAAGTCCGCGAAACCGCTAAGTCTTCGAGTCCAGGCTTGATAAAGTTATTGATCATCTCATTCTTACGAAAACTTGGAACAATGACATCCTCTGCTGAATGATAATATTCAATCAATCGCTCAGCATACTGATTCAAGCGGAAGAAGTAGGAGGGTTCCTTAACCAGGGTCACTTCATTGCCTGTTGGAGCAATCCCTCCAATCACTTGACCCTCCTCATCCTTATAGACTTCAATCAATTGGGTTTCAGTGAAATACTCTTCATCGCTGACAGAATACCAACCCTCATACTCTCCTAGGTAAATATCCCCTTGGTCAAGCAAGCGCTGGAAGATCTTCTGAACAGCTTGTTCATGTTGTTCATCCGTTGTACGAATAAATTGGTCGTTGGAAATCTCCAAGGTCTGCCAGAGAGCTTGAATCTCCTCTGCCATGCCATCAACATATTCCTGTGGATTTAAGCCTTGGGCTTGTGCCTTCTCTTCGATTTTTTGGCCGTGTTCATCTGTCCCTGTTAAGAAATGGACATCATAACCCATCAACCGTTTATACCGTGCCATCGCATCCGCTGCTAAGGTCGAATAGGCATTCCCTATATGTAAGCGTCCACTTGGATAATAAATCGGTGTTGTAATATAAAAAGTTTGCTTTTCGGTCACGAATGAGTGCCTCCTTCATCATCTTTTCTTGCCTATTATAGCATAAAGTCCTCTTTTGCTTGTTATTAAATCAAGAAAAAAGACACGAGAATATCCATCTGAACTTGTAACAAAAGCCGTTTGAACAAACAAAAAAAGCTGAGACAAAGTCTCAGCTAGTGGATGATTATTAATGAACGCGTAAAGCAAACTGAGGTGCGTAGGAAGAAACGCTGCCGTAAGAAACAGATTGTCCAGGTTGAGGCGCATGGATATAGCCGCCACCACCCGTAGCTAATGCCACGTGATAAGAAGCTCCTTGGCTACCCCAGAAGTAAAGGTCGCCTGCTTGTGCTTCGGACACTGGAATAATTGTTCCTGAAGATTCTTGAGCAACGGTCCAGCCCCCGATTTCCTTACCAAAGGTTTCACGGTAGACATATTGAACAAATCCTGAACAGTCAAAACCAGCTGGTGATTTACCTCCCCATACATAGGGAACGCCTAGATATTTCTCAGCATTGCCAATTAAAGATCCCGTATTGTAAGAAAGATCAGGTGTCACCACTTGCTCAACCGTTGTTTCGACAGTGGTCTCTGCAACTGTCGTCACGACTTCTTCGACAGGTGCCACGGTTGTTTCCACAGGCTCTGCTACAGTAGTTTCCACAGGTTCTGCTACAGTAGTTTCCACAGGTTCTGCTACGGTTGTTTCGACAGGTTCTGCGATAGTTGTTTCGACAGGTGCACCACTTGTTGTCGTCTCTTCGACAATTGGTTGGATCGCACTTGCAGAAGTCGTAACAGGTTCTACCGCTTCAACCACTGGCTCAATTGTTGTCTCGACTTCAACTGGGGCAATTGGCTCAAGACTTGACTCGGCTGCCTCCCAGCTGGCTTGTGTTGTTTCGATTGACTCAGCTGTTGTCTCTGCAACGGGTGCTTCTTGGTAGAATGACGCTTCAAAGGCTGCGCGTTCCGCTTCGATCGCCTTCCAGTCTTCGCTGGCAAGTGTATCGTCTTCAGCTAATTCTTGGTAAGCCAAGTCCGCTTGAGCATTTTGAGCTTCAAGGTCTCCCTTTAAAGCTTCAAGCGACACCATGTTGTTAATCTTGGCTTCCTTCGCTTCTTTTGTCGATTGAACCTTCGCTTCGACCGCCTCTTTATCCTGCTTTTGAGTCGCTAATAATTGTTTGTTGGCTGAAACCAATTTACGGATTACATCCATCCGGCCCACAAAGTCTGAGATGGAATCCGATGCCGCAAGGACACCAAGGTAATTAGCAGTCCCGCCGTTCTCTTGGATGGCTACTGCTTGTTCAGCAATCAGGGCTTGACGCTTGTCAATCTTTGCTTGGAGGTCTTCGATCTCTTGGTTCAGACGGTCAATTTCTTTGTCATCACGAATAATGGCAGCTTGTAGTTGATCCGCTTCTTCCTTGATCGCATCAATTGTATGGTAAGCATTTGCAAGCTGAGCATATAATTCAAGTTGTTCAGGCGTTAACCCATTGACTAATTCATGGTTCGCTCCTTCAAGGTGATCGATGGATTGTGCTAGGACGCCAACACTGCCAGTAGCAGTCAATAGAACAGCTGTTGTTAGTAAACCTTTGAATAATTTCTTAGTTAAAGTTTTCTTCATGTGTAGACTCCTTGTTTCATTCTTTATGTATTTTTTAAGTGAGGCCAATGGGCCTAAATTATTGACTGAAGCTATCTTAACATACTCTTCAAAGTCTTTTCTTAATTTCGTCAATTCGTCTAGCACTTGTAATCTTGGTGTAACAATCTTTGAACTTTCTTTAAAAGATAAAGAAAACAAGGTTTTTTTAGCCTTACTTTTCCTAGACCAATCCTTAAAAACCCCTCACACAATGCTGGTGAGGGGTTTTTAAAAGCTGATGCGTTGACTTAAGCTTCTAAAGCAACAAGGGTATATTGCTTCTTACCACGTCGGACAATAATATAGCGCTTGCCAATCGCATCCTTAGCACCGATTTGATAGTCGAGATCGGTTATCTTTTCTTCGTTAATTAAGATCGCCCCGTTTTGAATGAATTCACGGGCTTCCCGTCGGGACTTGACGATGCCAGTTTCAACTAACCAGATAACTAAGTCTTGGTCCTCAGACCCGGCTTGAGCTTGAGGCATATGGGCAAAACCTTCTTCAATCTGCTCAACCGTTAGGTCTTTGACCTGACCCGTAAAGAGGGCCTGGGTGATGGCTATAGCATTATCGAGAGCTTCTTGACTGTGAACAAACCGCGTCACCTCTTCTGCCAATCGCTTCTGAGCGTTCCGCAAGTGCGGTTGATCTTCCACTTCTTTTTGCAAACCTTCGATCTCTTCTTTAGATAAGAAGGTGAAATACTTGAGGTATTTGACCACATCGGCATCCGCCTGGTTGAGCCAGAATTGGTAGAACTCATAAGGAGTCGTCTTCTCAGGATCTAACCAGACCGTCTCGCCTCCAGCCGATTTGCCAAACTTTGTCCCATCTGACTTGAGCATTAGAGGGATCGTCAAGCCAAAGACTTGGGCTTCAGGACCTTCAATCCGACGAATAAAGTCAAGACCCGAGGTAATATTCCCCCACTGGTCACCACCCCCTACTTGTAATTGGACCTGCCGGTCTTGGTAGAGGTGGAGGAAGTCAATGGATTGGAGAATCTGATAAGAGAACTCAGTGAAGGAAATCCCATTCTCCAACCGACTCGCCACAATATCCTTGGCCAACATTGTGTTCAAATTAAAATGCTTACCATAGTCTCTTAGGAAATCTAACAAAGAGAACTGACTCAGCCAGTCATAGTTATTAATAATTTGAAAGGAGTGGGCAGACTCTTCACCCTCTAAGAAGAGGTGTTCCATTTGAGCCGTTAATTTACGGGCATTTTCCTCAACCGTCTCCATTGATTGGAGCACCCGTTCACTAGACCGGCCAGAAGGGTCCCCTATCGATCCCGTTGCCCCACCAATGACGACAACCGGCTGATGGCCAGCAAGTTGGAACCGTTTAAGGACCATGAAGGGAATCAAATGACCAATATGCATCGAGTCCCCAGTGGGATCAACGCCACAATATAATTTAATTGACTGGCGCGCAACTAAATCTTCCAATCCCTGGGCATCTGTTTGTTGATTAATGGCACCTCGCCACATCAAGTCTTCCATAATTGACATTTAATCCACTCCTCGGTTGCTTTTTATCATTATAGTTTAATCTGAGATGGGTGTAAAGATGCCCTCTACCACTTGGAAGGACTCCACATCTCCCCATCTAACTTTCCGGCCGCTTGGTCTAGCCGTTTCATTTGCTCCAAATAAACCTGGTAGGCGACCTTCAACAAGGCCTTACTCGGATAATCTTGACATTGGTCTTGCCATCGGTGAATGGCTTCTTCATAGAAGTCCTTAGACATTTCGATCTTCCTCCCATTGGTCCACTGCTTGATAGTCTTTGAGCGATTGGGCCTGGTCTTCTAAGGCCATTACAAATTGATCGAAGACCACCTGGTCGACTGGTGAGAGGTTCAAGTCTAAGTCTTGTAAGGCTTGGATGATCATGTCTTGCAAGTCATTAAACCGTCTAGCCTCGCCTGTTTTTAGATAAAGGGCATAGTCGTACATCAATCGCATCTTCTCAGCTTCACTAAGATAGGCAAATTGAAAAATTGTGAAAGGTTCTAAAAAGCGCATCCCCAAATAACGACTGAGGGCATAGTAAGGCGATAAAAGATCGGAAACTGTCACTCCTTCACGCCCGGCTAATTGGTAATTCCTTGCTGGGGCTCCGGCTATAACCACTAATCCCAATTCCTTGCCTGCTATAAAGCCAAGCCCCGTTCCCTGGTCCAATACCTGATCGATCCAGACTTTAAGCACTGCTGGTGCCTGGTACCAGTACAGGGGGAATTGAAAGATTACTCGGTCGTATTGTGCTAGACGGTCCAGTTCTTCTGACCGATCAAAGGTCGGGTCTGCTTGCCATTGTGCCCCTAAATCGACATACGTCGCTTCCGTTAAGTGTCGGCCACTAGCCACGAGAAACTGTTGACTGGATGAACTGGCTAAATCGTCATGAGCAAGATAAATGATGGTCTTCATCCTCATTCTCCTTCACTTTCGCTAGCTGATTGGCCCGTCTCGACTTGGTCATGAACGGATGGTTGATGAGGGAGGCAGATGGTGAAGGTCGTTCCTTGACCCAGTTCACTTTGGACGTCAATCTTACCATCATGCGCCTCAACGAGTGATTGAACAACCGCTAGACCAATGCCCGACTCGCCAAACTTCGTGTTCTTACGTGAGACATCTGCCTTGTAGAATCGCTCCCAGATCGATCGAATTTGACTCGCATCGATTCCAATACCGCCATCCTCAACCTCTAAGACTGTCTCTTTCTCAGTCATCCAGCCTCGTAGGATAATGGGACTATCCTGAGAAAACTGGATGGCATTATTCACAAGATTTATTAAGATTTGGACAATCCGGTCATAGTCTGCCCAGACCACAAGGTCACTAGAGGCTTCAACCTGGATAACATCTCCCTTATCATCGGCCTTGGTCTGTAATTGTGTCTTAATCTGGTTGAGCAATTCTACCCCATCGATCGCCACCTTCTTCAAAACGATCTGCTGGCTTCGGATCTTCTCATAGTCTAAGTTTTCATTCACTAGACGAGTCAGACGCTGGGTCTCTGAATAGATCAATTCCAAGCTGCGGTCTCTTTGGTTAGCTGGAATCATATCATACTGGAGCCCCTCCAATAGGCCCGACATGGTGGTCAGAGGGGTCCGCATCTCGTGGGCCGCATCCATCATAAACTGACGACGTAAGCTTTCCTGCCGCTTGATTTCTTCTTGAGAAGCTACCAGCGAGTCCGACATCTTCTGGAAGTCACGAGCTAAATCCGCAAATTCATCACTACCAGATGTATTGACACTGACCTCATAATTGCCTGCTGCAATTTGCCGGGTAGCCATCTGCAGTTGCTTAAGGCGACGTGTTTGATATAAGGCAACCACTACTGCAATCAAGACACCCACAGCTCCAGCGATCAAATAGGCCATCACAACCTGCCCTTGCATATCTGCGACTTGTTCTTCAAGGTCTTCTAAGGGAGCCCCTAAAGAGATAAAACCCGATGGAAAGCCGGCCACCTGATTTTCCTCCAAAGGAATGTAGACCGTGGCCATCTGTAATTGAGTGTCCGGGTCCACATAACGCTGGGAAAAGCTCAGCCCAATACTTCGCCCTTGGGCAATCTTCTGCAAGTCTGCCGCACTCAATTGGGAACTGTAGCGCTGGTCATAAGTCGGGTAAATGATCCGGCCATCGGATAAATATACTTGTACCGCAATCTTCTCACTCGATAAGAGCTGAGAGGCCTTGACCAAGTCATTACGGGAGAATTGATTGGCGACAATGTTCCCGCCATACCGCAACAACTGTTGTTCACGATCATGATAGATACTCTTCTCCATATAGCGGGAGATCCCGTAGGCAGAGATCGAAAGAGCTGTCATCAAGATCACTAGGAAGACAACGATCTGTTGCCACAAGTACTTCATGCGCTATTCCTCATGTTCTTCAAATTTATAACCAACACCCCAGACAGTTTGGATCAACTGAGGACCATATTTTTCGATTTTTTGTCTTAATTTCTTAATATGGGCATCCACCGTCCGCTCATCACCAAAGAAGGGGTCTTCCCAGATGCTCTTCAAAAGCTGCTCACGGCTAAAGACGCGCTTGGGATGCTTAGCAAACATGACAAATAAATCAAACTCTTTAGGTGTCAGCCCTTCAATGAGGGCATCATGATAATAAGCTTCCCGGGTCGATGTATTAACCTTCACTGAGCCGGTTTGGATATTAAATTGATCGTCAGATCCCACTTCACTTTCCGTCGTCACCACACTGGCGCGCCGGTGGAGGGCCTTCATCCTTGCCATCAGGGTCAAAGGACTAAAAGGTTTTGTCACATAGTCATCCGCTCCCATTTCCAAGCCAATCACTTGGTCAGACTCAGAGTCTTGGGCAGTCAACATGATAATAGGAGTCTCTTGGGAGATTTCCCGCATCTTCTTACAGATCGTATAACCGTCCATTGTGGGTAAGTTTAGATCTAGAATAACAATATCCCAAACTTCTGGTTGGCTTTGATAAGCTTCAAACCCTTCCTTACCATCCTTATGAAAGGAGGCCTCGAACCCTTCCTTTTCAAAGAACATTCCCATCATTTCGCAGACGGATTCATTATCTTCAATCATTAATATTTTCATAACAAACCTCCTTAAGCTTTATTCTCACAAGCTATTCAATAGGTCTATTATACACAAATTATAAGCATTGGGCACGGATTCATACGGTTGAAAGAGAGTTTATTACTATTATGCAAAAAAAGAAGCCCCAAAGGACTTCAAGAGATTAATTAACTGCTTGCGTTAGATCTGCCACTACTTCAGCAACCAAGTCGGGATCGACTTGCATATCTGCAACCGAAGGCTTGTCATCTAGGGCTTGATGACTTGAAGCAGACTTCTTGGTTGTCTGTGGCGAATCTAAGAGGGTCAGGTCACGCACATGACATTCAATGACATAAACCTGCTCCCCTTGATCATTCGTATACTTACGACTCTGCATACTACCTGAGATAGCGATCCTTTGACCCTTCGTCGCATAGTGAGCCAAGGTCTTAGCAGGACCATTCCAAGCAACGAACGGAATAAAGTCGGTTAACCGTTCGCCCTTATGGTCCTTGTAAGGGCGCTGAATCGCTAAGACATTATTAAGCACAACATCCTTAGCTCCCACTTCCTTTAAGGTTAGGTCACGACATAACCTTCCTACAAAGGTCACTTGATTCATAGGCATTCTCCTTTATGTTGATTCTAACTATAGATACAACACAAAAGGAGTATAAGCGTTAATTAACATCCAATTCTTCCGCTATTTCGACAATTTTTCTTAAACGGTGGTTGATGCCGGACTTGGAAATCGGTCCATTGGGAATCATTTCGCCTAATTCTTTTAGGCTCATATCTGGGTTGTCGAGCCGGAATTGAGCGACTACTTGTAATTTGTCCGGCAAGCTGGCTAATCCTTGATGGGCATCAATCCGTTTAATCGCTTCGATCTGGCGCTGGGAAGCGTCAATAACCTTGTTTAAGTTGGCATTCTCACAATTCACCAGCCGGTTAACCGAGTTGCGCATGTCCCGCACAATCCGGATATCTTCGAATTGAAGGACCGACCGGTTGGCGCCAATGATGGCCAGAAAATCGCCAATCTTCTCTGCTTCTTTGATATAGGTAATATACCCATTCCGCCGTTCCGTCATCTTAGCATTTAATTGAAAGGAATTCATCATCTGGCACAAGGCTTCATTATGCTGTTCGTAGCTGGAGTAAATTTCTAAATGGTAGGAGTTAGCTTCAGGATTGTTAACGGATCCTCCTGCCAAAAAAGCCCCCCTTAAGTAAGACCGTTGCTTCTGCCGACTGGCTAGAATCTCAGCCGCGATCTCCTGGCGCAAGGTGCCCCCTTCAAAGATCCCCAGATCTTGCAAGATTTCTTGAACCTGGTAACGACACCGAACAATATAGACATTATTCTTCTTTAATTTCATCTTACGACGGACTAGCAATTCAATTTCCGCCTGATAATGGTCGCGCATCAAGCTATAAATCCGACGCGCAATGGCTGCATTCTCACTTTGAACGTTGAGAATAAATTGCTGATGGTAGAGGTGCACTGCGCCATTCATCCGAATTAGGGCGGCTAATTCTGCCTTGGCATGTTCGCGATGAACCTCTAGCAAGGTGCATTCCTTCTTGACATCGGCTGCAAAGGTCATGGTCCTTCTCCTTTTCATTAAAAACGAGTCAAGAAAGTCGAGGCTTCTTGACTCGTCTCTTCGTTAATAATCCACAAGTGGGGATGACAAGAAACTGGAATAGGTCCGCTTGTCTTCTGGTAATTTGTTGAGATTCTTCTCGGTTAGCTTAATCGTCTCAAGCAGATGCTTCAATTCATAGACCACCCGTTCCGTATCATGATAGGCTCCCCCCTTAGTCATATTCAGGAAGTCACTGGAAATGACCTGACAGCCTTGACCCCTTAACCCTTGGAAATCATGCTTGACTTGCAGGAGGTATTCCTCATTGGGTTGGTCAATTATATAAGCATGCGGCACTTCCTTGGTATTCACCAAGACCGTATCAATAAAAGGCATACCGATATGATTATGCAGAACCGCCACATGGTCTGCATCTGAAAAATTCTCAGTCTCCCCTAATTGGGTCATAATATTACAGATATAGACCACATGAGCAGAGGTCTGATTAATGGCCTGGTTGATCTCGGCAATCATTAAATTCGGTAAGATCGAGGTATAAAGACTTCCAGGACCTAATACGACGAGATCCGCCTGCATGATCGCATCAACAACTTCAGGCGAGGCCTTGATAGCTGGTCCACCATCCAGGGTCGTAACATTCACCTCTTGAATCTTCTTACGATGCTGGGCGATCTTTGATTCTCCCACCGCTATCGTGCCATCTTCGAAGAGGGCACTGAGGATTAAGGGTTCTGATGCAGCGGGAAGAATCTTTCCATTGACCTTCATATAGCGTGATAATAATTCAATCGACTCACTGAGTGATCCGTTCATTTCCTTCAAGGCCGCAATTAATAAGTTCCCAATCGCATGGCCGGCCAGGAAGGCATCATCCGAATTAAATCGGTATTGGAAGAGGTCTAATAAGATCTCATCCGCATCGGATAAAGCGCACATACAATTACGAATATCACCTGGCGGTACCACATTGACATAATCACGAATGGACCCTGATGAGCCACCGTCATCGGCCACCGTGACAATGGCTGTAATTTGGGCATCAATATTCTTCAATCCTTTAAGGATAACGGGGAGTCCTGTCCCGCCACCTATTACCGCTACCTTATAGCGGCCACTATTTCGTTGTTTCATTCTTCTTTTCCTTCTTAACTACTTTTGCTTGATTTTCTTTCTGGTTGCGGTGCCTTACATTGACAGCATACTGTTGGCGCACGAAGTGCTCTCCTAGACGTTCTGCAATCGCAACCGACCGGTGCTGACCACCTGTGCAGCCAATCGCGATCGTGGCAACCGCCTTCCCCTCCCGCTTGAAACCGGGAACCATGTAATCTAATAGGTCCACTAATTTATTATAAAAGATTTCAGTTTCCGGTTGGTCCATCACATAGTCGTAGACTGGCTTATCTAGGCCGGATAAGGTCTTTAATTCATTAATATAATAGGGATTAGGGAGGAAACGAACATCCAATACAACATCCGCATCAATCGGTAGACCATACTTAAAGCCAAAGGACATAATATCCAGTTCAAAGGTTTGTTGGTGGTCTTCCGCAAAATTCTCCATCATTAAGGCCCGTAATTCCCTAGGCTTGAGCTGGGAAGTGTCAACGATCATCTGCGACCGAGTTCTTAAATCCAGTAAGAGTTGACGCTCCTTCTTAATGGCAGCTAGGGTCGATCCTCCTACTTCCTGGGCTAGAGGATGATGACGGCGTGATTCTTTATAGCGGGCAACTAATGATTGGTCGTTGGCCTCTAAGAAGAGAATACGACTGGTCACTTCCTGATGATTATCCATCGTCGCAATCACTTCTGCTAGCTCATCAAAGAAAGCCCGCGTTCTCAGATCAATCACTAAGGCGATCTTAGTGATCTTACCTGTTTCCTTCATTAACTGCCAGAAAGTCGGCAATAAATTAGGCGGCATATTATCAATACAGTAATAGCCGAGGTCTTCCAGGCTCTGAACGGCGACTGTCTTACCAGCTCCACTCATACCCGTAATAATCACTAATTCTAAGCTATCCGTCATGGCACTCCCTCTTTTCTTCATTTAAGCTTAAATAAAGTATAACATAACTTCCAGTAAAATGATATTCCCGGACCCGTTGTAAGATAAAAAATCTGCCAGTAGTGACTGGCAGATCAGTTTTGTCCATTTATTTAATCAGATCTTTCAAGGCTACTTCCAAGGCTTGAGCCTTATCTAAACTTGCTTGAGCCTGGTCGGCTTGAGCACCAATATACAATTTAATCTTCGGCTCTGTTCCGCTGGGTCGCATGGCCACCCAAGATCCATCCGCTAGGGTATATTTCAAAACATCCGATACAGGATAGTTCAAGCTGGTCTGACGGCCATCTGCGTAGACCTTCTGACTGGTTAAGTAATCCGCCTTTTGGGCAACTTGAATACCGGCAAGTTCTTGAATGTTTGATTGACGCACTTTGCTCATCATGTCTGCCATCACCGTTTGACCTTTTAGACCAGGAAACTGGATCGATAAGGTCCGTTCTTGGAAATAGCCATAACGCTGGTAGAGGGCTTCAAGAGCCTGAGCTAGGGTGCGACCGGCTTGCTTATGGTAAGCCGTTAACTCTGCTAGAATGACGAGGGCTTGAATGGCATCCTTATCTCGAACAAAGGGCTGGATTAAATAACCATAACTTTCTTCAAAGCCCATGACAAATTCGTGGCTCTGGTTGGCTTCATATTGTTTGATCTTCTCGGCAATAAACTTAAAGCCTGTCAAGACTTCAACCATTTCAACCCCATAATCCGCCGCAATCCGATTGGCTAGATCTGTTGATACCAGGGATTTTACTGCGACAGCCCGGGGGTTCAATTGCCCTTGCGCCTGCTTGGCCTGTAAAAGATAGTTCAAGATCAAACAGGCGATCTGGTTGCCCGTAAGCAGTTGGTAGCTTCCATCAGTTTGCCGGATCATGGCTCCCAACCGGTCCGCATCTGGGTCGGTCGCGAGCAGAATATCCGCTTCGACCTTGCGCCCTAATTGTTCAGCCAGGTCAAAGGCGGCTGCTGATTCTGGATTGGGTGACTCAACCGTTGGAAAATCCCCATCTTCCTTGGCCTGGTCTTCAACGATATGCACATCATCAAAACCAGCTTGCTTCAGTGCCTTTAAGCCGAGATAATAGCCCGTCCCGTGAAGGGGGGTAAAGACAATTTTTACCTGGTCGGCCATTGCTTGGTTCAATTCCGGATTAATGGTGACTGTTTTCATTGCTTCTAGATAGGCCTGGTCCACTCGCTCACCAATAATTTCAATCTTGCCTGAACCTAAGAGCTCTGTCTTATCTCCAACTGGAATAGTTAATGGATCTTCAACTGCTGCCACAAATTGGGTTAACTGGTCGGCCTCTGCTGGTGGCATTTGACCGCCATCTTGTCCATATACCTTATAACCATTGTAGGCTGCTGGATTATGGCTCGCTGTAATCATGATCCCTGCATAGGCCTTTAAATAGCGAACAGCAAAGGATAAAGTGGGTGTCGGTCTTAAACTCTCATATAAATAGACCTTAATGCCATGATAGCCCAACACCAAGGCTGCCTGCATAGCGAATTCACTTGAACAGTGTCGTGAATCATAGGCGATCGCAACGCCCGCGTCTTTTGCCTCTTCTCCAGCACTCTTGATCAGATCAGCGAGTCCTTGAGTTGCTTGGCGAACTGTATAGAAATTCATTCGGTTAGTGCCTGGGCCAAGCAAGCCTCGCATACCAGCTGTTCCAAAGCTTAGCCTGCCTGAAAAGGCCTCTTCTGCTTCTTCCAATGTCATCTTATCTAGGGCATCTCGGACCATCGGCGCTAAGTTCTCAGCCGTCTTCCAGTGCTCGTAGGTTTCACGCCACGCCATTCTATCGCCACCTTTCTTATAAAGCACATTATAGCACGTTTCATGATTCTTGGGTGATCCAATTCTTGATCTTATCTGAATATCAATCAAATTGATCGACCAGGTTAAGGTACAACAATCTTGACCGGTCTCTTAAGGAGTCGGTTGATCCGACAGGTCTTGCAGGTATTGGTAGGCCATTTGTCCAGCATGGGCCCCGTCACCTACGGCCGTCGCAATTTGTCTCAGAGGAGTCTGCCGGACATCCCCGACGGCCATCAGACCTGGAATGGAAGTCTCCATTCTTTCATTCGTTAGAACCCATCCTTGTGAATCTGTCACACCAAGATGGGCAACCAGTTGGGAATTAGGAATTAAGCCCACATAGACGAAGACTCCTTGGCAGGGGAAAAAACGCCGCTCACCAGTCGTCACATGTCTCAATTGAACCCCTTCAACCTGCTGGTCCCCTACAATTTCCTCAACGACACTCTCCCAGATAAAATCAACCTTGTCATTATTAAAGGCCCGATCTTGTAGAATCTTTTGAGCTCTCAATTGGTCACGGCGGTGCACAATCGTCACTTGGTCCGCAAATTGAGTCAAATAGGTGCCTTCTTCGACAGCAGAGTCTCCGCCACCAACCACTACTAACTGGCGATTACGGAAGAAGAAACCATCACAAACCGCACAATAGGATACCCCTTTCCCACTGAGAGCTTCTTCACCTGGTACTTGCAACTTACGATGCTTGGCTCCAGTGGCTAAGATCACAACAGGAGCTTCGTAGATCTTCTGGTCCGTTATGACTTGCTTCATCAAGCCTTGAACTTCCACTGCTTGAACAGTTGCGCTGACATGCTCAGCACCGAAAGCCATGGCCCCTTGATAGATCTTCTCAGCCAGTTCAGGGCCTGAAATCAAGGCATAGCCAGGATAATTCTCAACATCTGCCGTATTATTGATTTCTCCACCTGGCAAACCTTGTTCAATGATCACGGTCTTTAGGTTGGACCGGGAGGTATAGAGGGCGGCAGTTAACCCTCCTGGGCCAGCGCCAATCACCACAACGTCTGCTTGTATTATCTCTTTCAACTTCTCATCGTCTCCTATTCTAAATGTTGGGCTAGGGATGCTTCTTGCTTACCTGTCCGGCTCATTAACTGCCGCAAGCCTTGTTGGATATCGGCTCCTTGGTAGAGAACTAGGTATAAACCGTCGGTAATCGGCATATCAACTTGATAGGTCTGTGCTAATTCATAAGCCACCTTACACGTTGACATCCCTTCCACGACCATCCGCACCTCTTCAACAACCTGGGCAGGCGTCAGGCCTTGAGCCAAAAGCTTACCTGCTTGCCAATTCCGGGAGTGAGGACTGGTACACGTTACGATCAAATCGCCTACCCCACTTAAGCCCATAAAGGTCAAGGGGTCTGCTCCCATCGCAACCCCAAGACGGGATATTTCGGCAAGGCCGCGTGTAATTAAGGCCGCCTTAGCGTTATCGCCATAGCCTAAACCATGAAGCGCTCCCGCTCCAAGGGCAATGATATTCTTTAAGGCCGCGCCTAATTCAACCCCTATCACATCTTGGTTGGTATAAACCCGGAAATAATGATTCATAAAGAGGCTTTGAACCGCTTGAGCCGCAGGCAAAGACTCACTGGCAGCCGTAATCGTGGTCAGGTCTTCCCTGGCCACCTCCTCCGCATGACTCGGACCTGATAGAACTACCAAGTCTTGATAAGTTTCGCGGTCCAGAACTTCCTCAATCACTTGGGAAACACGCAGATGACTTCCCTGCTCTAGCCCTTTGGTCACATGAATCAATAAGGGGGGCTGAGTCAAGAGAGGTTTGATCTGATCGACCACTTCCCGAACGGCCTTGGTCGGAACGGCAATTAAGAGAACCTGACACCCCGTAACCGCCTGATTTAAATCCGTAGTGGCTTGAATCGAATCGGGTAAGTTCAGACCCGGCAAATAGGCATGGTTGGTATGGTGGCGGTTTATTTCATCTGCCACCGCTTGGTCTACGCCCCATAACTGAACCCTTGCTTGATTATCAGCCAAGACCTTAGCCAGGGCTGTCCCCCAAGAACCAGAACCAATGATTGTAACTTTCATGATCTTCTCCTTATTCCTTATTGTTGATCGGATGCGGTGTAAGCTGGTAGCGTGCGGTTTTGACGCCGGTAGACAGCCACCCCCAAGCTCACGACAACTAATATCAAGGATAGTGCTTGAGACACCCGAACCGGACCCCAATAGAGACTATCCGTTCGTAATCCTTCAATATACGCCCGCCCTATACCATACCAAACCAGGTAAAAGAGGGCGACTTCACCTTCGATTAGCCATCCTTTACGCCTCCTCAAGAAGCAAATGATTCCCAAGCCCAGTAAATTCCAGACGGACTCATAGAGGAAGGTCGGTTGGTAGTACTGCCCTTCAATCTTCATCTGTTCAATCACAAAATCAGGCAAGTGCAGAGCTTCTAAACGTGCTCTTTCAATTGCCTCCCCATGAGCCTCCTGGTTGATGAAATTCCCCCATCGTCCAATGGCTTGAGCGAGCATAAGGGCCGGCGCTGCAATATCTAAGCTTAATGCTAAGGGCCACAACTTCTGTCGTGTAAGATGAACCACTGTCAAGGCACCACCGATTACCCCTCCATAGATGGCAATCCCGCCCTGCCAAATCGCAAAGACACTCAACCAATCATCCCGGTAGTCGTCCCATGAAAATACTACATAATAAATTCGAGCACAAATAAAACCAATAATAATGGCCCAAAACATCATATCAAAGGCCGCTTCCTGGTCCATGCCCTTCCGCTTGACCTCTTGAATATACAAACCATAACCAGCTAACATGCCCAGACCAATAATCACCCCGTACCAATAGACAGGCCAGGGGCCAAGGTGAAAGGCAACAGGGTCGATGGTAGCTAAACTGATCCACTTGTTCATAACCTAAGCCTCCCGATTGGACTGAATCAGGGCATCTAACTTCTTATTAAAGGTCTCAGTCGCATCAAAGCCCATCTGTTGCGCCCTGAAGTTCATAGCTGCCGCTTCAATAATCGCGGCTAAGTTTCGCCCTGTCTTCACTGGAATTCGGATCTTAGGTACTTGCACATCAAAAATCCGATCAAATTGACTTTGACTTCCTAAACGTTCATATTCAATCTGACCATCATCAATCACCATATCGATAATCAATTCTAATTGCTTCGACCGCTTAATGGCAGACACCCCATAAAGACTCATAATATCAACAATTCCGAGCCCTCTAATCTCTAAAAGATTCTGGAGGATTTCAGGCGCCTCCCCGATCAAGGTTAATTCATCCACCATGTACAGCTCGACCCGGTCATCCGCTACAAGACGGTGCCCTCTTTGGATCAACTCTAAAGCCGTCTCTGACTTCCCAACACCTGATGTTCCAGTTAAGAGCACCCCCATCCCAAAGACCTCAAGGAAGACCCCGTGTTTAGAGAAGCGTTCAGCTAGCTTACCCTCCAAGAAGTTGGTCAGGTTTGCCAGAACCCGACTGGTCTTAGAACGGGCCGAAAGAATCGGAACTTGCATGGCTTGACCGACCAGACCCAAGTCTGCGGGCACTTCAATCCCTCGTGCAATCACTATAGCTGGAGGGTTTTCCCGGCAAACCCGCTTATATTGCTTTAACCGGTCAGGGGCAGATAGGGAATTTAAATAGGAAATCTCTGTTCGCCCTATCAGCTGTAACCGCTCATCAGGAAAAAAGTCATTAAAGCCAGCTAGAAAGAGCCCCGGCCGCGACACCTCAGAAGAAGTGATCTTATTCGACGCAAATTCCTCACCATAAATGAGGTCAACATCCAGCGTATTGGTTAATTCTTGGACCGTCACATATCGTTTCACGGCTTCTCCTCCATTCCATTTCTTGGATCAAATATTATCATACAATTTGCTGAATGACTAGCAAGGGGCCCCTTCATCCTTGATGAATACAGTCCGATATCAAACAAAAAAAACTGGGAAAATCCCAGTTTTTTAGCCTTTAGAAATCGCTCCAGTCCTCTTCATCTTCAGGCGTCACATCTTGACGAGGGCGTGATGTGAAGTTTCCTCCTCCGCGTGTAAAAGTCTGCCGGTCTCTTTGGTGCTTACGACGGTTGCCAGAAACCTGGTAATCATAAGGAACCAAGAGGGCCATGATGAAGTATGGGATAAACCCTATACCATAAGAGAAGAAAAAGACTAAAAAGATAATACGAACGAGTGTCGAATCAATGTTGAAATACTCTCCAATCCCACCGCAAACACCTAAGATCTTGTTGTCGGTCGAAGACCGGGTTAAACGTTTTGTTTGTGACATATTATTTCCTCCTTATAGAATGCTTACTTGCTGTGAACGTCTGCTTCTTTCAGATAAATATCTCCCATATTCGTTTGTAGGTCGAGTTGGAATAGACCCGCTTGTGAATCTCCTTGACGAGAGAGGTGGATTTCCCGTCCTTGACGTGAGCGGTCTTCTTGGTCTAACTGGCTAATGCGGTACTTGCAATCTCCCATTGTTGTCTCTAAGTCCGCTTCGATCCCCTGGGAAGCTGGGAAGCTAATTTTGATATCTCCTCTCACATTCTCAACGACCACATGAGAAGGTCCTACATTCTGCTTGGTAATATAGCAATCTCCATTGACGGTCTCGGCTTCCAAATCATGTACAGTCCCAACTATCCGAATGTCACCATTCACATTTTCGATGCTGAGAGAATCTAACTCACATTCACTCACAGTGATGTCGCCACTGACTAATTCCACCTGCGTCAATTCCGCCTTGACTTGATCTAATTGAATATCCCCATTCGTAGATTCCAAGCTCAACTGGCGACAGGACAATGCTTCAAGCTTGATATCCCCCTGTTGGCTCTCAACTTCCAAGTCATCGGTTTCAATTCCTTTGATTTGAATATCCCCATTAGTCGAAGCTAGGCTTAGCTGGTCATAAGCTTTGGCTGGAACTTGCAAGTGCACATCCATACCTAAGCGGTTTATATCTGAATGCACAATGAGGGTATCATTGACGACTTCGACCGTCACCAAGTCCTCAACCGTCTCTAGGGTGAGAGGATCCATATTTCCAAAGTATTTAAAATGGGCATCTAAGAGAACTTGGTCACCTTCTATCACTTCCAGGGTGAGATCGCCATTAAGGGTGTCGACATCGATTTGTTGCAGGTCTTGTCCCTCAAATTGATATTGATGGTCCAGCTCTGAAGTCTTTACCCAAGGGGTATTAATGGTTACTTTTCCTTGCTTTGTCGCTAGGCGGTCAACCGTTGAGCGGACAAAATTCGCAATATCACGGCCGATCCGCTTGCCTTCACGACTCGCTTGTCCGCCTAGGGTGTTCGATTGCTCGTTAACAAAATCATTCACCATACGGCCGGAATTCTTAATGAAGCGTTCAAATTCAGAATCGGAGACTTGGTTTTCTTGGCATTTGTCATACAGCCTTTCTTGGTGGTCCAATAAATAGCTGAGTTCTTCTTCAATCGTTGACACGGATTCTGCTAAATCTGCTTCTTCTTTCTCTAAGGCTTGAACCTCTTCTTCCATCTCTGCTGTCAATTCATCGAGCTCCGCATAAATCTCAAATTCGCGTTGCCGTTGTTGGCAAATTATGATTTGTTCTTGCAGGTCTTTTAATTCTTGGTTGAGGTCTTCAATTTCTTGGGCTAAGAGCTGTCCCTTGGTCTGGCATTCGCTTGCTTGATGAGACTTTTCTTGCTCTGTATCTACAACTTCCTCTGTTTCAGTCTCAGCGATAGTCTCTTCCTCTTCTTCAACCGATGCAGCGTCTGATTGGTGATCCCTATCCTCCGTCTGGGGAGTAGGGGCTCCTTTTCTTGCCTTCGCGCGTTCTCTCTCTTCCAGCGTATCATTAACATCCTTCATGACACTCGAACCCACTTCGCTTAATTCTGAAATAACTTGGGCTCCCGCTCCAATGACAGCGTCAAAGACGTTAGAACCCGCCTTCATCATCGAATCAAAGGTCGATGGACTCTTCTCAACTTTTGGTTGAGAACTCGCCTCAGACTGTTTATCAGACTGTTTAGTGGTTGTGCTGTTACCAGCTTCTAGTAAGCGTAGGGCTTCATCCATCGAGATCACGCCCTGCTTAACAAGTTCGATAATGCGTTCCTTTTCATTCATAGTGTAATCCTCCTTGCATACTGGCATATAAATAATTCTCCTCTTGATGGTCTTATTATCTCAAGGAAATGAAACAAACGCATAGGTCTAGGGGCCGATCTTTATAAAAGAAGACCGGTTCCTTGGAACCGGGTCTTCTAATGAATTAATCTGCTAGGATCTCTTTTAAATAATGTCCGGTATAGCTTTCCGCCACTTGGGCCACCTCTTCTGGTGTCCCTTTAGCAATCACCTGGCCACCTGCTTGTCCCCCTTCAGGCCCCAAATCAATGATATAATCTGCCGTCTTGATCACATCGAGGTTGTGTTCAATAATCACCACCGTATTGCCGGCTTCAACTAAACGGTCAATCACGCTGAGCAGCTTACGAATATCATGGGCATGAAGCCCAGTTGTCGGCTCATCGAGAATATATAAAGTCCGACCAGAGGATACCCGGTGCAATTCAGAAGCGAGCTTCATCCGTTGGGCTTCCCCGCCCGAGAGAGTCGTGGCAGATTGTCCTAAGCGAATATAACCAAGACCTACATCCTGTAAAGTTTGCATCTTACGTGCAATGCGTGGTTGGGCTGCAAAGAAGTCGACGGCTTCATTAACGGTCATGTCTAAGACTTCCGCAATATTCTTACCCTTGAAGCGAACTTCCAAGGTCTCCGAGTTATAGCGGGCCCCATGACAGACCTCACAAGGAACGTAGACGTCAGGTAAAAAGTGCATCTCGATCTTGGTAATCCCGCCTCCTTGACAGGCTTCACACCGCCCTCCCTTAACATTAAAGGAGAACCGCCCCTTCTTATAGCCCCGCATCTTGGCTTCGTTGGTCGCCGCAAACAGGCCACGAATGTCATCAAAGACCGAGGTATAGGTAGCTGGGTTAGACCGTGGAGTTCGCCCAATAGGGCTCTGGTCAATATCAATCACCTTCTCGAGGGCTTCATAACCCGCAATCGATTCAAATTGGCCCGGCTTTTCCTGTGTCGATGTCAGGCGCTTAGCCAAGGCAACCTTAAGAATCCGATTGACCAAGGAGGATTTACCGGACCCTGAAACCCCCGTGACACAAGTCAACCGTCCTAGTGGAAATTGGACATCAAGCTGCTTAAGATTATTCTCACTGGCCCCTTTAATCGTCACCCAGCCCCGGTCTTCGGTTCGTCTTTCAGCTGGGATGGCAATCGCTTCTTGCCCCCTTAGGTATCGGCCTGTTAAGGACTGGTCATTGGCCATCACTTCTTCAGGCGTCCCCGCTGCTATCACTTGGCCGCCCTCTTCACCCGCACCCGGTCCCATGTCAATCAGGTAATCCGCCTGTAACATGGTCTCCTCATCATGTTCCACCACAATGAGCGTATTGCCCAAATCACGCATTTGGACGAGCGAGCGAATTAACCGATCGTTATCCCGTTGGTGGAGTCCAATCGAGGGTTCATCTAAGATATAGAGGACACCACTAAGTTGCGATCCGATCTGGGTGGCCAGTCGAATCCGCTGAGCCTCTCCACCTGATAGGGAACCTGCAATTCGGTCCAGAGTCAAGTAGTCGAGCCCCACATTGTCCAGAAAGCTTAACCGGTCCTTAATTTCCTTAAGAATAGGCAGCGCAATCATCTGGTCATGAGGGCTGAAAGTCATAGACTGGAAGTAGTCCTTAGCTGCTCCAATCGATAATTCCGTCACTTGAGCGATATCCATCTCACCGACTTTGACGCTTAAAGCCTTCTCGTTCAGCCGTTTACCCTGACAGGTTGGACAAGTTAATTCATGCAGGTATTTACGTAAGGCATCCCGCATGGATTCGGATGAAGTCTCACGGTAACGCCGTTCAATGTTGGTCATGACCCCTTCAAAGACCTGGTCCACGGTTCGTCGCTTCCCACTATATAGGGTCTCATAAGTGAATCGAAAAGGCGCATCCGGAGCACCGTATTTGATTTGATCTTGTTGGACCGGGCTCAAGTCCTTAAAAGGAATGTCCATGGGAATCGACTGGCTCTTGGCAAACTGTTCTAACATGGATGCATAATAACCAGACCCCTCCTTACCCCAAGGAGCTAAGGCGCCTTCCGCTAGGGTCAAGTCCGGATCGGGAATGATCAAGTCCTCATCAAAGGTCAAGCGTGAGCCCAAACCATCACAATCTGGACAAGCCCCAAAAGGCGCATTAAAGGAGAACAAACGCGGCTCCAATTCATCCAAAGAAAAATCACAGAAGGGACAGGAATAATGTTCATTAAAGTATAGAGGCTCCCCATCTAGGACATCCACAATCATGTACCCCTCTGAGAAGCGGATCGCGGTCTCGACCGAGTCAAATAACCGCGACCGAATGCCTTCCTTAACCACAATCCGGTCGACGACCACTTCAATGGTATGCTTCTTATTCTTGGCAAGGGTGGGGACTTCTTGTAAGTCATAAATCTCACCGTTGACTCGCACCCGCACGTAGCCTTCCTTGCCAATCTTATCGAATTCTTTCTTATGTTGACCGCGTTGGTTACGGACCACCGGTGATAAGATTTGAATCCGGGTCCGCTCAGGTAATTCCAGAATCCGATCGACCATCTGCTCAACCGATTGCCGTTGAATAGCCACCTGGTGGGTCGGACAGTAGGGAACACCCACTCTCGCATAGAGCAAACGCAAAAAGTCATTAATTTCAGTTGCTGTTCCGACCGTTGAGCGCGGATTTTGGCTGGTTGTCTTCTGGTCAATGGAGATGGCTGGACTCAAGCCTTCAATCGCATCAACCTCTGGTTTATCCATTTGTCCAAGAAATTGCCGGGCATAGGCGGATAGGCTTTCAACATATCGGCGTTGTCCCTCTGCATAGAGGGTATCAAAGGCTAAGGAAGATTTACCTGAGCCAGATAAGCCCGTAACGACCACTAACTGGTCACGAGGAATTTCTAGATTAATATTCTTTAAATTATGGGTACGGGCCCCTTTGATGACAATCTTATTCTTTGCCACTCGAATCGCTCCTTTCACAATCATCGCCTCCCAATTATAGCACAAGCATTCCAGAAGTCCTTGACGAGCGGTCTAGGACTTTAGATGGATTTTGAGTATTTTACTTTACCTATCGTAGTAGTTGGTCTATAATAAAATTACTACGACAGGTTAAGTAATCTTGAGGAGGTGATCGTTTGATCTCAAGTGATCTGATACGTGGCTACAATGATCTCTTTATCCTTCAAATCCTGTCCTGGGGTGATTCCTATGGCTATGAGATTGGTAAACAGATCACGCAATTAAGTCGAGGGGCCTATATCATTAAGGAAACCACCCTCTACACCGCCTTTAACCGGCTGGCTAAGGCCCAATGGATTGAGTCTTATCCCGGCCAAGAGAGCAATGGACGGGCTCGAACTTACTATCGCTTAACAGCTAAGGGGCAAGATGCCCTCCAAATGAAAGTCCAAGAATGGCAAGTGGTCCAAGAAGTCGTCAAAAATATATTAAAAGGAGAATTATAATGGATACTTTACAAGCATACATCGATTCACTCTTCTCAAATATCGAATCCAGCCCTGAAATGCTTCGAATCAAGGCCGAGATGACCCAGAATATGACCGAGAAATATTCAGATCTGATCGCAAACGGTGCCAGTGAACACGAAGCGCTCGGTCGCGTCATTGCTGAATTCGGTGATATTGATGAATTAGTGGATGAAATGAATTTTGCTAAGAAGGAGACGAGCCAATCCAAGAAAACTTTTGTTCCTTTCCTATCTAAGCCAGAAATTAACCAATATATCGCCAAAAAGACACAATTAGGCCTCCTCAATGGCCTTGCCACCTTCATAATCATTGCCTCAGTTGCCCTCTTCATCTCCCTACAAGCCATCTTTGGCGAAGATCGGCCTGGAATTGATGCGATCGGTATCACGGTCATTCTCCTTGCAACTGTCATCTCCGTCGCCATCTACCTCATCAGCCACCAGCGGTCTAAGGATTTGGCCTGGATCGAAAAGGGCCACTACACCCTCAAAAGCCACCAACGCCGCGAAATCGAAAACCTCGCCCAAGATTTCAAACGGACCCACACCATCGCCACCATTATTGGGGTCGCCCTTGTCATTCTACCGGTTATCCCCATTATTATTGTGGGTTCGATGGACCTATCCGAACAAGTCCAACTGATGCCCGTTTCTGGCTTAATCTTCTGTACTGGAGCAGCAGCCTTTCTCTTCATTTACTCAGGTAATATTCGGTCACTCTACCAGCAGCTTCTATCCACGCCAGACTTTAACACAGTCAACCAAGACCCTGAAAAACACCGAAGACAGGTTGAAGCCAACCGGACCTTTGAAAATATTTATTGGCCGCTCGTGCTCATCGTCTACTTCATCTGGTCCTACCGGTCAGGTGCTTGGCATATTACCTGGCTCATCTTATTAGCAGGTAATATCTTCGAACACTTGATCCGCCATCTCTTCAACCTACCCGACCATTCAGAAGACTAATTCCCTATCACCAACTACCCCCTAACCCCAAGGAGCGGTTTCCTTTCAATAGGACCGCTTCTTTCTTATGCTATAAAAAATGACGCGATACGCCTCTATACACCCGTTAATCAGGCTTTACAACCCTCCCTATTAGCTTTGTCTCTAAATGAGATTCCAATCCAACAAAGAAGACGCCCACAAACTGGGCGTCTTTTAGACTGAATCATCTATGTAGGCTTTAGGGCTAGCTAGGGGTCTTCTGTCTGACTTTTGATCAAGAGCCAGGCTTAATACTCCAGCGAGATCACCTGGCTCATGGTCTTGATCAGGTAAATATTCATGAGCGGCAGCAAGAAAAAGATAAAGCCTGCCATCGCTATCAAGAACATCACCCAAATCATGGTAAGGGCATCGCGACTACTTTCAAAGCCGTAAATGGCCGTCACGGAAAAGAAGCCAAAGTAGACCACCATGAGTGCCATTTGAACTAAGAGTGTCTTCAAAATTCTTAGGAAATGATCCCGTCCGATTGCCATCGATTTCGTGATCGTAGCCCAGAAATTATAGCGCCGCTCGACATCATAGGCGATGAAATATTGAATCGGTAAGACAAAAACCGCCATGGCCATGAATAATAGGGAGACAATCACCGCCACCACCCAAGTAAAGCTACCAAAGGATTGACTAGCCGCCCCCACTAACAGAGACGCCGCAAACAAAATCACAGCATAGAGGATTCCAACTACGATTTGCGCGAAGAATAATTTAAGTGGGAGAATCAAACAGTCACCTAAAGGAGTATTGAAATAAGCTGCATCAGCGATCTGTGTTTCAGGATAGTTGACTTTCTGCAATAGGGACCGGTTCATTAAGATGGTAACCAAAGTACTTAATAAGAAGACAAATAACTGGGAGATGACAAAGTAGGAAAGGTTCATTCCCTGTAAAACATCGGTCATCATGTATAACATTTCCTCACGTGGAACATCTGTTAGACCTCGTCCATAATAAGTCATCATCATGATCACATTACCTAGGCCCTCACCCAGGCCAAAAATACTGGCAATCCACCAAATCAGCACATTAAAAATCAAGGCAATCACAAAAATCGCCAGATAAAAGCCGTAATGGCGTCGTAGCTCACTAAAAGATCTCCCTAACATCCTCTCACTCCTCTCTTCTTAGCTTCATTTTAGCTTTATTTAATAACTTGTACAAGAAAGGTGCCCTTCCCACGCTTAATTCTTCTCTTCTTGCATCAGCTTCCAGATCGAAGTCGACCGCAGTTGATAGTCACATAATTCCAACATCCAATCGCGCGACACCTCCACATGATCATGGTGGGCTAGTGCTTGTAATTGCCGGTAGAGGGCCCTTCCCATCTGAGCCTTGCTATAAGACTGGCCGCAGTGTAAACATTGACAGGTCTTACGCTTAATCTTGAGGGTGTATGACTGACAATTTAAACACCGACATCCCTTCTTCAAGCCCTGCCAACATGCCTCGTCAACCATTGGGAGTTCTTCCTCAAGCGGCTGACGGTAGCGGTTAAGCACTCGGTGGTATTGGTAGACTTTATCGCCACTCACAAAAGGAACTTGCGCCACGAGATCATGGACATGTGACTGGAATAAGCGTTGGTTCCACGCAAGAATTTGTTGGGTAAGGGGGTTCCTAACCACTCCTGGATGGTCTTCATTAAATTGATCATGATGGACTTGAATCTTCCGATCCAAAGAACGGGCTAAGTCTTTCAAACGCGCCAAACTCTTAACAAAAGCTTCCTTATGACGATTCGAGTTAAGCGCAGAGCCTAATAGAGGCTGCCAATCAATGGCCCACCAGACATGATCGGCCACCACTAATAAATCAACTTGAATTGGTCCATAATAATCCATCGTCAAGTTCGAAATCAAATCAGAATAGCTAGGTAGCTGACTTTGAAAGCAAGCGATCAAAGAGTCCTCAACTGCCTTGATGGCCTGGTGAGTCCGCCATTCCTGAGTCTGAAGTGACTCATTATCTAATAAACCTCGATAGTACAATTCATTCAAAGTCTCAAACCGTGTGATTTCTTGCTTTATAAGCCATCCCTCCTCGATCACTTACACATTTAACCGACCTCTAGAATCTTGCTACAAGACAAAATAAGCTCGGAAAAAGACCCTCCGAGCCTAAGCTAAACGCTGATATAAATCGATCAGCTCTTGTGCAAAATCACGTACCGTCATGGCATTCATCAAATGGTCTTGCGCATGCAAAAGCAAGAGTGATAGAGCCACCCTTTCACCGCCAGCTTCTTGCGTCAATAAGTCGGTTTGAGCTTGATGAGCCAGCCTAAGCGAAGCCTTTCCCTCATCAAATTTATCCTGAGCTTGGTCAAAGTAACGGTTCTTAGCAAGCGCGATCGCCTCCATAAACTTGCTACGGGCATCCCCACTATTCGCAATTAGGACCATGGCGACCTGGTTGATTTCATTTTCTTCCATTAAAGTAGTGTCTCCGCATAAGTCAGGACATTCTTACCATTAGCTAAGCCATAGTCATCCTTATTAATCACCCCAACATTGATGCCTTGAGGAGCACGGGCCTTTGAAATACTATTCTCCATATAGGCAACTTGAGGACCTAATAATAAGACATCCACTTTCTCTTGATCCATAATCGCATTGGCCTCATCCATGGAACAAGCATGGAAATCATAGTTCAATTCTTGGTCTTGCACTATTTTTTTTATTTTATTGACTAACATGGTTGTTGACATTCCGGTACCACAAGCTAATAAGATCATTTTTTTACTCATTCATACCCCTCCGTGTAACTGCTTACTTATTCTGCCTTCATCTTATAATACTATTGAAACGTTTTCAATGAGTTTTTTTCTTGTCTCAAATTTTATTGCATGGATAAGGTTCAGTTAGAGGGCCATTGGCCCGTTTAGATAAATTGACTAGCTGATACAGCCGATTTAATCAGGATTATACCCACCTCTTAAAAAATAAAGATGAACGACACCAAAATGACCAAACTAGAGTGAGCCTCACTCCAAAATCCGAAAATAGGGATTGATGGATTCAATAGCTAGTCCCTACTAAATTGTTTATATTATGTTACATAGTCACATCACTAGTACATTCCGCTAAGAATATGGACATAAACTAATCTGTTTTCAACTTTGCATAATCATTAACATTATTTATGTACTCATCTATAATTTCTAAAGATTTATTTATATTCTCTTCTTCAAATTCATTAACTTGTCTTATGGTATTGTCTTTTTGAAAAGATACATAATTATAATCTTTTAATTTATTACATATTAAACAAAGTTTACTTTTAGTAAATTCTAACACTCTGATATAAAAGAATTGTTCTTCCGAATTCAAAAACTTCAATTCTTCATTTTTTAAATAGCTTAGTTTTTTACCCATTGATTCTATTTTATCAGTAATGCTTTTTACATCAATGCTACCACTCTTAGCATCTTTCAAATTTTCCTTAATCGGAAGTATATATATTTTTATTATTAGATTCTTAAAATCGTTTTTCCTCTTTAAACTCCTCAAGTAAGTGTATATTCCCTTACATAAGGGAGGAATTAATCCCAATAAGAAACCTATTAATATATTTATTTGTGCTTCGGTCATATTATTATCTCCTATTCAATTTCACGAATTCAATTAATCTCCCACAAGCGACTCTTAGTAATTGAACTGTACAACTACCTTATTCTCGTGGATGTTTTATCAGAGGATTTCTTTGAGAAAATTATTTACTTTACCAAGAAACATTCAACACTTGATAGCTAATATAAAGGCTTCGAAGATGCTTTACATTATACAATAATTGACAATGATCACAACCGCCTAAAAAGTACCAACCTTTTTTAAAGTCTGAACCAAGGAGTCAGCCGAAGGAAGAGACCATTCGTATCTTCCCCAATCGAGCTTCAACTAATCGATTAATAGGCGCTGTTCTTATGGATCTTCATGATGAATGGCTGATCTCTACAAAAAAATATATTAAGTTGGATCAGTAAGAAACCGATAAGACATTGTATAGTATTTTACACAGGATTATGGACTTGACTATATTTTCTAAATGAGTCCTAAACCAAAAGACACCCCATGGTGTGAACCATGAAGTGCTTGAAACATTGATATAACAATAATATTAACGTTTTGAGAATTGTGACGCTTTACGCGCTTTCTTAAGACCTGGTTTCTTACGTTCAACCATCCGTGGGTCACGAGTTAACAAGCCAGCGGACTTGAGTGCTGAACGGAAGTCAGGATCTACATTTAATAGGGCACGTGCGATTCCATGACGGATTGCTCCTGCTTGGCCTGAGAAGCCACCACCGCGAACATTCACGATGATATCATATGAGCCAAGGGTCTCTGTAGCGTTGAAAGGTTGCTTGATTACTTCGTGTAAGTGGGCAAATGGAATGTACTCTTCCAATGTCTTACCATTTACAGTAAATTCACCCGTTCCAGGTACTAAACGTACACGAGCTGATGAATTCTTCCGACGTCCCGTTCCTAAGTATTGTACTGTAGCCATTTAATCCCTCCTTAAATAATCGTATTAATATCAATTGCTTGCGGTTGTTGAGCTGCATGTTGGTGTTCAGATCCCACATAGACGAAAAGTTTAGTGAATTGCTTACGTCCTAAGCGATTATCTGGAAGCATTCCCTTAACAGAACGTTCAATTAAACGGGTTGGCTTCTTATCACGCATTTCACCAGCAGTGGTTACACGCATACCACCTGGGTGTCCTGAATAGTCATAATATTTCTTGTCTGTTACTTTCTTACCTGTTAAAGCGACTTTCTCTGCATTGATCACAATGACAAAGTCTCCTGTATCTACGTGAGGCGTATAGGTTGGTTTGTTCTTACCGCGCAAGATGGACGCAACGGCTGCTGAAAGACGACCTAATGGCACATCTGTCGCATCCAATAGGACCCAATTGCGTTCAACTTCGTTCTTTTTAGCCATATATGTTTGACGCACGTTATTTTCCTCCATTATCTATCTAGTTGTTTACGGTTACTAAGAGTTTCCGGGGCTCTTTAGTGGGGTAAACAATACCGTTCATCATAATACCGAAAATAAAAGGACCTGTCAATCACTTTTTTGGCTGACGGGATTGTTTGGCTGTCTTTTTCGATCAGGCCTGTCTTCCTAATTCTCTGCCCTTCTATGCTATAATCGATAACAAAAGGAGGAAAGTCCATGTCTAAAGTCGACTATGATGTCATCGTAGTAGGAGCCGGAACATCCGGTATGATGGCAGGTATCCATGCCGCGATGAATGGGGCCCGTGTCCTAGTCATCGAAAAGAACCAGAAGCCAGGCCGTAAGTTGATCCTGACAGGTGGAGGGCGATGTAACGTAACCAACCGGTCTTCTCGGGATGATTTAATCGCCCATATTCCAGGAAATGGCAAGTTCCTTTATTCGACCCTGGATCAATTTGACCAAGAGGACATTATGCACTTCTTTATCGACCGGGGAATTCCCCTAAAGGAAGAGGACCACGGCCGCATGTTCCCCGTCACAGATTCTGCCCGAACCATTCGCGATTGTCTAGTCGCTGAATTAAGTCATTTACAAGTCGACCTCCGCCTAGATGACCCCGTAGCCCAGATCAATTATGACCATGTCCACAAGCATGTCTCGGGGCTTACCACTCGTCGAGGGCAGACAATCACTGCCCACTCCGTGATTCTAGCTGTGGGGGGCATGGCCTATCCTAGAACAGGTTCCCAAGGCGATGGCTACCAGTGGGCAGAGGCTGCTGGCCATACCTTGACGGACTTTTATCCGACGGAGTCCCCCTTGCTATCAAATGATTCGTTTATCCAAGACAAAACACTCCAAGGGATTTCTCTGCGGGATGTGGCAGTCACCTTATGGGATGACCATGATAAAGCGATTGTCACGCATCGGATGGATATGATCTTTACTCACTTTGGCTATTCGGGGCCAGCCATCCTGCGCTGTTCGGGGCATGTTAACCAATTTCTCATGCACAATCAGGCAACCACTGCTCACCTGACCATTGACCTGGTCCCGGACCGCAGTCAGTCAGATCTGATGGAAGAAGCGGACGCCCAGCGTAACAAGCAGCTGGTGACCCTCCTTAAACCCTACCTTCCTGAGAAATTGTCCCACTTAATTCACCAGCAAGTCAACATCCCGATCGGTAGCGCTTATAAGCAAATCGACCACCAACAAATAACCGCCTTGTGGCAGCGCATCAAAGCCTTTCCCATTACATCTTACGGGAGCCAGCCGATCGCGAAAGGCTTTGTCACGGGTGGCGGGGTTCACTTAAAAGAAATCGTCCCCCAAACTCTCCAGTCTAAGCTCATGGCTGGCCTCTTCTTCTGTGGTGAGATCTTAGACATCAACGGCTACACAGGAGGCTATAATATTACAGCCGCTTTTACGACCGGTGCTGTTGCCGGCCAGCATGCTGCTTGGCATAGCTTGGCCCGTCAATAACCAGAACACAGCATTCATGAAATAGAAAAGATCCCTTTCCATTCAAACGGAAAGGGATTTTTATAATAGATTTGATCAGCGAGCCACATGTCATTCAACCATCTATTCGGCTGCTTCTGTCGCTTCGGTTGTCTCGTCTGTATCTTCGCTTGTTTCTTCAGCTGCTTCTTCCTTATCGGAAGCGGTATCGGCTTCACTTTCAGCGGCCTTCTCTTCTTCCCCTTCATAGACCTTAGGGTCCGAAACAATGAGCAAGCCATTCACAATCATGGTCTCTGCTGGAAGTTTGTTCCACTCGCGCAACTGGTCAATTGACAAATCATATTCCTCAGCAATTACTTCCAAGGTCTCACCTGGTTGAACTTGGTGGTAGGTTGGCATTGGATTAGAGACTGCTAATTCTTCGCCGATATAGATCACATTATCCAACAAGCCATTCCATTCACGGATCGCTTCAACAGAAACTTGGTGGGCTTCTGCAATAGAATCTAAGGAGTCCTCGGCTTCAACCGTGTAGAGGTCTGGCTTAGCCTGTGGATGAGTTACAACAAGCTCTTGTCCTGGTTCAATGGCTTCTTCGTCCTCGAGTTCACTCCACTGACGAATCCAACCGGGCTTCACATTGAAGAGATCTGCCAAGCCGTCCAGGTCATCCGTCCGCTTCACCAGGTAATGAACCGGATAAGCATCCTTCAAAGGCCGTACTTGTCCATAGCGAGTCACCGCTTGACTAGGATCTGATAGGTAGAGAATATCACCCGCTTGGACTTCAGTATTCAGTAATTTGTTCCAGGTGCGAACGTCGTCCATAGAGGCATCATATTCTGCAACAATCTCCTCCAGCGTCTCCCCCTCCACGACCTCATGGGTCACTAAGTCAATCGATTCGGGATCTAAAGCCTTAGTCTGAGGATCCGCTAAGTCTTTCTTTTTCTTAGTCGCTGTTTGCGGAATCCGTAGGCGAGTCACCTTGTTCTTGTTCTTTTTCTTGTCAGACGGACGACTTTCAGAGTCTGATGATTCGCTCGTCGTTTCCTGATTTGTTTGAGAACTTGCTTGGGTTGTGGTTTCAGTTGGTTCATTTGTTTGAGAACTTGGTTGGGTCGTGGTTTCATTGGGTTCACTTGTTTGACTTGGACTTTGCCCTTGACTCGGATTGGTGGATTGAGATGGATTAGGGGCCGGTGTATAACCATTACTTGTCGGCAAGTAGAGGATTTGACCCGGATAAATCATCGTAGATGACAGTCCGTTATAGGCCATTAGCTGTTCGTATGATAAACCGTAGGCCCGGGCAATATCGTAGAGGGTCTCACCAGGAGCGATCGAATGACTTCCTGCTGACGTGGAATCATTGCCTCTTGGTGATTGACTAGGTGGTGTTGGATTAGGAGTGATTGAAGAAGTTCCACCTTCCACGATCGCAATCCGATCACCTGGATAGATCAAGTCCGTCACTAAACCATTCCAAGCTCTCAGTTGAGCAACCGTCACCCCGTAGGTAAAAGCAATACTGGAGAGGTTGTCTCCTGGCTGGACCAAGTGGGCCGTCCCATTCGAAGAAGTAGGTGGCTGAGGCGCAGGAGCCGTCGTCTGGTTCACAGCTAAGACATCCCCCACATGGATGTAGGTGGAGGTGATGCCATTGAGGGCCATCAGATAATTCACACTCATTCCGTATGCTCGGGCAATATCATAGAGCGTATCGCCAGCTTGGACCCGGTAATAACCTGAAGAGTTGACGGGTCCATTGTCACTTGGTGGGTTGACCGCTTCCCCCTCACCCTGAGATCCTGCTTGGATGAGAATTTGGTCCCCCACATCTAAGTAGGAAGAAGAGCGGCCATTGAGGGCCATCAAGTAATGGTAATCTAAGCCGTAACGTTGGGCAATATGATAGAAGGTATCGCCCGGCTGAACCGTATAATATGTCTGGGCCAGAGGTTTAGCAGCACCCATGAAGGTCATCGCCGTTAACAAGGCAATTCCTGACTTTGTCAATAATTTGATTTTATTTTTCATGCTATTTCCCCCTATACATTAGCATCTATTTCCGTAAGGCTAGTATACCATGTTCCCTTTAGGTCATAAAGTAATTGTCCTTAATTGATTATTGCTGCTCATCCAATCTATCATTTCATCTTTCTCGAACTAGCAAAAACTCGCTAGCTCTCGCCTGGCGAAGGATTAACTGGGAGAGCCATAGACTAAACGTAGGAGATTGTCTTCAATTAAAAAAAGAAAAATGACCTAGTCTTAAAAGACCAGGTCATCATTCATATTAAACTTACATCATCCCCATGCCGCCAGGTGCACCGGGCATTTCTGGTTCATCTTTTGGAATTTCAGCGACAATTGCTTCAGTTGTCAGTAAGAGAGCAGCAACAGAAGCGGCGTTCTGTAAAGCAGAACGTGTAACCTTGGTTGGATCCACAATTCCTGAAGCAATCATATCTTCATATTGGTCAGTTGCTGCATTATAACCGGTTCCAGCTTGGGCATTGAGGACTTCATTGATGACCACAGACCCTTCCTTACCAGCATTCTCAGCAATTTGGCGAATAGGTTCTTCTAGGGCACGAACCACGATCTTAACACCGGTCGATTCATCGTCGGTCTCAGATTCTGTAGCTGCAACTTGGTCTTTAATGTTAAGGTAAGCTGTACCACCGCCTGGTACGATCCCTTCTTCCACAGCTGCCCGAGTAGAGTTCAAGGCATCTTCGATCCGTAACTTGATTTCTTTTTGTTCAGTTTCAGTCGCTGCTCCGACCTTGATCACGGCAACACCACCGGCTAACTTGGCTAGACGTTCTTGTAATTTTTCTTTGTCATAGCTTGAAGTGGTCTCTTCTACTTGAGACTTGATTAAAGTCACACGGTCTTGGATCGCGTCGGTTGACCCTGCTCCTTCAACGAGTGTTGTGTGATCTTTGGTCACCACGACTTTGCTTGCAGAACCTAAGTGGTCTACAGTCGCATCCTTTAATTCAAAGCCTAATTCTTCTGATAAGACAGTTGCTCCAGTTAGAACCGCAATATCTTCGAGCATCGCCTTACGACGGTCACCAAATCCAGGCGCCTTAACCGCCACAACATTTAAAGTGCCCCGTAACTTATTAAGTACCAAGGTTGGTAGGGCCTCACCTTCCACATCTTCCGCAATCAACAGAATTGGACGACCTGATTGCATAACAGATTCTAACATAGGTAAGACATCTTGAATGTTTGAAATCTTACGATCGGTTATAAAGATATAAGGATTCTCAAGATTAGCTGTCATCTTCTCATTATCTGTGACCATATATTGAGAGAGGTAACCACGGTCAAATTGCATTCCTTCTACAACTTGCAGATCGGTCTCGATTGTTTGAGAATCTTCAATAGTAATGACCCCATCATTACCTACCTTTTCCATTGCATCCGCAATTAATTCACCGATCTTAGGATCTCCTGAAGAAACAGCCGCTACTTGAGCAATCGCTTCCTTAGACGAAACAGGTTGGGATAGACTCTTCAAGGCTTCCACCGCAACCTTTGTTGCCTTGTCAATTCCACGACGGATCCCTACAGGGTTAGCACCTGCTGTGACATTCTTCATCCCTTCGCGAGCAATCGCTTGAGTCAAAACAGTAGCCGTGGTTGTCCCGTCACCCGCAATATCATTTGTCTTAGAAGCCACTTCTTGCACCAATTGAGCGCCCATATTCTCATAGCGATCTTCTAATTCGATCTCACGGGCAATGGTCACCCCATCATTTGTAATTAAGGGTGAACCGAAGGACTTATCGAGAACGACATTCCGTCCTTTAGGTCCCATTGTTGTCTTAACGGTATTCGCTAAAATATCGACCCCACGTAAGAGGGCTGTCCGTGCGTCTTCTGAAAATTTTAATTCTTTTGCCATATTCATGCTCCTTCTCTATCTATTTGTTCTCAACCTGGTCCCTTAAACAGAGACAGGGAATTATTCGATCACTGCTAGAACTTCTTTTAGGTCAATAATCACAAATTCTTGACCGTCGTCTTTTACTTCAGTCGCTGAGAATGATTTGTAGATCACTTGGTCACCGACTTTAATTCCATCTTTATCTTCAATCTCAGAACCAATGGCGATCACTTCACCGATTTGTTGCTTGTCTTGAGCAGAGCTTGGAAGTACAAAGCCGCTAGCTGTCGTTTCTTCGGCTTCCTTTGCTTTTAATACTATTCTTTTTGCTAAAGGTCTTAACATGTTATTCCCTCCATTTAATCGTTGAGCTTTGATTTAAGCGCTGATTTAGCACTCAAGATGATCAAGTGCTAATCACATTGATTATAATAGACCATCTTTGACCAAATTGCAAGCGAAATCGTCAGCCCAAGAAAAAAAGACGCCCAGACCGCTCAGCGGCCAGGCATCTTAGTGGTCATCCTGCTTGAGTTGAGGATCCAGTTCATCTTGGTTAATAAAGTAGATCAGGGTCTGCAATTCATTGGTGAGGTCGACATTCTGAATGCGAACTGATTCGGGTGCTTCAAATCGCAAGGGCGTAAAGTTCAAGACGCCTTTAATCCCAGCTGCAATCAGTCGATCCATAATCTCATCCGCAAATTCTTGGGGAACGGTTAAGATAGCAACCTCAATCTCTTGAATCGCCAATTGGGCTTCTAGTTCATCGATCGAGTAAATTGGAATACCCGCATGGACCGTGCCTACCAGGTCTGGGTTAACGTCAAAACCTGCCCCAATCCTAACATTATTAGACTTACGGAAATTGTAATTCAAGAGGGCATTACCTAGCGAACCAACACCAATCAGTGCAGTTGTCACCAATCGGTCCTGATTGAGCGCCTTACTAAAGAATTGCAGTAAATATTCAACATCATAGCCGTAGCCCCGTTTGCCGAGTGCGCCAAAATAAGAAAAATCCCGTCGGATAGTCGCGCTATCCACCTTAACGGCTTCGCTCAATTCAGTGGACGAGATCCGGGACTTGCCTGCATTATGTAAAAAACGTAAATAGCGATGATAAATTGGCAGACGTTTAGCCGTCGCTCTTGGAATTTCTTTTACCATCATTCAGCCCTCCTTCATGCATCCCGCCTATGCACTTGATCGGGAACGCCTTGTGTGATTCATCACAATAGTTTTAATTTTAGTATATCATCATTTCTTTATTCTGCCAATTATTTATTTGTTCTTTTAATGATTGTGTCAAATGGAAGTGATCATGCCGTACTGAAAGGCAAATCAAAGATCTCGTGACCTATTATCATCACTTATTTAATGGTATACTATCCCCGATATTGTAAAGGTGGGCTAGCTATGATCTTATTACAAGCAAATAATGTCAGTCGACGTTTCGCAGACCAGACCCTCTATCAAGAGGTCAACTTCAGCATTCAAGACCGAGACCGAATTGCCTTAATTGGTCGCAACGGGACAGGGAAATCGACACTCATTAAACAAATTATGAATGAAGAACCGATCAATGACGGAGCCTTCTCACGCGCCAAAGGACTGAAGATTGGTTACCTGGAGCAGCATGTCGCCCTTCACTCAACCCAGTCCATCTGGGATGAAATGATGAGTGTTTTCAGTGAGTCTTTGACTCTCAGACAAGAAGCCATCCAGGCTTCTCAAGCTGTCGCTGACCTAGCAGACCAAGGCCAATTTGACAGCCCAGCTTATCAGGAAGCCATCCAGCGGTATGACCAAGTTCAGCTCGCACTGGAGGAGAAGAATGTCTACCAAATTGAATCTGACGTCCGGACCGTCCTTCATGGCTTTGGCTTCAAACCAGAAGACTACCAAACACCCGTCAACTCCCTATCAGGGGGACAGAAGACCCGACTGGCCCTTGCCCAAATCCTTCTTAAGGATTATGACTTACTGGTCCTGGATGAGCCAACCAACCACCTAGATGTGGCCACTTTAACCTGGTTAGAACAGTACTTATTGTCTTACAAGGGAGCGCTTCTAATTGTGTCACACGACCGTTACTTCCTTGATAGGGTGGTGAATCAAGTCTTTGAGATGCGCCACCACCGACTTCATCTCTATAAAGGAAATTATTCCGACTATATTGTTGAGAAAGAAGCCCGACTAGAAAAAGAAATGAAAGAATACCTCAAACAGCAGACCCAGATTCATAAGTTGGAAGACTTCATTAAAAGAAATATCGTCCGCGCTTCCACGACCAAACGCGCTCAAAGTCGCCGCAAACAGCTGGAAAAGATGGACCGGATTGAAAAGCCTAAACAAGACGCAAAGGCGCCTCGTATTCAATTTACCAGTGGCAAGGAGTCCGGAGAACGCGTCCTGGATGTTGAAGATTTGTCCATCGGTTATCAAGCCCATCAACCCCTGGCTCAGGCCATTCAACTTGAATTAAAGAAGCAGGATGCGATTGCGATTGTTGGGCCCAATGGGGTTGGCAAGACTACCCTCCTCAAGACCCTGCTCCACCAACTTCCCCTTCTCCAAGGAACATTCAAATGGGGGACCAATGTCAGCATTGGTTATTATGATCAAAATGTCAACCAACTGGATGAATCTCGAACAGTCTTAGAAACCTTGTGGCAAGCCCATGATACCACCGATGAATGGCAAATTCGATCCATCTTAGGATCCTTCCTCTTCTCAGGCGATACTGTCGACAAGAAAGTCAGCATGCTCAGCGGAGGAGAGAAAGCCCGCTTGGCCCTGGCCTTATTGGCAACCGAGCATGATAATACCCTTTTATTGGACGAACCAACGAACCACTTGGACCTCGATTCCAAAGAAGTCCTTGAGGAAGCTTTAATTGAATATGATGGCACCCTGCTCTTTGTCTCACATGACCGATATTTTATCAATCGGATCGCCACCCAGGTAATTGAAATCAGTCCCGAGGGGTCGACCCTCTACCTAGGAGACTATGATTACTATTTGGCCAAGAAGGCCGAAATGGAGGCATTTAACCAGGAACCAGATGCGACAGACCAAAAGTCCCTCTCCCATCATGAAAGCTCCCCGAATGACTATGAAGTCAATAAGAGGATCCGAAGCGACTATAAAAAGCTGCAAGCAAGTGTCGAAGCTGCTTGGGCAAGGAGTGAAGCGATCGACCAAGCGATTACCAACCTGCATGAGGAAATGGCACAAGCCGCTCAAGAGAATGACCAAAACCGCTTGCTTGACCTTGACCAAGCCCTAAAGCAGAAACAAGAAGCCGCCCAAGAAGCCATTGATCACTGGGAAGAGGCCGCACTGGCCCTTGAAGACTTCTTAGAACGCTATCCCCACCTCGCTCCTTAAGACGCTTAAGAAGAGAGGCCGGGGGCGTTCATCCCGTCAAAAGCCACTCTATAGACACGCAACCCTCTATCTGGCTGGCCTCTATCCTTAAATAAAAACCAAAAGACACCGACGATTGAATCGTCAGTGTCTTTTATTTTTTTGTTGTGAGTCATTTAAGGCGAAGGCTTGTCAATGGAAAGTTTATTCACTTGAGCATCAAGCCTGGCCGCGCATTAAAGGACAAGTCTGAATAGGTTCCAGCCCTGAAGAGAGGTTCAGCAGCCGCCCCAATCATAGCCGCATTGTCCCCACATAAGGATAAGGGAGGGATTAAGAGGTCAATATCGGGGTAATCCGTATCAAACAGTTCTTGAAGGCCAGATCTCAAGCCTGAATTTGCTGCCACACCCCCTGCTAGAACAAATTGTTGGATAGCAGGCAATTGGACAAGGGCCTTTTGAACCTTACCAAGGACGATGTCGACCACCGCTGCTTGAAAGCTGGCAGCCAAGTCTTCGCGCTGAAGGGTCTCCCCTCTTTGCTGAGCATTATGGACCTTATTCATGACATTGGACTTGATTCCCGAGAAGGAGAAATCGAGGTTCTCTTCATAGAGCATCGACCGAGGGATATCATAAGCTTGAGGATTTCCCTGATGAGCCAGTTCATCCATGAATTTTCCTGCTGGATAGGGGAGGTTGAGCAGTCGTCCGACCTTGTCATAGGCTTCTCCGACCGCATCATCCTGGGTCTCGCCAATCACATGGTAGTCCGCTTCCCCCTCCATGTAGACAAATTCTGTGTGCCCACCCGATACCAGTAAAGCAAGTAAGGGAAATTTCAAGGGTCTCAGAAACCGCCCTGCATAGATATGACCGGCCAAATGATTGACTGGAATGATCGGCTTATTATAGGCAAAAGCTAAAGTCTTAGCGGCAGTAATTCCAACCAACAAAGGGCCAACTAAACCAGGACCTTGAGTCACCGCAATCGCATCAACTTGCCCCACACTTTCTAGTCCAGCCTCTTCTATGGCCAAGTCAATCACTTGTGTAATCTGTTCGACGTGATGACGGCTAGCCACCTCTGGTACAACACCCCCGAATCGCATGTGACTCTTTACTTGAGAGGCCACAATATTCGAACGCAGCTTGTTCCCATCTTGTACAATTGCCGCACTCGTCTCGTCACAAGACGATTCAAGAGCTAGAATGATTGATTCCATCTTACTTCTCTCCTTCCTCTACTTGGTATTGCAAAAGGATCCCATCTTCGGATGGGGCATGGTAGTATTGCGGCCGTCTCCCGATAGGTAGGAAGCCTAGTTGATCATATAAGCCAAGGGCCGCTTGGTTACTCGCACGCACTTCTAAATAGACTGCTTTAATAGCGTCATGGGTCATTTCTTTTAGGGCTGCTGCTAATAGCTGACGGCCTAAGCCTTGGCGGCGGCAGGCGGGAGCCACCCAAAAATAATTGATCGTCGCCTCATCAACCACCTGGTGCCAACCACAATAAGCATAGACCTGACCAGCGCCCTGCAGGACCATCAACCGGGTCAGGGGATTCATCAGGTCGGCCCGGCTGGCTTCCAAGGACCAATTAAAGGTTTGATTCGATTGGCAGACCGCTTCTTCAATCACAGCAGGGATCTCTGGCGCCTGATAATAAACACTTTCAATCATTCGCTAAATGGCCATTCTCTTAATGAACATCTTAAGAGTAAGGCCGTCTCCCCACTTTCCTCATAGTAGAATTCTTTACGAGCCACTTGTTTGAAGCCAAAACGATAATACAGTCTTTGCGCACGGCAATTTGATTCCCTAACCTCTAATTCAACCGCCTTCTTGCCTAGGACTTGACTGGCCCTCAACCAGACTTCTAATAGATAGGCCCCTAATCCTTGTCCTTGCCAAGCAGGATCAATGACTAGATGACTGATGTGACTGCACCCCTCAATAAACCGCCCCGTCACCATCCCAATGATCGGACCCACTTTGCTCGCTTCTAAGACGATATAAACCCCATGGCGATTTAACCGCCAATCTCTTTGAAAGTCTTCTAAGGACCAGGCTACATATCCTTGATAGCCACGTTCCTCCAGGGCCACCATCTCGACGAGATCATCAAAGACTGCTATCCGAGGAGAGATGCTCCCCCCAAAGCCTTCAAGAGCCGGATAGTTTGCCAACCAGCAAGCTAATTGGTTCATCGCTCGATGATTAACCGAATGAAAGGACTTATGACAAATTGGTTTCATTAGTTTGTTCCACATATTTTTCATGTTTATTTATCTCTTTTGCATTTCTTTGAGCCCACTCTTGTTCCGCCAAGGTTAAATGAGCATAGAAGGGGGTAAAGGTATCAATATCCTGGACCTCTTCATGGGGTACTATTAGAGCAGACCGAGTATCGGGCCAAGCGTGATGCCCAGTGATCACATGGTAGGGAAGTAAAGAAACGAGCTGGTCCTTAACCAGGTCAACCAAGTCCCATCCATCGGTCGTGATGAAGACTAAGCAGCTTCGGTTACAGGTCGATTCAAGTGCAGGGCAAAGGGTCGATTCAACCCATTCTTGCCAATCCACATGTTGGTCTTCGACCAGCTGGACCAATTGACCCGCTTGCCATTGGTAAGCGCCCGTATAGGCGGTTCCCCGTCTCGCATCCATCAGTGGCACTAAGATCAGGTTTTCACCAGGATCTTGAATCTGACCTGCCATCAAGGCCAAGCTGGAACAAGCATACAAAGAACACCCCAGGTTCTTGGCCCAGACTTTGGCCATGGTCGCTCCTATTCTCAATCCCGTATAGGAACCAGGCCCCTGTCCGAGATAGAGGGCATCCAGTTGACTGGCTTGCCATTGGGCCTGGTCTAATATCTGGGCAACCTGGTTGAGCAAATGCTCACCATGCTGCTTAGTAATATTAGAACTCCGACTAGCTAATAATTCCCCTTCTTGAAAAAGGCTCAAAGATAGGGTGGAAGTCGAAGTATCGAGTGCTAAACATTTCATAATTGATTCCTTCCTATGGTGCATCATGCATCCATCATGCCTAAACTCGCTCGCCTGGATGACCGATCTCTCAAGTAATTAGGAATTTTACTCCTCAGTTAGCCAGGGTTGATGGATATTAATCTCTTGGTTGAAGCGTTGGTCTGCTTCTTTAGCTGCCAGTCGTCGTTGCCGCCTTTCTTCATAGCCAGATGTAACGAGAATTTCTTCTGGACTTTCAGCCTTAATACCAGGCGCAATCACCTTTTGGCCGTTCTTAGGGACAGTCACGAAGGTTAAGAAAGCCGTTGCCGCCAGGTAGCGCTCGCCTGTTTCTAGCCGCTCACCAATGACCTTGACAAAGACTTCAACAGAGGTCGTTCCAACACCCGATACATAGGTTTCGACACAGGTCGAATCGGAGAGTTGTAGAGGACGAATAAAGTTCAAACTATCCATCGAAGCTGTTACACAGAGTGAGCGCGTATGTCTGGAGACGGAGATTGAGGCACAATTATCAATGAATTCCATCAGCCGTCCGCCAAATAAGGTCTGGTGCATATTGCAATGACTTGGCAAGATCCGATGGGTCTGAATGGCACGCGTTTGACGACAAAGCTTGATAGGTCTCTCCACAGGATCACTCCTTCTTAATAAGCACGAGCTAACCAGACTGTATGGCAGGCTGGCTTCCCTGTCACAATACACGTGTCCTTACGTGGCAAGGCATTGTCCCCTTCAAAGTACCGGTCAAATGGAATATTACGTGTTGTAAAGCCTGTGCGCTCCTTAATGAGAGCTTCCGTTTCTTCCGTTCCATCCCATCCTGCTAGGACCCAACCAGGTACTTCGTTCGCTTCCTTCTTAGCTGCAATATGGGCTTCCAATTCCTCCAAAGTCTCAATCTGGGTATAACAATTCGCCTGGTTCATTTGCCGCGCTTTATCTAAGAGACGCGTTTGCATGGCTTCTAATTGGGCTTCCACTTCTGCCACAAGGTCAGTGAAGCCGACCGCTTCCTTATCTTGTAAGTCACGAGCCTTCATGATGACCTGTTGATTTTCAATATCTCGTGGTCCAATTTCGATCCGCAAGGCGGCTCCACGTAGCTCCCACTCATTAAACTTATAACCTGCAGAATTATCGCTGTCATCCACATAGGTGCGAATTCCCCGGTCACGAAGCGCTTGATTCAAGTCTTTAACTTTATCAAGGACTTCTGGTAATTTCTTCTTAGGTCCCACTGGAATGAAGACCACCTGTTGAGGTGCGACTGCGGGCGGTAAGACTAAACCTTGGTCATCGGAATGGGTCATGATCATTGCACCAATCAGACGGGTGGAGACACCCCAAGAAGTTGTATACGCATAAACATGTTCATTGTCAGGGTTTAAGTAGCGAATGTTAAAGGCTTCCGCAAACTTGGTCCCCATGTAATGAGAGGTCCCCGTTTGCACGGCCTTACCATCTTGCATCATGGATTCGACGGATAAGGTCTGAACTGCTCCAGCAAAGCGTTCGGAAGGGGTCTTTTCACCTTGGAAGACCGGAACCGCCAACAGGCCTTCAATCATCTCTGCGTAGATCTCAAGCATCTTTTGCGTCCGCTCTTGGGCTTCTTCAGCGGTCGCATGGGCAGTGTGCCCTTCCTGCCACAAGAATTCAGATGTCCTTAAGAAAGGAAGCGTCCGCTTCTCCCAGCGAAAAACATTAGCCCACTGGTTAATTTCATAGGGAAGGTCTCGATAGGAATTGATCCATTTGGAGAAAGCATCTCCAATCATAGTCTCTGAGGTCGGTCTCAAAGCAAGACGTTCTTCCAATGGCTCTCCCGCTGCTTCTGTCACCCAAGGTAATTCCGGACTAAACCCTTCCACATGATCCTTCTCCTTATTGAAGAAAGCTTCTGGAATCAGCATTGGGAAGTAAGCATTCCGAATCCCTTCCTCCTTCAGACGTTTGTTAAAATACGCCTGAATATGTTCCCACAGCTCAAAGCCATTCGGCTTAAAAATCATACAACCTCGAACAGGGGAATAATCCATTAAATCTGCTTGCTGGATAATTTGTAAATACCATTTTGAAAAATCTTCTTTTCTCGTTACCATGCTCTTCCTCCTAAAAAAATAAGCCTCCGTCCCATAAAGGACGAAGGTTCAATCATCTCCGCGGTACCACCTTGATTGCATCATTGATTGATGCCAACTCCAAGCGATAAAGGGGCTACCTATCCTAAAAAAATAGCAGGTTCAATCCTTGAGTGGGGAGATACTTGCACCGTCTATCTCTCGCTTAGTAACCATCAAAAATTTACTGATCTATTTGCTTCCAATTATAGCAAGATTGCCCAATAGATCAAGTCCCTTTATTTGCTGACAATGGCGGATTGGTCTTCATTTAATTGATAGCTTTCTAACGACCCAAATTCAGCCAAAGGCCAATAGATAAATGTCGCTTCACCCAACACATCTTCTTCATCAATAAATCCGAAAGATCGACTATCTAAGGAATTGCGTCGATTATCTCCCATCACAAATAATTTACCTTCAGGGACAACCTGTTCCCCTGTGAGTTCTGTCATGTCAAAGTCTTGCGTAAACAATTGACCTTGCCCTTGCTTATACTCATCCGCCTTCTCTTCTAGGTAGGGCTCCTCCATCTCCTTGCCATTAATCAAGAGCCGATCGCCCTTGCTGGCGATTGTATCCCCGGGCAAGCCAATGACCCGTTTCACGTAGAGCCGGTTGGGGTCCTCCTCTCTTTGAAAAGGTTCAGGAAAGATGACAACATCAAATCGGTCGATCTTGCCTAGTTTCCACATCCATAAGCGCTCGCCATCCTCCAGCGTATGCTCCATCGACGACCCATCCACTTGGAAGGGTTGGGCCACCCAATTATAAACCACAAAGAGGACACCCAGCCAAACGCACAGATATAAGATCCAACTTAATAATTCTTTAAAGAAAGCTTTCATTCTTTGATTTCTCCTCACTTTTCGATTACCCTACCATCATATAACGATTCGGTTCATTTTGCACGTATGAAATTGCGAGACCATCGACTCCTCCTGGTTAATGACTTTTTTGTGAACAAACTCCCTAGTATTCTAGATTTTTTAAGTGGATCGTACCATTTATTCAAAAAGAATGATAGAATGAAACTATTAATTGCTCAATTTAAATCAATATTATCTATGGAGGATCTTATGGCTCGTAAACAACCTGCTGTTAAACCGACACGTTCTAGCCGTCGCAAGAAAAAAGGAGGGAAGTTCTCAACCTTTATCGGCATCCTGCTCATTCTAGTAGCAATCGCCCTCTTTGCCCTCAACCCGATCAAGAACTATCTCATCCAGACCAACTCCGCTCGGATCACTGCGGGAAATTTAACCCGGGAGCAAATCCTCGCCAACCAACAAAAGGATGTCACCTTCGAATTCAATGAAGTCCGTTCAATTGATCCTGTTCAAGTGATCGCCAGTGGGGTCAATCCAGACCACCTACCTGTAATCGGTGGGATTGCCATTCCGGATTTGAATATCAACCTCCCAATTAATAAGGGAACTTCCAATGAAGGGATGTACTTCGGGGCAGGCACCTTAAAACCTGACCAAGAAATGGGGAAAGCCAACTATGTCTTATCGAGTCACCACTCGGTTGACCCTAAACTTCTCTTTGCCCCACTTCTCAATGCTAAGAAGGGACAAACGATCTATCTAACGGACTTAGACAAGATCTATGTTTATGAGATCTATAATGTCATGACCGTTCCAGCTACCCAGACCTCGGTGATTAATGATACCTCCCAAGCAATTGTCACCCTCGTCACCTGTGATAGTCCTTCTGTGACTTCCAACCGCGTCGTTGTCCAAGGAGAACTCAAAGAGACCGTGCCAATTAAAGAGGCAACTAAGGATATGACGGATGCCTTCGGCATCGATCAAACAATCTTTGACCAGGTACCGACCTACTAATGACCTACTAACCGTCTTGTGATTATTTTAAGCCTAGCTCTTTTGAGGGCTAGGCTTTTTTGCTGGACACCAACCAAAAAGGGGTCTTAGATCCAAGTGAACTGCCAGCCAAGAATACCTCCTCTCACCCAGGTCTTAAACACAAAAGACGTACTAACAGAAAAGCCACACGCTCAAGGAGGTGTGGCTTCATTGATTGACTAGTTTGATTCTGCTTGATCCATCGCCATATCGATCGCTAGGATGACCGCAACCACTTGCACTGGATCAATTGTTTCATCCTTAATATTAAACTCAAAGGTATCAGACCAGGCGAAGAATTTCTTGCGAACTTCAACGATCACATGACCGCGGTGGTCACGAATTTTGTAATCATGTTGGAAAATATTCCCTTCAATCTGCCAGTTCAAGCCAGACACCACATACTTAGGTCTAAAGAGGGTTATCTTCTTGCGAATGGTACAAAAGTGTTGGCCCTGGTAATAAACCTTCATGGTCGGTGTAAAAGCGATGACTTGCTGGTCCACTTGACAGACAGCTTCTCCTGTCTGGCCATCCATAATTTTCATCTTGCGACCAAGGGTTAACCACTTACTCGCCACCCGATAAACCGCCTGACCCTCACTATCATAAATATCAAAATCTTCTTTGAGTGACCAAAATTTCTGTTTCATATAGAGTTTCATAGTAGGTCCTCCTTTACTTCTATTCTATTGTAACATTATAACGGAATGAAGGAATCCGTCTCAAGTTATAAAAACGCTAGAAAACGCTTGTCAAAGCAAAATAATAGTTTCTCCCTTCATTCAAAGCTAAATGTCCTCAATTCATTAAAACTTAATCCTAATGAATCAGGAGGCAAAAAAGGCAGACCCAGGCTCATTAAAGGGGCCAATTTAATTTGCGGTTGGCAGTTATAAAAAAAGCTAGAGAAAACTCTCTAGCTTCAGGCATTTAGTTCAAGACCATCATGGCACCTGTCTGACAATAGACAATATGTTCGCAGATGTTGGTCACATAATCGCCCATGCGTTCAACACTGGTTGCTACATCAATTAAATAGATGCCTGGTAAGACAGCCTGCTCATTCGAGCGCATCTGGTCCGTCGCAATATCAATCGTCTGAACGAATAATTGATCGACATCTTTATCCTTCATGGCGATTTCACTGGCTTGTTGGATATTCTGATCCGCAATCACATGCTGAACATTCCCATACATGGCTTGTGCTAAATCCATCATTTGGTTGACTGACTGTAGGATCGATTGGCAAGTAGACAAATCAGGCTTATTCCGTTTGATTCGTTTTGCAACCATAGCAGCATGCTCTGAGATATTTCGCATCTCATAGCTAGTGTTCCGCAAGGCAAAAATCAACCGCAAATCTGCCGCAACCGGCTGTTGGAGTGCCACAATACTATAGGATTCCTGCTCCACTGCAGCCACTGCTTGGATAATTGCTTCATCAGCAGCCAGAATTTGGTCAGCCATTTCAAGATTAGATTCATTAACAGCCTGTTTCAAGATCTGCAATTGACCAGAGACCTGGTCTCCAATTCTAATCACCTTGTTTAATAATTCTTCTAAATTTTTATCAAAATTTGAGCGCATTTTTCTCCCTCCATTCTTTCTGAAATATCAGATGATAATTTATATCCTATTATGATACCTGAAAAATAAGCCATTGTCAAGCCGCTAAAATGATGAGCCTAAACGATATATTTCACTCAGCGCTGACTATAAGAATAAGCCTAGTCTTTAAAACTAGGCTTATCAGAGAAGTATGATGAAAGGATTTAGGATTCTTCAACAAAGATAACTTGATCTTCTTCAAAACCAGCAATCCGGGCTTGACTATAGATCTCAATGCCTGCCTGTCGGTGTTTCTTTCCGCCCTCTTGGAAGGCCTTCTCAATCCCAATGCCGACACCTACGACTTCTGCACCAGCTTGCTGGCATAAATCGAGCAAACCGTTCAAGGCTTCTCCTCTTGCCAAGAAGTCATCAATAATAAGAACTCGATCTTCAGCCGTTAAATAATGCCGGTCAACCATGATATCATAGGTCTTCTTCTTGGTATAAGAGGTAACCCGACTCGCATAAACATCCTCACCCAAGGTCAATGAAGAGATCTTCTTGGCAAAGAGTACAGGCACCTTCAGAAATTGAGCCGCCGCAAAGGCCATAGGAATCCCAGAGACTTCTAAGGTCAAAATCTTATTGATTCCTTGATCCTTAAAATGCTGGTAGAAATCCTCTCCCATCGCTGTCACAATCTCAGGGTCAATCATATGATTGATAAAGTGGTCTACTTTTAAAATATTACCTGGTAAAACCCGTCCTTCTTGGCGAATTTTCTCTTCCAATAATTTCATCTTATTCTTCCTCTCCCTTTGGTCGTCGATCAACTAATATAATATTCAAGATCAAGGCTACCAAAGTTCCAGTCGAAATTCCAGAAGAAAAGACCATTTGTAATGCCTTAGGTAAATTCGCTAAGATTTCAGGACGGACAGTTACCCCAATCCCCATAGCGAAAGATAAAGCAATAATTAGTAATTCACGATCCCCTAAATGAATTTGAGAGAGGGTCTTGAGTCCTTGGGCAGCCACCAAGCCAAACATAATCACCCCGACACCACCTAGAACAGGTGTTGGCATTACTGCGATTAGGGCTGAGATCTTAGGGAAAATTCCAATCAAGACTAATAAGATCCCTGCAAGAATCATCACATGACGACTGGCTACCTTCGTTAAGGTAATTAAACCAACGTTCTGCGAGAAGGCTGTGTTTGCTCCACCACCGAAGACTCCTGAGATCATGGAGCCAACACCGTCGGCTAAGACCCCAGCTGCAGCCCGTTCACTTGAGACCTCCGCTTGAGAAGACTCACCAATAGCAATCATAATCCCAACTGTCCCAATCGTTGATACAAGATAGGCTGGGACAAAGGCTAGCGTTGAAGCCAGATCAAATTTAATTCCCTCTTGAAAAATTTGCGGTAAGGAAATCCAAGCCGCTTCCTGGACAGACGCTAAATCAACCATGCCCAAGGGTAAACAAATGATATAACCAAAAATCATGCCTAAAAAGACGGAAGCTGTACTTATCATCCCTTTCCCATAGTGGTTCAAGAAGAGGGTAAAAAGCATCACAATCGCGGCAATGGACAAGTTCCGTAAAGAACCATAATCCGCTGCACCAAATCCTCCAGCAGCCCAATCGACCGATACAGGTAGCAGTGTAATCCCAATTAAGGAGACCACAATCCCTGTAATAAGGGGTGGGAAGAACCGCATTAAGGGTTTGATAAATCGACTTAAAATAATTTCTACAAAGGATCCAGAAATTGTCGCCCCGACTATCCCTGCTAGGCCAAATTGAGACCCAACTTGAATTGTAGGGTTCACAAAGGTAAAGTCTGTCCCCATCATTCCTGGTAACCGCGATCCGATAGGTCCGATTCCTTTTGATTGGATAAAGGTAGTAATTCCAGAAGCAAAAATAGTAGCAGAGACCATGGCACTGGTTTGCGCGACACTAAAACTCAAAGCTGTTCCGACAACTAATGGAACCGCAATAATCCCGGCAAAGGCCGCTAAAATATGCTGAAAAGCTAATAATAATGAAACAGATAAGTTCGGTTTGTCTTCTAGACCATATAATAGTTGCTCCTTAACCAGGGGTTTGTTCGAAGTTGTTTCCACTGACATTCTCCTTTTCTTTGATTGATTTCAAGCCTATCATAGCACATATACTAGCTTGCAGAAGAAATATTTGAATTTTTAAGGAAATATTTCATTATTCGTTCGTGTTTTCGGCCGAAACCCTGCTAGTTAAATAGCTAATCGTCCTAACAAGTCCCCAAACACAAAAAAACTGCCCATCTAACACCTAAGCGTGATGGGCAGTTTGACTATTTCATAATTTGATGACTAATTGAATGAGACGTGAACATGGTCAAAGTGGTTGGCTGTAGGATTGCCACGGTCTTCTTGAGGTTTCCAATTATAACCGGTCCAAGACCCGCTAATTCTTTGTTTCCAGATCACATATGTGATTCTTTGGTTACCAGCCTTCATATCCGCTATGGCTTGGGCTGCAATCTGGTCACCTACCTCTGAAGAATGAGGAACCATGAAGTCGATGGCTAACCCTTTACCATGATCGCCGGGATCTCCTGGCCGGTAGCCAGAGAAGTTAGTGATACCATACTGGCTAGCGATCTTATCTCGGTAACTTGCCACATGTGGTTGTAAACCATCTGCTGGGCGTTCGACTACTTGAACAGTCGTTGTGGTCGGCTCAACCACCTCAGCAGTCGTTGTAGTTGGTTCAACGATCTCAGCTGTGGTTGTGGTTGGTTCAACAAGCTCAACTGTTGTCGTGGTTGGTTCAATGATTTCAGTAGTCGTTGTTGGTTCAACCATTTCAACAGTTGTGCTGGTAGTTTCAGTCGTTGCCTGTGGTAATTCCGCTCCACTGGATACTGGTGGGAGCTCTGCTCCATTTGATACTTCTGGCAATTCTGCACCATTGGATACCTGAGGCTCAGCTTCTTGTGGGGTTTCAGCCGCTGGTGCTAGCTGGTCTTGACTTTCAGCCACTGGCTTGTCCTTAGGTTCTACTTGGACTGAATCCGCTCCAGCATTCGTCTGTGGAGAGACTGCAGGACCTTCTGCTTGATCCACTTCTTCATGTGTAGTGGTCGTTTCCTCTACAACTGGGTCAGCCGTTTGGTTAGATGTTGTTGGGTTAAATTCTTCAGCAGGTGCGACAGGAGATACCATTTCAGTTTCTTCAGTTGCTTCAGATGTTTGGTTAGTAAAGTCCACCACTGTTTCGGACCCTGCAGGTTCAGAAGCTAGGTTAACTGGCACATCAACATCCACTTGTTCACCTTCTGGTGACTGGATAGCCAGTTGGTCAACGTGGTGATAATTATCATATTGTGCAACGATCACTGTTCCCGGGAAAATCAAATCAACATTGTCAATATGATTGATTTCAGCTAAGTAGATCAAATCGACCCCTAAAGCCTTCGAAATGACCCCTAAAGTATCCCCGTATTTAACGGTATAAGCCACTTTGTTCTGTTCATCAACGTGAATATCAGCGGCTACTTGGTCAACGGTTCGTGCTTGCCATCCTTGGGCAGAAACAATGGCTGCTGGACCAAATCCTAAGACTAGGGCTGTCCCAATGAGTAATTTTTTCTTTAACTTCATGAAGCCGTCTCCTTTTCTTATTCATTTATTTTTAAAATTCATAATGATTTGATTTTAAATACTTTATTACTACATGACTCATTCTAAAGTCTTAGTGAGGGAACGACAAGCCCTTCTTCAGCTTTTTAAATCATTTGATAAGGGCTTGTAATATTAAGGTAATATTTCTCTTTTTTTGTGAAGATTTATAGTCGTGTCCGCTTGAAGGGTCATTTTTATGGTATAATTAGAGACGATTTTGACTTAATAAGGGTTGATGATGATGAAACATATAAAAGCTTTAGATGGTTTAAAGGGCTTCTCAATTATTGCAATTATTCTCTATCACCTCTGGCCTCAGTATGTTCCCGGAGGTTTTCTGACAGTTAACCTCTTTTTGGTAGTAGCTGGTTATTTTATGGCCAACAAATTTGCGAGCTCGGATGTATTGGATGACCGTCGAGCAATGGGTCAAACCCTCAAGAAGACCATCGCAAGAATCTGGTTTCCTTTACTTTGGCTATTAATTTGGATTGTCATTGGCTTACTACTCTTCAATCCCGACCTTCTCAAGTCCATGCAGAATGAGCTGCTGGCTTCTTTATTTTTCTTAAATAATGCCTTCCAGTTAGCCAGCCAGAAGTCTTACTTTACGGACATGGCCATTGCGTCGCCACTGACTCATCTGTGGTATATTGCAATATATGTCCAATCCTTCCTAGTCTCACTGCCACTCTTATGGTTATGTCAGCGTAAGATTCACTCTAATAACTTCAAAGCCATCATCTGGCTATTAATCTTTGCAGCTTGTTGTTACATCAATTATAGCCGCTACATCCCACATGCAGACCCAAGTCCGGTCTATTACAGCCTACTTACGCGCTACGCTTCCTTTGCGATGGGCATCGCGACTTTTTACCTGATTCCCGTTATTAAACAGGCTCTACAAAATGTGACACTCTTTGAACGACGACTCTTTTATTTCTTAATGACCCTGGGTTCTTTTATCCTGATGATCACGCTGATCTTAAAAGTAGATGACCAGAGTCCAGACACCTATCAGGTTTGGCTCCTCTATTACAACCTATTAGCTGCTTTTTTCATCATCGGGGCCCAGCAACAGTTCGTCATCCTTGAGCGGTTGATTGGGAATCCCATCTTGTCCTGGTTCGGTAAAAGGTCCTATAGTTTTTACTTGTGGTACTACCCGGTGATCGTTTATGGGTTGAACTTTACCCGCGACTTCCAAAGCCATGTAGATTGGTTGAAGGCACTCATCTTAGTTGGAATTCTCTTCACTGGCTATGCCTTCTACCTCTTCTTTGAGTCTAAGCGCTTTGATTTCTTATTCGGAAGTAACTTTAATTTCAAGGAAAATGGTCAGAAATTAACCCAAGCCCTACAAGCCCCTCTCACCCATTTAGGTTTGTTAAGTCGTCTCCTCTTCTTCATTATCTGCATGGGCTACTTCGTGACCGGGCTCGTTTATGCTGACAATAAGATCCCTCTCGCTCTGTTAGAGTTAGAGTACGGCCTTTACCGTGCGAACCCTGCCCCCTTCTACCCCTATCCCTTCTACCAGGTCGAAGGCGAAATGAAGACGACCCGGCAAACACTTAAAGATTTCGATCAGACCTTTGATACCCACTTCCTACTACCAAGTAAGGCCAGCCACCCGATTGAGCAAGCCTTCAAGGAAGATATCCGGTCATCCGTTTCGGCTGATTTAACCCAATTATCTGAAAATAACCAAACGATTCTGGCTGAAGTTGCCAATCTTAATCCCGACTTCTTAGACCTCCTAGAACCTACAGAAATTATCAAGTCCTATGACCTGCCGGTCACCTTGTTTGGTGATTCCCTAGCTAAGCTCACAGGCTATACCTTCAGCACTCTCTTTACTCAGAGTGAGACCTACGGCTATCCGAGTATGGATATCTGGCATTCTTATGATCGCTTCCAGGCCTTGTTGGATGAGGGGCTGGTAGCTGATACCCTCGTCATCAACCTTGGCACAAACTCAGGTCTCGATGACGAGGGGATGGATCAGTTGATTGCCATGGCCGGGGATCGTGAGATCTATTTTGTCAATACGAATTCCGCTGTCCAGCACGTCGACATTGTAAATGACTGTATTAAGACAGCCGCCAAAAAATATCCCAATGTCCACGAGGTTGATTGGCACAGCCTAGCTCTCGGCCACCCTGAATATTATATGGATGATGATATTCATTTGTCCCTGGAAGGTGAAATTCTCTACACAGCCACGGTTGCTAAGGCTATCTATCAGCAGTCGCTCAAGCCCTAACCCCATCTGAAACTCTTGTCATCATAAGATTAAGGAGGACCATATGCTCAAGCGTTTTATCAGTGTTCAAGAAGGGACGGCTTCCCAGACCCTCATCAAGCAATCCTCTTTCTTCTGTCACTTGAAGATGACGCTTACCGTTGAGGAAGCGGATGCTTTTATCCGTCAGACCAAGCGCCAGTATACTGGACATACAAATTGTTCAGCCTATATTGTGGGCAATAGCGGTGAATTTCAACGGGCGCGGGACAATGGGGAGCCTTCTGGTTCTGGCGGCCTGCCCATTCTTGAGACACTGAAGCAGTATCACTTGTCAAATGTGACAGCAGTCGTTAGCCGAAAGTTTGGTGGCCAGCTGCTTGGCATCCCTGGTCTTAAGCGGGCGTATGGGGGAGCGGTCAATAAGGCCATTTTAGAGTTAGGCTTGGCTGAATGGCGCTTGCAGACACAGATCAGCTGCCATATTCCTTATCATTTTGTCAACCAGGTTGACCAAGCCATTCATGAAACAGATTGGATCTTCCTAGAAAATATTGACTATCTAGAGCAAGTCTGCTTGACTTGCTTTGTCACCCATGAGGACCTGGATTCCTTTCTTACCCTGTTGAAAGACTTAACCAATGGCCAGGTTGAATTCGCTCAAGGGGATCAGCGATATGTTCCCTATCCGCTGAGTGACAGTCTGACTTCAAGCTAAGCCACCCTTTAACCGATCCTCCTCTCACATCTTTGACCTAAGAACGCTTCACGATGACATTCGACCGAGTCATTATCATTTAAATTTGAAACTTTATTTAAATGACAGATAATATTTGACAATTTTAATTTCTTGGTATATAATTACAATCGAAAGTTAAATAATTTGAGCAAGTGGAAGACAGACGTCTTCTGCCCGGTTGAACCGTGAGAAGTTCGACAGCAGATCTAATGAACACATCTGTGAGACAGTATCAATACTGTCCACCGGTGTGTTCTTTTTTAACTTTCAAATATTTTTCAGTTAGGAGTTGTTTTTGATGACAGAAAGAGCATTTAATAAGGGTGAAGGCCTTAAGAGTATGGTTTACGGTGGATTAGATGGGGCGATTACGACTTTCGCAGTCGTAGCTGGTGCTACAGGTGGTGAACTAGATATGAGGGTTATCATCATTCTCGGCTTTGCTAACTTACTCGCTGATGGCATTTCCATGGCTGTTGGGGATTACTTATCTAGTAAGTCTGAGAAGGAATATGATGAGAACAACCGCAAAAAGCAACAAGCCCTATCAAGTAGCCCCCAAGGATTAGCCCAAGTCTACCAAGACAATGGGATGCAGGCGGAGGATGCGCAAAAGGTCGCAGACATCTTGTCTAAATACGACCAAGACACACAGGATGAATTAATCGGATTTAATTCTGAACCAGAATCTCATCCGCTTTACAATGCCCTCATCACCTTCTTCTCATTTGCAATCTTTGGACTTGTTCCCCTCTTGGTCTTTATCGCTTCTTACTTCAATCCCGGTCTTATTCCTTATGCCTTTCCAGTTTCCATTACCCTCACCTTTGTCACCCTCTTTATCTTAGGGACTGTTAAGGCCTTTGTAACAGATGGCCATGTGGTGAAATCAGGGATGGAGATGCTAATCATAGGTGGTTTAGCAGCCGTTGCTGCTTATGGAATCGGCTTCTTCCTAGGTGGCATCTAGTGCATTTCGCCTGACCTATTGGCTGAGTCTAACGACTAAAGGGCTTCGAGCTTTTAATCAAAACGCTCGAGGCCCTTTTGACTTATTTATGGTAAGCATGGTGGTTGATGATCCGGAAGGCACGATATATTTGTTCAACCAAGACCAGCCGGATCAATTGATGGGGGAGGGTAATCCGGCCAAAGGAGACCGCCCAGTCGGCTTGCTGCTTTAATTGGTCCGCTAAACCGAGGGAGCCCCCAATCACAAAGCAGACCTTTGAATGCCCATAGGTCGCATAATCGGATAATTGAGCGGCCAGGTCTTCCGATGAGACCAAGTCCCCTTCGATCGCCAGCACCACCAACTTATGCTGGGGTGTAATTTTTTGTTGAATTCTTTGAGCTTCAATTGCGAGAATTTGCGCCTTCTCAGTCGAGGAGAGGGCATCAGGTGTTGCTTCATCGGCCAACTCATGAATTTTCACATGAGCATAAGCTGATAAGCGCTTTAAATACTCTTCTATGCCTTGCTTTAAATATTTTTCTTTCAGCTTACCCACACATACGATATCAATTTGCATCATCTCAATCCCTCTTTTCTATTTGTGGCTTCCTATCCTAAGCTTTATGTTATCATAAGAATAGACGAACGAACAGGAGGCCCTTATGAAACTCACCCTTGGTCCCCGCCAGTGGTCCATCCCTTTTATGATTAAGCTGAGCTTTGTGGTCCTCGCAGTCGCCAGCCACCACACCTTTGAAAAATACGATTATCTCGGCTATTTTAATTAGTTATCAACAGATTTATCCACAAAACAAAAAGATATCCACAGCATCTTGGTGAAGACTGTGGATATCTTTTTAGTTTGCCTAAAAATCAAAGGGTAAATCTGGTTCGGTTGCTTGTTCTTGCTCTTGTTCCTCTTCTCCGAAAGGTAGCGGTTGTGCATTTTGATTGTCGATTGCATCTTCCAAATGAACAGTCAGGTCAATCTCTTCTTGTTGGCGGCGGACCTTAATCGTGATCGTATCACCAACCTTATATTGGTAGAGTTTTTGCTTCAAATCAGTATAACTTTCAATCGCTTGCCCATCTACTTCGGTAATTAAATCATATTTCTGAAGGCCAGCCTTATCTGCCGAACTGTTCGGTACCACCTCTGTCACAAAGGCCCCTTTGGTATCCTTCTCATCAAGTCCCATAACAGAAGTTCGATATTCTGGATTCACAATGGTCAGACTCGTATAACGCACTCCTAGAGATGGACGGACCACTTCACCGTTGGCTTCTAATTGGCTCACGATATCCACAACATCAGAGGACGGAATCGCAAACCCCATTCCTTCAACCCCCGTTGCAGAGAGTTTACTTGAGGAAATTCCAATCAGCTGACCGGTTGAATTAATCAAAGCACCCCCTGAATTACCTGGGTTGATCGCAGCATCAGTCTGCAAGAGATTCATATCCCAATCGGAAATGCGATCCCCATCTGTATCCACAGGCACTGAACGGTTCAAACCAGACACAACTCCCTTGGTAACGGAAGAAGCAAAATTACTTCCTAGAGGAGACCCTATTGCAATGGCTGTTTGGCCAGGTTGAATTTCATCCGAATTCGCAAATTCCAGGGTCTTATCAACAGACTTGGCATCAATCGTGAGGACCGCTAAGTCAGAAATCGCATCGCTACCTACTAGGTCTGCCTTAACGACCTCTCCATTCTTAAGGGTCACATCCAGGGCTTGAGCCCCTTCAACCACGTGATGGTTCGTCACAATATAAGCTTTGTCTCCTACAATTTTATAAACAACACCTGAACCCTCTCCAACAGTTGTCAAGCTTTCGTCTTCCTCACCCGGATTAAAATACTGGTTTCCTTGATAATTGGAGAAAGGATCTGAAGCACGGCCTTGTTTATTGGCAATGGAAACAACCGCTTCACTAGCCCTTTTGACGGTATCAACAATTTGCTTTTCTTCGCCAGCTAATTCATCAGGAGCAACTGTTTGAACAGCCGGATTTTCTTCTTGCGAGAAGATATGTGACATATTACCTGTTGTTACCCCCGTCGCTAGTAAAACGGCTAAAGCTGTGCCTGAGATTCCCATACAAATTCGTTGCCAACGTTTGGTATCATGACTCCATTGATTATCTTTCATATGTTTTGTCCTCCTTTTATTTACATATTGGAGTATAGCACTCGCTTATTAAGAAAGTGTGAATTAAAAAAGGTGAAATAACTATCTAAAAAAGAAAAACTAGCCTCTCTTCTTCAAAAAATATGAAGAAAGGAGGCTCCTTAACTACAAATCATGCAAGAGAGTGGCTTGGCTAGGGTCCGTCATATGTAAGGTCAGGTCTGATTGAGCATCAATATCATACTGGTTTAAAACCCTCGTCACCGTATCCAAGGCGAGCTGCTTGGTGTTATTATCGCGACTCAGATGGCCCAAGTAAATGTGTTTAGACTTTGGCCCCATCAGATCACGAATGGCCAAGGCGCCATCTTCATTCGATAAATGCCCCTTATCCGACAGGATGCGCTGCTTCAAGGACCAGGGATAAGCGCCATAGCGCAACATTTCAATCTCATGGTTGGATTCAATCAAGTAGGCATCAGCATTCTTCAATTGCCCACGCAAACGATCCGGTAAGTAGCCCGTATCGGTTAGCATGACAAATTGTCTTTTACCTTTCTGAAAGGCATAGAATTGTGGATCGGCCGCATCATGGCTCACTGGATAGCTGAGGACGTCAAGATCTCCAAATTCTAAGAGGGTTCCAGGCTCAATATAGCGCTTATTTTCCTTGGCAATCGGACCCAACATGGGTTCCATGGCCAACCAGGTGGCGTGATTGGCGTAAATAGGTAGATTGTAACGACGGGATAGGACCCCAACCCCATGCACATGGTCCTTATGTTCATGGGTCACAAAGATGGCATCCACTTGCCGGATATCACGATTGATGGATTGAAATAAGGCTTCAATCTTCTTGCCGCTCAAACCAGCATCCACAATAATGCGCTTTTGCTTGCTTTCAATATAGGTACAATTTCCACTTGATCCACTCGCGAGGATGGAGAACTGCAGATCAGGGGAGGAAGGGCATAGAGGAGAGGACCCCGTCATGAGATCAGGCTTTTGATAGAGTTGGGCCAATTGATCAGCAAATGGACGCGAACTTTCTCTCATTCTCCATACCTCCTCTTCCTAATACCTGTCTAAAATCCACCAGAACTTGTTCCTCCACCAGATCCCCCCATTGAACCGCCAGAAAAACCACCACCAAATCCACCTGTATTGGTCCCCGAAAAGCCTCCCTTGGACCCTTGGCTAGCAGGAGTCGCTGCTTGGATAGACCGGCCAATTTGTTGAGAGACCATGTTGGATAACCAGTAAGAATCCAGATAGCCCCCTCCATAAATAGTTGTTTGAGTCTGAAGCTCTTCTGCCGTGAACTCCATTTCAAGGGCCTCAGCGACTTTGTCCGCCACACCTAAGCTAGTGGCATAGACCAAATACTCTTCCCATAAAGGTAGGGAAGCAATTTCTCTCATTTTAAAATTCCCAATATCCTTAAGCATCCGCCTAAAGGCTTGCCATTGGTTATATTTTAAGTCTTGATCATGGGTCCGAAGGGGATGCCGCGCACTCTTAATGGCGACAAAGAGGACTAAAATGACCGTGACCACTAAGGAAATCAAATAGTAAGCTAGAAACTGGTCAAGCGGGAATCCAAAGCCCCCTAAAAGAGCTAAAGCCAACCCCATGCCAATGATAGGTGCCACACCAGACAGGATGAGGAGGAATTTTAGAAAGCCTTGATAGTTTAAGGTCTTACCGCGATAGCGTTCTCCCTCAACTGCCAAATAATTACGAAACTTTTGCCAAATACCGAATTGCTGTTTCTGCAAGTGGCGGTCTTGATCAATGAGGTGCTCAATTTCCTTCAGGCTAATCTCTGACACTGTCCCATTGAGTGTCACATAATCATAAACATATTGTTCATGGGGTAACAATGCTTCTAATTGCGACTCAGTCGCTTGACTAATGATCCGGACCGTCTCATCCTTCTTACGGTCTCCCCTGACCTCTTCCAGTCGGATCAGACGTTTTTGCGCTAAATGCAAGAGAGTCGCTGCAAAATCATCTTCCGACGGACTCCGTCTGAGATGGTGGGTGGCAACTTCTCCAGGACTGATCGCTTCTGGCATTTCATAGAGATAGTCTGGCACATAGGCCGGCTCTGGATTCAATTTCCGCCGGTTTCGATAATAGAAGACCAGCGTGAAGATAGCGAGTACCGGGGGAAAGAATGGAACGAGAGCCATTATCCATTTCACCCTGGCCTGGTCTCGTTCCAAGGCTTCTGCATCTTGTTGAACTTGTTGGTCGGCTGCTTGAATAATCTGGTCCAGCTTATTTTCATTGACTTGGTTAGGATTTTGAGGGGTTAAGGCCGTCGGAAAGACCACGTCGCCTTCAACAAATTGATCAGAAGTCCGAGCTGGAACACGCAGGTAGACCACACTCACTCCTGCTTCTTCAGCTAGCTCGACCTCACCTTGTGGGGCTCCATAACCCCAAGCCCTGAAGTTGTTTTTGCTCTCGACTCGACCCGGCAACTCAATTCGGACGGTCACATCAGTTGTTTCTTCACCCCTGCCAAAAAACTTCCGCAAGAGGCGTGCCGTATCCTGATAGTTGACGACCAAGCCTTTCAAGGTATAACGATAGACAAAGTATTTCGATTCATCCCGCAGGGGATAATAGACTTTTACCTCGCGAAAGCCATCTTCAACACGTTGGCTGTATGTTTTTCGATTCTGCGAGTTGGAACTTTCCAACCACTCGACGGACCCCTTTAAGGAGTCTGCGACGCCAACTTGAAAGTCAGTCAATTCATAGCCTTGGTGATCTAGAGTAAACCGCGCCCCATTCATAAAATCTGCTTGGTATTTCTGATAGTCCTCAAAAGTCACACTCCCATCTGGGTTGACTTTGGCCTCAATCCATTGTTGGGGAATCGAAAAATTAACTTCTTGCCCTTTCACTTGACCTCCGGTCAGCCCTAAACTCAAAAAGATACAAGTTAAAGCAAGGAACAACTGCCAGCATCTCTTTAATTTGATCATAAGAATACCCCTTTCAGAAACTAAGGATAGGATTTCCCTTTTAGGAAGTCCTTCCATTGACTCGTCTTCGGCTGAATATAGGTGACAAATTCGCGAACAGAGGGTAGGAGGATATCCGCAATCGCTCCATGCACCCGATAGAGGTCAGCATTTTGACTATTGGAAACTTTCTGTAAGTCCGCCATATCAAATTGATAGGTGAAGCTCTTCTGAATGGTTGACGTTGCATCCAGGACAATCGCATAAGGAATGAGCGCTTCCCACTGGGCTATATCAGCATATTTTTCAAGTGCAAGTTGGTCTGAACGTTGGAAGAGACGTTTTAATTCTTGCCAACGCGCCTGTTGCAAGGCTTGCTCACTCGTTTTGAATTGCTGACGGGCGATCACAATCAAGACCAGAATCAGGACGAGACAGTTGACCAAGGCCAAGGCAAGGCCCCAGGGTAAAGCAGACGTTAAGTTCATGGCGATCGCATCATAACAGAGGATTACGAGAAAGATCACAGAGATCACGAGCCAGACTGAACAGGCCATCACCAGCCGTCGCTTCGACCGGTTCCTTACGGGGGAAAGACTGGCAATTCTTAGATGGATCGCATTCACAAATTTAGTCCAAGCTGTCTCGCAAGCCTGCTTCTTCTTTTTATGATGCTTGACCTGGTAGACTAATTCCTCAATCGTCACGGTCTCCTTGGTCTTATCCGTAAACAGGGCATAGACTTGCCGTTCATGGGTTTGTAAGAGGGTCAGAGGAGGCGCTCCTTCCACTCGACTGATGGCGAGAGTATAGCCACTGCGCGTTTGACTATTGCTGCGCCGGACCATGCGGACAGGAACAATCTTAAGATAACCCTTGCGCCCTAATTCGAGTAGGGCTGCGCTTAATTCCTTAGCGGACAAGGATTCTTGGTAAACAACAGGATTAACCATCGTCGCTAATAAGTCTTCTGGTGGCAAATGTAAGCTCTTGATCAAAGGGGCTGGACTGAGAAGCTGCTTGGCGTAGCGCCGATAAGCGTACAAGATCACACCCGTTCCTAGGATCGGAAGTACCAGCCACATAGCAAAGCGGAGATACCGTTTCATTAAGTCTGACTTGACCTGGGCTTGATAATCAGCTAAGCGCTGGTTCTCGTGATCTTGGATGGCTGTTAAACGGTTTTCCTTCACTTGTTGGGGATTATCCGGCGTCGCTTGCCTAGGAAAAACCAGGTCCAATCCAATCTCCTGGGCCTGATTAGGGTCATAGACGACACTTAAGTGAATCTCTGATCCTTGTGGCGTCGATTGAATGCGATCGATTTGACCAGGCTGTCCATGAATCCATGCTTGGATCTTATCGGATTGAACCGACTGAACAAGCTGGACAGTCAGATCAAGTCGGTCTCCCTCCTCCATATCTGCTAGCACCCAGCCGCCTGACCAAAAGGCTGTATCCTCATAATTGAGGGCAAGCTGATCAAGGGCATAGTCGACCACTAATTCACTTCCCTCGGTAAAAGGATAAGACACCTCCACCTGGGCTGTTTTTTGACCCTGGTCGACTTGGTAAGATCCCATCACACCACTACTCGTTTCTTGCAACATGCGAATCTCAGAATCGTCTTTCGTCCGCACACCCACTTGATAATCGAGGAGTTTCTGAGAGAAAGTGGGAAGAGTGACACTGACTTGATGAGGCGCTTCTTTATCATAATGGAAGACCAGCTGAATGGCGGTTTGTCCCTTACTATCTATTTCCACATTAATCGTCTTATTTGGAGACGCCTGCAAAGCCTCAGACTCCTGTGCAAAAAGGCTCCCTGTCATCCCATATAACACCAGTAAGAGGGCCAGGATCCCTTGATAAAACAGACCAAACATCCTGGATCTTCGGTCCTGATTCTTATTTAATTCTTTCATGGCTACTTTCACTCACCTTACTTTCGCTTCCATTTTATCAGTTTATCAACTGGAATGACAATGACTGGATCAAAAAATAATGACTAGAAGATTGTCTTCGAGCCATTATTACCTATTGCATAATATTCTTACTTTCAACGACTTTTCCCTTAAGTGCGTCCACTAAAATGGATTGCGCCTGGCCATTCTCCTGGCGATAGTAAATCACTTCCCATGCTGGTGAATAGATATTAAAGTTGGAGGTTGCAACGGATTGATAATAACTGAGTGATAAAGAAAAGATCTTGGCATCATTCGGTAAGGTTGTATCAATCCGATTCTCAATCGTCTCAATTGCTTGATAAGAAGAGATCAATGGGCCAGTCTTCTCAAGCGCCACCATCGGAGCCTGGTAGGTCTGGATATAAGAAATCATATTATAATCATCATCGAGCAGGATTCGGATTTCTGCTGTACTATCGGCAATGGTCAATTTAGGAGACTGACCATCCGTCTCAGGCAACTCAGGAGTAACCATCCGACAGATAATAATTTTATCTTGAGGCAGATACCAAGCATTAGTATAAAGGTCACCATGAATGAAGAGACTCGGATCACTTAAAATATTCTCCTGCATCCATTTAAAGTCCTCTTGCGTTAATTGGGAGGACTTGCCTTCACGACCTAGACTAATGTCTAGTTCAACAGGCTGGTCAAAGTGACTAGTCAGGATTCCTTCTGGGTCAATGCTAACTTGCTGGTTGATTAATTGTTGCCGGTTGGCTCTCAATTCACCGCTCGGGGTATTCTTCAAGACCCACAAGTCCTCCTGGTCTTGGTTCAAATTGATATAGGGCGCAATCGTGACGCCACGATTTTTCATTTCCTGGACCGCATTGACTGGGGTGGCCGCATTATTGGCTGTCTGGGAGAAGCTCCCTCTTTCTGACAAAAGAAAGGCTAAATAGAGATCAAAGACAACAAAAAACAAAATCAGCAAGACCTGTATTCGCTTAAAATCCATTGACTTCCTCCTTTCGATTCACTCGGGCAATGGGTGGCCTCTTGATCAAGGCTTACATGGCAGTTAAATCGCTCGATCCTCCACTCACTTCTTTAAGCGCCGCTCGGACTGTTCCATCGCGGACTTGATCAATCGAATAAAACTGGTTCCCGACTTGGAAGTACCATTTAGGGACAAGAATCACCTTTTTAAGATTCTCCATCTCCTTCTGCCACTCCATGCCTATGAGAATTTGATTAAATTGAGAGAATTTGAGCCCTTCATCTTCCAAGATTTGGCTGATCTCATCAGCAGATTCTAATTTGACCTGCTTACTCTGGTCAGGGACATGCACCCCTAGCATCAAGAGAGGCATTTGGAGACGGCCGAGTTCCAGGCGACTCGCTTGCTCACCCAAGGTCATCCGGGTTACGCCATAATCCGCCTCTTCAATCTCCGGTGCAGAAAAAATTGGAATCCCTTCTAGGGCTCTACGAAAAACAAATTGATTATTATTTTCACCTGCATAAAAGACACCCTTGTCCCAATAGGTAAATTTCTTGAGAAAGTCTAAGGCCTTGGTAACCTTTTCCTTTTGGGTCATTAAATTACCATCTTGATTCAGGCTACTTGTCCCCTGATTTCGGCTCTTGGTGAGGGTCATCATCCGTGTCGTATCATTAATTCTGAGACTGGTATTATAATTTTGCAGGATTCGTTCGTTTTTGACATCCGGTTGGGTGATATCGAAATTCTCACTACCAAAGATTGGATGGACCAATAAATTCTCAGGATTTTTTTCCAAGGTAAAGACCTGGCTGGGTGAAAGCAAGGCTGATTTAGGTAGGTAGACAGAATCACGGTTGATCGGATATTCGACCACTTCAATCTGGTCGGTATGGGTCGCGTCCATTTGTCCGAGAATGGCTTCCATCCGTTTGGCATCTGTCAATCGGGCTTGGAGATAGCTTTTTTTCTCCGAATCAACCAGATACACACTGCCTTGATCATCCTTAGCAAAGACAATCCGATTAACCGCAAATTGAGTTGACTGGTCTTTGGGGACCTCTACCAAATCACTCAACAAAGGAATAGAAAATTTGGTGAAAAAGAGCAGCTGAACATGATCCTGGTCAAGGATATGAGCTAAACCAACTGGATCAATGATCGGCGTGTTATCCACCAAGCTTAAGAGGGGTGTTGAATCTTCTTGGTCTAAGATATCTTGCCAGATGCTGGGCTTAGGTACGCGATAGAGCTTTCCTTGATCACGGACAATGACCGATGTTGGCCCTAACAGGTCCATCAGGTCGAGGTCTACCAAGTGATAATAAGGGTCCTCCACTTCTCTTTGAACCACTGGATTGGATTTGCGATTCTGCCTCAATTGCTGGGCAAATTCGTAGCGTGCTTGGCTATTAAACAAGTAAAAAATTAGGAACATATTAACAATAATCAAGCTGACTAGGCCAACTGTTAACCATGACGCGCGTTTCACATTAAGCCCTCCCACTCATCTTCCAATTCAAATTCAGTATAGGGGAGCGAGAAATGGAAAGTCGATCCCTTATGCTCCTCACTTTCAACCCAAATTTGTCCACCATGAAGTTCAACCACTTCTTTAGAAATCGCTAACCCTAGACCCGTTCCTCCCTGTTGGCGGGACCGTGCCTTATCCACCCGGTAAAAACGGTCAAATAGGAAGGGAATATCCTTTTGTGCAATTCCCAGACCACTGTCCTGGACACTCAAGACAATACGGTCACGATAATCCGCTAGGGTCACGATGATTTCACTCCCATCTGGTGAATATTTCATCGCATTATTCATGAGGTTGTCAATCACTTGTGTCATCCGGTCTTGGTCGATTTCAACATAGACCTCTTTTCGGGTCAAATTACGGGTAATCTTATACTTACCTGCTTGTCCCTCATTCTCAAGCGTAAATTCAATCCGGTCCAGAATAAAAATAACCAGTCGCCTGAAATCAACAAATTCATAATTGGGCTTTATTTGCCCTCCATCAAGCTTAGAAAGGTCAAGTAAATTTCCAATCATCCGAATCATCCGGTTACTTTCCGACTGGATGACCTTGAGAAAGTCAGAAGCGATCGTCGGATCTTGCAATGCCCCATCGACTAGGGCGTCCGAGTAGGATTTGATACTGGTTAAAGGGGTCCGTAATTCGTGGGACACATTAGACACAAAGTCTCGACGTTCTTGCTCGTTCTTCTCTTGCTCGGTCACATCCTGCAGCACACATACCAAGCCCGTTACAAATCCCGTCTCTCGACGAATGATGGAGAATTCACACTTCAAGGTTGAATGCTGACCCTCGATCGTCTTATGGACAAACAGCTCATGCTCCCCTTTGTCCCCCTTCAAGAAGTCAATTAAATGGTACTCTTGGTCAATCCCTAAGACTTTCAGGATCGGTTGCCCTTCTGCTTGCTTATGATACATATCTAAGAGCTCCAGCGCCCTCTCATTAACGAGCAGAATATTCCCCCGGCGGTCGGTTCCAATAACGCCATCGGTCATATGCTTTAGAACTCCATCCAAGCGCTGCTTCTCAGATTCAATCGATTCTTGTGCGTCGCGGACCTTGACCGCCAGTTCATTAATGGTTACCGCCAATTCACCAATCTCATCATGCCCGAAGACCTCCGCTGGATAGTCATAGATCCCCTCTGCGATTCGCAGGGCTTGCTGACGCATGTTCTCAATCGGTGTGGTAATCCCCCGTGACAGAACAAAGGCCAGGATAAATCCAGCCACAATTGCTAAAGCAATCGCCCTCAAGAAGAGCTGAATCACTTCATCACGTTGTTCACTCAACCGGTCCATCTCGGCTTCAACTGCAATCACACCTAGCAATTGCTGTTCACCTTGCCGCTGAGTAAACAAGGGCTTGACGATAGAATAGGGCTGTCTCAAATTAATAAACTCATCATCTTCAATCGCCCGGCGATTAATCAATACATCGCGGACTAATTCATCATTGGTCCGCAGTCCAATACGTGAGCGTTCACCCAACTTATTGGTCGCTAATAAATAGTCTTGAGCATTGACCAGTCGAATGGTGGTCGGATAGGTTGTACTGAAAGAATCCAGCGCCTGATTAAGGCGCTGGTCACGGTCATTTATAGCCAGATCATCATTCTCCAAGATGGGCACCACATTGTTAGCCAGAAAGTCCACTTGGGTACTGATCTGTTCTTTCATTGTTGCAACTGTTTGGATCTCGAATCGGTCAATAAAGAAAACACTGACAAATTCAAACACAATAAATAAAATAACAACAAATAAAAGCGGTATTTTTACATAGATCGATTGGATCGCTGAAAAAGAACGCTTCATCTCGCTTGACTCCTATTCTTGATCAGGGTTCTTGAGGAAATAACCGACACCCCGGCGGGTAATAATAAAGTTCGGATAGCCTGGTGTATCCTCAATCTTCTCTCTCAGACGTCGAATGGTGACATCGACTGTTCGAACATCGCCAAAATAATCATATCCCCAGACCGTCTCTAATAGGTGCTCACGTGTCATGACTTGGCCGATATGCTTGGCTAAATATAAAAGCAACTCAAACTCACGGTGAGTCAGTTCAATCTCTTGTCCTCGCTTGGAGACGGTATAGGCATCTTGGTGAATCGTCAGATCGCCAACTTCAATATCATTCGACTGAGATTCAACTGTTTCTTCTTCTCGTACTGCGCTCCGGCGAATATTGGCCTTTACCCGGGCAATCAATTCACGGTTGGAGAAGGGCTTGGTGACATAATCATCCGCTCCCAATTCCAAACCTAAGACCTTATCAATCTCAGAGTCCTTAGCGGTTAACATAATAATAGGAACAGTACTTGTCTTACGAATCTCACGGCACACCTCAAGTCCCTCAATTTTGGGTAACATGAGGTCCAAAATAATGAGGTCTGGATTTGATTCATTGAACTTTTCAAGGGCCTGTTCACCATCAAAAGCCGCTACTACTTCAAATCCTTCATTTCTCAAATTAAAGCTAATAATATCTGAAATAGGCTTCTCATCATCCACAACAAGAATACGCTTCATGCTGTTTCACTCCTTTATAAACTAAACAGTCCGTTTAGTGAGAATCTTTGTCCTAGGATCGACCCAAGAGTGGTCCTTAACGGTCTTGGTCATTAACCTTATTATACTAATATCCCTTCATTAGTCAAAAGATGGCGACTAGCGGTTAACTGGTCCCTTACTTGATAAAGTCAGGACAATCACTTTCTTTACGAATCATCAAAACACCATCACCTAAGGGCAAGAGACAAGAACGATGATTCTTAGCAGGTAAGACCGTATCTAATAACTCATTCAAGCGGCGGTGAATGGTCCGTACCCGTCTTGGTATTTCCGCTTCATCTGCCAGAACAGTCCCCCCCTGAAAGACATCGTCAATCAGAAGTAGCCCCCCCTGGTTCAAGAGGCGCATACATTCAGGTAGAAACTCAATATACTTGGCCTTGGAGGAATCCATAAAGATTAAGTCATAAGGGCCCTCTAGCTGGGGCAGCAGGTCTGCCGCCTCCCCCTCCATCAGGCTGATCTGGTCTTCTAGGCCGAGAGTTTTGAAGTTCTCTTTAGCCCGTTCGAACATCTTAGGGTAACGATCAATCGTCGTTAAGTGGCCTCCCTGGCTAAGGTGTTGAGCCATCAAACTCGCCGAAAAGCCGATAGCAGTTCCAATTTCTAGGATCTGACTCGGCTGGAGTGTCGCACATAACAAGTCCAAAAACTTAGCCGTCTCGTGGGGTATAATTGGAATCCCACGTTCATTCGCATAAGCTTCAATCGCGGCCAGTCCCCCTTCAAAGGGAGATAATTCGGACCGCATATAGTCAACTATCGCCTCCATCACAACCGGACGGTGCATCATTTCATTTAACATGTTTCCTCCAAACAAAAAGGAACGAGATCGTAAGGCTCGTTCTTTTTTTAGCTTTTATTTTATCGGGCTTGGTTACTAATCATCCAGATCGAAATCATTCTCACGTCGATCGTTCTCTTTTAAGAAAGCATTGAGACTATACTCTGTCTCTAAAGAATAATCCGGATCATGGATCACTTGGATGCCTCGAATCCGTCCATTCTCAACATTCGATGTCGTCAGCACATAGTCATGCATGCGAACCGATACCCGCTCATCATCCTCGGGCACATAGCCGATGACCATAATCATCAAGCCTGCGATGGTATCAACTTCTTCAGATTCAAGGTCTTCATCAAAGACATTGTTGTATTTCTCAAGGGTGATAACCCCATTAATATAATAATTGGCATCATCAATCTTGCGGACAACTGAGGCAGTAATATCGGATTCATCATTAATATCCCCAACAATCTCTTCGATCAGGTCTTCAAGGGTGACAATTCCTTCGACCCCACCATATTCATCCCGTAAGATCGCCATGTGGGTCTCTTCCCGGCGGAATTCCAAGAGCAGGTCATCAATATACGCAGTTGAGGGTACAAACAGTGGCTCATTGGCAATCTCCATAAAATCAATATTGTCAAAGCCGTCTCGACTAGCCTTCTTGAGCAATTGCTTAACATGTAAGACCCCAATCACATTGTCCTTATCTTCTTCATAGATCGGTAGTCGTGAATAGGGGGAATCAAGGATCTCTTGCAGGATCTCTTGATAATCATCTTCGATATCAATCATCTGGGTATCGGTCCGCGGTACCATGACCTCTCGCGCTAGCTTGGAATCTAAAGACAAGACCCCCTCTAGCATCGCATACTCGGCTAGGTCAATCGCGCCTTCCGCTTGACTCTGGGTTAGAATCGCGACCATCTCTTCGCGGGTGAACCGCTCCTTATCGGCATTAAAATCAATAGGGGTGATTCTTTTTAAGAGACCAGTCGAAACGGATAGGAGTTGGACAAAGGGCCTGAAGACCCGCTGCACTAACTCAACAAAACCACTCGTTGCCATGGCAATCTGATCCGGCATCTGAAGAGCTACTTGTTTGGGGTAAAGTTCCCCAAAGACCAGGGTAATATAAGACAAGATGATGGTCACAACCACAATCGAAATGGTATAAGCTGCCGGAAAGTCTGGTAACCAACGGGTAATATATTTCGCAAAGCTGGTCGCAGCCGAAGCACTGGACAAGAATCCAGCCAAGGTGATCGCAACCTGAATGGTTGCCAAGAAATCATCTGCATTGTCAATCAAGCGCAGGACCCTTTGAGCCTTGGGATTCCCTTCTTCTTCAGCCAGAGTGCGCATTTTTGATTGATTAATCGATACGAAAGCTATTTCTGCCGCTGCAAAAAAGGCATTGATAGCCGTCAAGATTAAAATGACAACCAATTGTAATATCAGTGAATTCCCCGAGGAGTCCATAATTCTATTCATTTCTCCTTTAATTTGTCAATAACTGTACAATATTTCAACTATGTTCATAATAGAAAACTTCAGTTAAAAAAGCAATACTTGTTAGGACGAACACCCAGGCGATTAACTTGTCATGAGAAAATCATTGCCTTTTTCTTAAAATATGCTAAAATAGTTAAGATTAAATGTTCCACCCCTCATTTTGATCCAACTTTCATATCTACCTTACAGACTAGGAGGAAGCCATCCGAATGATCAAAGATTTAATAACACCTAAAGAGGACTTAATTACCCTATCCGAAGCGGCAAGCGCGGTTAAAGCCTTAACCATCCTCGAAGGAGAAGGTCTCCGTTGTGCACCAATCGTCGACTCGAGTCAGACGATTTATCGAGGCACCCTCTATGCGCATCATGTCTATAAGTATTTCTACCATCATCCTGAGGCCGATCTGAACCAGATGGGGGTCACCCGATTCATGAAGAATGTGACCAAGATCGTCCACTTGAATGATTCCTTATCTGACTTGTTATTCTCGCTCAAGGACTTGCCTTATATTGCCGTCCTTGATCAAGACCAAGCCTTCCACGGGGTTGTCAAGCATCAGACACTCATGGACTATCTCTACCAAGCTTGGTCCCTCCCCCATGTCGGCTATACCCTCATCGTCGATAGCCAGACAGATAAGGGGCAAGTGAGTCGGGTCACCCGTCTGATTGGCCGCTATTCTAAGATTCTATCGGTCATTACACTGGCTGCAAGTGACTACCAAGAATACCCTGCCATCCTCTACCACCTACCCAAGAACTTGGATATCCTGACCTTCCAAGCCCTGATCAAGGACCTGGAGAAGCGCAGATACCGCGTCCACTTCTGGGAATATGACTAGTTCAGTCATTCCAGACCCCCTGCTTTTTACCAGGGGGTCTTTTTATCAACTCAAGAAAGGATTCTTTTGCCAGGCTTCTGCCAAAGTAAAGGCTGGACCATGGCCAGGATAAAAATGGTAGGTCTCTGCCAGGGGATTCACTTCTCGATGAATGCTCTCAAAGAGGTCTTGCGTATTCGCCTGGGGTAAATCGGTGCGCCCCACACTTGCCTTGAAGATCAAGTCGCCGCTGATGGCGATCTGGTCCTCTTCAAAGAGATACATCACATGACCCGGACTATGACCAGGCGTAAACCGACGATTGAAGGTAAAGGGCCCGATCGAATAAGGTCCCATTTCCTGCCATAGTAGGTCCGCAGGTCGTTGAGTCAGTGGTTGGGGGGCCATTTGGGATAAGTTAAACTCGGGGTTTGTTAGAAATTCTGCTTCATTCTGGTGTAGATAAGCCGGAATTCCAAATTGGTCCCGCAGAGCATCTAAAGCCCCGATATGATCAAAGTGCGCATGGGTCAAGAGAATGGCCAGGGGCTGCCAAGCTTGCGCTTGGATCCACGCAATCAGTTGGTCAGCATTGGCTCCTGGATCCACAATCAAGGCCTCCTTCGCTTGGTTATGAATGACGTGGGTGTTTTCTTGAAGCCACCCAACAGTTTGGCTGGAAACTTTTAACATGATGATCGCTCCTTCTGATTAGATCGCCACAAGTCGACTTTACTCCGTCTCTTTCATCTGCCAATAAAGGTGCAAGCGCTCCTCAATCTCCTTCTGGTCTAAATCAAGATAGACCACGGCAGTCGCATAATGGTCGGCGTGGCTAATCGATAGACTCACCTCTTGGATGATCGGACCGCTCGCAAGGTAGGGTTTACCTGTCGGGCCTGGTAAGACTTGGATTTCAGCCAGGGTCAATCTTCCAATACCACAGCCAAGTGCCTTAGCGTAGGCTTCCTTGGCTGCAAACCGCCCCGCTAAGAACTCGGTCTGCCGCTGGCCCTTTAGAGGATCATAGACCAGACGCTCCTGGTCACCAAGTACTTTATCCACAAATTGTGGATAATTTTTTTGAATTTTTCGGATCCGGTCGATCTCCACTAGATCAATTCCCACTTCCATGATTTATGCATCCTTTGCTTTGTTTTTCTTGATTTTAAACGGTTGCTTGACCCCTTGGGATCCTCGCTTGGAACCACTTGTCTGCTTATTTCTTTCCCCTCTGGGCTTATGATGGGATTTTTTTCGTCCCCTGCTACGCTTATCCTTGGCATAATCTTGTGCCCTTTGTTTCCGCTTAGCCTTAGGAAGTGGCTTTTGTGGGGAGATCGAAACGGGAATCTGCTGGTTATCCACGATCAGCTGGTCCAGCAGAGCCGCCACCAGATCATTCGCAGGATAGTGATCTAATAGAATTTTTGCCGTATTCCGGTGAGGTTCGACTTGTCCCTTGTCAATCTGGTCGTTAATTTGGTCAATAATTGTTTGCACTTGTTGATGCTGCGCCTCTTGGAGGGTAGGCGGTCTCATCGGTAACATCTGCTTACCGATTAATTGCTCAATCTCTCGCAGATAGGCCATCTCATTAGGCTGAACCAGGGTCAGAGAGATCCCTTCATTGCCTGCCCGCCCTGTCCGTCCAATTCGATGGACGTAAGATTCTGGGTCTTGTGAGATATCATAATTATAGACATGGGTCACTCCCGATATATCCAGCCCCCTTGCTGCGACATCGGTCGCTACCAATAATTCAACTTCTTCTTTACGGAAGGCATTAATGACACTGGTCCGTTTCTGCTGTGTAATATCGCCATGAATCATTTCCGCTTGATAGCCCCTCAGACTGAGCCCCCGTCCTACTTCATCCACCCGTTTCTTGGTTCGACAGAAGATAATGGCTTGCTTGGGAGTTTGAACATCCAGAAAACGCGTCAAAAGATCAAACTTCTCATCATCTCGACACTTTGTGAAATATTGTTCAACCAAATCGGCTGTCATCGATTGTGCCTCAATCTTGACTAATTCGGGCTGGGTCAAGAATTGTCCAGACAGATCGCGAATGACAGGTGGCATCGTCGCCGAGAAGAGGAGCGTCTGCCGGTTCTTGGGTGTCGCCTGGATAATCGCCTTGATATCTTCAATGAAGCCCATATTTAACATCTCATCCGCTTCATCCAAGACCAGCGTCTGCAAGTGGTTGAATTTTAAGACCTTACGCTGGATTAAGTCTAATAAACGCCCTGGTGTCCCTACAATAATTTGTGGCTGTTGCCGCTTAATTCTTTCGATCTGCTTGGATAGAGAGGTCCCGCCATATACCACATACACACGGGCCCGAACCCCCTTACCCAGTCGGTAAAGTTCTTCTTGGACTTGAATCGCCAGCTCACGAGTCGGAGTCACCACTAATCCTTGTATGGCTGACTGGTTACGATCCAAATGCTGGAGAAGGGGTAGGCCGAATGCGGCGGTCTTTCCTGTACCAGTCTGGGCTTGCCCGATCAAGTCCTTGCCTTGTAAAGCAAGCGGAATCGCCTGCTGCTGAATCGGAGTCGGCTCTTCAAAACCCATCTGAGTCAATGTATCCAATAGTTCTTTTTTTAATAGTAAGTCTGTAAATTTCAATGATTTCCTCTTTTCTTATTCTCATATTAAAAGGGACGGAGTGGTCTACCCAATCCCCATCCCTTGACCTGACCAGGGGTCAGGCTTGTGTTAAAGCTGTTACCACTTGAAGCAGGTCCACGCCAAAGCTTGATTTCACTAGAATCACATCTTCTGGCTTGATCGCTCTTTGCAGGGCCTGGATCAAGGTTTGGTGGTTGTCTCGTTCATAGAATAGCCGATTCTCAGGATACTGTTCCTGTAAGACCTCATAGAGGTTCACCATCTCGGGGCCAAATAAGTAGACCGCTTCAATCCGTTCTGGATCTAATTCCTCAGCTAAGCCGCGATGGTAAGCTGCACTATGTGCTCCTAACTCTAGGATATCACCTAAAACCGCTATCTTGCGCCCACCACCTTCGACTTCCACATGACCTAGGGAATGAAGGATCGCCCGCATCGAGGTTGGGCTGGCATTATAAGCATCATTCAATAACTTCGCACCATTATGGGTTTTTAGCCATTGAACCCGGTTAGCCGTCAACTCAAATTGGGATAATTGAAAAATAGCCTGTTCAATTGGCACTTGCAAGAATTGGGCAAAGGTCAAGGCAATCAAGGCATTACTGACATTATAAGAGCCAATGATAGGGATTGAGCTCAGCACATTTCCATCAATTGATGTTCGGAAATAAGTCTTATTGTACTCCTCATGAATATCATAAGCATAGAAATCATCTGCCGGATCAAAGCCAAAACGATAACAGGTGATCGCAGTCGGGGCTTTCTCCAAGGCTTGATCAATTAACGGCTCATTGCCTGGATAAACCAAGACGCCACCTTGCTGCATACCTGCCAAAATTTCCAACTTGGCTTGGGCGATCCCTTGACGGCTGCCCAAGAACTCAATATGACTCTCTCCTATCAGGGTAATCGCCGCATAATCAGGCTGAGCAATCTCACTTAAGCGCTGAATTTCACCGAAATGGTTCATCCCCATCTCAAGAACCAAGACTTCTGTCGTCTCAGGCATGGAGAGAATCGTATACGGCATGCCAATTTCATTATTGAAATTGCCCTGGGTCTTGTAAACCTGATACTTAGAGGTCAAACTCATGGCCGTCATATCTTTTGCTGTCGTCTTCCCATTCGATCCCGTAATACCGATCACGATGGGATCGATGAGTTGACGATAGTAATGAGCCAGGTCCTGCATCGCTCTTAAGGTATCCTTAACAAAAATCACCTGGATTTGATCAACTGGGGCTTGATCAGGATTGGCAGACCAGAAGCAAGCCACTGCCCCTTGGTCAATGGCCTGTTGAACATAATCATGCCCATCCGTGTTGCCGCCTACCAACGGAACAAAGAGTGCTCCAGGCGTCACCTTACGAGAGTCAAATTCTACCGACTCCACTTGGACATCTTGGTCCACTGGATGAATCGCCGATGCCCCGACACACTGAATAATGTCCTGAATACGGATTGCTTTCAAAAAATATCTCTCCTAATCAATCAATGCTTGGGTCAATTGCCTACGAGCATGATACCTTGTCATGGCCAATTGTAACAATTCTTCAATCAGGTCGCGATAATTTAAGCCGGTTGCCTGCCAAAGACTGGGATACATTGAGAACTGAGTAAAACCTGGCATGGTATTCAACTCATTAATGTAGATATCATAATTGCTCGTCACAAAGAAGTCAGCCCGGGCTAAGCCAGCTCCATCAATCGCTAAATAAGCGCGCTTGGCATAGTTTTGAATCTGGTCAATGACATTCTCGGGTAAGTGGGCTGGAATTTCCATCTCGATTGTATTATTGACATATTTTTCATTATAGTCATAGAAATCTTGCTTCTTAACCAAGTGTCCCACAGTTGAGACATGAATATCGGCATTACCAAGAACAGCAACTTCGCACTCTTCGGCTTGAATTCCCTGCTCCACTACAATACGGCGGTCAAATTTCAAGGCTTCAGTTACAGCTTCAATCAGGCATTTTTTATCTTGCACCTTGCTGATTCCTACACTCGACCCCATATTAGCGGGCTTAACGAATAAGGGATAGAGGAGAGTCCCTTCAACCTTTTGGATGAGGGCTTCTTGTTGCAGCTTCCATTCGCTATCTGTAAAAGCAACATAAGGCACTTGAGGGATTCCCGCCTGGTTAAATAAGGCCTTGGTGATAATCTTGTCCATCCCTGTTGCGGAGGCTGTAATCCCGGCACCTACATAGGGCATATCAAGCACTTCTAGAAAGCCTTGAATGGTGCCATCTTCTCCATTAGGCCCATGTAAAACTGGAAAGACAATCGCATCCTTTTCCTGGATGGCTCCAGGTGCAATTTCAATCCCTTGGGAGGGGGTATTCGCATCAGACCAACCCATTTGATCACTACTTCTTAAGATCAATTGTTGGTCTCCTAGCGAAGGCTGGTCAAGGACTTCTCCCTTAATCCAGCGTCCATCTTTCGTAATATAAATCGGTTGAACCGTATAAACTGAATACATGATTGCCTGCAAGATACTGTGCGCCGATAAAAGCGAGATCTCATGCTCTGCACTCTTACCACCGTATAAAAGAATAATTTTCATTCTATTTCCTCCACATCATCCGACTCCAGCTTCTTAATGACGAGATCCCATTTTCCACTGTCTGATTGATAGCTTAGACTGCCAATTGACTGATCTTGGCTTAGATTGCGGGTCAAATTTGTCAATTCATCTTCAATAATATAAAGTGGCAAAAACCACTGACCATCAACTCGATCCGCCTGCTTAAAATCCACCTTCAAACCTGAAACAAACAAAGGGGACATGGCTTCAAGAATCACAAGTGGAAGCCGATTGGCCTCCTTCTCCTTTCTATGAAACCAAGCCCGGTTCTCGTTCATCAGTTGCGTCATATGGTGACTCAAAGCCCGTTGAAATCTCGGATAAAAGTGGGTCATATGCCGATAGTAAGTCTTATTCAGACCGTTTGGCATGGTCAGATACACATAGTTGTTCTGCAATTTATAGAAAAAAGGTGACCGTAGGGCCTTCGAAGCATGGAAAAGATAGAGCAACTCTGAAATCTCAAAGGGGGCAAGCTGGTGCATCATTTCGATACTATCGAAATCAATCCAATTCGAGAGTCGCCTGCCTTCCTTGTGACACAGATCAAAATAGTCAACGACTTCATCTTGTCCGCGCAGAATCTTGAAGTCCGTTTGAACATCGTAACGGCCAAACTCTTCTGGGGCGTTCGCTAAAATAATATTCTGTGGCATATATTGTTTAGCAAAATCATTCACAGTCAAGTCTATTCCACGCGTCATAAAATAATTCGTGACCACATCATAATGAATATATAGATTTAAACGCCCCAAATACTTACCTCCTTTCAAGAGAGTTCATTGAACCTATTCTACTCTTTTCTTCTTGATCTGAAAAGTAAGGGTTGATCACGTTTGTGTATCAATTTGATTAAATATTAAAATTCTACCTTGGGTGCTTGCTTCGCTTCAGCGGGTGCTTCTAAATAGTCCTTCGTTGTAAAGCCATGAACATTAGCGATTAGACTATTTGGAAAGACTTGAACCTTCTGATTAAAGGTCTGAACACTTGAATTATATAATTGACGAGCCACCGCAATCTTATTCTCTGTTTCCTCCAGAGTGGACTGCAATTGTTGGAAATTCTGGTTGGCTTTCAATTCAGGATATTGCTCAGCCACAACCAATAAGCGTGATAAAGCATTTGATAAGTGATTTGATTGCGCATTAATCGCTTCTGGGCTGGCATCCTTAGGTAAATCCACTAATTGCTGACGGGCTTGGGTCACGCTTTCTAATGTGTCCTTCTCATGGTTCGCATACCCTTTAACTGTCTCAACCAAGTTGGGAATTAAATCATTACGACGTTGCAATTGGACATCAATTTGACTAAAGGAACCTTCGACACCATTTTTTGCTTTAATCAGGCTATTGTAAACACCCATCCAGACAAGCGCTAGAACAACAACCACTGCTATAAGAATCCACCACATCATATTGTCACAACCTTTCTATGTTATTACCTCTATTATAATCAATTTTATTTAACCTGTGAACTCTCAACGAAGCTCGACTAGCCGAAATCGACAGCCAATTTACTCCACGCGAGTCAACTCCTGGGCCGCTTCTTCATCTAAGAGAACGGTGACATGGGGATGGCTTTGCAGACAAGTCACAGGCAGGTCCTCACTCATAGGCCCTTCGATCAGTCCTTTAATGGCGGCAGCCTTCTTCGCCCCAAAAGCCATCAGAAGAATTTGCTTGGCCTTCAGAATGGAAGCAATTCCCATACTCAATGCTTCTTGTGGAACCGCCTCTTGACTCGAGAAGAACCGTCCATTATCCGCAATCGTCTGGGACGTCAGCTGTACCGCATGGGTCGTCCGATCAAAAGGCGTTCCAGGCTCATTAAAGCCGATATGACCATTGGAACCAATCCCCAATAACTGTAAGTCGATGGGATGGGCATCGATGATTGCCTCATACCGTTCTGCTTCTGCTTGAATATCTTCCGCCAAACCATTCGGAATATAAGTTGCTCCGAAGGGCTTCTTATTAAATAAGTGGTCCTGCATAAAGTAAGCATAACTCTGAGGATCTTGAGGGGCTAATCCGAGATACTCATCGAGATTTATGGCAATATCCTGCGAGAAATCCAGGTCACTGGCCGCCAATAAGTGATAAAGAAACTCTGGCGTAGAACCAGTTGCTAGTCCAAAGACTCGCCCGCCTTTTTCTTTTACCTCTTTAAATAGTTCTAAGGCTTGATAGCTCGCTTCTTCTGCTGTTTTAAATATTTTGATCTCCATTCAATTATTCCTCCTCTGGATCGTTATTGTCATTGGTTTATTGTAACACGAATTCATTTAAATAAGAATATTGGAGCATTTCATGACAGAAGTCACAATTTTACAACATTCTAGTTACAAAAGACTCATTACTCTGATAATCATGATACACTAGACTTAATCGATGACGAATTTTATCCAAAAAATCTTTCAAAAAAGGAGGTTCACTTATGAAAAAGCATCCAAAAACATCATCCATCCTCCGGGCTTTGTTACTTACCATCCTGCTGGTTGGAGGATTGACTGGCTTCTTAGACCATCAATCATTATTAGCGAAGAGTCCTGAATTGCCTTTGCTCACCCACGACTCAGACACCAACCAGCCACTGGCTCCTAACTCCCCCAATGATCAAACGGAAGAGCCCAAAGAATCCACAACCACCTCCCATGAGGGGACCACAACAACGACTGAAGAGACGACAACCACTCTCGAAGTGATTCCTCCAACCCCGCCGATCACATTTGAACCGGAAGAAACCACTAAAACAACTGCAGAGCCCGTTCAGCCAAGCTCTACCAAGGAGAACCAAACAAAAGAAACCGAAGAGACCCAAACGACTCGTGAATCTCAAGAGGAAGCGAGGCCGACTACCTCTTCCCAGTCAGCAGGCAGTCTGGTGGTCATCTCTAAGCAGACGGTTTCAGTCGACTACTTGATCTCTTCCTACTTAAAGCTGGCTCAAGAGAAGGCGCGAGCCTTAAAGCAGGCTTATTATTTGATCAGCTTGCTTACCCGTCAATTTTCCTTCTTCCCTGATGCAAATACTTTAAGGGTCCTGGACTTGCAAGTCACCGACTGGTGGATCCAGTGTCTTGACTACATGATTGTCACCAATAATATCAGCTAATGGACTACGATCATTGAAAGGAGGTCTGACCTTGCCAGAGTATTGTTGCTATAGTGGCCATGAATTGAACCAAGAGAAGAAGCGGGCAGCCGACCTGTTACAAACTTCCATGATCGAAAGTAAGGCGGCCTTATTTAAGATTCTAGGTGACTGTAACCGGCTCAAAATTATTGAACTACTGATGAATTATGACAAATTGTGTGTATTCGAAATTGCCAAATTAATCGATGTCTCGATCGCCACCACCTCTCACCATCTCATCACACTCAAGAATTATCAAATCATTCACTCCCACAAAGAAGGAAAGCATGTGATCTATTCTTTAAATAACCCCTTAATCACAGACCTGATAGAACTCGCTAACCGAGTGGACATCCCCTCAAATGGTTGCTTATAGCAGCCATTTTTTACTTGTCTGAATACTAGAAAGTTCCAACAAGCAAAGTATTCCTCACCCACTATCAAGATCTTTAAAACAAAAAAACGATTACATTTTACTTCCGTTTGGTGTATGATAAGATTGTAATCAAGCAATTAACTTATATCTTTTGAGGGGGACAGATTATGTACATTTCGAATATCAATTCTGCTTCGATCAAACTCGAATCGATTCAATTAGAAAAAGTCCCGACCAATCGTGATATCACTGTTGGCTCTCAAGACCAATTAGTGATGATCTACATGCATAAAGGGGCTGCCAACTATCGCTACCAAGAAGCAATGGGTGAGTTAAAGAAACGGGACATCATTATTCTTAATCCCAACCAAGAGTTTACCATCCAGCCGATTCGCAAAATCGAATGGTTTAAGATTAATATCTCAGGCATCGTTTTTACGTCTTCTTCTGAGATTGAATCACAAGAGCAGCTCTTCATCGTCCAAGACCATACCCAAACCATAAAATACTATCTCGACCTCGCCCTGCTAGAGTTTAACCAGCTCTTCCGCGGTTCAGACCTCGTCTTACGTAAGTTAATCGAATGTGTGATGGTTCATGTGCTGCGTCACCATGAACTATCCATCAAAGATGCAGCTGTCCAGATTCGTCACGACGAAATCGAAAAGATTAAGCAGTATATTCGAGACAATTATAATCAAAAGGTCACCCTAGACGAGCTCGCTGACCTCGTGGATATTAATAAATATTACCTGATCCGACTCTTTAAACAACAGACCGGTCTTTCCCCCATTGACTACCTCATTCATGTCCGCTTATCCGAAGCAGAGAAGCTCCTGACCCATTCATCGGTGACAATCTCCAAGATCTCGGATATTGTCGGCTTCCATTCCCCTTCTCACTTCTCTAAGACCTTCAAGGAGAAGAACAATATCACCCCTTCGGCTTTCCGCCGCCAATACGCCAACCAAGGCTCTCAATATTAATTGATTGAACCAAAAGAAGGATCCAGCACTTTAGCTGGATCCTTCTTTTCTTGATCTTTATGTTGGCAGAAGAGACTTTTCCAAGGGCTTAGTCTTTATCCAGTCCTCGAACCCTTTGGATGACTTGGGCAATTTGGTCGACATATTGCGCCACCAATTCCTCGGTCTCGGCCTCCGCCATGACACGTAACAAAGGTTCTGTCCCACTTGGGCGGACTAAGACACGTCCCTTACCTTGCATCTGATCCTCCACCGCTTGAATAGCCGCTTGTACCTCTGGCTCATCTAGGACGGTTGCCTTGTCATGAACTCTTACATTCACTAACTTCTGGGGATAAGTCGTTACTTGTGAAGCCAGCTGAGAAAGGCTCTGCTTAGTCTCTTGCATAACTGCCATCAGTTGCAGGGCAGACAAGAGGCCATCCCCCGTGGTATTAAGATCCAGGAAGACAATATGACCCGATTGTTCGCCCCCAATTGTTAAGCCCTGGTCGCGCATCTTCTCAACCACATACCGGTCTCCCACTTGCGTTTCCAATGCAACCATGCCATGGGCTTCAACTGCTTGATGAAAGCCAATATTACTCATCACGGTTGAGACAACCGTATTTTCCTTCAAACGTCCCTTATCTTTGAGATGGTTGGCACAAATAAACATGATCTTATCGCCATCCACCAAATTTCCTTCTTCATCCACTGCGATCAACCGATCGCCGTCCCCGTCAAAGGCCAAGCCGAGGTCTACTTCCTTCTCCTTGACAAAGGCCTGTAAGGCTTCAGGGTGAGTCGAGCCAACCCCATCATTAATATTTAAGCCGTTTGGCCGGTCGCCCATCGTATAAAAATCTGTATCCAAGTCGGCAAAGAGCTGATTAATCAGAGGTGCAGTTGCACCATTGGCTGCATCAATTGCGACTTTTAGGCCGGTCAAGTCCGTCGATAGGGTCGATTGAAGGAAATTAAGGTATTTAATGGTTCCCTCATGGAACTCATCAATGGTACCCAAACCTTGGGCACTGGGTCGCGGTAAGTCATCGGTTGCTCGATCCAGTAGGGCTTCGATTTCCTCTTCTTGATCATCCGATAATTTAAAGCCATCTGCCCCGAAGAATTTAATCCCATTATCTTCAACTGGATTGTGGGATGCTGAAATCATAATCCCCGCAATCGCATTTTGTGTACGGGTTAAGTAAGCCACGGCTGGAGTCGGAACGACTCCTAGCTGCATCACTTCGATTCCCACTGATAGTAGGCCGGCGGTCATTGCCGCTTCTAACATTTCCCCCGAGATACGGGTATCCCGTGCGATGAGGACACTTGGATGCTCAACTTCTGGAGCATGCTGCCTTAAGACATAACCCCCACAGCGTCCTAATTGGTAGGCGAGTTCTGCCGTTAACTCTTGGTTAGCCAGACCTCTAATCCCATCCGTTCCAAAATATTTTCCCATGATTCTCTCCTATCTTGTCACTCGATCGATGACGATTAATCTATTCTTGATCTTGTGTCTCATCTTGTTTATCCAACTCAACTGTTGAATTCACTTCCGCTGTTGTCGTAGTATCAATGGCTTCAATCTTCACCTTGATCGGAACTTGGTTGGTACTTGCATTCGATATGCCACTAGGAAGATTCAACATGCCAACGATTTCTTGTGAGGCTTGGATATTAGAGACATCCACCACTACTTCAACAGCTTCTAAGGCGTTTAACACGGCTTCACTTCCATACAAGGTCACACTCTCTTGGTCAAGGAAGGCATAAGAGTAGGTATATTTCGTATTATCCTCTCCAAGCGCGACGAGTTTTAGTGGCAATTCTTTAGAATGTTCGACCACTTCTACCTTCACCTTAATATCTGAAGTTTCTGTGTTGACATCCAAGAGCTCACCCTGCTTATCTAAGATCTGAATTCGGTAGACATCTGAGAAGGTCTCCTTGACAGGCTGGGCAGAGCTAATATTGATTCCAACAAAATCAATGGCTTCGATCATTTCTTTACTGCCCGTCAGCTTAACTTCTTTGGGGTCCATCTCAACGGAGGCAACTTGGTAGCCGTCCTCCACCTGTAAACCATCTAATTTATATTGGACAGGTAAGGTGACAACCTCCCGCTGCTTAACGGAAACCTTCACTCGTCCTGGTATGATACGATAATTTACTTCATTCGGCAAGCCCTTAATCGTGAGGGCCAGGGTAGTTGTGCCGATATCTTCTCGCGAAATAGACTCTGTTTGCACCACAAAGCTTTCTTGGGTCACTTGGTTCAAGATATTACGTGGACCTTCTAACTTAACAGTAACTTTCTCTTGTAAGTCACTGACATAGAGGTCATCGGGATGAGGCCCCAAGTAAAGCGGGACATTATATAGGGTTTCACTCGAATTGACACTCGTCGCAATTTGTGAATTAATCGCATTATTGCGTAACCGATTCTCATTTGTCACTAAGGAATAAATCACAATCGCAAAGAGGAGTGAAATCAAACGAACAGCCCATTTGTTCTGCCAAATCTTATCCATTCTTAGACCTCCTCTTAAACTTACCCTCGATCGCAAAGAAGTCCTTGAGATACTGCCATAGATCGCGATTATTCGCCTTCTCTTCTTCATAGAGGTACTTAACTAACAAGTTATGCAGGGCCTCTCGGTCCAGATCGCGGTGCAAGAAGTCGTGCTTAACGACACTAATAGCCCCCGTCTCTTCCGAAACGATCAGGGTCAAGGCATCTGTTGCTTCCCCCAGACCAATGGCCGCCCGGTGGCGTGTCCCTAATTCCTTAGGAATCGTCTTGCTCTCTGAAAGAGGCAAGTAACAAGAAGCTGCAGCAATCTTGAAATTATGGATAATAACGGCACCATCATGCAAGGGGGTATTTGGAATAAAGATATTAATCAGGAGTTGACTCGAGATCTCGGACTCTAAATCAATACCAGTAGAGATGAACTCCTCCAAAGGATCTTCTGCTTCAATCGAAATAAGGGCACCAATCTTCCGCTTAGACATATAGAGTAGAGAGGTCTCTAAATCCTCAATCAAATCCTCACTGGGGTTTCGTTTAGATGAGCGCGAGGTAAATAGATTCCGTCCCAAATTCTCTAGCACTCGCCTTAGCTCTGGCTGAAAGAGAATGATGAGGGCAATCACACCCCAAGAGATAATTTGGTTCAATACCCAATCAATAGTCTGTAGACCGACTGCTTGACTGATTGATTTCGCGACAAAGATCACGGCCACACCCTGCAAGACATTCATGGCTCTTGTCCGCTGAGCATACATAATCATACGATAAATAATAAACCATACAATGGCAATGTCTAATAGACTGACTAGGGGCTTGGCCCCTAAAAATTGATTGATCCAGCTCAAACCTTTCCACCTACTTTCAAACTCTTTATTATTCTACCATATCTGACTGGGATCCACAGCAGTTACTTCTTATTTTGTGGCCGATAGGAGGGATGACGTCGTAAGGTGAAATAATCCGGAACAGGATCCTGTCCCCCCTTGATCAAGGGGTGACATCTGAAGATGCGCCCCATTCCCATGAGAAAGCCCTTAAAAGCTCCATGCTTGTTAATCGCTTGAATCATATAGTTGGAACAAGTCGGTTGATAGCGACAAGAAGGAGGAAAGAGCGGTGAGAGATAGCGCTGATAGGCTTTAACAAGTTGAATAAGGAATCGCTCCATACTAAGACCTCCGACTTTAATCTGTTATTATCTGTTATTTCTATTATAATAGTTTACAAAAGAGATACAAACTGGAGGGACTTTTATGGGCAACCCATCAATAAACAAGCTACAAGCAACCATGCAGAGCCAAGAAATTGCCAACCTACTGATTAGTGATCCAATCAGTATTGGCTACTTAACTCAATATCAAGTTGGACCCGGCGAGCGTCTTCTATTATTGATTCTCAAGGCCGATGGCCAAATGTATCTAATCTTGAACCAGCTCTTCCCTGCCTACCAAGGCGACCAAGAGAACCTGGAAGTCATCACCTACCATGATGGCCAAGCTATCATGTCCCAAATTGCGAAGATTTTGGATCCTGGCCGAACCGGAGTAGATAAAACCTGGCCAAGTGCCTTTTTATTAGAATTAATGCAAGAAAGACCAGCCTTGACCTTCCTGAATGGTAGCCCCTTGATTGATGATTTGCGGGCTATTAAGTCCCAAGACGAAATTGATCGCATGCGGGAAGCTTCCCATCGCAATGACCAAGCCATGGCCCAAATGGTCGAATTAGCCAAACAAGGTCTCAGCGAACAAGCGATGCGGGACCACCTGGCTAAGATTTATTCTGATTTAGACTGCAATGGTTTCTCCTTTGAACCGATCATTGCATATGGTTCAAACGGGGCAGACCCCCACCATGAAACAGACCACACCCTACCCCAAGCTGGAAATAGTCTGGTCATTGATATCGGGTCTTCATACAAGCAGTACTGCTCCGATATGACCCGGACACTGTTCTATGGTCCGATCAGTGACCGAGATCGAACCATCTATGAGACGGTTCTGGCAGCTAACCTGGCGGCCATTCAAGCGGTCAAACCTGGCGTAACCTTCGCTTCCATTGACCGGACAGCCCGTCAAGTCATTGAAGAAGCAGGGTATGGTGAATATTTTACCCACCGGTTAGGTCATTCGATCGGCCGGGATGTGCATGAAGCAGGGGATGTAGGTCCCTTCAACGAGGACTTAATTCAAGTTGGTCAGGTCTTCTCGATCGAACCAGGTATTTATATTCCTGGTGAAATGGGGGTTCGAATCGAAGACCTAGTGGTGGTCACTGAAGACGGATGTGAAGTCCTCAACCAATACCCTAAAGACCTCCTCATCATCGACCTCCCACAAGCAGAGGACTAAAATCACATATTCTATCGGAAGGGAGGCTTGTTGGTCGCAAAATGTTTTCACTTCATCAATTTAAAGGTCAGCTGATTCCTGCCTGGAATGACCTTAAGGTCCATTACCAAGCCGAGGTGGCATCCACCAATGACCTTGCTAAAGATTATCTTGCGGATGATCCAAAAGCTCCGGGCCTTTTCGTCAGTCACCACCAAACTAAAGGGCGCGGTCGCTATGGTAAAGCCTTCTACTCTCAATTGCGCCATGGCCTCTACTTCAGCCTGGCCTTGCCCATCCGATCAAGTCAGACCTACCCAGTCGACCAAATGACCCTGATGACGGCCAGTGCCATAGTCGAAGCTTTCAGCCCCTACCTAGAAGGAGCTTTAGCAATCAAGTGGGTGAACGACCTCTTCTACCAGCAGCGGAAGGTGGCAGGGATTCTGACAGAAGGAGTGCTGGATTCGTCTACCTGGGCAATCAAAGGTCTTGTTATCGGCGTAGGACTGAACTTAGCTGGCTCCTTCAGCCAGGCGGACCCTTGTCTTCATGCGCTTGCGGGTACCTTTTTTGGTCAGACTTTACCTGATTCTTTTAAACAAGAAGAATGGCTGGCCCAATTCCTGAACCTCCTGCACAATCTATTAAGGGGAAATCATGAACCAGACTACCTGACTATTTATCGTAGCCACTTAATGGGGGTGGGCCAAGTCATTACTTACCAAGATGCTCACCAAACCAGCCGAGGGATCCTCCGAGGCATTAACGACCAAGGCCATCTCCTCATTCAAAAACCAGACCTATCCATTCAAAGCTTAACCAGTGGACAAATCCATCTGGGCAGCCAACAGTTTCGCAATTTATAAGCGCACAAAAAGCCTGAGAAACCATGGTTCCTCAGGCTTTGATCATGCTCTAATTATCGAATAAGATTCGATTTTCACTTAATCTTGTAGGGATAAGCCATCCTCGTTGAGCCAAGCATAGACTAAGCCCATCACCAGTCCGCCTCCAATAAAATTACCAATCCAAGCCATGAGCCAAGCCATCAAGACGGGTACAAATTGAATGGCTTCAGAAGTGTAATTCGAGAAAGCGACAATACTAAAGGAGCCAAAATTGGCAATCACGTGTTCATTCCCCAGGAATACAAACATAAAGATCGCCCCAAAGACTAAAATTAATTTAGCCACTTCATTCTTCGCCATTAAGTAGCTTAAAATCGCAATGTTCACAAAGATATTTGCCACAATAGCCTCAATAAAGATCTGTAGTAAGTCTTTTGCCAACTTCCCTTCGACCGTCGTCACAATAAAACTCTCAGCGGTTAAGTGGCTCAAGGCACCTGTGTTATCAATCAACCAAGCGGCGATTACAGCCCCTACGAAATTCCCTAAGGTACAAAACAGCAGAATCTTAGTAGCCTTACCCGGCTTAATCAGGCGATGATAGACACCAACTGTTAAGTACATCATATTTGAAGTCGCTAATTCCTGGTGTAGGAATAAAATAAAAGATAGGCCAAAAGCAAATAGGAAGGAGTAAATAAATTTACCCAGGTGTGGAGCATCCACATTAATATAATCAGCTGCATACACCCCGCAGGCTGTGGCTAAGACCAGCATCGCACCCGCATACATGGACCGTACGAAATAACGCGCCTTACTTTCTTCATAAAGGCCTTCCTTCTTACCAATCGCACCCTTAATCGTATTCACGAAATTTGAGTGTTCCATCACGTTCTCTGTCATTCCAAATCTCCTTTATCAATTCATTCACTCCCAAGTGTAGCACTTAGGTTGAATTATTCAAGAGCTATTTAATGTTTACCCTTATTCAGCAAAATACCGCATTTTGAAGGAAAGGTCTTGGGGTTTGGCGAACTGGTAGCCACGCTCTTGTAACATTGGAATTAGCCGGTCTAAAGCGGGGGCAGCTGCCGCATGCGTATCGTGCATGAGCAACAAGCTATGCTTCTGCAAGGCGTTCTCTGTTTCTTGAACAATCGCATCAGCATCATGTGAGGACCAATCTAATGTGTCAATATTCCATAGAATCGAGGTCATGCCTTCCTTCTCCATCAACTTGACGACCCTCGCTCCTCCGGTTCCAAAGGGTAAGCGATAGATGTCTGGACGGAATCCGACCGCATCTTCGATCACTTGTTGACACCATTCGAACTGTTGCAGGACTTCTTCATCACTTAACTTGCTCATATCAGGATGGCTATAAGAGTGATTTCCAATTTGATGGCCTTCTTCAACAATCCTTTGAACAATTTCAGGATGCTGCTCAACGTAGGCTCCCATTAAGAAGAAGGTCGCTTTGACATTGTATTTCTTCAAGACATCCAGGACCTCTGGCGTATGGTCAGGGTTTGGCCCGTCATCGAAGGTGAGCGCAATCAAGGGATCGTTATCATACATTGTCCCCTTTAATTCCTCTTTAAGAAAATGACTCTCATTCATCGCTGCAATTTGTTCGTCATCATAATCACCATACTGACTAGCCGCCTTAATGCCTTCAGCTAGTTGATGAGCATACTGGCTTAACTTATCACGCAAGACTTGCCCTTGGGGTTGGTCCAGTTCATGTTGGTACTTGTCCTCAATCGCACCCAAGGCTTGGACTGCTTCAATTAAGTCCCCTCGCACCGATACCTCTTGTGGCAATTGGTCGATCGCCTGATCGGCTTCATCAATCTTGGACAGAGTCGTTTGCGCTTGACTGTAAAGTTGGCAAGCGTTACGTGTTAAGGCACCCCGCTCACATTCCTTCACCATTGCTTCTACCTTGTCAACATCCAAATCAGAGACTAGATTGCCATTTGAATCAAAGAGCTTTTTAGCCGCTTGATAATTATCATACTGTCTTTGTAGGTCATCGACTTGGTTCGAATAATAAGCACGACTTAAGACGGGTAGATGGTCGACTTCCTCTTGTAGCTGATCAATTTGCTTCTGTGTGATCTTCGAATTTAAAGTCAAAGCCTCTGTCATAGTATCGTAGAGCGCTTCGATCTGCTTGTCCATCTGGGCACCTGACACCACAAAAGAAGTTGCCTGCCAGATACTAAATAAAATTAAGGCCACTACTGCTCCGATTATCAGAATGGTTCGGTTCAAATGAGCGGTTGTTTGGCTTGGTTCCTGATCCATTTAAATACCTCCTAAAATAGATCCTCTCCTATCTATTATAGTAACTTTTTTCCTAAATTGGTAGACAATCCGAGGGGAAATAACTATAAAATAATAGAATTCACACTTTATTCAAGAATGGCCATTATCCTTTCCCAAAAATCAAAAAACCACAAAGGGCTATAGAGCGCTTTGCGGTATTAAGTAAATAATTTAAATATCTTCTTTTTGCAAGTAAATAAGCCACCTGCCGGGATTGAACCGGCGACCTCATCCTTACCATGGATGCGCTCTACCTGCTGAGCTAAGGCGGCAATAGAATAAAAGCGAATCACTTAACCATCATACCATAAAAAGCTAATACTGTGAATGATTCTTGGTCATAAAGCTAAATAGGATAGTCAAAAGTCATTTCTTTACAAAAAAAAAGAACTCCGCCAGTAGGGCTCGAACCTACGACATCATGATTAACAGTCATGCGCTCTGCCAGCTGAGCTATGGCGGAATAAACATAAATGAAAAACGCGTGGCAACGTCCTACTCTCACAGGAACAAAGTTCCAACTACCATCGGCGCTAAGAAGCTTAACTGCTGTGTTCGGCATGGGAACAGGTGTGTCCTTCTTGCCATCATCACCACACGTCTTCTTTATGTCTTAGAGCGTCTCTCGATCACTCAAAACTAAATAACACCTCACAAAACCTTAAAATCTTTATGGTTAAGTCCTCGACCGATTAGTACTAGTCCGCTCCATATATCACTATACTTCCACTTCTAGCCTATCTACCTGATCGTCTCTCAGGGGTCTTACTTCTTTCGAATGGGAAATCTCATCTTGAAGCTGGCTTCCCGCTTAGATGCTTTCAGCGGTTATCCATCCCACACATAGCTACCCAGCGATGCTCCTGGCGGAACAACTGGTACACCAGCGGTGTGTCCATCCCGGTCCTCTCGTACTAAGGACAGCTCTTCTCAAATTTCCTACGCCCGCGACGGATAGGGACCGAACTGTCTCACGACGTTCTGAACCCAGCTCGCGTACCGCTTTAATGGGCGAACAGCCCAACCCTTGGGACCGACTTCAGCCCCAGGATGCGATGAGCCGACATCGAGGTGCCAAACCTCCCCGTCGATGTGAACTCTTGGGGGAGATAAGCCTGTTATCCCCAGGGTAGCTTTTATCCGTTGAGCGATGGCCCTTCCATGCGGTACCACCGGATCACTAAGCCCGACTTTCGTCCCTGCTCGACTTGTAGGTCTCGCAGTCAAGCTCCCTTCTGCCTTTGCACTCTGCGAATGATTTCCAACCATTCTGAGGGAACCTTTGGGCGCCTCCGTTACTCTTTAGGAGGCGACCGCCCCAGTCAAACTGCCCACCTGACACTGTCTTCCGCTTGCTTGGCGCGAGTTAGAGGGTTCATATCACAAGGGTAGTATCCCACCATCGCCTCCATGCATACTGGCGTACACACTTCTTAAGCTCCTACCTATCCTGTACATGTCACACAAACACTCAATATCAAGTTGCAGTAAAGCTCCATGGGGTCTTTCCGTCCTGTCGCGGGTAACCTGCATCTTCACAGGTACTATAATTTCACCGAGTCTCTCGTTGAGACAGTGCCCAGATCGTTACGCCTTTCGTGCGGGTCGGAACTTACCCGACAAGGAATTTCGCTACCTTAGGACCGTTATAGTTACGGCCGCCGTTTACTGGGGCTTCAATTCGCACCTTCGCTTGCGCTAAGCACTCCTCTTAACCTTCCAGCACCGGGCAGGCGTCAGCTCCTATACATCATCTTACGATTTAGCAGAAACCTGTGTTTTTGATAAACAGTCGCCTGGGCCTATTCACTGCGGCTGACTTGCGTCAGCACCCCTTCTCCCGAAGTTACGGGGTCTTTTTGCCGAGTTCCTTAACGAGAGTTCTCTCGCTCACCTTAGTGTTCTCCACTTGACTACCTGTGTCGGTTTGCGGTACGGGTTGGGTGCACTCACTAGAAGCTTTTCTCGACAGTTTGATTATCCACCTTCGCTACTTCTTGCTTCGCTCCAGGTCACAGCTCGTCGTTAGAGATAAGCCTTTCACTCTTCTCCCGCTTCACTGCTTCTACAGACGCTTCCATCCGTCTGCGTGGATTCACCTCCTGTGTCCCTCCATCGCTCAAACGTTACCCCAAGTACAGGAATTTCTACCTGTTATCCATCGCATACGCCGTTCGGCTTTTGCTTAGGTCCCGACTAACCCAGGGAGGACGAGCCTTCCCCTGGAAACCTTAGTCTATCGGTGGACGGGATTCTCACCCGTCTTTCGCTACTCATACCGGCATTCTCACTTCTATACGCTCCAACACTCCTTACGGTATGCCTTCTCCGCCTATAGAACGCTCTCCTACCATTCATTGCTGAATCCACAGCTTCGGTGTACTGTTTAGCCCCGGTACATTTTCGGCGCAGAATCACTCGACTAGTGAGCTATTACGCACTCTTTCAATGATGGCTGCTTCTAAGCCAACATCCTAGCTGTCTGTGCAACTCCACATCCTTTTCCACTTAACAGTAACTTAGGGACCTTAGCTGGTGGTCTGGGCTGTTTCCCTCTCGACTACGGATCTTATCACTCGCAGTCTGACTCCCAGAGATAAGTCTGTGGCATTCGGAGTTTATCTAGATTCGGTAACCCGGGAGGGCCCCTCGTCCAAACAGTGCTCTACCTCCACGACTCTTACTCTGAGGCTATACCTAAATATATTTCGGAGAGAACCAGCTATCTCCAAGTTCGATTGGAATTTCTCCGCTACCCACACGTCATCTAAACACTTTTCAACGTGTCCTAGTTCGGTCCTCCAGTGCGTCTTACCGCACCTTCAACCTGCACATGGGTAGGTCACCTGGTTTCGGGTCGACGACCTATAACTTGCGCCCTATTCAGACTCGCTTTCGCTGCGGCTCCGTTTCTTCAACTTAACCTCGCTACAAATCGTCACTCGCCGGTTCATTCTACAAAAGGCACGCCATCACCCCTTAACGGGCTCTGACTACTTGTAAGCACACGGTTTCAGGTACTCTTTCACTCCCCTCCCGGGGTGCTTTTCACCTTTCCCTCACGGTACTGGTTCACTATCGGTCACTAGGGAGTATTTAGCCTTACCAGATGGTCCTGGTGGATTCCGACGGGATTTCTCGTGTCCCGCCGTACTCAGGATCCTCCGCAGTTCGCCAATCTTTCGTATACGGGAGTCTCACCCTCTTCGCTGCTCCTTCCCATGAGCTTCTACTAGATCTTTGAATCTTTATCGGAGTCCTACTACCCCACTGTGCATGCACAATGGTTTGGGCTCTTCCCCGTTCGCTCGCCGCTACTTAGGGAATCATTCTTATTTTCTTTTCCTGCAGGTACTTAGATGTTTCAGTTCTCTGCGTCTACCTTCCTTGCGGATAATGATCTTTCAATCATTGGGTTCCCCCATTCGGAAATCTTCGGATCTTAGCGTACTTACCGCTCCCCGAAGCATATCGCTGTTCGTCGCGTCCTTCATCGGCTCCTAGTGCCAAGGCATTCACCGTGCGCCCTTTATTGCTTAACCACAATACTTTCGCTTTCTTACTCTATAACTTACGTTATAGACTCGGTCAATTTCTCGGTTCATTATATCTTTTTAAGAAATAATGGATCTCTCATAGCTCGCATCGAGACTATGATCAATCTTGTTTGGTGTTATTCAGTTTTCAAGGATCAAGTTGAATGATCTTTGGGTTCCCCCTAAAGCTCACTCAAAACTAAACAAAGACAAGCCATTGTGTATTCCTGTACTCCTTAGAAAGGAGGTGATCCAGCCGCACCTTCCGATACGGCTACCTTGTTACGACTTCACCCCAATCATCTATCCCACCTTCGACGGCTCCCTCCTAAGTTAGGCCACCGGCTTCGGGTGTTACAAACTCTCGTGGTGTGACGGGCGGTGTGTACAAGACCCGGGAACGTATTCACCGCGGCGTGCTGATCCGCGATTACTAGCGATTCCGGCTTCATGTTCTCGAGTTGCAGAGAACAATCCGAACTGAGAATGGCTTTAAGAGATTCGCTTGCCCTTGCGAGTTCGCTGCTCGTTGTACCATCCATTGTAGCACGTGTGTAGCCCAGGTCATAAGGGGCATGATGATTTGACGTCATCCCCACCTTCCTCCGGTTTGTCACCGGCAGTCTCACTAGAGTCCCCAACTTAATGCTGGCAACTAGTGATAAGGGTTGCGCTCGTTGCGGGACTTAACCCAACATCTCACGACACGAGCTGACGACAACCATGCACCACCTGTATGGATGTCCCGAAGGACTTCACCTATCTCTAGGTTATGCATCCTATGTCAAGACCTGGTAAGGTTCTTCGCGTTGCTTCGAATTAAACCACATGCTCCACCGCTTGTGCGGGTCCCCGTCAATTCCTTTGAGTTTCAGTCTTGCGACCGTACTCCCCAGGCGGAGTGCTTATTGCGTTAACTCCAGCACTGAAGGGTGGAAACCCTCCAACACTTAGCACTCATCGTTTACGGCGTGGACTACCAGGGTATCTAATCCTGTTTGCTCCCCACGCTTTCGAGCCTCAGCGTCAGTTTCAGACCAGAAAGCCGCTTTCGCCACTGGTGTTCCTCCATATATCTACGCATTTCACCGCTACACATGGAATTCCGCTTTCCTCTTCTGTACTCAAGTGACCCAGTTTCCAATGACCCTCCACGGTTGAGCCGTGGGCTTTCACATCAGACTTAAGTCACCGCCTGCGCTCCCTTTACGCCCAATAAATCCGGACAACGCTTGCCACCTACGTATTACCGCGGCTGCTGGCACGTAGTTAGCCGTGGCTTTCTGGTTAGATACCGTCACTCCGGTAACAGTTACTCTACCGGTCGTTCTTCTCTAACAACAGTGCTTTACGATCCGAAGACCTTCTTCACACACGCGGCGTTGCTCCGTCAGACTTGCGTCCATTGCGGAAGATTCCCTACTGCTGCCTCCCGTAGGAGTTTGGGCCGTGTCTCAGTCCCAATGTGGCCGATCACCCTCTCAGGTCGGCTATGCATCATTGCCATGGTAGGCCTTTACCCCACCATCTAGCTAATGCACCGCGGAGCCATCCTTAAGTGACAGCCGAAGCCGTCTTTCCTTCATTGATCATGTGATCTGTGATTCTATGCGGTATTAGTCATCGTTTCCAATGGTTATCCCCCGCTTAAGGGTAGGTTCTCCACGTGTTACTCACCCGTGCGCCACTAACATTGACTTGAACAAGTTCAAGTCGCTGTTCGTTCGACTTGCATGTATTAGGCACGCCGCCAGCGTTCGTCCTGAGCCAGGATCAAACTCTCATGAAAGTGTGACTTGAAGCTTATGCCTCAAGTCGTATTCATGAGTCCTTTGACTCATTTAAATACTAGCTTTGGATTTTTTAGAGTGTTCCTTCACTCGTCTCGAAATTTATTCGGTTGTGCGATTCCTTCGAATCGCCCCTACACATCTTGGTGTTTGTCTTTGTTCAGTTTTCAATGAGCTTGGTTGCCGCTCGTTTGAGTGACAACTTCTATATACTACCATGGATCGGAGTTCAGCGCAAGCGTTAATTTGGATTTTATTAAAATTCTTTTTAAACGTTTGCCTCCGCGTTTGGCAGGAACTATACTATACCATCTTATTTTAGGTTGGTCAAGTCTTTTGGCTTGATTTTTTGGAATAATTTTTAACCGCAAAGAGGCATCCCTTTCTGGCTATTATTAACGAATGGAAGAAGTGAAGACTGGGCTCTGTCTCCAATCTTTTTGCAAGATAATAAAAAGGCAAGTATTCGATCACCGGCGACCGAACTTGTATTGCCCTATGGTATCCATCTAAATCTAACCTGTGGGAATACCCTTGATAAGCAGGACCACTGGAGGGCTTTTCCCGGTAATGAAAGGTTGCAAGGATCTGCTAGTCGATGATAAGTTCACCATGATCTGGTAAGTAATTCATTTTTTGAAAGATTTAAACGGACAGTTGACCTCTTCTAACTTTTTGCATTAACGCTTATTTCCTTTCTGGCGTGTATTTTTCTATGAGGTGGTTTCATGAATTCGATTCTATTATTCTTATTAGGTGCCTTTATTGCTTCTTTCCTCTATTGCCTGGCCATGAATTACCCAAACCAGGCCATCTTGTCCACTCGAAGGTCAACTTGTGACCACTGTGGTCATCTTCTTTCCTTTTGGCATTTGATTCCTATTTTTTCTTTTTGTCTCTTGAGGGGACGGTGCTTTTATTGTCACCAAGTCTTGAGTTCCAACTACTTATTGAGCGAGCTTTTTTCTGGTTTTGTCCTGGCCTATTTCTTTACACACCATCCAGCCAGTCTTCAAAATTGTCTGCTGGTCATCTGCCTATTATCCATGGTTTGTTTCGACTTAGCGGGTATGTGGCTACCTGACATTTTACAAGGGGTTCTGCTAGGCCTCGGCCTCCTTCATTATCAAAGCTTTCCCTATTATGCACCCATTTACCTAGTCTTACTTGGCGGTTGTTTGATTTTATTACTGGTCATTAATTCCTCTGCAATTGGAGGTGGCGACCTTAAATTTATCTATGCTTCCCTCTTCTTCCTTCCACCTGATCTCTTTCCTTATTATTTACTGATTGCCTCTGTCATGGGCATGATCTACATCCTAGTTACGGGTAAGGACCGGATCCCCTTCATCCCCTGCTTGGTGGTCAGCCTTATCATTCTCTACCCATAAAAAAAGCCGCCCCACGTCTATCGTGAGGCGGCTTAGCTGTTATTTCATTTGTTGGGGTTCTTCTGCTGGTTCTTGATCTGATTGATCTTCTGCATCCTCTTCTGATGTGAAAGGCACAGTATCTTGGGTCGTCTCAATCTCCAGGTCACGGTAATAGGTCATACCGGTTCCGGCTGGGATCAACTTACCAATTATGACGTTCTCTTTCAGACCAATCAGGGTATCTCGGTCACCACGGATGGCCGCATCGGTGAGGACACGCGTGGTTTCCTGGAAGGAAGCAGCTGAGATGAAGGACTTGGTCTCAAGCGCAGCCTTGGTAATACCGAGGAGGACAGGACGGGCAGTTGCCGGTACTTCTCCACTGGTAATGGCTTCCTTATTGGCTTTGGCAAAGTCCGCAATATCCATCAAGGCACCTGGAAGGATCGACGTGGAGGCTGGGTCCATTACGCGAACCTTTCGTAGCATTTGGCGAACCATCACTTCAACGTGCTTATCGCCAATCTCTACCCCTTGGCCACGGTAGACCGCTTGAACTTCACGCATGAGGTATTTCTCTACGGTTAGAACATCTGTTACGGCCAATAATTCTTTCGGATCAATGGATCCTTCGGTGAGGGCTTGACCGCGACCCACTTGGTCGCCTTCGTTCACCTTGAGACGGGCCGCAAAGGCTACCTTGTAAGTCCGCTCATCGGTCACACCCTTGACCGTGATCTCCTTCACCCGCTCGCTGGCCTTCTCTTCAATGGAAGTGACCGTACCAGCTACTTCGGTGATGGTCGCTTGTCCTTTCGGATTACGTGCTTCGAAGATCTCTTGGATCCGCGGTAAACCTTGGGTAATATCGCCACCACCCGCAACCCCACCAGTATGGAAGGTCCGCATGGTTAATTGGGTACCAGGTTCTCCGATCGATTGAGCGGCAATCGTTCCGACTGCCTCACCGACTTCGACCTCCGCACCAGTTGCGAGGTTGCGGCCATAGCACTTCTTACATACCCCATGGTCTGTATTACAAGTGAAGACTGAACGGATGGTGACAGATTCTACGCCCGCTTGGACAATTTCACTGGCCATCGCTTCAGTAATCAAGGTCTGAGCTGGAACAATGACTTCCCCTGTTTCCGGATGGATCACCGACTTGTGGGTGTACCGCCCTTGGAGACGTTCTTCCAGGGATTCAATAATGGAATTGCCGTCCGCAATCTCTTGAATCTCTAATCCCTTGTCCGTTCCACAATCTTCTTCACGAATAATCACATCTTGGGCAACATCGACCAACCGTCTGGTTAGGTAACCGGAGTCGGCTGTCTTCAAGGCCGTATCGGTCATCCCTTTACGCGCCCCGTGAGTCGAGATAAACATCTCCATGACATTCAACCCTTCACGGAAGTTGGAAGTGATTGGAAGTTCAATAATCTTACCGGATGGCGCAGCCATGTTTCCACGCATCCCCGCTAATTGGGTAAAGTTGGAGATATTCCCCCGAGCACCTGAATCAGACATCATAAAGATCGGGTTCAAACGTGGCAAGCTCTTTTGTAGGTCAGATTGGATCTCATCCTTAGCCTGTTCCCAGGTCCGGATGACCCGCTCGTAGCGCTCGTCTTCTGTCAAGAGACCCCGGCGGCGGAGACGGGTAATCTCATCCACTTGCTTATGTGCATTTGCTAGGATCGCTGGCTTACTTTCAAGCTTCAAGACGTCAGCCACTCCGACTGTGATCCCTGATCGGGTTGAGATCTTATAGCCAAGGTCTTTCAACTTATCTAGCATCATGGAAGTTTCCGTAATTTGGAAGTGCTTGAAGACTTCAGCAATGATATTTCCGAGATGCTTCTTCTTGAAAGGCGCTACCGGTTCCATGGCTTGAATCGCTTCAGGAACATTGGTTCCAGGCTCTAAGAAATACTTGTCCGGTGTCTTTTGGGTTAAGTTCTCATTGGATGGTTCATTTAGATAAGGGAATTCCTCCGGCATTATGGCATTAAATAGGAGCTTCCCGATCGTCGTAACCATCAAACGTTCCTTCTGCCAATCGGTAAAAGGCTTGTTGGTTAGGGCTTTGGCTGGAATCGCTACCCGGGTATGAAGGTGAACGTAGCCATTCTGATAAGCCAACTCCACTTCAGACATTGAAGCAAGGATCATTCCCTCGCCCACTCGACCCGGCTCTTCAATGGTAAGGTAATAATTCCCCAAGACCATATCTTGAGAAGGGGTAACGACTGGCTTACCGTCCTTAGGATTCAAGATGTTCTGCGCACCCAACATAAGGAGACGCGCTTCGGCTTGTGCTTCTTGTGAAAGGGGCACGTGAATCGCCATTTGGTCCCCGTCGAAGTCCGCGTTATAGGCTTCACAGGCTAAGGGGTGGAGGCGGATGGCCTTACCTTCAATTAGGACCGGTTCAAAAGCTTGGATCCCCAAGCGGTGCAAGGTGGGGGCCCGGTTCAAGAGAACTGGGTGTTCCTTAATGACCTCTTCAATGACCGGCCAGATTGCATCATCTTGGACTTCAATCATCCGCTTGGCATTCTTGACGTTGCCAGCGATGCCACGTTCAACCAGCTCCTTCATCACAAAGGGCTTGAAGAGCTCAATGGCCATCTCTTTAGGAATCCCACACTGGTACATCTTCAGGAAGGGACCGACCACGATAACTGACCGGCCAGAATAGTCGACCCGCTTACCAAGTAGGTTCTGACGGAAGCGTCCTTGCTTCCCTTTCAACATATGCGATAGGGACTTCAATGGGCGGTTACCAGGACCTGTCACGGGGCGTCCGCGACGTCCATTATCGATGAGGGCATCGACCGCTTCTTGTAACATCCGCTTCTCATTCTGCACGATAATATTGGGAGCTCCCAAGTCAAGCAATCGTTTCAACCGGTTATTTCGGTTGATCACCCGCCGGTAGAGGTCGTTCAGGTCAGACGTCGCAAACCGTCCACCCTCCAATTGGACCATCGGACGTAGATCTGGTGGGATCACCGGTAGAACGTCCATCACCATCCACTCTGGCTTGTTGCCCGATTCATTGAATGAATCGAGAATGTCCAAACGCCGAATGGCACGAGTTCGCTTCTGACCGGTTGCTGTCTTCAATTCTTCTCGTAGCTGGTCGATTTCTCCTTGCACATCGACCGCTTGGAGCAATTCTTTAATCGCTTCTGCTCCCATCTTGGCATAGAAGCGATCGCCATATTCCCGCTTCTTCTCACGGTACTCTGTCTCGGTTAAGAGAGCCTTATATTCTAAATCGGTATCGCCTTTGTCAATCACAATATAAGAAGCAAAGTAAATCACTTCTTCTAATAAACGTGGACTCATGTCCAAGACCAAACCAATTCGACTTGGAATTCCTTTGAAATACCATACATGGGTTACAGGCGTTGCCAATTCAATATGACCCATCCGCTCACGGCGCACTTTAGCGCGGGTAACTTCCACACCACACCGGTCGCAGACACGCCCTTTATAGCGGATACGCTTCAACTTCCCACAGGAACATTCCCAGTCCTTGGTTGGACCAAAGATTCTTTCACAGAACAAGCCATCCTTTTCAGGCTTGAGGGTTCGATAGTTAATCGTCTCTGGCTTCTTTACTTCACCGTAGGACCAACTACGGATCTTCTCAGGGGATGCTAAACCAATCTTCATAGATTCAAATTTATTAACATCGATCAAGGGGCCGACCTCCTTCTTGATATTCAAGATCTGCTATCTGAGGATAGTGACCTTTATAGTTAGAGTGCCTTATCTCCAATGGCTCCAAGGCATTTATTTCTTATTCTTGTTCCGTCTCTGTTGCTTCAGCAACCGGTTCTTCACCAAATTCTTCTTGGATACGTTTCTCTTCGGCTGCCATTTGCTCTTCTTTGAATTTCTCTAATTTGTTGAAGTTAATGACATCATTATCATCTTCATCATCGAGGAGCTCAATCTCTTGATCTTGTGCGTCCAAGACCTTCAAGTCTAATCCAAGGGCTTGGAGTTCCTTAACGAGGACTCTGAAGGATTCTGGCACGCCTGGCTTAGGAATTGTTTCACCCTTGACGATGGATTCGTAGGTCTTCACCCGACCCACCACATCATCGGACTTATACGTTAAGATCTCTTGCAGGGTATAGGCTGCACCATAAGCTTCCAAGGCCCATACTTCCATCTCCCCAAAACGTTGACCCCCAAATTGAGCCTTCCCGCCGAGCGGTTGTTGGGTGACAAGTGAATAAGGACCTGTCGAACGCGCATGCAACTTATCATCCACCATGTGGGCTAGCTTGAGCATGTACATAACTCCGACGGAGACTTTCCGGTCAAACGGTTCCCCTGTTCGACCATCGTAGAGAATCGTCTTAGCATCGTGTTCAAGTCCAGCTTCCTTAACGGTCGCCCAGACATCTTCCTCACGTGCCCCATCAAATACAGGGGTCGCCATCTTAATTCCTAATTGACGACCGGCCATTCCCAGGTGCAACTCCAAGACTTGTCCAATATTCATCCGCGAAGGCACCCCTAAAGGATTCAACATAATATCGATTGGAGTCCCATCTGGCATGTAAGGCATATCTTCTTCCGGTAGGATTAAGGAGACAACCCCCTTATTCCCGTGACGTCCTGCCATCTTATCACCGACTTGGATCTTACGCTTCTGAACAATATAAACGCGCACGAGCTTGTTGACACCTGGTGAAAGTTCATCCCCATTCTCACGGGTAAAGACCTTGACATCGTGGACAATCCCGCCCCCACCGTGTGGAACACGAAGGGAGGTGTCGCGAACTTCACGCGCCTTCTCACCAAAGATGGCATGAAGCAAGCGTTCTTCTGCTGAGAGTTCCGTTACACCCTTAGGTGTCACCTTACCAACTAAGATGTCGCCATCGCGCACTTCCGCACCAATGGAGATGATACCGTCTTTATCAAGGAATTTAAGGGCATCTTCACCCACATTCGGAATCTCACGCGTGATTTCCTCTGGGCCTAACTTGGTATCCCGTGATTCGGATTCATACTCTTCAATATGGATGGAGGTATAGACATCATCCTTGACTAAACGTTCAGACATGATGACCGCATCCTCATAGTTGTAACCATCCCAGGTCATGAAGGCTACTAATGGATTCTGTCCTAGTGCCATCTCACCATTCTGCATGGAAGGTCCATCCGCAAGAATTTCTTGCGTCTCAACTTGGTCCCCTACTTGAACAATCGGACGCTGATTATAACAGGTTCCTGCATTCGAACGGGCAAACTTCGTCAGATGGTATTCATCCGTCGTCCCATCTTCTAATTGAACACGGATCTTCTTAGCATCCACATACACGACGCGCCCTGGACGTTCACAGATGAGACAGGCTCCAGAGTCGTGAGCAGCTGAATATTCAATCCCTGTTCCCACAATCGGTGATTGGGGCCGCACAAGTGGCACGGCTTGCCGCTGCATGTTCGCTCCCATAAGCGCCCGGTTAGAGTCGTCATTTTCTAAGAAGGGGATATGAGAGGTTGCGACGGCTACGACCTGCTTAGGTGAGACGTCCATGAAGTCAACTGTCTCACTCTTCACTTCCAAGTTCTGGTCCTTGAACCGGGCCATAACAGTATCGTTAGCGAAAGTCCCGTCCTCATTCAAGACAGAGTTGGCTTGGGCAATGGTATAGAGGTCCTCCTCATCAGCAGACAAGTAAACAATCTCTTCGGTCACCACTTGCCTGTCCTTATCCACCTTTCGGTAAGGCGTCTCGATGAAGCCATATTGGTTAATCTTAGCAAAGGTTGAAAGCGAGTTGATCAAGCCGATGTTGGGTCCTTCAGGGGTCTCAATTGGACACATCCGGCCATAGTGAGAGTAATGAACATCTCGAACTTCATAGCCTGCACGGTCACGTGTCAAACCACCTGGTCCTAAGGCAGATAGACGGCGCTTATGCGACAACTCACTCAAGGGGTTGGTCTGGTCCATGAATTGTGACAATTGGGAAGACCCGAAGAATTCCTTGATCGAAGCGACCACTGGCCGGATATTAATCAATTGTTGCGGTGTCATCGTCGCCACATCTTGTAGCGACATCCGTTCACGCACCACCCGCTCCATCCGAGAAAGACCGATTCGGAATTGGTTCTGTAGGAGTTCTCCGACTGAACGGATCCGACGGTTTCCTAGATGGTCAATATCATCGGTCGTGCCAATCCCATCATCTAAAAGAAGGTAGTAGTTCATTGACGCGATAATATCCGCTGGGGTTAAATAATGCACCCCTTCCAGGTTAGCATTGCCGACAATGTTGATCACACGGTCTGGGTCATTCGGCGCGTAGGTCTTGATAATCTGTAGGTCAACCGGTTCGCCTACTACCCCTTCTGGTGAAGGGGTATAAGTATAAACGTTAATCCCTTGGTCAAGATAAGGGATAAGGGTTTCTATCCGGTCCGCTGTTAATTCGGTCCCCTCCGTAAAGATCACTTCACCGGTTTCGGGATCCGCTAAGGTCTCAGCTAGGGTCAGACCCAAGAGACGGTGCTTGAGGTGGAGTTTCTTATTAATCTTGTAACGTCCTACCTTGGCTAGGTCATAACGACGTGGATCAAAGAAACGAGCGGTTAAGAGGTTACGAGAAGATTCAGCTGTCTTGGGTTCACCTGGACGCAGACGCTCATAGATATCCTTCAAGGATTCTTCTACCCGTGAATCCGCAATATTCTTATGGACATCCTTCACCAAGGTGTCATTCAATAGGCGGGTCTCGGATAAGATCTCAACAATCTCATCATCTTCACCAAAGCCAAGGGCCCGGATTAATTCGGTAATCGGCAATTTCCGCGTCCGGTCAATCCGAACATAGGCAATCCCCTTGGCATCTGTTTCAAATTCTAACCAAGCCCCGCGATTGGGAATGACGGTCGAACTAAAGGTATGGCGGCTCTTCTTATCCACCTTATCATGGAAGTAAACCCCAGGAGAGCGAACCAGTTGGGACACGATCACTCGCTCTGCCCCATTAATAATAAAGGTCCCCGTATCCGTCATAATTGGGAAATCGCCAAAGAAGACCTCTTGCTCCTTGACTTCCCCTGTCTCCTTGTTGACTAGACGCAAGTTGACATAGATCGGCTTGGAATAATTCGCATCATGGGCCCGTGCCTCTTCCACCGAATACTTGGCTTCCTGGAAAGAGTAATCATGGAAGTATAATTCAATCGTCTCTGTATGATCGACAATTGGGGAAATATCTTCAAACATTGTTCTTAGACCTTCCTCTAAGAACCATTGATAAGAATCGGTTTGGATCTCTGTAAGATTTGGCAGTTCAAGCACTTCATCAATGCGCGCGTAACTCCGACGTTGAGCTTTCTTACCATACTGAACGGTATGATGATGTTGACTCAAGTGATTCACCCCTCTTTAGTATTCACAAGCGTCAATGGATTCGTGCGGACTTGGGTTAGCTATCGGCTGATATAACAAATGCGTAACAATTATTACGTTTTAATGACAAGTAGCTTTTAGATCGCTTTTTAGGGCAAAAAAAAGACAAAAGAATTGAAAATTCTGCTAAATTAGCTGACTCAACCTTTTGTTCAACTTGCCAAAATCGCCGACCGGACAATATTTCGGTGCCATTTTGAATTCTGTATCCACGCTTTGCGTTATTCTATTATATAGACCCTAAATCGGCTTGTCAAGACCCTGATTCAAGGGCCCTTAATGGTTTAATGATAAGCAAAAGAGTTACTCCCTATCGTGAATGACCACCTTAAGAAGGCCATACCAAGGCTTAATTAAAGAAGCCCACCCTCATCCGAGGGCGGGTTGGTGCTATTTGTCAAGGGCTTTGAGGATCTGTTGGACTTCTTGATTATTGGTCAAGCCAATAAAGGTATCCTTGTCTTGAATTTGGTAGTTGGGGTCAATATCAACCTTGAACTCATCTTGACCCTGGGACTTAATGGCCAGCAGGTTCAATGAGTATTCCTGGCGGAAGTTGACCTGGTCGATGGTCTTGCCGACCCACTTGCCATGGGCGGTAAATTCCACCATCTGGTTAGCATTATCCAGCTGGATCAGGTCTAAGACGGAACCATTGGTCAATTCATTCGCAAAACGAACCCCCATATCAGCTTCTGGTAGAATCACCTGGTCAACCCCCAGCTTGAGGAGGACCTTACGATACTCTGCCTGCCGGGTCTTAGCAATGATCTGTGGCACCTCTAACTTCTGCAAGGCCAAGAGGGTCATAATACTATTTTCAAACTTGGAGGAGGCGATCACCACCACATCGGCTGAGCCAACTCCTGCTTCCTTCAAGACCTCATACTTAGAGAAGTCCCCTTGAACCGCATAGGCAACATGGTCGGCTAGGTTCTCCACCCATTCCATTTCCCGATCGATCGCAATCACTTCTTGACCATTCTCTGCCAGTGTCCGAGCCAAGGAAGAACCAAAGAGACCCAGACCGAGGACGGCGATTACTTTCTTTTTCATTTATTCGCTTCCTTTCAATTATCCAATCATCAAATTCCCCAAGGGATGCTTCACTTTACTTGGAGTCCGACTAAGGTTGATGGCCCAGAAGACGGTCAACAAGCCAATACGTCCAATTAACATCATGACAATCAATACCACCTTCCCAATCGCTGTCAGATTGGCACTCAAGCCCAATGACAAGCCAACTGTTGAGAAGCAGGAGACCACCTCCATCAGAATATATTCCAGGCCAAAGCCGGCTGGAATCTGCTCTGTCGATAAGAGGATAAAGGAGGCCAGGCTAATTAAGAGCATCCCGGCCGTAAACATAAAGACCGCCTTGACCATGGCTTCGCGCGAAATCCCCCGCTTAAAGATCATGGCCCCTCGACTGCGAACACCCGAGAAAGCTTGGACGATCAAGACTACCACCGTGGTCGTCTTCAAACCACCACCCGTTGACCCCGATGAGGCACCAATGAACATCAGGATGAGGGTCAGTAGGATACCTGCATGGGATAAGTGGGTATAGTCGATGGTCGCAAAACCAGCGGTCCGAGGCGTCACCGCCAAGAAGAGATAGTTCATCCAGCGGATGCCAGCCGGATGCCGGTCTAAGAGACCCGTCCCATGCTCGGTCCAAGCGAACAAGAGGGTGCCGCCCAACAAGAGGAGACCAGTTGCGCTTAAGACAATCTTACTATGCCAGAGTAATTGGTGGTTCTTGGGATATGCCAAGAGGTCGCGGCAGACAATAAAGCCCAACCCCCCAATCACAATCAAGGCCGTAATGGTCAAGACCACGAGGGGATGATCCTGGTAGCCCACCAAGGATTCCCCAAACAGGTCAAAGCCAGCATTACAAAAGGCGGACACGCTATGAAAGACTGCATGATAAAGGCCCATTCCCCAGCCGTGTTCAGGTACCCAAGCCCAGGCTAAGAGGAAGGCCCCGATCCCCTGGACCGTCATCGCAAAGCGTAGGATATAAGATAAGAGGGCATGGACCTGAGAGAGGTCCGAGATGTTCAAGGACTCCAGCACAACCTGCTGGGCCTTCAAGTCGACTCGCTTGCCCATGAAGACATAGATAGTGACCCACAAGGTCATAAAGCCAAGTCCCCCGACCTCAATCAAACACAAGATCACTGTCCAGCCCCAAATATTCCAATGGTCTAAGGTATTCACCGTGACATTCCCCGTCACGCAAACTGCTGATACCGCGGTAAACCAAGCATCAAGAAAGGGGGTCCCTTCCTGTGACTGCGTCACCCATGGTGTCGCTAAAAGACCAGCCCCTAATAAAGAAATTAAGATAAAGCCTCCCATAATAATTAGGGCAGGGCTCAAAGACTTGCGCTCAGTTAATCTTGATAGCACCGGTTTCCTTCCTCTCTGACCGTTCTTGCGATCTAAATAGTAGACATAATGTATCACACGCGGAGGAGTCTGACAATCTTTTTAATGTTAACTTCTTGCGGTCGATAATCAACAAGAGACTGGTCAGATAGCTCAAGCCATCCAACCAGTCGGCTCCTGATTGATATCAGGCCTTCTTAATGGCTCTTAAGATCCAATAGCCCTTGGACCGTTTCACTCGGTCAACCTGGTCAAAGCGCTGGTTCAAATAGACTTCCATCGAAGGTGCTCCTTGCTTCTTCTGAATGACCAACCAGAGTTCCCCTCCAGGTCTCAAGGCACGGTAGGCCTGGTCCGCAAAGGCTTGGATCACCGCTTTACCAGCCCGGATGGGGGGATTGGTCACAACGTGGGAGAAGTCCCCATTCCCCTGCCATTCCAGGACATCCGCTAGTTCAAAGGTCACGTTAGACGCCTGGTTGGCCAGCGCATTCTGCTTGGCTAATTCAAGCGCCCGTTGGTTCAATTCAAGGCCCATCACCGAGCAGGACGGATAGACCTTGGCCAGACTGATCGCAATCGGCCCATAGCCTGACCCTAATTCCAAGAGCGCATCAGGGGTAGCTTGGAGCTGGTCCACCAATGTCTCTACCAACAAGCGGGAGCCAAAGTCCATCCGGTCCTTGGAGAAGACACCTGCATCGGTCGCGAAGGACATGAACTGGCCAGCCACTTCGGTTGAGAAGGACTGGTAGTCGTGGTCACTGGTTGGCTGATGGGAGTAGTAATGATCAGGCATGGCGATTCCTCCTAATGATCTGTTCACGAACTTATCTTATCATTATTGAGGCAAAAGTGATACACTAGACCTAATCAAAAAATAAGGAGGCCACACCTTGATTAAATTATTTGCATCCGATCTCGATGGGACGCTCTTAGGCAAAGACCACCAGATCACCCCAGGCAATGCACAAGCCGTCCATGACCTGCAAGCCAGTGGAATCGACTTCATTGTGGCGACGGGACGGGACCTCTATTCCTGCCGTAAACTCTTAGCTGCAGCGAACATCCAATGTGATGTGATTGTCCTCAATGGCGCGGCTATCTATAACCGAGACGACCAACTCATCTTCCAACAAGGTCTGGACGTGGCGGTCACCCAAGCTCTGGTCAAAGACCTCAACCAACGCCAACTCGACTACTCAATCATGGGAGCGACCCACTTCTATGTCCGTAATATCCAAGACTTTTATAACCGACTGATGACGACCCTGCATGAAGACCCTCAAGCTGAGACCACCAATGCCCAATTAAGGGACCAATTCGGCATGGTGAAGTCGTTGGATGACTACTCCCTCGACCAAGACCCACCCTTCAAGCTGATGGTGATGTCTAAACAAGCGGCTGCCTTAGAAGCCTTCAAGGCTGAATGGCAGGATGAGGCCAGCCTTGATATTACCTCGTCCGGACCTGACAACTTGGAAATTACCCACCATCTTGCTCAGAAGGGTCTGGCCATCCAGCGCTACCTCCAGAATAAGGACTATGGCCTGGACCAGGTGGCAAGTATTGGGGATTCCCTCAACGATCGCTCCATGTTACAGATGACCGGCTATTCCTATGCCATGTCCAATGCCAGCTCGGCCGTTAAACAACTCGCCAAAGACCTCGCGGCCCCTCACGATGAAGACGGTGTCGCGCAAGTGATCCAAATGATTCTATCCAACCGCTAAGGAGATGCCTATGAAAAGAACCAGAAAATTCTTGACCCTCATTAGCCTGGCTTGCCTGCTCTTAGTAGCTTGTCAACCCACACCTCCCTCCTATACCTCAACCAAACCCCAAGAGAAGGCCTTAACCTTCGACCCCAGCCAACCCATCCGGTTTCCAGAGACTTTCCAGATCAAAGACCTCAAGCCAAACCAGAAGGCCGACCTCTACCAGCAGTTGGATGCTATTACCCGGTACGATGGGAGCCAGGAGCCAGACCCCAGTAGCTACTCACAAGTCCACCCGATCGAATCCCAGGCCGACTATGAAGCCCTGATTCAAGCTTCCGAAGACCAACCGATGGTCTTCGTGATCGGCTTCGATTCCTGCCCCTACTGCAAGGCCTTCGTCCCCAAGATAAATCAATTAGCCAAGGAAGCCCAACTGGCCGTCTACTACTACAACACTGACAAGCGACAAAATGATGACAACTTCGACCAAGTTATCAAAGAAGTCTTCCAGATCCAGACGGCACCCCACGCCTTCATTGTTCAAGAAGGCAAGGCCCGTCACCCCCTCAACGACCAATCCACCATGGCTGAAATCGAAGCCTTCGTGGAAGAAGCCAAGCATTAGACCTAAGGAAGATAGCCTGGATACTCCTAGCGAAACAGATACAACATCACACCCACCCGGATACTTTTGGGGTGGGTGTTTATCTATACACTGGTTCTAATATGTCGACCAGAAAGACCAGGAAATGAAGTTCCCTTCATCCTCCTGGTCTTAAATGGTCAGTTAATACGCTTATCTTAGTTAGCGGGGATACCGAGGTTATTGAGAATTTCTAGAACCGTATCGGTAAAGAAATTCAAGTTACTTTCCTTTGTTTCACCTTGTTTCGTGATCGTCATCACTTTTTTATAGGCTTCAATATCGGATAGCGGCTCAAGCATTGAATCATAATGGTTAACCATTGCCTTCATCCCTTCTTGGCTAAAGGAATAATTCGCTAGATCCTCAATCGCTTCGCGCAGAGTCGCTTCCGATTGACCAGATACCTGACGGTAATATTCCAACATTCTAGCAAGGGTATCTTCGCGGGTGATGGTCTCATCGTTGGTGATTGTCTTGAAGGATTCTTGCCAGTGGTCTAATAATGAATTTAGATTATTTAAAGTTTCCATCGCTGTATTTTTAGCGTCTAGACGTGGAGCATATGCCCCAAAATCACCATTATTCATTACATCCTTATATAAATTTTTTCCTCCAAACATATCTTTATTCATCATATTATTTACCATTAACCTCTTGTATTGTTCTGCCGTTTGCCCCGATTGGACTTCTGTAATACCTAATTTTTCAGCTGCAGCTAACACTAAAGTTTCATAAAAACCTCCAGTATTACCTTTGCTGGCCTTAACTATGTCTTCAACAATAATTGTTTCATCATCCTTCGACTTACGATAATAGTCAAGAATTGAAGCAAGAACAATCTTTTTCTTATTATTAGAATACTCAGCCAGAGCATCCAAATAGAACTTCTGTGTTCTTTCAGAATTATTAGGATTTAAAGCAATCGTCATTGCACCGAACTGATAGTTTGTTCCAAATTCATCAACGTCTTTCGCCATCTTATCATACACACTTAAAACATTACCTAAAGCCTCTTCACTCGGTTCAGGAGTGCCGTAGTCGACCGTCCACTTAACTAGCTGGTCTTTTTTGGTGCCAACTTCAATAATTTCCGTCACAGGATCGACTCTTTCAACAACGCGCACTTCCTGTCGGTTCGTCTCCTTGCCTTTGATATAGGTTACTTCGTACTCTTTGGTCACAGAACCTTCTTTACCTTCTTGAATAACACGCTCTGTTCCTTCATAAAGATCAGGATTCTCACGACGTTCTGTTTCAGGAGTCAGTGTTTCAGTTTCGGTAATCGTCTCGACACGCTTGATACCCGTATACTTGATGGCTGCAGTTCCTTCATCGATGACTTCTCTATTAATCATCTTTCTTGAAACTTCTTTGCCACGTTCGTAAGTGATTTCTTCCGTGATCTCCGTTACTTTAGGGCTGCCAGGCTC
>NZ_JH601133.1:800509-802483 GCF_000245795.1 Facklamia languida CCUG 37842 | reverse complement strand
GGTTCTGTGACTTCCTCGGCTTCCTCTACCGGTGCAAAAGGGGCTTCTGGATCCTCGTAGTTCGGTTTGCGAGGTTCTGTAACTTCCTCTTCTTCCTCTACTGGTGCGAAAGGGGCTTCAGGGTCCTCGTAGTTTGCTTTACGGGGTTCTGTGACTTCCTCGGCTTCCTCTACTGGGGCAAAAGGTGCTTCTGGATCCACGTGGTTTGCTTTACGGGGGTCTGTAACTTCTTCCACTGGCGCAAATGGCGCTTCTGGGTTTATGTAGTTTGCGTCATTGGGGTCTGTCACTTCTTCAACATCATCACCTGGTAACTCTGTGTCTAAGCTTTCTTGCATCCAAGGTACTTCGGGTTGAGTGTATGAGATAGAGGGTGGAAAGGGTTCAAAGGGCAATTCTGGATTATATCCAGCAGCCTTCTCATCCTTTGAATGAAGGATTGACAAATCGGCTGCATCAACACTTCCACTAGTCAAGAAACTAGCGACTGCGATGGAAGCAACCCCAACAGTTAATTTGCGGATTGAGAAACGGGTATCTTTATTCATGGATATCCTCCTAGAATTTTTTATAAGCAGATAATCAGTGGTTTAGACTCTCAGTCATTATGTAATAACTAGTCCCATTTTATATTAAATACAGCAAAAGCTCAATTAGATAGTAGATCCCGTAGCGCTATAAAAACCCAGGAATTTAAATGACTTCAAATTCCTGGTTTCGATCGTTTTATTCAGGGTCAATGCTTTCTTGTCTGACCTCTTATGGTTCTACAGTCTCTCCAATTCCTTCGAGAATCTTTAAAAATTGATCGCGAAAGGGTATTAATTCGCTCTCCATTAGTTGACCATGGCGAGTGTGAATCAACTTCTTATACATATTAACCGTTTCAGTACCTCCACTGACATTTGGATCATAACGGTTTACCATTTCGAACGCTCCAGCTAGGGTCAGCCCCGCTTTAGACTGAGCCCAATCAATAAGCACATCTTGAAGAGTAGCCTTTGGCTTATTCGTTAATACACGATAAAAGTCTAAACTAGCTGCAATTGTATCTAATTTATCAAAGTTCTTAATCTCCTCTAGCTGAGCCTGAAGTTTTTTCTTATCCTCTTCGGGAATATCTTTTTTGATTTCAGTTTCATATTCATCTTTGATCATATTAATGAACATATAGTCCCCATAATTCAAAAGCTGCCTTATCTGTAGAAGATTCTGATTAATGGTCTTAACGGTCTCTGGACTTGGCGTTCCATTGGTCAGCGTCCCATCGGAATTTTCTTGAACGACAATGTCTTTATAAATCTGCTTACCATCATAGGCCTTGTTTTCCAACAAGATATTCTTATAGTAATCGGGTTCCTGGTCTTTCTCAATCTCAGTGATTCCGAGTTTGTTTGCTCCAGCTAAGACAAGTGTCTCATAGAAGCTACCTTTTTTATCTGCACTGTCTGTGATGAGTTGTTCTAGCTTAATATTCTCATCACCCATTGCTTTACGATAGTAATCTAAAGCGGATGCTAAGACCTGAGCTTTTTGGTCATCAGTAAGTTCATCAGTAGATGAGCTGTCTGTACCACCATTTTCTGAGATCAGGCGATCATAGAAGTCTTTGACATCTGTATTAAGTGCATGACGCGTTTCCACTACAATTTCTTTCAATTCTGGACTTGGTAAAGGAATCACATTGTATGTCACGTCCCACTCAAGGAGTTTATCTTCTTTAGTACCAAACTCAATAATTTTGTTTTCTGGTTCAACTCTATCGACTTCGCGAGGGTCTGTTTGTCCGGTTTTTACACCTTTGACGTAAGTCACTTCGTACTCTTTAGTCACAGAACCTTCTTTACCTTCTTGAACGACTCGCTCCATTCCTTTATAAAGATCAGGATTCTCACGACGTTCTTCTTTAAATGGAAGTGGTTCAACTACTGTCTTAGTCTCAACACGCTTTACACCGATATACTTTATTTCAGC
>NZ_JH601133.1:796855-799125 GCF_000245795.1 Facklamia languida CCUG 37842 | reverse complement strand
TTGGTGAATCTTCTTCCTCGTCTTCAATTGGTACTAAACGTTTGTATGGTTTGCCGTCTGCTCCAATTGCTTCTTCAACTTTATAACCTGGTAAAACTTCGAGTTCTTCTTCATCAGGTGTTTCTTCTTCTACATCAGGTATTTCTTCTACTTCTTCTTCAATTGGTACTAAACGTTTGTATGGTTTTCCGTCTGATCCAATTGATTCTTCAACTTTGTAACCTGGTAAGATTTCGAATTCTAGGTCTTCTTCATCATCTTCTACAGGAGCAAAAGGTGCTTCGGGATCCTCGTAATTTGGTTTACGGGGTTCTGTGACTTCCTCTTCTTCCTCTACAGGAGCGAAAGGTGCTTCTGGATTCTCGTAATTTGGGTCACGAGGTTCTGTAACTTCCTCTTCTTCCTCTACTGGTACGAAAGGTGCTTCGGGATTTACTCCATTGGATGGTAATGGTTCAGTCACGTCATCAACATCATCTTCTACTTCGCGACCTGCAAATGGTGCTTCTGCTTCTGTGAAGACTGGTGCTGGTGCGAAGGGTGCTTCTGGGTTTACATAGTTTGCGTCATTTGGCTCAGTCACTTCTTCAACATCATCACCAGGCACTTCAGTGTCTAAGCTTCCTTGCATCCAAGGTGCTTCTGGTTGAGTGTATGAGATAGAGGGTGGGAAGGGTTCAAAGGGTAATTCTGGATTATATCCAGCAGCCTTCTCATCCTTTGAATGAAGGATTGACAAATCAGCTGCATCAACACTTCCACTAGTCAAGAAACTAGCGACTGCGATTGATGCAACCCCAACAGTTAATTTACGGATTGAGAAACGGGTATCTTTATTCATGGATATCCTCCTAGGTTAATCATTATATCAATCGGAATACAACAGAGTTCTTAAACAGACAACTACTAGGTCTAGTTTATATTAAAAACCAAATAATCTCAATGGTTTTAACTATTTTCCTTGTCGAAAACCTAATATTTCAAACCACAGAAAAAAGAGGCCCTTTCGGGCCTCTTTAATTATTATGAGATAGGAGACAAACAACTAATTAGTTTCCTTCACCAATACCTTCAAGAATTTTACCTGTTCCTTCTTGAATGTATTTGTAAACCTTTTCTCCCATAGTTTCTTTGTAGTGTTCAGTCACATCAGATAATGAAGTTGCTTCTTTAGCATATTGCTTAGCTAATTCTAATGCGCCATTAGTATTGAAGCCAAAATTAGCAAGTTCTTCCACAACATCTTGAAGAGTTGCTTCAGGCTTGTTCGCTACCTTACGGTAGTAGTCTAATCCGGCTGCTAACGCATCATTTTGAGTTGCTTCTTTGTTACCAGTAACTGCACGATAAGCAGCAGTTCCTTTTTCCAATAAATCTGTCATATCAGCGTAAACTTTATTTACAGTTTCTTGGGCTTCTTTACGAGGAGCATAAGCACCGTAGTTTTCTTTAGCAGTATTCCATTTCTTCTTGATGTTTTTATAAAGTAATGGGTTATTAATCATTTGGCGTCTGTAATAAGATGCATCTTGACCTTCTTCAACCCCGCTAATATTCAATTTCTTAGCTGCTGTAACGGTTATTGTTTCATAAATGCCACCTTTTTTACCAACACTATCCAACACTAATTGCTCGAGAGTAATTGTGTCATCGTCTTTAGCTTTACGATAATGGTCTAAGTAGTCCGCTAAAATCGTTTGACCTTGGTCATTTAGTGCAGCATCATAATAAGGTTGATAGAAATCCTTCGTACTTTGTGAATTTTTTTCATTCTTAATGATCATATCTAATCCTGCAGCGTAAAAGGCTGAAACTTCTTTTAAATCTTTTTCAATCTCGCTACGTGTTGTGGCAACATTCTCAGAAGCTTCTTCAGTTGGAGCAGGGTATTTTACGTCAACTAAAGTTTTCTTATAGCCTGGTTCGATGACTTTAAAATTGTCATCTTTTTCAGGTGTTTCTTCTTCTACTTCTTCTTCAATTGGTACTAAACGTTTGTAGATTTTGCCGTCCGCTCCAATTGCTTCTTCAACTTTGTAACCTGGTAAGATTTCGAATTCTAGGTCTTCTTCATCATCTTCATCTTCTACAGGAGCAAAAGGTGCTTCTGGATCCTTATAATTTGGTTTACGAGGTTCTGTGACTTCCTCTTCCTCTTCCTCTACAGGAGCGAAAGGTGCTTCTGGGTTTACTCCATTGGATGGTAATGGTTCAGTCACTTCTTCAACTGGCGCAAATGGTGCTTCTGGGTTTACTCCATTGGATGGTAA
>NZ_JH601133.1:665908-796755 GCF_000245795.1 Facklamia languida CCUG 37842 | reverse complement strand
GGTGCTTCTGGGTTTACTCCATTGGATGGTAATGGTTCAGTCACTTCTTCAACTGGCGCAAATGGTGCTTCTGGGTTTACTCCATTGGATGGTAATGGTTCAGTCACTTCTTCAACTGGCGCAAATGGTGCTTCTGGGTTTTCATAGTTTGCTTCACTTGGTTCAGTCACTTCTTCAACATCATGACCAGGTACCTCAGTGTCTACGCTTCCCTGCATCCAAGGTGCTTCAGGTTGAGTGTATGAGATTGAAGGTGGGAATGGTTCGAATGGTAATTCTGGATTATAACCAGCAGCCTTCTCATTCTTTGAATGAAGAATTGATAAATCTGCTGCATCAACACTTCCGCTAGTTAAGAAGCTAGCGACTGCGATTGACGCAACCCCAACAGTTAATTTACGGATTGAGAAACGAGTATCTTTTTTCATGATCTTCCTCCTGAAAATATGATTAGTTAATTAGTGACAATAAGCGACAAATCTACCTATTAGTATCTTAATTAAAACCCTCCCATAAGGCAAGTAGATTTCACAAAAATTATAAAATGTAATATTTGTAACAATTACATTGTTTATCCTTTTCTGTTGCGCAATCACCTTAAAAATGCCAGTCATCATTTGGACCCTATTAGTTCACTTTAAAAATCTTGATATTTTAAGTTTTATTTTTATTTCTTAGGATAATTTGATAGAATACACTTGTTAATAGTATAAAGTACAAGGAGTTAGGAAATGAATCGATTGAATCTTAAGAGAGCGGGGTTGTCCTTGGTGATGGGAGTGATGGTGGCCTCGTCAACTAGCGTTGCAGCGCAAGACACTTCCCCTCTCTACGTGCCTCGTCCCGCAAGCCCGTCTGAATTAAAGCGTGCGTCTGAGTCTAAAGATCCTCAAACTTCAGAAGAAGGAAAAGACCAGGCCACCTCGTCATCTGACTTTGAACTGATGGATGACTTTGTCGTCTACCCGCGTAACACTTTCCTTTCTAAGAAGGGGCTGGAAGCTTTCGCTAAGAAGCTCGACCAGGATTCACGCACGAAGGGGCAGTTCGAAGTTGAAGATGTCTCAGACGATGAAACTTATGAATTAGAAGTACGGTATGCAGCGGATGCTGACCCCGATAAGGAGCCGATTGTACTCTATCAATACTTTGGCTTCGATAAGGACTCCGAGGCCCAGGACTTTGTGGACCAGTCTCTTAAGGAATATCCCGACCTCTTCTTCGCTGGCGAAGTCGTGCCATCCTTTGACCGGTCTGGCAAGTATGATATTGCCTTTGGCTTACGACCAGGTGTGGATAGCTTCGCCTTTGATGTCGACCTTGAGAATAAGGAGATCTTCTATACGACTTCCCGTAAGCCCTTCACTTACGAATATGAGGAGGGAGAAGAGGATCCTTATCAAGCAGCCATCGAAGCAGCCTTCCCAGGGCAATTCGAATTTGAAGAAGAGACCGTTGGTGGTAAGAACCAGGTGACCATGAACCAAGTGTCGATGGTCGAGGAAGATACCCAAGAACAGGGTCAAGAATCTGACTCCCAAGAGGCAAGCGCGGACCGTGATTCCGACAATTCCTCTAAGGGCTTCTTCTCAAAAGTTAAAGATACCTTAACCAACTGGATTACCGCCATTAACCTCAATGAAACATTAATTAACTTAGGTGTGCCAAAGCATCTAGTCAGCACTGTTATTGTTGTCGGTGTCATTGCCTTGATCTTAATCGGCCTGCTCTTAATTGTTTTAGGTAAACGCTAAAGAAAGGAAGAATAATCGATGAAATTCAAAAAAACAACCCTAGTCTTATCAACCGCCTTAACCCTATCAACAATTTCTCCTGTCTTCGCCCAAGATGAACCGGTGAATCCAGCACCTCCAGCTACGACGACCGCTCCACCTGCTACGACGACCGCTCCGCCCGCTACGACAACCGCTCCACCCGCTACGACGACCGCACCAACAGAAACAACAACTGCTCCACCAGAAACAACAACTGATCCTAACCCTGAAAAACCGGCAGATCCTAAGGATAAAGACAAAGATGATCAAACTCCGCCTAAAGATAATGAAGAAAAACCAAATGACTCTAATGAAGGAAGTCAACCTGGTAATAATGAAAACCCAGCAGATAACCATGATGAAAATAATTCAACTTCTCCAACCGAAGAACAAACGACAACAGTAGCCCCCACTACTACTCGTCCTAATACCCGTCCACCTCACCGGCCAACAGTTCCACAACCTTCTAACAACCCTAACCAATACCAACCAGTTCAACCTGTTCAGCCTGTCCAACCTGCTGAGGAAGTCCTACCAGAGGTAGAGGAGGAAGTTACGGAACCCATTAACCTGTTAGAAGGCGACTTTGTAACCTTCAATGCCAATGTATATCAAGATGAAGCAGAAGCTGATCGCTTGATCCAGATGATTGAAGAAGATGAGGCTACCAAGGACCGGTTTGTCGCTGAGAAAGAAATTGTTGAAGATGGTGAAGAGACCTTTATCCTTGTTCGTGTAACCTATGCGGAAGATATTGAAGAAGATGGACGTTATATCCTCTTCTATGTTCCGACAAACTTTGAAGACCAAATGGAAGCTCAAGAATACCTCGAAGAACAGATGAACCGCTTCCCCGATGTCTTTATTGCTGGACAAATTGTCACAGCGGACAATCATTACAATGTGATCTTTGGTATTCGCCCAGGCGCTGACACCCAACAAGTCCTTTATGATGAAGAGACCTTTGACGTGCTCTACCAAGCAGACCGTAAGGAATACACTTATACGGTTAAGCTCAATCCTGAGACTGGAAGCTTCGATGATCCAATCCAAGAAGCCGTTGAGAAAGCTTTCCCAGGAGAATTCACCTTCACGACCAATCCGATCTCTGAGACGGAAGTGGAAGTGACCATGACCCCTGTTCCTCAAGAAGAGGCAGACAATGAAGATTCACAGCTTGAAACCATCGAGCTCGATGAAGACAATGAATAATGCTTAATAGGATTACAGTAAGTCAGCCCATCTAAAGTGATGGACTGGCTTTTTTAATCCCAAACGACGCAGTAAAAGCGGGCTAGTGACACGATCTTGAATAATACATCGCTACTGGTGACAGGAAGGTATGGATAAACCGGATCGGTGAGTAAACAGCGGATAGAAAGCTTAGTGTCTTGTTCTTGAACAGAATCTGGGGAGAAATGGATATTTGGGTCTTTAATATTTAGGCGATTTATTATACCATGAGCCTTACACAGGGTCCTTTCTGTTCTAGGGTAGCACTTTAAATATATCGAACTTCTGTGTTTTTGTGTATGTAAAAATAGGGTTGATGGAAGATTTTTTCTTCCATCAACCCTATAAATTATAGAACCAAAAAAAGAAGAACAGATTGCTCTGTTCTTCTCCTTGATTTAATTGGTTAGTAAGAATTAAGCGTCTTTACGAGCTTTAGATACTAAACCGAATCCAGCTAATACTGATAATAATGCTGCAGAGTAAACTGCTACAGTTGAAGCTTCACCAGTTTGTGGTAATTCAGCTTTCTTACCATCTTTGCCATCTTTACCAGGTTTGTTTTCACCAGGTTTGTTTTCACCAGGTTTGTTTCCGTCTTCTTCACCTGGAGCTTCTGGCTTCTTGTCACCATCTTGAGAAGGTGCAAATTCATCGTCTTGTAATTTACCTTCTACTGGGTTCTTTACAGTTCCGTTAGTTCCAGCAATTTTTTCGTAAGTTGTGAAGACATAGTACTTACCATTTGCAAACATTGGGAATGATCCTGGGAATGCAGCCATAGCTTCTTCATAAGAGTTGAATTCGTAAACTAATTTAGGTAATTTGTTAGTATAAACTAAGTATTTACCAGATGCTGCATCATACATTGGGTTTGCATCGAAGCCAAATGCTTCATAAGCTTCTTGTTCAGTCGCAAATGCGTATTGTAAACGTGGAGCTTGGTCAGTGTATACACGGTAAACGCCATCTTCAAAGATTGGGCTTAAGTTAGGGAATGCATTCACTGCGTCTTGTACAGATGCGAAAGTGTAAGCTTTTTGGCCTTGTACGTCAGTGAAAGCTACATAATCTCCAGTAGCTGGATCGTACATAATGTGGTTGTTTGGATAAGCTTCTACTGCTTCTTTTAAAGTTGGGAAGTGACGACCAACGTTTTCAAAAGCGTTCTTTTGAGCGTCTTTTTCAACTTTATCTTCAGTTCCGAATGGATCTTCAGCTTCATCAAGATCATAAGATTCTTCTACAGGAGCTGGATTACCCTTTTCATCTGGGCTTCCGATTTGTTGAGGATCTTCAGCAACTACAGGTGCAGCAGTATCAACAATGTAGAACAATCCGCCTTCTTCTTTAACTTCTAAAGTCTTACCAACTGTTTGATTGTTTGCTGCCCATCCTTCAGCGTCAGCTTTTGAATGGAACACAGGAGCGTTAACGTCAACGTTAGCTGGTGCAGCGAATACAGAAGAAGCACCTGCAAGAGTTAGGGCAACTGCAGAAGTTGCAACGATTTTAACTAATGATTTTTTCATAGTAATACCTCTTTCTTTTTTGTCCTTTATTCCCTTAAAACTTATGTAACTTAACTACAACTGTAGTATAACAAGTTCTTTAGTAAAAATCAAGACCTTCTATAAAAATTCTTTATTTCTTTAGAAAATCTTTAACTTTCGCCTAAAGTCTTTAAGTTTTGCGGGTTGATTGTAGTTTAACGAATGTCTTTATAAAAGTAAAGGTTTTCTAAAGATTTTTAAGACTACAAATTGATGTCAGACTTGTAATATTTGTAACAATACGTGGCTTCCCTTGATTTGGCGATCTTCTAACCTAGCTTAGTGGGGCTTGTCTTCTGGATGGGCTTTGGGTAGACACATGCGGAAGACCAGTTCTTGCTCCTCAACCAGGGCAAAAACATGGCCATGATGGGCTTGAATAAAATTCTTAACAATGGAGAGTCCCAATCCTGACCCCTTCTCCTTGGAATTACGCGATTGATCACTCCGGTAGCTCCGCTCGAAGATCTTGTTTAATTCAGCTTCTTCTAATAATTCGCCATCGTTACGGACCTCTAGAATCACCCAGCTTTTAACAGGATTGATTCGCTTGACTTGGCAAGAAGAGGGGAGGTCGAGTGCCTTTAGATTCTGAGCGGGATAGGCCTTGACCACAATCTGGCTGGCGCCTGTCCCATACTTCAGGGCATTCGTGATCAGATTATTGAAGACGCGCGCCATCTTGTTCGGGTCCATGTGGAGGTTGAGATCTTCTGGGCTCACATCCGTTACCAGTTCGACCCCCTTGGCCTGACTGGCCAGATAGAAGTCCGCCGCCAATTGTTCAATAAAAGGAAGGAGGGGGATGGTCTGGCAGGTTAATTGAATGGTCGCATTCAATGAAGAGGTGTAGTCGAAGAGATCATTGACTAATTCCCGCATCTCCTTGGATTTATTATAAGCAACTTCAATATATTGTTGCCGGTCCTGATCACTCGTCTGAGGATTCTTAGCTAGGTCGAGATAACCAATGACTGAAGTCAGAGGAGTTCGGATATCATGACCAATATTATTCATTAATTCATCCTTAGACCGCTCTGCCTTGTCGCGATCTTCTAAGGCCTGGTTAATACTTTCCATCAGAATATTAATGTCTTGAGCCAATTTTAGGTGTTCGCCCGCGTAGTCTTCTGGCACCCGCAGGTGGTAGTCGCCTTGGGCCATCAGGGAGATATAAGAGCGAATATAGGAGAGAGCAATCCGATCACGGGTCTTCACCACTTGGTAGATCACCGCGATCGTTAGAATGAAGACATAGATTAGAATCAGCCACTGTTCCCCCCGACTATAAACACCTGGTGTTCGCAGAATGTAATTGGATACTTCCCAATCTAATTCATTGGCAGTAAATAAGAGTATCTGTCGATAGGAGAAGTATATAAATAAGAAGAGAAAGGAAACGAGCCCAGCCGTTACCAGTACATTTAGGATGATGCTGGCCTTCTCTGTTCGATTTAATTGGACGCTGGATTGACGTAAGGACGGGTATTTATCGTACATGAGGGTCACTTCCTGGCTGGACCTTGAGGGACTTTTTAGCGGGGTTTTTTAGGACTTGGCGGATTCCAATGACTAAGGAGAGACCGTAGAGGCCGATGAGTCCCCAGACGGTCTTCTCATAGACATCGGGATGGTTGATTAACCACCACGCGGGTTCCCAATCCAAACGGTTAGCAGCAAACAAGAGCCCCGCCCGGAAGGCATAATAGAGAATGAGGAAGATAAAGGAAAGGGTCCCAGCCGTAATCAGGACATTCAGCAGGGGATGACGGTGAGCCACTTTGTCTCCTGGAGTCGGTTCCTTCGTGACAGAAACTGTTGCTGGCTCAGGGTTCGACTTAAAGGCGATCGAGTCGACTTGTCGTTGGCGGCGGGCCAAGCGGGCTTGGTAGACCTGGTCGGGATCCTTAACCTGACGGCGGACCCGGTTTGGATGAGAGGGGGGCGTTTGTACTTGTCTAGAAGGCGTTGTATGCTTGGACTTATTTGGCATTGTAATGGCTCCTAATCTTCAATCTTATAACCCACACCCCAAACAGTCTGAACCACCTGGTTGCCTTGGGTTGCCTGGCTAATCTTATTGCGCAAGTTGCTGACATGGACCATGACGGTCTTAGACGAACCGTTCGCCTTATTGGACCAGACATGGTCGAGGATCTCTTCAGCCGAGAAGACCTTGCCTCGGTTCTGAGCTAAGAGGATGAGGATCTCATACTCTAAGACAGTCAATTTGATGGTCTCACCGTGGTGGGTCTGTACCCGGTGAGAAGGCAGGTCGATGATAATCGCACCCAGATCAATCTGGTCTGCCGCTGGCCGGCTCACAGGGGACGAATTGGTATTCAAGCCCTGCCGGCGCAAGAGGCTCTTAACCCGGGCGATGACTTCTAAGGGTTCGAAGGGCTTAGTGACATAATCATCCGCCCCCGATAAGAGACCATAGATCTTATCGGTTTGTTCTTGCTTGGCTGAGACGAAGATGACTGGCAATTGAATATTTTGAGACCTAAGGTCCTTGAGCACTTCCAAGCCTGTCTTATTGGGCATCATAATATCTAAGAGGGCAATATCAATATCTGAATGTTGATGAACAAGGTCTAAGGCTTCTTGGCCATCATTGGCTAAGAGGCAGTCATAGCCTTCGTTTCGCATGTAGATTGAGAGCAGGTCGAGAATGGCTGGATCATCATCTGCAATCAGTACTTTAACCATGGTTCCTTCCTCCTTTAATTGGTTTCCTTCCTATTATAACCAATTTTTGAATAATTCGTAAGCAGTTCATCTTTTCCTTTGGTTCACTTATTAAACACAAACAATCGTTTAAAAGAAGACAATACCCAATGCTTAATTACAGGAGACCGCCCTCCAAAGCAGAGCTTTTCCGGGCTCGGTCCACTAGGCAATGCCTAGACGGTAAACCGCAAAGCATTGCACGCTACGTGGATCCGTCCTTTTTCCTTTGATTAAGCGTAGGGTATTGCCTTCTTTTATTTTTAGTCCTTATATTAATTTTGTCTCTCAATCGGACCCTTCATTAAAAGTCTATTTCTATTAGTCTAAGTGACTTAATTTAACTTTACCTAGGGATTAGAGGGGGTTCCATGTAATGAATAAGCGACAGGGTCTGCTTTGTGAATATAAAAAAGTCCTTCACCTGACGAATCAGGTAAAGGACTTGTAGACGGGATAAGTATGAATTACTTAACTTCAACCACTCCGCCAACTTCTTCGATTTTAGCTTTCAATTCTTCTGCTTCTTCCTTAGCAACGCCTTCTTTAATTGGTTTTGGAGCGTTGTCAACTAATTCTTTTGCTTCTTTCAAGCCTAGGCCAGTTGCTTCACGAACTGCCTTGATAACCTTGATCTTAGCGTCACCAGCAGAAGCTAGGATCACGTCAAATTCAGTCTTTTCAGCGGCTGCTTCGCCACCTGCTGCAGGTGCTGCTGCAACGGCTACAGGAGCTGCTGCTGATACACCGAATTCTTCTTCGATTGCTTTAACTAAGTCGTTTAATTCAACAACTGTTGCTGCTTTGATATCTTCAATAATTTGTTCAATGTTTAATGCCATGATGATTTCCTCCAAATTTGATTATTTTTTGCTTTATCTTTATGCGGCAGACAATGTCTCTATGCGGCACCCTTTTGGTCGATCACGCCATTTAAAGCGTAAACCATTTGTTGAGCAGGGTTTGCTTGAGATAGAACAGATGCAACGTTGCGCATTGGTGCTTGAAGTACAGAGAGTAACATAGATAGTAACTCTTCGCGTCCAGGCATCTTTGCGACTTGCTCGATCATTTCCTTTGAAGCGGCTTTGCCTTCAACGATCCCACCTCGGATTGTGAGGGTGTCATTGTCTTTGGCATAGTTTGCTGAGATCTTAGCAGGGTTCACCACATCATCTGAGAAGACGATAGCTGAAGGCCCCTTGAAGAGGTCTTCTGGAACTTCAATGCCTGCTTCAGCAGCGGCACGACGAAGCATTGTATTCTTAACAACCTTCATTTGTACGCCGGCTTCACGTAATTGCTTACGATAATCTGTGACTTCTTCTACGGTTAACCCAAGATAGTCAACGACAACAATTGTTGCAGCATTCTTAAGGTCTTCAGTAATCTCAGCCACTTCTTGGGCTTTTGCGTTTAGGACTGCTTCCTTAACCATTCGATTCATTCACCTCCAACAAGTTTATATAGAGATCTTTATGCAAATAAAAATCTCTATGTCACCTAGACATAGAGATAGCTTCCTCGATTGGGAACTTCCTCGGTAAGAAATTAAGGCTTGTGCCACTTACTGTCTTAGGTCGTTTAAAATACTGTTATATGATAGGCATAATTTTGCCTTTTGTCAACTAGAAATTAAAGACTTTCAACATCAATCTTGATGCCAGGGCCGAAGGTTGTTGAAAGAGCAAGGTTGGTGATGTAAGTTCCCTTAGCTGTAGCAGGTTTAACACGAAGGATTTGTTCGTGAAGGGCCTTAAAGTTCTCTAATAACTTGGTCTCATCAAAGGATACCTTACCAATTGGAACGTTCACGATTCCTGCCTTGTCGGCACGATAGGTCACTTGACCAGCCTTGATATCTGTAACTGCCTTGGTCACATCCATTGTCACGGTTCCAGTCTTAGGGTTTGGCATTAAGCCTTTTGGTCCTAAGACCCGTCCAAGACGTCCAACTTGTCCCATCATATCAGGGGTTGCTACCATCACGTCGAAGTCTAACCAACCACCGTTAATCTTGTTGATTAAGTCTTCTTCCCCAACATAATCTGCACCTGCTGCTTCGGCTTCATTCGCCTTTTCGCCACGTGCGATTACAACGACTCTTTGTGTCTTACCCGTTCCGTGAGGGAGAACCATTGCGCCACGAATTTGTTGGTCTGCCTTCTTCACGTCAATGTTTAAGTTGTAAGAAACTTCAACTGATGCATCGAATTTAGCGAAGTCGATTTCTTTTGCTAATGCAATTGCTTCCGTTGCATCATATTTTTTAGTGCGGTCTACTTTTTCTTTAGCCGCTAAGTAATTTTTGCTTTTCTTAGCCATTTTATTTCCTCCTATATTTGTGGTTATTCGGGATTTCCCTCCCACACCCGATAGAAACGGGGCGAGAAGCTACGCTGACGATTAGTCTTGAATGGTAATGCCCATTGAGCGAGCAGTTCCTTCAACCATCCGCATTGCAGCTTCTACATCGGCTGCGTTTAAGTCTTGCATTTTAGTTTCGGCAATTTCACGGACTTGGTCACGTGTAACAGAGCCAACTTTATTCTTGTTTGGTTCACCAGAAGCCTTTTGTAAGCCAGCTGCCTTCTTAAGTAGGACAGGTGCTGGTGGTGTCTTGGTAATGAAGCTGAATGAACGGTCTTCATAAACATCAATCACCACCGGGATAATCATCCCTTGTTGGTCTTGGGTACGTGCATTAAATTCCTTAGTAAAGGACATAATGTTCACGCCGGCTTGACCTAACGCTGGTCCGACTGGTGGAGCGGGACTCGCTTGTCCTGCTGGAATTTGTAATTTAACTTGAGTGACAACTTTTTTAGCCACGAAGATTCCTCCTTATGTCATTTTTTCGTGATGTGGTCATTGGAGCGCCGAACAGCACCCCTCCCACTCAATGCCTGTAAACAAGCGTTTATCGGCACCGAAGCATTATAGCAGAATGTTTTATTTAATTCAAGCAGTTTTTTACCAGGACTGCTTTTTAATCTTCTTTATGATCAGCAGCTTGTTTCCATTGCAAGTAGCTATAGCGACCATAAAGGCTGGTAAGGACAACCAATAAGACAAGGACAATATAGAAGATTATCGGGTCTTGAGCCTGAAAGCTCAACCTTGGCCAGTGATGGCACAATAGAGCGACCAAATAGACCAATAAAGGCGGAACCAAGGCAGGGTTGCCATACTTCACATAGAGGTAGAAGACACCTCCTGCTAAGACCATTAAGACAATTCCAGCTATGGTCACGGCCAAGACGGGATAGTGGCCCAATCCAATCCGGATGCAGTAGTCATAAAAGGCCCACAAGGCCAAGACCAGAACGGAAGAGGTTAAGGCGCCAATTGGAAACTTTAAAAACCAGGGATTCGTCCTGAGGATGGGCTTCAAGGAGATGACTTGAACGAGTCGGACCAGAAGCTGACCATTCAAGAGGGCAAAAACCATCATACTCAAATGGATGTCGTAGATCCAGGATAAGAAGAGGACCACTTGAAATAAGTAGAAACGCCCGAGTTCAGGGGCCAGGAATTGTTGATAGTGGGTCTTGAAGGCCTGGTTCTTTCTCAGCCAGGGGATAGCCACCGGGATGCCTTGCCAGAGGGCCAGTCCCCAAACTAGGTATAAGAGCCAAGCTTGGGGAGACAGGCGATGGACGAGGCTCGGGTCGCCTCCAGTAAAGCCAAGGCTAAACCAAGCCAAGAGGAACAATTGACCGATCCAGCCAGCCATGGCCAAATAGTCTGTCCATTTTTTGGATTGTGGGTTCATTGACTACTCCTTTATTAACCATGGACAAAACATAATGGCTGCTAGAAGTCCTGTTTGTTGACTTGCAGGAAGTCTAATTCAGCGACCGTTTCACGACCGAACATCTCGATGACAACCTTCAGTTTCTGAGTCTCTTCATTGACTTCTTCGATGATACCGGTCATGCCTGAGAAGGCACCATCAGTGATCTCAACCGTATCTCCCACCTTCACATTCAGCTGAACCTTCTGAGCTGGCTTCTTACCTAAGATAGCATCCATCTCTTCTGGTAAGAGGGGAGCGGGCTTAGATCCTGCACCGTGAGATCCCACAAATCCTGTCACACCCGGGGTGTTTCGAACAATGAACCAAGACTCATCCGACATTACCATTTCAACTAAGACATAACCTGGGAAGGTCTTTTGGATTTTTGTCTTCTTTTCACCTTCATTAATCTCCGTAACTTCCTCTTCAGGCACTTCCACATTGAAGATAAAGTCGGACATATTCATACTCTCCGCCCGCATCAAAATATTCTCCTTGACCTTGTTCTCATAACCAGAATAGGTATGAAGAACATACCACTCTTTACTTGCTGCCATCTGGATTCCTCCTTTTTTTAATTCAAAATAAAAAACCTACATATCTTGGTTCAATAGTAGGTCTTGCTGCTATTCTATTATAGCATCTTTTTGTCATTAATAAATCTTTTTTTATGCGCCTAAGCGGATAAACCAATCAATTACGTTACCGAATACAAAGTCTGTTAAAGCAAAGTATAAGGATAAGATTAAGACCATGAATAGGACGGTCCAAGTAAATTTATTGGTATCGCGGGCTGAAGGCCATGTGACCTTCTTCATCTCTGCGGCTACTCCCTTTAAGTATTTCATCCTGTCTCCCCATTTCTTATTTGGTTTCTTTGTGTAGTGTATGCTTCTGGCAATGCTTGCAGAATTTCTTGAGTTCAAGGCGTTCCGTTTGACCCATTTGAGTGGGAATCACTTGATAATTACGATTGCCACACTCACTGCAGGCAAGTGCTGTCTTCTTTTGAGCCATATTCGAACCTCCTTTATTCAGATTGCGTCATTCCTAATAATAAGTTCAATCGCACCAACTGTCAAGCAGGGATCTTAAGATCGTAACGGCTTGTTTCGATAAAATATTAAAGCAGGCAGCCCCAGGGCTTAATTAAAGGGACCGCCCGCCAAAGCCAAGCTTTTCTGGGCTTGATCCCTAGTGATGCTATCTTTTTATGGCTCGCTTTTAACCCTCTTATTCTGGGTCTTCCGCTTTCACTTGGTGGTTCTTAATGAAATCTAGACGGCCTGATCCTTGGGCATAACGTTGGTAGTGTTCAGGATTAGTCTGGTAGAAGTTTTGGTGGTAGTCCTCTGCTGGATAGAAGGTTGTGGCTGGGGTAATTGGAACAGCGATAGGTCCTGAGAAGCGAGTGGACTGGTCAAGGGTTTCCTTAGAGGCTTCGGCTAACTCCTTTTGCTCTGGGCTGGTATAGAAGATCTCAGGTCGATAAGAAGACCCCCGGTCGACAAACTGACCCCCTGCATCCGTTGGGTCAACCGATGACCAATAGATGTCCAACAAGGTTTGGTAAGATATTTTCTCAGGGTCATAGGTAATCTTGACTGCTTCCGTATGTCCAGTGGTTCCAGTACAGACTTCTTTATAAGTTGGGTTTTCTTTGTGCCCTCCAGTATAACCGGATACCACCGATTCAACCCCATCCCATTGGTCGAAGGGATGGACCATACACCAGAAGCATCCTCCTGCAAAAATAGCGGTTTGTGTTTGACTCATAGTATCACTCCTTACTGATATGATAAGTATTATACGGTCTCATTTGTATTTTGGGGCATTTAATGCTTAAGAGACTCAACAATCAAAGAAATTCTCAGCTGGCCTCCAGTAAAAATTGACTCAATTAATTAAAGAGGTTGATAAAGAACTTACGGGTATAGTTCCAAGACTGGTCTGTGAAATCCACAATCCCTTGCCAAGTACGGGCCAACCAAGATGCTTCATCAATATCTTGACTGACGACAAGCCCTACGTCGTTCCCTTTACCGCTGGGGAGAATTGGAAGGGTATAGGCTTCAATATTCACTTCCAATCGGCCTAACTCCTGGTTGGCCTTGAGGGGGGCGGTCAAATAACCTTGGTCCGCTAAGGCTTCATTAGGTTGGAAGGTATAAGTTAATCTTGGGGCGGTATCAATAATGGGGACAACCAGCTTCAAGGATTCCTGGTACTTAACCGGGGCGACTGCTTGGGCACCATTTTCTACCCGAATGGCATCCACATGGTCACAGGGTGCGTCTTCCTGGAAGATTTCCTCCGTTCGGTAGGTATTAAAGGCATAGTCTAAGAGGCGGGCCGCCTTACGGTAAAGGAGGTCTTCATCAGCCACGCCGAGCACAACCACTATCGCCCGCAAGCCATCTCGTTCCGCGGTTGCGACCATGCTGTAGCCATCTTGCGGCGACCGGGTCAACATCAGACCGTCTAAGTCCTTGTATGACCGATTGTAATCCGCGCTTGCTAACATCTTATTGGGATTGTTCATCTCGAATTCATCGGAAGTCCCTTCCTGGAAGAGCTTCTGAGAGACCTGGGAATACTTGAGATAATCGGGATATTCCGCAAGCAGGTGGTAGGCAATGGTTGCCACCGTCTCCGCATCAAAGGCATTCGTATACCCTTCCTGATTAGAAGTCGCCTCTTGTGGGTCATATTGACTCGTCAGACCGGTCACATTTTCGATGCGAACGCCTTGAATGCCCCATGCCGCCAGCTGGTCTTCCATCTTCTGGATGAAGGCTTGCTCACTTCCGGCGACCGCTTCAGCTAGAGCCAGGCTGGCACCATTGGCTGAAGAAGTTCCAACCGCTTCAATTAGGTCTTCTAACCGGTAGGGCAGGTCCTGACGCAAGGGAACATTTTGAATATCGTAATCCTGGCTCAAAGCATAGGCTTCATCCGAGATCCAAATCTCTTGGTCACTTTTTAATTCACCTGCTTCAACCGCTTGGTAGGTCAAGTAGACCGTTAGGAGCTTGGTGATCGATGCAATCTCAACTGATTGGTCGGATTCGTGCTGGTAGAGAATTTGGCCATTCTCCCCATCTACGATAAAGGCTCCCTTGGCTTGCTTGAGGGTCGGCATACTGGCCAGGAGACCTTCAGGAATGGTGGTGGCCTTCTCATCTTGCGGTTCTTCCGTGAATGAAGTGGGGGGGTCTTGATGACCATCGGCCTGAATCTTAGACTGGCTCACTAGCACGCTGCCACCGATCACAAGCATTATGAATAGGAGGGAAATCCCCCAATAGATTCTTTTATTTATCCCACGCATGGTCATCACCTATCATCATTTTTTGTCTGTGATCCATTATAACCAAAAAGCCCCCACTTGCCTAATGATGAAAAATCGGTCCTTGAGCCTTTTAATAAATCTGACAAGATCTTGATTAAAAGCTTTTTTGGTCAATTTTTGGCAGTCAAAATTAACAACTAAAAAAGACCAATCGCTTGCGCAAGTGGTCTGGATCAAGGTTTGCACCTAGTGGGCATAAGTCCTTTGTAAGCTAGCACTTGTCTTAATGGTCTCCTTAAAAGAGACCACCGACAATCTTCCATTTGCGCTTCAAGTAGAAGCGAAGCGCAAAGGTCAAGGCAGCAATCGCAAGGTAGGTTGAGCCGGAAAGGACAGGATTCAGCTGGACAGGTAGGACCACTTGGCTGATCATCACCAACCCAATCCACGCCAGCATGGAAAGGGTTGAGACTAGGAAGTATTTCCCATAACCTCGCTCCCCTTTAGGAGCTTCCAGCTTGGGCATGACCTTAGAAGTTCGCAACATGGCATAGCCCGCCACCAGATAATTAATAATAATCGTCACAATCCCCATTAAGAAGCCGGCTTCCGCTTCACCTGGTCTCAGAGTGATCCCTAAGCCAGTGAAGAAGGTGAAGATGGAGCCTAGGATCAAGCCTCCATCGACTGCAATTTGCCAATCCGGTGAGATCCGGGCTTGTTCCTGGACTTGAATCTCTTGGTCAAGGATGACCTTGGCGGTCTCCATTGGGGTACCGTAGATCTGGCGAGCCGTCTGACTGGTCGCTTGACCCTCAATGAGGGTTGTCACCATTTCCTGGTAGACTAACTCGCGCTTGGCTAAATCGAGTTTTTCTTTTGCTAAATGCTTGTCTAAGTCCACCATGAATTGTTGGTTACGCTTGGTTAATTGGTTAAAGCGGTCCGCCTCAATCCCATCGATCAGAGAAGCACGTGTCGCATGACGCCTTACCGGTTCTTGGATTGGTGTTTCTTCTTGAGTAATTGCGTCTTCTTGCATTGGTGCATCTTCTTGAGTGATTGCGTCTTCTTGCATTGGTGCATCTTCTTGGATTGATGCATCTTCTTGGATTGGGGACTCAGTTTGGTTGGGTTCTCGCATCATAAAGCCTCCTTCTTAAACATTGAAACGGAAAAGCATAATATCACCGTCTTTGACCAGGTATTCCTTACCTTCCGACCGGTAATGACCGGCTTCTTTGACAGCGGACTCTGAACCGTAAGTGATCAGGTCTTGATAAGACATGGTCTCCGCTCGGATAAAGCCACGCTCGAAGTCCGAGTGGATCACACCAGCTGCTTGAGGTGCCTTCATTCCTTGCTTGAAGGTCCATGCCCGCACTTCCTTCTCACCCGCTGTAAAATAGGTCGCTAAGCCTAATAAGTGGTAAACGGATTGGATCAACCGGTCCAAGCCAGATTCGGTCATGCCATAGTCTTCTAGGAAGGACGCCTTCTCATCATCATCCAATTCCGCAATCTCTTCTTCCAGGCGGGCCGATACTGGAACGACTTCAGCCCCTTGTTGGCTGGCCAGTTCACGGACCTTAGCCAGGTGGGGGTTGGCTTCAGGATCTGCCACTTCTTCTTCCCCAATATTCGCCACATAGAGCATCTTCTTCCGTGTTAAGAGGAAGAGGTTCCGTACGTAAGGCAGCTGCTCATCATAGAAGTCGACCGCATTGGCCATCTGGTTATTTTCCAAGGCTTCCTTAAGCTTAATCAGGACTTCATACTCGGCGACTGCCTCTTTGTCCTTGGTTTTGGCAATTTTACTCACCCGTGTCAAACGTTTGTCAATGGTCTCTAAGTCAGCCAGGATTAATTCGAGGTTGATGGTCTCAATATCATCGATCGGATCCACCTTACCAGTCACATGGGTAATATTCGAGTCGTCAAAGCACCGTACGACATGACAAATGGCATCCACCTGTCGGATGTTGGCTAGGAACTTATTCCCCAAGCCTTCTCCCTTACTCGCCCCTTTGACAATCCCAGCAATGTCTGTAAATTCAATGGTCGTTGGAATGGTTTTTTGGGGATGGTAGATGGTAGCAATCTGGTCCAGCCGTTGGTCCGGCACTTCGACCACGCCCACATTAGGGTCAATGGTGGCAAAGGGATAGTTAGCGGCTTCGACACCCGCTTTGGTAATGGCATTAAATAGGGTTGACTTCCCAACATTAGGAAGTCCGACAATACCTGCTGTTAAAGACATATTTTCACTCTCTTTCTATTCTTGGTCTTGATGGTGGACGAGGACGCGCTTTAACTTCTTCTCGAAGTCGCGCCGTGTCATGGTCACGACATGGGCACAGTTTTGACATTTGATTCGAATGTCCATCCCCATCCGGATGACTTGCCAGGCATTGCTTTGACAAGCATGGGGTTTTTTCATTTCGACAATATCGTATTTGTCATAGTTCTTATCAACCATTGTTTCCTCCTCTGTCAAATGGTCCCTTAGCTTTGAATCTCAAGAATCTCTAGGATCCTTGTCAAATCTGCATCACTGACATATTCGATTTGAATCTTCCCTTTATCACCCTTTGACACAATCGTCGTGGTCGTGCCAAACTTCTCTTCCATCTTTTGCTCGAGGTCGCGGATAAAAGCCGGTTTCTTGGTGGGTTTATTGGGTTTCTTTTTGACAGGTTGCGTTTGATTATAGGTCTGGACTAATTCTTCCAGTTGGCGGACTGTCAAATGGTCTTTTACAACCCGTTGGGCGACTTTGATCATCTGTTGCTTATCCTTCAAGCCTAGAATGGTTCGGGCTTGACCCATTGACAACTTGTCTTCATTGACAAAGGCCTTGATCGGATCAGGCAATTGCAGGAGTCTGAGGTAATTGGCAATGTAAGGACGACTCTTACCGATCCGTTCAGCTACATCGGCTTGGGTCAAGTTCAAGGTCTCCATCAACATATTGTAGGCCTCAGCTTCTTCTAAGGGACTCAAGTCCTCCCGCTGCAAGTTCTCAATCACTGCGATCTCAATCATGGCTTCTTCATCTAAGTCCCGGATAATAGCTGGGATCGTCTCCTTACCTGCGAGGCGGGAAGCACGCACACGGCGTTCCCCTGCAATCAACTCATAACCCTTAATGGTCGACTTACGCAGAATGATTGGTTGGAAGACACCGGTCTTCTGGATCGAATCGGCTAATTCCTTCAAGCTGGCTTCATCAAATTGCTTACGTGGCTGGTAGGGGTTGGGTCGAATCTGGTCCAAGCGAATCTCAGTTACCACTTCATTGTCATTGGGAATCTCTTCATAGATGTTACCGAAGAGGGCATCCATTCCACGCCCTAGGCCTCCCTTAACCTTCTTATTGGCCATTCTTCACCACTTCCTTTGCAAGTTCTTTATACATGAGGGCTCCACGTGACCGGGGGTCATAATCAATGACGGACAAACCATAAGAGGGGGCTTCAGAGAGGCGGATATTGCGGGAGATGACCGTATCATAGACCTTCTCTTGGAAATACTTACGGACTTCATCTACCACTTCATAGCCTAAATTCGTCCGGGCATCGAGCATGGTTATTAAGACACCCTCGATCCGAAAGTGTGGGTTGTAGGATTTCTGGACCAGCCGAATGGTATTTAACAATTGGCTGAGTCCTTCTAAGGCATAATATTCAGCTTGGACTGGGATCAAAATGGTATCCGAAGCAGTAAAAGCATTAATTGAGAGCTGCCCCAATGAAGGCGGACAATCGACTAGGATATAGTCATACTGGTCCCTGACCGGTTGGAGAGCTTCTTTAAGCCGCGACTCACGGCCTTCAAGGTGGATCAATTCAATCTCAGCTGCTGCGAGGGAGATAGTTGAGGGAACAATATCTAAGTGGTCTCTTGAGGTATGGAGGATACTTTCTTCAATACTCACACCATCAATGAGCACTTCATAGAGACTATTCTTCACATCGCCTCGTTCAATCCCGAGACCTGAACTGGCATTGCCTTGAGAGTCTGAATCAATGATTAAGACTTTCTTGTCCATTGCCGCCAAGGCAGCTCCCAGATTGACAGTAGTCGTGGTCTTACCGACCCCGCCTTTTTGGTTTCCGATTGCGATCATTTTTCCCATTGAATCCCTCCTTGATTAGTGAATGGGTTGCTTGCTGGGCTTACCAGCCTTACGTGGGTACTTGTTCGGCGTGTCCAAGGTCTTCTGAACCTTTACCAGGCTGCGCTCTCCTGCCTGGTGGGGTAAGTGATAACACTGTACCCCTTCCAATTTACCCCCCAGGGTCTTGATGGCTACTTGGCCCGCTGCTACTTCTTCTTGGGTCTGTTGGTGGCCACCCTTTAAGGCGATGAAGTAGCCGCCTTTTCTAACCAGCGGTAGGCAGTATTCAGCTAAGATATCTAAGCTGGCTACCGCCCGTGCTGTCACCAGGTCAAATTGGCCGCGGTAGGCTGGGTTTTGCCCGACATCTTCTGCCCGGCCATGGACTAAGTGGAGGCCTTGCAAGCCTAGGTCTTCTTGGACCTGGTGGAGAAAGTTAATCCGCTTGTTCAGTGAATCCACAATAGTCAATTCAATTTCAGGATGGATCAACTTGAGGGGAATTCCTGGAAAGCCGGCTCCTGCCCCCACATCACATAGCTTCATTTGATAATGGTCAAAAGGTTCTTGCCACAAGACTGTCAAACTGTCAAAGAAGTGTTTCAAATAGACTTCTTTACGGTCGGTAATGGCGGTCAAATTCACCTTTTGATTCTCATCAATTAATCGTTGGTAGTAGCGGTCAAACTGGTCGATTTGTTGTTGACTGAGCTGAATGCCTACCTGGGCCAATGCTTGGATAAATTCTTCGAGGGTCATTCCCATCAGCTCCTTAAAGGGTTAATCTGTGAAACAATTGTTCCACGCTCTCCTTCACTTTACTAAAGTTAAGAATAAATAGCAATCACTTGAAAGATGATAATAACATTAAAAAAAGGAATGATAGCGGTTGTTTTATTACAAATTGTATTTATTACAATTGGAAAAAATGCTATAATTTCTCCTACTGTGGCTTTAACTGGCTTCATAGCCTGGTTTAGCTAGTCCTTATTTTAATAATTGTAATAGGAGGAAATTTCAGTGTCCGTATTTATGTCGAATGCTAAATTAAGACGTCTTCAACTGATTGAATACCTGGAGGATCAGATCCAGGTCAAGACTTTTAAAGAAGTGGCCGATCATTTTTCGACCACCCGGCGCAAGATCTATGAAGACCTCTTACATATTAAGTCAGTTTTTCCCGAGATCCTCATCAAGACCACACCCGAAACAATCTATTTGCAACTACCTGGCTATAAACGGATCGATTATTACTACCAACAGATGATCCAATCCTCCAACGCCTTCAAGCTCTTGAACCTGCTCTTGCGGGAAAATCAAATTGAACGTCCAGAAGCCATTCGGCGCTTAGAAGTCAGCCAGTCCTCCCTCTACCGTCTCGTCCAAGACTTAAATACAAATTTGCTGGAGGATTACCAACTGAACCTTCAGATCACCCCGCTGAGTCTGGATGGGAGTGAGGAAGCCATTCGGCGATTCTATTGCCAGCTCTTCTCTGAAACCTTCTCCATGATGGATTGGCCCTATCCGGAATTGGACGTCCACCAAGTCCACCAGGTCATGCGCTTAGGGGCCAAGGCCTTTGACTTTCACTTAAGCTTTGACAAGGTTCACAAATGGATGACACGAACGGCGATCAACCTGGTCCGCAATCATTATGGTTATTATTTAGATCTTGAGGAGGACTTGTTGAATTATGTCCACCAGCAGATCCAGCAAAGTCCTGATTGGCCAGCCTTCCAAGCAGCTTATCAAGCAGCAACCCATCTGACCTGCACACCCCGCCTCTTGATCGAGTGTTTCTATCCTCATATTCACGAAGCCTTTTGCATGGATCAACCCAAGTCCAAGCAAGAAGAAGCCAACCAGAATACCTATCAAGCTATTCAAGACTTTTTAGCGGGTTTTACAGACCATTTTAAGATTGAGCTCGAGGATACCCACGACTTAGTTCAAGACCTCTATGAAACCATCCAGCTAAACCAGCAAAACCTATTGCGTCCACTCTTTGTCAGTCGACGCGATCAGTTTATTCAAGGTTTCCGCATGGACTTCCCCCTCATCTATGACTATTTGACACAAGAGATTACCAGCATTGCCAACCACCTAAACTTGAAACCTTGCGAGGAGGATAGTCTCATTCACCAGCTCGTCTATACGGCAATTATTAAGCTCAGTCCTCTATTTGAACAGGTCTACCGCGAACAAACTAAGATCAAAGCACTCGTCGTCACAGATTTAGAACCCCAACAGCGACAATTTATCATGATTTGGCTCAAACAACGGATGGGGGACCTGGTAGAAATCATTAATTTCGCGGGTGAAACCCCCTGTCCCTACGAGATTAACAAGTATGACTGCGACATTATTGTGACCAACTTCCAGCTAACTGGTATCCAGGACCGCCCGATTTTGTGGGTCGAAGAATACCCTTCCGCCAAGAATTATATCAACTTGGCTTATATGATTAATGAGTGGCTTTACTTGCGAAAGTAGGATTTGACAAGCTAAACAAAAAGGATTTGACAAGCTTGTCAAATCCTTTTTTTATTTGTCATCCGGCTCTTTTTACGGTTTCACCCGGTCCGAAACACGCGCAATCTTACCTTGTTGGATATAGATGGACAGGATGGCGATGTCAGCGGGGTTCACACCCGATATCCGGCTGGCTTGACCAATATTTTCCGGTTGGATCAATTTCAGCCGTTCACGTGCTTCGGTGGCTAAACTATCGACAGCATCATAATCAATATCTTCCGGTATTTTCTTAGATTCCATGGCTTTGACTTTGTCAATCTTATGGAGGGCCTTGCGAATATAGCCCTCATACTTGATCTGAATCTCAACTTGCTCGGCTACTTGACGGGAAATCGGCTGGGGGGGAAGTGGGAGGAGGCTGGCCAAGCCGGCATAGGTAATTTCAGGCCGCTTCAAAAGTTCACTAGCGAGAATCCCATCCTTGAGGGGGGTGGAATGAACTTGCTGGAAGTATTCAGCAAGGCCTGGCGTCTTCGTTGTTAACCGAATCTTAGCTAACCGGTCTAATTCATCAGCCACTGCCTGCTGTTTGGCTATAAAGGCCTGATACCGGTCTTCAGACAGCAAACCAATCGAATAAGCCAATTCACTCAAGCGCAAGTCCGCATTATCATGGCGTAAAAGCAGCCGGTGCTCCGCTCTTGAAGTCAGGAGCCGGTAGGGTTCCGTCGTCCCCTTGGTAACTAAGTCATCAATCATCACACCAATATAAGCTTGTGACCGGGGGATGATGACGGCTTCCTTATCTAAAGCCTTATGAGCGGCATTAATCCCCGCTATAATCCCCTGACCTGCGGCTTCTTCATAACCTGAGGTGCCATTCATTTGACCGGCAGTAAAGAGGCCGGGGACCTGGCGGACCTCTAAACTGAGAGTCAACTGGTGAGGCACTAGGACATCATATTCAATGGCATAGCCGGGTCGCATTAGTTCAGCCCTCTTGAGACCTGGTACTTGGTGCAGAATCTGGAGTTGGACATCCTCTGGCAGGGAAGTTGACAGCCCTTGTACGTACATCTCCTTGGTGTGACGTCCTTCTGGTTCAATAAAGATTTGGTGGCGGGGCTTATCTGAGAATCGAACAATCTTATCTTCAATCGAAGGACAGTAGCGGGCTCCAACCCCTTCAACCATACCCGAGAACATGGGCGACCGGTCAAGGTTCTGCCGGATCACTTCATGACTGGCATCATTTGTATGGGTCAACCAGCAAGAAATCGAATCTTGGAGGTAGTCCTCATCCGGTGTCTCGTAAGAGAAGTGGTTTGGCTTTTGATCGCCTGGTTGCTCCTCTGTCTGGTCAAAGTCCACCGAATCGCGGTGAACCCGTGGCGGCGTTCCGGTCTTGAAGCGAACGAGGTCTAAACCTAATTCTTGAAGGTGGTGCGATAATTTGACCGAAGGTAGGGTGTTATTGGGCCCCGAAGCATAATTCAATTCTCCAATGATAATCCGACCTCTTGATGAGGTTCCAGTGGTTAGAACGACCGACTTAGACCGGTAAATGGCACCAGCTGAAGTGATGACACCATGACACTCCCCATCTTCAATGAGGAGTTGGTCGACCATGGCTTGTTTCAGGTCTAAGCCCACTTGGTTCTCTAGCGTCTCCTTCATTTGAACGGAATAAGAAGCCTTATCGGCTTGCGCTCTTAAGGCTTGAACGGCTGGGCCTTTACCTGTATTGAGTAGCCGCATTTGAATATAGGTCTGGTCAATATTCTTGCCCATCTGACCACCGAGCGCATCAATTTCTCGGACGACCACTCCCTTAGCGGGGCCACCGATCGAAGGATTACATGGCATGAAGGCAACCATTTCCAAACTGATCGTCACCAGCAAGGTCTTACAACCCAACCGGGCAGAGGCCAGGGCCGCTTCACAGCCTGCATGGCCGGCTCCAACGACAATGACATCATATTGTCCTGCTTCAAATTTTTCCATTAGATTGACTCACTCCTTTCTGGCATAAAGTCCACTTGGTAATCCATCAACCGACCATCGGCATCATAGCTAAACTTGGCCCAGAAGAAGGGCTTATGATCGAATAGCCACTTGAGGTAGATCAAGTCCCCTTCCCAGGTCGGTAGCTTTAGAACTTGATCATAGTCTACCCAAGCTAGGGTCCCCTCATCACAATCTTCAATCAAGTCTCCTTCAAATTCCGTCACCCGGTAGACAAAGGAGTACCAGTCCTGACCATCCTGAGTGAAGTTGGGGAAGGAAATAAATCCTTGAGGAATCAGGGTAATCGCCCGAAGCCCAGTCTCTTCTAGGATTTCTCTCTTGGCACAGTCGATCGGGCTCTCACCGGCTTCAAATTTGCCTCCGACACTGACCCATTTACCTTGGTGGATATCATGAGCCTTTTTATTCCGGTGTAATAAGAGAAATTGATGACCATTATCCAGATAACAGATGGTTGATAATTGTTGTAACATCTTATGCCTCCTATTTTCCTAAGCAGAATTGGCTAAACAATTTGTCCAAGAGTTCATCTTGAACACTTTCTCCAGTAATTTCACCCAGGAGGTCCCAGGCCCTGACGTAATCAATCTGGATCAGGTCAACTGGTAGTCCTGCTTGACTGGCTTGAATGACTTCATCCAGGGCTTGAATAGTTTGTTTCAAGAGTTGGGTATGTCGACTGTTCAAGAGGTAATTAACATCCTTCATATTAAGGCCACCTTGGTAGAAGAAATCCGCAATCCGGTCTTCTAGGGCCTGGAGATTTTGATCGGCAACCATTGACAAAACAATCCATTCATCCTTTGTCGCAAGCTTTGACAGTTGGTCTAAGTCCATTTGACAGGGTAAGTCTTCTTTGTTTAAGACAATCAGACGCTTTTGGTCCTTTGTCAATTCTAATAATTCTTTGTCGGTGTCGGTCAAGGGTTCGCTTTGGTTTAAAACCAAAATAATCAAATCAGCCTTAGCCATGATTTGTCGGCTCTTTGTCACACCGATTTGCTCAACCACTTCATCCGTCTCACGGATCCCAGCTGTATCAATCAAATGCAGGGGGACCCCTTTGACATTAATATATTCTTCAATACTGTCTCGGGTTGTCCCCTCGATCTCGGTAACAATTGCTTTGTCAGATCCTGTCAAACGATTTAACAGACTTGACTTGCCAACATTGGGCCGTCCAATGATGGCCGTTTGAATTCCTTCTCGGAACAAGCGTCCTCCCTGAGCTTCTTGTAAAATAGATTGGACTTGTTCTTTGACAGTCAAAGCAGTCTGACGCAATTGGTCATTTGACATGTCATCGACATCATCATATTCAGGATAGTCAATCGTTACTTCAACTTGGGCCAGGGTCTCCAGCATCTCTTGCCGGAGAGCACTGATCTTAGTGGAGAGAGAGCCTTGTAGTTGGTTCATTGAAGCTTCCATGGCCTGACTCGTCTTGGACTGGATGACATCCATTAGAGCTTCCGCTTGTGACAAATCAATCCGCCCGTTCAAGAAGGCCCGCTTGGTAAATTCTCCTGGTTGGGCCAGACGCGCACCCAGTGATAAACAGACATCGAGAATTGATTGAACAGCCATCATGCCACCATGACAGTTAATCTCGACAATATCTTCTCGCGTATAGGTCTTAGGCCCTCTTAAGATTGTCACCATGACTTCATCAATCACTTGGCCTTCTTGATTACAGAGATGCCCATAATGAATGGTGTGGGAAGCTACTTGATTCAAGTCCTTGCCCTTAAAGACTTGGCTGACCCAATCAATCGCTTCGGGCCCACTCATCCGAACAATGCCAATCGCGCCTTCACCCAAGGCAGTCGAAATCGCCGCAATGGTATCCGAAATGTACATTAGAAACGCTCCTTTCTCTTTCATATAAAAAAGTGCTCGACGAAGAACCCGGTTGGATCGATTCGTAAGCACTTTGACTGCTTTTATAATTGCTTTGGTTATTGTAGCAAAACCTCACCCAATCCGCAAGCCAGACTTAAGGACCCAGTATCAATTCTTCTGTCATTACAGCAGCTTCAGCTTGCTCACTCGCCTGAAGCCAATTCGGGTCGACCTGATAGGTTGAAGCAGGTGGTGCAGGGAAGGTGGTGGTTAACATCCAATTTCCTTGAACCAGGACTTGGACTTGTTGAACCTTGAAATGGTCTGCCACATTCTGGACAATGGCCGCAATCACCGCATATTCTCCAGCGGGATGCTGGCTAAAGCTGGCGACCACACCGGGACTAAAACTCACAGTGGCAATGCCTTGTTGGTTTAATGAGACATCCAGGACTTGGATATCTGGACCGATCCAAGCTTGGTCTTGGAAGAGCCGTTGAAAGGATTGAGCCAGGCCATCATTGGTCTGCCAAGTTCTGGCGACCCTCTCAGACTCCAGCATCGGTCCAGTCGTAGGGCCAGAGGCCTTGGGGATGTATGTTGGAGCTTGATAAACAAACATCACATCATCTTTGACGGATTTTAATAGGCGAATAGGATTAGCAGCCTCCTGCCAAGCAGCCACGCAGCCCAGCTGGGCCACATAGACTTCATGTAAATCTCCCCCTTCTTCTTGGGTGACCACTTCAATTGCATGTTGGTAGTCTTGGCCCGCAATGTGAATCTGGTCATAGAGGGCCACGATTTTACTTTGCTGGTTGGCGGTTCTTTGCCAAGTTTGACCCTCTTGTAAGGGGGCCTGCAAGATCACCTCAGCCTGGTCTAGTTGGTTTCCCTCCAAGGCTTCCTTTAGATAATTCGTTAAGGGCACTTCTGGAACCACTTGACCATAATGCTCAATAGACTGGTCATTCCAGCGGTAGAGTTGGTTGGTCACCTGGTCCCCTTGAAGCTGACGGACCTGCAGGGTCTTCTGGCTGTCATCTAAGTATTCCACGTATTCTTTGGTCCCAGATTGGTCGATCTTTAACTGGTTAGCGCGATAAGGGATGAAGTCTTGTAAATCATAGACCGCGGCCTGGTCTGCTGAGGTCCAAGTAGTTGGGTCAATCAAACTAGGAGACTCTACAGTGGTTTCCTGGGGTGATTCTGATAGGGAATCCCCTTCACGACTGGTCATTTTCTCTTGTAATTTTGCTTGATTTTCTTTACTCAACTGAATCATCGGTTCACTACTACATGCCGTTAAAGTCAAGAAGAATAAAGACAATAAGAATAATCGTTTGCTAATCCTGTCCACCCCCTTAAAGTAACTTTTATTATACCACAGACCATAGGTGTGTTCATACTTTGATTATCAGATATTAACCCTCAAAAGTCTCGCTAATAAAATTCCCTTAAAATAAAGCAAAAAACACCGAATGTTTAATGGTAGGAAGCTTGATGCAAGAGGTATACTTTTGCAGCTGGATCCCACTCTTAAAGGACCACTGAAAAACTATCAAGGAGAACAAGTGGTTGGTCCTATTTTACATCAAACATTCGATGTAGGATGGTTTCAAATTTGGAATTCTTCTCAAATGATTTGGGCAGTCGAGAAGGGCAGAGGATCATCTGATTAAATTAACTAAAGCGATAAACAACCGTTTCAAAAGCGTCCAAAATCAATTGGTTCTGGCCTTGATAAGTAGCTGGTGAGGCCCCATTTCCGATAAGCTTCTCAGCTTTTCGCCCTTGAAATTCTTCAGGAAGGTCTACTTCAAGACGTCCTTCACCAAAGTGGCCTAGTACGAGTAGTTGGTCAAGACCTTGATCGGTCTCTAATTCCCGCACATAAGCCATGATGGACGGATGGTCGAGCAAGAGCCCCCGATAGCTTCCTTCTTGAATGACGGGTAAGGCCTTACGAAGACGGATTAAGGACTGGTAGTAAGCGAAGATGTGGTCTTCTTCTCGTTCTCTGGCCACATTGACCTGTGGATAATTGCTGGCCACTGCAATCCAGGGCTGACCTTGGGTAAAGCCTGCATGGGCTTGGTCATTCCACTGCATAGGGGTCCGCGAATTATCCCGCGACTTGGCTTGGATAATAGCCAAGGCTTCTTCTTCAGACAGCCCATCCGCCAGCATTAATTGATAGTAATTCTTGGTCTCCACATCCTGATAGTCATGAATCGAGGTGAAATTAGGATTGGTCATCCCAATCTCTTCGCCTTGATAAAGATAGGGCGTTCCTCTTAGAAACTGGATGGTGGTGGCTAGTAAAGTCGCTGTCTCATAAGGGTATTGGTCAGGGTTACCGAAACGACTGGTTGCTCGGGGTTGGTCATGATTATTCAAGAAAAGGGCGTTCCAACCTTGAGTCATGCCGACTTGCCATTCATCAATAATCCGTTTGAATTTGAGGAAGTCGACCGGTGGATTGGACCATTTCTCACCCTCTGCATAGTCCACCTTCAAATGGTGGAAAGAGAAGATCATCGATAACTCTTGTTCTTGAGGATTGGTATATTGAACCCCAGCTGGTACAGAAGTGGAAGACATCTCGCCAACTGTAATAAAGGTCGGGTCCTTAGCAAAGGTGGCTTGGTTCATCTCCTTAATCCACTCATGCACAATCGGTTGGTCGGTATAAAGGGCCCGTTCCTCCAGCGAACCAGGTATCTGACTATCGACTAGGTCAGTTGGCTTGCCGATCACATTCAAGACATCAAAGCGAAAACCCTTGACTCCCTTATCGAGCCAGAAATTAATAATCCGGTAGATTTCCTGGCGCACCTGTGGGTTATGCCAATTCAAATCTGCTTGCGTACGATCATAGAGGTGCAGGTAATATTGGTCTGTTTGACCAAATCGTTCCCAGGCAGGTCCACCAAATTTGGAATGCCAATTGGTCGGTAGAGACCCATCGGCCTTCAAGGGACGTAGATAATAATAGTCTTGATAATAAGGATCTCCTGCCAGGGCCTTCTGGAACCATTCATGTTCGGTCGAAGTGTGGTTGAAGACCATGTCGAGCATGATCTCCATCCCACGTTCCTTGGCTTGCGTAACCAATTGGTCAAAATCCACCATGGTCCCAAATTTCGGATCGACTGCGCAGTAGTCTTGAACATCATAACCATTATCATTCTGAGGCGAAGGGTAAAAAGGGCTGAGCCAGATCATATCCACACCTAAATCGGCTAGGTAATCCAGTCGCTGGATGACCCCTTGTAAATCTCCAAATCCATCGCCATTACTATCTTGGAAAGATCGAGGATAGATCTGATAGATTACACGTTGGCCTAAATTCATACTGAGCCTCCTATTTGTTCTGGTTAAAGAATGGCAGGTCAAAGTCTAAGCCGGCATCTGTTAAGAAGTTGATCTTCTTAAATAAGAGGGTTAATCCAAAAGGTACGACAATCGCAACGAGCATGGCGATGATAAACCAGAGCATGGAAGGTTGTTGGATCACGAGGAAGCCAGGAAGACCCCCAACCCCGATCGAATTGGCTGTGACACCCGTCATGGTTGAAATCAGTCCCGCAATACCTGAACCTGTCATCGCGGCAATGAATGGGAAGACATACTTCAAGGTTACCCCGAACATGGCAGGCTCCGTTACACCGAGATAGGCTGAGATATACGAAGGAACGGTAATCTGGTTCTCTTCTTCATTCTGACGGGTCATCCACCAATAAGCCAGAACAGCAGACCCTTGAGCAATATTTGATAGGGCAATCATTGGCCAAAGCACAGTTCCACCATTGGAAGCAATCAATTGGGCATCGATCGCATTGGTCATATGGTGAAGCCCTGTGATGACTAGCGGTGCATATAAAGCACCAAATAAGAAGCCAAAGATGGCCTTCAATGGACCGGTTAAGCCCCATGTTACGCCCTTAGCAATCCAGTCCCCAATCCACCAACCTACAGGTCCAAGAATGGTATGGGCTAGGATAACCGCTGGTAAGAGGGCTAGGAAGGGCACAAGAATCATTGAGAGGTATTCAGGGATGTGTTTACGCCAGAATTTCTCCAGCCAAGCCAGGGTAATCCCTGCAAACATCGCAGGTAGAACTTGGGCTTGGTACCCAATCATGTCGAGCTTGAAGAAGCCAAAGTCCCACTGAGGAACGGTCCCTTGACTGATTGCATCAGCAGCCTCATAGGCATTCAAGAGTTGGCCCGATACTAAGGTAATCCCTAGGATAATCCCTAGGATCTGAGTGGTCCCCATCTTACGAGTGACGGACCAGGTAATTCCAACTGGTAGGAAGTGGAAGATCGCTTCCGCAGGTAACCACAAGAAGGCGTTCACCCCTGACCAGAATTGAGAAACATCGGTAATCGTATTCCAGATAGGTGTTCCATCGGCATTGGTCTGTAGGACGCCATCCACTACCTTTTGGCCGAGGCCTTGGAAGCCAACCCCTTCGAGAATGTTCCGGAAACCTAAAATCAAACCACCGACAATGATCGCTGGAATAATCGGTGCAAAGACTTCCGCTAAGAAGGTCATCAGCTTCTGCCACCAGACCTGGTTACTCTCAGCTGCCGTCTTCACGTCTTCCTTGCTTGAAGCCTGAATCTGAGTATGTTTAGCAAATTCTTGGTAGAAATCTGCCACCTTGTTACCGATAATTACCTGAAATTGCCCCGCTTGGGTAAAGGTCCCCTTAACGGATGGCAGGGCTTCGATTTCCTTCACAGCTGCTCGAGCTGGATCTTTAAGGGCAAAGCGCATCCGGGTCGCACAGTGAGTCACTGCCTGGATATTTTCATCGCCCCCAATGAGTTCGTGCAATTTTTTTGCATCTTCTTGAAAGTTTGCCATATGTCTTCCTCCTTTATATCTTGAAGATAGTTTGATCATACCATGAAAACGTTTGCTTCACAAACTTTTAGACAGGTAAAAATCAAGATTTTTCCCAAAGAAAAAACTTTCTCCCAGATATCTGGAAGAAAGTTGTGAAATATTATGCTTCATAATCAACAACTAGGTAGCGGTTAGGATCTTTCCCCTCTGAGTGAGTCGAAATATGGTCCACCTTACTTAAGTAGGCATGGATTTGTTTACGTTCGTAGGCTGGTAAAGGATCTAAAATCATGGTCTGCTTAGTCCGTAAGACTTCTTCTGCCGTACGTTGCGCCATCTGCTCTAGCACATTTAAGCGACGATCACGATAGTCGCCCACATTTAATAAGACAGACAAGCGACGACGGTTGCGGCGGTGGATGAGTGTCTGAACAAGAATTTGCAAGGAATTAATGATCCGACCATGCTTACCAATGACAAGACCCGACTTATCCGTCTCAATATTAAAGATCACTTGGTTATCGCTGGCAACATAGTGAACCTTGGATTCTGCCCCATATTCGCGGACAACAGCTTCTAAATAAGCGCAGACTTCATCAAATTCTGGGTAATCTTCAACTGCAGAGGCAACCTGTTCTTCAACTTCAGGCGAAGGTTGAATCGTGGATTCACCTAATTCATCCTCACTTGATGGAAGTGGTTCCTCGGCATCTTTAGATGCAACGACCTCTTTGGAATTAACTGCTGAAAGGACTTCATCTTGATTGTCATCTTCTTGATTGTCAGTTGAATCGAGTGGTTCAACCACTGGATGACTGGCTTGGTCTTGAGGGGCATCTTCATGCCTAGAAGTAATGGCTTGTTTTACGGGTTCATCGCTTTCTTCAAGGCTGACCGCAGCTTCCTCTCTTTGTTGATTATTTTGCTTGATATAATCCGCTGTCTTGGATGGTTTCTTAACCGATACCGTCTCAAGAGAGGACGCTTGGCGACCTGTTTCCTTTTCTAATTCACGCGTCATCTCTTTCATGGAAAGATCGGATTGACTGGTAATACTGACAACTGCTTCCTGCTTCCCAAAGCCTAGAAAACCTTTCTTCCCTTCGCTAATCACACGAATCTCTGCTTGGTCTTGAGTAATGCCTAACTGGTCCAAGCCTTTTTGGATAGCAAGTTCTACACTCTCAGCACGAATCACTGCATTCTTTAACATTGTATTTCCTCCTCTTCTTCTACCGACGCTTCTTGGCTTTTTTGAGCGCTTTGCGTAATTCCCGTTCACGTTCTCGCTCAGCTTGCAACTTGGCTTCCCGTTCTTGAATAATTGTGTATGGATTATTGAAGACGAGTGTCGTGACAACGGAGACAATATTTCCGACCACCCAATAGAGGCTGACGGCACTTGGTAAGCTCATTGAAATAAAGAAAATCATCAAGGACATCAGATACATCGGATACTTGGTGGCTGGATTTTGAACTGGATTTGCTTTCATATTTAAATAAGTCGTCCAAAATGTCAAGCCAGCTGCTAGAATTGGCAGAATAAAGTAAGGATCTTTTTGCCCTAAATTCATCCATAAGAAATGGCCCTGTCTTAGAACTTCCGTTCTCGAAATCGCTTGATATAAGGCCATCATGATCGGTAATTGAACCAAGAGGGGCAGACAGCCCGCAAATTGATTGACCCCTCGCTCTTCCATCAAGGCTTGTTGTTCAGTCTGCATCTGTTCCATCGAAGCCCGATCCTTATTGGGATATTTGGCCTTAATCGCCTCAATTTCAGGCTGAATCTCCATCATCTTACGCTGAGACTTCATCTGAAAAAGGTTCAAGGGCAGTAAGAGTAGGCGAATGACCAGCGTAAAGACAATAATTCCCAAGGCATAAGAGCCACCCAATAGTTGGCTTAACCAGATAATAAATTGGGAGAAGTGATACAGGATCACACCATCCCAGAGTCCTGTTGACTGTGAGGTAATCGGTTCATTGAGATTCCCACAAGCTGATAGAAGGACTACCATCCCCAATAAGGCGATTTGTTTCCATTGATTACTTCGATTTCTTTGCATGTTGACCCCCTGGTGATTGCTTAATTTGTGTCACATCGATAATATTGGCCAGCTTCATCACATGAATCAGTGATTCTTTGACTTGTTCGACTGATCGTCCTCGAATATCTTGGCGTGCGATCAATAAAAAGTCAATATCCGGCTTGATGGCAGCCTCTAGTTCATGGAGGGCTTGTCTTAGATAGCGCTTAATTTGATTGCGAACAACCGCATTGCCCAACTTCTTACTAACAGACAGCCCGACCCGAAAATGGTCTTGACCAGGCTTGGGATAAACATAGACCACCACTTGACGATTGGCAATGGACTTGCCTTGATGAAAGACACGCTGATATTCTTTTTCCTTTTTGACACGATATATTTTCTTCAACTGATTCCCTCATCACTTTATAAAGTCACTCTATCCATTATAACAAAAATGTTCTTAAATGAAATCTGAACCGATCTGAAATTTAATAAAAAAAGGATTCCCCTGAGGGAACCCTTGCTCTGGATTAAGCAGATAATTTCTTACGTCCCTTTAAGCGGCGTTTGCTTAGGACACGACGGCCATTCTTAGTACTCATACGAGCACGGAAGCCATGTACTTTACTGCGGTGACGTTTCTTTGGTTGGTATGTTCTTTTTGACATGCAATCCACCTCCTCTTGAAGATTTCTAAAACAATACTTAAATATCTTATAAGAATTGAGGATATAAAGTCAAGTATTTTTCGTATTTATTCACGAATTCTATCAGACCTTTTGGATCATGTCTTTCAATCCGATCAATCAGGTCTCTCACGATCGAATCCACCCTGGCTAGAAGGTCAAGGTCAAGCTTTAGAGGCTAGGCCGCCCCTTATTCTTATAATCCATCATGTAATCCCTACTTTAATTTATTTTGGTCTTTTCAAGAAATACAAAGACCAAGCCTTAATACCGGCTAAAATTAGACCCTAATCAACAGCTTATCCACAGGTCTGTCAAAATCTTGTGGATTCTTATTGCTTTTTTCCAACCTTATCCACCCAGGATTTATTTTTTATCCACTCATTGATTGGAAATGAAACTTTTAAAAACTTATCCACAGAAATTGTTGATAAGGTCTATAAAGCTTGATAGTGATTGGTTTTAATCCTATCTTTTATCCACAATTACCAGTTAATAACAGCTATTCTTTCAAGAGATCCACAACTTTTATTCACCTGTTGATAAGTGAGTCGTGGATATGTCAATAAGGTAAAGTCTGCCATTTTTGCTTGTGGAAAAGTCTAGATATGATACAATAAAAACAAATAAGCGCATAATGTTTAAGAGGTGATAGATGTGGAAGAAAAAGACCTCTTCTGGCAAGGTGCTTTAGATTACTTAAAAGATATCCTTTCAATTTCCTCCTTTAATGCCTGGGTCTCCCCTGCTAAGTTGACCCGGATTGGAAATCAATCGATCACAATTGCAGTTCCTAACCCAATGACCAAGAAGTATTGGGAGAACCACCTGGTAAATTTCATCCTGCAATATAGTCGAGATCACTATGGGGTTGAATACGAGCCCCAATTTATTATCTATAAGGAAACTAAAGCCCCCTCTCATGAGAATGCCATCAATGAAGACCAGCCGGTAGAAGTCCCCATGTTCTCTGATTCACGGCTCAACCCTTCCTATACATTTGATAATTTCGTCATTGGAGAAGACAATAAGATGGCAGCAGGTGCCGCCTTGGCTGTCAGTGACGGTCCGGGTAAGACCTATAATCCTTTTCTGATCTATGGTGGGGTCGGTTTGGGTAAGACCCACTTGATGCAAGCAATTGGGAATGAAATCCACCGCAAAAACCCACAAACTAAGATTAAATATGCGACCAGTGAGTCCTTTGTAAATGACTTTATAACGAGTATCCAGAATGGTTCGCAAAAGCAATTCCGTGAAATGTATCGCGAGATCGACGTCCTCTTAATTGATGATATTCAATTTCTCTCCAAGAAAGACGCTACCCAGGAAGAATTCTTTCATACCTTTAACGAACTCTACAATAATAGTAAACAAATCGTTCTAACTTCTGATCGTTTACCCAATAATATTGATAATCTTGAAGAACGGTTGATTTCCCGCTTTAAATGGGGCTTATCAACAGATATTACTCCTCCTGATTTGGAGACGCGAATTGCGATTCTACGCAAGAAAGCAGCGAATGACCGACTCGATATTGATTCTGAGACCTTAACTTATATTGCCAATAATGTGGATACCAATATTCGTGAATTGGAAGGAGCCTTAATGCGGGTCATTGCCTTTGCCGCTATTGAAGGGCGTGAAATTACCAGTAACCTCGCCTCAGAAGCACTGGCAAGTATCTTCGGTCAGGACCAAGAAAAATCCCTGACACCGGACTTGATTATGGACCGGTGCAGCCAATATTATGGGATTCCCGTTAAGGAAATTATCGGTAAGAAACGCAATAAAGAAATCGTCCATGCCCGTCAAGTCGCTATGTATCTGGTCCGCGAATTAACTGAGCTCTCATTCCCTAAGATTGGAGAAGCCTTTGGTAATAAGAATCACACAACCGTCATTCATGCCTACGAGAAAATTCATGCTGATCGTAAGTCTGATCCTGAATTACAGGATTCCATCAATGCCATCAAAAAAATCCTCACTTAACCCCTTGTGGATAAAGAGGAATTGATCAACAAGTAATAAACAACCCTATCGACAGGTAATTACCGCAACAGGATCGCCTTTCACCGCTTTATCGGCAGAATTCACATGCCCTACTATTATTACTTATTTAAAAAAATAATTATATAAAGGAGTTCCCCTATGAAATTCACCATTAACCGTGCTAGCTTCACGCAACAAATCAACCATGTTCAAAGAGCGATTCCCACTAAGACCACGATTGATATTCTCTATGGAATTAAATTAACGGCTAATTCAGAGGGTCTAACCTTAATTGGGAGTGATGCCGATATTTCAATCCTCAGTCTGATTGCTGCAGATGACTCGATGGCAGATTTAGTGATTGAGGAAGAAGGCGAAGTGGTTTTACCTGCTCGTCTATTAAATGACATCATCAAGAAACTACCCGCAGATGAAGTTTCCGTTTCTGTTAATGAACGACATGTTGCTACCATCCGGTCAGCTAAAGCCGAATTTCAAATTGCAGGTAAGGATGGCAACCAATATCCACGATTACCTGAAATTGATGCGACCACTGAGATTCAACTTCCAACCCTAGCCTTTAAGAATTTAATTAATCAAACGATTTTTGCAGCTTCTAACCAAGAATCTCGCCCCATCCTAACAGGTTTGCATTTAACACTTGAAGAGGGTTATATTAATGCAGTGGCAACAGACAGTCACCGTCTCTCACAACGGCAAATTCCATTAGAATTATCAGACCAACAAAAAGTCTTCCAAGCTTTGACTATTCCTAAGAAGACTATGAATGAATTGTCAAGGATTGTCCCTGATGAGGCTCAATTGACCCTGACCGTGTCAAACCAACAAATTATCTTCCATTTTGACGCGATTACAATTTATTCACGGCTCTTAGAAGGAAACTATCCTGCTACAGATCGTTTGATTCCTGAATCAAGTGAGACAGACCTAGTCGTTAATTCGCTCGATTTCCTCCAAGCGATCGAACGGGCTTCCCTAATGGCCCATGAGGGTAAGAATAATATTGTCCAATTAGACTTACAAAATAACCAGGCTGAACTTTCGGTAACAGGGAATGAAATTGGGAATGTCGCTGAAATGATTGACTATGAATCCTTGACCGGACCTGGTCTTAAGATTTCCTTCAATCCTGATTACATGAAAGAAGCCTTACGATCTTTCGGTGATTGTTCAATTCGGCTACAATTTAATTCACCTGTGCGTCCTATGCTCTTATCCCGTCTTGAAGTGAGTGAAGTGCCACATAATGAATTGATTCAATTACTCACTCCTGTTCGCACCCATTAATCATTTAATAATAAAAGCCGAAAAATTTTCGGCTTTTTTTGTTGGCTTAAAATAAAGGGTAAAATCTCGCAAATAAGCAAGATCACCTAGTCAGATGATCATGGGTATTTATAAGGGGGAAATAAGGCTAAAATCGACTTATTTCGCCAAAAATTTGAGTTTTAGGCCAATTAAGACTATAATTAAACTATCAAATAAATGGCTGAGAGGGATTCGATGGAGGAAGAAATCATTGTATTAGAAGATTCATTTATTACGCTCGGACAGGTTCTAAAGTTAGTGAATCTTATTTCAAGTGGTGGGATGGCTAAGTGGTATTTGAGTGAATTTACCATCCGTGTTAACGGTGAGATCGAGGATCGACGAGGTCGAAAGTTGTATCCTGGTGATCAAATTGAATTTGTAGAGGACCAATTAAAGGTGATTCTACAGGATCAAGAAGCTTAATCACCATGCAGATTGATCAACTCAATTTAACAAATTTTAGAAATTATGCGTCACTTGATTTGACATTACATCCAGGATTGACCCTAATCACTGGAGAGAATGCCCAAGGAAAGACCAACCTCCTTGAGGCAATTTTTTTGTTATCACTGGCCAAAAGTCATCGTACCAACCGTGACCAAGAGCTCATTCGTTGGGGAGCTGACTTTGCTAAGGTAGCTGGTCAGATTACCAGTAAGAATCAGACCTTTCCCTTGGAAATTCGCTTAACTGCTAAGGGAAAAGTTGCCCGCTACAACCATTTAGACCAAGCCAAGTTAAGCCAATTTATTGGCCGGTTAAATGTGATTCTCTTTGCACCAGAGGATATGCAATTTATCAAGGGATCGCCGCAATTACGCCGTCGCTTCCTGGATAGTGAGTTGGGTCAAATTCATCCTGTTTATTTACAGACCCTCTTGGATTACCACCGTCTACTCAAACAGCGCAATACCTATTTGAAACAAGGTCGTGATCAACAGCAATTGGATCCCTTGTATCTGGAGATCTTAACAGACCAGCTAATCGACCAGGCGGTCACGATTATCAAATACCGACTGACCTTTATTCAAAAGCTACAATCTATCTCTCAAAGCCTCCACCATCAATTATCTGATCAACGTGACCATTTGGAAATTGTCTATAAGGCTTCCTCTTCCCGCCTCGACTATCAAGCAGATCAGACCATTAAAGACCAATTGGAGGCCCTCTTTGCCCAGGCGAAGTCAAGAGAATTGGACCAAGGTGTGACCCTCTATGGCCCTCACCGAGATGATCTCTTATTCTATTTGAATGAGAATCTCGCCGCTCACTATGCTTCACAGGGCCAACAGCGGACGATTATTCTCAGCCTTAAACTAGCTGAGTTAGAGCTCATGAAGGACTTGACAGGCGATTATCCAATATTGCTATTGGATGACGTGCTTTCTGAATTAGATTCTAAGCGGCAATTGATCTTGATGAATCAAATTGAAAATAAAGTCCAGACCATTCTAACCAGTGCCACCCTTGACCAAGTCCAGATTAAAGATTTAGATCACGCTGAATTATTATGGGTACAACAAGGAACCGTAAGTAAAGGAGCAATTAAATAATGGCAGATACAAATCAAAATCAACAGTATAATGCAGACCAAATTCAAGTATTAGAAGGACTTGAAGCGGTCCGGAAGCGACCCGGTATGTATATTGGTTCAACCTCAAAGGAAGGACTCCACCATCTTGTCTGGGAGATTGTCGATAATGCGATTGACGAAGCCTTGGCAGGCTATTGTACCCATATTGAAGTGACCATTGAAGCAGATGGTTCGATTACGGTTGCGGATAATGGCCGGGGGATTCCGGTTGATATCCAGGCTAAGACCGGTCGACCAGCAGTCGAGACCGTCTATACGGTACTGCATGCCGGGGGTAAATTTGGTGGTGGTGGTTATAAGGTATCAGGTGGACTCCATGGTGTGGGGGCTTCTGTAGTGAATGCCCTATCCAGTCAGTTGTCAGTTGAAGTGGCTCGTAATGGCCAGATCCACCGCATTGAATTTGAACGTGGCAAGATTTTAAGTGAGTTACAAGTAGTTGGCCAACAGTCTGAGACTGGAACCAAGGTCAACTTCTTCGCTGATCCAACCATCTTTACTGAAACAACCGATTATCATTACCAAACGCTCAAGGAACGAATCCGAGAGCTCGCCTTCTTGAATAAGGGGCTCAAGATTAGTTTAGAAGACAAGCGATTAGACCGCGAAGTAGCAGATTCCTACCAATTTGAAGGTGGTATTAAGTCTTATGTGACCTATTTGAATGAAGATAAGACGGTCATCTTTGATGAACCGATTTACCTGGAAGGTGAAATGGATGGCATAGCCTTGGAAATTTCCTTGCAGTATACGGATTCCTACTATACCACCATTGCTTCCTTTGCCAATAATATTCATACCCATGAAGGGGGAACTCATGAATCTGGGTTCAAGACCGCTTTGACCCGGGTCATTAACGATTATGCCCGTAAAACCAATCTGATCAAAGAGAATGAAGAAAATCTAACGGGTGAAGATACCCGTGAAGGCATGACTGCGATTATCTCTGTCAAGCATCCAGACCCCCAATTTGAAGGGCAAACAAAGACCAAGTTAGGGAATTCAGAAGTGCGAACGGTGACTGACCGGTTATTTAGCCAGCACTTTGAGACCTATCTCTTAGAGAATCCGAAAGTGGCTCGGACGATTGTCGATAAAGGGATCTTAGCCGCTAAAGCTCGTCGAGCAGCCAAACGGGCCAGAGAGATGACCCGGAAAAAATCCGGCCTGGAAATTGCCAACTTGCCAGGGAAATTGGCCGATTGTTCTTCTAAAGAAGCTGAGAAATGTGAACTCTTTATCGTCGAAGGGGATTCAGCGGGTGGATCAGCCAAGCAAGGCCGGTCTCGGATGTACCAGGCAATCCTTCCAATTCGTGGTAAGATCTTGAATGTCGAGAAGGCTTCGATGGATCGGATTTTAAATAATATGGAAATACGGTCCCTCTTTACTGCTATGGGAACGGGCTTTGGCGAAGAGTTTGATGTCAAGAAGGCCCGCTACCATAAACTCATTCTGATGACGGATGCGGATGTGGATGGGGCACATATTCGTACCCTCCTCTTAACGCTCATTTTCCGCTATATGCGCCCTCTTCTGGAAGCAGGTTATGTGTATATTGCCTTGCCCCCTCTTTATAAGATTAAGCAAGGTAAAAAGGAATGGTACCTTGATACCGATGAGGAATTACGGACTTGGCAGGCTGAGAATCCTGATGCGCGGTATTCTCTCCAGCGTTATAAGGGTCTTGGTGAGATGAATCATGACCAATTATGGGAAACAACTATGAATCCAGCCAACCGGCGGATGCAACGTGTGAAGATTGAAGATGCCGAACAAGCCGATCGAATTATGGAAATGTTGATGGGAGAAGAAGTGGAGCCACGTCGAGATTTTATTGAGAAGAATGCTGTATATGTTCGTAATCTAGATGTCTAGTGATCCCTGGTTGAGTGGAGAAAGAAAGGAAACAAAATGACTGAAGAAAATTTTGATACAGCTCAGCAGACTTTTGAAGAAATTAATTTGCCAGATGAGATGCGCACCTCCTTCCTCGATTATGCGATGTCGGTCATTGTAGCACGTGCCTTGCCGGATGTGCGGGACGGTCTAAAGCCAGTTCATCGTCGAATTCTCTATGGGATGAATGAGCTCGGTGTGACACCAGACAAGCCCCATAAAAAATCGGCACGGATTGTCGGAGATGTCATGGGTAAGTATCACCCCCATGGGGACTCCGCGATCTATGAGGCCATGGTACGGATGGCGCAGCCTTTCTCTTACCGTCAGTTACTAGTCGATGGCCATGGTAACTTCGGTTCAGTGGATGGTGATGGTGCGGCCGCTATGCGGTACACTGAAGCAAGAATGTCCAAGATTGCTCTGGAAATGCTTCGAGATATCAACAAAGATACGATTGATTTCCAAGATAATTATTCTCAAGAAGAAAAGGAACCCGTTGTTCTGCCCAGCCGGTTTCCCAATATCTTAGTGAATGGGGCTTCTGGGATAGCTGTGGGAATGACCACCAATATTCCCCAGCATAATCTGGAAGAAGTGATTAATGCCCTGCAATTATTGATGAAGGATCCTGATATCAGTGTGGAAGAATTGATGAAGGCCATACCGGGACCTGATTTTCCTACTGGGGGAATCATTGTTGGCCGATCAGGTATTCGCAAGGCCTACAAGACAGGTAAAGGTAAAATCATTGTCCGTGGCAAGGTAGAGATCGAGCATTTCGGTCAGAACCTTGAACGGGAACGGATTGTCGTCACTGAGATTCCTTACGGCGTCAATAAGGCCAAATTGGTTGAGCGAATTGCTGAGTTAGGTCGGGAGAAGCGGATTGAAGGAATTACCTATATTGCCGATGAATCCAACCGTGACGGGATGCGGATTGTTGTCGAGGTTCGACGTGACATCTCCGCCCAAGTGGTCCTCAATAATTTGTACAAACAGACCGCCCTACAGACGAATTTCGGTATTAATATGCTGGCGATTGATAGGGGGGTTCCAAAGGTCCTCAATCTCAAAGATATCCTTGTAAAATACCTCGTACATCAAGAAAATGTCATTACACGCCGGACCGAGTTTGAAAAGAAGAAGGCCCAAGAGCGTGCCCATATTCTAGAAGGACTCCAGAAGGCCTTAGATGTAATTGATGAAATTATTAGCTTGATTCGTTCATCTAAAGACCCAGAGACTGCCAAAAATGGCCTGATGAATCGTTATGATTTTACACCTCTGCAAGCTCAAGCTATTCTGGACATGCGGATGATCCGGTTGACCGGTCTTGAACGGGATAAGATCAAGGCAGAACTTAATAATTTACGTGAATTAATTGACCGTTTGACAGCGATTCTTAGTTCACAAGAGCGGATTTATGAATTAATTTATGATGAGCTCCTAGATATTCAAAAACGCTTTAATGATCCTCGCCGGACGGAGATCCAATCCGGTGAAATCAACCATATTGAAGATGAAGACCTGATTGAAGAAGAAGATATTCTTCTCGCCCTCACACGCACAGGCTATATTAAGCGGATGGGTGAAGATGAATTCCATGTGCAAAATCGTGGCGGTCGAGGAGTGAAAGGAATGGGACTGGCAGATGAAGATTCCATCCAATGTCTGGTCTCAGCTTCAACGCATGACAGCTTGCTCTTCTTTACCAATTTCGGTAAGGTCTACCGGACAAAGGGCTATGACATCCCTCAATATGGTCGAGCTTCCAAGGGGCTACCGATTGTCAATCTCTTGAACCTCGATGAAGGTGAGTTTGTCAAAGAAGTTGTCAATAGCCGTCCTCAGGATGACAAAGAGAGCTATTTGACATTTGTCACCAAATTTGGAGTTGTCAAACGAACGGCTGTCAAAGACTACGATAACATTCGAACCAACGGGTTAATTGCAATTAACCTACGTCCAGGCGATGAACTGATTAATGTCTTGGTGACAGATGGGCAACAAAAGATTCTGATTGCCTCACGCCAGGGCTATGCGGTCAGCTTCAATGAAGCAGACATCCGGGTGATTGGTCGGAGTGCAGCCGGTGTCAAAGGGATGACCCTCCGGCAAGAGGATGCAGTCATCGGTGCCATTCTGCTCGAGGCGGATAAACAAGTCCTCGTCGTCACTGAGAATGGCTACGGCAAACGAACAGTGATTGACCAATATGCGATCCGCAACCGGGGAGGTAAAGGGGTCAAAACAGCCAACCTTTCAGCTAAGAGTGGCCAGTTAGTGGCGGTAGCATCCGTCAGCGAAGCCGATGACCTCCTGATTATGACGAATGAAGGCATTGTGATCCGAATCCACGCTGCAACCATCTCCTCTTCTTCACGCGATACCCTAGGTGTCAAAGTGATTCGTTTAGATGAGGGAACCACGGTCGATAAAGTTGTGGTTATTCAGACTGGTTTAGAAGAGGAAGAAGCGTCGGACGAAGAGGATTCAGTCAGTGAAGAAGATGAAAGTCTCGAATCCGATGATAGTTCTCAAGCTGCAAATGAAGTGGCAGATCCTGATGACCTTGACCAAGCAAAAATTCAAGACCTCTTAGACCGGGCAAAAGAAGATTCAGAATCCCCTGAAGAATTCTAGTCGAACGGTTGCAGTGAAGGTCTGACATCATTTAAAAAAGAAAGACATCGAATGTTTCACGACTGGGGACCACCCTTCAAGCTTTGCTTTGGAGGGCGGTCCCCTTTAATTAAGCATTGGAGACTGCCTTCTTGTTTTTTTTCTCCCCAATCATCATTTTGATTTGCCATAAGTTGAGCCATGGTCCTTTATAGTTGATAAAGAACGACTATCTTACTGAATTAAACTTGCAAATAGCTGGCAAGGATGGTAGAATCTCTGAATGTGAGTTATTAGCTATCTAGCTACTACTCCTTGCTCATTTGAGCCATTAGACCAAAAGGAGGTGCAGTCATGGAAAATTCAACAAAATATGAAATTCTTTATATTATTCGTCCTGATATCAATGATGAAGCGAAACAAGAATTAATTGCGCGTTTCGACAAGATCTTGACCGATTTAGGAACGGAAATTGTTGAGTCTAAAGACTGGGCGAAAAAACGTTTAGCATACGAAATCAACGATTATCGTGAAGGGATTTACCACCTTATCACGCTTAACGCTGAGAATGCGGACGGAATCAACGAATTTGATCGTCTAGCACGAATCAATCGTGATATTTTACGCCACATGATTACTAAAGTTGAAGCTTAATTAATGTTTCACGTGAAACACTGATAGGAGGAAGGAATCATGAATACAGTGCAATTAGTAGGGAGATTGACTAAGGAAGTCGATTTGAAATTCACTTCTTCAGGAACAGCTGTAGGGAGCTTCACACTTGCTGTGAACCGTAATTTTACCAACCAGCAGGGTGAGCGCGAAGCGGACTTTATTAATTGTGTGATTTGGCGTAAGGCAGCAGAGAATTTAGCGAACTTTACACGCAAAGGATCTCAAATTGGTGTAGAAGGACGCATTCAAACGCGTAACTACGAGAACCAGCAAGGTCAACGTGTTTATGTTACGGAAGTGGTTGTCAATAACTTCCACTTATTAGAACCTCGATCTGTGACCGAGCAAAGACCTAAAGACTCTCAACCATCAAATCAAGGGAATTACCAAGGCTATAACCAAGGGAATTACCAAAGCAACCATGATTCTTCCCAACAAAATGATTCGAACTTCGGATTCAACCAGAATTTCAGCCAATCGGGTCCAAACCCATTTGCTGATAGTCAAAAAGTGGATATTTCTGAAGACGATTTACCATTTTAATCGATAAGGAGGAATAATTATGGCACAACGTCGAGGAGGAAGACGTAGAAGAAAAGTATGTTATTTCTGTGCTAATCACATTGATTACATTGACTATAAAGATACAGACTTACTTAAACGTTTCATCTCAGAAAAAGGTAAGATCTTACCTCGCCGTGTAACAGGTACTTGCGCAAAACACCAACGTACACTGACTGTTGCGATTAAGCGCGCACGTGTGATGGCACTCTTACCATTTACCGTTCAAGACTAATTCATTAGGCCGTCTCTTAGGAGATGGCTTTTTAATTTGTAGGAAGATGTTTCACGTGAAACATTGTTCAGCTAACCTTCGCTAACCAGGCTCGTTTATGGTAAAATAGGAAGGATTAGAAAAGAGGTGGAACGTGATTAACTTAGGAAAATTAAAAGAGTTTTTTCATAATTTTCATGCTTTAGAGATCTCTTGGCAAATTTATAGTTTGTTGGCGATTTATGCCACCATTACAATTATTGCCCTCTGGCTAGAATGGCGGATCGGCTGCCTCCTGATCTTAATGCTAGTGGCCGTTATTCTATTCTTCTGCTTTAATATCCGGCATTTTATACGGGATTTGACCATTATGGCGGGACAAATGTCTAAGAATGTGGCCTTGGCTCAAGAGTATGCGATCTACCATGCACCGATTGGCGTTCTCTTATATGATCAGTTGAACCGGGTGACTTGGGTCAACCCAGCCATGCAAGATTTATTTGCGGGCAAAGATTTAATTGGAGAAACAATTGAAAATATTGATAGTAAGCTCGCTCCCTTGTTCAACCAGACCAGTTTAGACCAGTGGCAAGAAATCAGCTTAGACTCAGGCTATTACCGGTTTTTACACCAGGCTCAATACCGAGCTCTCTACTTGTATGATATTACGCATGATATTGCCATGCAGCAGATGACCCAGCAGACGACCGTTGTGATGGGAAACTTGTTCTTAGAGGATTATGATGACTTGCTCTATGCCATGAATGATGAAGAAAGTGCCCGCTTTGAATCAGACTTAATTGTCCAATTGAACCGCTGGGCGGACGACTATCACATTTTCTTGAAGCAGACGGATGAAGACCATTTCCTATTGCTGCTCAATCGTCATGCCCTGTCCAAACTTGAAGAAGAGAAATTCAAGAGCTTCAATGAAATCCGCCAACACTATCATGATCAAAATATCCCCATTTCGATGGCCTTGGCTCTGGCCTTTGTCGATGATATAAAGCAGGATATGTTGGCTGTTAACAAGCAAGCGAAGGCCAATTTAGACCTAGCCTTAGGTCGCGGGGGGGACCAGGTCGTTGTCCGGTCGATTAATGGGAAGGCGACTTTCTATGGTGGAAAGTCTGCAACGACTGAGAAACGCTCGGATATTCGGGCGAAGATGTTCTTTAAAGCGCTCAAGAGTGCCGTTCAACCAGTTGATAATGTGGTAATTGCCGGTCACCGGTTCCCTGATACAGACTCCTTGGGTTCTGCACTAGGTGTCTATCAGATCGTGAAGAATTACCACCGTGAGGCTCGAATTTTAATTGAACCGAATGAGCTGAACCATGATATTAAAGAATTATTGAGCAATGACCATTTCCAAGATAATTGGGATGCCCTCTTCCTGACGCATGAAACGGTCGAAGACTTTTTACAAGATAAGACCCTCTTTATCCTGGTTGACCACCATCGCCCATCGATTTCAGAGGCCCAAGCTTTTATGGAACCTTATGATAAGATTGTCATCGACCACCACCGGCGGTCGGAAGAATTCCCTAATCAAACAGTTCTGACTTATATTGAACCTTCTGCCTCATCGACAGCAGAACTTTTGACTGAGTATTTCCAATTTGTCGAGGATACCAATTCCAGTCTAGATAAGATGACGGCAACCGCCTTATTAGCAGGGATCATTGTGGATACTAACCAATTCTCATTAAGGACAGGATCGCGGACCTTTCAATCTGCTGCTTACTTAAAAGCTCAAGGAGCCGACACTTTAGAAATTCAATATTTATTGAAAGAGAGTTTGGCGACCATTACGGCGCGCAATCGTTTAATTGAGCGAATGCAGATCGAAGTCGAGGGCTATGCGATTACCATGGGTGAGGAAGACCAAGTCTTGGATAGTATGACGGCGGCGCAAACAGCGGATGAGATGTTAGGAATTGATCAAGTTGAAGCCTCCTTTGTTATCTACCGGCGGTCACCCGATCAAATCGGAATATCCGCACGGAGTCTGGGAAATATCAATGTTCAGACCCTGATGGAAGCCTTAGGTGGCGGTGGTCACCTATCAAACGCTGCGACGCAAATCAAGGGCAAAACGATTTCCGATGCCTATCAAGACTTAATTCAAGTCATCAAAAAACGAGAGGATGAAGGATAAATGAAAGTTATTTTATTGGAAGATGTACGTAAAAAAGGTAAAAAAGGGCAAGTGATTAACGTTTCGGATGGGTATGCAACCAACTATCTCATTAAGAATGGTTTAGCAAAGGCTGCCGATTCTCATGCCATGAGCGAATTAAAGGGTCAACAAAAAGCCCAAAAACGCATTGAAGCAGAAGAGTTAGCCGAGGCTGAGGAATTAAAGGGTCAGATTGAGAAGGAAGAGACAGTGGTGACCATTCAGGCTAAAACTGGAGAAGATGGCCGTTTATTTGGGACCATCCCGTCAAAACAAATTGCTGAAGAACTCAATAAACAGTATGGTCTTAAAGTGGATAAGCGCAAGATCGACTTAGAGAATAACCTATCTGCTTTGGGTTACTATAATGTTCCAATCAAACTCCATCCTGATGTGATGGCTACCATCCGTGTTAAAGTTGAGGAAGAAGCGTAAGAAAATCAAGCAAGAAATTAGGGTGAAAAATGGAAAGTTCACAATTTCAACAAGTGACTGCACCGCAAAATCTTGAAGCTGAAAAATCCGTTCTGGGCGGTCTATTGCTGGACCCAATTAAACTTGCCAGCATCCAGCCCCTTATTAAAGAAGAAGATTTCTACAAGGTAAGTCATCAACAAATCTATGCGGCCATGGAAAGAATCTACGATCGCAATGGCACCCTAGACACCTTAATGTTGATTAACCAACTTGATGCCTATGATCAGTTGGAGAATGTAGGAGGGGCTGAAGCAATTGTTGATTTGGCCAGTTATACACCAACCACTGCCAATATTGAACAGTATGCCCAGATCATCCGCGAGAAGTCGATTCTTCGCCAGTTAATCAATGCCGCCAACCAAATTTCCAAGTCTGCCTATGAAGAAGGCGCAGCGGTTGAGGATATTGTCGATCAGAGTGAGCGATTGATCTTGTCGATTGGCGAAGGGTCGCAAAATAACCGGCCACAAGAAATGCGTAAGTTAATTATTGAAGCCTTTGATAAACTGGTAAAGTTATCGGAGGAAAAAAGAGAGATTACAGGTCTCCCGACTGGGTATATTGACCTAGACCGGCTGACTTCCGGCTTCCAAAGTGACCAACTGATTATTCTGGCAGCTCGACCAGCGGTCGGCAAATCAGCCTTTGCCTTAAATATTGCTCAAAATGCAGCGACTAAGGCGAAGACACCAGTTGTGATTTTCTCCTTGGAGATGGGAGCCATTGACTTGGTGAATCGGATGATCTGTGCCGAAGGGAATATTAATGCTTCCAACCTGCGAACGGGTCAGTTAAGCGACGATGAGTGGAAGAGCTTTACGGTGGCAACCGATATCTTGAAGGACGCCCCCATCTTCATTGACGACTCGGCAGGGATCCGGGTATCCGAAATTCGTGCCAAGTGCCGCCGCCTCAAGCAGGAGCATCCAGACTTAGGCTTAATCGTGATCGACTATTTACAACTCATTGAAGGAAACGGACGTGAAAACCGCCAACAAGAAGTATCTGAGATTTCTCGTCAACTAAAGAAGTTGGCCAAGGAACTGAAAGTGCCTGTCATGGCCCTCTCACAATTATCACGGGGCTTAGAGCAACGGAACAACAAGCGGCCAATCTTGAGTGATATCCGGGAATCAGGATCCATTGAACAGGATGCGGATATTGTCGCCTTCCTCTACCGAGAAGACTACCACCGGCAGGAGGATGGTGAGGAAGAGCCTGTTGATGATCTTCCTGACAATACAGTTGAAGTCATCGTCGCCAAGAACCGGTCTGGTGCACGAGATACAGTCAAATTATTATTTAAGAAGGAATATAATAAGTTTTCCAGTCTTTCCTTTCAAAAAGAACCTTTTACACCTTAGGTGTCAAAAGGTTCTTTTGACATTTGACATTCAAACATTTGTCATTTAACTTGAAAGATTTGACAGTCTAAGTTAAAATAGGCCTTACCGATACACTTGGGGAGGATACTATGTCAAAAGAACTGACGGCTCAACAATTTGCCGATAAATTAGAAGTGACCCGCCAACTGATCTACTATCATGCCAAAAAGATCCCTGCTCAGGACAAGGTCTACAATGAAGAGAATAAGTTGGTCTTCACTCCCGACCAACAAGAGTTTTTGATGTCCTTTATGACCGATACTTTAGCCAAGGAAGAAGCTGGGGAAGAGGAAGACCTGGATTATTCGGGCTATGAAGAGGAAGAAGGACCCGATATCGAATGGGAGCGACCTGAATTTACCTATGACCCCGAGCTAGCCAAACAGATTGCTTTGGTTTTACAGAATGAAAGTCTCGCCAAACAAAAGAGGGAAATGCCCCATGAAGACCCAAGTTCTGAAGCGGCTCCTTCTCAAACAAAGGCCAGCCAAAGGATAGCGTCTGACAAAGCCCTTCACCGACAAGTGGGGGGCGATCAAGAGAAAGTGTCAAAATCCTCAGTTCCAATCAAAGAGTCAAAAGATCAAAGATCTGACAAAATGACAAATCGATCAAATGATAAACTGGTCAAGGGTGCTCGTCATGACAAAAAACAAACAGACAAAGAGACAAACGACAAAGAGACAAACGACGGTGACAAAGCTCCCTCTAAAAATTTCCAAGCAGAGGCTGAATCCACTCATGGGAGCCAACATGATCTTGAAGGACAGGCTTCCTTCTTGCGAAATGAGGCGGCGGTTTTGGATTATATCCAAGAGGCTGTTCGCGACCAATTGCAGGACAAGTGGCGGCAGGATGAAGAAGAAAGACAAATGTTGTTAGATGAGTTAAATACCAAGAACCAGCAAATTGCTGATTTACACCAATTACTGGACCAGCAGCAACAATTAATGCTGGTGACCGAACAGAAGCATCGGCAATTGCTAAATCTTGTTAACCAGCAGGCCTTACAATTGGCTCATTCCCCCTTTGTGAGAGGAAGAGAAGATTGGATTCCAAATAAGTCCTGGCTTAAGCATGCTTTTAAGGAATAACCCGTCTGTCTATGGTTCTTGCCGTATTTTTTTGACGGATTTTAGGAGGAATAAATGAAGAAAAATGAAGTGGTCATTGTGGCTGGCTTTCGGACTGCTATCGGGAAATTTGGAGGTAGCTTGAAAGATTTATCGGCAGTTGATTTGGCAAGTCAACTTGTTGTAAAGGGCCTTGAACGGGATCAAATTAATCCAGAACATATCGATGAAGTGATTTTTGGTAATGTCTATTCGGCAGGCTTGGGTCAGAATATGGCCCGCCAAATTGCCATCCAGTCTGGTATCCCCCAGCGGGTTCCTGCAACAACAATCAATCAGGTCTGTGGGTCCGGCATGAAGGCCTTGATGTTAGGCTATCAATCGATTCTTGCGGGTCTGAATGAGGTCGTTCTCGTCGGGGGAAGTGAAAGCATGAGCAATGTACCGTATTTGGCCAAGGACCACCGTTGGGGGTCGAAGCTGGGCGATCGCACTCTAGTGGACGGCTTGTTAGCCGATGGCCTGATGGATGCCTTTGGGTCCTATCATATGGGGATGACTGCCGAGAATATCGCTGAACGCTACCATATTTCACGCCAAGACCAAGATCTATATGCTGTTAACAGCCATAATAAGGCAGCCAGAGCCCAGGCTGAGGGTCAATTTGCTGATGAGATTATTCCGATTCGCCTGGATACTGGCAAAGGTGAAGCCCTTGTCTTTGACCAAGATGAATCTATCCGCCACAACCAAACCCTTGAACAAATAAGCCGGTTGAAGCCGGTCTTTAAACAGGATGGGACGGTGACACCAGCTAATGCCTCTCCACTGAATGATGGCGCAGCTGCTCTGGTCCTCATGACTCGTGAACGGGCAGAGGCCTTAAACCTCCCCATCCTGGCTCAGATTGCAGCCAGTGCACAAGTCGGTGTGGATCCAGCCATCATGGGAATTGGACCGATTCCTGCGAGTCGGTTAGCGGTTGAGCGTGCCGGCTTAGCCCTCGCGGACATCGATTTAATTGAAGCGAATGAGGCCTTTGCTTGTCAGGCACTTTATGTTCAAAATGAGTTAGGCCTAGACCCTGGGAAGGTAAATGTAAATGGAGGCGCGATTGCCTTAGGTCATCCAATTGGCTGTAGTGGCGCCCGAATTATTGTGACCTTAGTCCATGAGATGAAGCGTCGTCAAGCCAAATATGGCCTGGCAACCCTTTGTATTGGTGGCGGCCAAGGAGATGCAGTGGTCCTTCAGGCCTAGACACTTGGAAGATTTTCTCTAATAAATTAAAAGACAGCACCTGACGAGTGCTGTTTTTTTGTGTCTGTAAAGTGATGAGATTGATAGCAATCGACCTAGTTAGCAGGATCGCTATTTTTGCTGGAACCGTGGTAAGGTTCAACGTGGATGTCCACATCTTGAAGGTGGTGCTTCATGGCAAGAATATATTCGACCTCTTCCGTTACGATATGGGAGTTCTCGACGGACATCTGGGGGTCTAAAGCAATGGTGACATCTAAGAAAATATGGTGGGTACTGGTCCGGGCGCGAATAGCGGGGATGTCGGCCACCTTAGGATGGTTGAGAATCGATTGCCTGTAGCTGGCTAAGAGGTCTGGATCAAAGCCATCAGATAGGGTGAAGGTGGCTTCAGACAGGATCTGGTAGGCACTGTAGAGGATGATGAGACCGACGAGGAGGGAAATGATGCCATCCATACGAGGATAACCTAGTCGGCTGGCCAGGGTTCCGAGGATGGTAGCTGCAGAAATTAAGAGGTCATTTCGCATATCGCGGGAAGTGGCTTTGAGACCAATCGACTGGGTCTTGTTGGCGAGTTGCTTGAGATAGGCTTGACCAAGATAGAGCAAGATAACAGAAGTAAAGGTCACGACGAGAATGAGGGGGGAGAAAGTTGCCGGATTCGGATGAATGATCGCTTGAATGCTGGTTGAGCTGACTCGTAGACCGATGAGAATCATGAGGATGGAGACAATAAAGCTAGACAGGGTTTCATACTTCTCATGGCCAAAGGGGTGGTTGTAGTCAGCTGGGCGGTTGGCTAATTTTAGGCCCAGGAAGACAGCCAGAGAAGCGATGATATCGGAGAAGTTATTGAGGCCGTCCGCTTGAACCGAACCTGCTTGGTAGAGGGTGCCTACGGTTAGTTTACTGATCGCAAGCAATAAGTAGAGGATCATGCCGAGATGGGCCCCTCTACTGGCTAATTGATAGGCTTGATCATCATTCATTTCATTCCTCCTTGGACGCTTGCCATCATGAAAAAAATAGTCAAAGTTAAACATGTAACTTTGACTTTATTGGTAGGCCCAGTAATTTAAGCCTTCTCGATAGAAGATGGCTTCATCAATGGGTTGAATACTGTGCATCTTTTGGGGGTCATCATTGGGATCATTCACATAGACCTTGCCATTCTCATAACCCCGGATGACCAAGATATGCCCCACTTCGGTAAAGAAACCTGGTTGGACGGATGCAATCACCACTCGACCTTCTTGGACAGCTTGCATGGCTTGGTCAAAACGGTTACCAAAATTCTCATATAAGAGGTCATGGTCCAAGGCATAATCGTAGAAGATCTGCCAAGAGGTCCCTTGGTTATGATTGTAATAGGTTTGGCCAGCCCATTCGAGCACATCCGTCGGTTCGATCTTACTGCCCTTAATATAGGAGTCGATCATGGCGAGCGAGACGATGGCACAGCCATTCTCAGCTAGGGTCTGAGACCCATTTGAACCATAGGCGAGCGGCCCATATTGGCTGGACTTTTGTAAGTATAAGGGGACATCCATCTGAGAATCTGCGGAACCTGTAACTTGGGCAGGATGGTCTGGGATAAAATATTCACCCAATTGTGTGGCATCGAGTCCTTGTTGGTCAATCGCTGAAAGGATATCGTCTTGAGCGGTTGCCAGATCCCCTTGGTAGTCTGCCTTGAGGATGGTTTGAACTTTGGCTAAGAGTTGCTCTTTGGATGGGTTTTGGTCTTTAAGACTAGCAAGCAGTTGGTTAAAGTTGACAATTTCCTCTTGGGTTGTCGTGGTCTCTTCTGGGATAGGCTTTTCTGGTAAGGGTTCTCTTGGTTCAGACACGCTTTGATTCGGACGATATTGTGAAAGAATCGTATTGTCTTTTTCAGTCAAATGACCTAAATAGTGGATCATGAGGACGGAACCTACCACCATCAATAATGAGAAGATGAGCGGTAATCGCTGAGAGAATGGTTGCTTATCGCGCATAAAGCTCCTCCTAAACTAGCCAGTGGCTAGAAAAAATACGTTACCATAATAGCATAATTTAAAAAAAAATACTGTATCAAGCTCATTTAATTCTTGTTTCTTTACTTTTAAATCGTGTTTTTTATGTAATATAATGTTACATAAGATGTAAGATTATTTTTGCTTTTATCAAATATTTTTTTATAATTGGACCCATTAAGGAGTGAAGACAATGACTGCCAAGGCCTTTCGCAAGTCTTTAGCTGTCTTTCCCATCGGAACCGTGATGGAATTGACGGGATTAACAGCGCGCCAGATTCGCTATTTTGAAGACTATCAATTGATCCAACCCAAGCGGAGCCAGACCAATCGGCGTCTTTATTCTTTAAATGATGTTGACCGGATCTTGGATATCCAAGACCTCTTGGAGGAGGGAATGACTCTTAGAGGCATTCAGCATTACTTTGACCGGCAAAAGGAGTCCCCTAAGGGTCAACCTTCGCTGACGGATGCGGATGTTCGGCGGATTTTACGTGATGAGATGGAAGCGCAAAATCGCTTCATGCACGACTATTAGCTAATTGGAAAGAAGGAAATTGAATGACAGAGTGGACCCGTGAGGCTATTTTAGCAGATGCTAAAGAACAGAATGTTCGCTTTATTCGCTTGATCTTTACGGATATTAACGGGGTAATTAAGAATGTTGAAATTCCCCAGTCGCAATTGAAGAAGGCAATGGATAATAAGATGATGTTTGATGGCTCATCGATTGACGGCTTTGTGCGTATTGAAGAAAGTGATATGTACTTGGTTCCTGACTTATCGACCTGGTTGGTTTTTGATTGGAAGGAGACGGAAGCCGATGCCAAGATTGCCCGCTTGATCTGTGATATTGAATTGTCCCACCGTCAGCCCTTTGCTGGGGATCCGCGGACGAATCTGAAGCGGGTCATGCAGAAGATGTATGACATGGGCTTTACCCACTTTAACTTGGGACCGGAACCTGAATTCTTTCTATTTAAGTTGAACCAGGAAGGTGAAGCCACTAAGACCCTCTATGATAATGGTGGTTACTTTGATTTAGCGCCGACCGACTTAGCAGAGAATTGCCGGCGCGATATTGTCTTGGAGTTGGAGGATCATGGGTTTGAGATTGAAGCCAGTCACCATGAGACAGCGCCTGGTCAACATGAAATTGATTGGAAATATCTAAATGCGGTAGAGGCGTGTGATGCTATTCAAACCTTCAAGCTGATTGTTAAATCAGTGGCGCGCCGCCATCATTTACATGCGACCTTTATGCCCAAGCCCGTTTACGGGGTGGCGGGTTCTGGTATGCACTGTAACCTTTCCTTATTCAATGAAGCGGGGAATGCCTTCTATGATCCATCAGCCAGTGATGGCCTATCGCAAGTCGCCCGTTACTTTATTGGCGGTATTTTACAGCATGCCAGTGCCTTAACAGCCATTTGCAATCCAACGGTTAATTCCTATAAGCGGCTTGTCCCTGGTTATGAGGCGCCGGTCTATATTGCCTGGTCCAGCCAGAATCGCTCACCTTTGATTCGGATTCCTTCTGCTAGGGATCAATCAACGCGGATCGAGGTGCGGAGTGTCGACCCATCTGCCAACCCTTATTTGGCGCTCGCTGTTTTATTGGAAGCGGGTCTGGAAGGGATCCGTGACCAGATTGAACCGCCGCAAGCCATTGACCGGAATATTTATACCATGTCTCACGAGGAACGAATTGCTGCAGGGATCCAAGATTTACCAGGGTCCTTACGTGAAGCCTTACAAGCCTTACGAGAGGATGAGACAGTCTTAAATGCTTTAGGCGATCATATTGCTTCTAATTTTATCACCAGTAAGCGGATGGAATTCTCATCTTACCAAAAGCGGGTTACAGAATGGGAATTTGAGAAGTATTTCACCTCAATCTAAGCTGGATAGCCTTGTCATAAGACGCTAAATGATTCAAAAGAACGAAACGCACTAACTGTATAAGTGAGAGCCACGACTCTAGGTAAGAAAAGGGGTGGCTGCCCCCCTTATTTTGACCTTTTGCGGGTGGGGCGGATACAGGGGGCGGTTTGTTCTTTTTTATTTTAGCCAGCTTAAGGGAAAAGACCTCCTGTAAAAATAATCGTTAAACGAGGGTGAGACTTTTGTCACCGCCCTTAATTTGTGCTTAAATATAGGAAGCAATACAAAGGAGAAAGACCATGGAGAAGAACCCTTTATTGATGCAATATTTTGAATGGTATCTACCGAATGATGGCCAACATTGGCAGCGTTTAATTGAGGATGCAGAACATTTAAGCCAGATCGGGGTGGATAACGTGTGGTTTCCACCCGTGACCAAGGCGACTTCAACCGATGATGTGGGATATGGGATTTATGACTTGTGGGACTTGGGTGAATTTGACCAGAATGGTGCGGTTCGTACAAAATATGGGGACAAGGCCAGCCTCCTCCAAGCCATTCAAGCTTTAAAAGCTGTCGGGATCCGGCCAATTGCCGATCTGGTCTTGAACCATAAGGCCAATGCGGATGGTAAGGAGCGGTTCCGGGTCTTGAAGATGGACCCTAACCAGCGGAACCAACCTCTGTCCGAACCTTATGAGATTGAAGCTTGGACCTACTTTTCCTTCCCCAACCGCCAGCAACAATACGATGACTTTGAATGGCACTGGTATCACTTCTCAGGCATTGACTATGATGCCAGCCATGATGAGATGGGGATTTATATGATCTTAGGTGACCAGAAGGGTTGGGCCAACAATGAGACGGTGGCAGCTGAATATGGCAACTATGATTATTTGATGTTTGCTGACATTGATTATCGGCATCCGGAAGTGGTCGACCAGACCAAGAAGTGGATTCATTGGTTTTTGGAGGAGACGGGCTTTGAGGGCTTTCGCTTAGATGCGATCAAGCATATTGATGCCAGCTTCATGAAAGGATTGATTGGTGAAATTCAAGCCAAAAAAGGGGAGAATTTTTATATTTTTGGGGAGTATTGGAATCCAGACTACCACGATACCCGTCATTATCTGGGCCAACTGGATTATCAATTGGATCTTTTTGACGTGGCCTTGCATATGAACTTTTATCAAGCCAGTCATGGAGGCAACCAGTATGATATGCGGCAGATTTTCCAAGGATCCTTGGTAGAAGACCATCCGATGATGGCCGTTACCTTTGTCAATAATCATGACACCCAAGCGAATCAGTCGCTGGAAAGTCAGGTCGATGATTGGTTTATTCCTTTGGCCTATGCCCTGATTCTTTTGAGACAAGGGGGTCTGCCGACCCTCTTCTATGGGGACTATTATGGCCAAGGTGAAGGGGGGCATCCGACCGCCTTCCAAGATCAAATTGATCCCCTCTTATACTTACGCTTACACCATGCTTATGGCGACCAGGTGGATTATTTTGATCATGGAAATACGATCGGCTGGACCCGCTTAGGGAACGATGACCATCCAGAGGGGATCGCGGTCGTTTTAACTAATGGCGATGCGGGTTATAAGGAAATGTCCATGGGAGCGTTAAATGCTGGTAAAATCTTCGTCGACTATTTAGGCAATCACGAGGGTCAGGTCCAATTAGATGACGCGGGCAAGGGCCAATTTCCAGTGAGCCCAGGATCTGTATCGGTCTGGATCCATCAAGACTGCTGCCCAGCAAAATAAGCGCAAGAGATTGGGCAAGTTTCTTTGAACTCCTGGCTAAAATGGAGTAGAATGAAAGCGATTATAGCAAGTTCAGAATATGGATCTTAGTCAAATAAAAATTACGCGATTAGAGAAGGTGAGCAAAGGAATGACCCAAGACTCCTTACGTGGCTTTCAAGTAATTCAAGCCTATCAAGACCAAGCCATTCGCCTGCCCCAACGGCAGACACCCCATTCAGCCGGTTATGACTTAGAAGCGGCTGAGACCGTCATTTTGCCGAGCTTCTGGAAGAGAACGATCCGTCATTACTTCCATGTATTGAAGGGGACTTTAACAGGTGAAAGTGACAATGAGGGCGATCTCGGTGCGCTCTGGCAGGCCACTTTGGTCCCTACGGGCTTGAAGGCCTATATGCAAGAGAATGAATACTTAAAGATTGTCAATCGTTCTTCTGGTTCATACAAGCATCAAACAACGCTTCCTAATGGGATTGGAATCATTGATGCCGATTATTATGACAATCCGAATAACGAAGGCCATATTTATGTGCAACTCATCAATTATGGACTCAAGGATCGGACCATCCACAAGGGTGAGCGGATCGCCCAAGGCATCTTCACCCAATATCTCTTAGTGGATGGCGACCAGGCGCGGGTGACGCCCCGACGCGGTGGGTTTGGCTCTTCTGACCGAGACCCACTTGAGAGGAGTTTGTAGCCATGGCTAAGGCAAAAGTGATGTATGAATGCTTAGCTTGTGGTTATGAATCGCCGAAGTGGCTGGGGAAATGTCCCAACTGTGGCGCATGGAATCAGATGGAAGAACAACCGGCTGAATTCAGGTCCTCCTCACCGACCATGGCCTTTAAGCCAAGCCAGAAGACTGGGGAAGCCAAGGCTTATCGCTTGGATGAGATTCCCAGTCAAATTGAGCAGCGGGTGGCGACTCAATTTGCTGAGTTTGACCGGGTCTTAGGCGGTGGGGTCGTTGCCGGATCCCTCGTCTTAATCGGTGGGGACCCAGGGATTGGAAAGTCAACCCTCTTGTTACAAGTCTCGGTCCAACTGGCTAATTTAGGACAAAAAGTCCTCTATGTTTCAGGGGAAGAAAGTCTCTCTCAAATCAAATTACGGGCTGAGCGCTTGGCCTTGGATGGCCAAGATTTTTATCTGCTGGCGGAGACAGACCTGGCCGTGATTCATCAAGAAATTAGCCAGATTGAGCCAGATATTGTCATTATTGACTCCATTCAGACGATGACGGTACCAGACAACCAAGGCGCAGCGGGGGCGGTCTCACAGTTAAGAGCTGCCACAAATGTCTTGATGCGAATTGCCAAGGATAATCAGATAGCAGTCTTTGTTGTCGGACATGTGACCAAGGAAGGCAGTATTGCTGGTCCGCGAATGCTCGAACATATGGTAGATACCGTACTTTACTTTGAAGGGGAGCAGCATAATCGGTTTCGGATTCTTAGAGCGGTCAAGAACCGGTTTGGTTCGACCAATGAGATTGGTGTCTTCGAGATGTTGGACGTGGGACTGAAGGAAGTGCGCAACCCTTCGCAACTCTTCCTAGAAGAGCGGCTCAGTGGCGCGACAGGCTCAACTGTTGTGGCTGCCCTAGAGGGGACACGAACGATTCTAGCCGAAGTCCAGTCACTCATGACGCCGACAGTTTATGGAAATGCCAAGCGGACAGCTTCTGGTATCGACTATCAACGGGTGGCCCTGCTTCTGGCTGTGATGGAGAAGCATTGTGGCCTCTTAGTCCAGAACCAAGATGCCTTCTTCAAGACCACGGGTGGAGTACGGTTAGATGAACCCGCGATTGACCTGGCGATTGCTGTCAGCATCGCTTCTAGCTATTGGAATCGTGAAGTGAGAGTTGAGGATGTCTTTATTGGGGAGATCGGCTTAACGGGTGAGATTCGCCGGGTGACCCAGATTGAAGACCGGATTAAAGAAGCGGATAAGTTAGGCTTCAAACGGGTCTACATTCCGTACAATAATTACCAAGCGCTTAGTCAATTAGACCTGGCCATTGAGGTCATTCCTGTCAAGACCATCAAGCAGGCGATTTATTTAGTCTTTCCCAAGTAAGGAGGTGAAATGATGACACGAAAAGTAATTATGGCAATCGCCCTGATTGTAGGCCTGAGTCTTGGGTTTACCTTGGGGCCTCTGCTTTGGCAGACTTTGGGGATCCGGCAGTCTTTATTTATGAATCCGTTGGTTAATAGTATCGCGGCTGGCATTATTTTTATTTTATTGGGTAGCCTGCTGGCTCCTTGGATCGAGCGTTTAATTGCCCGGATTATTGACCACTTAGAAGCCTTACCGACCGCCCACCTGGTGATGGGCTTTATCGGGGCTTTTACTGGGCTCTTGTTGGGATATTTTCTTTCTTTGCCTTTTGGCTTTATTCCGGTGGCTTCTTCAATCTTACCGATTATCTTCTCCTTACTAGGCGGGGTGATTGGTTATCGTTTGATGTTAAATCGCAGCGAGGAATTCTTGAACTTCTTCAACCGAGGTGGGCAACGCCCTCTTAAGGCTCACCCTAAAGAAATAAGTCCCACCCATCCGGTAGCCACCAGTCAAGGCCCCACTTATAAGATTCTCGATACCAGTGCGATTATTGATGGACGGATAGCGGAAGTTGTTCGGACCGGCTTTATTGAAGGGACGCTGATGGTACCCAAATTTGTTCTCGCAGAGCTACAGCATATTGCTGATTCGGCTGATTCCCTCAAAAGAAACAAGGGCCGGCGGGGGCTGGATATTTTGAATGCCTTGCAGAAGGACGGCTTATGTCCGGTTGAATTCTATGAGGGAGATTATGAGGCCATTCAGGAAGTAGATGCTAAGTTAGTCCAATTAGCCAAGGACCTATCTGCCGTCTTGATTACCACCGATTATAATCTCAACAAGGTCAGCCAATTTCAAAATGTGCCCGTCTTGAATATTAATGAGTTGGCCAATGCCTTGAAGCCAGAACTCATTCCAGGAGAAGAGATGCGGGTGCAGATTCTCAAAAGTGGGACTGAGCGTCGCCAGGGAGTGGCTTATCTATCGGATGGCACCATGGTGGTGGTGGAAGAGGGGGCAGACCATATCAATGAATGGTTGAATGTCACGGTGACGTCCTCCTTGCAGACAGCGGCTGGTCGGATGATTTTTGCCAAGATTAATGGTTAAGGGGGTTTGAATCCCTGCCTTCGAACCGTTACAATAGGTACGTATATCGAATTAAAGGAGTAATGGAAATGAGTGACAAAATCCGGGTGCGTTACGCCCCTAGTCCAACTGGTGAATTACACATCGGCAATGCGCGAACAGCATTATTTAACTATTTATTTGCTCGTTCACAAGGCGGCGACTTCATCATTCGGACGGAGGATACCGATACCAAGCGTAACATTGCCCATGGCGAACAGAGTCAATTAGACAATCTTGCATGGTTAGGCATGGATTGGGATGAATCAGCGGTCAACCCTGGTGAATATGGTCCCTATCGTCAATCCGAACGTCTGCATATTTATCAACCCTTGGTGGATGACTTAATTGAGCGGGACTTGGCTTATCGCTGCTATATGACGGAAGAAGAATTGGAAGCCGAGCGCGAAGGACAGAAGGCGCGCGGTGAAATGCCACATTATGGCGGACAGCACGCCCATCTCACGCCTGAAGAAGAGGCGGCTTTTCAAGCCGAGGGACGCCAACCCGTCGTGCGTTTCCGGGTACCGCAGAATGTGACCTATCAATTTGATGACTTGGTGAAGGGGCCAGTGACCTTTGAATCAAAGAATATCTCAGGTGACTGGGTGATCATGAAGCGCGACGGCATGCCGACTTATAACTTTGCGGTGACCGTCGATGACCATTACATGGCGATCACCCATGTCTTAAGAGGGGATGACCACATTGCTAATACCCCTAAGCAAATGATGATCTATGATGCCTTCGGTTGGGAATACCCCCGTTTCGGCCATATGACCTTGATCATTAATTCGCAGACCAATAAGAAGCTCTCTAAGCGTGATGGAGGCATTCTGCAATTTATTGAGCAATATCGCCGGTTAGGTTACCTACCAGAAGCCATGTTTAACTTTATTGCCCTTTTAGGTTGGTCACCCAAGGGAGAAGAAGAGATTTTCTCACGCCAAGAACTGATTGAACAATTTGATCCAGACCGGTTATCCACTTCCCCTGCTTCCTTCGATAAGAAGAAGTTAGAATGGATCAATAACACCTATATGAAGCAAGCCGACTTGGATACCGTTGTGGACTTAGCCTTGCCCCACCTGCAAGAAGCAGGGCGGGTGAGTCAAGAACCGGACAGTCAAGAAATGGAATGGGTGCGTCAATTAGTCAGCATCTACCATGATGAGATCTCATATGGTGCTCAGATCGTTGAGGCTTCCGATATCTTCTTTAAGGAAAGCTTGACCCTAGATGAAGCTTGCAAGGAAATTCTTGCCAGTGAGACTGCTCCAACTGTGATTAAGGCTATGCGCCAACAATTAGAGGTCTTGAGTGACCAAGACTTTGTCGCTGAAACGATCAAACCTTTGACAAAGGTGATTCAAAAAGAGACTGGTATTAAAGGGAAGTCTCTCTTTATGCCGATTCGAATTGCGGTTTCAGGGTCTATGCATGGTCCAGAATTACCGAATTTGATTGCCTTACTGGGTAAGGAGAAGGCTCTGAACCATATTGATCAGGTGCTGGATCAAATCTAAGAACTTGAATGATACACTTAATCCGCTCACTTGGCCTTAAAGGCTTAAGAGAGCGGATTTTTGCGGTCAATTGGCAGTCACATTAACGTAAAATTTGATAATTTTACGACTTAAAAACAGTCCTACCGATTATTCATTACAGGGGACCGCCTTTCAAAGCGGAGCTTTTCAGGGCTAGTCCCACTAGGCAATGCCTAAGCGGTGAACCGTAAGGCATTGCAAGCTATGTGGGCCTTCCGCTTACCTGTGATAAATAATCGGTAGGACCTGTTTTTTCTCGCTATGCGAAAAATGATCCACTTCAGTGGATGCTATCTTATATTTAACTGTTATCTAAAAGGGGCAGTAAGCGTGTCGAAGCCGATCAAAGGACTTCCATTATTTATTAGATAGTCTAAAAAATAATCGGGTTTAAATGGAATAGCTAGGACTATCGAACGAATGGAACCTTCTTTTTGTCTGCTTCTTTATTCTCATGATTAAATGATAAAGAACATAATAAATATTTTGACCTGTGTCACTGAACGATCTCTACCTGTGACATAAGGCTTAAGAAAGCGGATTTTTGCTTGAGATTTAGGGGGAAGAGTGCCATAATAGGGTCAGAATGTCGTCATTTGAAAGGAGCTTATTATGTATTTCGTTGATAATGAGAATAACTATGATGCGAGTGTGAACATTGCACTTGAGACTTATTTAGTCGAGAATCGGTTAGTCGATGAGCCGATCTTGCTCTTCTATATTAATAAGCCTTCAATTATTGTTGGACGTAACCAGAACACTTTCGAAGAGATTAACCAATCTTATGTCGATGAACACGGCATTACGGTTGTCCGTCGGATGTCTGGTGGTGGCGCGGTTTATCATGACCTCGGCAATTTCTCATTCTGTTTCATTAAGGATGATGATGGGTCTTTCCGCGACTTTATGTCCTTTACCAAGCCTGTTGTCTCTGCCCTTCATAAGATGGGAGCTAAGGAGGCAGTCTTAGAAGGCCGCAACGACCTTCTGATTGAAGGGAAGAAATTCTCTGGAAATGCCATGTATGCTAAGAACGGCCGTATGACGGCTCATGGTACGATCCTGTTTGATGCAGACCTCGATGAAGTGACGAATGCTTTGAAGCCAAATAAGGCGAAGATTGAAGGTAAGGGGATTAAGTCCATCCGCTCGCGTGTGACGAACATTAAACCCTATGTTGATGACCAATATAAGGACCTTTCAACCGAAGAATTCCGTGATAAGATCCTTTTAGAGATCTTTGGAGTGGACAAGCGTGAAGACGTGAAGGAATACCATCTAACGCCAGAAGACTGGGAGAAAGTCTACCAAATCCGGGAAGAACGTTTTGGCAACTGGGATTGGAACTACGGCCAATCCCCCGAATTCGATATTAAGGCGGCTAAGAAATTCCCAATCGGCTTCATTGATATGCGGTTTGCGATCAAGCAAGGAACAATCGAGAATGTGACGATCTTCGGTGACTTCTTTGGACTTGGAGAGATTCAAGACGTTGAAGAGGCATTGAAGGGCGTTAAGTTTGAACGCCATGCTGTAAAAGAAGTCTTTGACGGCGTGGACTTAAAGAAATACTTTGGGAATATCGAATCCATTGATCTAGTGGACATGATCTTCTCTTAAGCCAACCAATGAATGACAATGAAGAAAACCCCTGGGAAAACCAGGGGCTTTTTATTTACCAGTCATTGCTTGGTTGAATGCAGTCTATTCTTAGGGGGTAGGTGCCATTTGGATCACCTCCGGCGGGAAACCGCGGATGAGGTGGGTGATCAGTGGCTGACTTCTTAAGGGTTTGCCGGCCGGGAAAATTAAAAGGCCATGACATGCGAGTGAATGGACCGCAAAGTCATGGCACGTTATGGAAAATCGGGTCAAAGGTTGATCAAGAGAGGGTAAGGCTGGGTGGGACCAATGGGTGGCTTGGGACATGTAAGCGTTCCTCCTTATTATCAAGATCAATAGGCAACAATTGACACTTCCAATATACCAGTTATAAGAATTAAAAGCTCATAAAAAGCTTTAGTCGAACAGAAGGGAGGTTAAATGGTATAATGGACAAAAGCAAAGAGAGGAGCTTAGAAAGACGGATGACCATTCAAGTATATAATACACTGACAAGACAGAAAGAAGTCTTCACCCCCCAAGAGGAAGGCAAGGTGACTTTCTACGTTTGTGGGCCAACGGTTTATAACTACATCCATATCGGCAATGCGCGCTCAGCAGTGGCCTTTGACACGATTCGTCGCTATTTAGAATATAAAGGTTATGAAGTGGTCTATGTATCCAACTTCACAGATGTTGACGATAAGATTATCAAAGCCAGTCAAGAGGAGGGGCTAACGCCCAAGGATTTGGCTGATAAGTATATTGCGGCCTTCAAGGAAGATACCCAGCAAATTAATGTCAAAGAAGCGACTCTTCATCCCCGGGTGATGGAGAATATCCCAGAAATTATCGACTTCATTCAGGTCTTAATTGATAAGGGTTATGCCTATGAGAGCCAAGGCGATGTTTATTACCGTACAGACCGATTCGACCATTATGGGCAATTATCGGACCAATCAATTGCTGACTTGCGTCAAGGGGCGAGTGAACGAGTCCGCGATGAAGAGCGACAACGCAAGGAACAGCCGCTGGACTTTGCCCTGTGGAAGCAGGCGAAGGAAGGAGAAATTGCTTGGCCTTCGCCTTGGGGACATGGGCGTCCAGGTTGGCATATTGAATGCTCAGTGATGGCCACCAAGTTCTTAGGAGAGAGCCTGGATATTCATGGAGGTGGCTTTGACTTACAATTCCCCCACCACGAGAATGAGATTGCTCAATCCGAAGCGCATGCAGACCATGACCACCCCTTTGCTCATTATTGGTTACATAATGGCTTTGTGACGATTGGCCAAGACGATGAGAAGATGTCCAAGTCTTTGAACAACTTTGTCCTATTGCGCGACCTGTTAAAGGACCAGGATCCGATGGTGGTCCGCTATCTACTTACCAGTGTGCATTATCGCCGTCCCTTGCGGTATGACCGCCAAAGTCTGGAGGATGCCCAGGCAACGGTTGAAAGGTTAAGAGAAGTCCTACGACGAATGGCTTACCGGATTGACCATCCGGGCGGAGACCAGCAAGTAGCGAGTGAGGTGGTTCAAGACCAAGTGGACCAACAAGTGCGCGCCTTTGAAGCGGCTATGGATGATGACTTTAATGTAGCCAATGCCTTATCGGCCCTCTTCGAGATGGTCAAGATGATCCATCGCTACCTAGACCTGCCTGTCATAAATTCAGATCAGGTGAGAGGCTTTCAAGGTCAGCTAGAAGCCTTATTGATGATTCTAGGCTTAGATTTGACGGTTGTGGAAGACCTTGATGCAACCATTCAAGCGCTGATTGATGAGCGCCAAGCGGCCCGTCAAGCCAAAGACTTCAAGCGGGCGGATGCGATTCGTGACCAATTGAAGGCGCAAAACATCTTACTCGATGATACCCCCCAAGGAACGACTTGGAAGCGAGGTTCGTAATGCAACAGCCTTCACGTAACAACCAAGAGATTCAACTCCTAAATGGAGCTGCCTTGGCTTATGTCGGGGATGCCGTCTATGAATTGGCGGTTCGCCAACATGTGATCCATGCAGGCAAGACCCAGGCGAATCAATTGCACCGAGCCGCCATCCATTATGTATCAGCCATCAAGCAAGCGCAGGTGATGCGGGCTTGGTTACAAGAGGACGGCCTCCTCACATCAGAAGAGATTCAAATCTACAAAAGAGGCCGCAACCATAAGGCAAATACCAAGGCCAAGAATGCCAGTATTGGAGACTACCGCCAAGCAACCGGCTTTGAGGCCTTAATCGGCTGGCTGGCTCTGACCGGCCAAGACCAGCGTGCCCAGACCCTCATCCAACACGCGATTGAGGACCTGGACCAAGAAGAGGAGTGATTTCATGAATGAGCGATCTAAACGTCATCGATCCAACCATCCTTCAAGCCCCAAGTCAAAATCAGGGGCCTCCCATCTTTATAGTCAATCCGAATCTGAATACATTTATGGTAAACATACTGTTAGCAACCATTTAAAACATAAAAATCAAAGTAATCGATTATTCATACAAAAAAATATTGTAAATGACCAAGTAGCTCGTATACTAAAATTAGCTCAAGAGAATGGTGTCGTTTACCAAGAAGTTCCCAAGGCAAAGTTAGATGAATTATCCAACCAGGGGAACCATCAGGGCGTTGTACTCTCGGTGCCGCCTTTTGAGTATTCAACGTTAGAGGAAGCTTTTGATTTAGCCCAAGCAAGAGAAGAGGATCCTTTCTTATTAATCCTGGATGGGATTGAAGATCCCCATAATTTGGGTTCAATTTTGAGGACAGCTGATGCTGTAGGTGTCCACGGGGTCATTCTGCCTAAACGGCGTTCAGCCAGTCTGACCGGTGTGGTCGCCAAGACGTCGACAGGGGCGGTAGAACATGTTCCTGTGATCCGAGTAACGAACCTCTCTCAGACGATCAGCCAGCTCAAAGAAAGAGGGATTTGGGTCTTTACGACGGCTATGGACGGCGAAGATATGCGTGAATGGCAGAGTCACGGGCCGATCGCCTTGATTATCGGGAATGAAGGTCAAGGCGTTTCGCCTCTGGTTGCGCAATCAGCGGATGGAACGGTCACCATCCCCATGGTCGGTCATGTCCAGAGCCTGAATGCCTCCGTGGCAGCGGCGGTTTTGATGTATGAAGTGGCCCGTCATCGGATTGGAAAGTAGGCGGGTCGGATGAAGTACAAGCGTCAGGAAATTTTGTTTGTGGATGGTTATAACATGATCGGTGCCTGGCCAGAACTAGCCAAACTGCAACGAGCGGATGAACTAGCTCAGGCACGCGATCAGTTGTTATTTGAGTTATCAACTTATCGCAAACGAAAAGACTTGATGATCATCGTTGTCTTTGATGCGCAATTTGTGCCAGGAATAACCAAGAGTTACAGTCAGTATCAAGTAGAGGTGGTCTTTACCCAAGAGAAGGAGACCGCTGATGCTTATATTGAAAGAGAAGTGAGTCAATGGATCTCGCCTTTGAATCGAGTCATTGTAGCAACGAGCGATCAAGCCGAGCAGTGGCTCATCTTTCAACGTGGCGCCTTGCGCCTATCGGCCAATGAGCTCTTGATGCAGATTAATGAGACCAAGGACCAGGTTGCACGTGAGGTAGCCGATTATTATTCCCAGCGGATGCGCCGACATAGCCCATGGAAATTGGACCAGCTTCAGTTGCTGAGTGAATTGAGACACTTCCTCCATCATAAAAAGGAGTGAGGGATTGTTGTGCTATCAGGAAAATACCAATGAAGAATTGATTGAAATCTTACAGCAGGACCAGTCAAATGAGCGGGTCTTTCTGGTCTTAGTGAGTCGCTTTCATTATTTGTTACATAAATATGCCAATCACTACCGGATCAATGGCTATAATCGCGAAGATTTATTGCAGGAAGAGACCCTCTTTTTGTATATCTGCGCCCAGAAATACCCCCTTCAAATTGGTCAATATTTTGCACCCTACTTTGCCAGAGCCCTGCATAATTTTATGGTTAACTTACTCAGGCAGAGTCACCGCCATCAAGGGCCCAAGATTACTCTCAATAAGGACTATGACTTGCTGAGTCAGTGCGATATGCATGAGAATTTGCACCAGTCGACCTTTGGCAAGAGCTACCAGTGGTATGATTCGCCCGAGACCCAATTTCTTTTGCAGGAGAAGTTTGAGGCTTATCAGGCCACACTGAGTGCCAAGGAACGGCTCGTGGTCGACTATGCCTACCATCTACAATTGACCAATAAAGAGATTGCGGATTTAACGGGCTTATCCCCTGACACCGTCCGCCACTCAAAACGGAGAGCCAAGGATAAATACAGGAAGTTTATGCAATAAGTCTTTGGTAGAGGGTCCTTTTGTGTTATAATGCTCCTTGCTGGAAACCAGCACTATGATTCTTCGGTGGATGAAGCCACCCTATAAAGTCCTTTGGTCATAGTTATTGAGTAGGGGGTTTCCCCTATAAAGGAGAATGAACATGAAACAAAAAATAGCGACTTACGACTTGACGATGGTCGGCCTGGTGGCGGCTGCTTATATTGTCCTGACCATGATCCTAGCCCCTTTATCCTTTGGGATCGGCTTACGAATCAGTGAAGGACTTAACTTCCTAGCCCTCTATAATAAGCGCCACATCTATGGGATTACCTTGGGCGTCTTCGTCGTCAATTACTTTGCCTATGGAGTCAGTGATATGATTGTCGGCTCCTTATCCAGCCTAGTCTTTCTCTTTCTAGGTAAATTATTAGCTGAATGGTTGATTGATGAGAAGCACTTATTCAGCCATTTGAAGCTGGATCCCATGATCCTAAAGTATCTCATTATTGGAACGCTTTTCTCCATCTCAATGTTCACTATTGCCATCTTAGTTGTCGTTTTAGGCGCTGGTTGGGGTGCTTTTTGGGTGATCTATCTCCAGATGGTGGTCATTGAAGCGATTAGTTTGGCTCTAGGTGGAGTGATCCTCTATTTAGTCAGCCAACGCGTAGATCTTACTAAATAATTACACACTTGGTGAATTTGAAGGACGATTCGCCAAGTATTTTTTTATTTATTTGAGGAGCTGATAGTAATCGAGGTCATGGGCGATGACTTCCGGATCCAGTTGGAAGAGGATCTGCAGGAAGTGGGTAAAGAAGTGGCGGGAGTCAACTGTTTGGGAGACCTGGATGGGACCTTATGGCTGGTAGGTTACACAGGATTGGCCCCGACAGTCCCCTTGGGTCTGAATGGTTACATGGGCGGGCTTAAAAGTCACCATAGGCTCCAAGAGGTCTGCCACCACCAGCGGGTCATTAATGACGCAGCCAAGGGTGCGCTCAGCCTGCCAGTGAAAGTCGACATAGAACTGGGTGATGGTCCAGACGAATTGAGCCAGTGGTCGGCGCAACTGGTGGATATATTCGCGGAGGTTGGGTGTCATCAGAATCGAATAGGTGACATCGAGGGTATAGAGATAAGTCGGAGGCAGGTCCGCTTGGTCGAAGAAAAGCTGGGCCGCATGGGGATCACACCAGAAATTATACTCGCCGACCGGGGAACAGTTGCCTTGAACCGTGTGGACGCCGCCCATGATCCGGATTTCCTTGAAGCGGCTTAAGAGACCGGGGTCTGCTTGAGCCACCTGGGCGAGGTTGGTTAAGGGGCCGAGGGCGAGGAGGCTAATTGATTGTGGGAAGTGGTCGACAGCTGATCGATAGAAAGATAGGACATCTTGGTCGCAAGAGCGATCTTCGGATGCGAAGATCTGATTACTCAACCCATCTTGGCCATGCGTGTCGCGGGCGTCTTGATAGGGGATGACAAGCGGCCGGTCCGCTCCTTTAATGATGGGAATTTGATGCTGGTTCAAAAAGTCCAAGACATAGGTCGCATTGCGTGCTCCTTGGTCACTGTCGACATTGCCTGATACAATGGAGACACCCAAGATTTCAAAGGGAGTCGCCATGACGGCCAGGATCAGGGCCAGACTATCATCAATGCCAGGGTCTAGGTCAAGAATTACTTTGTGGTGAGTCATAAGGCACTCCTTACTGCGGTCTTTATTGATCCTATTATAGCATGGCGCGATGAGATTTACTTAAGGTCCACTTTATGGTAGACTTATTACATAAATTAATAACATGTGAAGTAAAGGGGAGCCTGACGGCTGAGAGTGGATAAGATCCTGACCCTAGAACCTGATAACGTTAGTCCGTGCGCAGGAATTACTTGAGGGGATTCGTCTGCCCATTTGCTCTTTACTTTACGAGAAAGTAGGGAGTTTTTTTATGGGAAATAATAAACAGGTCTTATTAATGGTTCAAGCAGCCATCTTCGCGGCGGTTGCCATGGTCTTATCACTCTTACCGACAACGATCGGGTCTTCCTTAACCATTTCTTTGGGAATGATTCCACTGACGATCTTCTGCTTGAAGGCAGGCACCAAGTGGGGCTTATTCTCAGCCTTCATCTGGGGATTACTTCACTTTGTTCTAGGTGACGTTTACTTCTTGGGCCCGATTCAAGTCTTTATTGAATATGTGGTGGCCTTCTTCTTCGGTGGGTTTGCCGGGGTAATGGCTGAGAAGTTCCATACTGAGCCGGACAATGCCACTAAGAATATTGTGCTAGCGGCCTTGATCGGGACCTTCGCCCGCTTCTTCTGGCACTTTATTGCCGGCGTGATCTACTGGGGCGAATACGCACCTGAAGGTTGGTCGCCTCTCTTCTTCTCCTTCGTGATGAATGGTGCAAGTGCGCTCTTAACAGCCGCAGCGACTGCCGTTGTGGTAGTCTTGATCTACCGTACCAATCCGAAGCTCTTTAAGAAGAATGCTTAATAATTAAATGACGGCTAGCCCATGAGGTGGGCTGGCCTTTTCTTTTTACCCTTGCAAATCTAGCCCTAAGGCGTATAATGAGACCTATCGTTATTAGGCCGACTTAGCTCAGTTGGTAGAGCAATTCATTCGTAATGAATAGGTCGTAGGTTCAAGTCCTATAGTCGGCATTCAGAGCAAGGAAAAGAATGAAATATAAAAAATCACGAAGCGTTATAATTGGCTAACCATAGCCTTTTGTAGCGCTTTTTACTATTTTTAGAAAGTATAAGAAAGGAATAGAAAGTCAAAAGTTTTTGCACCATTTTGCACTGTCTGCCAAACGATAGATCGCCTTTAGCGCTAAATATTTTCTTTTCCATTTATTTTATCGAGTATGTGGCTGTATGTTTTTGGGGTCACTATAAGTGAGGTGTTTTATTTATTTCGTTCTGATTCCGAATGATTGAAGTGTTTCAAGTGCTTTTGGATTGTTATTAAGTAAATTTCTTGCTGACGTATAGCTAATCTGTTTAATTTTATTATACGTTCATTATGCGGTACCCTTTCTTCAATCATTTGAGCATTGTGGGATTGAAGGTTGTTTAAGATTGCTAACTGTTCAATAGTTGCATTATCTCTAAGGTTTCCTTCTGTTTCAGGGAATTGTTCTTTATATTCCTTAGCGGTCATACCAAATAAAGCTATATTTATCAAATCAGCTTCAGTTGCATAAGTATAAGCTATTTTTTTGCTTAATGTTGGAGTAATCAAATAATTTCTTATTGCATCAGTTTGAATAGTGTAGTTTACTTTAGATAACTCTCTATTTGCGATCCACTCTATTTGGTTACGGTAGCTTTCTTTTTGTTTTAGTCGTTGGTAGTCCTGGATAACATATAACTTGAACTCAGGAATAAATTTTAATTTTACTTTAGATGAATTCAGAAATTTTTACTAAGTGATAGGAGTGAGAATGTGGCAAAAATAAAAAATGAGATATATACCAAAAATGTAATCATTTTAGCCTTAATTCAGATAATTAATGTCTTTGGTGATGACTTTTTTAACTTTGCAGCAATGTGGATTATTTATAGGGATTCTCGGTCTGTATTTTTAACAAGTCTAGTAGGAGTAGTCTGGCATTTAAGTGATGCTATTATTTCTCCAATTTCTGGAATTGTCGTAGACCGTTATAGCAAGAAGAAAGTAGTTATATTTTCAAATGTATCCGCTTTTATATATAGCTTGATTCTCTTTATTATTATCATTACTACTGGTAGCTTCCCAGTTTGGTTAGCAATTACTTCGATGGCAGTACTTAACTGTCTTACATCTTTTGTTTCGCCTGTTAGAAAAGCGATTGTAATTAGTGATGTTAAGAAGGAGAATCTAAACAATGTAAATGCATTATTCTCATCTGCAGTTCAGACATCCTCTGTACTTAGTTCAAGTATTAGCGGAATTGCTTTTTCACTGATTGGAGTGGCAAGCTGTATTTTTTTAAACTCGTTAAGCTTTTTATTAGTCATTATTGGTTTTCTAATCTTTGATTGGAAAAAAGTGCAAATTTTACCAAGTCAAAACGCAAATAATTTTTCATATACAAAAGACTTTTTAGATGGAATTAAGTATTTAAATAAGAATGTACCACTCAAGAAAATATGTGTCATTAGTATGTTAGTAAATGTTACTAGTTACACAGGCACCTTGTTTACGGTACTTATATTCGAAAATTTTCAAGGAAATGCTACTTATTTAGGATTTTTTCAAAGTATTGCGGCTATAGGTTCAATAGTAAGTGGTTTATTAATTATGAAACTGACTATTAAAAGACAAGACGTTTGGCTCAGCTTTTCAATAATGATAATGGGAATTTTAACAGGATTGATGGGATATGTTACTAATGCTTGGATTATGTCAATGACAGTCTTTTTAATGTACTTTTTTAGGTCATTTAATGGAATTATAGTTGAATCTTTATTTATGAAGTTTTTAGATTTTGAATATGCCGGAAGAGTAAGCGGTTTAATGAAAACACTATCAATAAGTTTGATACCTTTTTCTACTCTTTTAGCTGGTTATTTAGGAAACGTGACTTCAGTGCAAACGATGTTTTTCTTTACAGGGGTGTACCTAACTGTGTGTGGCATTCTGGTAATATTTATGATTAATCTAAATGCCAAATCTAAATCATCTTAAAAACTCATTTTATTCCTATTAACAGATTCTAAAGTCATTTATTTCTTGCTCTAATGGCACCCCTCACATCTGCATGAGATGGTGCAACATTAACACTATCTTCACTCATCATGACTGTATTGATCATTTCTTTTAAGTATTGGACAACTCAGAATATCTAGAGAAAGCGATCAGACTGACAATCACCTTCTACCCGGTCAGAAATCACTATAATCTTATCAAAATTCAAAACCCAATTGAATGTTCCTTTGAATTTGATCTAATTTATTGAGTTAAAGGTTCTTCCACAGCCTACCAATAGCTTGAAATCTGGTCTCAACTAAAGCGCTTCTATTTTGAAAACAATAAATTCAATAGTCTTTAAGGATTATTTATGGTATCCATTCTATCATAAAGAAAAGTTCACCTTGGTAGTTGATTATAATGTCTCGCGTTCTTTAAATAATAAGCGACTTTAACTCTCAAATTCTTAGAAGGTTTTTTTAAAGTTATATTCATATCTAAAGAATGCATTTGACTAACATACGTTTATAAATGCTAAAGGAATATGAGCTTCAAATCATTTAAAGAAATATTAATAATAACGCCAATTGAAGCCAGTCTCTATAAATGTAAAAGAATGGATTGGCTAAATTGGTGTCAATATTTCCAACTCATGAAGCCTGCCTTAGAGCTTCACTTACCAATTTTCGAACTCATGAATGATTTCAGCTTCTATATATTGATTTCTCTACTGTTATTGATCAACTGCCTAATCACCTGGTCATATTCTATATTTTTTCAATATGCTACGATCATACTTAACTAAATTGTAAAATTTTCCACACTTATTTATAATATTATTGAATAATCTATAAAATTTGGGATATATATAAATTGGTTTTTAAATAATTTCGGCTTTATGTCAAATAGGGTTGATGGTATTGAAAGTAGACTAAGCAACAAGTTGTTGCTTGGTCTCTTTTCTTTTCTTACGGACACATATAGTCGCGATAGTATAAGAATGATGGTCTTGATATGGATATTGTTACGTTAGTCAAGTGGCTAACTGATACTTGAAGTTTACGAGAGAAAGTTCCATTGAATACTATGATTAATTTTCTAAATTAAATGAGATAGCATTGGGATGATAGTACCGTTTAATATGAAATTGATTATTTCCATACAAATCTAGAATGTAAATATTAAAACGTAGTACTGGTTTGTTGGGCTCTAATCTAAGTATTTTTTTTAATCTCTTCGTTCCAGGGACAACTTCAACAATTTGTTGTTGTCCACCGATTGGAATATTGTGATAAGTTAATATGCTTTCTAGAGAGTAAACGGTAGTGTCAATATGAGATAAATTAGGTAGTAAATTAACAGCACAATAGTTTTCCTCATACCAAAGTGGGGTGTCATTCCTTTTTACCAATCGTTCAATATAATAAATATCATCTTCTGGTTGAATATTCAGAACCATTGAGTAAAGACAACCTGCCCGTCGAATGTATTTTCTAAGCTCATTAAATTGTATATGTTCTTCATTATTCATTGAATTTAGGTTGAGTGTTATCCCTTTACTAGTGAGTGTTTCTTGATATCGTATATCAAGAACAAAAAATGAAGAGTTTACTTTTATCAGGAAGCCTTCTGTTATTAATGATTCTATTACAGAAAGGACTAGATCTTCATTTACTAAATATAAATTAGATAGCTCTCTAGTAGATGGAAGTTCAGAATTTGGGGGATATGTTTGATTTTCAATACTTTTTATTAAATCTTGTCTTATATAAGAGTATAATTGATTAAATTTTTCATTATTGATAGCCATTTAATCACCTAGTATTTATAAGAAGTTAATTTAAATTTATCTGCTCTATATAGTTGTTTAAAAGTTTGCAATGGAGTACCATCTTCTAAAAATTTAACTCCTTTAATAATTATTAGGGGGTCATTTGACTTAATTCTTAAAAGTTTTGCTTCAGTTGGATTAGCAAATCCAACACTAAAGCTAATTGAGCGAACCCTTAGATTATAATGATAGATATTCTTGAGTGTAAAAGACAAAGATCTCTTATAATTATAGTGTATGTCTAAGTTAGGAGTTAATGATTTATTTATATTGATTGTTTCAATCGATGTAGGTAAGAAATCAATTTTTCGTAGTCGATAGATCTGATAAACATCTTGATTTTCACTCAAATTTAAAAGATTAATAATTGATTTATTTGGTGAGGATGAGTTAAAGGAAATTAGGTCAGTTTGGAAATTAGAATCCGCTTTTCGCAGAGCGTTCATGAAATTATCACCTTCAAACAAGCCAATAGAATACTTGCTTTGAGAAGTTTTAGGTGACATATTAGGAGTTCGTTCAATAATATGTTCACATTCCAGAATTTCTAAAGCAGACCTTAAAGTAGTCCGGGTAATATTAAGTTCTCTAGTTAGTTCTTTTTCTGTTGGCAGCTGTTTTCCCGAATGGTACTCATTTATAAAATTGAAATAAATCAGCTTTTCCACCGCTTCTGTAACAGCAGGAACATTTCTATGATTCATATAGCACCTCAATAATTGTTTTATAAGGCATATAATAACTTATAGCAAACAAAATTACAATAATTGTTTGCTATTATTTTTTTATTCAATATAAAAGTTAGATAGTATTGACATTTTCGTTCGGACGTTTATTATATTAAATATAAAGCGCTTTCTTTTAATGGTAATATAATGATAATAAAGGAGTTAATTATGGAAAAAAAATACATTTTGAATAGACTTTTAACCGCTTTATTAGTAGTCATAGTATCTGTATTCATAAATTTCTTTGTAATCCGCTTGGCTCCTGGTGATCCAATCACAATCTTAGCAGGCACAGAAAATCCTAATCCTGAAATGATTGCCGCTTTAAAGTCCCAATATGGTCTTGATCAGCCAATCTTAAAGCAATTTCTTTTATTTCTAGGAAATTTACTCAAGGGTGATTTAGGTTTTTCATATGTATCTAATTTACCTGTTATCGAAATTATTGGTCAACGAGTATTTCCCACTTTAATATTAAGCATGGTCTCTTTAATCATATCTATTATTTTAGGAATCTATCTTGGTCTAAAATGTGGATCTAATAAAGGGTCATTGCTAGATAAGATATTTACTCCTTTAACTTATGTGTTTGATTCTATGCCTAGTTTCTGGTTGGGTATGATGATGATTTTGATTTTCGCTTCATTATTAGGTTGGTTACCAACATCTGGTATGTATAATCTGAGAATGAGAGGAGACGGATTCGATAAATTCATTGATTTATGCAAGCACCTGATATTACCTGTATCTACCCTAGTATTGATTACTTTTCCGTATTTTTTTAGAATTACAAGAACTTCTGTAATTCAGACTATGAATGAGGATTTCATTGACACTTTCATTGCAACTGGTATGAATCGTAAAAAAATATTTAGGCGATATGTACTGAAAAATTCAATGCTTCCAACGGTGACTGCTATAGGGATGAGTTTTGCATTCGTGTTATCTGGCTCTACCTTAATTGAAACTGTTTTCTCATGGCCAGGAATGGGACGCTTGTTATTAACCTCTATACAGGGTAGAGATTATCAGGTTCTAACAGGAATTTATTTGATAGTTTCTATATCAGTGGCACTAATGATGTTATTTATGGATATTGTATATATGATAATAGACCCTAGAATTTCTTATGAGTAGGTGTGAATATGTTTAGTAGAATTGCAAAAGAAAAGGGTTTTTGTATAGGTTTGGTTTTGATGATCTTTCTAATTATTATTGCTCTCTTTGCAAATTTTCTGGCACCATATGCTCCAAAACAGCTAACAGATGATTTATTAGTTGCTCCAGGAAATCAAGGGCATTATTTTGGAACAGATTCTTTAGGGGGAGACGTATTTTCGAACATCATTTATGGAACTCGAACTTCACTAACAATTGGGTTGGTCGCATCTTTAATTTCTGCTGTAATTGGGGTTGCAGTAGGCGCCGTAGCTGGTTATTTTGGGGGGGAATGGGATCGAGTTATTAGTGAATTCATTAATATCTTCGTGATGACACCAGCATTCTTTCTTATCTTAATAATCGTAGCATTCTTTGGATCTTCAATGACAAATGTCATGATAGTCATCGGGTTTACATCTTGGGTTGGAAATGCAAGAATTATGCGTGCTCAGGCTATGTCAATAAAGGAGAGAACTTTTGTTAAGTCAGCTTACATATTAGGTGAAAAGCATCGCAATATTTTATTGTCGCATATCATCCCTAATGCGATCTATCCCATCATTGCCAATACTATAATGAATATTTCAGGAGCGATCTTATTAGAAGCTAGCTTATCATTTTTAGGTTTAGGTGATCCCAATGTGGTTTCGTGGGGTCAAATGATTTCTCAAGGAAGTGCATATATGCCTAGGTCATGGTGGGTCTCAACATTTCCAGGAATTGCTATCGTAATTACTGTATTGAGTCTTCAGTTAATTGGAGATGGAATTAATAAGATTTTAACTCCAAAGACACCTAAGGGTTAATAGATAGACAAGATGTATGGAGGATTCTATGAGTTATTTTCAAGTAAGAGATTTAAACATTTATTATCGTACAAATAATGGATTATTTCATGCTGTTAAAAATATGAATTTTACAATTGATAAGAAGGATTCAGTGGGAATAGTTGGGGAATCTGGGTCAGGAAAATCTACTTTTGCATTATCTGTTCTACAGCTGCTTCCCAAAAGATCCGCTAAGATTACGGGGCAAATTTTATATAATAATCAAAATTTATTAGAGTGTAACCAAAGAGAGATCAATAAGATACGTTGGAATCAAATAGCATTTGTGTTTCAAAAGTCAATGTCAGCACTAAGTCCCACACATAAGATCGGGCAACAAATGAAAGATATATATACAGTACACAATAAGAAGAAAAAAGTATCTGAAATAAAAGAGCACTGTTTAAAAGTATTAGAACGTGTCGACTTGCCTAGCAGAGTTTATGAACAGTATCCTCATGAACTTTCAGGTGGAATGATGCAGCGTGTTTCTATTGCATTGGCTGTTTTGAATAGTCCGGAAATAGTCTTCTTTGATGAAGCAACTACTGCGCTTGATGTAGTTGTTCAGAATAAGGTATTAGAAATGATTATGGATTTGGAAGACGAGTATAATTTAACACGATTTATGATTACTCATGATATTTCGACAGTAGCTTCAACATGTAATAAAATTATTGTTATGAAAGATGGCCAGATAATTGAAATGGGTGATGTAAATCAAGTCTTATTAAGTCCCAAAGAAGAATATACAAAGAAACTTATTAATTCTTATATAAATATTGCTTAAGTGAGGTGAAAAAATGGGAGACCTAGTAGTTAGTGGTATCAGTAAACATTATAAGAATAAGAATCCAAATGTGGAGGGAAAGCTTTTCAAGGCATTAGACCAAGTTTCCTTTACATTAGAAGAAGGACAAGTCTTAGGTGTAATAGGGCAGTCAGGGTCTGGGAAATCGACATTAGGCAAGATTATAGTGGGACTTGAGGATGCTTCCGAAGGTCAGATCTACTTTGATGGGGAGCTAATTCAGGAACTGAGAAGAAAGGACCGACTAAAATTTCATAAGACAATACAAATTGTTTTCCAAAATCCTTATGAAACATTTGATTATCGTCATACTATTTTGCGCATTATGTCTGAACCATTAAAAATTCATCATATCGGAAATAGCGATGCGGATAGAAAAAATATGGTCATCAGAATTCTTGAAGAAGGGGGCATAACTCCAGCTGTTGATTACTTAGGAAGATATCCTCATCAATTATCTGGAGGGCAACTTCAACGAATTTCAATCCTAAGAGCTATGTCTTTAGAACCAGATATTTTGATTGCTGATGAGCCGGTATCTATGTTAGATGTTTCTATTCGTGGCGAAATCATTAAGATGCTGACTAAACTTATAAAGAAGAAGAAGAAATCGTTGATATTTATTAGTCATGATATAGCTACTACACAATTTCTTTCAGATCAGTTAATTGTTATGAATAAAGGAAAAGTGGTTGAGCAAGGTTTAACTAATCAAGTAATTTATAGTCCACAAGAAGAATATACAAAATTATTAATTTCAAGTATAGGATCAATTGATCCGAGAAAGGGCATTCGAGCCAGAAGAGAAAAAGAGTTATTGGAGGTTATCAAATGATAGAAATGGTAGAAGAAATTTTAACAACGATTCCTGATTATAAAGAATTCTTAACTGTTGAAGAAATGGATGAAAATACACTTCGTTTAGCTGAGGAGTATCCTGATATTGTTAAGGTAAAGATTGCGGGACATTCTCGAAATGGCCACCCAATCTACTTATTGACAATAGGTTCTGGTAAATATGATGCGATGCTTTATGGGTGTCCACATCCGAATGAACCAATAGGAGCTATGATGTTAGAATTTCTTTCAAATGAACTAGCAACAAACGCTGACCTTCGTATATCTAGTGATTATACTTGGCATATTATAAAGTGTATCGATGTTGATGGTACCAAATTAAATGAAGGGTGGTTTAAAGGAGAATTAACTCTAACGCGGTATGCTCGAGACTTTTTCCGACCTGCTGCATATGAGCAAGTGGAATGGACTTATCCTTTTGAGTACAAGGATTATAAGTTTGATTCTCCACTACCTGAAACAAAGATACTAATGAATCTGATTGATGAAATAAAGCCAGATTTTGTTTATGGATTACATAATGCTGGGTTTGGTGGGACATACTGGTATATTAATAATGAGTTACCGGACTTGTGGGAGGATTTCTATAATGCTTCAAGCAGACAAGGCCTCCCGCTTCATTTAGGGGAGCCAGAGGTTTCATTTATTAAGCCTTACGCCCCAGCTATTTTTCCGTTCATTTCATCAAAAGATACGTATGACCACTATGAAAAGTATGGTGACGAATCCCCAGCACAGATGATGGCGAATTCTGGAGGTTCAACTGAATCATATATTGCAGATTCTGGGTTAAACAGTTATTTTTTAGTTACTGAATTGCCGTATTTCTATGATGAAAGAATTGATAGTGAGAAGGAGATGAATATTACAAGAAAAGAATCAATATTAAGTGGTATTGAAATATCACAGACGGTAAATAGTCTTATTGGAGATAAAATGGATGTGATAGATAGTTGTATATCAGATGAAAATCCATTTTACAAAATGGTGAAGCAGGAGCAAATGTATTCAAAGAAAGGATTGAGCGCTGAGATAAATTACATAAATGATAATGAGGAATATAATCAACCTTGCAAAGAATCAGAATATTTAGATAGTAATATTATTAGAAGATTTTATACACTCCTTAGTTTGTCTCTTGCAATTCGAAGTTGTGAGTACGAAATAAGAAAGGGGAACTCGAATGAAATAATTAAAGATGTCTTAAAAGATCTATTAGATTATTTTTCAATCAAGGCTGCGGAATGCGAAAAATTAATCAATTACAATGTTATTCCTATAAAGAAGTTAATATCTGTACAACTTGAATGTGGCTTATTACTTATGAATAAAATAAGGGAAAGAGTGGAAAAATAAGATGAAAAAGAAAATTTCTAATTTATTCAGTTGGTTGTTTATTGCTCTTCTAATTTTAACTAACGGAACCACAAAAGTGAATGCAGAAGACAAATTTGTGTTTATTGCATCTGGTGCTGAGCCCAATACATTTAATACCACGATGCGTATGGATGATGCTGCTTATGTTTATGATCAAAATATTTTTAGCCGACTAGTCAAGTTAAATATTAATAATGAGTATATTCCAGATTTAGCTAAAGAATGGGAATACAGTGATGATAATAAAACAATTACTTTTAAATTGCACGAAAATGTAGAGTGGCACGATGGACAGCCATTTTCATCTGAGGATGTAAAGTGGACTTACGATACATTAATAACTGAGAAGTGGCCCAAGAGTGACACTTTTGTTAATGTAGAATCAATTGAGGCCCCAGATGAAAATACAGTGGTCTTTAAGATGAAACAAGCTGATGCTTCATTCTTAAGTAAATTATCTTGGTATGGAACTTTTATATTACCTAAGCACCTTTATGAGGGAACAGATTATGCTAATAACCCTGCTAATATGCACCCAATAGGGACGGGACCTTTTAAATTTGTCTCCTATGAAAATGGAGTCTCTCTAATTTTAGAAAAAAATGAAAAATATTTTGGGCATGTACCAGAAATTGATGAGTTGATCTTCAAAATCAGTTCAGACCCTAAGACAGCATATCAATCATTAATCAACGGAGAGATTGACTATCTTGGTGGCTTATCACCTTCTGAAGCTAACTCTTTAGATGAAAACCCTGACTATCGAGTATTTGAATATCTTGGAATAAACCGAGCATATATTACCGGAAACTTACAAGACGAAAAGTTCAAAGATGGCGTTATAATGAAAGCGATTGCGTTGGCGATAGATCAACAGTCAATTTTTGATAGAGTATCAAATAATATTGGTCAAGTTGCAACGACTTTTATTTCGCCAAAATTTGCGGATTATGTTAATGAAGAAGTTGGTCTACCAAAAACAAATGTAGATGAAGCGATTAAATTATTTGAGGAATCTGGTTATGAAAAGAACGAAAATGGCCACTATGTGGAGCTTCAATTAGATTCATTTGAAGATGGAAATTTCAGTGATATTTGTACTGTGATAAAAGCTAACTTAGAAAAAGCAGGAATTGGTATAAATATTAATATGATGGAATTTTCTGCATGGCAAACAAAGGTGGCTGAAGATAAGAATTTTGACTTAACACTATTAGCAGGATACCAAGGTCCTGATGTATCAGGAATTGAAGGACGTATCTCCATCAATGGATTCAACAATCTTGCTGGATATACTAATGAAGAAGTTGAGAACCTTCTTAAGGAAGGGGTAAAGGAGGTAGACCCTGAAAAACGCATTCCTTTGTACAATAAGGTTCAGGAAATAATGGCACAAGATCTTCCTATTATTCCTATATTGGATTATGGCTACAAGATTCCATTACATAATAATTTTGAGGGGTTCCCTGAAGAAAGACCGGACGAAGCCGGTATGAATGAATTCACTTTTATTAAGAGAGTAAATTAAAGATTTCTCTCAATTCTTGTTATTCAATTTCCTTACAAGTCTTCAAAGTAATTCTAAGTAAAAATTGTATTATAAATTTTAATACTAGGACTTAAATGTTAGTTAAATTACTACTTTATGCAACATTTGAGTCCTAATTGTATTAGTTTATATATGAAGCACTTGTGATAGGTGTTTCTTAAGTGTATAGAAAATTATTCGAATATTTACTATATAATTATTACTGTTTGAAAGGACAGAGCTGTTTCTAGGGAGGGGTTAGAGTACAATATAGTATTTCCTCATTTTTCTTATAGTGAGCACTCAAATGAAACAGTATAAGTTTTGTGATGCAACTATATTTCATACCAGTCCATTACCGTGAGGAGTACAATGGGAAGATTTGAAAGAATTGTTAGGTTAATAGCTTATTAATCACTTATTATCTAATTGTCAAGGTATCTTTCAACTTGAATGAATGTTGAATATTCTCTATTTCATAAATTGAATTCAAATATATCTGGATTCAACTACTTCTTGTAATTTATAAAGTTTGAAGGAATTTTCTTCGACCAACCCTATAAATAATAAGGACGAATCTTACTCCTAGGAACTATTTTGAAATACTATACGTAGGAGATGAAGAAGTGAGAGAAAATATTGAATCATTACCCATGATATCTACCCCTATACCCCATATCTTCCATCGAGTATCAGGCTGATGTATAACTGGACGAACATTACGATCATTTGCCAATAATAAAGCGGAGTGCTCTTCTGCATCCAACACATAATAACGCAATCCAATTTGATCTTTTTCTTCGTTATACACTAACACTAACTGTCCATCAGATGCTTCATTATATTTTCTGAATAAGACAGGTTCTCCTGGCTTTATATCAGGATAAAGATCATTGCAAGGGCATTTTAGAACAATATATTCGTATCTATCATTTTCATCAAATAGTAAGTCTATATAATCTTCAATTACCCATTTGTTGGCTGAATAATCAGTTGCAAATGGGATTTTTCTTATTTCTTGGCGGATTTTATAATCAACTTAGCCACCATAAAAAATAAAAAAGCCATGTAAATTCATGTTATATTTTAGCTACCACACAAAAATATAAGGAGAATGATTTTACATGACGCAAACACACTCTACCACATCTGGTCGGAAATCAAAACACTTATCGTTCAAAGAACGTAGCCAAATTGAGCTTTTGAAAGAACAAGGGCATTCTAATCGCGCGATTGCTCGCATACTCAAACGCGCGCCACAGACAATCCATAACGAAATTAAACGCGGTACAATTAAACAAATCCGACAACAAAAGCAAAACGGCAAGGTTTATAAATGGTACTATTCTAAGTATGTCGCTGAAGTCGGCCAAGAAAATTATGAGCATCAGCGTCAAAATTGTGGGCGCAAACCTCTCTGGTCCTACTCAAGTGACTTTATCGATTGGGCCGATCAGCGGATGTTAGAAGATAAATGGTCGCCTGATGTCGTCGTCCACCGAGCCAAAGAAGTCCTTGATATCGACCCTCGACTCATTCCTTGTACCACCACCCTCTATTATTGGATTGATTGTCAGATTATGAAGACGCGAAATATTGATTTACTTGAAAAACTTCGTCGTAATACCAAAGAGAGAGTACCGAAGACCCGCCCCCATAAGAAAGTCTTGGGAACTTCCATCGACGAGCGCCCTGAGGAAATCAATGAGCGGAATACTTTTGGCCACTGGGAAATTGATACGGTCATTGGCAAGAAAGGTAAAGATGAACCTGTCTTGTTAACCTTAGCTGAACGATTCAGTCGATTTGAAGTCATTCTAAAGATAAAGAATAAGACTGCACAAGCGGTGGAGGTCGCCCTAAGAAAGTTACAAGGACTCGCAGGCGATCATTTATCGTTACTCTTCAAGAGTATGACTGCTGATAATGGCTTAGAGTTTGCGATGTTAAGTCAAGCGGTGGCTGAACAAATAGCGGTCTACTTTGCCCATCCTTATGCTTCTTGGGAAAGAGGGACCAGTGAAAATCAACATGGATTCATTCGACGCTTCTTACCCAAAGAAACATCAATGAAAGATATAACAGAAGCGGATTGTCTCCGAATCCAACAATGGATGAACAACTATCCGCGCAAAATTTTAGACTATGGGCCCCCTTATGAAGTCTTTGTACGCTGTCTACATAAAGAAAGACGATCTCTAGCACTCGTTCCGGCTTGACAACGAGCCTCCCTCGGCATGGTTTTCGTGTTAGGGGGTTGACTCATAACCTGTGAGCCAAACTACCATGCCTCAGCTCATTGTCAAGCCGTCACTAAAAGAATGGAAGAACTTTAGATAGAACGTTAACCAGGTGGCTAACTTATACTTGAAATTTACGATTCGTAAAGAACTAAAAAAGATTCAAATTATTTATATTGATATTTCCCCCCTACATCGAATTATCCGCCAACTCTTTCCTAATGCCTCCATTATTATTGATTGCTTCCACATCGTTCAATCACTCAATCTCGAATTAAATCGATATCGTATCCATTGGATGTATAAAGTAAAATACCAAGATCGGTGGCTCTACAATAAACTCAAGCGGTATTGGAAACTGTTTTTAAAGAAGGAGACAGACCTTGACCACACACATTACAGGCGATTTACCCTCTTTGATTCTCTAACGAATACTGGCCATATCGTCGATTATCTCTTAGATCAAAATCAAGTCTTTAAAGAAACTGATCGGATAGGTCAAAACCTTCGTTATGCCTAGAAAAGTTGGATTACGATTAGTTTATGGTTAATCTTCATCACGCACCTAATCAACAACTCAATCCTCAATTGAGAACCTTTAGGAAATTCCAGCCTTATATTTCCAACACCTTTGACCATCCGACCATTACCAATGGCCCAATCGAAGGGATTAATAATAAAATTAAAGTCCTTAAACGCAATGCCTACGGCTACCGTAAGTATACCCATTTCAAGAACCGCATTCTTTTAATATCTCGACTGTATGTGTCAGGAAGAAAAGAAAAAGAGACCAAGCAACAACTTGTTGCTTAGTCTACTTTCAATACCATCAACCCTATTTGAGATAGAGCTCTAATTTAGTATTAGATCTAATTTAATGGGTCAACTTTAACGATAGAACACTTCACGGATTAACTTTTTTTATGAAATTTTTACTCGTTGGCAAGAGACTGCTTAAACTCTAATGCTGGGATTATATCATCTACCGTAACGAGTCTTATACCACAATCGTAAGCATATTTTACAGAATCTTTCGAGTTGGGACAGCAGGTCCATACAAACAAGTTTTCATTCTCGAATTTTTGAACAATTTTTCTGTCCAATTCTGACTCGAAGATGCAAATAGCATCCATAGATTCATAAACATTTTCATAATCTCCCACATTTTTCAAGTGATTATACATAAATCCTTGCGTAAATATACCTTGAGAATATAAGAAGTGGATAATTTCAAAATCAAACGAGGTAATGACGCTTCGCTCGAGTAGATTAGTTGGTTCAAGAATTTTTAATAGTTCTTTTGCTAATTCTAGACCGCGTTCCTGTGGCTTAATTTCAATATTTAGAAATAAATCAGGATATTCACTCACAAACTCAATGAATTCTTCCAACGTTGGAATCACTTCATTTGAAGGTGCTCCTGCAGGATCATTAAGATTTAAAGATTTGAGATCTGATAGAGTTAGATCGGATACACACCCTTCAGAATTCGTTACACGATTCACAGTATCATCATGAATTATAACAATTTGCCTATCTTTACTGTATCTTAAATCTACTTCAATCATATCCACGCCATGTATAATTGCTTTTTCAAAGGCAAGCAATGAATTCTCTGGAAATTCAGATCTATAACCTCGATGTGCCGCGACAATAAAATCTTGAGAAATTAATTTTTCTTTCAGCATCATATTAATTAGTAGCTCAGGATAGTATTTGAGTTATTCTTAAATTCTTCTAAAGTCTGATCAATATCTTCGTTATCGTACATTATAGCCTCAATTGCTGAGAAGAATTCGTGCATCACTTCTGGCCATTTAGGGCTCTTATTAGTATCTTCTGCATATTCTAACTGCTCAAAAGCGGTTCTTCTCATCGGTTCTTTTTCCCATTGTTCTTGAATAGTGTCAGATTCGGCAATACTGTATGTGAAAGGTAAGTATCCTGATTCAGCTATAAAACTTTCCGCTGCGACAGGATCATTAACTAAGAAGTCAATAAATGTCATTGCCCCTTCAATGTTTCCGTTATTTAATAAGGCAATATTCGCTCCACCTGTTGGAGTGGAAATTTTCTCGTTCTGTGGTAAAAATGCAGTTGTATAATCAAACTCTAAATTCTCAATAAAGCTTCCAATACTTCCAGTTGAACTATAGATTAATCCTACTTTTCCACTGAAAAACATTTGAACGACATCTTCTGCTGATGATGAACCTGGATAGTATAAAGCCCCTGTGGATTGAAGATCTTTAAGGAATGAGAATACGGTATGTCCTACTCCGTTGTCAACGAAATCGATAGCAGATCCATCTTCATTAAAGAAACGACCGTTAGACTGCGTAATCATGGCGATTGGGAACCATGTATCATATGGCATAGTTAATCCATAGCGTTGGATCTCATCACCTTCTTTGATAACCAAAGCATTCGCAACTTCTTTCAATTCTTCCCAAGTTTTTGGGATTTCTAATCCATTCTCTTCGAGCATAGATTTATTCACATGCATAATTGGGGTAGAGCGGTTGAACGGCAAAGATACTAATCCGTCATTAAAATATGAATGACCCAATAAACCTGGTACGAAATCGTCAATATTTATATTGTATTGTTCTAAATATGGTGTCAGATCAACTAAAGTAGCAGATTCAGCAAATTGTTGAACATAAGCTCTTTCAATCATGGATATATCTGGTTGAGTATTAGAAGCAATGGCTTGTTGTAATTTCTGCACGGTTTCGTCGTAATTACCTTGATAAGTAGCCACGACTTCATACTTATCTTGAGTCTTATTAAACTCTTTTACGATATTCTGGATTAATTCTTCGTTTCTTCCACCGAGAGAATACCAGAAGTTAATCGTTTCTCTTTCTTGTGCATGAGTCAATTTGGCTGGTAACAATGAGATAAAGAGGGCAGCTGTGATCACTAATAGTAAAATCTCTTTTAATTTCTTCATTTTATAATATTTCCTTTCTATGGTTGAATTACTTAGTGCCAGAGTATCCGAATGATTTAAGAATAAATTTCGACGTAAAGATATAGACAATGATGATTGGAACTACAAGAATCACATTACCCGCCATAATAATATGCCAATTATTCACCCCCTCTGATTCTCTTAATAGCTGAATTCCGATCGGTAGCGTTCTTAAGTCATCACTATTCGTCATAACTAGCGGCCAGAAATAATCATTCCATCTTCCGACAAAAGTGAATAAGATGGTTGTAAATATTGCAGGCTTAATCATAGGAACAGCAATTTTCAACATTGTTTTGAAATCATTCGAATGATCCAATAATGCTGCATCGAAAATTTCATCCGGTAATTGCATGAATGCTTGCCTTAGAAGGAAAATACCAAATGTATTACTTGCAAATGGAATGATTTGGGGCCAAAAAGTTTCAATCAAATTTAACTTTGCGAAATTTAGGTATATAGGAATAAATGTAATTTGGGCTGGAACCATAAAAGAAATGAGAATGAATGCGAAGAAGAAATTTTTGCCAAAAAAATTATATCTTGCAAATGCATATGCGGCAGGAATCATTATAATCAACTGTAAAACTATCACGCTACCCGTAACAAGAATGGAGTTTTTCAAATATTTTATGATTGGTATGGATGTCCACGCCTGAACATAATTTACCCATTGAGGTTGTTCAGGAAGTATCGTTGGTGGAAGAGTCATTGCTTCTTGTAGTGTCTGTAAGGATATGAGAATCATCCATATAAAAGGGGCAGTAAATAATAAGAATACAATTACTTTTAGAAATGAGAAGATTTTTTCTTTAATCATTGTTGACTCCTCTCTATCTGTAATGAACATATTTCTCAGTTATTTTGAAATAAACTGAAGTAAATATAGCAATGATAGCCATCATTATTATCCCAACAACTGCAGCATATCCGATATTCGTGGTTCGATAATTATAAATATAATAAACCAGAGTCGTAGTAGATCCATTTGGACCGCCATTCGTCATAATATTTACTGTTTCGAAAACTTTAAACGAAGCGATAGTTATATTAATGATTAATAAGAATATCTGCGGAGATATCATCGGAATTGTAATGTTAGTTAAGGTTCTAAATTTACTTGATCTATCGAGTAAAGCAGCCTCATATATACTCTTGTCTATAGATTGCATAGCACCAGCAAGAATGACAGCATTATACCCTACACTCTGCCATGCACCAACGAATTCTACGGTTTGAAGAGCAGTATCGGAACTCTGAAGAAAGGTTGAGGTTGGAAGTCCAACTGATTTCAGCAAAAAATTAATAACACCGCTAGTTGGATTCAGCAACATCATCCAGATCATTGAAATAGATACTACCGATATGACACTTGGTGTATATATACCTGCTAAGGTCAATCGATTCATCTTAGTACCTTTACGAAGCCAATAGGCGAATAATATTGCTCCGACAAGATTTAGTACTAGTGTTACTGCCGTGAAATGGAGGGTGTTATAAGTTGCATCCCAAAAATCCTTCCTACGGAAAACATTCGCATAATTATCGAATCCTATATATTTACTTATTGAAGGATTCATGAGATTGTAATTGAATAAGCTAAACTCAAATAATTGAATAAGAGGTAGGATTGTAAAAAGAAATATCAATATCATTGCCGGTGCAATCATGACATATGGTTTTGCTTTATCCCACAACGGTTTTCCCCTCCTTAATTAGTGAACGAATATTTTCCGGATGTTGCATCTGTGGATTAAATATATTATTAGCATCAAAATACTTAACTTTGGAATTTGGAATAAAGATATCGATGATGTCATCGGTTTCTATGTTTCTATTTGCGGTTGATAAATATACTCTTGTATCTTTATTTATTTCGAGTAAATAATTCGTAACTGCCCCTAGCATTTCCTTGTGAATAACGCGTAGAGAATCTATTGAAAGACCGTCATTTAACTGAGAAGAATTTATTTGAACATCCTCTGGTCTAAACCCAATAACTAAATCATTATGAATTTTGATTAAATTCATTGGTGGAATTCCTAAAAAGTTCGCAACAAATGTATTGTTTGGATGATCATACACTTTCATTGGATGTCCAACCTGCATAATTTTTCCGTGGGACATCAATACTAGCTGATCAGCTAATGCCATAGCTTCCGCTTGATCGTGAGTTACGTAGATAAAAGTAGTGCCTAGAGTCTTATGAATTTTATCGATTTGGTATCGCATCTCCGCTCTTAATTTTGCATCTAAATTGGATAACGGTTCATCCATCAAGAAAACCTTTGGCTTCTTGACAATAGCTCTTGCTAGCGCCACTCTTTGTCTTTGTCCTCCAGATAGTTCTCCAGGTTTCCTGTTGAGGAGGTCTTCTAACTCCACGATCTTAGATACTGTTTGAACTAAATCATCTCTTTCGGATTTCTTCATACCGATATTTTTTAACCCATACTCGATATTATTACGAACTGTCATAGTCGGATATAACGCATAATTCTGAAACACCATTGCTACATCCCGTTTGTTTGCTGGCTTATTCGTAATATCGACATCATCTAATTTTATTGTTCCAGAAGTGACTTTCTCGAAACCAGCTAACATTCTTAGCAGGGTTGTCTTTCCACATCCTGAGGGTCCGAGCAATACAGAGAAAGACCCATCAGGAATTTCTAATGATAAATCTGGAATTACATTTACATTCCCGAAATTTTTTACTATAGAATCGAAATAAATTTTTCCCATAATCTCCCTCAACTTTCTAAATGATATTTAACTGACTAGGAATAGAATACAATGTAGAATCAAATGATGAATCTGTAATAAGATAATTGACATCCTTTATGTCGCATACTTTGTATGAAGTTTTCTTGTCAAATTTAGATGTATCTGCCATTACATACACCTGCTCTGCATTACGAACCATCCCTCTTTTGGATAAAGCAACTTTTAAATCTGATTGATAGACACCCTGTAAGAAGTCCACTGCCATTACTCCTAAAAATGCTTTATTCGCATAAAGGTTATTATAGAAAGATTCATTCAGACTCCCTCCTGTCATATAACGATATTCTTTAGTGATCTTTCCACTGGCAAACAAGATATTAAGAGTTTCTGAATATTTCAGAATATCATAAATATGAAAATCATTGATAACTACAGTAATATTCTTGTTAATAATTAGTTTAGCCAATTCTAAGGTAGTAGTTCCAGAATCCAAGAAAATAAAATCCCCGTCATCAATCAAGTTTGCTGCTTTTGAAGCAATCTCTTCTTTCTGTAGCGTATTGAGTGTACTCCGATAATTATATAGGGACTCAATATTTCTATAAATCTTTGATATCACACCACCATGTGTTCTTTTGATTGGATACTTTTTTTCTAATTCTTCCAAGTCTCTTCGAATAGTCATCTCATGGACATTGAACATTTGAGATAGTGATTGAATAGTAACTTCTTGATGACGAATAACATAATCTAACATTTCTTTTTGACGTACGTTTTTATCCATTTATTTCTCCCATTGAGTCATTTGACAAAGTTAATTATAAACATCTATTGTTTATTTAAGGTAAATTATTTGTAAAGTTAATGTTAATTTTCACATACCGTGGTTTCTAGGAAGTTTTTCCTTATTTATTTTTATATTTTTTGTATATGCTCTTCTTATTACACTTAATACAATCCGCAAAGTTCAAATCTTAAAGTAGTAATGTTTATAAAAATTTACATTCAGATAACTCCAACACTGCCTCCCACCTGTAATATGTACTTTCTTTACTAGGTAAACCAGTAAGGAGGTTTTTAAATGAAGTACAGTTACGAGGGTTCTATATTTTTTAGGGTTGATGGAAGAAAAATTCTTCCTTCAACCCTATCTGAAATAGAGCCATATTAAGAGAAAACAGCCTGTCATCTCTCAACCTAGAGAGAGCAGGCTGTTTTTTTATTTCAGGGAGGTTAGGCCATTTATGAATGTTCCCTATGCAATCTCATGGATCCATTTCCGGCTGTAGACCCGGTAGACCCCGATGAATAATTTGACCACTTCTTCCATCCCGGCCAGAACGACCACCCACTGGATGGGGAGCTGGAAGACGACGGCCCCGATAAAGGCCAGTGGAACGCCGACCAGCCAGACACTGCCGGTCTCGAGGAAGAGGGAGAAGGTGGTATCCCCGCCGCCTCTGAGAACACCTACGACGAGGACAGAGTTAAAGGCTTTGAACATGAAGAGAATCCCCATGTAAACCAGTAAGATCTCACATAAGAGACGGACTTCGGGTGAGAGACTACCGAATAAGGATAGGGTCAGATCAGGGGTTAGACACATAAAGAGTCCAATCGCCACACTGAAGAGGGTGCCCAGTTTTAAGAAGCGGATGGCATAAGGATAGACCATCTGCAGGAGTCCTTGGCCAATCGTCTTGCCAATGATAATGGTACAAGAGTTTGATAGGCCACGGATTAAGACGAAGGCAAGGTTCTGAATGGCGACGACAATTTGAACGGCAGCGGTCGCATCGGTTCCCACCTTGGCATAAGCGACACTATAAAGGACTTGGCCCAGCCCCCATAAGGTCTCGTTCACAATGACAGGGAAGGTAACCTTCATGAACTTGGTAATGAAGCCATTGCCAAAGTTCATCATATCTCGGATTGGGCCTCTTAAAGGACTCGAATAGCGGGTCATGGAATAGAGAATAATCCCTGATTCAGCAAACCGCGCAATAATCGTACCCACAGCGGCTCCAACCACCCCTAATTCAGGCATGCCGAACTTACCGAAGATAAAGGCATAGTTAAAGAAGGCATTACAAATGAATCCAATAATGGACCCTACCAGGGGAGCACGTGGGTTCCCTGTGCTTCGTTGGGAGATTCCGCAGGCGAAAGAGAAGCCAGTGAGGATATAAGACCAGCAGACAACTCGCAAGTATTTGGCCCCTTCATTGATTACGATCGGATCATCAATGAGCAGGCGGATTAACCGCTCGGGCATGGTGAAGGCTAAGAGGGTAAAGACGGCCCCGGTCACCATACAGATAATGGCGGATAGGGCATTGACCCGGCGCATATTCTCATAGTCTCGACGGCCATAGTATTGGGAGATCATCACTGAAGAACCCGTTCCGGTCCCAAAGCAAATCATCATAAAGAAAAAGAAGACTTGGTTAGCCAAGCCGACCCCCGCAATGGTACTGGCTCCCAGCGTTGAAATCATCATGGTATCCAAGGTGTTTAGGCTGGAGACAATTAAGTTCTGCAAGGCAATCGGAATCGCAATCGCCAGCATCTCTTTATAAAAATCATTCTTAGTGTTCATATAATCACCCCTTCTTTACATACCTTTTCATTATACCGATTTATCTTCAGCTTTAAAGCCTTTTGAATGTAAAGTTTCAGTTTTAAGCCAAAGAAAAAGAGGGATATCCCTCAATAAGAAGCATTCCCAATACTTAATTAAAAGGAGCCACTTTTCCAGATTCGATCTACTGGGCAATGCTTAGACGGTGAACCGTAAGGTGTTAGGACACGCTAGGCGGCTCGTTCTCATGCCTTTCATTAACCATAAAAAATGATTTTTTGTTTATTCTCGATCTTGTTCAACCATTGTCCTCAAATGATGAAGAATCTTTCTTATTTCAGGTTAAAGTGATTTCTTCTCCCAATCGGTCCCTTAATTGACTTAATGATTTGGCTAATCATTGAGACTCTCTTCTTATCATGATCCGGGATCAACAAAGTGACCGCATCCTATGAATAGACGGCTGACCGTCCTTCCAGTTGAAGGCTTAAGCTTTGGAATAGTTAATGTGGCCATGATGGGGATCAAAGTCAACTAATTGATAGCCCTCAGCTGTAAAGGACTTGAAAGTAGCCTCACTAAAATCTTCCTGCTGGAGCAGGTGGTTAGCTAAGCTCCCGCGTAACTTCTTGGCCGTGGCTGAAGGGGCCTTCTTCTCTTGGTCAAGATCTTGGTAGAAGCGAATTGTGATCAGGTCCATTTGGTCCGGATCCAGGAGACTAGCGAATTCTTGTGAGGCCAGATTATAAACCCTTTCGCCTTGTAGGGCTTTTTGATAAGCAGGTTGCCAGAGAGATTTTAAGGTGCGGTCTGCCACCTTTAGTCGGGTGTTGAAGTCCAGCCGGTAGGGATTAATGGCGGTTCGAGGGGACAGGACACCGTAGAAAGCGGATAGGATTCGCAAGTGGTCTTGGGCATAATCCAGTGAAATCGCCGACCAATCGATTTGCCGGAAGGCCAGCCCCTGATAAGTCAAATAGGCAGCCTTAGCAGTAGGGGCTTCTACTGCTTGAATATCGGCTTGAATGGTCTGGGCCAAATCACTTGAGACCTTAAAGCATTGCGCAATTTCCTCTAGGGACAGGTCTGACAAAGCCTGGCGGATGGTCTGACTAAGGGGAGTGAGGGTAGGTGGAAGATGACCTGGTTGGCGGTTCATCTCTTTACTTGGGGACAGGATAATGACGGGCATGAGGACCTCCTTGATGAAAGAGTGGGCGAAGGCGAGAAAGAGGGACTTATTAGGCCTTGCTTGTCCATTCGATGGTTTGCAGGCTGGGGAAGTGAAGCTCAAATTGACCAATAATAAAGGATGAAACAAGCGTCGTTAAGAAAGAATAGATTAAACGGTTAGGCTCAAGGTAAGTGAGGGATAGCAATAGGACAACACCATCACTCAAGAGGTAGGCCTTGGCAATCGACCAACCCGCTTGATCGGCAATCACCATGGCCAAAGCATCGTCACCACCTGCGGCACAGCTCTGGCTAATGCAGAGGCCACAGCCCACCCCAATCAGAATCCCTCCTAGAAGACTGGCTAAGAGGGGGGCCTCCACCAAACTCGGCAGAATGGGACCGACCCAGATCATCAATCGGTAGCAGAGGGCGAAGATTAGAGAGGTTTGGATCGCACGGAAGAGGAAGTCCTTGCCTAATAACTTGAAACCGATGGCATAGCAAGTGAGGTCCGCTAGGAAACTCATGACCGAAGGGTCTAGATTAAAGAGCTTATAAACTAGCATCACGAAGCCTAGGACCCCTCCTTCGGTGATCCGGGCAGGCAGATGGATATTGACAATGCCAAAGGTCATAATCAGGCAACCTAAGGCAATCATGAGCGTTTCTTCTTTGGTTAATAATTGTTTCTTCAGCAAACGGCTGAGCATATGCGCACTCCTTTTATTTTTGTTTGTTCGAAGTTCAAGACAAGCAAAAAAAGACTGCTTGTGTCCTGGAAATCCTCGAACGGCAATCTTAAGATGGTGGTGATGCTTTTTTTGTTTGCTGAATTTTTGCGGTGAAACTCTGAGCTTCTTAGCAGTCTTTGCAGCCTCTATCAACCCCACATCAGGCGTTAACCAGGCTCTGAATCAACTGATTAGGCATCAGATAAACCGACAGGTACAAGACCGGTGACCATCGTTAATCGATCTTCTTCTATTATAGATAAAATCAATAAAAAAACAAATAGAAGGCCTGAAACGGCCCGTTAAGCTACTTAAGAGGATCCGCTTGAAACGGCTCAATAAAACAGATCCGGCAAGATAAGCGGGGCATCCTCGCCTTCATAATATGGTATAATCGGACCAAGACAAGTAAGACGGGTAAGGAGGAAGAACCATGACCAAGTTGATGCTACTATGGAGTCTATTAACGATGCAAGCCGTCCCCTTAGCTGATCAGGAGGGGTTACCGGACTATTATCAGCCAGTCATCGGATCCTATGAGACCTTTCACCAGCAATTCCAAGAACCCTTGGAGGAGGAAGAGCCCTTTGTGGATGCGCGTGAAATTGACCGGGTCCGCAAGGGCGATCTGCGCTATGCCTTATATGATCTGGATGATAATGAGATTCCTGAGCTATTGATTGCTGACCAAGAAGTCTTTCGGATTTTGACCTTTAAGGAGGGTGAAGTGATCAACCTAGCTGGTTACCGCCAAGAAGCCCCCTTAGTCGACCAAGTCAGTTTACAGATCTACCAAGAGGGTCAGGTCTTAATCGACCAACACTACAGCGAAGAGGCAGATCAAATAGGGCTCTATCAAATGAACGCTCAAGGGGACCAGCTGGACCGGGTCTTAGGGCTGGCCTATGATGCCGATCAAGTGGATTCAGTTGGCCAGGACATGGAGACGAAAGCCCCCATGACGCTCAAGGAATTCCAAGACGAAGTCGCTGACCAGGCAGGAGACCCCTTGGATCTGGCTGACCTAGACTGGTACCCCATTGAAGTACAAGATCCACAAGCTCTTAAAGACAGAGAGCTGGAAGACTGGACGACCGCTCAAGACGAAGCCTTAGCGGACTTGATCACGAACTGGTCCAGTAAGCTGGGGCAAAGCTACCAGGCAGCCACACCCGCTAACAATGTGCCCTTCTATGGACCCGGCGTCCCCCAAGAAAACTTCGACCTGGTCTTAGAGGGTCAAGTCCGGTCTGCTTCCTATCGAGGACAAGCCCATGAGGGAGACCTGCGGATCCTAGCTGTCTATACAGACCTACGTGACACACACAATCCGGACCCTCAGCGTCACCTCTACTTATTTGTCCTAGACCAAGGGGAGCCTGGGGTCCTAGTAACCACTAAGGGCCCGAATGACCAAGGTCTCTTAACCTTCCAACCAGCAGAAGACCCAGACCTTCAGCAGGGCTTCAAGGCCATCTATCAAAAGTAAGACCCAGTCTTTCGTCCAAAAAAGACCAGCCATCGTGCTCGATCCTTATTCGATCGCGGGGAAGCTGGTCTTCTTTATTTTATGGATGACTAGAAGGCCTTAAGCAGGGCTTGTAATTTGCCCATATTGAAGCCACAGAAGGGCTGGAGACCGGGAGCTTCAACGACTGGCAGGGATTGGAAGCCTAAGGATTGGATGTGGGCCAAGGCCTCCTGATCTTCCAAGACATTCACTTCTTGGTAAGGGACTTGATGGTCGCTTAAGAAGCGTTTTGTGAAGGAACATTGGCTGCAATTATCTTTGGAATAGATGGTGAGTGTGGACATAAAATACCTCCTAGAATTGATAATCATCATCGCTCATGGCCTCTACTTGTCCCATCAGGTAGCCTGATCCGACTTGGGAGAAGAAGTCATGGTTGGTGGTGTCTGTTGATAAGCCGTTCATGACAATCGGGTTAACATTTTCTGCCGTGCCATCTTCGTAATAAGGGGGGAAGCCAAGATTCTGCAGGGCCTTGTTGGCATTGTAGCGCATGAAGACCTTAACTTCATCGCTCCAACCAACGGGGTCGTAGATGGCTTCCGCAAAGGTCACTTCATTTGCCATTAGATCCTCGAGCAGTTGATACATCCACATCATGGTCTCGTATTGTGCCTCTTGGTCGAGCTCATGGTAGGCAAGCTGGAACTTATAACCTAAGTAGGTGCCATGGACGGATTCATCGCGGATAATCAGTTTGATGACTTCAGCCACGTTCTCTAATTTGGCGTTACCCAGATACCAGAGTGGGGTAAAGAAACCACTATAGAAGAGGAAGGTCTCCAGGAAGACCGAGGCAATTTTCTTCTGAAGAGGGTTGCCTGTTTGGTAGATTTGGTTGATGACCTTGGCCTTGTATTGGAGTTGGTCGTTGGTATTCCCCCAGTCAAAAATTTCGTCAATCTGATGGCGGTCATTGAGCGAGATGAAGATTGTGGAATAGGACTTTGCGTGAACACTTTCCATAAAGAGGATGTTATTTAAGATGGCCTCCTCCTGTTGGGTTCGGATATCGTCGCGCATGACATTGGCGCCTTCTTCGGATTGCAGGGTATCCAAGAGGGTCAAGCCGACAAAGGCCTTGTTGACCACGTCGCGTTCTGTTTCACTTAATTGACGCCAGTCGGCCAAGTCATTGGAGACTGGAATGCGGGTGTCTAGCCAGAATTGGCTGGTCAACTTCTCCCAGGTCTCTTTATCGAGCTGGTCTTCGATCTGGTTCCAGTCGATGGCCTGGTAGTAGGTGACATTTTTGGTCGGGCGGTTCGGGTGTTTAATTTGGTTAAAGTAGGATTTAGTCATAGGGACTCCTTTCTAAATGACACAGGATTGGCAATGGTTACTGCTCGAGCGTTCTTGATCCCCCGTATAGGTTCGAACATAGTAGAGGGATTTGATGCCCTTGCGGAAGGCATGGTGCCGCAATAAGTTCAGGTCACGGGTCGTCATCTTGGTTGTGCGCCCTTCTTTCCATTCATAGAGGCCTTGAGGAAGATCGGAGGCCATGAAGAGTGTCAAGGACATTCCTTGGTCGACATGCTTTTGAGCAGCTGCGTAGGTATCAATGATCTTGCGCTGGTCGATCTCAAAGGCCGGTGTATAGTAGGGGAAGGTCTCGTTACTTAAGCCAGCGGCTGGATAGAAGACTGCGCCTACTTGCCCTTCTTGCCGGTGTTCTATGCGGTGAACAATCGGATGGATAGAGGCGGAGGTCTCATTGATATAAGAAATCGACCCTGTAGGGGCAACCGCCATAAGGTAGGCGTGGTAGAGGCCATCCTTTTGAATGGACGCATTTAAGGTTTGCCAGTCTTCAACCGTCGGAATGGGAATCTCCTTGAAGATGGCTTGAACTTTGTCCGACTGGATGGTGATTTCACCTGGGTCGATGTAGCGGTCCTTAAGGTAGGAACCATCGGCATAGGCGGATTCAGCAAAGCCATAGAAGGAAGTCTGGGTCTCTTTGGCCATCTGGTTGGAAGCCTTGAGGGCATAGTAACGAACACAGCGGAAGTAAAGATCTGTAAACTCTAGGGCTTCGGGTGACCCATAATGGATCTGGTAGTGAGCCAAGGCGGTGTGAAGCCCCATAGCCCCTAATCCGACGGAATGATAGCGGTCATTGGCCAAGGCGACACTGGGCACGGCTTGAATATGACTCATTCTAGAGACTTGGGTTAAGGCCCTGATAGCAGTGGCGATGGAGTCTTCAAAGTTCGGACTCTCGAGCATCTTTAAGATGTTGGTGGAGGCCAGATTACAGGAAACATCACAGCCGACTTCTTGATAAGAGAGATCTTCGTTATATTGGGAGGGAACTTGGACTTGGAAGATCTCAGAGCAGAGGTTGGACATGACGATGCGTCCGGCAATGGGGTTTTGGCGGTTGACGGTGTCGCTGTTGATAATATAGGGATAACCAGACTCTTGTTGCAGCTTAGAGATCTCCTGTTCCAATTCACGAGCATTCACCCGATACTTGCGAATGCGGTCGTTGGCCACCATCTTATGGTATTCAGCTGTGAGGTCGACATAGCTAAAGGGCATCTGGTATTCCCGCTCAACATCATAGGGACTGAAGAGGTACATGGGTTGGTTGGATTGGAGTAGGTGGTAGAATTGATCAGGGATCACCACCCCTAATGATAGGGTCTTAACGCGAATCTTCTCGTCGGCATTCTCTTTCTTGGTCGAAAGAAAAGCATAGATATCGGGATGGAAGATGGAGAGATAGGTGACACCCGCACCTTGACGGGCACCCAGCTGGTTGGCATAGGAGAAGGCATCTTCGAACAATTTCATGACGGGAACGACACCTGAAGCGGCATTCTCAATGCCCTTGATGGGGGCGCCAGCTTCGCGTAAGTTGGATAAGTTGATGCCGACACCGCCGCCACGTTTGGAGAGTTGCAGGGCCGAATTGAGACTGCGACCGATCGCCTCCATGTTATCCTGGACATCTAATAAGAAGCAGGAGACCATTTCGCCCCGTGCTTTCTTACCCGCGTTGAGGAAGGTTGGAGTTGCCATTTGTAAGCGCTGGTGAATATGTTCATCGGCAATCTTCCAAGCTAAGTCTTCGTCCCCTTGAGCCAGGTAGAGGGCCATTAAGGCAATTCGATCCTCATACCGTTCCAAGTAGCGCTGGTTGTCCCGCGTCTTCATGGCATAGGAAGTATAGAATTTGAAGGCCCCCATAAAGCTCTTAAAGCGGAACTTCTGGTCATAGAGATGCTGGAAGAGCCGTTTAATAAAGGCCTTGGAGTAGGCATCGAGATAGTCGGCTTCAATATAGCCTTCTTCGATGAGGTAATTCAGCTTCTCATCTAAGTTATGGAAGAAGACCGTATTGGGATTCACATGCTCCAAGAAGTAAGCTCGGACAGCCTGCTTATCCTTATCCAGTGGGATTTGGCCGTTGATGGGAATGTTCAATTGGTTATTCAATTCAAAATAAGATACTGCGTTGGGTTTGGTTACTACTTCACGTTCTGACATCGTGCATTATGCTCCTTTACTAATTGGTTGACATCATAGTCACTGCCTTGGAATTCAAAGAGGTGGAGGAGGGGCAAATCGAATTCACTGGCCAGATTCTTAGCGGTATAACAGAATAAGTCCATGAAGTTGCGATTGCCAGCCCCGAAGATGCCGCGACAGTATTCCCAGTTATCAGCTTCCTTGAGGAAGTCGTTGAGAATGGCTGTGGTGGAGGGATCGTAGGTCGGGGCCACCAGAATAAAGGGTTGGTCCACCTGTATCTGGTCATAATTGAGATCGGTTAATTCGCAAGCCTCAATGCCTGACTTCTGGACAAAGACCCGAGTATTCCCGATCACGGATTGATAATAGATCATAGCTTGTCCTTTCATTGTGGTTAAATTGGATTCTTCCCAAAAAAAAGATCCCTAAAGAAGGCAGAGTCCTTCCCTAGGGATCTTAATATTTTGCCTCGAAATATTAAGGGAGCATTGAATGAGAACAAAAGACCTGACTTCGTCGATTGACTTCACAGTGGCGGGACCGTTCCAGATTCACACTGGATTCCATTCTCCTCATTCCTATTCAATTGTTGGATGAATCTGTCATTATTCTAGCAAAGTGATGGGCAAGATTCAAGGAGTAAAACACAAGATGTTGGGTTGAGTTAGATGAGGACCACTATATATAGCGGAAATGAGCGTGATTATATTTTATAGCAGGCCATACGAATGTGTAAAATCACTGGGGACCGCCCTCCAAAGCGCAGCTTTTCCGGGCTAGTCCCACTAGGCATTGCCTAGCGAATCGAGCCCGGAAAGGCCTTGTCTTGGAGGGTGGTCCCCTTTAATTAAGCATTGGCACTGCCTTCTTTATAACGTTTTTATTATTTTCCTTTGACCAAGCGATAAAAAAATTCAAGTGCCGACTTGTCGCGCTTGAAAAAAAGGCCTATAATGAAACCAAGGAAATGAAGTGCTTCCTTTCGTTGACGATAAACCGCCGTGTTGGCTGATGACTTCTGTAGGCTTATTTAGCTTGCAGGAGTCTTTTTTGATAATTGAGGAGGAGATCAGATGTTGTGGGGAATGGGATGGGTGCTCTTGTTGGGCTGGATTAGCGGACGTATGATGGAAAGGTGCCATCTACCAAGACTGGTTGGCTATTTAATCATCGGGATTCTGCTAGGGCCTGCGGTCTTGAATGGTTTGGACGGACAGTTGCTTTCCCTGGCGGGCGATATCCGTCAGATGGCCTTGATGGTGATCTTAATCAAGGCCGGCCTAACGCTGAATATCAAGGACCTCAAGCAAGTGGGGCGGCCCGCTATTCTGATGTGTTTTGTGCCGGCTCTCTTTGAAATTATTAGTATTGGTCTCTTGGCGGGTTACTTCCTGCCCTTAAATTATGCCGAGTCCTTCTTGCTGGCTTCGGTCTTAGCAGCCGTATCTCCCGCCGTCTTAGTGCCCCGTATGGCCCAGATGATGGATCAAGGATTAGGGGTGGATCAAGGGATTCCCCAGATGGTCTTAGCAGGCGGGACAGCCGATGACATTCTGATCTTTGTCCTCTTTGCTGGCTTCATGCAGGTCAACCAGGGCGGATCTTTTGACTTAAGCCAGCTGGGGACGATTCCCATGACGGTTCTCACCGGAGTGGGGTTGGGAATCGCAGTCGGTTGGGTGGTCAAGCGCTTGGTCGACCGGTTCGATCTTCAAGCTATCAACTTTTTTATCCTTTCTTTAGCGACTTCCTTAGTGATGATGGGGCTGGAGCCTGTCTTGGAAGGCAAGCTGCCTTATTCAGGGGTCTTAGCTGTTCTGGCTGCTCACTTGACCTTGCGTCAACTCCTTCCGGACCAGTCGCAGAAGTTAGCGGGATCCTTTACCAAGGTCTGGAGAGTAGCCGAGATCTTTCTCTTTGCTTTCCTAGGAACAGCGGTTGATCCGCGCTTGGCCCTCCAAGCAGGTTGGGGAGTCCTCGTTGTGATTATCTTGGGGCTTGTGGGTCGCATGATGGGGGTTCGAGTCTCTTTATTGGGGACATCCTTTGATCCGCAAGAACGAGCCTTTATCATGGGAAGCTATCTGCCCAAGGCGACGGTTCAAGCCTCCCTAGGTGGTCTCCCCTTAATGGCAGGATTCACCTGCGGGGACCTCATTCTAGTCGCTGCCACCGTGGCCATCCTCTTAACGGCTCCGCTGGGGGCGGTCTTTATCGATTATTTTGGGCCACGTTGGTTAAAGGAATCTAGGCGAGGTAAAGGATTGGATTCTTGAGTGTTAGAAAATCACTTATTAGACAAAAAAAGTCCCGACCGTTAGTTGAGCACTAACGGTCGGGACTTTAACTTATTGAGCGACCCAGTGGCCTGGACTTACTTCTTGTAGGACTTGTTGACTTAATTCTGTCTCATCTGCATGGAAGTGAATCCGTTGCCGCTGGCGTTCATAGTCTGGATCTGGCAGTGGGACGGCCGATAAGAGAGATTGGGTATAGGGGTGGAGCGGATTTTGGTAGAGTTCTTCTGCTGGTGCGAGTTCCAGGATCCGTCCGTGGTACATCATGGCAATCCGATCACTAAAGTACTTGACCATGGACAAGTCATGGGCAATGAAGAGATAGGTCAGGTCCCGTTCGGCTTGCAGCTCCTCTAAGAGGTTGATGATCTGGGCTTGGATGGAGACATCTAAGGCTGAGATCGGTTCATCGGCTACGATAAACTTTGGCTCAACAGCCAAGGCCCGGGCAATCCCGATTCTTTGCCGTTGACCACCCGAGAATTCATGTGGATAGCGACTGGCGTGGTCTTGATTCAATCCCACTACTTGGAGCAGGTCCAAGACTTTAGCCTGGCGTTCTTCCGCCGATTGGGCCAAACCATGAATATCAATCCCTTCGGCAATAATATCCTTGACCTTCATGCGGGGATTTAAAGAAGCATACGGGTCTTGAAAAATCATTTGGACATCTTTACTGAAGGCGAGGCGGTCGGCTTTTGATTGACGGTCCTTTTGAGTGATGCCCTGGTAATACACTTCGCCTCCTGTTGGTTGGAAGAGGTTGACAATGGCCCGTCCAATGGTAGATTTACCGGAGCCGGATTCACCGACCAGGCCAAAGGTTTCACCAGCATAGATGTCAAAAGAGACATCATCAATGGCCTTCACTTCCCGGGGACTGCCTGGGTTAAAGATTTGCTTTAAGTTTTTAATTTGTAAGAGTGGTTGTTGCGTCATGATACGCCCTCCTCTCGCAGGTTGAATGGTGGATTTCCCCTTTTTCGAGCTTCGCCTGGTAGTGGGCATAGCGCTTTTGGATGGGTTCGGGGAGGTCTAGCTTGGGTGCTAAGGGGTGGAGCAACCAGGTGGCTGCATAATGCCCTGGATTGACCTTGAAGAAGGGGGGCTGGTCTTGGAAGTCAATGGCTAGGGCGTAGTCTGACCGGACCGCAAAGGCATCCCCTTTTGGAGGATTGAGCAGGTCGGGGGGTGTCCCTGGGATGGCATAGAGCTTGTCTTGGCTCTCCAGTGTTGGCATGGCCGATAAGAGACCCCAGGTATAAGGGTGTTGGGGGTGGTAGTAAATATCATCAACACCACCCACTTCCACCAGGCGACCGGCATACATGACCGCAATCCGGTCAGCGACATTGGCGACGACACCCAAGTCATGGGTGATAAAGATAATGGCCATGTCTTTTTCTTTTTGGATTTTCTTGAGCAGCTCAATAATTTGCGCCTGGATCGTGACATCTAGGGCGGTAGTCGGCTCATCCGCAATGAGGACTTTAGGATCTCCTGCTAAGGCAATGGCGATCACGACCCGTTGACGTTGGCCCCCTGAGAATTGATGGGGGTATTGTTTTAAGCGTTCTTTGGCCTTGGGAATCCCGCATAGGGTAAGGAGGTCAATGGCCTCGGCTTGTGCCTTTCTCGCATCCATGCCGCGCTTTTTGGTGAGAACTTCCATAATCTGCCGACCAATGGTTAGCGTTGGATTCAGGGCAGTCATGGGATCCTGGAAGATCATCGCAATCTCACTGCCTCGTAACTTCTGCAGGTCCTTTTCCTTGAGGGCTAGAATATCTCGTCCTTGGTAGCGGATTTCACCGGCTTCGTGGATGGCATTTTGCGCTAAGAGGCCCATCATGGCGCGGGTGGTCACTGACTTGCCGGATCCAGACTCGCCGACAATAGCGAGCGTCTCTCCTGGATAGAGGTCCAAATTAATTCCACGGATGGCGTGGACCTTCCCCGCATAGGTTCGAAAGGAGATTTGTAAGTTATCGACTTGAATAATTGGGGATTGCATGGACTCACCTACTCTTTCATCTTGGGATCGAAGGCATCTCTTAGACCATCGGCTAAGAGGTTAAAGGACAGCATAATGAGTGAAATGGTCACGGCAGGATACCACATTAAGTGGGGTAAGAAACGGAAAGTCTTATACCCATCATTCAAGAGGGTTCCCAAGGAAGCATTAGGAGCAGGAATTCCGATCCCAATGAAACTCAAGAAGGCTTCAAAGAAGATGGCAGAGGGAATCGCAAACATCATCTGGACGACAATAATGCCTAACATATTCGGTAAGATATGCCGGGTCATAATCTTAAAGGTCGACTGGCCGAGGACTTGAGCGGCTAGGACGTATTCTTGTTGCTTAATCCGCATGGTCTGGGCACGAACCACCCGTGACATGGAGATCCAAGAGGTTAAAGAAATCGTTATAATAATGGATAACAAGCCGGGTTCTAAGACCAAGAGCATCAGAACCACAATGACGAGGTTGGGGACGCCTGAGATCACTTCTAAGACTCGTTGCATGAAGGTATCGACCTTGCCGCCCGACCAACCGGAGATCAGGCCATAAGTAAGGCCTAAGACCACATTGATCACCACAGCCACACAGGCTACCAACAGAGAGATCCGCGTCCCATATAAGATCCGCGAGAGCAGATCGCGTCCTAAACCGTCGGTCCCTAGATAGTAGTAAGTGCCCGCTGGGACTTGTGCTTGTTCATAAGCATCAAAGAGGACGCCACCACGATTTCTGGCTTGACCATTGAACCAAGACCAGCCTTCTAAGCCAGGAATCTTGGGTGGTAAGTTTGCTTGGGCAGGATTTTGGGCAAAGGGGGAGTGGGGGGCTAGGACGGGAGCTAATAGGGTCAGAATAATAATCAAGATGACAAAGAATAAGGAAATCATGGCGCCCTTATTCTTCTTCAGCCGCCGCCAGGAATCCTGGAAGAAGTTCAAGGAAGGGGCTGCAATGGCTTCTTGTTCGCTTTGATCTTCAATTTGCTTGAATTCAAAGAGGCATGGGTCGAGGTCTTTTGATGCATCCTTTGCATCGGCTGCGACTTGACTTGGCTGAGACATTTAGACACTTCCTTTCACTTGGCGCATTCTCGGATCAATCAAGCCGTAGAGAATGTCAACGATAAGAATGATAATCAGTAACATTAAGGAATACATGATCGTAATTCCCATAATCGTGGGATAGTCATTCACTAGGATGGATTTGGTGAATTGTTCACCGATTCCAGGAATGGAGAAGATCTGCTCAATAACGAGTGATCCGGTCATTAAAGCGGCAGTCATGGGTCCCACGATCGTTAAGAGGGGAATAATCGCATTTCTTAAGGCATGCTTAAAGAGCACATAGGTCTTAGAGAAGCCTTTAGCCGTCGCTAATTCCATATAGTCTGAACTCAAGACTTCGATCATTTCCGTTCGAACAAAGCGCGCGGCTTCGGCCATGGGAGAGATGGCCAGGGCGAGACTGGGGAGGATCGTCGATAGATAGCCATCGCGCCAGAAGGCAATGGGTAAGATACTTAACCAGACGGCGAAGACATATTGCAAGATGACCGCAAAGACAAAGTTCGGTACGGAGCGACCCCCGATGGCGAAGATCGAGGTAAAGGTATCTATCCATGAATTCTGCTTGACCGCAGCCAGCATCCCTAAGAGAGTCCCGATCAAGACACCAAAGACCATGGCTTGCAGACCCAAGAAGATGGAAGGACCCGCCCGGTCTGCAATAATCTGCGTCACAGGCATATTATTATATTGGAAGGAAACACCCAAGTCCCCCTTAAGGACATTGGCCAGATAATTGAAATATTGCACGTAGAGGGGCTGATCGAGACCATATTTCTCATTTAAGAGGTCCAATTGCGTTTGGGTGAGTAAGTCTTGGTTGGCAAAAGGCGTCCCTGGAAGAAATTGCATGAGAAAGAAGGTCACCGTAATGATGATAAAGAGCGTTATCACCATATAAAAGAATCGTCGAAGTAAATAATTAAAGTAGGACCGCATGATCACCGCACCTTTCTAATGTTTATATTATAACGTTTTTTATTGGGTTCGTCTGTAAGTATCCCTTCATCTTGAGTCGATGCGGTTCATCATTTGCGACTACTTGAAAGTTAAGGTCTTAAAGTCCACACCGGTATCGTTAGGAATAATATCGATATGTTCGATTTCTGGTGAGACGAGCAGGTTATCGTTGGGCTGGATGAAGGGGACAAAGATCTGACGGTCCAGCAGGTAGTTCTCTGCCTCATAGATCTTAGCCAGACGTGCCTCATAATCCCCCGCTAATTCACCATTAATGGCTTCTACTAAGGCGTCAAATTCAGGATCCTTAAATTGGGCATGGTTGTGGGTAGCATCGGAGACGAAGTTGACCAGGAAGTCAGCAGCGTCCCCAGTAGCAATTGAGAAGCCACCAATAGCAATATCAAAGTCAAAGGACATCATTTCTTCGAACCGTGTCTTAGCAGGCAGGGGACGAATGTTGATGTTAAAGCCAGGTAAATTCTCTTGGACTTGTCCTTGGATATATTCAGCTAAGGTCTTAGTCGTTTCGGAGTCGGTAATTAAGAGGTCCAAGGTCACACTATCCGTTCCTAAGTCTTCCTTTGCCTTCTCCCAGTGTTCACGGGCTAAATCCACATCAAAGGTTGAGTAGTCTTTTTGTTTATTGGTATAATCCTCACCTGTTTCCGGGTTGAAGACCGCATTTTGTGGCACGAGTCCTTTAACGGTCGAAGCACCTCCAGAGGCAACGTTTTGGGTCAGGGTCTCACGGTCAATCGCGAGAGAGAAGGCCTTACGTAGATCTTCATTCTGTAAGGGTTCAGATGAAGAGATCCCAAATTCGATATATGAATGCGACAGACCAGGGAAGGAGACTAAATCAGGACTACCTTGGTATTGGGCGAGCAAGTTACCAGAGACGGGTGCGATATCAATTTGGCCTGCTTCATAAAGGCTGACCGCGGTATTCGGATCCTTAACAACGGAGACTTGAACCCGGTCTAATTGAATGTCATCCGCCCCATAATAATGAGGGTTCTTAACGAGCGTCCATTCGAGGGCTGTTGAGTTCCAATTCTCAATAATGAAGGCCCCGTTCCCTAGAACGGCATCTGATTGAATCCCGTAATCTTCGCCCGCCGCTTCGATGAAGGCTTGGTTTTGGGGGAAGAAGTTGGTATCAGAGACAATATTCAAGAAGTTAGTGGCAGGCCGTCTCAGGGTCACTTCTAAGTGGTAATCGTCGAGTGCCTTCACCCCTAAATCTTCGACTGGACATTCACCTCGGCCAATTTCAATCGCATTCTCAAGTAGGTCAAGGGTATAGGCATTGGCTGAGCCGGTCTCAGGGTCGACTGCTCGGCGCCAGGCATAGACATAATCATGAGCGGTGACAGCTTCACCATTCGCCCACTTGGCATCTTGGCGCAATTCGAAGGTATAAGTCAAGCCGTCTTCTGAGACTTCAGGCAGGTCAACCGCTCCGGCAGGAACGATCTTTCCTTCAGGACTGTAACGCAGTAACCCTTCAGCAATATAAGAAAGGCCAATATCCGAAACGGTATCGTAAGCTAAGGCTGAATCAAGCGTTGGAATCTCAGCCGAGGTGACCCAATTTAAGACGGTCTCTTCCTGGGCTTGAACGGTTGTAAGCTCACTATCATAAGAAAGGAGTGGTTGTGGTTGCGCGATCGGTGCTGACAAGAGTGCCAGTAAGGCAGTTGCAGTAAGCGCTGAACGTAAGGTTATTTTTTTTGACATCAGATTTCCTCCTAAAATTTCTTTCGACTAGGGGAGGAAAATAAAAAAATCTTCCATCCCCATCTAATCAAGATTAGATAAAGGATGGAAGTCGAATTCCATGGTACCACCTTTTTTTAGAATATTATCACTAATATTCCCTCTGGGAGTACTTTCACCACTTGGGGCTAGTCAGACTCCGCCTCTATAACGGGAGAACCCGCACTCAACTTACCGAGGCTCATCGAGTGAATGCTCCAAGACCATTTTCGCTTGGCTTCCAGGCTCACTCTCACCGACCGTGGGCTCTCTGTATCAAGAAGGGACAAGTTACTTATCTTTTCATCACATTGTTTATTATTCGGTTAATTGAGAATCATTGTAAATGAAAATCTGAAAGACGTCAACCCTTAAATTTCACTCTTTTAGTTTGCTGTAATATAGGTGGTTCTTAGGTTGATCGTCCGACCGAAGGGAAGAACTTCAAAGCCTTGGACTTGAGGGGCTAAGAGGTAGGAGTTGGCCGCCTGGTAGAGGGCAGAGCCATAGGCATCTTGACCAATCATAATTGCTTCAGCTTGGATGAGGGCTTGACGTCTTTGCTCAGGGTCATTGGCTAGGTCGAAACGCGCTTCTTCCACTAATTTGTCGACTTCAGCGTTGGAATATTGGCCAAAGTTGATCCCACCATCGGTTGCATACTGTTCGACGAAGTTCATGGCATCTTGATAATCGGGTGCCCAAGTTCCATAGAAGAAGTCAAAGTCTAAAGCTCGTTGGAATTCAAGTCGGTTTTGCAAGGGGACAGACCGGATGGTGATGGTTAAGCCAGGAAGGTTCGTCGCTAGCTGAGCTTGAATATATTCGGCGGTCTTTCTGGATAGGTCGGCATCCGAGATTAAGAGTTCCAGTTCTAACTGGTCAACCCCTAATTCTTTCTTAGCTTGTTCCCAATCAGCCAGTGCTGCTTCAGGGTTATAAGGGAGCAGGTCGCCAGCTTGTTCACGGAAATCTTCGCCCGCTTCATTGACATCAAATCCTGCAGGGACTAAGCCATTTAATGGGGTAGACCCATCTTGGATAACACTCTTGGCATAGGTATCCTTGTCGATGGCTTGGGTAATGGCACGTCTGAGACTCGCATTATTGGTCGGTTCTTTGGTTGCATTAAATTGGATATGACCGATGGTCGCCTTAGGTTCTTGGTGGAAGAACTCAACTCCTTGATATTGGCTTACAAATTGATCATTTAGGATGGCATAGTCTAATTCACCGGCATCAAACAGGTCTGCTCCGGTTCCAGTCTCTTTAACGACAGAAACACTCACTTCGTCGAGGTAGACATGCTCTTGGTCCCAATAATTAGGGTTCTTAACGAGTTGCCATTCTAATTCAGTCCCGGTCCAATTCTGGAGTAAGAAAGGACCGTTCATAGCTAAGGTGTCAACAGAAGTGGCATAGGCATCCCCATGCTCTTCGACCATTTTAGGATTGACCGGCATGAAGCGTGAGCCCGTCAAGAGCTTAGGCAGATAAGGCGCAGGGTATTCTAATTCAATCACTAGGGTATGGTCATCGCTAGCAGTTACTCCTAATTCTTCTAAGTCTTTTTCGCCATTCCGGATGGCTGCTGCGTTCTTGAAGACTTCGACGGAAGAAGAGGTGTTGGCATTATTAGGATCGACAAGACGTTGGTAGGTGTAGACATAGTCTTGTGCGGTAATCGGGTCACCGTTCGACCAGGTGAGGCCTTGGCGTAAGGTGAAGGTATAAGTCAGACCATCTTCAGAGATGGCGACATCTTCTGCTTGCCCCAATTCCACTTCTGATCCAGTGGATACCCGGTAGAGTCCTTCGAAGATCTGACCGATCATATCTGAAGAAGGGGTATCATTGTAGAGCATAGAGTCGAGGGTGGCTAACTCACCAATGGTCATAATGGAAAGGCGTTGGTCAACAGAGGGATCGATTTGAACGTCTTGTGCCTGACCTTGAAGCGGCGCGCCCATGAAGTTTAGCCCAATCAAGCTGGTTAAGAGAATTTTGCTTATTTTTTTAAACATTTGAACACTCCTTTTGGAAACAATCAAACACTGATTAGAATGATCTCATTATAACGAATAGACAGGGTTAAAAGCAAGAAATAAGGCTTGGAAGACAAATCACTTCCAAGCCTAGAGGGGTTTAATGATTAGAGGCCGCACCGCAATTGGGCATTACAGTTGGTACACGTGTTGCACCCTCCCATATCTTCTACAATGCCTTTACGGCAGATAGGGCAGGTATCGCCTACTTCAGACCCGTAGACGACATCATCGGTATGGCCACTCTGCGCCAAGTGGTCCTTCTCAGCCAATTCCACTAATTGACGTAGTTCATCAGCTTCTTCAACGACTCGGATTTCTTGGTCTTCGACTTCGAAGAGGGCAATGTTTTGGTCTTGTTCATTCTCCTCTGCCTTGAGGGTTAAGACTTGAGAGTCGCGTGATCCATCGACATAGACAGTTCCGCCCTTGGCACCTCCTGTATAGAGGCGTTCATAGATTTTCTCAACTTGTTGCACCGTGTAGCCCTTTGGAGCATTAACAGTTTTAGAAATCGAGGAATCGACCCAACGTTGGATGGTTGTTTGAACATCCACGTGTTCTTCAGGTTCCAGTTCCATGGCCGAAACAAAGATCTCAGGTAAGTGGTCTGCATCGGCTTCTGGGTGTTGGGCCAGGTAGTCTTGGACAATCCCTGCATTGACTTCGATGAACTTACCGAGACGACCTGACCGGTAATATTTGAAGGCAAAGTAGGGTTCCAGTCCGGTCGCGACACCAACCATGGTACCGGTTGAGCCAGTTGGCGCAACGGTTAAGAGGTGGGAGTTGCGGATTCCATGCTCTAAGACCCCTTGACGGATATGGTCTGGCATCTTCTGCATATAACCTGTTTGGACGAATTTCTCTCTCAGCTCTTGGGTGGCTTGGTCATCCGCTCCAACTAGGAAGGGGAAGCTGCCCTTCTCTTTGGCTAATTCGATCGAGGTCTCATAAGCGGTGATGGCAATGGTTTCAAAGACTTGATCAATGACCGCATTGCCTTCAGCTGATCCGTAACGGTGGTTGGTGTAGATCAGCAGGTCTGCTAAGCCCATTACCCCGAGGCCAATCCGGCGCTCACCGAGGGCTTGTTTACGGTTGGCTTCTAAGAAGTAAGGGGTCGCATCAATGACATTATCTTGAAGTCGGACACCGGTGCGTACGGTCTCTTTGAGCTTGTCAAAGTTGACGGTTTGGTCTTCTTGGTTGGCCATGTTGGCGAGATTGATGGCTGCCAGGTTGCAGACAGAATAAGGGGCAAGTGGCTGCTCACCACATGGATTGGTTGCGACCACTTTTTGACCGTAGGCGGTCGCGTTGGTATCTTGGTTGGCATTATCGATAAAGAAGATACCAGGTTCAGCTGAATAAGTGGCACAGATATTAATCAGCTTCCATAATTCGCGGGCTGGGATGGTGCGGTAGGTGCGCACAGAATAACCTAGCGCCTCCCATTCACGCACATCTCCGACTTGATGCCACTGGGTGTTATAAGCCTCCATGTCCGCTTCATTATAATGTTCCACATCAGGAAAGCGTAATTCCCAATCGCCATCAGCTTGAACGGCCTGCATAAAGTCGTCTGTAATGGTCACGGAGATGTTGGCCCCTGTCAGGAAGTCTTCCTTGTGGACGGTATAATGGCCGCCATCACGTAACATGGCCTTGGAGTGGGCAATAATATCCGCATTGAAGCCGGACTCTTCATTAGCCTGGGCGATAATCGCTTCATGCATGGTCTGTTCATTCAAGCTAAGAGGGACAAATTTTAGCTTTTCATGGGCAAGCTGCTTGATCTGGTCATCCTTGGTCTGTTCAATTAAGTAGCGAAGAATCCGTGGGTTTTGCATCTTAGAGATAATGAATTCAATAATATCAGGATGCCAGTCAGCCAACATAATCATTTGAGCGCCCCGTCTGGATCCACCTTGTTCAACCAAATGGGTTAATTGCGCAATATCATTCAGCCAAGAGACGGACCCGGATGATTTACCATTGACCCCACGTGCTAATGTGTTGCGGGGACGGAGGGTGGAACCATTGGTTCCAACACCACCTCCACGCGACATGATCTCCATGACTTCCTTACGATGCTCCGCAATCCCTTCTCTTGAATCGGGGATATAGGGCATCACATAACAGTTGAAATAGGTGACATCTGTTTGGGAACCTGCTCCATAAAGGACCCGGCCGGCTGGGACAAAGTTCATCTGTGAGAGCTGGTGGTAGAAGGCATCGAAACTTTCTTGAACCTTGGCAGGATCGGATTCGATTTCAGCCAGCCCACGCGCATTCCGATGGGCAATCTGTTCATAATAGATTTCTAAGGGCTTATCCAGGCTATCAATTGACCGTGTGACTAGTCCAGTTTCCTTCTCTTGGTCACTTTCTAGAGGGCCGCGGTACTCTTCTTCAATCAGGATCGTGGCTTGGTGCTGATCCCAATCGATGGTTTGCACAATACCAATCCCTCTAGCAGGATAGGAGGGATCTTGTTTCACTGTTAAGACGACAAGGTCACCAGGAGCCAGAGTGATCTTAGCCGTATCCTTGAAGGCATACCGGTCTAACATGACCATCCGCGAAACACCTGCATGGGTAATCTTCATCTCATCGGTGATCGGGGTCACTTGGGGGAATTGTTTGATAGCTTCATTCAAGCCCGCCTGGTTCCAAGTAATAACAGGGGAGGTTGGGGTTGGGGTCGACATGGGTGGGGTCATCCTCTCTGATTATTTAGTAGCGTTATTAGGTCCATTCAACCACAAGATATAGGAACAAAACGAGGAGCAGAACCCCATATCTTGTGTTTAGGACACTTCACTTAAGATAGTATAATGATTTTATCCATAAAAAACAAACATTTTTTTAAATAAAAAAGATAAGTTTCATACTAATTTGTACACATCAAGCTTTAGAACATTTTAAGAAAATATGGGCCGACTTTCCAGACCAGGATCCTAGCATTTTTTAACTGAAGAAGGCCGCCTCTGCCTTTAATTATCGACGGGATCAAGTCACCTATAAGACCCTACAGTTAACTCTCTTGATAATGTCGAGTAGACCCAGCCTGGAGAAATTAGGTCAAGGAAGACAGTCAGAGTGGACGAGCACTTGTCCAGTCGGACCTTAGACTAATTTTGACCAAATGACTTGTCGAAGGGGTCCTTTTTGGTTATAATAGTCAAAGAAAGTCAATGTTAATTTAACGAATGGAGGTGGTGCGTGTGTCGCAGCGGAATATGTCGGATATCATTGAAGCCTACTTGAAGAGCTTCTTGCAGAATACCCATTATTTAGAGATTCGGCGCAGTGATATTGCCGATCACTTTGATTGTGTTCCTTCGCAGATTAATTATGTGATCAACACGCGCTTTACTCAAGAACATGGTTATTTTGTTGAGAGTAAGCGTGGGGGCGGGGGTTATATCCGCATCCTGAAAGTGGAGTTAGCCAATGATGCAGCCGAAGTGGATTCCATGTTGGACTTAATCGGGGATAAATTATCCTATCGAAATGGTGTCGCCATCATTGAAACGCTGGTTGATAAGGAGATTATTACTGCCAGAGAAGGGCGGTTGATCCTCTCTGTGATTGAGAAGTCGGTCTTACATAGTCTCTCCAACCAAGACCAAATGGCGCGCGCCCTATTATTATCGACCTTTCTTCAAGAACTCAAATATGAACTGAAAGCAGAAAACAATTAAGAGGTGATGGAATGTTTGAAGAGTTATTTACTGAAAGTGCCCGCCAAGCCATGCTCTATGCGGCGGAACATGCCTACTATTTAAGACACCAAGCCGTTGGCACGGAACATATTCTCTTAGGTCTCGCCAGAGAAGAACGTGGGATTGCGGGAACGATTTTACGTGAATTTGGGGCGGATTATTCTGAACTCCTCCATGAATTGGAAATCATTCATGGCAAAGTGAGCCAGCCCCGCACGCAGGGGGAAGCCATTATTCCTTATTCTCCTCGGGCCAAGAAGGTGATCATGAATGCCTCGACGGATGCCAAGCGACTGGGGGCAGCCAGAGTGGGAACGGAACACCTGTTATTGGCCTTAATTAAAGAAGAAATCTTAGCGACGGTTCTCTTAAAGAACTTGTCCATTGATTTGGGCCAACTGCGCCAGGCGATCTTTGAAGAAATGGGGGTCAGTCCTCAGAAGAAGTCGGACCAACAGAACCGCCGGCAAGCCAAGGCAAACAAGAATCAAGCCTCCGATTCCCCCACCCCGACCCTGGACAGTGTCTCCAGAGACTTAACCCAACTAGCCCGCGATAATCAGTTGGACCCTGTGATTGGCCGTGAAGAAGAGATTCGGCGCATGATCCAGATTATTTCACGCCGGACCAAGAACAATCCGGTCTTGGTGGGCGAACCCGGGGTTGGCAAGACCGCGATTGCCGAAGGACTTGCCCAAGCCATGGTTTCAGGCAAGGTGCCGAAGGAATTGATGACCAAGCGGTTGATGATGCTGGATACGGCGGCCCTAGTGGCAGGAACCAAGTACCGCGGTGAATTTGAAGAGCGGATGAAGAAGATTATTGAAGAGATCGCCCAGGAGGGTCAAGTCATCCTCTTTATTGATGAACTTCATACCTTGATGGGGGCTGGGGGAGCCGAAGGTGCGATTGATGCGGCCAATATCCTGAAGCCGGCCCTTGCCCGCGGTGAGATCCAAACGATTGGTGCTACGACCTTTGACGAATACCAAAAGCATATTGAGAAGGATGCCGCCTTGGAGCGCCGCTTCTCCAAGGTGGTGATTGATGAACCTACACCTGCTGAATCGATTGAGATTATCACCGGCTTACGGTCTAAATATGAAGACCACCACCAGGTCGAGATCACGGATGAGGCGATTGAAGCTGCTGTTAAATTAAGTGCCCGTTATTTGACGGAACGCAAGTTGCCAGACAAGGCAGTGGACCTCATTGATGAAGCAGCTGCCAAGGTCCGGATTGAACGCGGACAAGATCCTTACAATATTCAAGAATTAGAAGTCCAATTAAAGGCGATCAGTAAGCGGAAGGAGCAGGCCATCCTGGAGCGGAATTTTGACTTAGCAGCAGACTTGCGCGAAGAAGAAGTCAAGGTCGAAGAAGCCATCCAAAAAACCGCGAATAAGAAGAAAAAGACGGACCAAGACCAAGTGGTTGAACGGCCATGCGTGACCAGTGAAGAAGTCAGTGAAGTGATTGCCATGGCAACCGGTGTGCCTATCCACCAGATGAATCTAACAGAATCGAAGCGGTTGGTTCACCTAGAAGAGGAATTACATGAACGAGTGATCGGCCAGGATGCAGCCGTTTCATCGGTGGCCCGTGCCATCCGACGGGCTCGGTCTGGCCTCAAGAGTCCCCAACGTCCGATCGGTTCCTTCTTATTCTTAGGGCCTACCGGGGTTGGTAAGACTGAATTGGCTAAGACGCTGGCAGATTCCATGTTTGGCTCACAAGAGAATATGATCCGAATTGATATGTCCGAATACATGGAGAAGCACTCCATCTCCCGGATGATCGGGTCCCCTCCCGGCTATGTCGGTTATGATGAGGCAGGCCAACTCACTGAGAAAGTGAGACAGAAGCCCTATTCAGTCATTCTATTAGATGAGATTGAAAAGGCCCATCCCGATGTCTTTAACCTATTACTCCAAGTCTTTGATGATGGTCAGTTGACGGACGGCAAGGGACGACAGGTCGACTTCCGCAATACGATCATTATTATGACCTCCAACTTGGGGGCAACCGCGCTACGTGATGACAAATCAGTTGGCTTTGGGGCGGTGGATTATAGTCATGACTTCAAGGCCATGGAAGCACGGATTATGGAAGAGTTGAAGCGGGCCTTTCGACCAGAATTCTTGAACCGGATCGATGAGACGATTGTCTTCAAGTCCTTGACCAAGGACCAGATTCGTGAGATTGTCAAGCTCCATACTGCTGTGATCATTAGTCGCTTAGCCGATATGGAAATTAAGGCCAGAATTACAGAAACAGCTGTGGACATCATTGCCGAAAGTGGCTTTGATCCAGAATATGGCGCGCGTCCGATCCGACGTGCCATCCAGAAGCAGATTGAGGATGAACTCAGTGAGATGTTGCTCGATGGGTCGATTGAATTAGGCGACCAGATTACCATTGGTGGCCGGTCTGGATCGATTAATATTAACAACCGGTCCAAGGCCTAGACAGACCTCAAGCATATTATTATTAATCACCTAGCATTGGTGGTATAATGAAGGTGTTCAATTAGATAATGATTAACCTGATTCCAGATTAGAGGAGGAAGTCAAATGAGTAAAAACAATCAAGGTCTTGGAAAGTTCTTATTAGGAACTGCTGCTGTCGCAGCTGTTGCCGGTCTTGCTATTTATGCGATGGTGGATGAAGATACTCGTCACCATGTTCAAGGTGTTGTCAACCGTGAAAAAGCCAAAGCTTATGTTAAGCATAAGTTGAATGGTAGCGATCGGTTAGTAGCCATTGTTGATGAACTTTCAGATGCTGAAATTAACAGCTTAATGAAGTTTGCTAACTCTTCAAATCAAGTCACTTCTAAAGTCAGCGATGGTTTCAATGAAATCATGAAGTTGGCCAAAGATGCTGCCAACGCAGCTGGCGATAAAGTGCAAGACTTATTAGACTAAGGGTAAGCCCAAGGAACTCCCTGAATCAGGGAGTTCCTTTTTTTGATGGCGTGGAAAGAGAGGTGAGGTCCGTGATTCAAGTTGACCAATTGAGTGATGAAGAACGTAGGGACCATGAGGGCTGGATGCGGGAGGCCCTCTTGGAAGCTCGAAAGGCCGCCCAATTAGGTGAAGTCCCGATCGGGGCAGTGATCGTACGAGACCAGCAGATTATTGGCCGCGGTCATAATGTCCGCGAAATGGCCCATCTGGCCACTGGCCATGCGGAGATTCAAGCCATTCAAGCCGCCAACCAAACCCTGGGTGCCTGGCGGCTCGAAGGGGCCCGGCTCTATGTGACCTTAGAGCCGTGCCCGATGTGTGCTGGTGCTGTGGTCATGGCTCGGTTGGACCAGGTCATTTATGCCGCACCAGATCCCAAGGGGGGATGTGCAGGCTCTCTGATGAATTTACTGGCAGAAGACCGGTTTAACCACCAACCGCAAGTGGTTCAGGGGGTCTTAGCCCAGGAGAGTGGGCGATTAATGCGGGACTTCTTTCAGGGCTTGCGTCAGCGCAATAAGGCGCGCCGCCAAGCCAAGTCGGACGATCTATCAACAGGCGGCTGTTAATAAGTCGGGTTTATCCACAGACTTATCAACAGGATTATTGAACATGTTATGATTTTACGGAATAATGGGTAATAACTTTCTAAAAGCAGGACGTAACGAATGAATAAAATCACTGGGGACCGCCCTCCAAAGCCAAGTTTTTCCGGGCTAGGCTCACTAGGCATTGCCTAAACGGTAAACCGGTAATAAATAAAAGCAGGCAGTTCCAATGCTTAACTAAAGGGGATCGCCCTCCAAAGCGATGCTTTTCCGGGCTCGATCCGCTAGGCATTGCCTAAACGGTAAACCGTAAGGCAATGCACGCTACGCGGATCGTCCACTTTCCTTTGATTAAGCATTGGAACTGCCTTCCTTTTATTATTGATCGTTCTGAAAACTATAAAAATAAAGGTAACTTTATATATTAGTTAACCTATTAGAATCAATCATAATTAAGTATTGCCCAAAAATGACGAAGTCTATTTATTTCAGGTAAAGGGATGAGATCGAGTAAATAGGTCATTGAATAAGTAAGTTATGTGAATAATAATCAAGCATTTTTTATAATGAAGCTGAGTAAATAAACTTCATGAGGTCTATCTTTCACTCTTCCTCTTCAAGAATGATATTTAAGTCAAAAAAATACAGAGTACTATATTGATTTAAATGATAAGAAGCAGATCGTCACCTTTTAATCTTTATTACAGCTTGAATATAGACTAGAGCGCAGACCTTTACAAACCAGACCAGCCATGGTAGAATAAATTAAGGCAATGATGGAGTCACGAACCGAGTCAGGACCGGAAGGTAGCAGCTATAAGTGACGAAGTCATGTGCCGTTTTTTTATGGTCAACAATCTCTATTCTAGAGCGATTCAGGGATGAAAAGATCCAAAAAGCAGCAAAAAAGTAGCAGAATTATATTGAAATTTTGGCGATTGCTTCCTTGAGCTCACTATTCATTTGCTCCGAGAAATGCGCATAGACTTTTAACATTTGCGTGTCAGACCAACCGACATGTTCAGCTATCAGCTTAGAAGGTACATTATTTTCAATCATACGAGTGATAAAAGTATGTCTATAAATGTGTGTAGTTAACGTTTTGCCATCTTCAAACTCATGAAGTATTTTAATGATGGCGGGCAAATTTAAAGGTTCACCATTCTTTCTAAAGAACAGCAAATTATTATCTCAAATTCCATAAACCATTCGAAGAATGTTTCTTCGTTGGTTTATTTTTTTATCAATCGTAAATTTCAAGTATAAAAACTACTATTTATTCACCTAACATAAAAAATTAAAGTAGCTCTCAAAAACTGAAAGCTACTTTAAATAAACATTTGCTTTTCAACTTATAACGGCTAACTACCCAGAATACTCTGAAGAGTACCACCGAATAAAGGTAAGTAAGTAAGCACACATATTACAGCCGTAACAATACTAGCTATTTTATAAGACTTCTTTTTATGTTCATCCCTTTCCTTATACCAAAGAAAGAGGAAGATACCTAATAATATAGGAGCCAATACTAAAAATATTTTAAAATTAGTAAAAGGACTCATTTAAAATCACCTCTTAAGGAATATCATAAGTAGTAACTAAATTCTTGTCTGAAATAGTAGCTTTTAACCTACTACTAGTTCCAGCAGGGAAGCCTCTCCAAAAAAGACTTATTTTAGCAGGTAAAGTAGCTTGAGAAGAATTAAATGTAAGATCACCCGATTCAATCGCATAGAAAAATCCGTTATGCCAAGCATCATAAGCGTTAACTATTTTCCCTTTTCAATTTTTATATAGGGATTAATCAACTAATCCCTATATAAAGGGTATCAAACCTCCAAAAATATAACAAAAGATTAGCACTAAAATTATTTACAACAAGAACAATTGCTCGTACGGTTAGCCATTACCATTCGTTATTCCAGACATTACAAAAATGATGGATATAATTAAATAGACATTTTATTATTCCAAGAAAATTTAGCAAAGATGCGAGAGAACATATTTTCTATTTTACGATTGAAAAAGTCGAATCTATCTATAGTCATTACGAGTAAAGGTAGCAAAAAATATAACTTCTTATACTCTTGTGTGTAATTAGAAGTTCTGCAAAAGCTGCAATAAAGCTAAATAGACACTATTGTATATACGCGTAAAAGTCTGATAATGAGTCATGTGCTGTTTTTTTTATGGTTCAAAATTCTATTCTGATGGAATTTATTGATAGAAGTATCCCAAGAGTAACAGATATTAGCCCTTTAATAGGAAGGCAGGCCTCTTTTTGAGGCCTTTTTATTTTGACCCATTTAGCTTTTCAATCCGATTGGATGCTGTCAGCATTTAAGCCGGTTGCTTGTGTACTTTTACATAAAATTTACTTTGGATTTACACTAAATTAACAATGGCTTGCTATATTAGGACTATCGATCAGGATAAAGAAAGGTCGAAATGAAGGAGGATATCAAATGAAAAAAACACTCAAGCATTTAATGATGGGTCTTCTATCAGTTGTGATGGTATTGGCTGGATTGGCTCCCTTTGGCCAAACGGCTCATGCTCAAGAACCCATTAAGTTAACTTTCTGGCATGGTATGGGAGGGTCAACAGGTGAAGCCCTTCAAAAATTAGTCGACCAATTCAACGAATCCCAAGATGAAATCGTCGTTGAAGCGCAATACCAAGGATCTTACGATGAGACCTTAACCAAGTTACGTTCTTCTGCTTCAGGTTCTGAAGTAGGGGCAGATGTGGTCCAAGTCTTTGAACAAGGCCTACAATTCATGACGGATTCTGGCTTAACAACACCAATTCAAGACTATGTGGATGCTGATAATTTTGACCTTTCTGAGTTTGAACCTAATTTATTAGCTTATTACACCATTAATGATTCTTTACAATCCATGCCTTTCAACTCTTCAACTCCAATTATGTACTATAACAAGGACATCTTTGACAAGGCAGGCATCACTGAAATTCCAACCAACATGCGTGAAATTTTTGAAATTGCACCAACCCTAGTTGAGAAGGGTGGCGCAACCATGGCTATGTCAACAACGATTTATGGTTGGTACATTGAACAATGGATGAACAAGGGTGCCTTTGACATCTTCGACAATGGAAATGGCCGCGATCAAGCAGCAACCAAGGTTGCCTTTGATGAGAATGGCGGAATGGCTAAGATCCTCCAAATGTGGAAAGACGGTGTGGACAGTGGCGCAATGCCAAATGTTGGCCGTGAAGGCGGAAGCCCTGAATTCGTTGCAGGTCAATCTGCTATTACAATTGGTTCAACTGCCAGCCTTCGTCAAATCTTAACCGAAGTGGATAACCGTTTCGAAGTGGGAACAGCTTATTATCCAGGGATCGATGAAGAAGACCAAGATGGCGTTTCGATCGGTGGGGCTTCGCTTTACATCATTGATTCCGGTGACCAAGCCCGTCAAGACGCTGCATGGAAATTCATCCAATTCCTTGTTTCAGCACCTTCTCAAGCTCAATGGAATGCGGATACAGGTTACTTCCCTGTGACAACTGCTGCGCATGAAGAAGAGACCTTCAAGAAAAACTTAGAAGAGTTCCCTCAATTCCAAACAGCGATTGACCAATTACATGATGCAACCCCTGAATCACAAGGTGCCGTTTCAGCCGTCAATCAAGAAGCACGTCAAATCTTTGAAGCAGAGCTTGAAAATCTCTTAAATGGTAACAAGGATGTTCAAACAGCTGTGGCAGATATGGCAAGTCAAGTGAATAAAGCCCTAGAAGATTACAACGCTGCGAACAACTAATCAATGCCTTGCGAATGCGACTTTAAGAGCTGGGTTGTAAGCATTTAGCTTACCCCCCAGCTCATTTTTATGAGATAGGAGATGACTATTTTGACAACGCCAGGTAGGAATGTCGTGGTGGTTAAGGAAGAGAAGACCTTGGCGAAGAAGGTCCAACCTTTTATCTACTTATTACCCGCGCTTTTAATTTTGGCCTGCTTTATGTTTTGGCCGTTTATCCAGACCATTTATCGGTCTCTTTTTCTAACGGACCGAATGGGAGCCAATGCCAGCTTTTTGGGCTGGGGAAACTACGCGGAATTGTTTACGAGTGCCAGTTTCTGGAATTCAGTTCTGGTCAGTTTGAAATTTGTCTTGATTGTGGTGGTCACGGGGGTCTTGATTGGATTTACAACGGCCTTACTCTGCCAAAAGACCTTTCCCGGTATTAAGTTCTTCTCAGCGTCCTATGCCATGCCGATGGCAATTGCTTCAGCCGGGATGGCCATGATCTTTCAAGTGATGTTGAATCCTACAGTGGGGGTCATTAATAAGATCTTTGGCATGACCACGTCATGGCTAACCAATCCAGACCTGGCACTGTTTGCGGTGGCCTTTCTAACGGGCTGGTTGAATTCCGGTATGAACTTCCTCTACTTCTCATCAGGCTTAGCCAGTATTGAGGATAGTTTATATGAAGCGGCTTCCATTGATGGGGCCAATAATTGGCACCAATTCACCAACATCACCCTGCCTTCCTTGAAGCCCACCCTCTTCTTCGTAGTGGTCACCAATGTTATTAATGCCTTCCAAAGCTTCGGGCAGATTAACATCTTAACCAAGGGAGGCCCTGGCCAATCCACCAACGTGATTGTCTACGATGTCTATCGGAATGCCTTTATGAATTATCGCTATGGCTTTGCCTCGGCTGAATCGGTCGTCTTATTTGTGATTGTGATGATCTTAACGATCCTGATGTTTATGACTAGAAGGGAGCGAAAGGTATGACCCAACGACAACTGAGTCCCATTGAGAAGAAGTATATCCGGCAAGCACGCTGGGGACGGGTGGCCTTAATTGGCTTAAACCTCTTGGCCTGGGTCTTTATTATGTTCCCTTTGATCTATGCCTTTTTGATGGCAGTCAAGCCTTCGGGTGAATTATACAATCCCGATTCTGTCCTCTTTCCTCAGCATCCAACCCTGGATAACTTTGTGGATGTCTTTAAGATTGCCCCCATCGGGACCTACATCCGCAATTCCATGATTGTCGCGATCTCCGTTACCCTCTTGCAGATTGCCACGTCTCTCCTGGCAGGGTTTGCCTTCCGCTTCTTGAATTTCAAGGGCAAGGGGATCTTATACGCCTTAATCCTTTCCACTATGATGATCCCAGGCGAAGCCGTGATCATTTCACAATTCTTAATGGTTTCAAAGTGGGGCTGGACCGATACCCTTTATGTCTTGATCATTCCTTATATGGTCTCCGCATTTAACATCTTCTTGTGTGTCCAATCTCTTGAGAATTTCCCCTATGAGGTCTATGAATCCGCTAAGATTGACGGCTGTTCGGATAGTCGCTTTGTCTTTACCATCTTGATGCCCCTAATTAAGCCGACTCTTGGGGCCATGGCGGTTCAATCCTTCTTATCAGGCTGGAATATGTATATGTGGCCCCTCTTGGTGACCAATAATGACAAAGCGCGGACGGTTCAGATCGGGATTTCCATGCTCAATAGTGTGGATTCGCAATCGCTGGTTCTCATGGTAGCGGGTGTGGTCCTCTGTATGATTCCGAGTCTCTTAATCTTTATTGTGGGTCAGCGCAATATGGTCAAGGGCTTAACAGCTGGTGCGGTCAAAGGATAATTGAAGGAGGAAAGTCAATGGCAAAGTTACGCTTAATCGACGTCGCTAAAATTTATGAAGATGGCTATAAGGCTGTCAAGAATATTAACTTAGAAATTGAAGACCAGGAGTTTATTGTTTTTGTCGGGCCATCAGGCTGTGGGAAGTCGACCACCTTGCGAATGATCGCGGGATTGGAGACCATTTCAGAAGGGGAGTTGTGGATCGGGGATACATTGGTCAATAATATCCCAGCTAAGGACCGAGATATTGCCATGGTCTTTCAGTCCTATGCCCTCTATCCCCATATGAATGTCCGGGATAATATGGCCTTTGCCCTCAAGATGCAGGGCTTTAAGAAGAAGGAGCGCTATCGTCGGGTGGAACAAGTGGCTCAGGTTCTCCAATTGACCCCCCTTTTGGATAAGAAGCCAGGGGCCTTATCCGGTGGTCAGCGTCAGCGGGTAGCACTTGGCCGGGCCATGGTGCGCAGCCCCAAGGTCTTTCTTCTGGATGAACCCCTTTCCAACTTGGATGCCAAGTTGCGGGTCTCCATGCGGGCAGAAATTACTCAACTCCACCGGGAGCTGGGTACAACCTTCATCTATGTGACCCATGACCAGACAGAAGCCATGACCATGGGGACCAAGATTGCGGTGATGAGTGAAGGGAATATTGAACAATTTGATACACCGGCCAACCTCTACTATAATCCAGCCAACAAATTTGTGGCCGAATTTATAGGATCGCCCATGATGAACCTCTTTAATGGGCACTTGGTTCAGGATGGGGATGGACCAGCGGTTCAGATTAATGACCAACGCTTCCCCTTAGACGAAAGCAACCGGGCCAACTTAAAGGTCGACCCAGTAGGGCAAGCGATTTACGTCGGTATCCGGCCGGAAGACTTGCATTATACCGATAGTCTCTCTACCCCCAGCACCGTTCAGGTAACCGCTAAGAATGTGGAACAAGTGGGATCGGATACCTATGTCTATTTTGACTTCAAGGCGTGTGAGAGAGAATCGGTTGCGCGGTTTAATCCGGCGCGACCGGTTCGAATTGGTGAACAAGTCTACATTCATCTGAATATGGAGAAGATTATGCTTTTTGACAAAGAAACAGAACAATCCATTCTCAACCGGATTGTTGGAGAGGACTTTAGTAAATAATGACAGCGATTATTGCCCACCGCGGATATTCCGCTTATTATCCTGAGAATACCCTCTTAGCTTTTGACAAGGCGGCAGACTTTGATATTTGGGGGATCGAGTTAGATGTTCACTTAACCAAGGACCAAGAGGTGGTGATCATTCATGATGAACGGATTGACCGGACCTCTAATGGCCAAGGCTATGTGAAAGATAAGACCCTCAAGGAATTGAAAACCTTCGCCTTCTATGGGGACTTTCCCCAGACACAGGTTAGCCATCCAGAAGCCATTAAGATCCTCACCTTAAGAGAATTCTTCGAATGGTTCAAGCCCTTGTCCATTAAGGTTAATATTGAATTAAAGACCAATATCTTCCGCTACCAGGGGATCAATGAACGCGTTTGGGGGTTGATCCAAGAATTTAATCTGGCCGACCGGGTCTTGATCTCATCCTTTAACCATCACAGTGTGGTGGACTTTATGAGTCTCGCCAAGGGTTCCGCGGTCGAATTCGCCTTCCTAACAGGGGCCTGCCTCTTAGAACCAGGAAGCTACTGCCAGCAGTATGGTGTGGGCCACTACCATCCCTACTTTGTCAGTCTAGAACCAGCAGACTTAATCAACTGTCAAGACCAAGCCATTCAGGTCAATCCCTATACCGTCAATGACCCAGAATTGATCCAGCAGGTTGCGGCAATGGGGGTTGATGCGATTATTACGAATTATGTCGAGCGGGCCCTCGATTTGGTCTAGGACTCGTGACCGCCGCTTAGGCTAGAGCGCCATCTTGGGGTGGCGGTCGACGATCTCCCTATTCGCCGCCAAGGTCGCCTGTCCCTTAGGCGTTAGGACATAGCGTCTTTGGTCATAGAGATCGGCTAGGTCGCCTTCTGGATAATGGGCGAGAACGGCTTGGATCAGGTCTGACTTGTTGAGCTTGGAGTAACCCTTGACCCCCTTAGCTTTGAGCCAGGCTTTAAGCTGGGGGCTAGTGACCAGGTCCAAGGACTCGGTGGCGGATTGAATGCGGACATAACCAGCTTGGACCAACTTGTCAATGTCTTGACCATTAATACCATAATCGTATTCGAAATACTTGCTGATCCAGGTGTCCGAGGTATAGGTACCTAGACTCACTCGCCACAAGAGGATGATATGGCCAGGTAACAGGCCTTCTGGAGTGCGGATCATCTGCCGCTTAGCGACTGGCCGGCTCTTACCCAAGTTGAGGTCTTCTAACCAAGCTGGTAAGTCACGATCCGGCGAGATGTAGGGGACCTCAGCATGGGCTTGGTAGAGGCCCTGGACCCGGTCTAGGAGAAGATTATTATTTGTCGAATTAGACTTTGACATCATGAGCCTCCTTGTTGATTGTTGGATGTATTATACCATCTCACTCTGTCAGGATCGAATCAAGTGTAAGAAAAGACCAGCCTTTGAATGGACTCAGGGGCTGGTCTTATTGGTATGGAATAGAAAAGGGAGATAGAACCTTTAATGAGACCGGCGATGATTTAGCCGCCATAATCAGCTGCTAAGATGGCCCACTGATTCGGGTATTGTGCGGACAATTGTGAACGAACCTGGTCGAGGTTGAGGTCGCTCGGCAGGTGGGTGAGGATCACTTGGTCCACTTCCGCTTCATGGGCCAGATGGATGGCCTCTTGTGGCGACATATGGCCCTGACCGCTCGAATGGAGACTTCCTTCAAAATTCGTCGCTTCGCAGAGTAAAACCTGGCACCCTTTAATGACTTGGCTTAGCTGGGAGAAGTAGGCTGTATCCCCAGTATAAGCTATTGTCTCATCCTCGAATTGCATCTTCATACCATAGCAGAGGATGGTATGGTGGACTGGGAAAGGCTCAAATTGAATCCCAGCCAATTCAAAAGGTGCTTGTTCATTGATTAAGTGGATATCGAGGATAGAGGGATCGAGCAGGGGATGAAGATAGCTAGGAATCGGTGGTGCATAGAGGGGTAGAGGATCTTGAACAATTCCTTGCTTCATCAGAACCTTCCAGGCGTGCTGATAATGGAGCAGGTCGGCCGCGTGGTCGTGATGCCAGTGTGAGAGGACCAATCCTTGAAGCGTTTCATAGTGATGTTGAGCGGTATAACTCGCGGCACTCCCAGACCCCATATCCAGGATGACATTGCCTAAGGGGCCTTGAAGGAGGTAGCTAGAACTCCCTGAACCTAAGTTGGGGAAGCCTGCCCAGTATCCGAGGATGGTCAACTTAAGCATTTAGATCCCTCCTTGACCCTGAGGTACGATCGCCACCCTTGTTCCAAGGGGGAATTTTTGAGTGTAGGGGAGGCTGGCTTGGATGGTTTGATGGGCTAATTGGATGGTGTAATGGTAGTGTTGGCCTTGAAATTGTCGAGTCTCAATCCGACCAATGAGTCCTTGAGAATCATTGGATTCAACTGGTAATAACTGAATGGATTCGGGCCGGACGAGGTAGTAATTTTGATCCTTAAGGGACTGTGGCGTATCATGATCGGACCAATAACAGTCCGTCCCTTCCACTTGAAAGAGATGGTTCTCCCAGCGTCCCTTGAAGAGATTGGCTTTACTGACAAATTCACTAACAAATTGGCTGGCGGGCTGGTAGTAAATCGTTTCAGGGCTGGCAATCTGCTCAACGGTTCCTTGGTTCATGACCATAATGCGATCGGCCATCGCTAAGGCTTCCCCCTGGTCATGTGTCACATAAACAATCGCGGCTTGCGTTTGTTGGTGTAGGCGTTGGATTTCACTGCGCATCTCAATTCGTAGCTCTGCATCCAGTGCACTCAAGGGTTCATCCATCAATAATAATTTGGGTTCTGTCACAAGCGCCCGCGCCAAGGCCACGCGTTGCTTTTGACCCCCTGATAATTGATGAGGATAATGATCTTGTTTATCTTCTAAATCGACCATGGCCAGTACTTCTTGAATGCGTTCTTTAGGGTTTTTACGATACTTTTCAGGGACAAAGTGGTGATGCTTTAAGGGGAAGAGGAGGTGCTGACTGACCGTCAGGTGTGGCCACAGGGCAAAATTTTGAAAGACCATGCTAATGTTGCGTTGGTTGACGGGAATGCGCTGCTGGCTCGTTGACACGACGCGCCCCTCTTCGATAATTTGTCCACTGGTTGGAAGGTCAAATCCAGCGATCAGTCGAAGCAAAGTGGTCTTGCCACAGCCAGATGGTCCCAGGATGGCGATAAATTCATTGTCATGGATGGTCAGGTTGATCTCTTTCAAGGCTTGATAGTCTTGGTAGTTTTTTGTTAATTGATTGATTTGAATACTCATTGGATCCACCTCTTTCGTCTCAGGATACCTGCTAACAGGAAGACGACTAAATAAGCTAGGAAAATCAAACCGACAATCAGGCTAGAAAAAGCCGTCGCATTCAATGTGTAGCCCGCTTGTTGATAACTTAGTACTTGAACCCCGATGGTCTTCGCTTGGGAAGAATAGAGGAGGGAGGAGAGGGTTAATTCAGTCAGGGACTGCAAGAAGACTAAGAGGGTTCCATTAAAGACAACAGGAAGAATCAAGGGAATAAGGAGGGTGCGCCATTTGGTCCAACCCGTCATCCCAGCGACTTGCCCCGCTTCTTCGACCGACCGATCGATTTGATTAAAAGCGGTCACCCCACTGCGAACTTGGATAATCATAAAGCGCGATACATATGCCAGATAAAGGATCCAAACAGAACCATAGATACCTGGATTCCAACCAGGCAGGGGTTGCATCCAATTGAAAATCATGGCCAAGGCAAAAACCGTACCCGGTAAAGCATAAGGGGCAGTCATCATAGCTTCCAGGTACCGGGTCAAACGATTGTTTTCCCGGGTCCTTTTGTAGGCAAAGAGGGTTCCTAGGATAAGGATAATCAGCGCGGAAATCCCAGCTAGCTTCAAACTAGTCAGGATGGCTCCTTGGGTTTGGGGGTTGGATAGAATGAATTGGTAGTTTTTGAAGCTGAGGTTATCCCAAGTGAATGGAAGGCCGACTGCCTTGACTAAGGGAGAGCAGACCAGTGAGATTAAGGGCATGATGCTTGTTGTTACCAAGAAGAGGGCTACGATGGCTTCGATGAGCCAGCGCCTTCGACCTAGAGAATAGCGCGGTCTAGAATCGAGCTGATGGGTTTCGATGACTTGTGATTTGCGGGTGATGAGCCATTGAATCCCCATCACTACCAAAGCGATCAGTGTTAAAAGAACCGATAAAACAGCTGAGCGATTAAAAGCAGTGGGTCCAAAGCCAATCACCTGTTGGTAAATATAAGTGGTTAAAACGGTTATATGAGCGGGTGTCCCTAAGAAAGCAGGAATCCCAAAGTTATCTAAACAATTCAAAAAAGCGATAAATATCCCCCCCATAATCCCCGGTAATGCCATAGGCAAGGTAATCTTTGAAAAGACTCGCCACAAGGAAGCACCACTGGAGCGAGCGGCTAATTCTGCATCTCTTGGAATCCTTCTAAAAGCATTGACTGTAAAGAGATAAACCAAGGGGTAGGTCGTCAAACCCATCACAAAAATGATCCCACCGAGACTGTAGAGGTTGATCTTAATTGGTTCGACTAGCAGAGCGGATAGGAGCTGGGAGACCAGCCCTTTTGGACGGAAGAATTGAACCCAAGCCAAGGAAGCAACGTAAGATGGGATCACAAGCGGTAAGAAGGTTAAGAGTTGGATGACGGACTTAAATCGAATGTCTGTATAGGCGACGATCCAGGCTAGGGTGATCCCGATCAAGGAGGCTAAGATGAGGGAACCGAAGACAAGGTGGAGGGTGTTGCCAAGGACCTCCCATGTTCTTGGATCACTTAGGATGGTTTGATAGTGCGTTAAGGACAAGTGCCCCTCTTCTTGGATGCTCATCCAGAATAGACGTAAGATTGGCAAGGCAAAGAAGAGAACCACTAATAATAGTAGGATAAAGTTCTTTAAAGATTTTTTAAGAAGCGTTGAGGGAATCCTAGTCAATGAGGACCCCTCAACGCGCGGTTCAGTTGGAATTTTCAAGGGTTACCCCCCTAGGTTATTCGGCGAAGAGTTTGTCGAAGGCTTCTTTATCCGCTTCGCGATTCTCAAATAATTCTTTCATATCGGCAGAGAGCACGGCATCAATTTCATCAACGGACCGTAGACCTTCAGGCGCCTCGATCCCTTGACGGATGGGGGCATAGCCTAACTCTGCTTGGAGCGTTTGTCCCGCTTCAGACAAGAGGAAGTCCACAAAAGCTTTCGCAATTTCTTCTTCTTCCGTTGCCGCCATAATACCGATTGGTTCAGTGATGACAGGAACTCCTTCCTTAGGATAAGCGAAGGCAACAGGAGCGCCATCCTTGGCAGCTCTTTGGACCAGGTAGTCGACAATCATACCAAATGACCGCTCGCCACTAGCGACAGACTCGAGCACCCCACCATTACCTTTCGTGACCATCGGCTGATTGGTTTGGATTTGTTGGTAGAAATCCCAGCCAAAGGCTTCATTACGAGTCAAGACACCCAGATTATAGGCAGCAGCTCCTGAGTAGAGAGGACTTGGCATCGCAAAGGCATCTTTGCTAGCTTCATCAGTAAAGAGATTCCATGAATCTGGTGCTTCGGTGATGGCATCTGTATTATAAATAATACCAGTCGCCAGTGTCTTAGTCCCTGTGTAGTAATCATCAACATATTGAGAATCAATCGCTTCCGTCTCCGGCGAACGGTATTCTAAAAGCAAGTCGCGTGATTTAAAGCCTTCAAAGGTAACTGCATCAGCAAGTAGGACCACATCGGCTAAGACCTGACCTGCTTCTTCCTCAGCATTGATTTTGCTGACGACTTCCTCTGTTCCAGACCGGTAAATATTAATTGTCACATCAGGGTAGAGCTTATTAAATTCTTCGACTAACTTCGCCGCATCTTCGTCTGGTTGTGACGTATAGAATTCAATCGTACCACTTAGAGCATCTTCCGCATGACTGGGACTAGGTGCTGTCATGGCAAGAGCAGAAAGTCCAAGCCCCACTAAGAGTGTTCGTTTAATTAAATGTTTCAAGGTGTCAACATCCTTTCTGATTTGATCATTCGATAAGGTGTCAAGAATCTTATGACCCTTCCTGAATTGTAACAAGGCAAGGTAAATTCTAAGTAAAAACGATGTAAAGAAAATGTAAAGATGCAGGGTCACACAAAAATCTATCTATGGAAAACAAGGTGGGAAAATAGATCGAATTATGACCATTGTTGGTCCGCCAAAAGGGAGGGAGAGTCATTAAAAGTTGAGGAAGTAATTTTCTGTTATTTAACTAAATCTTATATTAAATTAAGCTTGTCTCTTTAAGAGAGAAAGGTTTGTTATTAGATGTTTCTATTCAGGGAATATAAAAATACAAGTAAAGAAATCAATTCAATTTAACATTTATAATGAACTATTTGTACAATGTGTGATAGTCGTTTTCTATCAGAAAGTTATACAGCTATATTTTCCTATTGAATTTAACGAAAATAGTTTTAAAATATGAAAAGGGATTATAGGTTGCCCTAAAAAACCTAAATTATTGGATAGGAGAACAAATAATGAAAAAAACACAGAATATGAAGCTAAATAAAATTTTATTTCGTTTAGTGTCTTTCTTCATGGTAATTGCAACCATGGTTCCTATGCTGACTATTAAGCAAGTCTTCGGTCAAGACGTAGAAAATACAAATTTGCCGCACAATTTCACTGTTCGTAAAGTTGATCAAGATGGAAAACCATTAAAAGGTGCTATTTTTGAATTTAAAGATGCACAAGGAAATCTTATTGACGGTATCCCAAGAGAGGGAGAAGACGGGGTTATTGATTACCCAATAACAACCGGTGGAAAGCATACCTTAAAGGAAAAAAAGGCTCCCAAAGGATATGTGGCGGATACTAAAGAGTATACCATTCCGATTGGCGTTCCTTTCACTGTTCCACAAAAAGGTGGAAGGAATGTTTCAGACAAGGTTGTATTATTAAATTCGTCTTCTCGAATTTTAAATCCATCAAAGAGGAAGGGTGCAAGTCAGAATGTTATTTATCCAAACGAAGCAGTAGGGTTAGAATTAGCATATGAGTTAGGCTTTGTTGATGATTTACCTGATGACATCAAAGCTGGGGATTATTTTACGGTTAAGTTAAGTGATAATTATGATCCTACTGGTATTTCACCGATACAAGTATTAACAGACAAAATATCATTAGCAAATAATTTGGGAGTTATTGCGGAAGCTACATATGATCCGACAAACAAAACGATTAAATATACTTTTACAGATTATGTTGATACTTTTAAAGTATTATCTGGTACGACATCTATTGGGGGATATGTTGACCGATCAGTAATAACTACAAGTAAAAAAGGAGAAGTTTTTGGGTATACTATCGGTGATTCTTCTTTAGGTATGACTTATAAAACTGAACCGATTGATATTGATTATCGGGAGAAGGAAGCACATCAAGTTGCAAATCAGGGAACCTTGCCATTCCAGACACCACCAAATCTTAAAGGATTTCCTTCGGTAGGATCGCTTGTTGTAAGTTCAGATTTAAATAAGAACACCTTCCGACAAATTATCTATGTCAATCCATTAGAAGGGAATCAACAAACTACAACTAATACCACATTGACTTTTTCAAATCGAGGAAATCAAAACTCCATTACCAATGCAGCTGGTGCTAATATTAAAATATATAAAGTACCAACTGCAAGTCGCAAATATATGCCATATAGTTATGCCTATAATCAAAAAACCTTCGATGAGGGTATCGAAAGTGGTGAGGTTCTAGATTTCTCAGAAAAGTTTGATATTGATAGAGTTCAAAGGACGACGGAATCTAGTTTAGATAAATTTACGATAAACTTTGGAACGGTTGATCCAAGAGACTCTTACGTAATTGTTGTGGATGGTAAATTTATTAATCTAGATGAGACGAATGATAATCCACAATATCTATCTCAAGTATTTTATGATTTTGATGATATTAAAGTAAATAAAGATCAAAATGGACTTCAACGTCCGGATGTTGAAAGTATTATAAGAAATAATGCTGTAAATTATACACCCTCCTCAGCTTCAGGAGATGGCGAATCCGGTATTACGATTGTTAATAATGAAGGAATCGATATTTTTGCACAAAAAGAGTGGTCTAATGTAAGTGATGCTGAAGACAAAACAATTATTTTAAAATTATTTGCTAATGGAGATGAAAAACAATCAATTATATTAAACGGTAGTACCGATAGTTACACTTCAAACGAAGGCGAATACTATCCATGGCGTGCTGGATTTTGGAATCTGCCTCCTTACGATGAGAATGGAGACTTAATAAAATATTCAGTTAAAGAGTACTCTGTTAAAAATGGAAAAGAAGTTGAGGGATTAGAAGGGTTCAAAACAACTTATAGTTCAGAAGAACTGACTGCAGAAAGCTCAAATAAATTTATTACAGTAACAAATACAAAAGAAGACGAAAAAGTTACTGTATTATCAGAAAAAGTATGGCAAAAAGATGGTAAACCAACTGAGAAGAATGCCAAACCAACAGAGGATACTCCAGATGTCTACTTCCAATTAATGAATGGTGATAGTAAAGCTGAAGTTCCGGAAGGACAATCAAACCCTGTTCAATATACAGGTAAAACAGTAAGTTGGGAAAATCTACCAATAGTCGGTGCTGACGGAAACGACATTCAGTATACCGTCAAAGAGGTTGATAAAGGCGGTAATGATTGGAAAGCTCCAGGCTATACTGTAAGTGAACCAACCGTTCAAGACGCCGTGGCTAATGATCCAGACACTGAAGAAGATGAAACACAACCGAAAACATTTACCTTCACTAATAATTATGAAACGACTTCAGTAAAAGTAACTAAAACATGGAAAGATGTTCCGGAAGGTGCAACAAAACCAGATGTTTACTTCCAATTAATGAATGGCGAAGAATTAGTTGGTGAACGTAAACAATTACCGTCTGACTCAACGAAAGTAGAGTGGACTAATCTACCAAAAGTTGAATTAGATTCAGAGGGTAATGGAGAAAAAATTCAGTATACGGTCAAAGAAGTAGATAAAGACGGTATTGATTGGAAAGCAGATAATTATACTGCTGGAAAAGTTACTGCTGTCGAAGGCTCAACAAATGAGTTTACTGTAGAGAATACCTATACCGCAAGTCCAGGTGAAGCGACCATCACCGCAACCAAAGTCTTAACAGGACGTGATTTAGCGGATGGTGAGTTCGAGTTCGTCTTAACCGAAACCACAGAAGGTGTCGAAAAACCCCATACTGAAACGGTGACCAACGTTGGAGGTAACATTACCTTCGCCCCAATTAGCTATGAAAAAGCTGGTACTTACACCTATACAATCACTGAAAC
>NZ_JH601133.1:663713-665469 GCF_000245795.1 Facklamia languida CCUG 37842 | reverse complement strand
CATACTGAAACGGTGACCAACGTTGGAGGTAACATTACCTTCGCCCCAATTAGCTATGAAAAAGCTGGTACTTACACCTATACAATCACTGAAACAAAAGGTGAATTACCAGGTATCACCTATGATGAAACACCAGTTAATGTGACCGTAGTTGTAACCGATAAGGAAGGCAAGTTAGAGACAGCTGTTACCTATGAAAATGAGGACAGTCAATTCGAAAATGCCTATACCGCAACTCCAGGTGAAGCAAACATCACAGCAACCAAAGTCATAACAGGACGTGAATTAGCGGATGGTGAGTTCGAGTTCGTCTTAACTGAGACCACAGAGGGAGTCGAAAAACCCCATACTGAAACGGTAACCAACGTTGGGGAAAACATTACCTTTGCACCGATTACTTATGATAAAGCTGGCACTTACACCTATACGATCACTGAAACAAAAGGTGAACTACCAGGCGTCACTTATGATGAAACACCTGTGAATGTGACGGTAGTCGTAATAGATAAGGAAGGCAAGTTAGAGACAGCTGTTACTTATGAAAATGGGGACAGTCAATTTGAGAACACTTATAAACCAGCTGATGGGGCGTTAGTTTTAGAAGTAAGCAAAGTCTTAACGGGTCGAGAAATAAAAGACGGTGAATTCTCATTTGAATTAATTAATGCAGAGGGTCAAGTAATCCACACTGTATCAAACGAAGCTGGTAAAGTCATATTCCCTGCGATTACCTTAAGTAAAACAGGAGAGTTTAGATACACGATTAAAGAAGTCCATGGATCTGATAGTACGGTTAAATATGATGATTCTACTATCTCAGCAACATTCCAAGTTTCGGATCAAGAAGGAAAATTAGTCGCCAGCGAAGTCGTTTATTCGCCCGATGCAGTGTTTGAAAATATTGTAGAAGAAACAACCACCACAGAGGAATCAACTTCTACAACAATCACTGAAATATCCACAACGACTACAGAAGAACCTACGACAACAACCGAAGCGCCTAAACCAGATTTGTATGATGTTTCAATTAAGAAAGTTGATCAATACGGTCAAGCGGTTGAAGGGGTAATTTTTGAGTTGTATCAAGTCACTCAAACAACGGTAGAAGAGACATCAGACTCTTCTGCAGTGCCCGATGAACCAGTATCCGTTGACACTTCAATAATCGATAAGGAAATTGAAGATTTACGCGCGCAGATTGTTGAATTACAGAATCAAAGAGCGATATTAGAAGCGGAACACGAAACAGCGATTCAATCTGAATCAAGTGAACCGTTTGATAGTGAACACCTAATCACAATCGAAAGTTTAAAGACACAAATTGCTACATTAGAAGAACAATTGGAAGAAAAACTAGCTGAAAAATCTGCTCTGATGATAAATACGACAGCTGAAGAATTCGATGAAAGTGGATTGATGAAGGTAGGCGATCTTGTTGAAGAAGTGAAGGTCGGGACTTATATAACAGATGAAAGTGGATTGATACAAGTAAGCGATCTTGTTGAAGGAGATTATTACTTTGTTGAAATCGCAGCACCAGCTGGCTATGAATTTACCAATAAACCGTATTACTTTAACCTACCGAATGACCAGTCACTATTGATCACCATCGAAAATTGCAATAACAACACTACAAGTGTCGAGGATACTACAACAACAGCAAGCACGACGACCGTTGAGGATACTACAACAACCTTAAGCACGACGACCGTTGAGGATACTACAACAACCTTAAGCACGACGACCGTTGAGGATA
>NZ_JH601133.1:652707-663384 GCF_000245795.1 Facklamia languida CCUG 37842 | reverse complement strand
CCGCTGAGGATAGGCCGACAACAGTAAGCACCACAACCGTTGAAGATAGGCCAACAACCTTAAGCACGACGACCGTTGAGGATACTACAACAACCGTAAGCACGATGACCGTTGAGGATACTACAACAACCGTAAGCACCACGACTGTTGAGGACAGGCCAACAACAGTAAACACCACGACTGTTGAGGACAGACCAACAACCGTAAGCACCACGACTGTCCATAATGCTACAACAGTTGAGGATACAACGACCACAGAAGAAATACCTGTACCTTCAGGAGTGACGTCGGTATCGGGTGGAACACCAGGAGATAATACTAGCACTCCTAATCAACAGCAAGATAAGAACAATCATCTGCCTCATACTGGTGAATCAATCATGTTCCAGATAGTTCTTTCTACTCTTGGTATCGGACTACTTACAGGAGGCTTCTTAGTCCTCAGGTCAAAAATTGGATATAAATCGTAAGATTCCCCAAATTCGGATTATAATTTATTGAATTGACACTCTTTTAAATAGGGTGAATCGTAAGAAAACTCTTTTAAATTGAAACGTTACGGTTCAAGAGAGACTAAGCAAATGGTGGTTGCTTAGTCTCTTTACTTTTCCTCTATCCGAGACTCTCTTTAATGAATGTCTGTCCTCTTGCAGTGAGGACGTATCCTTCATAACGGTTTCCTTCTATTGTAAGGGGGATGGTTAAATGACCATTCACTGGATCCTCTTATGACCAAAAGAGTCGGAGCAGTATGGGACTTCTGTTAACACTTGTTGATAAGATGAGTGTTTAGATCCTTTTCTTAAGAATTCAATTAAAGGATCTAAAACATTGTGATTTAATAGACATTCTCAAACGGATACTGTAGGATAAAGAAAGTAGGAAGTTTATGCACCATAGGGTTCGTTTGGACCAAAGTGGTGAAGAATCTGCTGAGGCGAAAACCGCATATTGAAATAGAAGATGGAATCGACGATCGACCATCAGTCACCACTAACGAATAAGGCCGTTTGAAAGAGTAAAAATAGAATGAAGGGAGGTATCTCAATCAAGGATCCGTCTCAATCGAGTCATAGCTGGCGCGATTAACAGGAAATTCGAAAATTGAAATGATCATGCAAGAGGGCTTAACCTTTATAATAGAAAACAATCCCTATTTAGCGTAAAAATAACAACTCGATTTAATGGAGCCAGAAGAGAAATATCTTGTAATTAGCTAAAGAATCGTCATAATTTGAACAAAATAAATGATTAGGAGACAACCATGGATAAACAATACCGATACACATTAAGAAAGACCACCCTTGGCTTAGCCAGTGTGGCGATTGCAGCCTTCTTAGCGGGACAAGTCCCCACTGTTTATGCAGCCGATGAAGAGTTGGCAATTGTTGGGGAAACACTCCCTCCTGCCGACGAAGCTGAAGAGATTCCCATTGAACCCGCGACAACCGCCAATCCTGAAGATACAGTTGAACCAGAAGCTCCCTCTATTCTTGATAATTTAGGAGAAGAGGACGTTACTGAACGAGCAGAGACCATCACAACCTTCTCCACTACCCCTGACGCAAGTTCAGCTGAATCAGATGGACTCGAATTATCAGAGGAGCCTCAACTCGCCCGCCAAATGGCAGAGGCAAGCTCAGAACCCAACTATGCAGAAGATGAGAAAAAAGTTGGCGAATACCGTGAGACCCAATTGACAAGAGGTGAGGGTCCAACATTTAAATTTACTGATCCTAGCATGGACTTCAAGGATGGATTCCGCTATAAAACCATGGAACCATCTGCTTCTAGTCCAGACAAAACCAAGTGGGGGATAGAGTTTGAATTTGACAAAGAAAAAGGTCAAAGGACATATACTGATTTTGTATTTTCTAACATTGGTAACATGGGAACTTATCTTAATACTGGAAATATACCTTCAAATGACGTAGGAGTAAAAATTGCAGAAAAGGGAGACTTTAAAGAGGCTAATTATAAAGCTGAATCAGAAATAATAATAGAAGGCATTAGGGCTCAAAGAAATTTAAACCTTTATGCTACTGTAAAAGACCTTGAACATATTAACAGTATCGAAAACGAGAATACTACCATAGGATGGAAGGGTAACTATTCAAAAGATGCAAGTAATCAGACAAATAAAGCCACCCAAGGAGAAAGCAGTTACTTTAGCTTTACAGTGAACCCATGGCCAAATGAAAATGACCAGCTTTCACTGATAACTTTAACCGGCAGCCATAATGAAAAAGTATATGTCAATGGTCAAACTATTACAACGGGTGTAACAGTATCAAACCTTGATGCTAGTGCTAGAGAGAGACTAGTCGGTCAAGTCTATCATCCAGAAACAGGCCAAGTGGTCCCAGGTGCCAGTGCCTATATCAACGACCAAGACAAGGTTGTCATCGAAATGCCAAAAGGTGCTGTAAATGACGATGGGTCTGTCAACAAAGACTCTATCTTCTACAAAAACAAATCCTATACAGGGCTTCAAAATTTAAGGGTAAAATTCTTTGCCCGTCCAAGAACAGCTGATGAATTTCAAGCGGCAACAGGAGAATATGGAATCTACATATCAACAGGTGCGGGTGCAGAAACCATCAGCCATAAGGGCAAAGAGGTAGTTATCGATAAACAAGGTATTGCACGCTACGACCACTACAACTTAATCGGTGAATTCGGTCTAAATCTTGACGATACCAAATACCATGACCAAGACTATATTGATGAGGATGGTGTAAAAACCTCGACATCAGAAGTGTCATATGTTAGGGCAGGGATTCCTTATATAATAAAGAACAGCACTCAAGAGTCAACAGATGACATTACAGACGCAGTAGGTAGGAAGCATGCTAATGCCAGTCTTGATACTAGTTTTCTAGATAGATATAACCAAGGCAAGGATCCTGAGGACCAATGGAAGATAGAGGGTAATGATTCTTTAACAGAGATCAAAATCACACCTCCTAAGAGTGCAAAAGCTTTAGATTATATGCCGTTCTCGATTAGATATACCTATACAAACGGTTCTGTTGATGTTCATAAGGTTTCACTAATTGTAAAAGAATCTGGCAACAACATCCCACAGTACTATTCACAGGTTTTATATCCTACAGAAACAGAAACATCTCAGCCTCATCTTTCTATAAAAGCAGAAGACCAAGAGAAAAGGCGACCAGTTGAATACACTATAGAAAAAGACACATATACTGATGATCACGGCAACGAGTGGACAGCAAAAATCGATCCTAAATCAGGGATCGTTACTGTTAAACCAAAGATTGCCAAAAACTTTATCGGTGGTGAAAAGCTAGTAGTACCTGTCACAGCCCACTATGAAGAGGAGAAAAATCCTGAGATAAAATTTACTGAAGAAGTAAGGGCAGCATTCGTTATAAAGCAAAAAGAAAACCTACCACCAAGATATGATGCCAAAAATGGTAAGGCAGGAGAAACTCTAACCTCTAAACCTATCGTAAAACAAGATGGCGGTATCGATACGAGAACTCCAGCAAGCTACTCAATAGCGGGAACAGAGTACACAGATAATAAGGGAAATACTTGGACTGTATCTATTGATAAGGAGACAGGGGTAGTAACAGCAAATATTCCAAATATTAGAGAAGGGGATAAGCTAGATGAAACCATCATCTCTGTGCCAGTTACAGCCCATTACGTAGAAGATGGTCAAGATGTGGGAACTGAAGTAGTGAATGCGCAGTTTCTAGCTTCTGGGACAAATAATAAAATTGAACACACTGAAAAAATCCCATTTGATGTAATTGTAGAAGAAAACAAAGAACTAGCAAAAGGCGAATGGCGTTATAAGACAGTTGACGGGATCGAACAAAAAGGTCAAGCAGGTAAAATTACAACCACTTGGACAATAGAAAACTCTAAGGTAGTAGACAAAACTGAAGAGAGAACAGAACCAGTAGCTGCTATTATCGAAGTCGGTGATAAAGATTTTGAGGGCACCCTTGAATACGTCGACAAAGATCCAATCCCATTTGAAACGGAAGTAACAGTCGACCCAAGTCTTGCACCAAATGTAATTGAAGTCGATCAAAAAGGTGAACTTGGTGAAAAACAAACGCCAGTAAAAAGAGACATAAAAAATGGATCGGCTGGAGAAGAAATTCGTGGAGAATCGAAAGTTACCAAAGAACCAGTAACTAGAAAGATAAGAGTTGGTTCAAATACTAAGGGCCAATATAAGGAAACAGAAATCATTCCATTTAAAACTGAAGTTAAAAAAGACCCATCCCTTAAAAAAGGTGAGTGGAAATATGCTGAAGTGGATGGCGTTCCACAGACTGGAGAAAACGGTCTAAAAGAAAGAGTCTTAACAATTGAAAATTCTAAGGTAACTGACGAGTCTGAATACAAGACAATTAAAGAAGCTAAAAATGCCGTGATCCTAGTCGGAGAAGAGGACTTCACAGGTACACTTGAATACGTAGATAAAGACCCAGTCCCATTTGATACCGAAGTAACAATTGATCCAAGTCTAGAACCAAACGAAATTGTGGAAGACCAAGCTGGAGTTCTTGGTGAACAAGAAACCAAGGTTACCAGAGAAATCACAAATGGTGAGACTGGAGAAGAGGTTCGTGGAGAAACTACACAAACTAAAGCACCAGTAAACAGAAAAATCAGAATTGGTGCCAAATCCAATGGAACCCACACAATCGAAGAAAAAGTTGAAGTGCCATTTGAAGTTGAAATCCAGTTTGACGACAATCTTAAACCAGGTGAACAAGTAGTAAGCCAAGAAGGTGTACCAGGCGAAAAAACGAGAACCACAACCTTAACAATAGTAAATGGTGAAGTAACAGAAACAAAACCAGGTGAATTTACTGAAACCAAAGCGCCTACTAAGAAAATTATCAAAGTAGGTAGAAATACTGAAGGGGAAGTAAAACACGTTGAAGAACTACCATTTAAATACACTGTTAACGAAGTAGACACACTTAAAAAAGGTGAATACGAAATTGTAAAAGCAGGTAAGGTTGGTACAAAAACTACAACATGGACCATCAAAAATTCTGAAATTGTTGGCGAACCAAAAGAAGAAATTGTTGAAGCAGAAGATGCTATCATCAACGTTGGTAAGGGAACTAACAGTGGTACTCATGAAATCGTAGAAAAAGTTCCTGTGCCATTTGAAACCATTATCGAATTTGATGACAGCTTAGCACCAGGTGAAACAAAAGTAGAAACCGAAGGTTCACTTGGAGAAAAAACCAGAACAAACACTCTAACCATTGAAGATGGTAAGGTTACAGAAACCAAAGAGGGTGAATATGAACAAAATATAGCACCTGTTAATAGAGTGATTAAAGTTGGTAGAAATACTAATGGTAAGGTAGAACACAAAGAAGAAATACCATTCAAATACACCATTGAATATGATCCTAACTTAGAAGCTAGAAAATATGTAGAAGAAACTCCAGGTAAAGTTGGTCAGAGAATTACCACTTGGACCATTGAAAATTCTAAGGTCGTTGGAGAACCATCGGTTGTAGAAACTCAGCCAGTTGATGCTGTAATTAAAGTTGGTAGCAAAGACTTTACAGGTACCTTCACAACAACAAAGACCGAGCCTGTTCAATTTGAAACAGAATATGTTGTTGATGAAACACTAGAACCAGGCAAAGTAGTAGTTGATCAAGCTGGGGAACTTGGTGAAAAAGAAACACCAGTAACTCACACTATTGTAAACGGTGATGTGACAAAGTCAGAAGAAGGCGAAACTAAACAAACAAAAGCTCCAGTTAAGAGAATAGTAAAAGTAGGAGCAGCTAAGTCTAATGAAACTCATACCTACACAAGCAAAAAACCATTTAAAGTAGAAGTAAGAGTAAATCCAGAACTTCCAAAAGGCGAATACAAGGTAGTTCAAAAAGGTGTAGAAGGTGAAGAACAATACACCATTACTATTGAAAACTCAAAAGTAACCAGCACTTCAGAACCAAAAGAAACAAAGGCACCAGTTAATGAAATTATTGAAGTTGGTAATAAAGACTTCACAGGCGTAGCGACTCATACTGAAGACTTTACTATCCCTTACAAAGTAGAAATAAGACAAAATCCAAACCTTCCAGTTGGAACTACAAACACTATCCAAGAGGGTGTAGACGGTTCTTACAAGGTAACTTATAAACAAAATATCACAAATGGAGAAACTGTTGGTGAGCTTACAAAAACTGAATCAGATAGAGTTGATGCTCAAAACCAAATTATTGAATTTGGTACAAAAGCAGTTGATCCGAAAGTAGATAATTATAACTATGAAGTTCAGCCTGAAATTGATTATGTATATGATGACACTTTACCAAAAGGTACAGTAGAAAAAGGTAAAACGACTCCAGGTGAAGTAAAAACTGTTATTACGACTACTCTTGATCCACTAACTGGCGAGTTAGTAACGAAAGAAGAAAAAATTGTTACACCAGCTAGACAAGAAATCAGAGTAGGTACAAAAGATTACACTGGTGAAGTGAAATATACTGAAAGAGTATATGAAGACTATGAGACAACTATTATCCAAGATGATTCGCTTGCAGCTGATCAGACAGTAGTAGAAAAAGAAGGTATAGCTGGCGTTAAGGAAAGAGAAGTAACTCGTACTATCACCAACGGTACACCAAGCGATCCTTCCTATGGCGATTACACTACAATCACTGAAAAACAAAACCAAGTGATTCGAGTCGGTACGAAGACTGACGGAACTCACACGGTTACAGAAGAACTACCTTTCGAGTACACGATTAATGAAGTTGATACTCTTAAAAAAGGTGAATACGAAGTTGTAACAGAAGGTAAGAATGGTAGCCGTACAACAGAATATAAAATTGAAAATTCTAAAGTTGTAGAAGGTTCAGCTACTGTAAAAGAAGAAACTAAACCAGTAAATGCTGTAATCAATGTAGGTAAAGGTACTCTAGAAGGTACTCATACAATTACAGAAACTGAAGTAGTGCCATTTGAAACGATTGTAGAGTTTGACCCGAGCCTTAAAGCTGGAGAACAAGTAGTATCAAAAGAAGGATCTAATGGATCTAAAGAACGTGAAGTAACACTTACTATAGAAGATGGCAAAGTAGTTAACACTAAAACTGGAGAATATGAAGAGAAACAAGCTCCAGTAAATAAAGTTATAAAAGTAGGTAGCCTAACAAAAGGTGAAATAGAACACGCTGAAGAAATACCATTTAGTTATGACATTACTTACGATCCAACTCTAAAAGCTGGTGAAGTAAAGACAGATGTCGAAGGAAAAGTTGGTACAAAAACAACATACTATATAGTTGAAAACTCTGAAGTCAAGAAAAAATACGAAGATGTCGTAAACCCAACAAATGCAAAAATCAGAGTAGGTACAAAAGACTACACTGGTACAATTATGCATAAAGAAGAGGAAGATATTCCATTTAAGGTAATAGTTAGAGAAAATCCAGAAATGCTTCTAGGAACTTCTAAAACTGTTACAGAAGGACAAGCTGGTACTAAAGAAGTAACTTATAATATCCCAGTTAAAAATGGGGCTCAAGACCCAGAAGGTGAAATTACAAGTTCTGAAGAAGTTAAAAAGAACGCTGTAGACCAAGTTATTGAAGTAGGTACAAAGGCTGTAGATCCAGTAGAAAAAGACGTAAGTGCTGAAGTAGGCGTAGAAGTAGAAATTAAAAATGATCCAGAACTAGATCTTGGTAAGACTAGAACTGGTGAGCTAGTACCAGGAAAAGTAGAAAATGTTGTAACTACAGAATATAACCCAGCTACTGGAAAAATGGAAACTAGAGAAGATAAAAAGGTTACACCTGCTAAACAAATCGTATATGTTGGTACAAAAGACCTAGTAGGAACTCAAGAATTTACCGTAACTCAACCAGTTCCATTTGAGACAGAGTATAGAGAAGACCCTACTCTAGAAGCAGGTAAGACAGAAGTAGAGCAACAAGGTCAAAATGGTTCAAAAGATGTAACTTATAAAGCAGAAGCTAAAAATGGTCAGGTAACAAGCCACAAGGCAACTGAAGAGATTACAAAAGAGCCTGTAAAACAAATCATCAGAGTTGGTACAAAATCAGAAAAGACGAACACTGAAGTAGTAAAAGAAAATATTCCATTCGAAATAGAATATGAATATACAGACGAGCTAGAAGCTGGAAAAATTGAAGTAAAACAAGATGGAGAACTAGGCGAAAAAACTACTACAACTACGACTACTATCGTAAATGGCGCAGAATCTACTGATAAAAAAGAAGAAACGACAAAAGAACCAGTAAAACGTATAGTAAGAGTTGGTACAAAGATAGACCGTCAAACTACTGACGTAACTGGTAGCGAAACTACTATAATCCCATATAAAACTACAGTAATCTATGACCCTAACCTAAAATCAGGGGAACAAGTAGTAGATACAAAAGGGGAAAATGGAGAACGCAAGATCACAGTTACAGTTCCAGTAAAAGATGGTGTAGCTGGAGATCCAGTAGTTAAAACTGAGGATATTAAAAAAGCAGTAGATGAAGTAATTAGAGTAGGTACTAGAGATGACTCTTCTAACTATGTGTCTAACACAAATGTAACTACTGAAAATATACCTTTTGAAATTAGATATGAAGAGGACCCAACACTACCAGTAGGCGAAACTAGAATAGAAACTCCTGGAGAGTTTGGCTCAAAAACTACTACGACATCTACTACTATCGTAGATGGAGAATCTAAAACTTCTACTGATGAAAAAGTTACAAAAGAACCAGTAGTTCAAGTAGTAAAAGTAGGTACAAAACTTAAAGACATACCAGCTCAAAACCTTGAAGAATCTAAGACTGAAGAGATACCATATACTACAATTATTCAGTACAACGATAAGATGGACGTAGGTTCAAGCCATGTAGTCCAAGAAGGTGAAAATGGTGAAACGACTATTACTACAAAAGTTTCTGTAGAAAATGGAGTAGCTAAAAATCCTGAAATCACTACTAGCACTACAAAAGAAGCTAAGCCTAGAATTATCCAAGTTGGTACTAGAGAGCTTAAAAAAGAAGTTAAGTCTGAAGTGGCTTATGAAACTGAAGTAATCTTTGATGATACTCTACCAGCTGGAGAGAAGAGGGTAGAGTCTGGGGTAGTTGGTGAAAAAACAACTACTATAACTCATAAATTGGTAGATAATCAAGTAGTATCTGAAACTTCTACAGAAATCACAAGAGAAGCTAAGAAAGAAATAATAAGAGTAGGTACTAAGACGAATCCAGTAGATACGAAAGATGTAACTAAAACTATCGAGGTAGAACTGGCTTATGGTACTGAAATTATCTATGACGATACGATGCTTTCTGGTGAAGAAAAAGTAGTACAAGAGGGCGAAGTAGGAAAACGCGAAATCACTGTAACTGTGCCAGTAAAGGATGGTATAGCTGGAGAAGCTGTTATTTCTAAAGATGAAGTAATAACAAAAGCTAAACCAAAAATTATAAGAGTTGGTACACTATGCCCATCTCCTGAAGAGCCTGAAAAACCAGCCGATAAGGATATTGTAAGTACGACTACAGTAGAGATACCATTTGAAACTGAAATCACTTATGACCCAAGTCTAGAAGCCGGGAAGGTTATCGAAGATCAGAAAGGCGTAACGGGAGAACGCACGATTACGACGACAGTTAGAATCAAAGATGGCGTAACGGGAGAGCCTGTTACAGAGAATAAAGTTACACGAGAACCTGTAACGCATAAGATTAGGATTGGTAAGAAAAAACCAGAAGCGCCAGCTCCAGAAGCTCCAAAAGAAACAGAAGGCGAAGTAACTAAAACCATCGAAAGAGAAATTCCTTTCGAAACCAAGGTAATTTATGACGAAAATCTCGACGCTGGCAGCCAAATTATTGAAAAAGAAGGTAAACCAGGAAAAGAAGAAGTAACTATTACTCAAAAGGTTAAAGACTCTAAGCCAGTTGGAGACCCAACAGAGACTACTAAGACTATCACCGAAAAAGAAGATAGGGTAGTAATAGTTGGTACTAAAGCAGTTGTTAAAGAAGTCGAATTTGGAAATGATACTGAATACAGACACAACCCAGATCTTCGAGCAGGTGAAACAAAAGTCATCGAAGAAGGTTCTAAGGGTTCTGTAAAATACACAACCACTTTCAACAAGGAAACAGGCAAGCTTGAAGTAACAGAAGAAAGGTTTGAACCAAAGAACAAGGTTGTAGAATATGGCTCTAAGACCGAAGGCGAATTTACTTATGAAAGTGAACAAGCTTATGACATCATCATTAGAGAAAATCCAAACCTTGAAGCTGGAAAGACTAATGTTATCCAAGAAGGTATTGTAGGTAAAACTGAGACTACTGTTAAGATTGAAAACAGCAAGGAAGTTTCTAGGGATACAAAAACAATCACAGAAAAACAAGATAAGATTATAGAAATCGGAACTAAAAATGTCTGTGAAATCCCACCAGTAGATCCAGAAAAACCATTTGATCCAGAAAAACCAGGCGAAGATCCAACCGATCCGACTGATCCAACTGATCCGACGGACCCAACGGATCCAACCGATCCCACCGATCCAACACCAGAAGAAAAAGTGATCGTCAGTGAGAAAAAAGTTGAGATACCTTTTGAAACTAAGATTATCTATGACGAGACTTTAGAAGCTGGAAA
>NZ_JH601133.1:564787-652267 GCF_000245795.1 Facklamia languida CCUG 37842 | reverse complement strand
TAATTATTACTAAGGTCGTCGTAAAAGATGGCGTTCCAGGAGAACCTGAGACAGAAGAGATCATTACAAAAGAACCTGTAGCTAGAGTACTAAGCATTGGTACAAAAAAACCAGAAGCACCCGCTCCAGAAGATCCCAAGCCAGAGGATCCTAAGCCAGAAGAACCAGGCAAACCAGAAGAACCAGGTAAGCCAGAGGATCCACAACCAGAAGATCCCAAGCCAGAAGAACCTGGCATGCCAGAAAGTCCAAGAACACCGGACAAGGAGACCCCTTCTCCTGAAGAATCTGGCGATAAGGAATCAGAGGACAAGGCGCAAGTGACTCCAGGGTCACCTTCTGATGACGACTCTGATAACAACAAGCCAGAAAGTCAACCAGCAGGACTTCTTCCACAAACAGGTGAAGCAGATTCAAGTATCCTCCTAGGAGCGTCTGCTGTATCCATCCTAACTGGGATGGGATTGGTTCAGCTTGGTCGTCGCAAAAAAGAAGAAGAAATTTAATAGATTAAAACTTGGATGATTAGTGAGGATTCATTCAAGGTGGGTTAAGTTAGACGCCTCCTAAAGTGTTATGCTTTAGGAGGCGTCTTTTTGGTTCTCTATCAAATAGTGTTGATGATAGCGCAGGAGACTAGGCAAGCAGTGCTTGCTTGGTCGCTTTTCTAATATTGGCATACAACAAGAGGGTTGGAAGAAGCTGTCTGCTTCCTCCAACCCTGTGTTCGCTGGTCAACCCATGATGAACGCTTATCCCACACTTCCTTCCATTTCATAGGCAATTAACCGGTTCAATTCAACGGCATATTCTAGGGGCAATTCTTTAGCAAAAGGCTCAATAAAGCCCATGATAATCATCTCGGTCGCCTTGGCCTCACTCAGGCCACGGCTCATCAGGTAAAAGAGCTGCTCTTGTGAAATCCGCGATACCTTGGCCTCATGTTCAAGCGTGGTATTGGCATTATGGACTTCATTGAAGGGGATAGTATCCGACTTAGAGGCCTCATCCATGATAATCGTATCACATTCAACGTGCGATTTAGCTCGGTCAGCTTCTGGCCCAAAGTAGACCTGGCCCATATAGTCGACTTGACCGCCATCCTTAGCGATCGACTTGGAGACAATGGTCGAAGAGGTATCGGGCGCTTTGTGGTAAATTTTGGCCCCTGAGTGTTGGTGTTGGTTCTCACCAGCGAAGGCGATGGAGAGGACCGTTCCTTTTGCTCCCGGTCCCATTAACCAGCAGGAGGGGTATTTCATGGTCTTATAGGCCCCTAAGTTGCCATCGACCCATTCCATGGTCCCACCTTCTGCGACGGTCGCCCGTTGGGTGACTAGGTTGTACACATTATGTGACCAATTCTGAATGGTGGTATAGCGGCAGGTCGCGTCCTTCATGACCACGATCTCAATCACACCCGTGTGCATAGAAGTCTCAGAATAGGTTGGGGCGGTACAGCCTTCGACATAATGGACGCTGGCCCCCTCATCGACAATGATCAAGGTCCGTTCAAACTGGCCAACATTCGCATTATTTAAGCGGAAATAGGCTTGCAGCGGCATATCCACCTTGACCCCCTTGGGGATGTAGATAAAGGACCCGCCAGACCAGCAGGCTGAGTTGAGGGCTGTCTGGAAATTCTCACCTGGGTGAACCACCGTCGCAAAATACTTCTTAAAGAGTTCAGGATATTCTTTCAAGGCGGTATCGGTATCGGTAAAGATAATTCCTAGCTGGTCGACTTGGTCCTTCATCCGCGAATAGACGGTCTCCGATTCGTATTGGACACTTGTTCCAGCTAGAAAGGCCCGTTCCGCTTCTGGGACACCTAAGCGGTCGAATGTTTCTTTGATTTTGTCGGGAACTTCATCCCAGGTTCGAGCAGGACGGTCATTGGCTCTGAGATAATAGATGTAATCATCGAAATTTAAGTCTGATAGGTCCACGCCCCACTTAGCGACCGGCTTTTCTTTGAAGGTCTGGTAGGCCTTCAAGCGAAAGTCGAGCATCCATTGGGGTTCCTGCTTCTCGCGTGAAATGGTCCGGATGACCTCTTCATTCAGCCCCTTTCCAGTTGAGAAGAGGATCTTGGCATCATCCTTGAAGCCATATTCGTATTCGCCTAAGACAGGCACATCGGTCATACTTACACTTCCTTTCTGGTAATACCATCTTGGTCTAACAAGGTGTCCTGGCTGTCTTCCTTAAGGCCAAATTCTAGGGCGCGCCAGGACAGGATCGCGCATTTGTAGCGGGCGGGAAATTGCTTGACCCCAGCTAGAATCGCGCAATCCCCTAATAGGTCTTTGATTTGATCGGATGAATATTCTTCGGTTGAGGAGTCTGTCGCACCGCCTACTAATTGGGTAAAGGCCTTGATCCGGTCCAGGGCCTCCGGGACCGTCTTATCCACCATCAGGTCGGTCATTAAGCTAGCAGACGCGATCGAGATGGTGCAGCCCTGCCCATTGAAGGCAATCGCTTCGATCCGGTCTTGGTCGTTGACTTTGATTTCGACTGTGACCGCGTCGCCACAGGTCGGATTCAGTAATTGCATCTCATGGGTCTTCTGGTTGAGGTGGCCGAAGTGGTGGGGGTTGGCGGAATGCTCCAAAATTAAGGACCGGTAGAGTTGGTCTAAGAGACTAAGTGCCATAGGTGAAATACTCCTTTACTTCTTGACTTGCTTGGATGAAGCGGTCGACTTCTTCCTCTGTATTGTAGACCATTAGGCTAGCGCGCAGGGTGGCTGGAACCTCTAGCCGGCGCATGAGGGGTTGGGCACAATGGTGACCCGCCCTGAGGGCGATCCCCAATTGGTCATAGGCTGTTGCGGCATCGTGTGGGTGGATCCCCTGGAGGTTAAAGGAGAGAATCCCATTGGCCGCACTGGCTTCAGGAGTGTAGATCGTGACCCCTTCCAGTTCAGACAGACCTTGGTAGAGCCGACGGCTGATCTGAGCTTCCTGGTCTTGAATGAGCGGAAACCCGATTTGACTAATCCAATCAATAGCAGCCGCCAACCCCACGACTTGACTGATTGCTTGGGTTCCGGCTTCAAATTTCCAGGGGGCCTGCTGGTAGTTAGCATGGTCATCCCAGACTTGGTGAATCATTTCCCCCCCATAGCTTACCGGTTGGGTCGTGCTGAGGTGACGGTGGTTCAAATAGGTCACGCCTAAGCCCATGGGGCCATACATTTTGTGGCTTGAGAAGGCATAGGCGTCGACTTGCCATTTAGCTAAGTCTAAGGGCACGTGCGCCACAGCTTGGGCCCCATCAACGATCAAGAGCGTGTCGCGGTCCCTGGTCCACTGGCCAAGAGCCTGGATGGGCTGGTGGATGCCGAGGACATTGGAAACATGGTGGGTGACAATAGCCTTCACCCGACTTGTATCCATCGCTTCTAAGCCCGCCAGATCAATTTGCCCGCTTGCATCCAGGGGCATAAAGTGCAAGTGAGCGCCTGTTCGTTGGCAGACTTCCTGCCAGGGGACTAGGTTGGAATGGTGCTCCAAGTAGGTGGTGAGCAGGATATCCCCAGCTTCAAGGCGCGGCTCCACTAAGCCCCGGGCAATCCGATTTAAGGAGTCGGTCGTCCCTGATGTAAAGGTCACTTCGTCAGGCGATTGGGCCCCGATAAATTCGGCAATCTTCTCTCGGCCGCCTTCATAGAGGTCGGTCGCGCGCTGGCCTAGTGTATGGACCCCACGGTGGGCATTGGCCCGGTCCTTTTGGTAGAAGTGGACTAGTTGGTCGATGACCGTTTGGGGGCTTTGAGAAGTCGCCGCGTTGTCGAAGTAGATCAAGGGCTCGTCTTGTACCGTCTGGTTGAGAATGGGAAAGTCTTGCCGAATACGGTCGATTTCCTGCTTATTCATGGCCATTCTCCTGAGGCTGGTCAAGGGCTTGTAATTGTTGGTCGAGGGCTTGAAGGATGACCTGTCGACCCGCTTGGTCTTTAATTTGACTGATCGCTTGCATCAAGAAGCCGCGGATGACCAGCCATTCTGCTTCCTGCCGTGGGATCCCCCGGCTCATGAGATACCACAATTGGGTCTCGTCGACTTGCGCCACGGAAGCAGCGTGTCCGGCTGTGACCTCGAATTCATCGATCATGAGGATGGGGTTGGCATCCCCTCTTGCTTGGTCAGACAACATGAGGAGTCGGTTCTCCTGTTGGGCATCGGCGAGTTTAGCCCCTTTATGAATCTTACCCACCCCATTCATGGTCAGGCGTCCTTGGTCGAGGACGACTCCATGTTGGTGGATGTGGGCTGTGGAATGGGAACCAGCATTGGTCAGCTTAGAATCAATAACCTGTTGGTGGTTGCCATCAGAGATCGCAACCAGGGCCAAGTCTGCTTGGGCCCCACTTCCTTCTAGGAGGGCGTGGGTATCGACTAGGCTTTGGCCTTGGTTGAAGCTAGCGATGGCCCATTGCAGTTGGGATTGGTCCTTGATGCGGGCCTGACGCGTGATGTAATTCGTGGTCTGACTCTTGGCTTGGTCTTTGGCGATATAGTCGAGCTGGGCCCCTTCTTCCAGGATAATTTCAGCCAGGTAGGTCTGGCTAGCAGGGACTGCTGCTTGGTTGTAAAGGGATTCGACCAGGGTTAAGCGACTATTGCGTCCCATGACCAGTAAGACCTGTTGGTGAGGTCCTTGGCTCAGGTCGATCGTTAATTCTAGCCAGTCCTTGACTTGCGTCTCATCTGGGACATAGATAAAGAGCCCCCGGTCTAGATGCCGGTAATGGTGGGCAGTGACCTTATGCTGGTCCAACGGGATGACAGACTGGAGGTGGGTCTTGAAGAGGTCCGCGTGGTCCTCGAGGGCTGTTTGCCAGTCGCAGAGGATGACCCCTTCAGGCGGTTTTGGGAGATTGACTGGGGGGGTCGGCTGGCTACTAGCAGGAGCCTGGTCAAAGAGTGGCCACTGGTGGAGGTTGACCCGCTCGATCGGTGGGAGGTCTAAGCCATCTTCTTGGCGGCTGGCCTGGTCGACCAGGTCTTGGAGCCAAGGGTGGCGTGTTTGGTTCGCTTTCATTCTTTCACCTACTCTTCCTCTGAGTTGCTTGCTAGGGCGGAGGAAATTTCCTTATAGCCCTTGGCTTCCAGTTCCAGAGCTAATTCAGGACCGCCTGATTTGACAATCCGGCCGTCTTTCATGATATGAACGAAGTCGGGTTGGACATAGTTGAGTAAGCGCTGGTAGTGGGTGATAATTAAGGCCCCAAAGTCTTGGCCGCGCATGGAATTAATCCCCTTGGCGACTACTTGTAGGGCATCGATATCTAGGCCAGAATCGATCTCATCTAAGAGGGCGAATTTGGGCTCGATCATCAGCATCTGTAAGATCTCATTGCGCTTCTTCTCACCCCCCGAGAAGCCTTCATTGACATAGCGTTCGGCCATGGCTTCCGGCATATCCAATAAGGCCATCTTCTGGTCTAACCGGTCGATAAAGTCAAAGATCGGTAGGGGGTCGTCTTGGGGCCGTCTAGCGTTGATGGCTGTCCGTAAGAGGTTCGAGTTGGTAATACCGGAGACTTCACTGGGGTATTGGACTGCCATGAAGAGGCCCAAACGCGCCCGTTCATCAACATCGAGGGCCAAGAGGTCTTGACCGTCGAGTAAGACCTGACCTCCGGTAATTTGATAATCGGGGTGGCCCATGATGGCTTGGGAGAGGGTGGATTTACCTGTTCCATTCGGTCCCATGACGGCATGGACTTCATTGGTGGAAATCGTCAGGTTCACCCCTTTTAGAATTTCTTTATCGGCAACATTTACTTTAAGGTCAATTATTTGTAAAGTGGACATATTAAGACTCCTTATCTATCTGGGATCAATCGTTCATGCGTATTCTAACATAAGACGTAGCAGTGTGCTTGGGTGAGCGAGGGGGGAAGAGGAATTTCAGAGGCCAGGGTTCATTAACCGGTCGATAATTGCTATAATACAAGTGATAAAGGGAGGGAAAGAGGAATGACTTATCAAGCACTGTACCGGGTATGGCGTCCCCAATCATTTGACGAATTAGTTGGGCAAGAAATGATTGCTCAAACCTTGCGCCATGCCATCCAGAACCACCAATTAAGCCATGCCTACCTCTTTGCAGGGCCGCGTGGAACCGGCAAGACATCAGCGGCCAAGATCTTATCCAAGGCTGTCAACTGTCCCCATGCTCACGATGGCAACCCTTGTAATGAATGTGAGATCTGCCAAGGGATCACCTCAGGCGAGATCGCCGATGTGATCGAAATTGATGCGGCCTCCAATAATGGGGTCGATGAGATCCGCGATTTGCGAGATAAGGCCCGCTATGCACCAACGGTTGCCAGCCACAAGGTTTATATTATTGACGAGGTCCATATGTTGTCAACAGGGGCTTTCAATGCCCTGCTCAAGACTTTGGAGGAGCCACCCGCCCAGGTCCTCTTTATTCTGGCGACGACTGAACCTCATAAAATTCCAGCGACGATTCTTTCTCGAACCCAACGCTTTGACTTTCAACGGATCAAGGACCGTGCCATGATGGGTCGGATGGCCTATATTCTAGAGCATGACCAGGTGAAATATCAAGAAGAAGGCTTGGCAGTGATTGCCCGGGCAGCCAATGGGGGCATGCGGGATGCCTTGAGTTTACTCGACCAGGCCTTGTCCTATAATAATCAAGAAGTGACGACGGAAACAGCCCTTTCGGTCTCTGGTTCCTTTGCCCAGCAGGTCTATGCCGACTACTTGCGAGCGGTTCACAGCCAGGAAGTGGCGCCTGCTCTTGAGATTCTCGACCAACCCCTACAAGCAGGTAAGCAAGCGCACCGCTTCATTGAAGAATTAGTCTTATTCATCCGTGACGTCTTAGTCAGTCAATTTGCGGGTGACAACCAGACCCTCTTGAGTGACCGTGAGTTGACTGCCTTGATGGACCAAGTGCCTGTTCGCTATTATTATCAATTAATTGATCACTTGAATCAAGCGCAGCAACAGATGCGGCTATCCAACCAACCCGAGGTCTACCTGCAAGTGATGACGGTTCAGATTGCCCAAGGGGCCTTTAATGAATCGGGGAATCCTGGTCAGGTCCAAGCCGGTCTCGACCTTTCAAGCCAGGTCAAAGCTTTACAAGAACAAGTAGCGGCCTTACAGCACTACTTGAAGGGGCAGGGTCAGTTGATTGAGGCCCTGCGTGAAGGGTCGCACCAGGATGCCCCACCAACCCCGCAGCCAGAGGCGAAGGAGGACGCAACAGCCAGTGACCAACCGCTCGTGCCAAGGCAGCGACCGAACTTTGTCCAAGGGGACTATCCCTTGGATCTGGCCAGTGTCTACCGTGTGCTGAATCAAGCCGGCAGAAGCCAGCTGCAGCAATTAAGGGACCAATGGCCTTTGATCCTGCAAGCATTAGCACCTGTCCAACGGGTGAAGTTCCCGCGGACGACTCCGATTGCGGCCGGAGAAGAAGCCGGATTAATTGCCTTTGAAGACCGTCAGTTCTGTGCCATGATCGATCAAGACCAAGCGCTCCAAGACCAGGTGAATAATGTGGCCAGCCACCAGCTAGGTCGCAGGATGGAATTGGTCTACTTGACTCAAGAGGAGTGGCCAGCCATTCGCCAAGAATATAAGGAGCGGTTTGACCAGAGCGGGGGTCAGCCCGTAACCCCTCCGGACCAGCCAGCAAGGCCTAGTCAGACCCCTGACCAGGCGGAGCAGGAGGCAGCCTCAGCCAAGGACCTGCCCCACGACCCTCAGCCAGATGCCCAAGGCGAGGCCCAGCCGGAGGATACTGCCCCTGGTGATCGTCCAGAGGAACCAGCGGATGACCTCTTTGCCCAGAGTCAGAACCGACTAGTGGACCAAGAAGAGACAGACCAAGCCCCTGAGATCCAACAAGCGCCAGGCCAACTGGGCATGTTCGATCAAGTGGAGGAGGAAGCCCATGAGGGGGATGAATCCACCCCAGACCCCTTGATTGAGAAGGCGGTTGATTTATTTGGCCAGGAGAATGTGGTGGTTCATTATGATGACAAGTAGGAAAGAAGACAAATTTAACCAATCTTAGGAGGAATGACAGATGCGTGGAATGGGAAATATGGGAAATATGATGAAGCAAATGCAAAAATTACAAAAAGAGATGGAACAGACCCAGAAGGACCTGGAACAGAGTCAATTTGTGGTTGAAGATAACCAACACTTGGTCAAGGTGACCATGAATGGTAAGAAGGAGTTGCAGAGTCTCGATATTCAAGAAGCCTTGGTTGATCCTGAGGATATTGAGATGTTGCAAGATGTCTTGATAGCTACAATTAATAAAGCCGTTAAGGAAGTGGAAGACAAGACCCAAGCTAGCATGGGACAATTTACCAAAGGCTTAAATTTACCTTTTTAAGGAAGAGAAAGTAGGCGGAGAGAGTGGATTATCCAGCACCCATTGCCAAGTTGATTCATAGCTTTACGAAATTGCCTGGAATTGGGGCCAAGACAGCAGCCCGTCTCGCCTTCTATGTACTCGAGATGCCAGAAGCGGAAGTGAGCCAATTTGCCCAGGCCCTGATTAATGCTAAGCGTGATTTGACCTATTGTAGCGAATGTGGCAACATTGCCGATTCAGACCCCTGTGCGATCTGCCGCGACCCGCAAAGAGACCACTCGGTGATCCTAGTTGTAGAAGATGCACGCGATGTGATTTCACTGGAACGGATGCAAGAGTACCAAGGTCTCTATCACGTCTTGCAAGGGGTCTTATCACCCATGGAAGGGACGGGGCCGGAGGAATTGAATATTGCGTCCTTAATTAAACGGTTACAAGATGAACAGGTGAAGGAAGTCATCTTAGCCACCAACGCCACAGCAGAAGGGGAGGCGACAGCGGTCTACTTGTCGCGCCTCATCAAGCCAGCAGGAATTAAAGTGACCCGGTTGGCGCATGGACTAGCAGTCGGGTCGGACATTGAATATGCGGATGAGATGACGCTCTTTCGTGCCATCGAAGGGCGTCGCGAACTATAGGAAGGGAGGCCACCATGACACAAGGACGATTTATAGCCATCGAAGGGCCAGATGGATCAGGCAAGACCTCCATCATCCAATCCCTGCGGCAAAAGCTTGAACAAGACGGATTAGAGGTGGTCACCACCCGGGAACCGGGAGGGAGTCCGATTGCGGAACAGATCCGCCAAGTGATCCTCGATGTTGACAACCATGCGATGGACGTGCGAACGGAAGCCCTGCTCTATGCCGCCAGTCGCCGTCAGCACTTGGTCGAGACGATCCTGCCGAATGTTCAAGCGGGCAAGCTGGTGATTAGTGACCGGTTCGTGATGTCCTCCCTCGCCTACCAAGGTATGGCGCGGGGGATTGGCTTAGACCCTGTTTGGGCCATTAATCAATTTGCGATTGATGGCCAGATGCCAGATTTGACCCTCTTGGTAGACGTGCCAGCCGAGGTCGGTCTGGAACGCATCCAAGCAGCTAAAGGTCAGCGCCAATATGACCGGTTAGACCGCGAATCTTTGGCCTTTCACCAAAGGGTCCGGCAAACCTATCTCGATCTGGCGCAAGATTGGGCCAATTTGGAAATCTTAGATGGACAAAAAAGTATCGAAGCAGTGAGTCAAGAGTGTTACGACATTTTACAAAAACGTGGTATGATAGGATAAATAAAAGGGGGAAAATCTCATGAAATTATTAGTGGCAATTGTCCAAGACCAAGACCAACAAATTCTGGGTAAAGCTTTATTAGAAAATGACGTTCGGGCAACCAAATTATCCTCAACAGGCGGCTTTCTACGTTCTGGTAATACCACCTTCTTGATTGGGGTAGATGAGGACCGGGTAGAAGAAGTTCTTGAAATTATTAAACGGTCTTCCCAATCACGTGAGCAATTCATCTCCTCACCCATTCACTTGGATATGAATCTTGAGGTGTCCAATACCTATCCGCTCAAGGTCGAAGTGGGTGGAGCCATTGTCTTCGTTCTTCCGATTGATTCCTTCCACCACTTCTAAACCGCCGCTTAACTGATTATGAAATTAAGCGATGCAGGTCAATACTTTACCCGGTTGATTAAGGCCCGTCAGCTATCCCATGCCTACCTCTTGACAGGGGATGTGGGCGCTGAGAAATACCAGTTAATTGAACGAATCATCCAAACCCTTGTCTGCTCGAATAAGACGGTATCTGGCGAGGCTTGTTTGGAATGCTCGGAATGTCAAAGGGTTCAACAGGGCCACTTTGCTGATAGACTCACGCTGAAGCCAGAGGGGGCCATGATTAAGGTCGATCAAGTCCGCCAATTGAAAGAATGGTTAATGACTAGCCCGATTGAAGCGCCCTTTAAACTGGCGGTGATTGACGGGGCAGACCAGATGAACCCTTCTGCTGCTAACGCCCTCCTCTTATTCTTAGAAGAGCCCCATGATGCGAGTTATATCTTCTTATTGGCCAGACAATCTGACCGGTTGTTGGCGACCATTACCTCGCGGGTTCAAGAGATTTACCTGGAAGATAGTCCCTTGGATAGGAGTCTTCAAGCCTGGATTCAAGCAGGAATTCACCCACCCCATGCCGAGATCCTCTTGCAAGTGTGTTCAAGAAGTTTAGAAGACCTGGAGGCAGTCTACGAGGCTCAAGCCTTTGAAGACCAGTTGAAGGCCTACCACCAGTTCTATCTGGCGCTTGCCCAGCGGGATCCACAAGCTTTTATCTGGCCCCAGCGCCGACTGAAGAAAGAAGTTAAGCTCTTTACCCCAGAAGAGGGGTTGGATTATTTAATCTGGTTGAACCAGCAGCTCCTATTGGCTGCCACCAGTTCCCAGCCAGCTGAGGCGATTCATGCGGATGCCAAGAGCGTCCAGCAGATGATCGACCGGTTGGGGGTCCGAGTGGATTATGGTGCGATCGACCAGCGTTTATTTGAAAGTAAAGCGCGCTTGTTAGCAAATGTTTCCCCACAATTAGTTTATGAGCGATTAGCCCTTACCTTGTGTCAGTGGCCGAATCGTTAAAAGAGAAAGAAGTGAGAAGATGGCTGAAATGCCGGTTGAACGTCTGATTCGTCAGATTGAAGCGGAAATGGATCAATTAAATCAGTCTGTTCGACAGCTCAAAGACCAAGTTGAGACCTTAACCCAAGAGAATAACCGCTTGCGGATGCAGCAGTATGAGGCCATCGAAACCATCACTCTCACCGAAGGACCGATAGGACCTACGGACAGCCAGGCCAGAAACCCGTTTCCTTCCAATGCGTCTTCAACGGAAGAACTCAAGGGGAAGGCCCGCTTGCAGTCCTTCTATGATGAAGGGATTCATGTCTGCCATCCCTATTTTGGGACCAAGCGTGATCCTCATGAAGCCTGTATCTTCTGTCAGGACATCCTGGATTCTTTAGGAGAGTCGTCATGATCCAACACAAGCAAATGCCCCCCTTAACGGATAGTCAAAGAGCCCTGGTCTGTGATGGCGAGCGGGTCGATTATTTATTAAGAGAAGAAGCCTATATTATTCAAAATCCTGCCTATTTTCCCTTCTCGCTGGATGCGGTCTTATTAGCTGATTTTGTTAAGCTGCCGAAGAAGAAGGCTTTAAGGGTGATGGACTTTTGTACAGGGGGTGGAGTGATCCCCATCTTACTTGCCCACCGCACTTCCGCTCGGATTGAAGGCATTGAGATCCAGGGCCCGATCGCTGAAATGGCCCAACGGACCGTGAAGTTGAATGGGCTGAGCCACCAGGTGACCATTCACCAAGGAGACATTAAGGACTTAACCAAGCCCAAGCAAGAGTATGATCTGATTACGTGTAATCCGCCCTTTTTTACCTTTGATTCATCACCGGAGCAGAAGCAGGCGACCCATTTAGCCATTGCCCGTCATGAAATTCTATTAAGCTTGGACCAATGGATTGCCAAGGCGGGACTCTTATTAAAGGATAAGGGCAGGTTATTCCTTGTCTTCCGAACGAACCGGCTCGATGATTTGATGACCCAGCTCTTAAGCCATCACTTTGCCATTCACCGGATGCGGTTTGTCCATCCCAAGGCGGGTCAATTAGCGAATATGGTGCTCGTTGAAGCCCGTTATCGCGGTGGCCTTCAAGGCGTTCGAGTGGAAGCCCCCCTCATCGTGCACCAAGAGGATGGGACCTACAGTGAGGAAATGAGGCGAATTTATTATGGCGACCCCGCCTGAGGACCGAACTTATTATTTTTATGTGCTATATTGTAAGGACCAGACCCTTTATGCAGGTTATACAATTGATTTGACCGCCCGTCTCAAGACACATAATGCGGGTAAGGGGGCCAAATACACCCGACTTGCTAAGCGGCGGCCAGCTCAAATGATCTACGCGGAACAGTGGTCGACCCAGTCACAAGCAATGGCTGCCGAGTATCGCTTTAAGCAGTTGAGCCGACCCCAGAAGGAAGCCTACCTGCAAGATCAGGGGGTGGAATGTCTGGCCGGCCAAGCCCTGGTTCTTTGTGACTGTCGTGATTGACCAGCCAACCAGCAATTGAAGAAAGGGGAAAGAAATGCAGCGCCAATCCAGCTTTCGCTCAGAAGGACCCTGTCTCTATCTGGTTCCGACTCCTATCGGCAACCTCGAAGACATGACCCTGCGTGCAATCCGAATCCTCAAGGAAGTGGATGTGGTCCTGGCTGAAGATACCCGCCAGACTCAGAAATTACTAAAAGCCTATGACATCGAAACGACCATGCAGTCTTTTCATGACCATTCGTCGGATCAAACTGTGGATTATTGGCTGCAATATATTCAAGCCGGTCACCAAGTGGCCCTGGTCTCGGATGCAGGGATGCCCTTGATTAATGATCCTGGCCACCCCTTGGTCCAAGCCTTGCTGGACCATGACCTTTCTGTGATCAGTTTGCCTGGGGCCAATGCTGCCTTAACCGCTCTCGTTGCTTCGGGCTTAGCCGCTAACCAATTCACCTACTATGGCTTCTTTCCACGGAAAAATCAGGACCAGATTGCCGTGCTCACCAGCCTTAGGCAGAGGGTCGAAACCGCGATCTTTTATGAATCGCCCCACCGCCTCCACAAGTGCCTGCAAAGTATTACTGAACATGTTGGGCCACAGACCCCAGTCGTTGTTGCCCGTGAACTGACTAAGAAGTTCGAAGAGTATTTGCGGGGGACGGCTGAAGAAGTCCTGGCGCATCTGAATGACCATCCGATTAAAGGCGAGTGCGTAGTCCTAATTGAAGGACCCAACCAAGAAGAAAATTCGAACCAGTGGCTGGATAGCGACCTATCTTATCAAGAACAAGTCCAAGCCTTGATTGATCAGGAAGGGCTAGCGCCTAAGGATGCGATTAAGGAAGTGGCTCAAGCCAATCAGGTCAAGAAACAAGTGGTCTATAAAGCCTATCATCAGCTCTAAGCAATCAGGAAAGGGGGAATCCAGTGATCTATCTTTTAACAGTCTTATTGACCCTCTTGGCTTTCCTGGGCTTTATCTTTGAGTGGCGGCAGATTTCACCGATTGCCCTCTCATATTTTGCGATTCTAAGTTTTGTTCTGGCCCTTTTACAGCAGAATAATTGGCAGATGGTGGTCATGATCCGCTACCGGGCTTACTGGATGGTCACATGCTTGGCCATGATTGTGCCTTTTTTCTTGTTGCTCTTAGCTTTCTTGATGCTCGTCCGGATTGACCAGGAGCAAGACTTGCCACGGGTTCGGATTCTCTTTAACCTGGTGGTGGCACTAAGTTTTATCGGGATTGTCTTATTTACGGCTTGGATTCTGATTACCCGCCATGCTGGTCTTTTTCTCTTTCTAACGATTTATATCTTAGTCACCATCTACCTGGCCTTGAACTTTATCTTATTCTTATTGACCTCCCTCTTCTTAAGTCTCACCCAATTACATCGTCAGCCCGTCAGTCATCTGATTGTCTTGGGGGCTCCGCTCGACCACCTGGGCCAAGTCGGCCCTGTACTCAAGAGGCGGTTGGATAAGGCCTTAAAGCTCTACCAAGAAGCGGGCGCTAAACCTCGGATCTTGGTGACGGGCGGAATCAATCAAAGTTTTGACCAGTCCGAAGGGCAAGCCATGCGTGATTATCTGGTCCAACATGGGGTCAAATTTCAGGATATTATTCTGGAATCCCAGGCCATGAATACTCGCGAGAATCTTAAGTTTGCACGCTCCTTGCTCGTCAAGGAACAAGCGGGCAGTCGGCCAGTGCTGATTACCAGCCATTTACACTTATTGCGAGCCTGGTTCTATGCCTGGCAGAATGGGATCTCAGCCCGTATGATCGGGGTCAATTCTTCAATCAAGGACAGTCTCTACATGGCCTTGCGTGAATTTGTGGCCTTCTTCGTCTTGACCAAGGAGTTAAATTACCTCTTTATGTTGGGGCTCTTGATCCATGGTATTGTTCAAGTCTTAGTTTGGTTTCGTTAAAGGGAAAGGAGACTAGGTGGATGCGACGCTGTCAATGGGCTGAAGACAAGCCAGACTTTTATCAAGCTTATCATGACTACGTTTGGGGCAAACCTGTCCATGATGACCGGCAACTCTTCAAATGGTTATTGTTAGAGACCTTCCACGTGGGCCTGTCATGGCAGCTTGTCCTTAGTAAGGAAGCGAACTTCGCTAAGGCATTTGCGGATTATGATTACAAGGTCATTGCCAACTGGACCCAAGAAGACGTTGACCGTGTTCTGATGGATCCAGGTATTATCCGTCACCGGGGAAAAGTTCAAGCAGCGCCAGTCAACGCCCAGGCCTTCCTGAAGGTCCAGGAGGAATTTACGACTTTTGACCAGTATATTTGGCACTATACAAAAGGAAAGGTCATCCATGGACTGGATGACCTTTCAATCAGGGCCACAAGCTCGCCTTTAAGTGACCGTGTAACACACGATCTGAAGCGACGTGGCTTTAAATATATTGGGACGGTGACGATTCATGCTTATTTACAAGCGATTGGAATCTTCCACCATCATGAGCGAGCCTGTGACTTTCGGATGGACTAGCCTATTTGTTTGTCTTTAATTCAGCTAAGATTTGTTCAAGCAAGTCGACTTCAGATGGACCTTGTGGTTCTGGATCTGGAGCGATGAGCTTTTTATTTTGCGCTTTTTCAAGAGCTTTAAGGGTTAGGTATAAGAAGCAAGCAATCAAAAGAAAATTAATAATAGCTTGGATGAAAGCTCCATAACCAATTTGGGTATTGCCAATGGTGAAGGCTAAGCCAGAAACATCCGCTTGACCAGTTAGTGCGACAATAATCGGCATAAAGATATTATCCACTAGGGCTGTAATGATGGCTGTAAAGGCAGACCCCATGATAATCCCAGTTGCCATGGTAACCACATTATCATTGGCAATAAATGCTTTAAACTCTTTCCACATATGTGTTTTTCCTCCTCTTATATGATAATTTCAAGATACCATAAAATGAATTATTTTCAACTAAAAACTACTGGTAAAATCAAGTAACAAACATAAATATTAATGTCTTTCAATTGGTTATCGTTTGATTAGAAAAGATAATATTAGAAGGCAGTCCTAATGCTTAATTAAAGGGGGACCGCCCTCCAAAGCCAGGCTTTTCCGGGCTCGATCCGCTAGGCAATGCCTAGACGGTAAACCGTAAGGTATTGCATGCTACGCGGATCGTCCACACTCCTTTGATTAAGCATTGAGACTGCCTTCTTTCATTATTTAGAGTAAGGCAATATAGTCTCCAATCAGATCATTCATTAATTTTTGATGAAACCAATCGAAGTGCTTAAAATTCATTTTATTAAGACTTTATCTTGAGATAAAACCTCAGCCCAATAAAAAAAGCCGATTGAATATAAAGATAGACGTGATTAGGCGCTTGAAGAATGCGTGAATTTGAACCTTAAGGATAACTTTATCTCTCTATCTAATCAAATAGTGAATTCTTTAATTGAATGTTACACTTAAACTTTATTTTTCAAGCAAGTAGTTAATTGTGAAAAATATTTTTTTTGATGCTGTCGAAGATATCAATAAAAAAACAGGACATATGAAGATTCATCAAAGGAAAGCGGAAAGCTTAGCTTTGAAGGGCGGTCCCCTGTGATGAAGCGTCAATATGTCCTAGTTTTAAATAATAGGATACCTTTTACCAGAAACATTATAAATAAGAGTAAGTCCAAAAACCTACTGGTAAAATCAGCTGGCAGCACTTGGATAGAGATAAGGTTCGACTGGGAAAAGTGCCGGATCAATGGACCATTGCCCTGATTGAATGAGCTGGCTCCATTGGTAACCGAGATAGGGCCCACTCGTTAAACCAGAAGCCCCGAGACCCGAGATGACCCATAAATTGTCATGGAGAGGGACTGGCCCCACGAGCACATCAGAAGTCGGGGTATAGGCGCGGCTGCCGACTTCAATGCGGTGGATGCGGTGGTTGGTGGTCATAGGTAAGTAGGGGCTGGCTTGTTGGCGCAAACTGTTGATCACGTCCTGGTCAATGGATAAGTCATAGCCCATCCCCTTCTCGTGCGAAGCGCCGATCACGATCTCCCCATTATTAAAGGGGATCAAGTCTAAACCACCAGGCAGCATAGTGACGGGCCAATGTTGGTCTTTCCAGGCTGGATCAAAAAGTGAGAATAATTGTCCCTTCTGTGGCTCAATCTCACAGGTTAGGCCTAGAGGTTTGACAAGTTCGGGTAGCCAAGCACCCGCAGCTAACAAGACGCGGTGGAAGAGTCCTTGCGAGTGATCGCTGGTAATCTGATAGCCAGCTCCCTCGGCTTTGATTTGGGCCCTTTCAGTGATCAAGTGCCCGCCCATTGCCTGTAAGGCCTGGTGGAGCAACTGAATGAGGGCTTGACCGTCCACCCGGGCCCCACCGGAGACAAAGGTGGCTGGTAATGAAGTCTCTAGGAGGGGGAAATAGTCTTGGAGGTCCTGACCTGAGATCCCCTTGATTTGCCCCATAGCAGGAGCGGTCGGTTTCTTCTTTTGAAAGGCTTTGGCATCCGCTTCTAGGTCACTTACCTGCTTTCTGAGTAACAGGGCCCCATCTTCTTGAAAAATAGCACCCGGATCATAACCATCCGCTCTGAGGTCCTGGACAAATTGGCGGTAGAACTCTGCGCCCTGTGAGACCAGAAAATACCAGGGTTTATTGCGTCTCTTAGATAGCCAGGGGCAGATAATCCCAGCAGCAGCCTTGGTGGCTTGTCCTGTCCCTTCATCAAATAAGGTGATCTGGTAGTTGGCGCGTTGGAGGTAGTAGGCAGCCGTTGCCCCTACGATTCCGCCGCCAATAATGGCGATTTTCTCTTGGCTAGGCATCGTATTCCTTCTTTCTTTCAAATACTGGCATAATATGTAGGTTTAGAATTCCTTATCCACGATATTGCATGGTAAAATGGGCTATCCGCTGCATGGCTTCTTGCAGTTGGTCGAGGCTTGCCGCATAAGATAGGCGGAAGTAGCCTCGGCCTGCTTGGCCAAAAGCTGAACCAGGGATGACCCCTACCTTGGCTTGGTTGGCTAGGGCTAAGCAAAAGGCCGTCTCGTCCCCATCGAACCAGGTCGGTACCTGGACAAAGAGATAGAAGGCTCCTTGGGGAGGGGTTAGGTCGTACCCTAAGTCTGTGAAGGCGTCCAATAAGAAGTCACGGCGAACCTGGTAGGCTTGTCGCATCTTAATAATCGCTTCATCTCCTTGTTGATAAGCAGCCAGGGCGGCATATTGCGCTTGCGTGGTTGGAGTGTTAACCGTCGCTTGATGAACCTTAAAGATTTCTGAGATAATTTCCCTTGGACCACAGATAAAGCCCATGCGCCAACCGGTCATGGCATGCGACTTGGAGGCACCATTAATCAAAATTGTTTGGTCAGGTAAATAATGTGCCAATGAAGTGTGGGGGAAGTCATAAGTTAATTCTGAATAGATCTCATCTGAGAGGACCATTAGCGAGTGTCTCTTAATCACTTGGGCAAGCTGGCTTAATTGTTCTGCTTGGTAACTACGTCCTGTGGGATTGTTGGGATGGTTGAAGAGGAGGAGCCGGGCTTTGGGATGGGCTTCAATCGCTTCAGCCAACCGGTCAGGCCGGAAGATAAAGTCCTCTTCAGAGACATCAATTGGCACCATTTTCCCGCCACAAAGACCAACCTGTGTCCTGTAAACCGCATAGTGAGGGGCAGGAACGAGGACTTCGTCACCAGGGTTAAGCAGGCCCATTAAGCTAGCAAAGAGCGCTTCGGTTGCCCCGGCGGTGACAATAATCTCTTCGTTCGGATCATAAGTGACTTGATATTTTCGGGCAAGGTAGCTGTGAATGGCTTGCCTTAAGGGAAGCATCCCTTTGGAATGGGTATAGCCATTGTGGGCTTGGTTGATGGCTTGGATAGCCGCTTGCTTAATGAAATCCGGTGTATCAAAATCAGGCTCTCCTAGGGTTAATGGGATTAGCCCTTCAATTCCGGCAATTTGGTCGTTGAAAGCCCGGATAGCGCTAGGTTGTAGGTTCTTGAGACTTTGATTGAGTGTCCATTCGCTCATATGCATTTCACCTCTTTGATCGTATGCTTAGTGTAGCACAATTCAATCATGATAAAAATGACTGTTAGTCTTAAATCAAAATGTCCCGAAATATAAAGAGGTAAAGGATAAAGGGATTATTACAATCAAAAAGCAGACTGTACCGACTGGTCCTGGCTTTGAAGCGCGGTCCTATTTAATTAAGCATTGGGACTGCCGTCTTTGGTTATTTCCTTTCGTTTATAAATTGATAATTGATCGAGGACCTTTATTTGATATCTTGAACCTACAGACTAAAAATTATAAAAATGAGTTGACAATTAAAAAAACACAAGCTAAGATAAGAATGTATTAATTGAAACACGAAGAAGTGGAAAGTAAATCGCAATGATTTCCAAGAGAGCTCATGGTTGGTGGAAATGAGTAATTTAGAGCGATTGAAAATGGCCACCGAGTGGCTATCCTGAATGCATGTCGGCAATAAGGATAGACGGCTGCTACCGTTAATCAGGCACCGGTATATGAACTCTGATTAGAGAATGTACGGGTTGAGGTAATTCCAGCAATGGAAATATGAATTAAGGTGGTACCACGGAGTAGAACTCGCGTCCTTTTTGTAGGATGGGAGTGTTTTTTTATTATCTAAAGGAGAAAGAGGGAGGCCTATGATTGAATTAAAGCAAATTCATGTCACCTTTGACCAAGAAGGACGCACGATTAAGGCGGTTGAGGATGTTAGCTTGAAGATTGAAGCAGGCGAAATCTATGGGATTGTCGGTTATTCGGGGGCAGGCAAGTCCACATTGGTTCGGACCATTAATCTCTTACAGCGTCCAAGTCAAGGACAAGTGATTGTGAATCAGCAGTCCTTACTCGATCTGTCCAGCCGTCAATTGCGGCAAGCCCGTAAGAAAATCGGCATGATCTTCCAACACTTCAACCTGATGGAATCCAGAACCATTGCTGATAATGTGGCTTTTCCCTTGAAGGGATCCAAGCTAACGAATAAGCAAAAGGCTGAAAAGGTTGCATCCTTGCTCGCATTAGTTGGCTTAGAGGATAAGATGGCCGCTTATCCGAGTCAGCTATCTGGTGGCCAGAAACAACGTGTGGCCATCGCCAGAGCCCTAGCCAATGACCCAGATATCCTCCTGTGTGATGAAGCCACTTCTGCGCTAGATCCCAAGACGACCCAGTCCATTCTTGACTTGTTGCGGGAGTTAAACCAGACCTTGGGGCTTACCATCGTGATGATCACCCATGAAATGGCAGTGGTTAAAGACCTGTGCCATCGGGTAGCTGTGATGGAGCAAGGCCGAATCTTGGAGGAAGGGTCGATTGTCGATATCTTTACCCAACCTAAGAACCAATTAACCAAGGAATTTATTGACACGGCCACTCATTTTGACCGAGAGATTAAAGTTGTCTTGGATAAGATGCGGGATGTATCAGGGAAAGGGCCTTTGAAGTTGGCGCGGTTGACCTATCAAGGTCAGGATACGACGCAACCCATTATTGCCCAATTAGTGGCAGACTATCAGGTTATAATTAGTATTCTCTATGGCAATGTCGAAGTCCTTCAAGGAGTGCCGGTAGGTAACTTATTAGTGTCGATTGAAGCGAGTGAAGAGAACTTACAGCGGGCGCTTGCCTCATTAGAAGGCAGACAAGTAGCGATTGAATTAATTGATCCAGAAGAGGAGGTGGCCCATGGATAATTTAAAGATTCATTGGTTGGATGCGATTAGCCAACGGTTTCCTGGATTTTCTGACCAGATGGAAGCTTGGTTACCGAATGCCTGGCCCTTGTTGGATGAGTTTGTAGTGGCCTTCCTGGAGACCTTATACATGTTGGGCTTGACGATTGTCTTTGCTGGATTGATCGGATTAATCATCGGCATTATTATGACCGTGACGGGTTCGAAGGGGATCTTGAGCCACCGGCCAACTTATAAAGTCTTGGACAGTTTAATTAACATCTTCCGTTCCATACCTTTTATTATTCTGCTGGCACTTCTGGTGAATTTTACCCGGTTGATAGTCGGGAAGTCGATCGGACCGACAGCAGCCTCAGTGCCCATTATTATCGGGACCATCCCTTTCTTTGGCCGACAGGTTGAGATCGCCTTACTGGAAGTGAATCCGGGCGTAATCGAAGCGGCGGAAGCCATGGGGTCTTCGCCCATGGGGATTATCTTCCGAGTTTACCTGCGTGAAGGGCTGCCCGCCTTGTTACGGGTATCCGCCTCGACCATCATCAATGTCATTGGCCTAACGGCCATGGCGGGGGTCGTCGGGGGAGGAGGACTGGGAACTGTTGCGATTGCGCGTGGTTACCAGCGCAGTCGGATGGATGTGATCCTGGTTGCTACCGTCTTGATCCTCTTGATTGTCTTTATCAGTCAGTTGATCTTTAACCAATTGATCCGAATGAGTGAACATAAACATTGATCAAGAATACCTTAAAGGGGGTGGTGCGCTCGTGGACCTTCCAATGTCTCATGTTGCTATTACCAAGATAAAAAAAGGAGAAGATACAATGAAAAAATTAATTAAAACATTTGCTGCAGGTCTTTTATTAGGTGGTTTGGTTGTTCCTGGTCTTCATGCACAAGGTGAATTTGAGGGCGAAACGGTGACGGTTGGGGTTGCTTCTGAATATGAAGAAGAGGTCTGGAAAGACGTAGCCAGTCGTGCGGCTGAGGAAGGGATCACGATCGATTTAGTCCTCTTTAACGATTATGTGCAACCAAACGTCGCTTTAGCAGATGGCTCACTTGATTTGAATGCCTTTCAGCACGTAGAGTTTCTCAACGATTGGAACCAATCGAATGACGGCGACCTGCAACCGATCGGATTCACCTATGTTGCTCCCTTGAAACTTTATTCTGAGAAGATTCAATCACTAGACGAGTTAGCTGAAGGGGATACGATTGCTATTCCAAACGATCCCACTAATGGAGGCCGTGCCTTATTAGCGCTCGAGCAAGCAGGAGTGATTGAAGTTGCGGATGAAGCAGGAATTCTTCCAACGGTCGCGGATGTTACCAAGAATGACTTGAATTTAGAATTTGAAGAACTTGAAGCTGGCCAACTCGCAAGCTCTTTACCAGATGTAACGGTTGCGGCGATCAACAATAACTTTGCCAATGATGCAGGTTTAACAGATGACCAGTCCATCTTCTCAGATGCAGAAGATATCACTCAATTACCAGAAAGCTATAAGAATGTGATTGCAACAAGAGGCGATGCCATCAACAATCCTCTCTACTTACATATTGTCGAATTGTATCAAACCCAAGAAACGGTTGATAAGTTAAATGAAGTATCTAAAGGATCAGATGTTCCTGCTTGGTCTGATGAAGATCCTCTACCTCTTGAATTAAGTAACGAAGCAACTGAAGAAGCAAGTGATGAAGAAGCAACAGAAGAAAGCGAAGCAGAAGTAGCTGAAGAAGAAAGTGAAGAAGCGGAAGCAACAAGTGCTGAATAGCCAATCAATTATCAGTGATAAGGGGTGCCTTATCACTGATTTTTTTTTGAACTTGAGGGCTTAGCCAGCAGAATTTAAATATTCTGTGTTATAATAAAGCTAGTATCGGATTTATTAAAGGAGGAAGAACATGTTTAAACGCGTTGGCTCTTTAATTCAATATGGGTTACTAGCGACCTTGTTGGTTTTTGGCTTTGTTAATCACTGGGGAGTACCTCAAATTTATACTTATTTATCGGTCATTGTGTTAGGAATCGTTTTAGGCCTGCTGTTTTTGATTTATAATCTTAAGTCCATGACTTTCTCGCAAAAACTCGCCATGCATATTGGCTTTTCTGCTTTAGCTATTTTGGTTGTGGCCATCTTTAATGGCTGGTTAACTGTCAATTGGGACCGTGTCTTCACCGCCATCCTGATTATCTGTGGTTTAGTTCTACTGATCTACTTTGGTTATCAGTATTACATGAACAGCCGGTCTAAAGCGCAAGAAGATCCAGTTAACACTGTCGACACGCTGGACCATCCGAATGATTATACTCAAGAAGGGGATTTTGATTTAGCAACTGGCCAAGTCGTTGGTTCATCACAAGATTCATTACAGGATTCGCTCAATACAGACTTAGAACAAGCAGCCGAGTCTGAAAGAGTGACCCCAGGAGACCATGATCCATTCGACCAGGACTTAGAGGGTAAAGAGAAAGCGACCACTCTAGATGACCCAATCGATATGGGTTCTGCCGAAGCAAATGAACCAGCAGCGTCTGAAAGGATGGTATCTGGAGCGTCGGATGTATTTGATCGGCAGATCGTGGACCAACCAGAAGCTGTCGTGGCAGATCGAGACCCCGCAGACCTCCAAGCGAGTGAAGCAAAAGCGCCTGAAGCAGATAAAGAACGGGGCGTTTTGATTGTTGAAGCGCCACTAGAAGCGGAAGACTCTGTTGACCAGTAAGCGCTTAGGATGCTTTCACAAATCATGGTGCTGGATGTAGGAGAATAACAAATAAACCTTTATAGGGTGGAGAGAAGAAAGGGTCTTCTCTCCACCCTATTTGACTTAGATCTGACAAAAAATCCGCCTATTCGTTGGACTGAACGATTAGGCGGATTGATTGAGAACTTTGGGGACCGTGTGATCGAGAGCGAAAAGCGGGAATGGGAGGAGTCCCCCTTAGTTGAGGGACTTGAGATAGGCTTCAGCCTCTCTTAGGAGGGCTTGGTCGTTGGGGTAGGATAATCGGTCCAAGGCCTGGTCATAGGACAGCCAGGCGAATTGACGGACTTCTTCTTCTTGGACTGTGATGGCTCCCTCTGTTACAGGTGCAAGAAAATAGACCACTTCTTTATCCACTCCCTCTTTAGGTGAATAGGTAGTGGTTTTCCGGAAGTGTGGGTTAATGGTGACGGTGAGTCCCACCTCTTCTTGGATCTCTCTTTGGGCCGTTTCGATTTCGCTTTCACTGCCCTCTACGTGTCCTTTAGTGAAGGCCCAATGGCCGCCATTTTGGTGTTTGATCAGTAGATAAAGAGGTCCTTGGTCTGTCGTTTGATAGAGGATGGCACCACAGGATTTTTCGTGTTTCATAAGGGTCCTTTCTAGAACAGCCGTTCTTGAATATTATGGGTCACGTCATTTCGTTCATTAATGTAGGCAACTAGAATCAGTTTCTGTTGTTCATTGAGTTGGTCTGCTGGGATTTGTTCCAGGTGTTTGATTAATTCCTTAGGGAAGAAGAGGCGGCGGTCGCCCCGTACTTGACCGGCTAAGGAGTGGACCAGGCTAGAAACCTGTGATAATTCGACGACCTGGTTGGTCTTGGTGACTAAGTCGATCTGGATTCGATTACTCTGGTGGAAGGGACGGTAATAATCATAAGGTAAGTCGAAGCTTGAGTCATCATTCAGATAATAATCAGCATTGTAGCCAGCGGCAAAGAGCTCCTGATAAAGGGCTAGGCGGAGTTCTTCTTGGTCTTCCTTGGTGGTGATGATTGACTTGAAAGGCTTACGATTGATCACCCGGTAGGCCAGGTCTTGTAGGACCGGATCTGCTTCGTCTAACCAATGAATGAAGTATGCGTTCATGACATGGTCATCTAATTTCAGATAATCCTCTAATGTCCACTGCCCCTTGAGAAAAGGCTCTAAGAGCCTCAGGGGACCTTGAATAGCCAGGGCACCATGGAGGCCGAGGTAGCAGTCCCTAGCTCTTGCCAGTAGACCTTTCAGGACTTGCTCCATCCCCCTTGATACAGGGTGAAAGTAGACTTGCATATACATTTGGTAACGGCTGGTAATGTAATCTTCAACGGCATGCATACCAGAAAAATCAAAGGCGATCTTATGGTTAAAAGGCCGGATGACCCGGGAAATGCGGTCCAGATCGAAGGCCCCATAGGATACTCCAGAATAAAAGGCATCCCTTAAGAGGTAATCCATGCGGTCGGCATCCAGTTGGCTGGAGATGAGTTGAACGACTTGTTGGTTGGGATAAGTCTTATTGATGACGCTGGCAACCTTGAAAGGGAAGTCTTCGCCTAATTGTCGTAGCACTTGGTTGACTTCTGTTTGTGGCGAGGTGATGATCTGTTGGGTTAATGCCTCATGATCGGTATTGAAGATTCCTTCAAAGGTATGGGAGAAGGGGCCGTGGCCGATGTCATGGAGGAGGGCTGCGCAGAGGGCGACCATGCGTTCTTCCTGGCGCCAGAGGCCATCGTGGGCCGACGTCGAAGGATAATTACGGTCAAACTGGCTGATAATCCGTCGGGTGACTTCGTAAACTCCCATAGAATGGTTAAACCGGGAATGCTCAGCACCATGGAAGGTGTAGGAAGACGTCCCTAATTGCTTGATTCTTCTTAAGCGTTGAAATTCTCGTGTATCCACTAATTCTATGATGAGACGGTCACGGATATGTATATAGTCATGGACTGGATCGCGAAAGACTTTCTCACGGGACAACCGCTGTGCCGCTAACTTATCTTGAAAAGTCGACATCTTCATCACCTCTCTTAAGCATTGACTTCGTTGACTTGGATTTTCTGGCTCTTTTGATAAGCCTTCTCATAGAGGGGCTGGTAGAAGGCTTCAAGCACTGGGTCTTGGTAGTCGCCTAGCCTTACTTGTGAGAGCTGCTGGAAGGTCTGTATGACCTGGTCTTGATAGTGAGCAACCGTTATTTCCTGACCTGTCAAGTCCGACAAGGTGGTCATGGAATGGGGGTTGATCCTTGGATACCGGTCATCAAATTCACCGATCTGGTAGAATTGTTTAATCATTTCTCCCCGCTGGATTTGATCGCCGTTTAAGCCGATATAAGCAGCGGTGGTCACGGCTTCTTTATAGCGGCGTTGGGCAATGCCCCCGATCTTCTTGCCAGCTACGACAATGTCATACTTACCTGGGCAGTAGGAGTCGATAATTTCATAGGCTTCTACCTTTAAGTCATAATCGGTTAAGGTGCGTTGGACGATGTCGATAAACAACTGATAGGCAGCGTCAATCGAAAGGTCAATGTGGCGGCTGTCAGTTGCGATCCCAAGGTTAATAATTCCTTCATCCTCAACCACAGCAAGGCCACCATGGGGTCTAAGCGAGACCGTATGACCTGCTTGGTTTAAGTAGTCAACCGCCGCTGGAAAGTTCTTTAGGAGCTTGTCCTTGGCCCCTAGATAAACAGTGGGTGTGAAGATTGGATAGAAGTGAAGAATGGCATGAGGACACCCTTCTGGATGGCGGTCATTATAGTCTAAGATATAACGTAAGAAGGCGTCTTGATAGGCCAAGGCCACATCCCGTTGGTCCTTGCGAGGATTCTCTTGTTCTTGAAAAATTAACCACTGATGGTCTTGAATAAATATTTGGTCATTAATTTGGGACATTGACGAACGCTCCTTAAATTGATAAATTGTTCAATGCTCTTGCTCTTTTATTATAACAAATTTTGTTTTATAATTATATGAAAGACTTAAAGGGGCTTACTTTGTATGTTGCACCAATAGCTCAACGGGATAGAGCTCTCGCCTCCTAAGCGAAAGATGATGGTTCGAGTCCGTCTTGGTGTATGGATTAGATAAGATTGAGAGGGTATTATGGAACGTAAGAGGATCAAGATCCAAGTCCACCAAAGGATTCACTATGCACATAGTCAAGAAAAAGATACTTTTCATCTGGAGACAGAAGGAGACCTGCTTGTTCTGAGAACCTATTCGTGCTTAACCTATTACGATCAAGACGGTGTTGAAATCACCATCAAATGGTATCCGCAAGCAAGACCAGGGACCCCTTACGTCGAAATACACCAACCCCACCACCAATTGGTCTTTAATCCCTTAAGGCCGACCTTCTCCCGCTATCAAACCCCTCAAGGAGAGTGGCCTTTAACGATCTTGACGCAAGACGTCAAGGGGGTGGCACCGGCCCCCTCAAGTCTCAGTGTGGCCTATCAAATTAAACAGGGGGACCATTTGCTGGGGGATTACTATTTTCAATTGAAATTCAGCGATTAAAAGGATAGGATAAGGAAGAAGAATAAGGAGGCTGAGCATGGAACTATCACAATTTGACCATCAAATTAAGGAAGAACTTTCCTTAATTGAAGTCGCGCATGCGATTCTAGAGGAGAAGGGGACCGTTATTGATTTTACCGAGTTGTTAATCGCGGTCCAAAACTATTTAAATCTGGCAGAAGAAACAGTTGAAGCCAAGATGATTCGTTTCTATACGGACTTGAATATCGATGGCCGTTTCATCTCCCTGGGCGAGAACCAATGGGGATTGCGGGCCTGGTTCGCGGTTGACGAAATCGATGAAGAGATTATCACATCTTCAGAAGAAGAAGCGCCTAAAGCCCAGAAGAAATCTTCTGGTAAGTACAACGCGTATGCAGATAACCAGGACGATGTCACCAATTATAACGATGATGACCCTGAAGATGGTGAGACTTCCTATGAAGAAGAGGACTACCAGGATGACGAAGACGATGAGGATGAGGACGATGATACCATGGAAGTTCTTGTCGCAGATGTTGAAGAAGAGGATGACGAGGAAGACCAAGAGCTCAATGAATATGCCTCTGACTTATCTGAATTAGGCGATGATGAGATTGATTTGGATGAAGAGGATGACTTTGAAGATTCGGATGATGAAGATTATTCAGAAGAGGACCTCGATGATGAGTCGGATGAAGCCGATGAAGAGGAAGACGATTAAGACCAAAAAGTTAAAGGCTAGGAAGGGGAGGAATTTCCTCCGATCCCTAGTCTCTTTTTTCTTGTTTACATCCTGATAGCAAGGCAAGATTACTATTTATTAACAAAAGCGCTTGCGGTTCGAAAAGGATGGGCGATTGTGTTAAAATACGCATATATTGAATGTGAGTAAGGAGGGAGGGTCCTCATGGCAAGATCCATCAGCGACCAGGATGAGACCAGGCGAATCTTATTGCAGCAAATGCTTGATTACCAGCGTTATCAACCCTTTAAGCAGTTCATTCGCCAACACAGACGGTGGTACTCTGACCGACTCGATGACCTCCTTAGTTTGGCTCATGCCTATGTGCATACCGACTTAAAATCAATTGAAATTCTGGCTCCAAAGGTCGGTATGACTTTCTTAACACGGCCATCCTTGCTTCAAAGACGGGTCTATTCATATACCCAAGGCTTAGCGATCAAGTTAGAAGTGCATGAATATGATGACTATCTTCGCGCTTTGACCCCTTTATTAGTGGATACTCTCCGCTTAGTCATTGAAACGACCCTGCTGCCCGATCTTGATCGTTATTTAACGGAAGTTGTTAAAGAGACCGTGGATGGCAAGCCGCTTTATCGGGGGTTGCAATGGAATCAGGCCCTGATTGAGGAGGAACCCAATCCTATTCAGGAAACTTGGAAACGATATTATGGCGATTATTTCAATTATTCACACTATGTGTCATCCAGTCATTTGTTGAAGATCATTGATGACCATGTTGAAGATCCAACTATTCGGCAAGTCGCTGGTAGGATGCGTAAGGTTGAGAAGTATGCACGCAATATTGTGGCACATGAGCTTGTCTTCGTAGATGACCATTGGTTAGAGTATCGCTTGGGTATGAATGGTCAAGATATTCATCAATTATTGATGCAATTAAATCAAGTCGCCGGTCTAACTGATGCACAGCAGTGGCAAGGACTTGTTAAGATCCAGGAAGCGATTGACCAGGAATTAGCTGCCGTCTTCTTGAATGGATCAGACCAATAAAAACAGTGATTTAAAGGAGTTATTAGAAGGATGAAGAAATTAGTAATTCAAGGTGGCAAGCCCTTGACAGGAGAAATCAATATCAATGGGGCTAAGAATTCGACAGTGGCCTTAATCCCAGCTGCGATTCTGGCTGACTCTAAGGTCGTACTTGAAGGCGTGCCAGATATTCAAGATGTCTATTCGCTACTGGAGATTTTAAATGAATTCCACGTTGAGACCCACTTTGAGAATAATATCCTGGAGATAGATCCGACCCATATGCAGTCCATTCCGATGCCGACTGGTAAGATTCAAAGTCTGCGTGCCTCCTATTATTTCATGGGTGCCACCTTGTCTAAGTTCGGAGAGGGTGTCATTGGTCTTCCGGGTGGCTGCTTCTTGGGACCGAGACCGATTGATCAACATATTAAGGCCTTTCGTTCTTTGGGCGCGACTATTGAAGACGAGTATGGCGTGATTACCCTGACGACTCCTGATGGTCTCAAGGGCTCACGGATTTATATGGACGTGGTATCGGTCGGTGCCACTATCAATACGATCTTAGCTTCTGTCCGAGCCGAAGGTAAGACCATTATTGAGAATGCTGCTAGAGAACCAGAAATTATCGACGTTGTCACCCTCTTGAACAAAATGGGGGCGAAGATTCGTGGAGCTGGTACCTCGGTGATCCGGATCGAAGGCGTTGACCAGCTGCATGGCGTGACCCATACGATCATTCCGGACCGGATTGAAGCCGGGACCTATATATCTGCTGCGGTCGCTATGGGACAAGAAGTTAAAATCAATAATGTTATTTTTGAACATATTGAAAGTTTTATTGCCAAGTTGGATGAGATGGGTGCCAAGATGGAAATTGGCGAAGATAGTATTCTGGTCCACCAGTCAGACAATTTGAAGATGGTCTCCTTAAAGACTCAACCTTATCCAGGTTTTGCGACTGACCTGCAACAGCCGATTACCCCACTTCTGATGAAGGCCAATGGGAAAGGAACCATTACAGATACCATTTACCCACAAAGGGTAAAGCATATTCCGGAATTAAACCGGATGGGGGCCAATATTAAAGTGGATGGGGACATTATTCGGATTGAAGGTCCTGCTCAATTGACGGGAGCCCCGGTGAGGGCGAGTGACCTTCGAGCGGGAGCCTGCTTAGTGATTGCCGGATTAATGGCAGAAGGTGAGACGGTGATCACGGGTGTCGAGAATATTCTGCGCGGCTATTCGAATATTGTCGAGAAGCTGAGAGCTGTGGGCGCCGAGATTGAAATGGTCGAGGACGATGAATCTGAGGAATAACCAGACGCACAAGTGAATCAAAGACTTGCTCGCTAACAAGTGAGGCGGATCCGGACCCGTAGGGGTTCGGAATTTTTTCATAGTCGATTGCAACTCAGGATAGCGGATCAACGGGAAAGGAGGGGGAGCATAATGACCAAAGAGACCAAGACAAATGTCATGCGATTATTGGATCAAGCGGGTCTTTCCTACCAAGTTTTAAAGGACCAGCGGTTCCTTGCTCAAGGATCAGCTGGTCCTTGCCAGGGTCAGGCAAAGCCTGCCAACCAGATTTTTAAGACCCTGGTCACCCAGGGGAAGTCAGGGGATTATTATGTGTTTATGATTCCCATCAACGAGACCTTGGACCTCAAAAAAGCGGCGCATGGAGTGGGTGAGAAGAGTGTGGCCATGATTAAGGAAAGGGACTTGCTCCCCTTAACAGGATATGTCCATGGGGGCTGTTCACCGATTGGCATGAAGAAAGCTTTTTTAACGACAATTGATGAAGTGGCGAGTCTCTACGAAACGATTGCCTTTTCAGCTGGTAGGGTCGGCTATTCAGTGGATTTATCCCTCTCATCTTTGCAGCAAATGATACCAGACCTGCAGGTCGCGGATATCATAAGCCTTTCTTAAAGGAGGAGACCTGATGAAGAAGTGTCAATACTGTGGCCAGATGAACGATGAAACGGCGCAAGAATGTCAAGTTTGCGGCGGCCTGCTTGAAAGTCTAGTGCTTGATGATACGGATCAAGGACGGCCACCAAAAGACCGGGTCCAGTCCCAGACACGTATGGATTATCACCAGCAAAAGTTGCAATCAAGTAGAAGGAATCCGAAAAGATTGACCTGGCAGCTGGTTTTAGGGATTAGCTTGATTGTGACGAGTTTGGTCTTATTAGGCTGTCACTATTGGTTTAATGATTCTAAGCCCATGGTTTCCCGTCATTTTCAAACAGCCATGAGAAGAGGAGACTATGCGGGAGCTGCCCGATTTGTCACTAGTCCGCTGGTAAACCGGCGGTGGACAGAGGATGAACTGAGCCAATGCCTGGCTAATTATCAAGCAACTGGGGTAGATCTGGTGGACGAAGTCCAGCAGCAATCGCTGGATGAGGGCGTGTATGCTAGGGAATACTGCCTGCTGTCTCTCGAGCGGTCGGGTCACTTTTTATTCTTGCCTCAGTATCGTGTCGTCTTCCATCCTATAAAGCTGGATCTTTTGACCCCTAACCAGCTATCAATCCTAAGCTTAAAGACTCAAGGGCAAGCCAGCCAAGACTTTACAGGGCAAGCGCCCTTAGCGATCAATCCCAGTGTTCAAGAGGTGCGTCTTACCATTCGCCACCAAGGGCACCAGGAAGAAGTTGAAGTTCCAATTGACTATCAGCAGTTTAACCAAGGACATATCCCACTCTCACTTTATCCAGTTGAGAACCGCCTGCTGGTGGATCAGCGCCAGCTTGGCTTACGGCCTAACTTTCCTTTTGCGATCCAGTCATTAACGATAGATGGCAAAACTTACTTCCAAGATGAAGTGATTCTTGCGGGTTATACAGGCCAAGTCTTCCAAGTGAGTTTCATGGCTGAATATAATCATCAAGTGGTTCAGAGCCGGCCGATCGAAGTGACCCTAGTCAAGGGTGATCAACAGACTTTGGATTTTAGTGGCGATTCAGCCTTAAAAGACCAGCTACTGCAAGCAGAAAAGTAAGAAGCATTTTTTAAAGAGGCCTTCCTTTTTAAGGGGGGCCTCTTTAATGGGTCTTATCAAGAAAAACGTTTAAAACCTTGGATGAATTGGCGGGTTCTTTCTTCCTGGGGATGGTTAAATAGCTGGTCAGGATTGCCTTGTTCCAGGATACGCCCGTGGTCTAGGAAGATCATTTGGTCGGAAACATGCCGAGCAAATTCCATTTCATGTGTGACGAGGACCATGGTGATCGCTTGGTGGGCAATCGATTGAATCAGATCTAAGATGCCATTCACACGTTCAGGATCGAGAGCTGAAGTGGGTTCATCTAAGAGCATGACTTCCGGTTCAATGGCCATGGCCCGCGCAATCCCGACTCTTTGCTGCTGGCCTCCGGACAATTGATGCGGATAGCTTGATAGAAAGTCTCCCATTCCCACTTGGTCTAGATAATGGGCTGCCCGGTCTTTCGCTAGTTGGGGGTCTAATTTCTGGACGATCAACAGATTTTCCATCACATTTTCCAGTGCAGTCTTCTTGGAGAAAAGAGCATAGTTCTGGAAGACCATGGCGGTCTTACGGCAGAGGGTAACTATCTCTTTGGGGCGGGCGGTCTGGACATCTAAACCATAATCGCCGATCTGGATCTGCCCTTGGTCCGCTGGGCTCAAGAAATTAATCGTTCGCAAGAGGGTAGATTTACCAGACCCTGACGCTCCGATAATTGTGAGCACATTTCCGGTAGCGACTTGGAGAGAGAGGTGATCGAGCACAAGCTGCTCTTGATAAGATTTTGACCAATTCGTTAATTGCAGCATAACTTTCCTTCTTTCATTTAGACGCTGGGTCGGGACGGTCCACCTGGTAATAGGCTTCTAGCTTGGCTAAGCCCCATTCAAGAATTAGACAGAGTCCCCAATAGATAATGGAAACGGCAATGTAGCTTTCAAAGTAACGCAGGTTAGCCCCTGCTAGGATCTTTGCTTGTCCCATCATATCCACAATCGTGATCGTAAAGGCCAGTGAGGTTCCCTTAAGTAAGTTAATCAAGCTATTGCCTAAATTAGGAATCGCAACAATGACCGCACTGGGAATGATAATCCGCAATAATGTCTGTTTCTTAGTCAGGCCAATCGAATGGGCTGCCTCCATTTCACTAGGGTTGACACTTAGTAAGGCAGAACGGATGGTTTCGGAATTATAAGCGGCGGTGTAGAGCCCCATGGCAAGAAAGGCATAGAGGAGGGCTGGAACTTGATGGATATCCCAATTTAAGTGAAATTGTTGGTTGATGATCTTTATGAGAATGGGTAACCCATAATAGGCGAGGAAGAGTTGGACCAAGAGGGGGGTACCCCTGAGAAAGGAGACCCAGGCTTGGGTTAGGGGGGTGAGAATAGGGATCTGCTTCATTTTGATGATCGCCATGATAAATCCTAGACCCAAGCCGATGAGGGCTGCCACCAAAGTCATCAGTAGGGTCAAGGGCAATTTTTGTAAGACGGGCCCGAAGGCTTGATATAGGGCAGTTAAGGAAAAAAGGACTTCCTGGTTTTCTTGTTTGGCCTCCAATTGACTGGTAGGGCTTGCTTGACGGTCTCTTTCAAGCTGGTTATTGCGTTGAATGAGGTCTTGAGGTAAGTCGGTCAGGTCTTCTCCAAAAAAACGTTGACTTAAGTCACTAAGGCTGCCATCTTCCCGCATTTCTGCAATCACTTGATCCATTTTGTGACGGAGGTCTTCGTGGCTTTTTTGATAGACAAAGTAGGACCCAGGGATGCGGATTTTTTCTTCATTTTCGATCGGATGGGCTTTAAGTTTGATACCAAAACTCTCTTCAACATCTTTAAGGTAAGTTGTTGCATAAATCGTAGCATCAATCCGACCATTATAAACTTCTCGGATCAGAGTAGATGGGTCAGAGTCCGCATATTTGATTTGGACTGCTAGGTCTGGGTTGGATTGATTCCATTCTTCAAGAAAGAGGGCATTGGGAGACGCAGGTACGACACCGAAGGTCTTACCGGTCATATCGGCTAGGGTCAATGAATCAGGTGAGTCGGTTGAAGTAATCAGGACATTATGGGTGAGGACATAGGGCAAGTGGCTAAAGAGAAACTTCGCCCGTCTTTCCGGATTTTCGCCCAAATTATTAGCGACCAGGTCAAATTTACCAGAGTCTAAGCCTGCAAAGAGACTAGGATAGTCAGCAATTTCGAATTTGAATTGGACATCACTCAGTCTATGATCGATTTCTTTGATCAGCTCAATCTCAAAGCCCGTCAAATTTTTCTGGTCGTCAAAATAGTTGAGCGGTTTGGTCAATCCTGAGGTACCGACGACATAGGTCTTAACTTGTGCCAAGCCTGTCGGACTTGGAAGGGCCAGGGTGAAGAGGATGAGGACTAGGAGTGTGAGCGATTTAATGACTTTCATTACGATTCCCTTCTTTATTCAAATTAGTTGTATTGTATCAAACTGAGAAAAGGATTAATAGGAGCTCGGCCCCGACTTTTATTCTTAAAGATTAACGCACTCTGTTTGGACGAAATGGGACAAGCTGCAGGCTGTTAGCTGTTGATGGAGGAAACGCATTTTATAACGTTTTCTTAGAAAATGAACAAATAATGCAAATCTTATTAAAAAAAGATGTTGAAAACGTTTACTTTTTCGAGTATGATGAACTTATCACAAATGGTAATAAATCGGTCTTTAACGAAAAGAGGAGGTGGCGAGTTTAAATGTTGCTGATGAAGTGGCTGCTTTGAATAAATAAGGAGGATTAAGGAAATGCAAGCTTTTGAAAGTTTTGTCAAAGTCATGAACGACCTCTTGTGGGGAGTTCCTATGATGGTGGTCTTATTAGGTTTTGGGGTCTTAGCGACCATTTATTTAGGTTTTCCGCAATTTTCTAAATTAAAATTAGGTTGGCAAAATTCATTTGGGCAATTATTCTCGCAAAAAAATAAGAATAAGGAAGGATCAATGTCCTCCTTCCAGTCCTTAGCGACCGCGGTGGCGGCGCAAGTCGGAACCGGTAATATCGGGGGTGTCGGGGGTGCCATTCTAACTGGGGGACCAGGAGCGATCTTCTGGATGTGGATGACTGCACTCTTGGGAATGGCCACTATCTTCGTAGAAGCCGTTCTTGCCCAACGTTACCGGCAAACACGGGAAGGGGAATTGGTAGCCGGACCTGCCTATTATATCAGTAAAGGTCTCGAGGAGCATGGCTTAAAAGGCTTAGGTAAAGTCTTAGCGGCGATATTTGCGGTCCTGATTATTCTGGCACTTGGTCTGGTCGGAAATGCGGTTCAATCAAATTCGATTTCATCGGTGATGACAGAGGCCTTTAGTATTCCCACACTAAGGATTGGCTTCGAGGTATCTCCTGCCCTATTGATAGGGCTTATCTTAGCAACCCTTGCTGCTTTAGTCTTTGTAGGGGGGATGAAGCGGATTGCCAAGTTTACTGAATTAGTAGTCCCCATCATGGCCTTGATCTACATTATTGGGGCGATTGCCATGTTGGTTAAATTTAGCGATCACATCATCCCAACCATCAGCGATATCTTCTCAGCAGCCTTTACACCGAAAGCAGTCTGGGGAGGAGCGGTTGGTTATAGTATTAAGACTGCTATCCGTTACGGGGTTGCCCGGGGGCTCTTCTCGAATGAAGCAGGGATGGGGTCTACACCGAACTCTCATGGGGTTGCAGACGTTCCACATCCTGTAATTCAAGGATCCGTTGCGATGGTCGGGGTCTTTATTGATACGATTGTTGTTTGTACAGCGACAGCGCTGATCATCCTTGTCTCTGGAGCAAATATAACTGCCCTCGAAGAAGGTTATCAAGGGGCCCAGGTTACCATGCAAGCCTTTATCCACGCCTTTGGCGACTTGGGTGGTCAATTCCTAGCCATTTCCCTGCTCTTCTTTGCCTTTACAACAGTCATTGGTTGGTATTACTTTGGTGAGTCCAATATCAAGTACCTCTTCAAGTCCAAAGTGGCCCTTCGGATCTATCAAGTATTAGTCATCCTATTTATTATTGTGGGGACTACCATTGATATTGGTAAGATCTGGGAAGTAGCGGACATGATGAATGGTCTGATGGTCATTCCGAACGTGATCGGTCTGATCTTCTTAGTAAGACAAGCCAAGAAGATCTTAGATGATTACAACGAACAAGTTAATTTAGATGAGCAGTTACACTTTGATTATCTTTATGAAGGAATTACTGAGAGCGATTAGGAAAGGCGGAATCGTCTGCTTAAAGACCATTCGATGTGCTGGAATCTTCAAAAGTAAAAGTCCTTGGCACCCATTCAGAGGGGAGTCAAGGACTTTTATTATCTATTAATGCTAGCTGTAGTCTAGCGGGTTTGGTCTAGTATTTAAGGTCTTTTTCTGCACCGAGCTTACCTGCATAAGCGGTTAGGCAGAGGGCAAGTAAGAGACCAATGAAAGCATAGATTGAGTATTTAGATGCTTCATTCATCACATCGTTTGTTGTTTCGACGCCTTCTTCAACCCCTTCATTCACTTGGGCGGATAATTGATTGAGTTCTTTTTCCGCATTGTCTAAGAGGGTTTCGGCATTTTTACGACTTTCCTCGTAAGCTGCTTTGACATTTTCAACTGCTTGATCAGCTTCCTTATCGGTCAAGTCCGTGTTATCTGCAATCACCTTGGTGAGTTCTTCTTCATCTAATTCTTGACCGATGTTATCGAGACGGTCTTGAATGTTGTCATATACACCTTGGAAGGCTTCTTCAGCTGATTGACCATCCACTAAGACTGATTTACCAGCTGCTTGGATGTCTGAGACGGTATCATCTAATTGTGCTTGTAAGTAATCTGGTTGTAATTCTGGAATATCACTTTGCTCAAGTGCTTTCTTAACATCTTCATCTAAGTCAGATGTATCAAGGTTAAGATTCTCAGTGATCTTGTCGAAAGACGCTTGCGACAAGTCAGCGACAGTTCCTCCAATGGTGGATGCGGAGTCCGCCACAGCGTTACCAGCCATTCCTAACATGGCACCAACAGTGTTAAAGGCACCTGTTACAGCTGAAGTTGCTAAGACCAAAGCAGCGATGACGCCGACTGCCCAGGTTAAGAAGCCGTGTAAGATCCCTGCGCGGTTTGCGGTATAGCCGGCTACATAGCCCCCTGCCGCTAAGGAGATGATGAGGGAAATAATTGACCAGATGATTAGTCCCATTCCTACGCCCTCAAGCGGTTTAGCTGCTGTTAGGTCTGTAACGCCTAAGCCGATTGCTGCACCGATTAGGGAGAATAAAATACTTAAAGCGATGAATGTTACCAGACCTGCAAGGATTGCGCTCCAGGAGATATTGTTGCCAACGATCCGGCCATGGTGACGATGATAATTAGCGTCATAGTGGCTGTCGTGGTCATGTCCCACATGGTCAACTTCTGTGACATGGACATCTGTTTGGGGTTGATTCAGTGTATGATTCTTTTCTTTTTCCATTTTTTTCCCACTTTCTATCTTGAAATAATTAACGACCAGGTCGTGGTGGCGGTAGATCTGGGTAAATGCTCGATAAAATAAGCATAAAGCATGCAATTTTTTACAAAAAAATAGCTCATTAATCTCGCTCGACCTATTAAAAACACACCCTATTGCTGATTCGTTGCTTATAATTATACAATATTTTTTTGATAACAACAATTAATAGGCATCGGCGAGCTTGGTGAAGGGGGAGGCCGATCTATCAATATGTAAGCTAGCTGGATGGAGCAGAAAATTGAGAAAAAGATTCTAATAGTTTTTTAAGGATTGACCTCGGTCTCTTGAATCGGTAGGATAAGTAGGATGAGAGGAGGCGGTGGATTTGAAAATTGCGATCGTGGGTGTTGGACTGGCTGGAAGCAATATTTTGCGGACAATCCTTGATTCTTGCTACTTTGATTCAGCTCTTAAGATTCACTTATTTGAACCGCGTGATCAGTTAGGGGTTGGGAAGGCCTTTGAGGAGGATAGTCGAGTCAAGCGTCTGAACATTCCTCATCAAGAGATTTCGCTTGATCCAAACAATCCTGATGATTTTGCGGAATGGTTGGCAGAGAATAGGGAATGTCCCCTGAATTTTGAGGGGTTGGCGTCACGAGTCGATTGTGGCCATTATATTCAAGACCGGATGGCTCCTTATTACCATCATTCACAAGTGACCTGGTTCCAGGAGGAGGTTACCCGCCTCTTTTATGATCCACAAGACCAGGTCTATCAGTTAGGGAGCGAAGACCAGGATTATGGCAGTTATGAAGTCGTCTTTCTCTGTATTGGACACCCCGACTACCAAGATTATTATCACCTAAGGTCTCTTGACCACTATATTCAAGACCCTTATCCACTTGAGTTGAAACTTTCTTCGATACCGCGTGATCACCGGGTTGGGATATTGGGAACTGGGCCGACAGGGATTGATATATACCGGTATCTGGTTCAAGAGAGAACACTTCAAACACCTCCGGTGTTTCTGAACAATGAGGTCTTCCTGAAGCTGTCAGGTATTCCTTATCAAGGGCCAAAATTGGTCTTTTCAATGACCTGGCAATGGCTTCAAGATCAACAAGCGTTAGACCCGCAAGGCTTTATTCCCTTGGACAAGATCTTAGACCTCATTCAGGCTGACTTTGATAAGAATCATCTGGAAGCCTGGTCCATTTATGACCGGGCTAAGGAATTAGCGTTTGAGGATCAATTGGCCCTGATTGAGTCAAATGACCAAGAAGTCGCAGCGGTCATTCAATATTTTGAGGAAATGGTTCCTTTTTATCCTTACCTCTATCAAAGTTTAAGAAGTAGTGACCGCCAGCGGTATGTTTCTGATTACGAACCCTTCTTGGACCTCTTTCGGACTTTCACTCCTGCCCAGACTAACCGCTGGATCATAGAGGAGCTTGCAGCAGGAAGAGCCGGACTAGTTGATGAAATCCATGCGATTGATCCGATCGATCAGGGCTTTATAGTCAAGGGGGTTGACCAAGAGAAAGTGGACACGATTGTGAATGCCACAGGCTTTAATTTCGACCTGATGGATAACCTTGCGACCCATCCCCTGTTAAAGGACCTCTATGAACAAGGGGTTATTCAACCCGCTAGGCAAAATGAGGGGATCCTGGCTAAATGGCCAGAATGTCAGGTCATGAGCCAGCGTTACGGTGTATTGGACAACCTATATATCCAAGGAATGTGGCTAACGCATACGCATTATCGCAATAATGATTTTCGTTCGATCCTGTCGGTGAGTCAGAAAGTAGCGGAACGCTTTATGGCAAAATATAGGTCAAGTTCGCTTTAATAGGAAAAAGACCAGCCGCTCGTTAATGAGGGGCTGGTCTTTTTGTGTGATGTATTAGTCTTCAGGTTTAGCGTTTTTATCCGTAAAACCAAACTTCTTGTTGAATTTGTCCACTCGACCATCGGCTTGAGTGAATTTCTGACGTCCTGTGTAGAATGGATGAGAATCGGATGTCACTTCCATACGAATTAGGGGATAGGTATTACCATCTTCCCACTCTACTGTCTCTTGAGAGGTCTTAGTAGATCCTGATAGAAATTTGAATCCGGTTGAAGTATCCATAAACACGACAGGATGATATTCAGGATGAATTCCTTGTTTCATGTTTGTTAACTTCCCTTCTGCCGTAATTTATTTGCTAAACTACAGTTATTCTTTGCACAAAGTGCAACATTGACATATTAGCAAAAAATAGAAGTGATCGCAAGACTTAAATTAAGATTTATGTGTGAATTGTCTATCTTCAATGATCCTATCTCATTCAAGGTCGATCAAACTGTCTTTACGCCATTATCATCTAATGATGAGTGACCAGGCGACCAAAAGAAGGCAGCCCCAAAGCTTAAATAAAGGGGACCGCCCTCCAAAGGACAGCTTTTCAAGGTCCGATCCGCTAGGTAGCTCCGTCCGCCTTCCTTTAATTAAGCATAGGGACGACTCCTTTGAGTTTATACGCTTCTTTTTAGAAGTAGAAAGGGATAAGACAAATAGGGGACTATTAGAGAGACGTGCTGATAGTTGACGGAAGGGTTCTACAATCAGTAAACTAATAAAAAGCTTGAGAAGATTTATTCCGTTCAAAAAAATATTAATAAGTCTTCATAATAATAGCTTGAAAGGTGAGGCGTGATAAGATGGTTTCAAAGCTTTTACAAGGACTGGGGATCCGGATGTTCTTAGCGGGAAGTTCATATAACTTTCGCACAGGTCAGCTGGATCCTGAGGCGGTCAGTCATCAGGTAGAAAGAGTTAGAAGAGCGGGCGGATTTGAGGGTCAAGTCATCTATTCCCTGCAACAAGTTCATGGGACGCAGGTGGCTTATGCGGATGGGTCAAATGGGGATGAAGGGCTCATTGGCCGCCAATTCCAAGAAGCCGATGGACTCCTAACAGATCGTAAGGGCATTGTCCTGATGACTAAGTTTGCGGACTGCACACCGGTCGTTCTCTATGATCCGGTTCAAGGTGTGCTGGCGTCTCTGCATTCTGGTTGGAGGGGAACAGCTCAAGAAATCTCCAAGCGAGCGATTGAAAAGATGCAGTATCAATTTGGTTCAAGGGTTGAAGACCTCTATGCTTATATTGGTCCTTCGATTGACCAAGCGCATTATGAAGTGGGGGAAGAAGTCTATCAAGCCTTTGCCAGCCATCCACAAGTTGACCAATTTATGGCACCGGGCCAAAAAGAAGGCAAGTATCAACTCTCAATGACTCAAGCCAATCTTGCAGTGCTGGAGGATGCGGGCCTTCCTTCCCATCGAATCGAAGTGGCGACAGAGTCTACTTATACCAGTGATCAGCTCCATTCGAGTCGCCAAGAAGGTCCCAACTATCAATTGAATGCCTTATTCGTCATGATGAAATAGTGAGCTGGAGCTGAGAGAGACCAAGTCTCAGTATTGCTAAAGATGGATCAAATTGATCGAGGAGACAAGTTCAAAGCCCCTAAATCCTAATTGAAATGTTATAATGAGAGTAGATCATAAAAAAGGAGTAAATTCATGTTTAACGAGAAAGATCAACTGGCTGTTAATACCATTCGAGCTTTAAGTATTGAGCAGATTGAACGTGCAAATTCGGGGCATCCTGGACTCCCCTTAGGTGCAGCCCCGATGGCTTATGCACTATGGTCAGACCATTTACAGGTTAATCCCTTAGTCAGCGATTGGATGAACCGCGACCGCTTTGTTCTTTCAGCAGGGCATGGTTCGGCAATGCTTTATAGTTTGTTGCATTTATCTGGCTTTGATGTGTCGATTGAAGATTTGAAGGATTTCCGCCAATTAAAATCGAAGACCCCAGGGCATCCTGAATACCGTCATACGGATGGTGTGGAAGCCACAACGGGTCCCCTAGGGCAAGGAATTGCTCAAGCTGTCGGAATGGCGATGGCTGAAGCCCATCTGGCAGCCCTCTACAATCGCGAAGGCTATCCAGTGATCGACCACTATACCTATACGCTAGTGGGCGATGGCGATCTAATGGAAGGGATCAGCTATGAGGCTTGTTCATTTGCTGGCCGTCAAAAATTAGGTAAGTTGATTGTTCTATATGATTCAAATAATATCTCGCTAGACGGGGACCTTGATCAAGCCTTTGGTGAAGATATCCAACAGCGGTTTGAAAGTCAAAATTGGCATTATCAGCGTGTTGAAGATGGTAATGACTTGGCGGCCATTGCTCAAGCAATCAGTCAAGCCAAAGCTATCAAAGACCAACCTTCAATGATCGAAGTGAAGACCATCATCGGATATGGGTCTCCTCAACAAGGAACTTCTAAGGTGCACGGGGCTCCGATTGGTCAGGAAGCATGGGACCACACGAAAACAAATTACCAATATTCTCTTGGGGCTTTCGAAGTTGCTCCAGAAGCTCAAGAACAGTTTGATACAAGGGTCTCCCAGCGGGGACAGCAAGCCTACCAAGAGTGGAAGGCACTCTTTGACCGCTACCAAGCAGACTATCCAGAACAAGCACAAGAACTTGAGCGCGCTTTTGCTAATGAATTACCAGCTGGTTATGATCAAGGAATCACTTTCCAAGATGAGACAGCTAAGGCAGAGGCGAGTCGGAGTTCAAGTGGTCGAGCAATTAATGCATTAGCCAGCGCCATCCCCTATTTCTGGGGAGGGTCTGCGGATTTATCAGGTTCGAACAAGACCATGATCAAAGACGACCAGGACTTTATGCCGACGACGCGTCAAGGACGCAATATTTGGTTCGGGGTGCGTGAGTTTGCTATGGCGGCCATGATGAATGGTGCAGCTTTGCATGGGGGGAACCGGATCTACGGTGGAACCTTCTTCGTCTTCTCAGATTATCTCAAGGCAGCGATCCGATTATCCGCTCTTTCTAAGCTGCCCGTAACCTATGTTCTGACGCACGATTCCGTCGCAGTCGGAGAAGATGGGCCCACTCATGAGCCAATTGAACACTTAGCAGCCTTTCGAGCCATGCCAAACTTGAATGTTATAAGACCTGCTGATGCGAACGAAACCATGGTTGCTTGGAAGTTGGCGGTTGAATCGCAAGAAACGCCTAGCCTTTTGGCCTTGAGTCGGCAAAATTTACCCGTTCTCGCGAATAGTCAAAGCTTGGTTGAAGAAGGGGTCCGCAAGGGGGCTTACATTATTTCACCAGCTAAACAAGAGGCATCAGGCCTCTTAATTGCAACAGGGTCTGAAGTGGCGCTGGCGATTGAAGCTCAATCGCTTCTCAGCCAAGAAGGAGTCGATGTAGCGGTGGTTTCAATGCCTTGTCAAGAGCTCTTCGATCAACAGTCTAAAGATTATCAAGAATCTATCCTGCCCCGGGGTATCAACCATCGGATGTCGATTGAAATGGGAGCAAGTTTTGGCTGGCACAAATATGTCGGCTTAGAAGGGGTGACCTATGCTATTGATCGCTTTGGTCAATCAGGTCCAGGACAAGTAGTAGTGGAAGACTTTGGTTTTACGGCTAGCCAAATTGCCCAAGCTTACCTGAAGGCTTTCGCTTAGACATCACAATGAATGAGTCAGAGAGTAGGTGGTCGGATGAGGTCCAGTGAACGGACAGCCTTGATTATTCGTTTAACAATTATTGGACTGCTTATTCTTTTACAAGTGGTCTGGATGTTCATTCTGGTAACGAATTTAGTTCGCTATACGATTACCATGAACGTCCTTATGATCGTTCTGTCTTTAGGGATTATCTTGTATCTTTTAGATAAGAATGCCAGTCCCGCCTATCGTTTATCATGGATTATTTTAGTCGCAGTTTTCCCGGTCTTTGGTTCGCTTTTCTACCTCTTTGCCGGGAATAAGCGACCAGTCAAGGAGATGTCGCGGCGGATTAACCGACAAATTCGTCACCACCAACCGGACCGGTTGAAGATTCCCGATGGCTTGCCCCAGCTCAAAAAGTTAGACCCTCGCCTCGCTGCGATTGCTCAATATGTGAATGACTATGCAGACCGACCTGTAATGGCTAGCGACCAGGTGAAGTATTACGCGAATGGTGAGTCGATGATGTCGGACTTATTGCACGATTTAGAACAGGCCAAGAGTCATATCTTCTTGGAATTCTTTATCATCGAATATGGCGTCATGTTTGATCAGATCTTCGATATCCTTAAGCAAAAGGCCCAAGCGGGTGTCGAGGTCCGGCTCATCTATGACGATTTCGGGTGTTTACTGCGGTTGCCAGAAGATTTTGTTGAGCAAATGGCAGAGTATGGTATCAAGGCATTGAAATTTAATCCTGTCCGCCCGATTGTTTCACTGGTTTATAATACGCGCGACCACCGTAAATATATTATTATTGACCATGACATTGCCTATACAGGTGGCCTGAATATTGCGGATGAGTATATTAATGTGAAGGAGCGTTTTGGCTATTGGAAAGATACCATGGTCAAGATTCAAGGAGGGCCTGTTTGGAATTTAGCCCAGTCCTTTTTGATTCTTTGGAATGCCTACCTTCCGGCTGAGCTCGATTTTCGTCGATTTAATAATGAAGCTGAATTTCAAAAAGAAAGGGCCTTATTAAAATCCCAAGAAATCAGTGGATTTGTTCAGCCCTTTACGGATTCGCCCTTGGATAACGAGCCGTTGGGTGAGAATGTTTACCGAGAGATATTAAACGTTGCCCAAGATTATGTTTATATTTTCACCCCTTATTTAGTGATTTCATACGAGTTGCAAACGGCCATGACGCTTGCAGCTAAGCGAGGAGTGGATGTGCGTTTGATGACGCCTGGTATACCTGATAAAAAAATGGTCTATCGGATGACCCGGTCTTATTACCGCCCCTTGATCGAAGGAGGCGTTAAGATATATGAGTATACACCCGGCTTTTTACATGCCAAGTCCTTTGTGTCTGATGATCGGATAGCGATTGTCGGCACCATTAACCTTGATTATCGCTCACTTTATTTGCACTTTGAGACGGCCACTTTACTTTATTATCATCCTGAAATTCAAGCGATTAAGAAGGATTTTCTTGAAGCGCAAGAAGTCAGTGAATTTATTCGTGGAAAGCATTTAAGACGTAGCTTTTGGGGGAAGCTAATTGATTCCCTCCTACGATTGCTAGCGCCTTTTGTCTAAAAGAAAGGAAGATTTGAGATGAAATGGGAAGACATGAGAAGAAGTCGAAACGTGGAAGACCGGCGCGGTGAGCGCCCCAGCATGCGAGGGGCTGGTCGAGGGATGTTTCCTGGCCGCAGAGGTGGCGGAGGACTGGGAAACCTTATTCTAATGCTCTTGATGTCTAGAGGTAGGGGCAAGTGGATCCTGATTCTTCTCTTAGCCCTCTTCTTCATCGGAGGAGGAAGTGGCCTATTCAATGGTGGTTTGACTCAGAACCCCAGCAACTCTGAAATAACCCAACAAGAGACCCGGCAAGGTCAAGTATCGAAAGATCAAGCGACCGATAAAGAAGCAGATTTCTTGAGTGCCGTCTTAGCAAGCACTGAAGATTATTGGACAAAACAGTTTCAAGCTAACAACTTAAACTATACCCCACCAAAACTCGTCATTTATAATGAAGGAACCATGACAGGTGGGTGTGGTTTTGGCGAAAGCACTGCGGGTCCTTTCTATTGTCCAGCTGACCAGTCTGTGTATATTGATTTGAGTTTTATGCGGGAGTTAGCTAATAAGTATGGTGCACCGGGCGACTTTGCCATGGCTTATGTTTTAGCGCATGAGGTCGGACATCATGTCCAGCAGTTAGTGGGGACGATGGATCAATTTCAAGCAACGATTCGTCGCAAGCCTTCGATGCAAAATCAATTAACCGTACGTTTAGAATTACAAGCCGATTATTTTGCTGGGGGCTGGGCGCGGTTTGCTGAGGAGCAAGGCGTCTTAGAGCAGGGAGACTTAGATGAAGCCTTGCAAGCAGTCCATTCTGTCGGGGATGATACCTTGCAGAAGGAGAATTATGGCTATGTTGTCCCCGATTCCTTTACACACGGGACTTCTAAGCAGCGACAAGAATGGTTTGCGCGTGGTTATCAATATAAAGGATCCTTCGAACAAGCAGACACCTTTTCTGCGACGATTGATTAAGGGTTTAACAACCTCCTCTATTGATTAAATAGTAGGAGGTATTTTGACATAGACGGGTGAAAACGTATTCTGTATAATAAAGAGGAGTTAAGAGAGAAGGTGAAAAAATGCAAAGTGGAATAAGAAAACCTGCAGACTATACCAAAGACCAGATCCTCAGTCATCCTCGATTATTGGATTTGTTAGAACTGAATGGGGAGCAGCTTACTTTCTATTTTGAGGACCGATTAATTGAGAATCCCTTTATTGAATTTGATTATCCAATGGAGCGGCGTGTTTCAGATATGACGCGGACGGTGAATCAGGTGGTCTCAGTCCATTCAGGATCGGACCAAACGGGTCCTAGTGTCGCTCAGGATCTTGAAACGTTTATTTATGAACAAATTATGCTCTATCGCCAGACCCCGATTCGAGATATTATGATGGATCTGGTTGATGAACTGGATGAGCGTGGCTATCTGCCACAGTCTTATCAAGATTTGGCCTTAAAGTTTCAAAAGGATCCCATCATGGTCTTGGATGCGATAACGCTTTTGCAGCAGCTAGAACCAGCTGGTCTAGCGGCCTATGACCTCCAGCAATGCTTGATGCTACAGACCGAACAAGATTCCCATGCGCCAGAAGCGAGTTATCAATTGTTAGCGGATTATTTTGAAGAATTAGAGCGGGAGGACTATCAAGCAATTGCCCAGCAGTCGGGCCTATCCGACCCAACGATTCAAGCGTGTGTTGCTTACTATCAGACCCTTCGTCCAGAACCAGCCTCTTTATTCGACCGGCCCCACCAGGATCAATTAATTCCGGATGTCCAAGTTGTTCAGGAGAAGGAGGGTTTGCAAGTGGTCTATAACCGGCAATATCACCCGAAACTTCGCTTCAACCAAGTCTATTATGACGAGATGTCAGCTAGGCAAGATGCGGAGCTCATGAACTATATTCAGATGCATCAAAAAATGTATGAGGATGTATCGGAGTGCCTCAAGATTCGTGAGGCCTTGATGTTGGCAGTCGCTCGGATGATCGTGGACCAACAAATCGACTTCTTCAAGGGCGAACAGGCCCATCCTCAACCCTTGTTATTGAAGGAGATTGCCAATTCATTGAACTTGCCTGTGTCGATTACGCGTCTGGTCGTGATGAATAAGCATTTGAAGATTGGTAATGTTGTTTATGCCTTTAATGACTTTATCAATGTTTCCGGCAAGGTTGGACGAAGTGGTTTGTCTGCTCTGAATATTCAAGCCAATATCCAATCCATCCTCAGTCAAGCCAAGGGGCCCCTCACGAATGAGGACATTGTAGACAAACTCAGTCAACAACAGATTATGATTAGCCCTCAGTTGGTAGGGCGTTACCGACAGAACCAGTCCAAGCAAGACGATATGAAGCAAGACTAAGCCTTTAGAAAAAATAAGCAACCAGTCACTTCTAAATAGAGAGCTGGTTGCTTAAGTTTTATTATTGATCTTCGGCTTGTGCATCATCAAAATAAAGGGACTCAGTCGAATTCACTAAGTGCATAGGCCGCAAGATTTGTTCGGCCTCATCGTAGTAAGCGACAATGAGAAGACGGTTGCCTAATTCGCTCAAAGCCGCATTGATCATTTTCGTGTCATTATCTTGGCATTTCTTTTCAGCCTGTGAATACCTCATTGGGACAATTAGGCGGGGCACGTAAAGCGTATCCGAGCCAATTTTAAGCTGGGATTGATCGACTGCCAGATCGAGCTCCTTTAATTCTTCTTCTGTATTCAGGCTTTTTTTAAGTGCCTTTAGTTGAGATTGGGTTAAGGGTTTCTGACTGTTTTCTTTCTGAGTTTGTGTGAATTTCTCTTGATAGTAGACTTGGATAGCTTGGTTTAAGTCTTGAGGGGCATTTTTTGGGAGGGTCAGCTCAGGATAGTCGGCCTTTTCGTCAAGTTTTTCATTCAGGAAGGTCCGGTCCGTTGACTGATCGACAAGGACGGTCGTTGTTGTGCTTTCTTGGCTAGTCGCAGGCGAAGGCTCTTGATCCTTTGAGAATAAGTGACAGCCGGTTAGAAATAAGAGAATTACAGGTAAAGATATTTTTTTAATCATTCAAGGGCTCCTTTGTCAAGTTGTTCTCACATTCTATCAGAAATATCCTCGCAGTAGGTAACAAAAGTATAACAATTATTATTGGCTGGAATGGGGGATGGGATTTGCTTTCTCTGTCAGCCCTTTGTTAAGATAGGACCATTAAATTGAGTAAAGAGGTGGATAGGATGGGCATGATATTCGAAATAGCCTTAAAAATAGTTAAATCATTGGGCGGGCTTTTGCTTGTGGGGTCATGTTTAGTCGTCCTGATTAATGGATGGGTCCTCTTTACCGCGGAGCGTCAAATCATCACCGTCCAAGAATTATCAGAAATGGATTGGCTGGATGACCATGTTCCGGTCCTAACTTTAGGAGCGGGCGTGATTAATAATCAACTTCCCAGTCCAATCCTCGCCAATCGATTGGATAAGACCCTTGAGATCTATCAAAGGAACCCTCGCCATCCCCTGATTATGTCTGGAGACCATAAGGAAGATAATTATAATGAGGTGCTGGTCATGAAGCAGTATTTAGAAGACCATGGCCTTCCTTCTAGCCAAATCTATTTAGACCATGCGGGTTATTCGACTTATCAGTCCTTAAAGCGGCTGAAGACCGTTCATCAGCAAGATAAAGCAGTTATCGTGACCCAAAGGTATCACTTACCGAGAGCCTTGATGCTAGCCAGGGCGCTTGGCATCCAAGCGGTAGGGGTCCCGGCTGCCGATCGGAAACATAATCAGGCCTACCGCGAGGCAAGAGAAGTACTCGCCCGCATTAAGGATTTCCTGAGCACCCATTTGAATCTTCCCCTCCAAGAAGCCTCAGAGAAAGACTATGCGATTGATTTCAGCCAGAGTGGTGATTTAACGAATCGGAAATCTGACTTAGAATCTCGCTGGTAAGTTTAAGTGCGAGGGCGGTCTCCTTTGATTAAGCATTGGGATCGCCTCCTTTTTTATTTGCGTATAGCAAATCCCCTATTAATTCATATAAAGTACTGACATTAAGAGGTGGGTGTGGTAGAATGCTTGGTAGAAATTAAGGTCTTTTAAAGTGCTCCAGAGAGGGCACAAAAGTCTCATTTGATTCTAAGCCCTTATTTTCAAAAGAGGGCTATTTTTTATGCCCAAAACATAAGAAAAGGAGAATCTCTATGCAAAATTCAACTACGTCTTACCTGCTCTTAAAGCCAAAAGACAAGCCGTCTCTGTTAAAGGGCTTACTGCTGAGCTTTCAGCATGTCTTTGCGATGTTTGGGGCAACCATTTTGGTGCCCTTAATCTTGGGTCTCTCTGTCTCGACGGCCCTCTTGGCCAGTGGACTTGGGACCTTGGTGTACATCTTATGTACAAAAGGGGAAGTTCCTGTTTATCTAGGGTCTTCATTTGCCTATATTACAGCTATGTCATTAGCCATGCAGCAGCGAGAAGGGGATATTTCAGCTGCACAAACAGGGATTATGCTAGTTGGGATCGCGTATGTCGTGATTGCGGCGATTATAAAAATGACGGGAACGGACTGGCTAAATCGTTTATTACCTCCTATTGTGATTGGACCGATGATTATTGTGATCGGGTTGGGGCTGGCATCGTCTGCCGTCACTAACGCAGGATTTGTGGCCGAAGGCGATTGGAGACAGCTGGTCGTTTCCATCTCTACTTTATTATTTGCCGTTTTTGTGCAGGTCTATGGTAAGGGGTTTTGGCGGGTCATCCCATTTTTAGTGGCGATAGTGGGTGGCTATTTGGTGGCTTTGGTCTTGGGCTTGGTTGATTTCACTCCTGTATTAGAAGCGGCTTGGTTCCAATTGCCAGACCTATCATTACCCTTTAAGACCGGTATCGCGAATTGGGGACACTACCAATTCTACTTCGGGCCTGAAGCCTGGGCGATTCTGCCGATTGCTCTGGTGACAATTGCTGAACATACAGGTGATCATGTAGTCTTAGGTGAGATCTGCGGTGAGAATTTCATTTCAAAACCAGGTCTGCATCGGACCTTGATGGGCGATGGTCTAGCAAGCTTTCTTTCTGCTTTGATTGGAGGGCCAGCTAATACAACATACGGTGAGAATACTGGCGTGATTGCATTGACCCGCATTGCTTCCGTTAATGTGATCCGAAATGCGGCTCTGATTGCGATTGCAACTAGTTTCTTAGGGAAGTTCAATGCCTTGATTTCAACAATTCCTACTCCGGTGATAGGTGGGATGGCGATTCTCTTGTATGGCGTGATTGCGAGTAATGGCTTGAAAGTCTTAATTAAAGATCGGACTGATTTCTCCCAATCCCGTAACCTGATCATTGCTTCAGCTATGCTGGTGATCGGTTTAGGAGGGGCAGTCCTAGATTTTGGCGGGTCCTTTGTGCTGTCTGGTACCGCTTTAAGTGCTTTGGTCGGAATTATCTTGAATTTGATTTTGTCTTCTTCACCTAAATCTGAAGAGTAGAATGGACGTGGTTTAAATTTTTTTAGGGCCCTTATCAGGCCCTTTTTTTGTATGATCTTTTACCTAGGTGCGATAAAGGCGCTACCGATCAAAGGGGGGCTGTTAATAGTATTTTGATTAGAGGTTTGATAGAATTAAAGTAATTTCATGATTGAGAGGAGAGGATCCGATGGGTTCCTATGGTTATTATTTTGATTCCACCTATCTGCTAGTTATTATCGGCATGGCATTGGTTGCCTTTGCCCAGTGGAAGGTGAAATCGACTTTTGCTAAATATAGTGAGTTTCAAACGATAAAGCAGGTCACCGGCAAGCAAGCAGCTGAAGCGATTCTGCAAGCTAGCCAGATTCAGGATGTCCGGGTTGAACATGTTCCTGGCAACTTAACCGATCATTACAGCCCAAATGAGAAAATCTTGCGCTTGTCAGACGCTACTTATAATGAAACTTCGGTTGCAGCTGTCGCTGTAGCTGCCCATGAGTGTGGTCATGCTGTTCAAGACGCTGAAGGTTATTCGATGCTTAAGTTGCGGTCTTTCTTGGTGCCAATTTCTCAATTTGGTTCAAGCATTGGGATGCCCTTGATTATTTTAGGTTTTATCTTGCAAATGATGGGGCTGGTGACGATTGGGATTATTGCTCTTTCATTGGCCCTCCTTTTTCAATGCGTGACTTTGCCGGTTGAATTTGATGCCAGCCGCCGCGCCTTGAATGTATTAGAATCCTATCAGGTTTTCTCAAGTGAAGAAATTCCTGCAGCACGAAAAGTCCTACGGGCTGCTGCCTTTACCTATATTGCAGCGACATTGTCGACAGCCTTGCAGATCTTCCGTCTGGTGCTTTTATCCAACCGTCGAAGAGATTAGGAGTGGGTGATGATGAACTTTTGGCAGAAGTTTAATCCCTTTAAGGTGGATACACGCTTAGCTGGAGACCTCCTTCAACAATCTCAGTCGGCCGTTTCTGAAATGCCTCCGCTCAATATCTTGCTGGTGGGTAAGACTGGTTCAGGCAAGAGCACCCTGGTTAATGCCTTGTTTCGCGAGAAGATTGCGGACACAGGGGTGGGCTTACCCATCACGCAGGGGATTCGCAAGATTACCAAGGAAGGGATCCCCATGACCCTTTATGACACGCGTGGCTTGGAGTTGAATACGAGCGTGCAAAGGGAGAGCATGAACCAGCTGCTATCCTTGATTCAACAGCAAAAAGCTAAAGGTGAAAAAGAGGCCATTCATCTCGTTTATTATTGCATTAATGCGAGCATGGCCCGAATTGAACCTCAGGAAATGGCGCTGATCGAGGCGCTCACCGAGCAGGTACCTGTAATGGTCATCTTGACCCAAGCGATTGGCGAAGAGGTCACCCGCTTTAAAGAGACTATCCAGGCTCACTTGCCGCGTGTGGCCAAGGTGATTCCCGTCTTAGCTCAAGACTTTGTGCTGGGTCAAGGACAAAGGATTCAAGCCTTTGGACTCGATCGGGTTGTTCAAGAATCGATGGCGGTCTTACCGGATGAGGTGCAGGAGGCTTTTATCAACGCCCAACAAGTAGACCTTGACCTAAAGGTCAAAAAGGCTAGGAGTTGGGCGCACACCTATATTTCATCCGCCTTTGGTATCGGCTTTATTCCAATTCCAATTGCTGACTCTGCTTTATTGGTCCCGATGCAAATTACCATGCTTGCCCAAATTACTTCCATTTTTGGTCTGGCGCTTGACCGGGCCCAGATTCTTTCGATCATAGCAGGAATCGGAGGCACCAGCGGCACAACCTTATTGGGTAAGTATCTTGCATCATCCGCCCTTAAATTGATTCCTGGGGTTGGAACCTTCAAAGGAGGGGTCGTAAGCGGGACGACAGCAGCTAGTTTGACTTTGGCCTTGGCTTATTCGTATATCGAAGTCCTCAAGCAAGTTGCGCTGGCCGACCTAAAGGGAAAGGAATTTCCTTTAAAGGAATTACAGACCTTTATGAACCGTAATTTCTCAAGCCAATTGCAAGCGATGAGTCAACGGGGTGGTCAGAACAAGGTCAAGGAAATCCTGCCGGACTGGTTTGAATCCTTTTTGGATCGATCAAAGCGATCCAGATAAACGTTTGCCTATGAGATAGGCGGTTAAGCAAAGTTAAAATAAACAATCAAAACATCGAATCCTTATAGGCTTAGGGGGGGCTGCCAACGTGCAGACGCTTTGGATCTGCGGGACAAGGTATTGTCTCTCGGCGGTCCTGCCTTAGCAGAGTGAGCGATTCGGTGTTTTTTGTTAGCCCAGACTTGGTGAAATTGTAATCAGAAAGAGTTAAGCTCAATCCCGCTCATCACTTAACGGTTTTTGTCATTGTGCGCTCACTTTGTTGGAAACATTTACTTCTTGACAGAATAGGAATGACAAGATAAGATAAGTGGTCGTAAACAGTAATTATTACCTTTAATAAAAGTGAAGGGAAGAGGTGAAGCGAATTAATGAAAGTATTAAGCGTTAAAGATCTATCTTTCTATTATGATGAAGAAAAAGTTTTAAATAATATTGATTTTGAAATACATGACGGGGAATTTGTCATTCTGACTGGAGAGAATGGGGCGGCGAAATCGACGCTGATCAAGAATGTGATTGGCATCCTCAAACCGGCAACAGGCCAGGTGAAGCTAGCTGAAAGAAATGCGCTAGGTGACAAATTATCCCTTGGCTATGTGGCGCAAGACATTAATGCCTTTAATGCAGGATTTCCAAGCACGGTTCAGCGGTTTGTTGAATCCGGTCGCTATTCCAAAGGACGCTGGTTTAAGCCGCTGGATGATCGAGATCATGAGCATGTTAAGCGAGCACTTGAGGCAGTTGGGATGGAGGCCATGCGCCATAAATTGATTGGGCAATTGTCCGGTGGTCAAAAGCAACGTGTGGTCCTTGCAAGGGTCTTTGCTTTAGATCCTGATTTCTATGTCTTAGATGAGCCCACAGCTGGAATGGATACCTATTCAAGGCGGAAGTTTTACAAGCTATTACGGCATTTGGCAGACCACCATGGTAAAGCCATTATGATGGTCACGCATGCGGACGATGAGATCGAAGGATATTATGATCGAGAAATTCGATTGGTTAGAGAGGAGAACTCGCCATGGAGATGTTTCAGTATGACTTCATCCAACGCGCATTCCTGGCAGGAATAGCCATGTCATTTATCACACCCATACTAGGTTTGTTTTTGATTTTACGTAAGCAGTCCTTGTTATCGGATACCTTGTCTCACATTTCATTAGCGGGGGTGGCATTGGGCTTGATTTTGCAGGTCAGCCCCACCTTAACCACCTTAGGTGTGGTGGTCCTTGCTTCATTAGGGATTGAATATTTAAGAACGATTTACCAGAACTTTTCAGAAGTATCGGTTGCCATTATGATGTCTTCTGGTATGGCTTTGGCTTTGGTCCTTCTTGGGCTGAATTCAGCCAGCGGTGTCTTCAAAGTGGACCAGTTCTTATTTGGTTCAATCATCCTAATCCAAGAACAAGAAGTGCGATTGTTAATCATGCTGGCACTGGTGATGGTGGTTCTGTATGTCATTTTCCATCGGCCGCTGTATGTGGTTTCATTCGATGAGGCAACGGCCCAAACGTCGGGGCTGCCTGTTAAGCTGATATCGACTACGTTTTCGGTTTTAACAGGGGTCGCCATCTCAATTATGATGCCGATTGTGGGGGCTTTATTGGTATCCGCCCTCATCATTATCCCCTCAGCGACCGCTATTAAATTGGCCAAATCTTTTATGCAAGCGATTATTATAGGCATGGTGATTAATTTGGTGGGTATTTTAGGGGGACTCTATGCCTCCTTTAACTTCGACACACCGCCCGGGGCCTCAATTACTTTGGCCTTTGTGTTTATCTTTATCTTGGTGACCCTGGGGCAGACCATTCAAACATGGATCCGTAAAGCCCATCAGAAGTAAGGAAAAGCTCCTTTTAAATGAAGGAGCTTTTTTTGACTCTATTGATTAAACGAACGAATAATGGTATATTATCATTAACATTCGGGTATGAAGGGGCGGTTAAGATGGTAGCCAAGAAGTTAAAACGCAATCAGCGGTTGGTAGTCATTACAAAAGAGCTTTTACAGTCACCAAATCGATTATTGAATCTACAGACTTTTGCCAGTCAATTAGGCTGTGCCAAGTCATCAATTAGTGAGGATCTGGACATTATTCGTCATTTATTTGATGAGCATGACTTAGGGAAGATTCAAACTTTGACTGGCAAGTCAGGAGGGGTGATCTACCATCCGACGCTTTCGCAGTCAGAAATTAGCCACTTCCAAGAAGAGGTTAGTCGGCGGATGCAAACAGGTAAGCGGATTTTAGCGGGAAATTATATTTATGTGAATGACCTCCTGCAGGACCCGCAAATTTTAAGACAGTGTGGTCAACTAATTGCCGGGCTGTATTTAGATCAAGAAATAGATGCAGTCCTCACCATTGAAGCTAAAGGAATTGGTCTGGCAGTGATGGTGGCTAATTTTCTAAATAAACCTTATGTAGTTGTCCGGCGAGAGGCCAGTGCGGGAGAAGGATCAACCATTTCGGTTAATTATTTATCAGGGTCTCATCAGAACGTTCGGAAGATGGAACTTTCCAAGGCCAGCTTGTCCCCAAATAGTCGTGTCTTGATTGTTGATGATTTTCTACGTAATGGTGGGACCATGCTTGGTCTTTTGAATCTGGTCGAAGAATTTGATTCGAAAGCAGTTGGAATATGTGTCTTTGCAGAAAACAAAGCGAATGACCGGTTAGAACTGCCACATTATCAAGCCTTATTTGAGACCCAGCTCGTTTATGATGAGAAATTACGACACTATCTATTAGCAACCAAACCTGGGAATTTCTTCAAAAGTATAATCGACCATAGTAAAAGTTCCTCTTAGTGGTATAATATTAGTGAATAACTTCTCAAAAACCAAAGGGGTGGTAATGTTTGAAGCGGATGGCAGTAATCTTGGCGGCTGGTAAAGGAACACGAATGAAATCAGCCCTTCCCAAAGTGCTCCACCCAATTAGTGGACTTTCGATGGTAGAGCATGTAGTTCGCGCCGTGAACCAGTGCCAGGTAGAAGACATTGTGACAATTATTGGAAATGAAGCTGAACGTGTCAAGGAGACGCTAGTTGACCAATGTCACTTTGCCATGCAAGAAGACCAGCTAGGAACGGGTCATGCAGTGGCTCAAGCCAGGGCACAAATTGGCGATGCTGATGGGCAAACATTGGTGATCTGCGGTGATACGCCGCTATTAAGAGGGGAGACCCTGGCAGAATTATTTAAGGTGCATGATGACCAGCAAGCTAAAGCAACGATCCTAACGGCTGTGATGCCGGATCCGACCGGCTATGGACGCGTGATCCGTGACCAAGAGGGGGCCGTCCAAAAGATTGTTGAACAGAAAGACGCTTCTGAGAAAGAAGCCCAAGTTCAAGAAATTAATACTGGAACGTATGTCTTTGATAACCGTTTATTGTTTAAAGCCCTAGAACAAGTGAATAACGATAACAAACAGGGAGAGTATTATCTGACGGATGTTATCCAAATTATTCGCGACCAAGGGGGGCTCGTCTGTGCCCACCAAATGCCTGACCGTGATGAAGGCATGGGTGTAAATGACCGACAAGCTTTAGCAAGCGCACAGAAATTGATGTCAGACCGTATTAATGCCTATCATATGCAAAACGGTGTGACTTTTACGGATCCTGAAAGTGTCTATATTGAGGTAGATGTCCAGATCGGTCCGGACAGCTTAATTGAAACAGGGGTCCAATTAAAAGGACAAACCATCATTGGCTCAGGTGCCATGATTGGTGCCCAAACGCAGATCGTGGATAGCCAATTGGCGGATCACGTGACGGTTAAGCAATCTGTTATTGAATCATCGACCATCGGTCCAAGGGCAAGTATTGGACCCTATGCTCACCTAAGGCCCAAGGCTCATTTGGCAGAGGACGTTCATATTGGAAACTTTGTCGAAGTAAAGAATGCCAGTATTGGTGCTAGAAGTAAGGCAGGCCACTTAGCTTATATTGGGGATGCAGACCTGGGTCAGGAAGTCAATGTCGGGTGTGGGGTTATCTTTTGTAACTATGATGGTAAGGAGAAGCATCGATCTAAAGTTGGTGACCAAGTCTTTATTGGGAGTAATGCCAATATCGTTTCGCCCATTACGATTGAAGACCGAGCCTTTATTGCGGCCGGGTCCACGATTGTATCGGATGTGGAAGCGGAGGCCTTGGCCATTGCCCGAAGTCAGCAGGTTCAAAAAGCTGATTATTGGAAGAAGTTTTTAAACAAATAATAAAAAGAAAGAGGGATATGGGTGTCTAATAATCATTATGCAGATCCAATGTTAAAGGTGTTAGCTTTAAGTTCGAATGAACCGCTAGCCACTAAAGTAGCCGAATCGATGGGAGTAGAATTAGGTAAGATTACCTTATCACAATTTGCAGATGGTGAAATTCGTGTCAATATTGATGAGTCGATCCGGGGGTCCCATGTGTATGTGATTCAATCGACTTCAAATCCAGTCAATGATCATCTGATGGAGTTACTGATTACAATCGATGCTTTACGGCGGGCATCAGCTAAGACCATTAATGTGGTGATGCCTTACTATGGTTATGCCCGTCAAGACCGCAAAGCTCAGTCCCGTGAACCGATCACCTCTAAATTAGTTGCGAATATGCTTGAGAATGCAGGTGCGAGTCGGGTGGTTGCTTTGGACTTGCATGCAGCCCAAATTCAAGGCTTCTTTGATATACCCGTGGACCATTTGTTAGGAGCTCCTTTATTAGCTAATTATTTTATTGACCGGGACTTGGTGGGAGATGAAGTGGTTGTTGTGTCTCCAGACCATGGTGGCGTGACACGTGCCCGTAAATTAGCCGAATTCTTAAAATCACCGATTGCCATTGTGGATAAAAGACGACCTAAGCCCAATGTGGCGGAAGTAATGAATATTATCGGGGATGTAAAAGGCAAGACAGCTGTAATCATTGATGACATGATTGATACTGCAGGGACGATTACCATTGCGGCCCAAGCCCTCATTGAATTGGGAGCTAAAGAAGTGTATGCATGTTGTACGCATGCGGTCCTATCCGGCCCAGCTATTGAACGGTTAGAAAATTCAATCATCAAGAAAGTGATTGTGACCGATTCTATCCGTCTGCCAGACCATAAGAAGATTGACAAGATTGATGTGGTTTCGGTTGACCAATTGATTGGGGAAGCGATTAAGCGGATCTATGAAAACCGTTCTGTCTCACCATTGTTCAATGAGACCTTCACCTTGATTGACTAGTCGCCTTAAAGATAAACAAGAGGAAGAATGATCATTGCTTCCTCTTTTTATATTGGATAATAAAAACGGTTTCTGCTGTTCTTGCGTGTTTTTTATGTGGGATGTAGGTATAATAGAGATCAAAGAGTTTCAATGAAAGTAGGAATCGTATGAGTCAACGCAAAGAGTGGAATAATTTATTACGAGTGGTTGTCGTCCTGATTGGGGCGGGGGTCTCCCTCTTAAGCATTATCTTGGCCTTTTATCTGAAGTTTATGGGGGATGTCCCTGCCCGTAACTTTGCGGCTTTTGAGTCCAGTTATTTGTGGATTGTGCTAGGATTTATGGTGATCCATTTCTTATTTGGAACCTATATCTTTTATAATAAGACCTATCTCGATCTTTTTTACTTTACCTTGCTGGGTCAGTTTTTCTTGAGCTTGTTTATGATGGCTTTGACCTATGCTGGTTCTTGGTTAACCTTTCCACGTTCAGTTATCTTGTTGAATCTTTTCACTGGGACCTTATTACTCTATGCCTATAATGCCTTTGCCTATTTTCTCTACCACCATTTATCTGGACAAAAACGGATTTTGATTGTGGGTGAATCGGATAAGGCGCTGCAGGCTGTTGTCAACTTTGAAAGAATGACCAACCGTCGTCACCAAGTGACACACGTGGCCCTTTCCAATTATTATCAGAATGTGGTCGCTTATTCAGCGGAAGTGGATATTGTTTATCTGACTGGCTTTATTGAAGAGGAAGAGCGGCTTAAGATTTATGACTACTTAATGCGCCATAACAAAAAGTTGTTCTTAAGTCCCAACTTTGCCAACTTAATGATGGTGAATCCGAATATCATGAGTTTTGAAGATGAGAGCTTAATCGAAGTTTCGACCTTTGCGATTCCTTTTGAGCAAGCTATTTTGAAGCGAGCTTTTGATATTTTGGTTTCTTTAGGGATGCTAGTTATTTTATCTCCTGTCATGCTTGTAACAGCGATTGCGATTAAGTTAGACAGTCCCGGAACGATTTTTTATCGGCAAGAACGAATCACTAAAGATCAAAAAGTCTTTAAAATATTAAAGTTTCGATCCATGTCGCAAACGGCTGAGGCTTTGTCTGGACCCGTACTCGCGAGTTCGAATGATCAGCGGATTACACGAGTGGGACGGATCATTCGGGCGATTCGTGTCGATGAGCTTCCCCAGTTGATCAATGTGCTGAAAGGGGAGATGTCCTTGGTGGGGCCCCGTCCAGAGCGTCCTTTTTTTGTCAATCAATTTCAAGCAAAGAATGCCTACTATAATCTTCGCCACCATGTGCGAGCAGGTATTACAGGTTATGCGCAAGTTTATGGTAAATATACAACGGATTTCAATAGTAAATTAAATTTTGATCTGCTTTACATCAAGAATTATTCCCTGGCTTTCGATTTTAAGCTGCTCTTTCAAACGATCAAGATCTTATTTGATAAGGTGTCCTCGCGTGGTGTAGACGAGGAAGAGACTGTTGCTTCTTCTTGGCGAGATTACCAGGACAAATTGACGATCCTAATGGATTAAATCTAAGGGGTGGGACATTATGAAGAAGAGGAATTATAAGAAGTGGGTAACTGTCTTTTTTGCTACGATTCTTTTACTTATTATAACAAGACCTTTAAGTGTTGAAGCCAGTGCATCCAAGGCATGGCAAACTCTGACTCACTTGACTGCGGAATCAGATAAGGGGATTAATCAAGTTGAAGGAGAAGTGGTCTTTGATCTTCAAGGAGACGGTCAACCGCTTGAACTTGGGAAATTAACGCTCCAAGCTTATTTAGTGGAGAATCCTGTTAGCTTTCAGATCTTCTATAATCTGCAAACCCCGCTTATGCAAGGGGAGACACTAGGTTTTGAGGTTTATGGTAAAGAGGGGTATTCTTACCGATACAGTACAGCGCTTGGCGAATGGCAAGTGACTCCATGGCAAAAGGACCAAGTCGACCTGCTGGATCTTGCTCCTGCATCCTCTTCGTCCGCTTCAGATTTGATGGCGAGTCCACTATCAGAAGATTTAAAGGCATTTATTGATGATTATTTTGAACTTGAGACGACTGAGACAAATTATGTATTTAAATTGAAGCAAGATATTGATGGGCGCGCCTTTTTTGAGGCACTTAATCAGTTCATTGATTTTAACCAAATGATTGATGACTCCGTGGCTGCCACTCAACAGCAAGCGGACCAGTTAGGGATCGAAATGGATGAGGAATATGGTCCCTTGATGAAGGAAGTATTGAAGCCGGAAAGCTTTGCTGCTTTCTTTGATCACCAACCTACTTTTCGAGTGAGCTTTCAGAGAACGAATGGCCTGATTCATCAGCTCCACTTTTCGGTCAAACAAGCAGAGAAATTGTTAGAAAGTTCGCACCCGATTCAATCGCAAAAAGGAAGCACTCGGCCATTGGGTATTCAAGTCGACCTCACCTTCGAACGTAACGACCAGCTGCCGCCCGTTGAGATTCCAGCTGAAGCTTTAGATTTACAAGAAGTTGAGGATCAGGACCAATAGAAGCTCATTTAAGACCTGGTGATCCCCCTTCAAATGAACCGACAGAATAAAAAATACCGATTGTCTAATCACTTGAGAGTCTCTGCCTATCGGCGGCTTCTTGTGAAAAGAACAGTCGGTGTTTTGTATTATGATAGATTTTAATGAATCATTTAAGGCGATAAGGCAAGAGGTTGCCTTTGAACCAAGATCTGTGGTCTAACGCATGCATAGAGTGTGACATGTAGGGATTCGATTCAGTATATGCTATAATAGGTCTAATAACTTTTAAGGATGGAGAGGACTTTTCAATGTACGATCAGTATCCAGACGATGGACTCATGTTACATACAGACTTATACCAAATCAATATGCTTCAAACCTATTGGCAGAAGAAAGTTGACCATAAACGGGCGGTTTTTGAAGTCTACTTTCGCGAAAACCCCTTTCAGAATGGTTATGCAGTTTTTGCTGGCCTTGAAAGGGTGATTCGGTATCTTAATCAGTTTAAATTTACTCAAAGTGACCTCGACTATCTGGCCAGTCTAGACCTTTATCCGGATGAATTTCTCGATTACCTGTGCGATATGAAGCTCGAATTGTCGGTCCGGTCATTAGTTGAAGGCGAATTATGTTATGCCAATGAACCCTTGATGCAGGTTGAAGGGCCATTGGGCCAATGCCAATTAGTTGAGACAGCGATCTTGAATATTGTCAACTATCAGACCCTTATTGCCACCAAATCGGCTCGGATTCGTTCCGTTGTTGGAGAGGAAGATCAGGTTTCTGAATTTGGGGCACGTCGGGCCCAGGAGATGGATGCCGCTCTTTGGGGAGCTCGGGCCGCTTATATTGGAGGCTTTGATTCGACGTCAAATGTTCGAGCAGGCAAGCTCTTTGGGATTCCCATTACTGGAACCCATGCACACTCCCTCGTTCAAGCTTACCGGGATGAGTATAAAGCCTTCAAAGCCTATGCTGAGACGCACCGGGATGTTGTCTTTTTGGTTGATACCTATGACACCTTACGTTCAGGTATGCCGATTGCCATTCAAGTGGCTAAGGAAATGGGGGATCGCATTCATTTTATCGGGGTGCGGATCGACTCAGGCGACATGGCCTATCTTTCCAAAAAAATTCGCGAACAGTTAGATGAGGCAGGCTTTACGGATGCACGGATTATTGCTTCAAATGACTTGGACGAAAAAACAATCCTTAACTTAAGAATGCAAGGGGCCAAGATCAATGATTGGGGAGTAGGAACTAAGATAATTACCTCCTTTGATCAAGCAGCCCTAGGGGCCGTTTATAAGCTTGTATCGATTGAAGATGACCAAGGTGAGATGGTTCCGACTATGAAGATATCGGCCAATACAAGTAAAATTTCAACCCCTGGTAAGAAGCAAGTCTGGCGCATAACCCGCAAGCACGATGGAAAGTCAGAAGGGGATTATATCGCACTAGTAGACGAGCGCCCCGACCTGTTAGACGAACTCTTTATGTTCCACCCGGTTCATACCTATATTAATAAGACAGTCAAAGATTTTGATGCACGTCCGCTCTTGCAAACCATTTATCAAAATGGTCAATTCGTCTATGACCTCCCTAGTCTAGAAGAAACGAAGGCATATGCCAAAAAGAACTTTGATTGTTTATGGGAAGAACATAAACGGATCTTGAACCCTCAGATTTATCCGGTAGACTTGTCACAGAAATTATATGACTTGAAGATGAACAGCATTAAGGAAATCCGAGACCGGGTTAGTCAAAAGGACCAGCAAGTGGCCAAGTAGAATGGAGATGAAGAAAATGCGGTCCATGCAAAAAGAAATTATCCAAGCCTTGAGGGTCTCACCCCAGATTGACCCCGAATATGAGGTGCAAAGAACGGTTCAATTCTTGGTGGACTATCTATTGGCTTCCCCTGGATTGAAGACGTACGTGTTGGGTATCAGTGGGGGGCAGGACTCGACCCTGGCCGGCAAATTAGCACAGCTGGCAATCGACCAGCTCCGCCAACAGACGCACGATACGGGCTATCAGCTGATCGCATTAAGGTTACCCTATGCCAGTCAACAGGATGAAGCCGATGCTCAAAAAGCGCTCGACTATATTCAACCTGATCAAGTCTTTGATCTCAATATCAAAGGAGGTACAGATGGGCTTGTTTCTAGCCTTAGTCAGGCAGGTATCACCATTTCGGACTATAATAAGGGGAATATTAAGGCGAGACAACGGATGGTGATGCAATACGCTGTGGCGGGGCATTACGCGGGTGTCGTGATTGGGACCGACCATGCTGCAGAAAGTGTTACAGGTTTCTTTACCAAATTTGGCGATGGAGCAGCAGACCTAATGCCCCTCTGGCGTCTCACAAAAGAACAAGGCCGGCAACTCTTACGCTGGTTAGATTGCCCAAAGGAACTTTACGAAAAGATTCCGACAGCAGACCTTGAAGAGGACAAGCCCATGCAGCCTGATGAAGAAGCGCTTGGGGTATCTTACCAAGCGATTGACCGGTATCTTACGGGGCAAGCAGTCTCGGACCAGGAAGCGGAGTGTATTGAAGGTTGGTATAGGAAGACCCAACACAAACGCCATCTTCCGATTACGGTTTTTGACGACTTCTGGCGCCAATAGAAGGAAGACGGGTAGTTAGGAGTCTTTAGTGAAGGGGATATCAATGGTTTGGATGCCTAATTCTTGCCAAGTCAGCTGGCCGTTTAAGCAATTATTCAAGTGCTGCTTTACCTCTTCAACTGCGGCCTCTTTGATAGCCAGCTTGAAGGTGACTTGGTCCGTAAAAGATTGATCAATCGGGGTGACTTTCCCCTTTAAGAGCGATAATTCATAGTTGAAACGATCCACTTGAGGATAGGCGAGTGTCACATTGACTAGCATCTGGTTGATGTTTTGAATCAAGTGCGCTTTTTTAAGTGCTTGACTGACTGCTGTTGTATAGGCTCTGATTAGGCCTCCAGCGCCAAGCTTAACACCGCCAAAATACCGCACGACTATCGCTAATAGATTGGTTAAGTCTTCTTGCTTGAGCACCTCGAGGATGGGGGGGCCAGCGGTTCCAGCGGGTTCTCCGTCATCGCTCATGCGTTGGATGTTCTGGTCTTCACCAAGAATATAAGCGAAGCAGTGATGGTTGGCTTTGGGATGATCCTTGCGCAAGGCTTGTAGGTGAGTGGAACAGTCTGCTTCGGTTTTGACAGGAAAAAGATAAGTTTGAAAATTTGATTTTTTAATTTCAATCTGATCCGACACTGGGGATTGAATACTAATATAATTTGGCATAGAAGATCCTTTCTAATCGATTCAATCTGTCTAAAAGATAGAATTATTTTTAATTTTATTGTAGCATAGTCTTGTATTAGGCTAATAGGATAAAAAATAAGCACATTTAGGAACGGAAGATCATATGAAAACAGCAATCATTGTCGATTCAACAGCATATTTGCCGGAAGAACTGGCTCAGCATCCCGATATTTATCAAGTGGATTTGAGTGTTGTCTTTGAGGACGGCCAATTGATGAAGGATTCTGCCTCTTTAGAAGATCATATTGCCTTCTATCGAGCGCTTCAGGAGTCTCCTAGCCTTCCGAAGTCCTCTCAGCCTCAGCCTGGTTTTTATTATCAAACCATGGATCTTCTGGTTGATAAGGGGTATGAAGCAATTATTACCATTCATTTGTCCGCTGGGATATCTGGGACTTACCAGCTTTCTCGCATGGTATTGAGTGAGTATGCGGATCAAATTGAAGGCTATGCGGTCAATTCGAGGTCCGCTTGTATCGTTGAAGAAGTCTTAGTTCGTCAAGCACTGTATCTGCTTGAATGCGGTAAGGAGCCCAAAGAAGTTGCACAAATCCTTGATTGGCAGAAGGACCATACGGATACTTATATGATGGTCGAAGCCTTGGATAATTTAGCCAAGGGTGGCCGGTTAAGTAGTGGATTAGCTCTTGTTGGAAGTCTCTTAAAGGTTCGGCCGGTTTTACGATTTGATGAAGAAGGAAAGATTGTACTCTTTGAGAAAATACGGACCAATAAAAAAGTATTCCAACGCTGGATTCAACTTATCAAGGAAAAACAAGCCGCTTATCCCAAGGGTGTGATGGTCTTAATCACACATGCCAATAACCTTGAAGATGCAGAACGAATTAAAGAGATGGTCATGGAACATGATCACTCGATACCGATTTATATCGGGAGAGTAGGCCCTGTTATCGGAACCCACACCGGTGAGAGGTGTCTTGGATTGGCCGTAATGCCTGAATATGATCCATCTAAATAGCGCGTTTTACCTGCCTTTCGTGTAATTTATAGACACGATAAGGGAGGTTTTTTTGTGGGCTGGCAAGACTATTATAGGGGACGACTTTTAACAGAGCATGAGGTTGAAGCAACTTGGAAAATCAATCATTTGGACCGAGAAGTCTCTTTGGATGAAATAAAAGGTCAATTGCTCAGCATAGCTGGGATCCTAGTCAGAGGTCGATCCGTTTGCTGTCAGCGGTGTCATAATCAAGACAAGAATCGTTTCTACCCTCTTCCTGATGGTAGGAATTTCTATTGCTTAAATTGCATACAGATGGGGCGTGTGACGACCCAAGACCTACTTTATTTCTTGAAGGCGTCCGATTTTTATCGGCCCGGAAAGTCTTGTCTAACCTGGGATGGTAGTCTTTCTGACCAACAAGAGAAGGCCAGTCAGCAGGCCATTCATTCCTTGAATGATTGCCAACGCCCTCATTTAATCCATGCGGTAACTGGAGCAGGGAAGACGGAGATGCTCTTTGCTGTGATGGACCATGTTCTAATGAGGGGAGGGAGAGTGGCGATTGCTTCGCCACGAATTGATGTTTGCTTAGAATTAGCGCCTCGAATCCGGTCTGCCTTTTCAGGGTTGGATCTGTGCCTCTTATATGGGGGAAGTAAGGAGCGTTACCTGCCCCAACCGATCTTAATCTTAACAACTCATCAACTCTTGCGGTTTAAACAGGCTTTTGACTTATTAATTGTTGATGAGGTCGATGCTTTCCCTTATGTCAATAGTGATAGTTTACATTTTGCAGTGAACCGTTCAATTAAGGACCAAGGTAAATTAATCTTCTTAACAGCGACGCCTGACGATGTCTTAAAAAAGGCGATCAAACAAGGTAAAGTGACCCATACTCTCTTGCCGGCGCGTTTTCACGGGTATCCTCTGCCGGAAGTCCGGATGGTCTGGATAGGGAGGTGGCAGCAAGCCATTGAAAAAGAACAAATGGATTCTCTCCTCTTGGCAGAGTTAGTGAAATTCATCCAGCTTGAAGGGGTTTGTCTCATTTTTATGGCAAACATTTCTTACGCCGAGAAACTATCGGCATGGCTGAGTCGATTATTTCCTGACGATTCGATTCGGTCTGTTCATGCTCAAGATCCGTATAGAGAAGCGAAAGTGCGTGACGTCAGACTTGGTAAAATCCGCATTTTAATTACAACAACGATCTTGGAACGCGGAGTGACTTTTGAAAATTGTCATGTCTTTGTTTTGGGAGCAGAAGATCCGCTCTTTAACAGGGCCTCTCTAGTTCAGATGAGTGGTCGAGTCGGGAGAAAGGAAAAGTTTCCAACCGGGGTCTTAATTTATGGACACTACGGTATTACAAGAGCAATGGAGGAAGCGGCTAAGGAGATTAAACAGATGAATCAGCTGGCGAGGACCGCCGGACTCTTGAAGGGGTAAGTGATGAATCGAGAATGTTATCTTTGCCAACAGCCCATCATTGAAGAATTAACCTGGCAAGAGCTTTTTTCATTCAAGTGCATGGACAAGCCAGTGGTCTGTCCGATTTGTCAGGCAGGTTTTATCAATTATCAATGCTTTGACCAACCTTGTGCTGGTTGTGGTCGAGCCTTGGATGCAAATAGTCAGACACCTTTCAACCGAATCTATAAATGGAAGCAAGAGATCTTTTGTTGGGACTGTTATCGTTGGTTAAGGGAGCGAACGGTTTCACGCTCTTTACTCAATCATCAAGCAATCTATGTCTACAATGATTTCTTTCGGTCTTTTATTTATCGCTATAAATATCTGGGGGATTATCGACTAGCTAAAGTTCCAGCTAGGGATCTTCGATCCCTTTATGCTTCTTACCAGGATTATTGTTGGCTGGTCCTTCCTTCATCCCCACAGAGTCTACAAAAGCGTCTTTTCCACCCGACTGCTAGCATTTTAACTCAGGCTGGGATTCCTTTCCTATCCCCTTATACTTATATTGGTGATGGTGTCCGTCAAGCAAGTAAAAGCCGTGAAGAGCGGTTAAATTTGTCGGAGCCCTTCAAGATTGATCAACTTGAATTTCTTCAGACCACCAGGCAAAATAAATTTATGGTTTTCGATGATGTCTATACCACTGGGGCAACAATGATCCAAGCCAAGCAGGAGTTAATGAGGGTTTTAAAATTAGCGGGCACCATGGATTGGCAGGTCAGCAGTCTTTCATTGGGACGTGACCCACTTAAGGAGATGAGCGCGACCACTGATAGCAGCTATACAGAATAATCTATCTTTTTATGATTTAACCGACCAAGGTCTTAGCCACGCAAAAACAGTTGGTTCCGAATGGATACATACAATCACAAGCTCCTCCCCCTCCTTTGTCATTATAAAATGATTATGGATTGAGGCTCACTTTGATCGGCATTATCGAGAGAAGGCTCTTTGTGATTGGCCGCATTTTAAGGAATCAAGGGGTAGCGCTTTCAATGAAATGGGGGATGTGTTATAATGTGTAAAAGCTAAATATTTTAGCTTTTGAGGACCTCCGCCTCATTTGGTGGAGAAGAATAGATCGGAAATGAGGGATAAGTATGTTTAACTATAATGTTCGTGGAGAAAATATTGAGGTCACACAAGCCATTCGGGAATATGCTGAGAAGCGGGTTTCTAAATTAGAAAAATACTTTACCGACGTGCCGAATGCGACAGCTTATGTCAACCTTAAGGTTTATCCTGATAAGACTGCAAAAGCAGAAGTTACCATTCCATTATCATTCTTGGTTCTTCGAGCAGAAGAAACAACACCTGATCTTTATGCTAGCATTGATTTTGTAGTGGATAAATTAGAAAGACAAGTACGTAAATATAAGACCAAAATAAATCGTAAATCAAGAGAAAAAGGTTTTGAAGGAATTAACGAAGCGATTGGCCCTGATAAAGTCGAGGTCAAGGAGGATCAGGATACTCAGGAGTCTGATTTAAAGATTGTGCGTTCAAAACACATTCACCTCAAACCAATGGATTCTGAAGAAGCTGTTCTCCAAATGAACATGTTAGGCCATGACTTTTTCGTATTCAAGGATGCAGAAAGTGACGAAATTCATATTGTATACCGTCGTAAAGATGGTCGGTATGGTTTAATTGAGACCGAAACAATTGAATAGATTGACGGATAAAGTGTAGAAGACCCAGGGCTTGCCTGGGTCTTTTTTTAATGTCTTCGACCTGATTACCAAATACGGTAACCGAAGTTAATCGATAAGAGTCCTAGTTGAATATCCTCACGACAGAATTGAATAAAGATCATATCTTGACCATTCCCATGAAAGGCTAGATAGGGAAGGGACATTTTATTGTAAAAATAGCTGTATTGGTTCGGACGGTCTACAAAGACCATTTGAGTAATTTCGTAACCCTTACTGTAACCGTCCTGATCGGTTAAAATCACTGTACCCCCTTCATATAAGAGGCCATCATCAGCCAGTGGATTAAATGCCATCCGTCCCCCGGTATGGTCATAATGACCAAAAAGGGTGTGGATGTTATTTTGACCGACAGCAAAGGGGACATCATTCTTTAAGAGTTGTTCCAGTGCTTCCGCGTCGCCATTTTTTGAAGTACCCGTATTGCCATAAGCTGGAATAAAGGGGAAGGCTACCTCGCTGACGATCAGGGTGTTGGCTGGATGACCCAATTTTTTTCCTTTAGTTGAAAAGGTGGGAGCCTGGCCATTCTCATAAGAGGCTGGATAAATGGGGTCAAAATTAATCAAAGAATCATCTTCGGGATCATACAGGTCGATTGGAACATCCTCTTTGATGAGTTGGTTAATAATTTTTTCTTGTTTTTCAAGTGCAGAAGATTGGGGCTTATTTTTTTTGCTTTGTAAGCCACTGCCTTCAATTGATAATGAAGGGGCCTCATCTGCCTTTTGTTCTTGTGCCTGAATAGAAGATAGAGGCTTTTGGTATAAAGTTAGAGCTAAAATACAAGCAGCCAGCTGAAGCGCGATGCACTTTTTCATAATGGACCTCCTGTGAGTAAGGGATAGATCTATTATACTTCAAAGAACCGATAATCAAGATCTTGTTAATGAAATGACTTATTTGTTACGGGATTGTTAGAAAGGCTTTGCTGGATTGAATGAGTTACCAGCTCGGATCCTGCTCAATCTGTCTATGTTTGAATCGAATTGATCATAATTGTAAAATGTCTTTTAAATATCAAACTTTTAGTGGTACAATGGTTGAGTGAATGCTTTTGTCTAAATGAGCATAGGCAGTAAATTATTGTGAAATAAAAGGAGTATATCGATGGCCAACTTTCTTAAAAATTTAATCGAGAATGATAATGCAGAATTACGTCGGACTGGTAAATTAGCCGATCAAGTGATGGCATTAGAAGGAAAATACCAGGAGATGACGGATGAAGAATTACGTGCTCAAACGACGATCTTTAAGGAGCAATTAGCCAAAGGGAAATCACTCGATGATATTCAGATTGAGGCATTTGCGGTCGTGCGAGAAGCGGCTCGCCGAGTGCTAGGTTTATTTCCATATAAGGTTCAAATCCAAGGTGGATTTGTTATTCATAATGGCGATATTGCAGAAATGAAGACCGGTGAAGGGAAGACCTTGACCGAAACGATGCCGGTATACTTGAATGCCTTATCTGGTAAAGGTGTGCATGTGGTAACCGTCAATGACTATCTCGCTACACGGGACTCTAAGGAAATGGGGGAACTCTATAATTTCTTAGGTCTCACAGTTGGGTTAAACTTAAACTCTATGAATGCGGAACAGAAACGGGCAGCCTATGCATGTGATATTACCTATTCAACCAATAACGAGCTAGGCTTTGACTATTTAAGGGATAACATGGTGGTCTATAAGTCTCAAATGGTTCAAAGACCCTTATATTTTGCGGTCGTCGATGAAGTTGATTCAATCCTTATTGATGAAGCGCGGACACCCCTGATTATTTCAGGTCAGGCGGAGAAGTCGACAGCGCTTTATAACCGGGCGGACTATTTTGCAAAGGGTCTGCGCGAGGACGAAGATTATACCATTGATTTAACGGCTAAATCGATTGCTCTAACCGATTTGGGCGTGGATAAAGCAGAAAAAATCTTCCGTTTAAATAATTTATATGATGTTGAGAATTCAGCGCTTGTCCACCACATTGACCAAGCTTTGCGCGCTAATTATATTATGCTCTACGATATTGATTATGTGGTTGATGAAGGGGAAGTCAAGATTGTCGATCCCTTTACCGGACGGATTATGGATGGACGACGCTATTCTGATGGTCTTCACCAAGCGATCGAGGCCAAAGAAAATGTTGAAATCCAAGATGAATCAAAGACAATGGCGACGATTACTTTCCAGAATTATTTCCGGATGTACAAGAAGCTTTCGGGTATGACGGGGACTGCTAAGACGGAAGAAGAAGAATTTAGAGAGATTTATAATATTAACGTTGTATCCATTCCAACTAATCGCCCTGTGATTCGGGATGATCAGGCGGATCTTCTTTACCCGAACCTCAAGTCTAAATTTGCTGCGGTGGTAGAAGAGATCAAACAACGTCATGCAAAGGGACAGCCAGTCTTGGTCGGGACAGTAGCAGTTGAGACTTCTGAGTACCTATCTCGACTACTTGATCGAGAAGGGATCCCGCATGAAGTCTTAAATGCCAAGAACCACTTCAAAGAAGCCGAGATTGTGATGTCAGCAGGTCAACGTGGAGCAGTGACCATTGCAACAAACATGGCAGGTCGGGGGACCGATATTAAGTTAGGGTCAGGCGTCAAAGAAGTAGGCGGTTTAGCTGTTATTGGGACCGAACGACATGAATCGAGACGGATCGATAACCAATTACGCGGTCGGGCTGGACGTCAAGGGGACCCAGGCGCTTCTCAGTTCTACCTATCGCTTGAAGATGACTTGATGCGCCGCTTTGGGTCTGACCGAGTTCAGGCCGTTTGGGAACGCTTGAACTTAGCGGATGATTCTCAAGAAGGAGAAGATATGGCCATCCAAAGTAAAATGCTCTCTCGTCAAGTGGAGTCAGCTCAAAAGCGGGTTGAAGGGAATAACTATGATACCCGTAAGAGTGTCCTTGAGTATGATGAGGTAATGCGTGAACAACGTGAGGTGATCTACGGTCAACGTCTCCAGGTAATCAACGAAGAGGAGAGCCTGACCCCTTATATTAAAGCGATGATTCGCCGGACAATTGAGCGGGAAGTGGCATTCGCGACAGAAGCAGATAAAAAGAAAGACTGGAAATTAGATGGGTTGTTAGATTTTGCTCATAATTATTTGACCCACCCAGATAATCTGCAACGATCCGATCTAGAGAATAAGTCTGCTAAGCAACTTATTGATTATTTATACAACCAGGCGGTCGCTGCTTATGATGAGAAGTTAGCCTTGTTAAATGGCCCTGAGCAAGCCCTTGAGTTTGAGAAGGTTATCATCCTACGAGTTGTTGATTCGAAGTGGACGGATCACATCGATGCAATGGATCACTTGCGTCAAGGAGTTGGGTTAAGAGCATATGCTCAGACGAATCCGCTTACTGAATATCAAACAGAAGGTTACGAGCGATTCCAGGAAATGATTGCTGCAATCGAAAAAGATGTTACACGCTATATCATGAAGGCGCAAATTCGTCAAAATGTTGAGCGCGAACAAGTGAACCAGCCAGTTAGAAGAGTGGATAATGGATCCATGCCATTGAACCAAACGGTAAAAACTTTAAAAGGCTAAAAATGGGGAGTTGTCAAAGACCCTTGGGACATCTGTCTTAAGGGTCTTTCAAATTCATCAACAGACGGAATGAGGTGTTAGACTTGGAGTTACATGAAATAAAGACACTGATCCAAGAAGCAGACCAAGAACTTGCATCAATTAGGGGGTCTCTTTGACATTGATCAAATGAAGGCTGACTTGGCAGAGAATGAATTGGCTATGAATGAACCGGGATTTTGGGATGACCAACAAAAAGCGCAAGCGGTGATCAAAACAAGCAATGACCTCAAGGAGCGACTTAATACATTCTTTCAAATTGAGCAAAAGCTTGAAGACATGCAGGTGGTGGTCGAACTGTACGAAGAGACGGAAGATCAAAGCCTGTGGGAGGAGTTGCAGACACTCCAGACCACTTTTTCACAAGAGTTAGAATCCTATCAGCTGTCACTCTTGCTATCGCAAGCTCATGATTCCGCCAATGCCATCATCGAGATCCACCCTGGTGCAGGTGGGACCGAATCACAGGATTGGGGTGAAATGCTGCTTAGAATGTATGATCGATGGGCACACCAAAAGGGCTATCAGGTCAAGGTGATTGATTATCAGAATGGTGAGGAAGCAGGGATCAAGAGCGTCACTTTAGAGGTCGCTGGAAACAAGGTTTATGGGCATCTCAAATCCGAAAAAGGCGTCCATCGGTTAATTAGAATCTCTCCTTTTGATTCCAATGGGAAACGCCATACTTCCTTCTGCTCTATTGATGTGACCCCATTGATCGACGATTCAATTGAGGTTGAAATAAATCCGGATGATTTGAGAATTGATACTTATCGAGCGAGTGGGGCAGGAGGTCAGCATATCAATAAGACTTCTTCTGCTGTAAGAATTACTCACCTCCCAACTGGGATTGTCACCCAGAGTCAATCTCAGCGGTCGCAAATCCATAATAAAGACCAGGCTATGAATCTGCTTAAGGCCAAGCTCTATCAATTAGAGGAAGAGCGCAAGCAGAAAGAATTGGCCGCAATTAAGGGTGACCAGCTAGAGAATGCCTGGGGATCACAAATTCGCTCTTATGTCTTTCATCCTTATTCAATGGTCAAGGACCATCGAACAGGCTATGAGACAGGGAATGCAGAGGCGGTCTTAGATGGAGAGATCGATGGCTTCATTGATGCCTATCTAAAATGGCAGTTAGAAGGACAACAGGATACCTAAAGAATGAAGGTGAAGATAAATGATTGAATTAAAAGAAGTAAGTAAGCAGTATCCCAATGGAATTTGGGCTCTAAAGGACATTGACTTGACCATTCAAACAGGAGAATTTGTTTATATTGTAGGGCCGAGTGGGTCGGGCAAGTCAACACTCATGAAGCTTTTGAACAAGCAAGAAGCGCCAACGACCGGTAGCATTCAAATCGATCATTTTAACTTGAATAAGGTGAGGGCACGCAATGTCCACCAACTTCGCCGTCATGTTGGCGTTGTTTTTCAAGATTTTCGCTTACTTCCAACCTACACAGTCTTCGAAAATATTGCCTATGCCCTAGAGGTGACAGGAGCGAGTCGTAAGGAGATCAAACACCGGGTCGATGAAGTTCTTGCGATTGTCAACATGAAAGCAAAAATGCACCAATTACCGCATGAGTTATCTGGTGGTGAACAGCAGCGGGTGGCGATTGCTCGCGCCTTAGCGAATAAGCCTCAAATCTTGGTAGCTGATGAGCCGACAGGGAACTTAGACCCAACGAATGCAGTAGAGATTATGCATGCTTTAGAAGCTGTAAACAAGCAAGGAACAACTGTTTTGATGGGAACACACAATGACAGCATTGTTAATTCGCATCCTCACCGCTTGTTACAACTGCACCAAGGTAAGTTAGTCCGAGACCTAGGAAGGAGTGGCAAATCGTGCGAAAGATAAGAAGTTTTTTCCGGCATCAGCGCGATGCCTACCGTTACTTATTTCGAAATGGCTGGATGACTTCTGCCTCTATTCTTATGATGACACTCACACTCTTTCTTACGGGTTTGTTAATGGTTTTTGTTGGGAATGTAGACCGGTTAACAAAGGCTGTTGAAGGTGAAATTCAGGTCCGAGTTCTGATTGATCCCATTGCGAGTCCTGAAGAGATCAAGGCTTTGGAAGGAGAAATTAGTCAGCTCGATGAAGTCAGTCAGGTCACTTTCCAGACGGCAGAAGAGGAACTAGAGACCTATAAAGAGTTTATTACGGAAGATTTTGATGTTCTAAATGATCAAAATCCATTGAATGATATGTTCCTTGTGAATGTTAAATCCGCTAAGAATATTGAATCGATCTCTCACCGTATTGAGCAGATGGATTATGTCTTAAGTGCTAATATAGGGAGCCTCGACCTCAAAGGCTTCATCAAAACAATTGACATCGGACGCTACGTGCTTGCGATACTGGCTGGCTCTTTTGTTATTATTGCGATTTTGCTGATTTCCAACAGCATCCGTATGACCATCAATGCCCGGTCGGCAGAAATTAATATTATGCGACTGGTTGGAGCCAAGCGAGGCTACATCCGAGCGCCCTTCACAATTGAAGGATTTATCATCGGAGTTATCGGAAGCTTATTGGCCTCCTTCCTCTTGTTTGTTTCTTATCAGACTTTGTTAAACCTATCGCAAAAGTATTTATCCTTTAATCCGAAGTACGCTTTGCCCCTCTGGCCAGATCTGGTGATTATTATGGGGATTATGTTAGCCCTTGCTTGTGTGATCGGATATTTGGCCGCTCGACGGGCAGTTAGAAAGCATTTAAAATAATCGATCAGATCGTTTCTTTTATTGAATGGACCCTATCCCAATGATTGCTCTTCCTAGAACAAGTTAGGATAGGGTCTTTTTCTTTTCCCCCTTACTTTATTAGATCATTGGACAGACCTTATAAAGGCTTTTAGTAGTGCAGTGATTTTGTTAGAATAGAAGAGAAAGAATTTCGGATTAGGCCAGGAGGTCTCGCTATGAAAAAGATACTGGTTGTAGATGATGAGCAGTCGATTTTAATGCTTTTAGAATATAATCTGACTCAAGCAGGGTACGAGGTTGTGACAGCAGAAGATGGGAAGACGGCTTACAAGTTGATAAAAAAAGGCAATTTCGATTTTATTATCCTAGATATTATGCTACCTAAGATGGACGGGATGGATGTCTGCCGCCGCGTCCGGCAAGAAAAAATTGAAACTCCTATTCTTATGCTTACTGCTAAAGACGACGAGTACGATAAAATCATCGGTCTGGAACTTGGTGCGGATGATTATATGACCAAGCCTTTTAGTCCTAGAGAGGTCATTGCTCGAATTAAGGCTATTGGACGACGGGTCGGAATTGAAGGAGCTTCAAGACGGGAAGAGGAAGGACGAGCGGAAGAGGGTGAGCGTTTGACCATTATCCCTCTGGATGCAGACGATAGTCCGATCAGTCAAGACCAACAGATGACCTTTGGTGAAATTGAGATTCATCCGGATCGGTATGAAGTTAAGGTTAGAGGGGAACTCATTGAAATGACCCCCAAAGAGTTTGAACTCTTGATGTATATGGCGATGAGAAAGGGAAGAATCTTGAGTCGCGACCAGCTCCTGAATAATATTTGGAATTTTGATTATGCTGGGGAGACTCGGATCGTGGACGTTCATATTTCCCATTTACGTGAGAAGATTGAAAGAGACACCAAAAAACCTGAATATATTAAGACAGTTCGCGGTTTCGGCTACAAATTTGAGGTGCCAACAGAATGAGATTGTACGTAAAACGCGGCAATCAGGTCATGGTCGCCATGATCAGTGCCTTGCTGGCTTCCATCTTTTTCTTCTGGGTCTGGCAAGACCAGATCAACCACATGATCCTAGAGGGTTTAAATCAGCATCTGGCCAATCAAGTGCAAGTCCTTCGAACCATGCAGGGCTTGGACTATGACGCCCCTTCTCATGACTTATTGCAAGAGACTAACCAGATTGGAAGCGAAGATATATATGCGATTCTGATTAGTCAAGACCAGATTACCGATGGACAGACCATCCGCGAACCCCTGTGGACCAATTACAATTACCGTAAGGGTCAAGTGAACTATCAGCCGATCCGTGACCACCTTAAAGAAAAAAACACGACTTCTGACCCCATTATTAACTGGCGGACAAGTTCTCATTATTTTAATGCAATGCCGGTGGTAGATGAAGGCAAAGATCGGATCTGGATGATTGAATATCGTCCGACTACTTTTTACCGGCCCCTCTGGATAAAATTTTGGACGACCTTATTAATAAGTTTTGTGATTGAGTGGGTCACGATTGTCGTCTTGCTCAGAATTTTTACCCGAAAGGTTTCCCAACCCCTGCGGTCGATTGAAGAAGGGGTTAGGGGGCTACTGCAAGAAGATTATTCGTATGAGTATATTAGTCACTCTATTCCAGAAGTCAATCGGCTTGGCCACCAGGTGAACCAATTGGTCGAATATCTCGACCAAGAACGGAACGAAGTCTATGCGGGTCAGCAACAATACTCCCTGCTTTTAGAGAATATTAACTTAGGGGTACTGGTAATTGATCCTCAGGGCCATATTGATATGTTTAACCCTGCCCTACAAGATATCTTATTGATCGAATCGGGGGTATTGGGACGGCCCTATCAAGGCGTCATTAAATCCTTTCAATTGATCAACTTAATCAATAATGTGATACGTTCTCATATGTCGATTCAAGAAGAAGTTGAGATCTATGTGCCGCAGGCCAAGTTTGTAGAGGCAACGATTTTACCTTATCGTGAAAGTGAGCGGTCTGAACCGTTTATCTTGGTTCTATTGTATGACATTACAGAAATTAGAAGGCTAGAGACTGTCCGTTCTGAATTTGTTGCCAATGCTTCGCACGAATTGCGAACGCCAATCACTGCCATAAAAGGATTTGCTGAGACCTTACTCGATGGGGCGATTAAAGAACCTGGGTTATCCGAGAAATTTATCCGGATCATCGCCAAAGAAAGTCAGCGGTTAGAGATGATTGTTGAGGATATTTTAGAGTTGTCCCGTGTAGAAAAGCAAAACCATGTTCAAGCGCGAGCGACCTTCGACTTAGTCGAAGCTGCCCAAAACATGGTTGATTTTCTTTCACAGAAGCTAAAGGCAAAGAATATTAAGGTGAAGCTAGTCAGCGAAGGGTCTACCCTCTACACAGGTGATCAGCATCGACTCGAACAAATTTTGACCAACTTAATTGATAATGCCATCAATTATTCAGAAGCGAATAGCCGCATTACGATCCAGATTAAGGGTAAGAAGAAGAAAGTAGAGCTTATCGTCGCAGATACTGGAATCGGAATTCCTGAAGATGAGCTTGATCGCATTTTTGAGCGTTTTTATCGGGTCAATAAGGATCGAAGTCGGAATTCTGGAGGAACCGGTTTGGGTCTTTCGATTGTTCGAAATCTAGTCAAAACCATGAATGGTAAGATTGAAGTCGAAAGTCAAGTGGGGGTGGGTACGCGATTCACCGTTACACTTCCCTACAATTAATCCACTCATCCTGTTTAATCTGATTTAGATACCCAAAGACCTTTCTTGACCTGAGAGAGGTCTTTATTTTTGCTGCAATGAATGGAAGCCCTCTATTAAATGTAATCGTTTTGTAACAAGATTTACTCTAAATTTACAAATAATTTACATAATTCGAGTACAATGAATGCGTATGAGTATCCAGCAAATGCTAGTACAAACTGATTATTGGAGGAGTTTTGAGATGCAAGGCAAAGCGGTTGAGAAAATCATGAAATATGTTTTCATGATTTGTGCACTTTTATCAATTTTATCTATACTCTTGATCTTTTATTTCATCTTTATTGGTGGAGTTAAGACCAAAGCGGGTTGGGAATTTGATGGCGGGCTCCCCTTCCTAATGGACCATGGTTTCCTTAAGACCTTACTTGGACAACAATGGCAGCCCTCATGGAAGGAGCCTTTATACGGGATCATGCCCTTTATTCTAGGGTCTATCTATGTCACAATTGGGGCGATTATTGTAGGGGTTCCAATTGGGGTTCTAACGGCAGTCTTCATGGCTTATTTCTGCCCACCTTTCCTCTATAAGATTCTCAAGCCAGCAGTTAATATGATGGCGGCTATCCCGTCGATCGTATATGGTTTCTTTGCTCTCCAGATCTTTGTTCCTTTCTTCAGAAATCTGAAGTTTCTACCGAATAATAATGGGATGCATATTGTAACGGCTTCGATTCTTTTGGGTATTATGATCTTGCCTACCATTATTGGCTTGTCTGAGGCGGCTATTCGGGCGGTGCCTAAACATTATTATAATGCTTCTATGGGACTGGGTGCGACTCATGAACGGTCAGTCATGCGGGTAATTGTGCCAGCGGCTAAGTCGGGGATTTTATCTGCGGTTATTCTCGGGATCGGTCGTGCCATCGGTGAAACCATGGCGGTCGTTCTGGTTGCAGGAAATCAGCCACGGTTGGCGACAAGTATCTTTGAAGGTACGCGAACATTGACGACGAACATTGTGCTTGAAATGGGCTATGCTTCTGGTGATCATCAGCATGCTCTCATCATGACCGCTTCTGTTTTGTTCATCTTTATTTTAATTATTAATAGTACCTTCATGTGGATTAAAGCGAAAGGAGACCGAGACTAATGAGCGCTAAATTGACACGGTTTTTAGTTTGGCTAGCAGCCCTCTTCACCTTGGGGATGCTCTTGTATATCGTGGCCTTTATTCTTTGGAATGGCTTGCCTGCTATGAATCCCGGCTTATTTGCCTGGAATTATACGACCAGTAATGTTTCGATGATGCCAGCTATTATTTCAACGCTCATCATGATTCTTTTCTCTCTCTTAATAGCAGCGCCAATTGGGATTTTTACTGCCTTTTACCTAGTCGAGTATGCTGATCGTGGAAACCGTTTTGTTTACTGGATCCGACTTGCAACGGATACCCTTGCGGCGGTTCCTTCCATCGTCTACGGTTTGTTCGGGATGTTATTCTTTGTTAATACGATTTTCAAGACCTATTCTCATATTGCCGGGATTTTGACGCTGACGATTATGATCTTACCGATTATCATTTCAGCGACTGAAGAAGCCTTATTGTCAGTGAATAATTCGCTGAGAATGGGGTCCTTGGCTCTAGGAGCCGGCAAACTAAGAACGATCTTTACGGTCGTTCTACCGGTTGCCATGCCAGGTATCCTATCTGGTGTGATTTTAGCAACAGGACGGATTGTGGGAGAATCGGCTGCATTACTTTATACAATGGGAACCTCTTCAGGAATGGTCAAAAACTTTCTTAGTTCAGGGCGAACACTCGCTACGCATATGTACGTCCTAACATCGGAAGGTTTACACGTGAAGGAAGCATATGCGACAGGTGCAGTTTTAGTTATTTTAGTGCTACTGATAAATGGGCTATCAACATGGTTGGGTAATAAGTTGGGAGCAGGAGGAAAATAATATGGCAAATAATACAAAATTTTTAATTAAAGACCTAGACTTCTATTACGGCGATTTTCACGCTTTAAAAAATATCAGCATGGATATTCAAGAGAATTTAGTAACGGCCTTTATTGGTCCTTCTGGTTGTGGGAAATCAACCTTTCTAAAAATTTTAAATCGTATGCAAGATCTGACTCCTGGTACGAAAGTTAAAGGATCTGTTCAATTAGATGGCATGGATATTTATGACAAAAGAATGGATGTCAATGATTTAAGAAAGCGGGTTGGGATGGTTTTCCAACAGCCTAATCCATTCCCTAAATCTATCTATGATAATATTGCCTATGGTCCAAGGACACATGGGATTAAAGATAAGGATAGACTGGATCAAATCGTGGAAGAGTCTCTACGAGGAGCGGCGATCTGGGATGAAGTAAAGGACAAGCTTCATCAAGATGCTACCGCTGTATCAGGAGGGCAGCAACAACGGATTTGTATCGCCCGTGCGATCGCGAATGAGCCAGAAGTGATCCTGATGGACGAACCGACATCCGCTTTAGACCCTATCTCAACAAATAAGATCGAAGATCTCGTTCACGATCTCAAATCAAAATATACAGTAGTGATTGTGACGCATAACATGCAGCAAGCGGCACGTATTTCAGATAAAACAGCTTTCTTCTATGAAGGGGTTGTTGTAGAGTTTGATGAGACGGAGACGATCTTCTCAAATCCTGCTAATGCCCAAACTCAAGATTATATCTCTGGACGTTTCGGTTAATTGTCATCCATATTAGACCTTAAGGGGGATTAAAATGAGAGAAATCTATACGCGCGATTTAGAGGCATTCACTAATAAGTTGTCTGAACAAGCAACAGCTGTGAATGATCAAGTGCACCAAGCAATCAATGCTTTTAATCAAGTCGACACACAAATTGCGGCGAAAGTATCAGCAGAAGATGAGAATGTCAATCGTTTGGCAAATGAAATTGAAAAAGAGGCCTACCGCTTGATCGCTCTTCAACAACCAGTTGCTGAAGATTTGCGATTAATCTTTTCTGTTATCAATATTTCGAGTGACCTAGAGCGGATGGGAGACCACGCCGTATCCATTGCAAAGAATATTGAACGTGTAGATGGAGAAGTAGAGAAAGTAGACAGCTTAGCAGCTATTATTAATGAAATGGCACAATTAACTTTAGAAATGATGGACCAAGTAATGACGGCCTTTATTAATCGTGATAAAGATCAGGCGCGTATCATTGCTGAAAAAGATGAGCAGTTAGATGCAAATCTTAAGAAATTATATAAACAATCTGCTGCACGTATGGAAAATGATCGGGATATCATTAACTCTGGAATTAATTACTTGTCGATTGGTAATTCGCTAGAGAGAATTGGGGATTATGTCACCAATATTTGTGAGCGGATCATCTATTTAGAGGATGCAACGATCGTTGATTTGAACCTCTAGTGTATTCTTAACTTTAATTTTACATTAAATTTACACTAAATTTACAATTGTGGTGTATGATGAAAATGTGCAACGTTGAGTGAGTTCAGCGTCGGCATATGTTTCATTGTAAATCTGACAATATCATAAGGAGTGTATGAATTCATGAAAAAATCATTGAAGGCTTTACCATTATTAGCAGTTGCAGGTCTTGGCGTAGCTGCAGTAACACCAGCATTCGCACAAGAAGGCGCAATTAATGTTATCTCTCGTGAAGATGGTTCAGGAACTCGTGGAGCATTCGTTGAGATCGTTGAAGTAACAGACGAAGATGGAAATGACTTAACAACTTCATCTGCAGCAATCCAAAACCAAACTTCAGGTGTTATTACAACTGTAGCAGGAGATCCTTCTGCAATTGGTTACATTTCTTTAGGTTCATTAGATGATTCAGTTAAAGCTGTTAAGGTTGATGGAGCTGAAGCAACTCCAGAAGAAATCACTGCTGGTTCTTACCCAATCGCACGTCCATTTAACGTGGCTTGGAATAAGGAAGAAGAATTATCAGATGTTACAGCTGATTTCTTAGACTTCATCATGTCTAAAGATGGACAAACAATTGTTGAAGAAGAAGGATACATTGCAGTAGTTGAAGAAGCAGCAGCTGAAGAAGAAACAGAAGAAGCAGCAGCTGAAGAAGAAACAGAAGAAGCAGCAGCTGAAGAAGAAACAGAAGAAGCAGCAGCTGAAGAAGAAACAGAAGAAGCAGCAGCTGAAGAAGAAACAGAAGAAGCAGCGGCTGAAGAAGAAACAGAAGAAGCAGCGGCTGAAGAAGAAACAGAAGAAGCAGCGGCTGAAGAAGAAACAGAAGAAGCAGCTGAAGAAGGTTCACGCATTGATAGCCTTCCTGCTTATGAAGCAACTGAAGAATTAGAAGGAACAATTGAAGTTGTTGGATCTACTTCAGTTTCTCCATTAATTGAAAAATTAGCTGAAGCTTACAAGGCTGTACAACCTAACGTTGAAATTAACGTTACTTCAAATGGTTCATCTGCTGGTATGGAAGCTGCTATGAATGGAACAGCTGACTTAGGAATGGCTTCACGTGAGTTAAAAGAAGAAGAAGCAGCAGCACTTGAGCAAAAAGTAATTGCTACAGACGGAATCGCAGTCGTAGTGAACAACGAAAACCCTGTTGAAGAATTATCTCTTGAAACAATTCGTGGAATCTTCTTAGGAGAAATTACTGATTGGGCAGACGCTAAATAATTTAACTCTAGAGTCTAGCTGGCCTGACAGAAAGGCCCTTTAGAGCAATAGAAATGAGGCGCAGTAGTGTAAATACTACTGCGTCTTTTTAAATAGTTCTGTCATTTATAGGGTTCATGTAAAAACCTTGCTATATCATATTTTTGAAGAAACAAAACGGGCCGCTCAGTCGCTTAAGTCCTGTTTAATTTGCTTAATGGTTTATTAAACAAAGATTTTTGGCAGGTGATTAGACTGTGGTATAATAATGGAAGGGATTACAAATTAGGAGATGATAATTTGGATATTGAAAAAGATGTCAATGCATTAATGGACGAAGTGATTGATTTATATCGGGATAAGGTCTCTCCTGGCGATATCTTTGTTTTAGGTTCTTCTACCTCTGAAATAGCAGGCGGAAGAATTGGAAAAGATTCTCATCCTGAGTATGGACAGGTCTTGGTAAAAGTGATTAGAGAACGATTGAAGGAATTAGACCTGTGTCTGGCTGTCCAAGGCTGTGAGCATATTAACCGAGCCTTGGTTGTTGAGCGTGCCACCGCAACGCAACACCACTTAGAAATTGTTTCAGTTGTCCCTGCGCTTCATGCGGGCGGGGGTTCTGCAGTGGCTGCCTATGAGCAGTTTGACGATCCTGTCATGGTAGAGTCCCTCCTTGCAACGTCAGGAGTTGATATTGGAGATACTCATATTGCAATGCATGTTAAACATGTTCAAATTCCAGTGCGGTTTGAGCAGAATACGATTGGTTATGCACGAGTGAATGGACTTACTTCCAGACCTAAGTTAATAGGTGGAGCACGTGCACATTATGCGTAGGGCCTAGGCGAAGGGAAAAAACCTTCGCCTTCGATTTTTAGTCTTATTAGGATTGCAGGATTAAGAAGGGATCGCTACAATATTGATAAGACGTTAAGGGAGGAAAGGCATGTTACTTGAAAACAAAAAAATTGGTATCCTAGTAACGGGAGGAATTGCAGCTTACAAGGTGACAGAGTTAGTGAGGCAGTTAATCAAGAAGCAGGCGCGAGTCAGAGTGATGATGACGGATTCGGCCACTAAGTTTATTACGCCACTGACACTTCAAGTCTTGAGCAAAGAAGAGGTTATTGTGGATACCTTTTCAGAAAATCACCCCGAAAACGTCCAGCATATCGAATTTGCTCAGTGGTGTAATGCTGCAATCTTAGCCCCTGCGACCGCCAATATTCTTGGAAAATTAGCAAATGGGATCGCGGATGATGTTGTATCCACTACCTTACTTGCACTAACCTGTCCTGTGGTGATCGCGCCCGCGATGAATGACAAGATGTTTCATCACCCTGCTGTGAGTCGAAATCTTGACTGTCTGCAAAAAGACGGTTATCGAGTGATCAGTCCAGAGACTGGCTTTTTAGCGGAAGGTTATGAAGCAGTTGGAAGAATGCCTGCTGTTGAGGTCTTAATCCATCAATTAGAAAGAGAACTGGCTAAGATTATTTATCCACAAGTTTTAGAAAATAAATGCGTGATTGTAACGGCTGGTGGGACTAAGGAAAGGATTGATCCTGTTCGTTTCATTAGTAATGATTCCTCTGGAAAGATGGGAGAAGCCCTTGCCTTGATGGCTCTTTATCTCGGAGCTAATGTCACGCTTATTACAACCAAGCAACCCTCAATTATGACAGATGGGATGGATATTCTAAGTGTTTCTTCGGCAGTTGATATGTATCAAGCGATTGATCAAGTTTTTGAAGCGTCAAACTATCTGGTAATGGCTGCAGCAGTGAGCGATTTTCGTATGAAAGACATCTCACCACATAAAATAAAGAAAGAAGGGTCCGATGTCACTTGGCATCTCACGAAAAATCCAGACATTATCAAGCATTTTGCTGAAAAGAAGAAAGAGCAAGTGGTCATTGGATTTGCTGCTGAGACCGATCAGGTTGTGGATTATGCTCGGAAGAAATTAAAGGCCAAAAATTTAGACTGGATTATTGCAAATGATGTTTCCAGAAAGGATGCTGGATTTAATGTCGATCAGAACCAAGTAACGATCCTAGGTTCCCAAGGTCAAGAGAGCCTTGTGCCGCTCATGTCCAAGATTAAAGTGGCGGAGCAAATATGGTCAGCGGTATTAGATCTAGATTTGAGAGGATAGAAAAAATGGTACTAGTTGTTAATAATTTGATCAGTGGCTATCGTCAAGTCCCCGTCATTAAAGAGATAGACTTTAACATTTCTCAAGGAGAGATTGTGGGATTGGTTGGTTTGAATGGGGCAGGGAAATCGACCCTCTTAAAAACAATTCTCGGTCTGTTAACCCCCATGTCAGGTGAAATCTCGCTTAATGGTGAGACGATAACTAAGGACCACCAAGCTTATGCTCAACAGATAGCCTATATTCCAGAAACCCCTATTTTATATGAGGAATTAACCTTACAGGAGCACTTAGAGATGACGGCGCTTGGCTATGACATTCCCCTTGAAATTGTTATGGAACGAGCACAACCCATGCTTAAGCAATTCCGTTTAGACCACCATCTCACTTGGTTTCCAAGTCATTTTTCAAAGGGTATGAAGCAAAAAGTGATGATCATCTGTGCCTTAGTGACTGATGCGAACTTATTAATTATTGATGAACCTTTTCTTGGCTTAGATCCCCTAGCGATTGATTATTTTTCTAAATTGCTTAAGGAAAGGGCTTCAAAGGGATGTTCGATTCTTTTTACTACCCATATTCTTTCCATTGCTCAAGAATTATGTGATCAATTTATTCTGCTGCAGAAGGGTCAGATTAAGGCCATGGGCAGCTTAACAGATTTAAGACAAGATTTTGCAAGTGACCAGGCAAGCCTAAATGATCTGTACCTCAAAATGGCGAGTCAAGAGATAGGTGAACCTCATGAATAACTTGCAGGATTTATTTAAAGATCGCATCATGAAGCGATTGAAAGAGATTGGTAAGTATAGTCGGCTAATCTTCAATGATCATCTGTCGATTATTCTATTTGGCTTGATTGGTTTTCTTCTGTTGATTTACCAACAGTTATTAAATCAGCTTTCAGGAGAAGTCTCCCTAACCTTTCGCTTAGGATTAACTAGCTTAATAACCCTCACACTTGTCCTATTCATCCAGTTCGGATCGCCCTATTGGCTTAATGAACCAGCAGATGATGCCTATTTGTTTGGCTGTGGGAAAGAGTGGCTCAGCTACTGGCGGAGAGGACTCTTTTATTCAATGGGCATATCCGCTCTATTGCTTGTTCCTGTTGTTGTAGTACTGATGCCTTTGATCGCGGCGGTCTCTGCCTGGCAAGCAAATCAAAGCCTCTTATTGATAGGGATAATCCTTCTTTTAAAGATGCTTCAGCTCTTTAACTTACATTTAAATGTTATGCGAACCCCTCGTCATCCCAAGGATCGGTTTAAAGCTGGAGCCTTTATGGTTAGCCTAGGAGGTTTGATTTTCCTTAGTTTATGGGTCGGACATCCTTGGTATATTGGGCTTTATTTAATCACAATACTCTGGCTCGGCTTGTTCACTTTGATGCGTTATCAGCGCTTGAAGGATGGACGCTTGGATTTCCATTATGCGATCCAAGAGTCACTTAAGCAACGGGCGAGATTTTACAAATTTGTTTCACTCTTTGCCAATGTCCCTGAAGTCGTTCCATCCATTAAGCGACGCAAGTTCTTAGATCCCTTGATTCAAGCTTTGACCCTTAAACCAATGAATCGTTATCAATACTATTATTTGCGGCTGATGATGCGCAATGATATCTATAGCGGAATCTGGATTCGGGTGAGTCTATTTATTGCTATCATGTACCAAATGGTCAAGCATTCGGTTCTTTTGTCGGTCTTATTAGGTGGAATCGGTTACCTACTGACGACGATTCAGTTACTTCCAATTCTGCGACTCAACCATTCACATCCATTTCAAAAAATCTATCCCGTTCAAGATGAGCAATTGCGGATTCGATCTTTTAAGCAAGTTCTCTTGCAGATCCTTATGATCCAGTCCCTGTGCTACTTGCTTGGTTTAGTTGTAGCTATGGGCTTTAGCCTCGATGTATTGCTTGTCTTATTGTTAGAAGTGGGAATTCTAGTTGGAATCCTATATGGCTACCTGCCTTTTTGGTTTCATAAATATGCCGGTCCAAATCAGATCCTTCCTCAGAAGAAATAAGTATTCTTTTTTGCTTGCTGAAGGAAAGCTTGGTAAAATTACAATATCAAATATTTTTTATAGAAAGTAGGATGACTATGACTGTTAATGAAGATTATCTCAAACGGTTGACTGAGGCTAACGGAATTGGAGGGAATGAAGGGCAATTACGCCAGCTCTTTAAAGAAGAGACTAAAGATGTTGCCGAAGAGTACCTACAAGATGGTCTCGGTGGGATTTTTGCTAAGCACACTGGTGCTGAAGATGGGCCTCGAGTAATGTTGGCAGGCCACATGGATGAAGTGGGCTTCATGGTTAAAGAGATAACGGATGAAGGTTTTATTAAGTTTGTAACAATTGGTGCTTGGTGGTCACAGGTTATGTTGGCTCAACAAGTCACCATTACGACTCGCGACCAAAAGACGTATCATGGGGTAACTGGGTCAAAACCCCCTCATGTCTTAACTGCGGAAGCGCGTAAGAAACCAATGGAAGTTAAAGATATCTTCATCGATTTAGGCGCTTCTTCAAAAGAAGAAGTTGAGAAGTGGGGAATCCGTCCAGGAGATATGATCACTCCATATATTGAAACACGTCGCCTTAATGACACCAAATTCTTATTAGGTAAAGCTTGGGACAATCGAATCGGTATGGCGGTTGCGATTGATGTATTGAAAGAATTAGCGGAAGAAGGGCACAAAACAGTTCTCTTCTCCGGGGCAAATGTGCAAGAAGAAGTAGGTCTAAGAGGAGCTAGAACGGCTGCCCACTTATTAAACCCAGATATCTCCTTTGCCTTAGATACTGGAACAGCAGGAGACACACCAGGCATGACGAAAGATGAATCTGCGAGTCACCTAGGCAAGGGACCTCAAATTATTGTCTATGATGCCTCAATGATTAGTCATAAAGGCCTAAGAGATTTTGTGATTGATATCGCTGAAAGAGATAATATTCCTTATCAATTAGAGTTTATTCCGGGTGGTGGAACAGACGCAGGTTCTCAACACTTAAGCCTCAACGGGATTCCTTCACTTGCTATTACAGTTCCAGTGCGGTATTTACACTCCCATACCTCTGTCATTCATGAAGATGATTACCTAAACATGGTTAAACTTGTCAAAGCTGTGGTCAAAGAGTTAGATACGGAAACGCTGAAACAAATTAAGGAGAATGCATAGGATTATCCGAAAGGAGAGTTAATGTGAAGCTGACCGTTATCGGTTGTGCAGGTGGTTATCCTTATCAGGACCGGGCAACTTCTAGTTATTTGATCCAAAATAGTGAAGGGGGACACCCCATCCTTCTGGACGCGGGAAGCGGGAGCCTGCGGTCGCTTGAAAAAATTATCGATCCGACCCTTGTCAAGACTTTAATCGTCAGTCATGACCATGCGGACCATACTGCAGACGTCGGTGCTTTTCAGCATGTGGCGATGTTGCGCCAGTCACAGGCCCCTTCGACTCCTTTAACTATTTATTGCCATGACCAATCGCAATATGCCAAATTATTAATGGAAAATGAAAGTAATCATCTTCAATATTATGGACCCAAGACGGTTATTCACGACCAGTCCTATGTGATCCGTTTTCAAAAAACGAACCATCCAATCGAGTGTTATGCTATGAGAATTCAGGAAGTGGAGACTCAGAAAGTCATCGTTTATACAGCTGACTCCGCATGGAGCGAAGACCTGGTTGAATTTTCCAGTGGGGCAGACTTGCTTTTGGCGGATTGCAATTTTCTAGATGAGGAAGGGGAGAACGATCTTCATATGACCGCTTCTCAGCTTGCTAAACTAGCCAATGAAGCAAAAGTTAAGCAAGTTGTACCCGTCCATATACCACCTCAAACTGATCATGCTCTGATGGTTCAACAAATAATGGCCAGTTTGAACCGGGATATTTCTTTGTTGGAAGCCTATCAAGGAGCGGTCTATGAGGTGTAAAAAAGGTTTAGATTTAGATTTTCTAAATAGCTAACACCAAGAAATAAGAACCCAGTCGCATAACGCAACTGGGTTCTTATTTCTTGGTGTTAAATGTTTTAGCTAGGCTTTGCTGGATATTCTGGGAATAAAGCTTCAATCAAGAACCGACTCAATGGCTGTGCTTGGCCTTGGGCTGGAAAAAGATGGAGTGACATCATAGGATTATAATTAGCTTCTAAAATAGCATAGTCGCTAGAATCTTTAATAGGTAGAGCGGAGTTTTTGATGATAATATCTACGCCACAAATGAAGGTTTCTAGAGATTTCGCGGCTGATTGGGCAATTTCAAGATAATCAGGATGTACACTTTGGGTGCGGTCAATGGCAATACCACCAGAAGAGACATTCGAATTATTTCTTAAGAGGACACGTTGGTCTTTCATAGGAATTGAGTCACCAGATAAATTCTGTTCTTTTAGCGTTAAACGTTCAATGGGACCTAATTCAAGATAAGTGAGTGGTGCGATATGTTTGATTCCTCGTAATGGATTTTTGTTCTCTAAGTCAATTAATTCTTGAATTGTGTGCTTTCCATCACCCATAACATGTGCACTCTGCCGTTCGCAAGCAGCTAGAACTTTTCCATCTTGCACATAAAAGCGAATCTCAGTCCCTTCGATATATTCCTCAATCAAAATCGTCTTGTCATGTTGGAAGGCTTCGCTAACAGCTTGTTGATAAACCTCCAGACTAGCACCCTCTTTAAAAAGGGTGATCCCTAAACCATAGTTAGTATTTTTTGGTTTTATCACAAAAGCTTGATTGCTGTAGTGGGGATAGGCTGCCATTGCCTTTTTGCGAGATGAAAAGACCTGACCGCGAGGTGTCCTTAGATTGTGCTCATCAAGAATCTTTTTAGTTGCCAACTTATTATCCATTATAAAATAGGAAATGAGTGAATCCTTTGAAGTCAT
>NZ_JH601133.1:367287-559787 GCF_000245795.1 Facklamia languida CCUG 37842 | reverse complement strand
ACAGCCCAGACCACCAGCTAAGGTCCCTAAGTTACTGTTAAGTGGAAAAGGATGTGGAGTTGCACAGACAGCTAGGATGTTGGCTTAGAAGCAGCCATCATTGAAAGAGTGCGTAATAGCTCACTAGTCGAGTGATTCTGCGCCGAAAATGTACCGGGGCTAAACAGTACACCGAAGCTGTGGATTCAGTAATGAATGGTAGGAGAGCGTTCTATAGGCGGTGAAGGCATACCGTAAGGAGTGTTGGAGCGTATAGAAGTGAGAATGCCGGTATGAGTAGCGAAAGACGGGTGAGAATCCCGTCCACCGATAGACTAAGGTTTCCAGGGGAAGGCTCGTCCTCCCTGGGTTAGTCGGGACCTAAGCAAAAGCCGAACGGCGTATGCGATGGATAACAGGTAGAAATTCCTGTACTTGGGGTAACGTTTGAGCGATGGAGGGACACAGGAGGTGAATCCACGCAGACGGATGGAAGCGTCTGTAGAAGCAGTGAAGCGGGAGAAGAGTGAAAGGCTTATCTCTAACGACGAGCTGTGACCTGTAGCGAAGCAAGAAGTAGCGAAGGTGGATAATCAAACTGTCGAGAAAAGCTTCTAGTGAGTGCACCCAACCCGTACCGCAAACCGACACAGGTAGTCAAGTGGAGAACACTAAGGTGAGCGAGAGAACTCTCGTTAAGGAACTCGGCAAAAAGACCCCGTAACTTCGGGAGAAGGGGTGCTGACGCAAGTCAGCCGCAGTGAATAGGCCCAGGCGACTGTTTATCAAAAACACAGGTTTCTGCTAAATCGTAAGATGATGTATAGGAGCTGACGCCTGCCCGGTGCTGGAAGGTTAAGAGGAGTGCTTAGCGCAAGCGAAGGTGCGAATTGAAGCCCCAGTAAACGGCGGCCGTAACTATAACGGTCCTAAGGTAGCGAAATTCCTTGTCGGGTAAGTTCCGACCCGCACGAAAGGCGTAACGATCTGGGCACTGTCTCAACGAGAGACTCGGTGAAATTATAGTACCTGTGAAGATGCAGGTTACCCGCGACAGGACGGAAAGACCCCATGGAGCTTTACTGCAACTTGATATTGAGTGTTTGTGTGACATGTACAGGATAGGTAGGAGCTTAGGAAGTGTGTACGCCAGTATGCATGGAGGCGATGGTGGGATACTACCCTTGTGATATGAACCCTCTAACTCGCGCCAAGCAAGCGGAAGACAGTGTCAGGTGGGCAGTTTGACTGGGGCGGTCGCCTCCTAAAGAGTAACGGAGGCGCCCAAAGGTTCCCTCAGAATGGTTGGAAATCATTCGCAGAGTGCAAAGGCAGAAGGGAGCTTGACTGCGAGACCTACAAGTCGAGCAGGGACGAAAGTCGGGCTTAGTGATCCGGTGGTACCGCATGGAAGGGCCATCGCTCAACGGATAAAAGCTACCCTGGGGATAACAGGCTTATCTCCCCCAAGAGTTCACATCGACGGGGAGGTTTGGCACCTCGATGTCGGCTCATCGCATCCTGGGGCTGAAGTCGGTCCCAAGGGTTGGGCTGTTCGCCCATTAAAGCGGTACGCGAGCTGGGTTCAGAACGTCGTGAGACAGTTCGGTCCCTATCCGTCGCGGGCGTAGGAAATTTGAGAAGAGCTGTCCTTAGTACGAGAGGACCGGGATGGACACACCGCTGGTGTACCAGTTGTTCCGCCAGGAGCATCGCTGGGTAGCTATGTGTGGGATGGATAACCGCTGAAAGCATCTAAGCGGGAAGCCAGCTTCAAGATGAGATTTCCCATTCGTGAGAAGTAAGACCCCTGAGAGACGATCAGGTAGATAGGCTAGAAGTGGAAGTATAGTGATATATGGAGCGGACTAGTACTAATCGGTCGAGGACTTAACCATAAAGATTTTGAGGTTTTGTGAGGTGTTATTTAGTTTTGAGTGATCGAGAGACGCTCTAAGACATAAAGAAGACGTGTGGTGATGATGGCAAGAAGGACACACCTGTTCCCATGCCGAACACAGCAGTTAAGCTTCTTAGCGCCGATGGTAGTTGGAACTTTGTTCCTGTGAGAGTAGGACGTTGCCACGCGTTTTTCATTTATGTTTATTCCGCCATAGCTCAGCTGGCAGAGCGCATGACTGTTAATCATGATGTCGTAGGTTCGAGCCCTACTGGCGGAGTCATGATGTACAGGTTAGCAGGGAGAGTTGTCCGAGCTGGCCGAAGGAGCACGGTTGGAAACCGTGTAAACGTATAGAATACGTTTCAAGGGTTCGAATCCCTTACTCTCCGTACATTTTATCTGATAAATAATATCCTGGCCCGTTGGTCAAGCGGTTAAGACACCGCCCTTTCACGGCGGTAACACGGGTTCGAATCCCGTACGGGTCATCAAGAAATGAATATAAGGGGAATTAGCTCAGTTGGGAGAGCGTCTGCCTTACAAGCAGAATGTCAGCGGTTCGAGCCCGTTATTCCCCATTTTAATTGAATATGGTCCGGTGGTGTAGGGGTTAACATGCTTGCCTGTCACGCAGGAGATCGCGGGTTCAAATCCCGTCCGGACCGTTTTGGCTTGGTAGCTCAGTTGGTAGAGCACTTGATTGAAGCTCAAGGTGTCGGCAGTTCGATTCTGTCCCAAGCCATATGGAGGGGTAGCGAAGTGGCTAAACGCGGCGGACTGTAAATCCGCTCCTTCGGGTTCGGCAGTTCGAATCTGCCCCCCTCCATTAATAATAGGAATTTAAACCTGCTTCGTGGTAATAGGGGCTTAGTTTAACGGTAGAACAACGGTCTCCAAAACCGTTAGTGTGGGTTCGATTCCTACAGTCCCTGTTTTCATTCATGGCGGTTGTGGCGAAGTGGTTAACGCATCGGTTTGTGGATCCGACATTCGTGGGTTCGATTCCCATCAGCCGCCTATTGTTTAAGTATTTTATTATTATTGGGGTATAGCCAAGCGGTAAGGCATCGGACTTTGACTCCGTGATTCGTTGGTTCGAATCCAGCTACCCCAGTTTTTTTGTGGCGGTATAGCCAAGTGGTAAGGCACGAGTCTGCAAAACTCTGATCGCCGGTTCAAATCCGACTACCGCCTTCTATCACTATGGCGGTGTGGCGGAATTGGCAGACGCGCTGGACTCAAAATCCTGTGCCCTCACGGGCGTATCGGTTCGACCCCGATCACCGCTATCTTAGGAAAGCATTTATCATTACATGGTAGATTGCTTTCCTCTTTTTGTTTAAATAAAGGTTATGATTTTGAAAGGAGGGGCATAGGTGCGAAGTAAGGTGATTGATTATTTTTCTAAGGAAGCAATCCCCTTTCCTGAAGGCTATCTTGATATTCAAATTCCAGCCTGGACTCTGATTGAGGATTCGTATCTTGCCGAACTTAAAGCTTTATTTCATCAAACATCAGGTCACCTACTGCAAGAAGAAGAATTGGACAATCCACTTGTCTATACCTCTTTGGGTTTATCTGACATCCATGGTTTAGATGATTTTAGACGGTGGCTTCGATGTGACTATCAGCATAAACAAGCTTATAAAATTTATTATTCTAAATTAAGACCCTATCTATTAGCTTTTCATGCTGAATCTGCACAGGTTATCATTAATCAAGAGGAATATCTTGTTTTTGAAGAGAATTATATTGATCAAATGAGGCAGCATGCGGCAGACTATGATGAAAGGCTTAGGACTTATGCTCAAAATTATTTGGGTCTAAAAGGAAATGTAATGACCCATATTAAGGAGCAAGCCTATGAAGAGTTTATATTTCGTTTAATCGCAAACCATCGCTATTCTAAAGAGATAGAGCAAGTTGATGAATTAGCTTATGATACTTATATTCAAAAAAAATCACTTGAGGGCTATGATCCTATCAACTTGTTTCATGACTTGCCTTTTGATTTCTTTCGAGATCGATATGGTGAAATCTTGTATAATGAAGAACTTTTTGACTATTTCTCAAATCAATTTAATTTTGAACCAAGGAATTTATAAACTAGCGTTTGAATAAGATTTCTCAAATTGGTATATTATTGGATAGAGTCGTAAAAGGGGGAGAACAGGTTGGAAGAAAGAATCATTGATAGATGGTTTTTTGTGCTTTTTACCATTGTGGGCATTTCTCTATCCTTTTTTACTTTTTTATTGTTGTTTCCAGATTACTTGTCTAAGCCAATCGAATCGCCTATTCATTATAGCGACTATATTGTCGACTTGAGTTCATCGAGCGGGTATATTTTGGAAGATTTTAAGCCAAACCAAGATACTTTTGATATCAAAACAAAGGTTGACCAACCTCTTTTGGAAGATTCAAATGAGGATGTATTAGGGGAAGACATGCCCTGGTTCTATTATAGTCCTAACGTTGCGATCGTCTCTCCAAGTTCCCTTGCGAATCGCTATCCTGTCAAAAGCCGAGAACTCCTCAATGATTTTACACTTAGGAAGAATGCTGAAGGGTCATTCCTCTTTCAATTTAATGAGCCTTTTACGGGTTGGCATGATCAAGGGAAAGGACTGACTTATTACGAGAAAGGAAGAGAAATAAGAACCTTTAAACAGGGAAATACTCGGGCTTCCGATTGGCAAGTATATGGAAATTGGATAAGAAGGCTGCTACCATTTCCGCGTGAACGCTATTTCTTTGTAAAGAGTCAGCAAAGCTATAGTCAACAATATAATAGTTTCGATATTAAGTATGGGATTGTTTATAAGAACCCACAGGAAATCATTCTATCCGCTCCACCGACAACCTTTGGCTCAAAAGTGCGTTCGACTACCCAGAATTACGTTGAAATGCCCTTAGATGTGATTGAAGAAGTCACAACAGATAATGAGGTTTGGCTCCATGTGAAAGTAGGCTACAATGACCTCGGATGGCTTAAAAAGGATGACTCCTATCAGGATTATGTTCTTACATACTACAGTGAAACGACTCTCTTAGATAAGATACAAGAGACACTCAATGCATATATACCATATATTAGCGCAAATACTGGTGCTTCATTTGTTAATAATGATTCAATGGCACAGGTATCAGTTAATAATCAAATATTTTTCCCAGCCTCAACACAAAAGATTTATGTTCTAGGAGAAGTCTATCATCAATATAAGACGGGTGAACTTTTTCCAGAATCTGTCTATTATACAACTTGGGATGATATCGTTCCGGGTGCTGGAACCCTGCAAGACTTTCCAGCTGGATCGGCTTTTTCCATTGATTACTTAGTCAATCAAGTGGTGTCCATTTCAGATAATACAGCTGCTAACAGCTTAATTGAAGTGGTTGGTGGCGGTAATCGAATTACGCCACACATGCATCAATTAGGGCTTTATGATACTTATGTTAATGGCAAATACTATCACCGTGATACAAATGGTTTGTTTCAGACAACTCCTGCCGATGCAGCTAGATATTTTGCTTTGCTCTATAATAGTCAAGTCAATGGAGAGCCTTACGATGATCAATTAATTCTTAAGCTGATGCAAAATAGTCATACTTATATTCGGACTTATATTCCAGTTCGCTCTTGGAACAAGTCTGGTTCTGGCGAAATGGAGCAGAATGATGTAGCAACCTTTGTGACACCCTATGGTTCATATAGTCTTGCTGTCTATACGAATTATCCTTGGAATTACATGGCAGTGGGTGAGCAGATGGCGGCCTTGTCACTAGCCGTCTATAACACCTTTAACGATTACCGTTCTTTACTCTGGCAGCCTGTGGAAGATCCAGAAAGTTATATGGCGGATCTCATTTACGAACAGAACCAAGCCCAAGTGGAAGAAGAATCATTAAAAGATGAAGAAGTCGAATAATAATTAAGAGATGATGAAGTTTAAATCTTCATCATCTCTTTTTTAAATATAGAATGTGTTAGATCGTTTAGTAAAGGTGATTTAACTAAATAAGAAATCCCCAGAACCATCCTAGGTTTGGGGAATAAGAAATTTCCATCGAATTTATTTGTATTGTGAATAAGCATCGAGAACAAGTTTAGCCGTATCACTTGTAAGGGAGTAAAAAATCTTAGTCCCATCTCGTTCAGCAGATACAATTCCAGCTTCACGTAATTTGCTAATATGTTGTGAAACAGTTGATTGGGTCAAATCTAGAGATTCTTGGATTTTACTAACATTTAACACACCATTGTCCTTAAGTGATAAGGCTATTGAAAAACGAATTGGGTGAGCCAGTAATTTAATGACATTTACGAAGTCAGTAAGTTCTGGAGAGTTAACGATATACTTTTGCATACTTTCCCTCCTATTTTCATAATTTATTAGTGCTAGTACGCATTGTAACATATCATTATGAAAAAGTTTATTCATAAGTATTAAATATCAGTAACAATGAAATAAAATCAGAAAAGAGATTGACAAACAAAAACATTCAATAGTGAAATGACCGAATGTAAGTGGTATCATCGATTATTAAGGAGGGATATTATGTCAAATCTACCATTAAGAAATGAAGTTCCTGTTGACCATACTTGGGATTTAAGTTTATTGTTTTCTAGCCAAGAGGCATTTGAAGAAGCAATCCTTAACTATCATGAACTGTTAGAAACGATTCAGACTTATAAAGGAAAGTTAATAAATGCTGAGGAAATCATCGATGCGCTGAGTTTATATGAAAAAATTATAACTGATTTTTCCAAAATAAGTCATTATGGTGAACTCGCCTATGAAGTGGATAAACTCGATCCTTTAAAGGAAGAGAATAATGCGAGCGTGCGAAATTTAAGGAATAAAACAGGTGCAGCAACTGCCTTTATTCGAGTTGAAATTGCTGAAAATAATATTGAATTACTTCAGTCCGTTATGGATTCAGATGAAGGTAAGGGCTATCGCGTTTATATCCAAGATATAATAGACCATAAAGATCATATTCTTTCTGAAGAAATGGAAACTTTTCTAGGATTTGTAAGCTCTGAGCTATTCAATCAATATCAGATTTATAACACCTTGATGTATCAGGACTTATCTTTTGCTGATTTTAGTGCAGGAGGAAAAACTTACTCAAATTCTTTCGCTGGTTTTGAAGGGGAATATGAAGTAGACCTCAAGGCAGAAGTGCGTCATAATGCCTGGAAGTCTTTTCATGCCGGATTATCCAAATATCAAAATACAGCAGCAATTAATTATATATCCCACACGCAAACTGAAAAGAAATTATCTTTAGAGAGGGGATATGAATCGGTCTTTGATTATCTGTTAGCTGACCAAGGAATTGACCGCTCAACCTATGACAAACATATTGACCTGTTGATGACTGAGTTTGCCCCAGTGATGCAACGTTATGCGCGTTTGTTGAAAGAAAAGCATGGGCTCGACACGATGAGTCTAGCGGACATCAAAATTCCTTATTCAACAGATTCCGGCCACAATCTTAGCATTTCGGAGGGTGAAGAAATTGTTAAGAAAGCCTTGTCGGTCTATGGACCTGATTATAATGCCTATGTCGACCGGGCTTTTAATGAACGTTGGATTGATTTTCCTATGAATCAAACTAAAACAACCGGTGGTTTTTCAACTACGGTTCCTGGAGGTCCTTCCTATGTCTTGTTAAATTGGACCGGGTATTTGAGTGAAGCTTTGGTTTTGGCACATGAATTAGGGCATTCGAGCCACTTCCAGTTAACCTATCAAAATCAATCGGTATTATCACCAGAAGTCAGCCTTTATTTTGTTGAAGCACCATCCACATGTAATGAAGTGATTACCTGTCAGTACCTATTAAATGGAGACTTGAGCCATGAGGACAAGATCGGTTTAATTGGCGAGTTTATTTCAAGAACCTATTTCCATAATATGGTGACTCACCTTTTAGAAGCTGATTTCCAGCGTAAAGTCTATCAAGCTGTTGACCGCTTTGAGAATTTGAACGCAGATAAGCTCAATCGATTCTTCTATGATACCCTGAAGAAATTCTGGGGAGATGCATTAGAAATTAATGAAGGGGCTGAGCTCACCTGGATGCGACAACCTCATTATTTTATGGGACTCTATTCTTACACTTATTCTGCTGGTTTGACAATCGGAACCCAGGTAGGACTTAAAATTGCAAATCAAGATCAAGAAGTGATTGAAAACTGGTTAACTGCTTTAAAAGCAGGAAGTAGTTTAAATCCTCTTGAATTAACCAATTATGTTGGGGTAGATATGTCGACTCCTGACGCTTTAAGAGCGACCATCCAATATGTTAGTTCCTTAGTGGATCATTTAGAAGAAGATTGTAATATGACGAATGCATGACATTTTTCTTGACCACTTGCCTTCTTGTAAAGGTCTCGTTATATACATTGCAGACAATCGACGAGGCTTTTAAAGATCACTAACAAGTGCTTTTGAACCGTGAAATAAAGAGTCACTTCTTGTAGAATACGATCATATTTAAAAATGACTTAAGAAGCGAGGGTTAATGATTAACAAGAGATCCTAGTTGATAAGTCCGAAGGAGTATTCAATGAAAAGAAGTAGAAAGATTCGATTGATGAGCGGTTTGTTGGTCCTTGTTTGCCCTTTTAATCCAGTTAATGCGACAGCAAACAGTCATCCCTCAATTGATGGTAAAGCTGCCCTTGGTTGGATAAAGCGTTCTGAAGTAGCGATCAGACAATCGATCCAAGACCAACAATATATTCAAAAAGATGTATACACGGTCCAGTGGGGAGATACTTTAGGTAGCATTGCCAATGCGACCAACCATTCTCTGCATGATCTGATTCAAATCAATCAGATTGATGACCCAGATTTAATTGTTCCAGGAATGAAGATATATTTCAGTCAAAGTCCCCTCGCAGGGCGAACTCCACTGAATCAGCCGGGAGTTAATGAAAAAGAGGCCGATTATGTTGAAACGACTCAACCGATGAATCCTTTAACTGAAGCAAGCGCAGAAGAAGGAGTAGAAGTAGCTGAGGTAAATAGGAAGGCTTCTAATGAGGAGGAAGAGACTCAAAACAGGCCATTAAATCCTCCTATGATAGCAGTGGAGGCAGATGAATGGGAACCTACTGAGAATGAGGCGGCTGTGTCAGTCGAGACTGACAATTCAGCAATTGAGTCAGTAGACAATTCGGCTGTCCTCTCCGATTCCGCCACACCGTCAACTAATGGTGAAAATGTTTCACCTGAGACGAATGAAATAGAAACCAGCACACTGCCATTCGAGGATCCTCAAGCAGCTTTTGCAGATGTGGTTAAGAGCTATGGCGTCTCAACGGCTGAACAAGAAATGTGGGCAAGTATTATAGAAGGAGAGTCTGGATGGGATTATCAAAATACGAATCCTTATTCTGGTGCATATGGCTTGCCGCAATCTCTCCCAGGTCATAAAATGGCCTCCCATGGGGCTGATTGGCAGACAAATCCCCATACCCAATTACGCTGGATGTATGATTATATGATGAATCGTTATGGATCGATTACAGCTGCTTGGAATTTCTGGCAGGCAAATCATTGGTATTAAAAAGATTAGCACAACTGTTTAGCGGTTGTGCTTTTTGAATTTAAAAAAATGACGTGATAAACTGGCTATGAATTATTTTTGAGGAGGGTGTGTATGGATTCTCAAACACGGATCACATTCATTAATGGTCTGGATACAATTGGTGGTAATATTATCTCTTTGGAGAAGGACAACTTTCGAATCATTACGGATTTTGGGGCGATTGGAGGAGCGGATATATCAGAACTAACTGATCCAAAAAATACACAAATTTTATTGGATAAGGGTCAGCTACCTAGACTTGATGGGGTTTACTCAAAAGAGTTTATCACGTCTAGTGATATATCGGCTTATGAAGCATCTCCTGTTTCAACGATTATCTGCTTGTCTCATCTGCATTTAGACCATTTAGGCTCCCTTGGACAAGTTGTTCCGGATATTCCCGTTTTTGCTTCTGAAGAGGCCGTTCATTTCTATCATCATTTGACGGATAATGGCTTATTGCCTCGCTATCCGGTGAACTGGCAAGCGGTTCCTTATGATCAGATCGTTGAACATGGACCTTTCAGTATCCAGTTCAAGGAGAGTGACCACGATACCACAGGGGCTTGTGCTCTCTTTATTCAGACGAAGGACCTCAAGGTCATTCACTCTGGGGACTTGCGGTTATCAGGATTCTGTCCCCACAAGGTCTTCAAGTGGGTCGAGGAAGCCTATCATTTTGCCCCCGATATCTTGTTATTAGAAGGGACATCCTATTCAAGATTAGGAGAGGAAGTTCAGGATGTACCGCCGATTGAGGAAAAAACCTATTCAATTAATTGTTCAACTGAACGCTCGCTCATGCACCAGATAAAAGAATTGATGGTGCAAAAAGACCAGAATCTATTTGCGATTGATTTATATCCTCAAAATATCCAACGACTGGCTGAACTGATTGAGGTATCACAGGAATGCGGGCGGACATTTGTCTTAGATTCAGCTTATTATAAGCTCATTAGTCACTATCTTCAGGAGGTCCCTGAATCACTTTTATATTTGAGTGAAAGGGAAGACGAGAAAGCCATTACAATTGACCAAATACGAGCGAATCCAGGGGCCTTTCTGCTACAAGTAGATTATGAAAGACATCAGGTGCTCTTTGATGTTCCTGTGGGATACTACCTTCACTCAAATGGTATGCCTCTAGGTCCTTTCATGCCGGAGTATGAACCTTATGTTTCAAGCTTAATCAATCAGGGGTGGGCCTATTATCATGCTGAAGTTTCTGGCCATGCTGATCCTCAAAGTTTATTGACAATTGCCTATACAATCCAGGCTCGACTCCTGATTCCTTGGCATACTTTTAAGCCAGAATTATATAGGGAGACCTTGAATCAATATGGTGTCCATGCTATTCTTCCAGACCCAATGGTTCGCTATACTTTAACCGATTTGTTAGGGGAGTGAGAGGATGCAGATTCAATTTATTCTAACAAGTGATACCCATGCGCAATGGCAAGACCATCCGAATCATCCAGGATATTCTTTATTAAACACAGCGAGTTTGATTCGGAAATTACGTCAAGATCATTTGGGCCCTACCATCCAGATTGACCTGGGAGATTTTATTCAAGGTTCCTCCATGGCAACTTATACAGGTAAGGTTAAGGAGGATGGGGATGTCTACAGCCGAGTGATGAACCAGTTAGACTATCATTATCAAATAATTGGCAATCATGAATTTAATTTTGGTAGGCAGTATCAAGATTCAGCTCTTGATGGGCTGAATGCTAAGATTTTATGCAGTAATATTGTGCAGCAAGACACCGACCTTCCTTTCAAGGGAGCTGCTTATGATATCTTGGATTTTAATGGTCAAAAGATCGGGATAATTGGTGTGACCACTCATTATATTCCCCATTGGGAGTTACCTGCCCATTACCAAGGCCTTCAATTCAAGGATGCCTTTGAAACAGTCAAGGAATATGTTCATCGACTTCGAGATCGGGTCGACCTACTGGTTGTTGCTTATCATGGCGGATTTGAAAGAGATCTTGTTACAGGTGTACCAACTGAAGAGCTGACTGGTGAAAATCAAGGCTATCAAATGTTGGAGGAGATTTCAGGTATTGATTTGTTATTGACGGGTCATCAGCACCGAATAATTTGTGAAACATATAAGCAAACCTTATGCTTACAACCAGGCTACGGAGGGGAGACGGTCGGGCAAGCACTGGTAGAAATGGAAGCGGGTGAGATACTTTCGGTCCAGGGGGCCTTGCATTCTTTTGAGGAGCATGAGGCGAATCGTTTAATCAAAGATGTTTTAGAACCCGAGTATTCCGATAGTTTAGAATGGCTCTCTGAGATTCTAGGTTATGCTTCGATTATCTCACCCACTCAGTCTGAAGCAGAAGCCCGCATCGAAGGGCATCCCTTCATTGAATATATCAACTATCTAATTAAAAAAGAAATGAAGGCTGACTTTGCTGGCTCCTCCTTACTGAACCATCACTTTGCAGAATTTCAAGGAGAAGTCACTCGTGAGACCTTATTAAAGATCTATCCCTTTTATAATTTGATTGCAAAGGTAAAAGTATCAGGTGAAGCCCTATATTCGATTATGGAACATAACATGGCGTATTTTGACTTAGACAGTGGGGGAGAAATAATTGTCAATCCATCTTACCTGTCCCCCAAGCCTAAGCATTATAACTATGATTTATATACTGGCTTCACTACGGAAGTCGATTTGAGTCGAACCGTCGGCAATCGCGTACTGACAATCATTGATGAGCGAACTCAAAGACCAATCGATCGAGACAAGGACTATACTTTAGCTGTTACCCAATATCGTGCAGTGGGGGGAGGAGATTATCGCGATTTTAGTTCGGATAAAATTATTCAAATGTCACAAGAAGATATCGCAACGCTCATTCAAAAAGGTTTAAAGGAATTAAAACAGAAAGAATGGGACTATATTAATCACCATTATCAGCATGTTGTTTGGCGCCATCCTTTACAATAACTTTACAAAAAACATGAGTGGATTTACATGGAATTTACATTGGTTTGCTATACTGACTTCACTATGAAAGGGGCGCGACATAATGCAAGTCCGTTTTGAAGATGTCACAATGGCCTTTAAAGATAAAAAGGTTCTCGATCAAATTAATTTCACACTCCCGAGCCATCAACTCATTTCTTTTTTGGGTCCATCAGGATGTGGGAAGTCAACCACACTCTATCTTATTTCCGGATTGCTCACAGCCACATCAGGTAAAATTTTCTTTGATGATGTCGATGTGACAAAGGTAGACCCAGTTAAGCGAGGCGTTGGCTTAGTTTTTCAGAATTATGCCCTGTATCCGCACTTAACTGTTAGGCAGAACATTCAATTTCCACTCAGAATGGCTGGCATGAAGCGCAAAGAGCAAAAGGAAAGAGCGGAAGAGATGGCTGTTTTGACTAGAATTCAAGATCAGCTAGATAAATACCCACGTCAATTATCGGGAGGTCAGCAGCAAAGAGTTGCCATTTCGAGAGCCTTAGCCAAATCACCTGAAATCCTTTTAATGGATGAGCCATTATCGAACTTGGATGCGCGTTTGCGAATTGAAATGCGCGAAGAAATAAGGCGAATCCAACAAGAAACAGGTATTACAACCGTTTTTGTTACCCACGATCAAGAGGAAGCACTTAGTATAGCAGATAAGGTGATGGTGCTCGATCAAGGAAAGATTCAGCAATTGTCCGACCCGGTGACTTTATATCAGCAACCAAAAAATTTATTCGTTGCACAATTTATCGGTTCTCCTGTCATCAATACATTGACTAAGAACGCTTCACTTTTGAATCCTCACCATCCTATTATGGCATTTGATTGGGATAAAATTGGTGTGCGGTCTGAAGATCTGGAGATCGGGAGTCCAGAGGATTATCTAGTCAAAGCGGTCGTTGAACGAGTAGAAGTCATAGGGAAGGATGTCACGGTGCATCTGAACCAAGCGGGACAATCGCTTCTTGCGTCTGATTTGCCGATTACAATCCAAGAAGGCCAGGAAGTCTTTCTGAAAGCTCACACCCAACATATCTTAATGTTTGATCCACGAGGTAATCGTCTGCCTTTTAATGAGGTGAGCGACCATGAATCGTAAAGCTAACTTAAAATCTACGATCCAAGCCCTTCTCTATATTTTACCGATGCTTTTAGTGATTGGGATATTTACTATTTACCCCATTCTTAAGTCCATCGATATGAGTTTTTATACACGTTATAATATTTTTTCTGGGGTCGTAGAAGAGCGAGGTATTGATAATTTCTTAACGATTTTTTCAGATCCCAAATTTTATCTTGCCTTAAAAAACACCTCTGTGTATGTTTTGTGGGTCGTTCCCTGTTCATTAGTTATCTCCTTAATCATTGCGGTCCTCCTTAATCAAATCCCATGGATTAAAGGTTTTTTCCGAACCGTTTATTTTCTTCCCTTCGTTACTTCAACAGTAGCCATATCAATTGTTTGGTCTTGGCTTTACCATTCGAAATATGGGCTCATGAATTATTTCCTAGGGTTCTTTGGAATAGAAGCTATGACGTGGTTGAATTCGCCTAAGTTAGCAATGCCGGCAGTGATTATCATGGCAATCTGGAAGGGGTTGGGCTTTAATATCCTTCTTTTACTAGTTGGCTTAGGAAACATCGATGAAACCTACTATAAAGCAGCTAAGGTAGATGGAGCCAATGGCTTACAGCGGTTCTTTCGAATTACATTGCCTCTCTTACGTCCTACGCTCTTTTTATTAACGGTTGTCGGTGTCATTAACTCCTTCAAAGTGTTTGATGAGGTCTTTGCTCTGTTTGGAGGAAGACCAGGCCCAGCTGGGTCTGCTACAACCCTTGTTTATTACCTCTATCGAAAATTCTATGAACAGTATGACTATGGTATGGCAGCTGCCACAGGAATGGTCTTATTTGGAATTGTTCTTTTACTAACGATTATTCAATATATGGGCAACCGCTATTTTGAAAAGAGAGGTGGTTAGGATGAAGCGTATCTTACAGCTGACGATCACGTATCTAATTTTAGCTATTGGGGGCTTTTTTATGATTTTGCCCTTTTATTGGATGCTGTCAACCAGTTTAAAGACGGCTGGGCAGACAAGTGCCATTCCACCGATTTGGTGGCCCAATGAAATGCGTTGGGAGAACTATCGTCAAGCATTGGCTGCAGCCCCATTTGATCGTTATTTTATAAATAGTGTGATTATAACACTGACGACAACGATTGGTGAATTGATTACCAGCATATTAGCAGCCTTTGCTTTTTCTAAATTTAAGTTTTGGGGGAAAGACCTAATCTTTCTTATTCTATTAGGAACCATGATGGTGCCAGGAGAGTTAATGACGATTCCGAACTTTGTGACCTTATCGAATTGGGGCATGATTAATACTTATGGTGCTCTAATTCTTCCATGGTTGGCTTCGGTATTTTCGGTCTTTACCTTGAAACAATCTTTTCAGAGTGTACCTGATGAATTATATTATGCAGCAATAACAGATGGGGCTAGTGATTGGCGCTTTCTGTGGGAGATGATGGTCCCCTTATCAAAATCTTCGATCATTGCTGTGCTAATTCTAAAGGTTATCGGATCGTGGAATTCTTTTATGTGGCCGTTGATTGTAACAAATGACCGCACCATGAGGACTTTACCGGTTGGTTTACAAGCCTTCACGACAGAATCCGGCACGCATTTTGAGCTGTTAATGGCAGCCTCAACGATCGTGATTTTGCCGATGGTCATTTTTTACCTAATCTTCCAAAAACATATTATCCAAGGAATATCGCGCTCTGGTCTGAAGGGATAGTTGACTGTCGCACTTGGCATTTCAAAAGGAGAGTAAAAATGAAAAGAATAAAGTTACTTCTAGCTGTGGTTGTTACTTTTATTGTATCGAATGTATTGGCGCCGTTTGCCTTCGCTCAAGAACCAGTTGAAATTACTTTCTGGCATGCTATGAATGGTCCACATCAAGAAGCGATTACAAAATTAGTTGAGGCCTTTAATGCTTCCCAAACAGACTATAAAGTTGTTGAACAAAATCAGGGGGACTATGCAACCTTGCAACAATCAATTATTGCTGCTGGGGTATCAAAGGATCTACCAGTGATGGCGCAGTTAACTGCTTCAACAGTCGTTGATTTCAAAGATCAAGGGCTAACACTGCCTCTCGATGATTATCTTATTGCTGATAATGGCTTCACCGATGAATTGAAGTCAGACATTTTTGAAGGTTTTACCAAAGGGGTAACACTTGATGATAAAATCTATGCCATTCCATTCTCAAAATCTGTTCGCTTGATGTTTGTTAACCAGGACCTCTTAGACGAGGTGGGGGCTGAAATTCCGACCACTTGGGAAGAAGTAAAAGAATTGGGCGAAAAATTAGATGAGGCAGGAAAAGAAGAACCTGCTATGGGATTTGAAAATGGTCCCTCAATGGAATATGAGACAATGGCACGTCAAAACGGGGCTACTTGGATTGCGGATGATCTATCTTCAACCGATATAGCGTCAGAAAAAGCTGTTGAACCTTTAGCATTTATTAAAGCGTTAATCGACGATGGTCATGCCCGTTTAGCTGGAGAAGATAGTTACATGTCTGGGCCATTCTCACAAGGCGCAACTGCCCTTTATATCGGCTCTTCTGCTGGTTTACCCCATGTACTACCAGGTGTGGAAGAATCTGGAATGAACTTAAAGACCGCAGAAATTCCTGTTTATGGCCAAGGAGACCCTCTGACGCTCTATGCTGGGAATGACCTAGGTGTCTTTGCATCGGCTTCTGATGAACAAATTGCAGGTGCTATTCAATTTATGGCTTTCTTATTACAAGCAGATAATACAGCACAATGGGCTGTTGATACAGGCTACTTACCGATTACCCAAGCAGGTGTCGATTCAGAAATTTGGCAGCAATATTTAGAAGATACCCCTTATATGCAAGCAGCGACAAAAGAGCTTGAGTATGGCAATTCACAAGTTCCTTACGTTGGCTCTTCTGAAGTGTTTACAGAGTTAAATATTGCACTAGAAAATGTTTTCATTAATGGAGAAGATCCAATGAGTGAAATGCAAAGAATTGAAGATCTTGTTAAGTCTCATCTAGGACTTTAAGCGATGGTTGATCCTATTCCAGCTCTCAAATAGAAGCGAAGTGATTGAGCTGATCTCCTGATGAAAAGGCTGAGAGAGGATGATGATGCTTTGCAGCTATGGAGGTTTGGAAGAACTTTTTAAAGATAAGCAGATGTCACCAAATTCTTCTAAATGGGATACTGAAAGATATCGACTATACTAGATGGGTAATTTATCTTATAAAGCATTCGCTTTAATATTGATAGGGTTGGGGAAGAAAGACACTTCCCTCAACCCTATTTTTGACTATTCAATACAGGGGATCGGATCTTTTAAAGTACAAATAAACTATAAAAAACTCTTGTGTAGTTCTTAGATGATCCAAAAACAGGTCAAAGTATGATGAAGTTTCAGCATCCGCCTATTTCGCCTTTAAGAACTTATGGTATAATAGGCTGCAATTGATAATATCATGGGGGGTGAATCCAATCAGAACGAGTCATTATGAGAAAGCATTTGTTGTAGGAGATATTCATGGTATGGCTGATGAGTTTGAAGAACTTCTCGAAAAGTGGTCTCCTCAAGACCAACAATTGATTTTAATTGGCGACTATATGGATCGCGGATACGCCAATCAAAAGGTCTTGGAGAAGATATGGGAGCTCCAGTCGCAGTATTCAGTCATCACACTGAGGGGCAATCATGAAGAGATGTTATTAAATTTCTTGCGAAGTCCCAGTAATTATTTTAATCATTTTGTTATGAATGGGGCAGTGGAGACTTTAAGCCAACTCACAGACCTACCCGAGCAGCTGATTACGAAAGCGAATAGTCGGAAGCTGACTCGTCAGCTAAAACGGTGCTATCCTCGTCTTGAAGATTGGTTAATGAATTTGCCCTACTATGTAGAATTTGGCGAATTTATTATTGTTCACGCTGGAATTGATCTGTCCTTAGATGATTGGCATCAGACTTCTGATTACGACTTCCTGTGGCTGCGTGATCATTTTCATCATGCAATCAATCAGACGGGTAAGCAAATTATTTTTGGACATACGCCTACGATGGTCTTGAATCAGAATTACTATAATTCAGACGTGTGGCGAAAAGACGGGAAATGGGGTATCGACGGGGGAGCCGTCTTCGGTGGCCAACTGCATGCTTTAGAGATAAGTCAATCAGCCGTCATTGATATTCATTCAGTGAGGGTCCAAGAAGGGAATTAAAATATCAGCAATGAGTCTATCAGATAACATCATTCATTTAGTCAGTCAGACGGTCCATATTAAGTCCTCTCAGGTACGTTCCGTTCTAAAACTTTTGGATGAAGGGAACACAGTTCCCTTTATCGCGAGATACCGTAAGGAGCAAACGGGGTCTTTAGATGAAGTGCAAATTGATACCATCCAAAAGCATTACCACTATCAGCTAAACCTGGAGCAAGAAAAGGAAAAGATTATTCGAACCATCGACGATCAGAAAAAATTAACGCCAGAATTAAGGATTCAAATAGAGTCTGCCAGCACCTTACAAAAATTGGAAGACTTGTACCGTCCATTTAAGCCCAAAAAACAAACAAAGGCGATGCAAGCCATTGAAAATGGTTTAGAGCCCCTCGCTGACTGGGTTTTAAAGGTGCATCCTCAAGCAGAAAAATTTGCCAATTATTGGCAAAAATTCCGCAGTCCAGAAGTCCCAGATGAAGCCAGCGCTAGAGCAGGAGTTCACGAAATTATTGCCCAGCAAGTGGCCGATCGTGCAGATTTTCGTGAGTTCATTCGCAAGTATACTCGGTATAATGGATATTGGGAGACGAAATTGAAAGAAGCTAAGAAGGATGAGAAAGAGACATATAAGCTTTATTATGATTTCAAAAGCCCTTTTCGAGAGATAGCGGACCACCAAGTTTTAGCTAGTAATCGCGGAGAGAAAATGGAGGTCTTGACCATCCAATTAACGGTGGATCATGACCCAGCGCTTCATTATCTAAAAAAACATCTGTTAAATGACCAGTTCAATGATGATCAGGTTACAATGATTGAAAATGCAATTGAAGATTCCTACAAACGTTTTATTTTTCCATCTATCCAAAGAGAGTTGAGAAAAGAACGTACTGAGCAAGCTGATCAACAAGCAATTAAGCTTTTTGGGGATAATCTTCGCCAGTTATTACTACAGCCACCACTAAAAGGCAAGATCGTTCTAGGTTTAGATCCTGCTTATCGTACAGGATGTAAGCTAGCAGTGATTGATCAGACGGGGAGGGTGCTAACTAAATCTGTTATTTACCCACATCCTCCTGCTTCAAAAGAAAAGAGAGAAGGAGCTAAACGGGATCTCAAACAATTGATCGAAGCCTATCAGGTTGAGCTGATTGCAATTGGTAATGGAACAGCGAGTCGTGAGTCTGTCACCTTTGTCAGTGAAGTGATCCGACAACTGGATCAAAGAGTCCAGTTTATTGTAGTAAACGAGGCAGGGGCCTCTGTCTACTCTGCTAGTGAAGTCGCTCGTCAGGAATTTCCTGACTTCCAAGTGGAAGAGCGTTCAGCGGTCAGTATCGCAAGACGGCTCCAAGATCCACTTGCAGAACTTATCAAGATTGATCCCAAATCAATGGGCATTGGTCAGTATCAGCACGATGTTAATCAAAATCAACTAGGACAGGCTTTAGATTTTGTTGTGAAGATGACAGTCAATCAGGTAGGGGTCGACGTTAATACTGCAAGTCCTCAATTACTAGAACACATTTCAGGTATGACGACCGCAACGGCGAAAAATTTAGTGGCTTTAAGGGATGAGCAAGGCAGCTTTACAAGCCGAGATCAACTCAAAAAAGTGAAGCGGTTGGGACCTAAGACCTTTGAACAGGCGATTGGATTTATGCGGATTTTGGATGGGGAAAATCCTTTAGATCAAACTTCTATCCATCCTGAATCCTATTCGATCGCTGAAGAAATTCTTTCAAGGGCCGGTGTGGATCGTAGCGATTTAGGTTCTGATGACAGTATCTGTGCGATTAAGGCGGTTGATCTTCAAGGGCTAGCAGAGGAGGTCAATATAGGCAAAGAAACGCTCTCTGATATCGTTCAGGCCTTATTATACCCACTGCGAGATATTAGAGATCTCCAAGATGCCCCTCTATTACGAGAGGATGTGTTGACACTCGATGATCTGCGGGAGGGAATGATTCTAGAAGGATCTGTTCGCAATGTCGTAGACTTTGGAGCTTTTGTTGATATTGGTGTCAAAGAAGACGGACTCATCCATATTTCCCATCTCTATCAGCGAGATGGAAGGTTTATCAACCATCCAAGTGAAGTGGTTGGAATTGGAGATATTGTGAAGGTCGAAGTAGTCAGTATTGACCAAGCAAGAGGACGTATTGGCTTGAAACAATTAGCAAATCACTCTAAGAAATCTGTCTAATCGATCATTTAGTAAATAAGTTGTAGCGGAGCATTCTCCCAAAAAATGGCTTGTTTTTTCATATTTAGGCTTGACATTTAGGGGATAACTTCGCTACAATGAAATTTGTTCACTTTAGGTGAGGCGGTCGTGGCGGAATGGCAGACGCGCCAGCTTGAGGGGCTGGTGTCCTTAAGGATGTGGAAGTTCGAGTCTTCTCGGCCGCAGTTTGAGACGGAATCGTTTATCGATTGACTCAAGATAGCAGTTTTGTTATCTTGGGTCTTTCTTTGTTATTGTCTCATTTGTCTTTTGAAGGGATCATTTAATGAGGAATGAATCCAGGGGAGAATTTGAATAATAGATTGTGAATCTTTAATCAAATAAAACCAATTTAAAGAGTTGATCGATTATAATTAAAAATATTCTCATTTATTAATGGTAATGAAAGCGTATAAAATGCTTGTTTTAAGCCTTTTATAAGGTTTGGAGAGGCAAGTTTTTAAATTAATTTTAATTAAAAATAATAAATTCGCTTGTGAAACCGTTTTTAATATGTTAAAGTTACCTAGGTGCTAAAGGAAAAATGAAAGCGATTCTATGTTATGAGTTGAGTCGAGTGACATGGATAGAATTATTTTTTTTAGACGATATACCAACAATAGCTAGTTGAAAGGAATTGTTATATGAGTGTTAATGATATTGTCATTTTAGTTCGGGACTTCCTCTGGGATTATGTTCTTTTATTTGGTTTTATTGGGATTGGTTTATTTTTAACAATCCGGTTACGTTTTCCACAGTTTTCACGTGTGTTTCCCGCTTTCAAGAAATTGATTTCAGACATTATTCACAAAGTGCCGGCTGAACCCGGTGGGATGACGCCGTTTCAGTCTCTAGCAACGGCAGTTGCTGCTCAGGTAGGAACAGGGAATATCGTTGGGGTAGCGACCGCGATTACTTCTGGGGGACCAGGAGCTGCTTTCTGGATGCTGATTTCTGGATTCTTGGGGATGGCGACTATCTTTACTGAAGCAACCATGGCTCAAGTTTATCGGGAACGTGATGATAATGGTGAATTAGTTGGGGGTCCTGCTTATTATATTAAAAATGGTCTTAAGCAGGAATGGCTAGCCTTCCTCTTCGCTTTATTCTGTATTATTGGATTGGGAATCGTGGGAATTATGGTTCAAGCAAACTCCATTATTACCTCGATGAACTCTGCCTTTGGCTTTAACCAAATTGCGATTACAGTCGTGTTAATGTTGGTAGTTGGGTGGATTCTGATCGGGGGAATGGGCCGAATTGCGAAGTTCTCTGAAAACGTTGTGCCGGTAATGGCTTTTGCTTATGTAGCTTCTTCATTGCTTGTTCTCATCTTAAACATTGACCAAGTTTTACCTACTTTGCGCTTAATTATCGTCGGTGCATTTAACCCTCAAGCAATCGCGGGTGGTGCCATGGGAATTGGCGTTAAAGAAGCAGTCCGCTACGGTTTGGCACGTGGTCTATTCTCTAATGAGGCAGGTATGGGATCCACGCCGCATTCACATGCGGTTGCTGTTCAAAAGCACCCTGCTGAACAAGGTTTTATTGCCATGATTGGTGTATTTATCTGTACGTTCGTAATCTGTGTCGCAACTGTTATGATTAACTTATTAACAGGATCATTCTCTGAAGAAGTGATGTATGAATTAAGCAGTGCAGAGTTAGCTGAATATGCTCAAATTATGACCCAAACAGCCTTTGCTAAGCAGTTTGGTGCCATTGGAGAAGGTTTCTTGTCCATTTCATTATCAGCCTTTTCATTAACGACTATTGTGGGTTGGTTCTTCTTTGCTGAATCTAATGTCAAGTATATTTTCCGGAAACCGGCGATTGTCAAAGGCTTTAAGCTATTGGCACTCATCGCCATTGCGCTAGGTTATTACGCTGGTTCTGGTGTGATCTGGGACCTAGCCGACCTTTCAATGGGTCTAATGGCCTTGCCAAATATTATTGCTTTAATTTTTCTTTCTGGACAAGCCGTCAAGGTTCTACGCGACTATGACAAGCAAATGGAAATGGCACCTGAGCATCTGACCTGGGAGTATAAATATGAAAATGTGGATGAGGGCGTCTTTTAAGAGTTAAAGCAGAAGATTTCCGGGAAGGCTGAGTGCCCACTCAGCCTTCCTTTTTTTGATGGTGTTTTAATCAAACAGATCGTTTATAATAAGGATAAGCTGAAATAAGAGGTGATATTATGCATGTGAAACGGTGGTTGATTCCTTTGATTGCCGCGCTTTTGTTTGTTTCTATTTATCCATCAGGTTCGACAAACTGTGTGTTAGCGGCTCCTAGCAAGGTGGAAGAAAAAGAAATCATTCGGAATCAAGAAGATGAAAATCAGGAAGTATTAAATTTTATTGAGGCTTTTGATCATTTAGAAGCCTCTGATCGTTATCAAGTAGCGATTCGGTGGATTGATTTAATGGATCAATCAACCATTGGTGAGGTCAATGTGATTGGCCAGCAGAGTAGTGGGGATTTCCTAGCTCATTTTAAGTTTTATCCTTCGAATTATGTGCCGCAAATAACGGAGTTTAATCTTTTGTCTTATCAAAGGTACGACCTTGTCTATGCTCAATTATTTAAGCTATTGGATTCACTTGCCTTCTACAAACAGCCCTTCTTTGATTATCATTTCGATAAATTAATCAAAAAATATAAGGAAGATTATGTTCAAGTTGACCAGCAGGAATTCAAAACAGGAAATCTGGCACAAAAGCCTGTGACTCCTTTTATCATTCAACCGAATAAAGATAAATTAAATAAAGTGGCAAAGGATTATTTAGAAAAAAACCCCTTGAATGGAAAATATGATTTAAAAATTGACCGAATCGAGATTCCAGGTAACTTTTTTGAAGGCCAAAAACAATTTGGCCTTGATTATCAAATGTTTGTTAATTTGCAAGAGGCATCGACTAAAGACCGAAACTACCATCACTGGCAGAATGAATTTCAGCAGCAAGTACGTCTTAGTGAGGAAGAGAGTGTGTTTTCGGTTCAGTTCCAAGTAAAATCAACGATATCCGATCAATTATTAAAAGGCCATCCAGAGCGAGAAAGATGGATGAATGATTTTGAACAGTCAAACTTATTATCAGGGCGTGGCATAATGGATAAGGTAACAAAAGTGCATATGACCTTAGATCCAGATAAACAGACCTATCAATTGGTGGTTGAAGGTATGATGGAAAGCCTTGACTTCAACCTTTTTAAGGAAGACACAGCAGAGCTATCTACTAAGCATATCCGGATGGAATATCAATTTTCTCCGACAGACATTGAAGTTCCTGACCTTGATAGCATCCATACAATGTCCATTGATGAAGCGAATTACCAAATAGAGCAGTTGCTTGATAAGTAACCTATTTGTGACAGGTGGCCGGTCTAGACCAATTGGCATACCTATACAAGGGTTAAAACAGGAGGCGTTTTATGAAACGATTTCGACTCAATTCCGCAGGAGTTTTAAAAGTTAAAAATGGAGAGAGATTACTCACTTTGAATGATTTTGAATCGTCTGAAATCCTAGCCACGATGCCTGAAGGGCAAGTGATTCTGGTGGGTGATGCTGATAAGACTTTTACAGTTCAAGCTATTGTTGGGAGACAGAACAAAGGGTTTGCCTGGATTATCTTTGACGATCTGACCCAAATTTGGAGTGAAGATTACCTAGTGGACTTGCTCGAAGAAGCCGTTAAAAAACGCCAAGACCTGATTGAGGATCCTTTAACGAATGGTTATCGGCTTTTTAATGGTGAAGGAGATGGGGTTGGCGGGATCACAATCGACTACTATGATGGCTTCATTCAAATTAACTGGTATTCGAAGGGAGCTTATTGCTATCGGACATGGTGGCTACAGGCTTTGAATGTTATCGGAATTCATGTGAAAGGAATCTATGAAACTAAGCGCTACTCTGTCGGGTCTGATGACTCTGCAATTGCGCATACCTGGGGCATTGAAGCGCCTAAGCCCCTGGTCATTTCAGAAGCGGGTAGGAAGTATGCTATTTATTTAGGTGAAAGCTGGATGACCGGAGTTTTCTTTGATCAGAGAGAGGTCCGAAATTTTATTCAAACCCAGGTTCATGAGGGAAGAGTATTAAATCTCTTTAGTTATACTGGAGCCTTCTCGATTGCGGCCTCCTTGGGCGGTGCAAAGCATGTGGTTTCAGTTGATGTAGCCAAGAGGACCTTAGAATGGACTCAAGAAAACTTCGAATTAAATGGTCTGAATAACAAAGAGGACCATCACGAAATTCGGATTATCGATGTGTTCGATTATTTGGATTATGCATCGAAGCAGTCCCTCCGCTTTGACTGGGTAATCTGTGATCCTCCCAGTTTTGCGCGAACCAAAACATCTACTTTCCAAGCCTTGAATGACTATCCAACATTAGCCAAGAAGCTTTTTGCCTTAACGAAAGTGGGCGGGTTCTGCGTCTTGAGTACTAATCATAGTGGCTATACCAAAGAGCAATTTACAAAGGATATGAATCAGATCGGTCAAGGAAAGTTTCAGTTGATCCAAAGCTTTGGTCTACCAAGTGACTTTCCAAATTCCAAAGATCCGCAGAGTGCGTATTTAAAAGTGCTCGTTTATTATCGTGCTCGTTAGTCCGCTAATTGATGACGCGCCATGATTTGGCGTTGAGCGAGGATAAATGAGTGTGCTACAATGGAAAATAGAAGAGATCAAAATGATCATATAAACAGGAGGATTAAAAGATGCAATGTCCAAATTGTGGTCGCAGGGTGCGCAGTAAGTCGCAATGTGCTTATTGTGGTTATCGCTTTAACTCAGCCGATAAAAAAGAATATACAGAGAAGACTTTACCGAGTGATGACACCCCAACCGCTCCTGATCAGACTGCCAAGAGCACGTCAAAAGGAGAGAGGCCCCAGCCCCAACCCCTAGATTCTCGTAAAAGAAATGACCATTCAAACAGCTCAGTTGCTAGACGTAGCTTGGAGCAGGAAATGAAAGAGGCCGAATTTGAGGCGCAACAAGCCTATTTACGTGCCTCAAGCCCTGAAAATGAATCGGAGCCAATTGATGAGGAAGAAGATTTCAAGAGAAGAGCAGATGAGGTATTCTCTTACCCCTATACTGCAAACAGCTCAGAACAAATATCGACTGAAGATGATGAAGACTATATTTTGCCTAAGACAAAGCAATCCTCATCCTTATTAAAAAAACTGTTCGGTTTCCTTATTATGCTGGCTATTCTTGCGTTGCTCTTCTTGTTTGGACCTCAGCTCTATGACCAGGCGACAGAATGGTGGGCCGCAAGGCAATCAGACTCGACCGAAACAATAGAAGAATCTTCTGATAAAGAGGCCTCATCACAAGACGAGAAAGACCATTCAGATTCTTCTCAAGAGATGGCGGATAAAGATCAGAAGTCGGATAAAGACCAGAAGTCAGATAACCAAGCGGTCCAAGATGAGCCGAGTTATCACATTACTAAAAGTGATGTCGATACAAGCGGGTACCCTCGAATTAAGGTTAAACTTTCCTTTGCTGAGACATTAGCCGATGTCAAGGAGGATACTTTTGATTTTAAGGTTCAGTACAATGAAACGGAAGTTCCCCTACAAGATAACTACACGCTTGAAAAAGTAGGAAAAGATATTTTACTAAGCTTTGTCGATCCCGCCGTTTCCGTTGTCGGTGAGGATACTAGCCAGCAGATTTTGCAAATTAGTGGTGAGAATTTCTCAGATAGTGTCGAATATAAAGTGCCAGCGGATGATGGTGATAAAAAAATCAAGGAAGCACTTAATGATATTGTGAATAGTCAGTTGGCTGGATTAAAGGATGTATCTGTCTTTATTCAGCCAATAGATGAACAGGTTCCTTATGTTTATAATGACCAGGTGATGAACGCCGACCAATCAATTGGATGGTTTGTCCTTCAGTGGATTCATGAACTGCTTGCTGAAGGGACGATTCAACCTGACCAGATCATTGAAGTGAATGACCAATTGATTGCTTCTGGTGACACTGGCCAAGTTGGGACGAAAGTGATCCCAGCCTTCACCCTGCAAGATATGATTAATTTAGTGGCGATGGAAAATGATGCCAGCGCCATGAACCATCTGATCCAGCTCGCAGGTGGTGTGAATGAATTTAACCTATGGCTGAAGAAAGCTGGATATTTCTCAACGAGAATGAATGCCCCTCTAGCCATTGAATCAGGCCGTAATATTACTGGGGCAACAACAAGTGCAACAGATCTTGGAAGTTTGATGCTGAAATTGGCGAAAGACAAGCTCTTTACTGGGGATCAATCATCCTTTAATGGTGTCTTTAAGGAGACTTTGATGTTATCGCCAAACACACTTAAATTCCCAGGTGAAAATGCTAATTTTGGTAGACGATATGAGATGATGTCTTCAGATCTCAATAATGAAACTCAAAATTATGAAGGGATTATTGAGACTAGCATTGGGGATATAGCGGTGGTTATTATGGCAGATAAGGTTCAGTCGGCCGATTCCATCATTCCAACTATTCGCCAAATTATTGAAGAGAGTCTTTCTTATTTGATAAATGGTGATCAAGAAACGACGCAAGAAACGATGCAAGAAACAACAAGCTCGCAAGAGCAATCTGTTCTTCCCCAAGAAAATGAACCAGTTGCAACAACTGTAAACGAAAATGTGGGGAATCAAGGTCATCTCTCACCCTCAGGGGAACCTGTGGATAATTTGTATGAAGGAAAACAAACAGAAAATTTCTACTGGTTTGGTGATCAATACCGACGTGGAACGTGGTATTTAGGAGAAGATGGAGCCTGGTTCTTCAGGTAATTTGAGCCTAATTTGCTAAAGGATTTGGAGAACCTCCAAATCCTTTTTTTAAACTTAACTTTTTACGTTATCACTTTTTAGGTGTATAATTGATGAAAAGGAGGAATGGATATGAATCCAGCACTTGTTCAAATTGTTGTTTACGTCATCAAAGAAAAATATCAAACTGAGAAGGCCTTTTATACAGAGAAATTAGGAATTTCGCCGCAATCTTGGGACCGGTGGAAAAAAGGAGAGCAGGGGCTAAAGTTTGAAAACATGCAGATCCTTGCGACACTCTTTACGGATTATGAGTGGATGCTCGTTCAGAAAGTTGTTCGAAATGCGGATATGATGCCTGATGTCATGGCAGATCCCATCAGTGAATACTTGTACTTGAAGTACCAGATTGCTAGAACTTGGGTGGATCATGGTCTAGTTACTTTAGAGTGGCACAAGAGCGAAAATCATATTGAGAAAAGAAATACAACTATTTTACAATTGGTTGCTGACTATAATTTTTGGGGTTACAATGATATTATTGAAATACGTTTGCCAGGTGTGATACGCCAGCAAATTGAAAGAGATGAAGTCAAATTACTTCAATGGTTTGACAATCAAGTTGAAGAGTTGCGAGATTATAAGCAAGACTAAAAGAGAATGTGGTGGGATGCTTGGCTAAAAAGAAAAGACAAGGAAAGCCAAAATCAAAGCGCTGGCATGTAAGATCAAGAAGGTGGAAGCAAAGACTGAAAAAGTGGCGCGTCAGCCTATTTAAGAAGCTTGGCAGAGCAACTGTTTTTTTAAGCATTCTATTTTTTCTATTTCTATGTCTCATGCTGCGTTGGCTTTATTATGAAGTAAATCGGCCAGGAGAAGCAGATCTACAGCTACAGTATGAGCAGCAACAAAAGGAAAAATTCGTCAAAGAGCTCGTTCCAACCGCCCAGTCTCTTCAAAGAGAATTTGGGATTTTAGCCTCTGTTTCATTGGCGCAAGCGATGATTGAATCGGACTTCGGTAGGAGCCAGCTCGCTAGCCAGCATTTCAATTTATATGGTGTCAAGACGGATGCGAATGACCCTCAAGCAGCCCTCTATCCGACTCTAGAGTACTATGATGAGGAGTGGGTTGAGATCCATGATTATTTCAAGGTCTATGCTTCTTGGCAGGAGTCGATGCGAGAACACTCCTTGTTAATTGTGAATGGAACCACTTGGAATCCAAACCAATATGAAGCAGTGCTCCAAGCAAGAACCTATCAGGACCAGGCAAGAGCATTACAGAGTTCCGGCTATGCTACGGATCCTGACTATGGTGATAAGTTGATCAAAATGATTCAGGAGTGGCAGCTTGATCAATATGATCAGCCCTCAGAAAATAAAGAATGAGAGATAGGAGAATTTTATGGCGCAGCGGCATTTTCCGGGAGAAACAATTGGAATAATTGGCTCCTCACTGTCAAGTGCTTTTCTAGCCCAAGCAGCTGGAGCTTTAGGATACCAGGTGGGTAGCCTGGTTCATGAATCGATTAATCCAGTTCAGCAGTTTGCGAGTTGGCAAGAAATTCACAGTGTATTTACTGAGGCGCATTTGGTACAATTTGCCAAACAAGTTGATACCGTTTATGTGGAACTCGGTCTCTTAACGAGTCAAGATTTTACAATATTAGCAGAGCATACTGATCTCGTTTTGTCAGAAAATTTAATCACAATTTCAACTGACCGATTAATTGAAAAAGCTTACCTGGATTCTAGTAAGACTCTTGTGACGCCCTTCTCAATGGTCACTTCTCTTGAAGATATCAATGAAGCAGTTGAATATTTAGGCTACCCTTGTGTTCTTAAATCAAGCCAAAGGCACTTGGCCCATGCAAATGACCATCTGCTCCTTTTTGGCGAAGAAGACCTCATTAAGGCTGAAGAAAAGGTGAATTCTGGTACTTGCATATTAGAAGCTTGGATTCCTGTTGAGAAGAAAGTTTCATTGACCGTGGTTCGAAATGACCGAGGAGACACTCTAATCTATCCTCCACTTGAATTAATCGATAAGGGAATGACGACCGGTAAGCAGGTTCGCTATCCGGCCCGAATTAATCAAACTCTGCAAAAAGAGTTGGATCGGATCGGGGCTCAAACAGCAAAATCGGTTAATTTAGTAGGGTCTTTGACATTTGAATTTTTTATTACATCTGCTGGAGTTATCTATATCAATCATGCTTCCATTGGGCTAGGAGAAGCTGCTATATTTACCAAGGGCTTTTTTTCGGTCTCACACTTTGAAGCGTGTGTTCGTGCCTTAGCCGGACTTTCCTTGCCAAATATAGAGCCGTTAAACCTGGCGGGGGTTGGGATTCCTATGCAACAAGCCAAGTTTGATAAGGTGATGGTTCAGTTTGCCTCTCGCACGGACTGGGGATTTGTGTTTGCAAATATTTCGGATCCATCGGGGACTCGATTGGAGGGTCAAATAGTGGTGACTGGAGATAGTTTAGAGTCTTGTGACCGCCAGATTGACATGACAGAGTTATATCATTAAGAATATTAAAAAAGCTTCCCCTTGATCGCTATGATCTAGGGAGGAAGCTTTTTTTGTCAGGAAATTAACTGAGGCTTATGTATGTTGGGGCATTTTTTGTTATAATGATGGGTATATTGTGAGGGAAAGGGAGGAACCCCAGAATGACACTGATGGAAAGTATAGATCAATTAAATAGCCAGCAGAGGTTAGCGGTTCTAACAACGGAAGGCCCTCTATTAATATCGGCAGGCGCAGGGTCAGGCAAAACACGGGTTTTAACGCATCGGATTGCTTATCTGATTGAGCAAAAGCAAGTAAACCCATGGAATGTTTTGGCGATTACCTTTACTAACAAAGCGGCAAATGAAATGAAAGAAAGAATCCACGCAATTGTCGGTCCCGATTCGGAGTCTGTATGGGTCTCAACCTTTCATTCAATGTGTGTCAGAATTTTACGCAGAGAAGCTGAAAGTATCGGCTATCAGAGAAATTTTTCAATTGTTGATCCATCTGACCAACTCACGCTGTTGCGACAAATATTAAAAGAACTTAATTTAGACTCTAAGCAATTTCGTGAGAAGGACTTACTATGGGTGATTGATCAAGCAAAAAATAAGGGGCAGACAAGTGAGTCTTTTGCTCAGGAAGCCTCTTCTTATATTGAAGAAATTCAAGCTAAAGTGTTCGATCTTTATCAAAAGAAGTTGAAAGAATCCAATACAATGGATTTTAATGACCTTATTTTAAATACGGTTAAGCTCTTAGAAGAGAACAAAGCAGTCCGCTTATATTACCAGCAGAAGTTCCAATATATTCATGTTGATGAGTATCAAGATACAAATAATATTCAATACCAATTAGTCAAACTGCTAGCGGGATTGTTAAATAATCTTTGTGTAGTAGGAGATAGTGATCAGAGTATCTATGGTTGGAGAGGGGCCAATATGGAGAATATTCTCCATTTCGAAGCAGACTATCCCAATGCCAAAGTTATCCTGCTCGAACAAAACTATCGTTCAACCCAAATGATTCTTAAGGCTGCTAATAGCGTGATTCAAAACAATCGAAACCGAAAGATCAAGAATTTATGGTCTGAAAAAACAGGCGGCGATAAAATAAAGTTTTACAATGCCTATAGTGATCAGGACGAGTCGCGCTATGTGGTTCAAGAGATCATTAATCTTAAAGATTCAGACTCATTCCAAAATGAAGATTTTGCAATTCTTTATCGGACTCAGGCTCAGTCAAGATCTTTAGAAGACCAATTGCTTAAGGCAAATTTACCTTATCGAGTGGTTGGTGGCTTGCAATTTTACCGGCGTAAAGAAATTCAAGATACATTGGCCTACCTTCGTCTAATCGATAATCCAGATGACAATTTAAGCTTTAATCGGATTGTCAATGTACCTAAAAGAGGGATTGGACCCGGAACGCTCGGTAAGCTTGCTGACTTTGCGAGCTCGAAAGGGGTATCTTGGTTAGCAGCGATCGACTTGCTCGACCAGTCGTCACTATCACCTGCTATCAGACGACGTCTTGAGCAATTCAACCATTTAATCACTGACTTAAAGAAGCAAGCAGAATTCTTATCCGTGACGGACCTTGTCGAACAAGTTTGGAAATTATCAGGTTATACCCAAGCGCTCATAGACGAGGGAGGCCTTGAGAATCAGAGCCGACTTGAAAACTTAGAAGAATTAGCGTCTGTTACTAAAGAGTTTGACCAAGCTCACAGTCAGATAGGCCATGGGGACGGTCTTAATAGAGTGGCTTTGACCAAATTGCCACAAGAAGAAAGTCAAGATTCACAATTGTCTGATGTAGATCCTTCACTGAATGACTCAGACCCGCATGGCCTATTAAGGCTCTTCTTAACAGATTTGTCTTTGGCTAGTGACCAGCAAAATGAAGAAAGTGGAACAGCTGTTACATTGATGACAATGCATGCTGCCAAAGGTTTGGAATTCCCAGTTGTTTTCATTGTGGGGATGGAGGAAGGGCTTTTTCCTAGTTACCGGGCTTTTGAGAACCAAGAAGAGATGGAAGAAGAAAGGCGACTAGCCTACGTTGCCATGACACGTGCACAGGAAAAGCTCTACTTAACAGCCTGCAAAAGTCGATTACTATATGGAAGATACCAAAATAACGCCTTAAGTCGATTTGTGGATGAGGTTGATCCTGCCTTAATGCAGAGGGTGGCTGAAGCCTTTCATTCCAAAGGTTTAGTTATGGACCAGCAAATTGGGGAACGCCTAAATTCAGTCAATCGACCGAGAAAAGCGAGTCACCACAAGGTATTGAAGTCAAAACGATCTGTCAGACAAAGGGATTCAAATGAGCAAACCTCTTCTGATATTCCTGTATGGCAAGTAGGCGACCAGGTAGACCATAGAACTTGGGGTAAGGGGACAGTTGTTAAGCTTGAAGGAGGTCAAGAAGATCAGATTCTCCACGTGGCTTTCGACCAGCAAGGGATTAAGAAATTAATGGCCGCTTTTGCGCCAATTACAAAAGTGATCAAGTAGGGGGTAAGTGATGGAAAATATACAGTCGCATTTAAATGACTTAAAGAATCAGTTAAATGAATATGCCTATCACTATTATGTCTTAGATGAATCCTTAATTTCGGATGCTGAATATGATCGCTTATATCAGGAACTCCTAGAATTAGAGCGGAAGCATCCTGAATGGATCACCCCCGATTCACCGACTCAGAGAATTGGTGACCAACTGATTGAAGGGTTCGAAAAGGTGAAACATGCAGAGACTATGTACTCATTGGCCAATGCTTTTAATCGAGCAGATTTGACCCGCTTTATTGATCGGATTGAAGCAATGGTGGGGCAAGGTGTGACTTTCGTCTGTGAATGTAAAATTGATGGCTTAGCAATTGCTGTGACCTATCAAGAGGGTCAACTGATACGGGGGGCGACGAGAGGAAATGGGAGTATCGGTGAAGATATCACACAAAATTTAAGAACCATTCCTTCTATCCCCTTAAAGTTACGCCAACCTGTGACAGGGGAGTTTCGTGGTGAAGCCTATATGCCAAAAGCTGTTTTTATGAAACTGAACCAGCAAAGGGAGGAAACTGCTCAACCTCCTTTAGCTAATCCTAGAAACGCGGCGGCTGGAGCTTTAAGGCAGATCAATCCTAGGAAGGCTGCTGAACGTGAATTAAATGTCTTCATGTATGGAGCGGCCCAGACTGAAGGGGTTCAAATGGATTCACAAGTTGAATTGTTTGAGGCCTTTGAAAAGATGGGTCTTCGCACGAACCCTCTACGCCAAGAATGTCAAAATCTAGATGAGATTTGGGAATTTATTGAGCAAGTTGGCCAGCAGAGGCATGATTTGCCTTATGAGATTGATGGAGTGGTTATTAAGGTCAACCAGTTTGCTCAACAAGACTTACTGGGTTATACCGTTAAAGCACCGCGCTGGGCGATTGCCTACAAATTTCCGGCTGAAATGGCTCAAACAAGGATTCTAAGTATTGATTGGTCTGTTGGGCGAACAGGTGTTGTAACACCTACGGCAGTAATGGAGCCCGTTAAACTAGCTGGTACGACAGTTCAAAGAGCCAGCTTACATAATGTTGATTTGATTCGTCAACTCGACGTTAGACTTGGGGACCTTGTTAGTATCCATAAAGCGGGAGACATCATACCAGAAGTAACACAGGTCCTAAAGGATCAACGCTCTACCACGTCTCAACCTTTGATGTTTCCAGAAACCTGTCCGATCTGTAGCCAAGAATTAGTTCAATTAGAGGGTGAAGTAGCCATTCGTTGCGTCAATCCAAATTGCCCGGCTCAGAGATTGGCTCAGATTAGTCATTTTGTGTCAAGAAATGCCATGAATATTACAGGACTGGGTGAAAAGGTGGTACAGCAATTAATTGATATAAAATTAATTGAAACAGCTGCTGACCTATATTATTTATCAGTTGATGACCTATTGAAGATTGATCATTTTAAAGAAAAGTCGGCTAAAAAACTTTATCTAGCTATTCAGAGTTCCAAAGGAAATTCTCTGGAGCGTTTATTGTTTGGTTTAGGTATTCGCCATGTCGGTGTCAAAGCAGCTCGCTTAATTGCGCAAAAGTTTGGTACAATAGATGCGGTGATGGGTGCGGGGCCCGACCAAATCGAGCAGATCGATGGGGTTGGACCGATGATTAGTCGCTCCTTATCTTCTTATTTCCAGCAAGATGATTCCCGTAAAATGGTCGAGAGACTAAAGGAAGCAGGACTAAACCTAACTTATATGGGAGTCAGTGAGGAAAGACAAGATGTGAATAGTGATTGGCTCGATCAAACAATTGTCTTAACAGGCTCTTTATCCCATTTTACCCGTGATCAAGCCAAGCAGATGCTTGAAGGCTTGGGTGCTAAAGTGACAGGGAGTGTCTCGAAAAAGACGGATGTCTTAATATATGGGGATTCTCCGGGTAGTAAACTAGATAAAGCTCAAAATCTAGGGATCACAACGATGGATGAGTTAACATTTGTAAGTAAGCTAGAAGAAAGCGGAGTAATATTAGATGAAAGAGAAAACTAGATTAATTATAATCACTTTGTTATTAAGCCTTTTATCAGGGTGTTTAAATGATATTGATTCACAAAATAATAGCGAAAAAAAGCTGAGTCCGGATACCGTATCGATTCAGACAACAGCCAATCAATTATCACCTGATAATTATCGCTCGGTGATTACGGATGGGCGCTATGAACTAGGCGCGACAGCAAGTTCTGATTCATCCTTATCCTCCCCAGGGAATACCTTTGCCTTCGAAGAAGGTTTAATGCGTTTAGCACGTGAAGTGTTCCCCACTGACCAGTACTTCCTTCAAGAGGGGCAGTTAATGAATATTAATATGCTGACTTCTTGGACGAGTCGTGAATCGGAAGAGAATCCTGAAGGCTTAAATCCGGCTATTCCAAGCAGCCAACCCCAACCATCTGAAGAGCAGACATCTTCAAATGAAAGCTCTCAGATCGATCCAGAAGAGACTGAGACAACAATTGATGAAAATGGTCAAACTTTCGAAATGGATGAAGAAGGGAATTTAATTGAACAGGAAAATCCAGTTCAAGATAAAAAGGATCAACCAGAAGTTCAATCGACACCTATTTACCTATCGCAAATAATGGAAAAGAATATTATGGTCGAGACAGATGATGGGTTTGAATTGGCAGGAATCGTGATCGGTTTGTCGATGAATTCTTCTTATAAGTATTCAGATCCTGAAGGTGTTGTCTACGAACAAGAAATATCAATGGGAGAGATGCGAGAACGCGGAAGAGCTTATGCTAATATCATTGTGGGGCGGTTAAGAGCAACGGAGCAGTTAAGGTCAATCCCGATCGTCGTTGGAATCTATCGTCAAGCGGATGAGGATGAAATTGTTGGAGGGACCTATATTTCGGATGGTATTTCACGCGAGGGGAATGCTGTATCTGATTGGACTGACCGTAATGAGTACCGAATTGCTTTACCACTCCTTCAATCAGGAGTGGAAGCTGAGAAGTATGCTTATTTTGATAATTTTTCAGAAGCCGTTCGAAACTTTTTCCCAAATTTAAATGGGGTATCAGGTCAGGCCCTATATATTAATGATAATTTGAATACACTAGATATTGAGATTGTGACTCAATTTTATGAGATCACAGAAATTACGGCTCTGACCCAACATGTGACAGATATGGCACAGCGCTATTTACCCGAACATATTGATATTGAGATCAAAATTTCGTCTGATGTAGGCTTAGAATCATTTTTAGCAAGAAGAGCAGGTCAAACAGCCTTCCAATCTTATATTTTTAGGCAGTAGGTTAAGGAGGAAAGATATGATAACACGGGATGATGTAAAGCACGTGGCGCAACTAGCCAAGTTAAGTTTTGATGAGGAGACACTGGATCAATTCACTCCTGCCATGCAGGATATTATCCATATGGTGGAAAAGTTGCAAGCTGTCAATACAGACGGCGTAAAACCAACTTTTCATGGTAACCAGCTCCATAATGTTTACCGGGAAGACATTGCCGTTCAAAATGATCATTACCAAGATTTACTAGCGAACGCTCCGGCAGCTCAGGATGGCTATATTCAAGTGCCAGTCATTATTGAAGAAGGAGAGGGTGCCTAAATGAAACAATTTCCGACTACTATTAAAGGAATCAAAGAAGGTCTGAAAAAGGGGGACTTTACTTCTGTCGAGATCGTCGAACATACTTTCCAACAAATTGAAAGTAAAGAAGATCAGGTCAAATCCTTTATCCATTATGAAGATTATTATCAGCCAGCTTTAGAAGCGGCCAAAGAAGCGGATCAACGTGGCTATGAAGATGACCAACTTCTTTTAAATGGGGTCCCAATTGCTGTTAAGGATAATATTTTAACCAAAGGATATGTCACAACAGCGGCGAGTAAGATGCTTGAGGATTTTGTTCCAACTTATGATGCTTTTGTTGTTAAACAACTGAAAAAAGCAGGTGCTGTGATCGTTGGAAAAGTGAACCTTGATGAATTTGCTATGGGAGGGTCCACTGAAAATTCATCCTTCCAGACTTCGCACAACCCATGGGATTTAACACGGGTACCGGGAGGTTCTTCGGGGGGGTCTGCTTCAGCAGTAGCTGCTCGTCAAGTTCCAGGAGCACTTGGAACGGATACAGGTGGATCCATTAGACAACCAGCTGCTTTTACTGGTTTAGTGGGGATGAAGCCAACTTATGGTAGAGTATCCCGTCATGGCGTGATTGCCTTTGGATCCAGTCTGGATCAAGTTGGCCCTATGACCTTAACCGTTGAAGATAATGCACTTCTCTTACAAGCAATTGCTGGGCAGGATCCAAATGATGCGACTAGCTTACCAAATTCAACTCAAGCATTTGATGCCTTGATTGGCCAGACAATTGCTGGAAAGCGGATCGCATTCCCTAAGGAATACCAATCAGAAGCAATCTCTGAGGAAGTACGTCAGGCCATTCAACAAGCCGCTGACTACTTCCGTGACCAAGGCGCGATTGTCGAGGAAGTGTCTCTTCCATATTCGGAATATGGGATTTATGTATACTATATTATATCATCTGCTGAAGCCTCATCGAATTTACAACGGTTTGATGGGATACGGTATGGTCATCGGTCAAGCGATGCCCATAACCTCGACGAAATATATATCAAATCTCGTTCAGAAGGTTTTGGTGAAGAGGTAAAAAGACGGATCATGCTGGGTACTTTTTCACTCAGTGCAGGGGCTTATGATGCGTTCTTTAATCAAGCTGCAAAAGTTCGGACTTTAATCAGCGAAGATTTTGAGCGCGTGTTTGAAGAGTATGATTTAATCATGGGTCCAGTCACAACAAGTACAGCCTATAAAATAGGCGAGCGATCAAATGATCCACTTGAGATGTATGTAGCAGATTTATTAACGGTTCCTATCAACTTGGCAGGCATCCCAAGTATCTCCTTGCCAGCTGGATTTGACCATCAAGGTTTGCCAATTGGGATGGCTCTTACTGGGCCAGCAGGTAGCGAGGCACTTATCTATCAAGTTGCCCATGCCTTCGAAAGCGGCCATGACTTTCACCATCAGGCACCAGAAATATAGGAGGCTGACATAGAATGAATTTTGAAACAATAATTGGTCTTGAAGTCCATGTTGAACTAAAGACGCACTCAAAAATTTTCTCCAATTCCCCAGTTGGATTTGGAGCAGATCCTAATGCTAATACCAATGAAAAAGACTGGGGATATCCAGGGGTCTTGCCCACTCTGAATCGACAAGCGGTCGAATACGGTATGAAGGCTTCTTTGGCCTTAAATTGCCAAATCGCACCTGAAATGAAATTTGACCGGAAGAATTATTTCTACCCCGATTCTCCAGCTGCCTACCAAATTTCTCAATTAGACCAGCCAGTCGGAGCAAATGGCTATCTTGATATTGAAGTCGAAGGCGAAAAACGTCGGATACGGATTGAACGTGTCCACTTAGAAGAAGATGCTGGTAAAAATACGCATGGGACAGATGGGTACTCCTATGTAGACCTTAATCGGCAAGGAACTCCATTGATCGAAATCGTAACTGAAGCTGATATCCGCTCACCAGAGGAAGCTTATGCTTTTCTTGAAGCACTGAGAGAGCGCATCATGTTCACAGGGGTATCCGATGTTAAGATGGAAGAGGGCTCTTTACGTTGTGATGGGAATATTTCGATTAGACCTTATGGACAAGAAACATTTGGGATAAAAACAGAAATTAAGAACCTCAACTCCTTTAACTACGTCCGAAAAGGGTTAGCCTATGAGGAGGGGCGTCAAGCGAATGTGTTGCGGTCTGGAGGCCGTATTCAACAAGAAACACGGCGTTACGATGAAAAGACAGGTAAGACAGTTCTGATGAGAGTTAAGGAAGGGGCAGCGGATTATCGTTATTTCCCTGAGCCTGATATCCCACTTTTGACGATTGATCAAGCCTGGATTGATAAGGTTAAGAGTGAAATGCCTGAGATGCCAGAAGAACGACGGGCGCGCTATACGACTCAATATGACCTGCCTGAATACGATGCAATGGTCTTAACCTTGCAAAGAGAAATGTCTGATTTCTTCGACCAAACCGTCGCTGCTGGAGCAGACCCTAAACAAGCTTCGAATTGGTTAATGGGAGAAGTTTCTGCCTATCTAAATGCTAAACAAAAAGCACTGGCTGAAACAGGCCTGACTCCCGCTAACCTCAGTCAAATGATTCAATTAATTGATCATGGGACCATCTCCTCAAAGATCGCTAAACAGCTCTTCCAAATCCTAGCAGATCAAGGTGGAGATGCTCAAAAAATTGTTGAGGAAAAGGGAATGGCTCAAATTTCAGATCCAGAGGTCCTAAGGCCAATGATTGCGGAAATTATTGAAGGAGATCCTAAGACTGTTGAAGATTATAAAAATGGTAAGGATCGAGCGGTTGGCTACTTTGTGGGTCAAGTCATGAAACAGTCAAAAGGCAAAGCCAATCCGCAAGTGGTAAACCAATTAATTATGGAAAAACTAAAGACCATGTAGGTTTAAAAAACTAGTTGTGCAGACAACTAGTTTTTTTATTGGCTTCTATTTACGGCCTGTTTAAGAATCAGGCAGATTTTATTTTTTTATAATACGAAAGCGGTTTAATTTCTGGTAAAATAAATCTATCAGTATATAAGGAAGTGGTTCAATGAAGAAAACAATCGTATCGCTGGCAATGACAATTTTTGGGACATTTTTAGTAGCCTTATCTGTAAATATGGTGTCTGTTCCAAATGAATTAGGGGAGGGTGGTATTACTGGATTAAGTCTTTTGCTATACTATGCATTAAATTTTGATATCCCTATCTCCGCTTTTATTTTAAATGTTATTGTTCTTATATTGGGGTGGACTTTATTGGATCGAAAGACAATTCTATATACCTTAGTTTCGATTGCAGCCCTGTCCTTATTCTTAAAATGGGTGCATCCTTATGAGTTCGTTCCAGAAAACCAATTGGTAGCACCAGCCGTGACCGGAATCTTAATGGGGTCTGGATTGGGTATCGTGATTCGTGGTGGAGGGTCAACTGGTGGAACGGATGTCATTGCTCTGATTATTAATAAGTACTTTGGGATGAGTGTTTCGACTGCCTTGTTCCTGTGTGATGCAATCATTGTGGGAATGCTTTTCTTCGTGATCGGCATGGAAAAAGGGGTCATTTCAATTATAGGCATTCTGCTGTGGAGTCGTGTCTTAAACTTTTGGATTACGGGCTATAATCCTAAGAACGCCCTGATGGTTATTTCAGATGAATATGAGGCGATTGGCCAAGAAGTAATGGATAAAGTAAAACGAGGTGTTACGGTCTTAAATGGTTATGGCTTCTACTCCAAAAACGCACGGAACATTCTTTATATTGTGGTCTCAAATCGTCAGCTGATGGCTGTTGAAAAAATTATTCATAAGCATGATCCAAAGGCATTTATTACAGTAAATGCTATTCAACAGGTGGATGGGGAAGGCTTCACATTTGCCCCTGAAGTGGAAGAAATATCCTTAGAGATTGATGATTCCATGGCTGAGGAGATTTAATTAAGCGTTAGAGGTCATCTCATCCCAGCTGGAGCAAAGAGATAGAGTGAGAGTTGATTCTAGGAGAAGGCAAAAAAGCGATAAAATATGATGATCATTGCCATTGAGAGAGTGTGAACAATTCTTCAAAATAAAGAGCCAGATGTTTCAATACAAAAAGAATGAAATACACCAAATGTAAAGTCACAAGAAGGCAAAGTGGCCTTCTAGGGACATGCCTTATGAGCATGAGCCAGTGATTTTACATTTGGTGTATTTCGTTGTGTTAAGGCGTGGTTACAGCCTTAAATCTTTAGATAAAATTGACTCGCTTAAACTTTCGGTAATAATTTAGCTTGTTTAATAGGACGTATAAGTGGCGGCGAGGATCCCACTCTTTGTGATAACTGAAGGCATTATAAACTTGCCCTTTTTGATAACAAGATGCAACAGTTTGCCAGTCTGGTGTTTGACCGATGACTTTTTGGGTCAAATGTTTGGTTAGGGAAGTGAAGACAACATTTTCCCTTAAAATCGTAAGGTCCATCGGTTTTTTTAAGAGGTAATCTTCAATATAATATTTCGCCACATTGCCACCAGCAGCAGTAGCATAATAGTTAGTCATTGGTAAGCGGGGATTAATTTCTAAAAAGTTATACTCTCCGGTACGTTCATTATAGATCAGATCAAAATTAGCAAAACCTGTCCATTCCAATGCTTCCAGCAATCGTTTCGAATCATCATAGACTTTTGGATCAATTTCTTGCGTGAGAATTACCAAGTTGTTGCCTAGAGATTCTGGGGTTGGATCTTCGACCATTACTTTACCGAAGGAAATGAGTTTAATTTCAAGGTCATGCGGTGACCGATAAGCAGTAATCGAGGCTTGGTAGGTTGGCTTTAATGCGAGCTGTTCTTGAATGACAATAGAATCATGATAGCCTGCTTCACGGATTAATTTGACGGCTGCTTGAGCATGGGACTTATTTGGGCATAAGTAGACTTTTTCTTTCCCTTTGAAAGATAAATTCTGGTAGAGAGGGGTATTAGCGGCCTTGACTACGTAGGATAAGTGATCAGGCAGTTGGTCCAGCTCACTTTCAGAGAAGGTCTGAGGGTAGGGAATGTGATGGGTCTGGCAAATTTCATAAAAGTTTGACTTATCAATTGCTTGATCATGGATGGCTTGGGATACATAAGGGACGGTCCAATCATTTGGGAAAAGATCACGATAGGTGACAAGTTGTTCAACGAACCAATCATCTGATCCAAAGATGATCTTAGGAAGATCAGGATAAGCCGCTGAAAAATGAGTAATGACCTCTTGCATGGTCTGAGGGAAATCGGTCAACAAATGAGGGTAAAAGTGTTTAGTGATAATTTGAGAGTACTTTGTGCCTTGGAGATCGTGAACAATAATACTTTCGGGTTTGATCCGGTAATATTCATGAATGGCACGACATAAGGAATAGGCTCCTTTATTTGAGCCAATGACAATTGGAACAAAATCTTGTGTCTGCATAGTGTCACATCTTTCTTTATCGATCATTGGGCCTTGCAATAGGATTCAGGGCAAGGTTGGACAAAATAGGCCTTTAAAATTTTTGCTTATTTGGCTTGCGGCCATCGTTGAGGAAGTATACATCATACCAAGTGAGGAAAGTATAGAGGGTCCATATTTTACGTTGGGCTTTAACTCTTCCTTGGTAGTTATCTTCAAGTAATTGTAGAATCTTATCCTGATTAAAGAATTCTCTTACAAAATCTTGACTGAAGGTCTCTTTGATATGCTGGTAATAGGTTTCATCTCTAAGCCAATCTTTAATTGGGACTGGGAAGCCCAGTTTAGGACGTTGTGACCATTCTTTCGGTAGATGGCGTTCAGCTGCCAAGCGAAAGGCATATTTTGTATTATATTCATTAATTTGAAATTTAGTTGGGATTCTTTCTGCTAATTCCATCATTCGGATATCAAGTAAGGGGGTTCGAACTTCTAAGGAATGAGCCATTGACATGCGGTCTGCCTTTAGGAGGATATTTTTTGGCATCCAATGGTGGAGATCAACGTACTCCATTTTCTTTAAATCAGAAAGCTCTTGGGCCTTTTGATAGTACTCTGCCACAATATCGAAGACAGGTATTGATTCTTGATAATCTGAGTTGAGATAAAGGTCTGCTTCATCTTCATCGAAGACCCATGAATGTCCTGCAAACGATTTACTAGGGTCTTTAAGGGTGCTATGAAGGTGCATCTTTCCTTTGAAATTTGGCAGGTGGTCCATTAGATTTGCCAATGAATGGCGCATTTTTTCTGGTAATTTACGGCAGGCTTCCCCAATCTTTAGGATGAGGCGTGAATTTGAATTGAAGCCATAATTAGTGTAGCCCCCAAATAATTCGTCCGCCCCTTCGCCGCTCATCACGACTCGGACATCTCGACTGGCCAACTCTGAAAGAAAGTAGAGGGGGATGAGTGAAGGATTGGCATCCGGCTCATCTAGGTAATATTGAATGAGAGGGAACTCTTCAAAGGCTTGCTGACCAGATAGGAGGAGAGACCGATTCTCGATGCCCAGAAGGTCCGCCAACATTTTAGCTTCGCGTGATTCATTATAAGAATGCTCTCCAAAACCAACAGAATAGGTTTTATCAGGCTTTAAGAGAGCCGCAACGTAACTTGAATCAACGCCACTTGATAGAAAGCTACCGACTTCTACATCTGCTATTTTATGGGCATTGACGGATTCTTCGACAGCTTGTTCAATAGCTGCCACTGCTTCTTGAAGTGTCATTTCCTCCTCACGGGGGCTGGCATCCCAATATTGCTGGATCTCTAAGTCTCCCTCACGATAAACAAAGTAATGGCCTTCCTCAAGCCGATAGACTCCTTTGAAAAAGGTCTCTTTCAACCCCGAATATTCAAAGGTTAAGTAGGGTTTTAAGGCTTTCTTGTTGAGGACTTTGTTGAAATCTGGGTGTCGCAAGAGTGCTTTAATTTCAGATCCATAGATAAAGCTGTTGCCCATTTGAGTATAATACAGCGGCTTAATACCAAAGTGGTCTCTGGCACCAAATAATTCTTTCTTCTTTTGGTCCCAGATGACGAAGGCAAACATACCGCGTAATTTTTTCAATAAATTTGGTCCATACTCTTCATAGCCATGAATTAAGACTTCTGAATCTGTTTCGGTCGTAAAATGGTGTCCCTTTGAGAGGAGGTCTTCTCTAAGTTCTTGATAATTATAAATCTCACCATTAAACGTTAGGACCATCGACCGATCTTCATTATAAAGGGGCTGATCACCACCTGCTAAATCGATGATTGACAAGCGTCTAAAACCTAAAGCGATTGATTCATCAAGATAGTGTCCTGCACTAACAGGTCCACGGTGAATGATAGCCTCCATCATTTCTTCTATAATCGGCTTTTTATCTTCTCTTGTACGATGATCTAAAAATCCAACAATTCCACACATATTACAAGCCTCCATCTTTATTTCGATAGTCATTAACTTAGTTATGATAGCATAGCGGCTTTTTTTCGTCTATGCTTGCCAGTAAAAGAGCTTAGTCGACAGTATCCGAGGGATTCAGCGATTGATGAATTTTTTGAGCAACTGGTCGGGTAATCCCTAATTTGCGCATCTCTTCAATACTGGCTGTTTGAATATTCTTGATACTTTTAAAGTGTTTTAAGAGCTTATTACGTGTCACCGGTCCCACACCTTCAATTTGGTCAAGTCTTGATGCGTATTGGCTTTTAGCGCGTACTTGGCGGTGATAGGAGATCGCGTAGCGGTGAACTTCCTCTTGAATTCTTTGAATGAGGTGGAAGGCTTGACTATGTGGATCGACGGGAACGAGTTCTTCTTTGTAACCATCTAAGAGGGCTGCAGTCCGGTGGTGGTCATCTTTTACCATACCTGCTACAGGAGTCATAAGGTTGAGCTCATTTTCAAGGACATCTCGTGCGGCTCGGACCTGAATGATTCCACCGTCCATCAGGATGAGATCAGGGAGGATAGCTTCTTCTTTTAAAAGTCGGGTATATCTTCTGCGGATGACTTCTTGAGTATGGGCAAACTCATTACTGCCGGTAACTGTTTTGATCTTAAATTTACGATAACTTTTACGGTCGGGTTTTCCCTGCCGATAAACAACCATCCCTGAGACAGAATGGCTCCCTTGAATATTGGAGTGGTCAAAGGCCTCTATGTATTCTGCTTTATCAATGTTTAAATAATTAGCGAGTTCTTCAATGGCACCTAGGGTTTTGCGGGTGCTCATTTCTAAAAGTCTAAATTTTTCATCGAGTGCTAATTTAGCATTTTTCTCGCATAATTCTAGCATTGACCGCTTTTTGCCTCGCAAGGGTGTTTGAATTGGAACTTCGAAGACCTCTGCCAATAGGGCCTGATCCACACTGGCTGGCACTAAGATCGCTCTAGGCATGACTTGGGCCTTTTCTTTATAGAAGCGCGCAATGTAAGTCGTGACCTCATCTTCTGGATCTCTTTCTCCATAAATTGGAAAGAGTGCGGCCTTCCTTTTGAGGATGGATCCTTGTCTGAGCATGAAAGTTTGAATGGACAACCAACCGCGGTCAAAATAATAATTAAAGACATCCATGTTGTCATAATCTTTTGACATAATGGTCTGTCTCTCAACAGTTGTGGTGAGATAATCGATTTGATCACGATAGTCTGCAGCTTGTTCAAAGTCAAGTTTCTCAGCGGACTCTTGCATCTTTATTTGAAGGTCTTTTTTGATCACTGCTACATTTCCGTTAAAAAAGTCTTTAATATGCTGGATCTGGTCTTGGTATTCTTCTTTGGATATTGGATGATCACAGCACCCGATGCACTGCCCCAGATGATAATAAAAACAGGCGCGTGTTTCATTCTTACCACACCGTCGTAAAGGGTAGACCTTATGCAAAAGCTGTTGGGTAGCCGTTGCAGCTTTTACATTGGGAAATGGCCCAAAGTAATGCCCACCATCTTTTAAGACTTGATTTGTGATAATCAATTGGGGGTCACGCTCATTGGTTATTTTGAGATAGGGATACATCGTCCCGTCTTTTAATTTAATATTATATTGAGGCCGGTATTCTTGGATTAAATTGATTTCAAGAATAAGCGCTTCTTTATTGCTATTAGTGACAATCGTTTCAAAGTGGTGGATCTCTGCAACGAGTTTAGTGGTTTTCGTATCGTGTGCGCCACGAAAGTAAGACCGAACTCGGTTCTTAAGATTTTTTGCTTTGCCGATGTAGATGATTTTATTGTTTTTATCATACATCAAGTAGCAACCTGGCAATTCAGGTAATAATGCTAACTTTTTCTCGATAGTTGAACGAATTTCTTGGGGCGTTTCCTCAGTCATTAGTACTCCTTTCGTTTAGGATAGCGATTGGCTATAAGTTCATCTTCAGCAGTTTGATGTTTTTCGATGAGGTAACGTTCAGTGACAAACTGCTTCCGTTGGTTGAAGTGCCCATAAATAATGATGCGATCATTTAGATGGACTTCCAGCAAAAAGGTTAAAGGGTTACGGGCGATGATCGAAACCAGCTCTTGATGAATTAAGTGCTTGGGATTCATTGGAGAATCAATCAGATTTAACTTAAAGAGGACGAGTGTTGGGTCACTCGCCTTGATAAGCTTTTGGCTGGTTACAATTCCTTTGAACTGTTGTTTTTGAGTCATGATATCCCTCTAAACCGTCAATTTATTCGCTCTAATTATACCAAATATCCTATGAAAAGTTTAGAAGCGGATCCGTATTCAAGGGGAGGGTCCTATGCTATACTGATTAAAAAGGATAAGGGACGTGAAATAATGAAGTTTAATGAATTTGAGTATCAAAGGCCAGATATTAATCAAATTGAGCAGGCTTATAAGGAAAGTGTCCAAGCCATTCGAGAGGCTAAGAACTCGGATGAGGCGGTCAATGCAGTAAGGGAAGTCCAGGCTATTCAAAATAATATTCAGACTCAGTCAACCCTTTGCTCTATTCGCCATTCTATTGATACACGTGATGATTTCTATGCCCAAGAAAATGATTTCTGGGATAACCAGCTACCAATTATTGCAGATTGGGCTTGTGATTATTACCGGGCAACACTTGAGAGTCCTTACCGTCATGATTTAGAAAAGGAACTGCCAGAAACTTTCTTCAAGATCGCAGAGAACACGCTTCGGATTACCAAGCCAGAAATTATTCCTCTTCTACAAAAGGAAAACCGATTAGTCTCAGAATATGGGAAGTTGAAAGCTTCAGCGGTCCTCGAATATCAGGGGGAAACCTATAATTTATCCAGTATTGGTGCCTTAGCCCAATCAACCGATCGGAAGGTCCGTCAAGAAGTTTCTGAGCTCATTGCGAATTGGTATCATAAACACCAAGAAACCTTTGATCGAATTTATGACGATATGGTTAAAGTTCGTCATGAAATTGCCCAAAAATTAGGCTTTAAAGACTTTGTTGAGGTGGGCTATATCCGAATGGGACGGCTTGACTATGATCGCCAGGATGTTGAAGTATACCGTGATGAGGTCCGTCAATATGTCGTACCACTCGCTGAAAAATTGATGGAACGCCAAAAAGAACGGTTAGAGCTTGATGAACTGCGCTATTATGATCTGTGGATCAATTTCCCTAAAGGGAATGCCAAGCCAATTGGTAGCTCTCAAGAGATTGTTGAAAAGGCAGTGAACATGTACCATGAACTCTCAGACGAAACAGGAGAGTTTATTGATTTCATGGTAGAAAATGATTTATTAGATTTAGAAGCTAAGCCTGGTAAGGATACGGGAGGCTACTGTACCCATATTCCGGCTTATAAAGCACCCTTTATCTTTGCCAATTTCAACGGGACATCTGGAGATGTCGAGGTGTTAACGCATGAAGCAGGACATGCTTTCCAAGTTTATAATTCACTTTGGATTGAAACGCCTGAAGCCGTTTGGCCAACTTCTGAATCTTGTGAAATCCATTCAATGTCGATGGAATTCTTGACTTGGCCATGGATGAAAGACTTCTTCGGTGACCAGATCGATAAATTCAAATACCAGCACTTGGCAGGAACCATCTTCTTCCTGCCCTATGGCGTATTAGTGGATCACTTCCAACACGAAGTATATGAGCATCCTGAAATGACTCCTGAAGAAAGAAGACAAACCTGGCGTCGCCTTGAAAAAATCTACACTCCTTGGAAGAATTACGAGGGGAACGAATTTTATGAAAAAGGCGGTTTCTGGTTCAAACAACTCCATATCTTTGTTGAGCCATTCTATTATATTGATTACACTTTGGCTCAAGTTTGTGCTTTCCAATTCTGGAAGAGAAGTCAAATTGATCATGATGAGTCGGTTTGGCAAGACTATCTCACCATTTGTAAGATTGGGGGGACCAAGACCTTTACACAAATTGTGGCAGCTGGGAATCTGAAATCCCCCTTCGAGAAAGGAAATTTAAAAGAAACGCTTGAAGAAATCCAAGCCTTTCTAGAAGGGATTGATGAAGCAGTCCTTCGATCATAGTGAATTGGATAAAAAAAGGAGTTAGAGATGTTAAATTTTGCAACAATCGGCACTTCTTGGATTACATCGCAGATGATTGAGGCTGCAAGATTAACACAACATTACCACCTAAAGGCCGTCCATTCACGCCATCTCGATAAAGCCAAGCAGTTTCAGCAAGACCATGGTGCAGATTACTATACAACGGATATCAGTACTCTTCTATATGATCCAGAGATTCAAGTCGTCTATATCGCGACACCTAATTCGACCCATGTCGATTATGCGCTTCAAGCAGTCGAAGCCAAGAAGCATGTAATTATTGAAAAACCCATGTTTACAAGTTCGGCCCAATGGCATCAAGTTTATGATCTTGCCCAAGAGAATCAAGTACGAATTTTTGAAGCAGCCCTTCATTACCATAGCCGTAATTACAGTCGACTCCGTCCACTCATTAAGCAAAAGATTGAGTCCTGTCAACAGCCTGTTATGGGGGCAAACTTTAATATTGGGCAATATTCATCTAAATATGAGGCCTATTTGGAAGCAAGGGAGAATGGATGGCAAGTGCCCAATGTCTTTTCTGCTACTTATGCAGGCGGGAGCTTAATGGATTTGGGGGTATACCCCCTCTATATCGCCATTGATTTATTTGGGATGCCACAGACTGTTCGCTATCACGCGATCAACGATGGTCAGAAAATTGACTTGTTCGGCACAATTGTTCTAACCTATGCAAAATTTCAGGTGACCATCTTTGTATCGAAGGCCGTACATTCTATACTGGCAAGTGAAATATATGTTGGTGAAGAAACGTTTGTGATTGATAACATATCAAGAATTGACAAGGCCAAATTAGTGAATAAGCAAGGCGAGAGCGTCCAATTAATTAACTACCTACCTGCTAATCCCATGTATGATGAATTAATGACCTTTGCTGAGGTCATACAATCTCCTGGAGATATTCATCATGAAGTGCGATATGAGAATTGGCGTCAGCTTTCCCTACAAGTCACTCAGGTTATGGACTTGCTTCGCCAGTCCGCGAAACTAATTTAAACAAAAACGACGGTTAAAAGTTATCTAAAGGCTTTTAACCGTTTTTTATGAAAGGAAATGACGATGTTTAACGATTTACCCACTCCTCTACAAGAAAAATGGCAGGCTGCCGGCTTTCAAGAGCCGACAGCTATTCAGAAGAAAGTCTTTCAGCAAATGAATATCAAAGAGTCGTTTGCTGCGATATCCCCGACAGGAACAGGCAAGACCCTGGCCTATTTGATTCCACTATTGATGCAATTAGAAGCCAACCATCAATTACAAGCGGTCATATTTGCACCCTCGCAAGAGTTAGCTCAACAGATTCTGCAAGTAAGCAGTGACTGGGGAACGAATTTGGGTTTGACCATTATGAGTCTTATCGGTGGAGCCAACACCAAAAGACAGATTGAACAATTGAAGAAGAAACCAGAGCTGATCATTGCCACGCCAGGCCGTTTCTTAGAATTATTAAAACAGACGGCTAAACTAAAAGTCCATACTGTTCAGTGGTTGATTTATGATGAGGCGGATTATTTATTGGCTAAGACCAATCAGTCCCGCCAAGATCTTGAGCTAATTGAAGGGCGTATGATGCGAGATATTCGTAAAGCCTTTATCTCGGCGACTCAAAGCGAAGATTTGCTGCGCTATCTTGATGCTCAATCACCAGTGCCTGTTCTTCTAAAAAGCTCGATTGAAGAGCAGGCACAATCAGTGAACCATATGGTTGTTCTGTCAAATAATCGAAATAAAGTTGAAAATTTGAGGCGACTCACCCACTTAGATTCAATGAAGGCGCTGGTATTTTTGATCGTATTAGTGACTTAGAACGCGTGGCAGCTAAGTTGATTTATGAACAAGTTCCCATTTCTGTCTTGCACAGTGACCTAAGTAATCAAGAGAGAAAATTCGCAATTAGCTTATTTAATAAACAAGAAACGAAACTTTTATTGACAACAGAAGTGGCAGCACGAGGGATTGATCTGCCAAATATTCCTTATGTGATTCATTTCCACTCAGCCAAAACACCTCATAGCTACATCCATCGATCTGGACGTACGGGACGGATGGGAGCTAAGGGGCAGGTGATTTCCTTGGCAAATGAACAAGAGGCCCGAGACTTGAAGAAGATGTTAGCTTCCCTTGATATTCAACTTGAAAGGCGTAGGCTTTATCGCCAGCAACTGATTGCAGCTCATGATGATTTGAAAGTGACAAAGTCCAAACGATCGGTACAAAATAGAAAGAAAAGTAAAAAGTCGGAAAAAAAGACTAATAATAGAGATTCAATCACTAGAAACCATCATTAAATAAGGATCTTTACAAAATCTTTACATTAAGTTTACACAGAATCATTAAAACTAAGCTACAATGGATGCAGGTGATCAAAAGACAGGAAATGAGGGCATTGTGATGAGAATTTTAATTGCAACAGAAACATTTGTACCAGCAACCGATGGTATCTGTACTCGCTTGGCGCATATGACCGTTGCGATGAAAAAAATGGGACATGAAGTGCTGGTGGTCTCACCTGATTTAGGGATCAAAGACTATCAAGGTGTTCCAGTTGTTGCTATGGATTCATTCACTTTTCCATTGTATGCATCACGGCCTTGGGGGTTGCCATCTCGTCGAATGAAGCAAATCATCGAGGATTTTAATCCAGATATTGTGCATGCAGTGAATCCATTTATTATGGCGACCTCCGCTGTTAAGTATGCCCAGAGATTAGATGTGCCATTGTTGACGTCTTATCATACACATTTACCAGACTATCTTGATCATTATCATTTGTCATTGTTCAAACCTATTTTATGGGATTATATTAAATTCTGGCACCAATCATCCGATTTAAACATTACGGTATCGGATAGTTTACGCCAAGAGCTTTCACTAAAAAATATCCCAACACAGGGGGTTTTACCCAGAGGGATTGACTTAACCCTTCGCCATCCTAAATTTTATGACCAAGATCTGTATGATCAATGGACCTTCCATCAACCTGGGAAAAAGTTGTTAGTTTATGTTGGTCGTTTAGCAGCAGAAAAGGATTTGGACCAGCTTGTCCATATTTTTGACGAAAGAGACGATATCTGCCTTGCAATTGTAGGAGATGGGCCAGCCCGGGAAGATTTAGAAAGAGTCTTTACTGGAAAGCCTGTTACCTTTACTGGATTTCTTTCTGGAGAGCAACTTGCCCGCGCCTATGCTACGGGAGATGCCTTTATTTTCCCATCTATTTCAGAGACTTTCGGCTTGGTGATTTCTGAGGCCATGGCCTCTGGGACACCTGTGATTGCAGCTGAGAATGGGCCGACACTCGAACAGATTGATCCCATGAATACAGGGATGATCTTCAAATCTAAAGACAAGGGCTCTTTACTGCAGGCACTTAACATTCTGGACCAGCCCCTCAAGTTAAAAGAGATGGGCTTAAAATCAAGACGAGAAGCAGAACATTACTCATGGGAGAATGCAACGCGGAAGCTATTAGAATTTTATGACAAAGCAATTCAAGTCCATGCTAAAAAAACCGATCGTGCACAAGCCCTTGTCAATCTGTAATTTAAAGAAAGCGATCTGTGAGTGATTCCTTTAAAGTTAATAGGCACTTTGGCAAGCATATTATTGGCTTTATCTTCGAATCTAGTATAAAATAAACTTAAATAAAATAAGAAAGAAGGCATGAAATTATGGAATTAATTGTTACTTTAATTGTTGGTGGGATCATTGGTTGGCTAGCTGGATTGATTATGGGTAAAGATATTCCTGGTGGTGTGATTGGAAACATCATCGCAGGTATCCTTGGCTCATGGGTAGGTGGCCAATTCCTAGGAACGTTTGGTCCGCAATGGGGTAGCGTTTATATCTTCCCAGCATTAATTGGTGCGATTATTTTAATCGCAGTTGTGTCATTTATTCTTAAACAAAAAAATAAATAGTTAAAAGAATCGATGAAATGATGAAGGACTAAGCTTTCAGGCTTAGTCCTTTTTATTATAGTCTGAGGTTCATTAACGGGAGATAGTTTGTTATAATTTTCAAGAGGTGAACCAGATGGAAGGAAGAATTGATCAAAGTTTCAGTCAAATGTTTTTAATTGATTCAAACTTTTTTAAAGATAAAACATCGAACTCTTTTAATTATGACTTATTGATATCCAAGATTCTTGAGACATCCACTAACCATGATCGGTGTCTTAATGATCAATTAGGAGCACCTTTCTTACCGGATGATCTGACTTGGATTATTACACAAAATATGGGTCAGATCATTAAAGTGCCAGATGAAGGAAAATACGTCGTGATTGAGACGCGGGTTTCCAAGGCCAATCGTTTTTTTGTTAATAGATGGTTTGGCATTTGGCAATCATCGCAGTTAGTCATGGAGTTTCAGATTCAATTCGCTGCTCTCAATCTTCTGACTCGACGGATGGTGACAATCCCCTATCAGAAGCTTGAGGTGTATTGTTTAGTTGATAAGCGGCTCGATCAAAATTTTAAGCGTGTATTGGAAAGCGATCACTTATCCCTCAATAATGAAGAGAATTGTCAAATAGGCGAAGAAGATATTGATAATAATCAACACGTTAACAATCTCGTATATATCCGTTGGGCCTTCCAGGCTATGGATCAACTAATGCATCCAGACTATCAACTTAAACAAATCTCAATTAAATATGGTCATGAAATATTGCCTGATCATCAAGTGAAGTTATTAAATTATCTGGATGATAGTAAGAAAGAAGCAGACCATATAGTCAGTGTCCAAACCTTCCTGAATCAAACGACTCAAGAGGAAGCGTGTCGCGTGGTCACTAAATGGTGTTTAGCTAATTGAAAAGAAGGTAGGTAAAAAATGATCACATTAAAATCAGAAAGAGAAATTCAAGCAATGACTGACTCAGGAAAAGTCTTAGCAGGAATCCATGTAGCGCTGCGAGATTTTATCAAAGTGGGTGTGACAACAGCGCAAATTGACCAGTTTGTTCAAAAGTCTATCGAAGAGGCAGGAGGTGTGGCTGCCCAGATTGGGTATGAGGGATATCGCTTTGCGACGTGTACGAGTGTCAATGATGAGATCTGTCATGGCTTCCCCTCAGACTATGCTTTAAAGTCGGGAGATATTGTCAAGGTAGATTTTTGTGTTGATCTAGATGGGGGAATTTCGGATTCCTGCTGGTGTTATGCGGTAGGCGAAGTAAGCGAAGACCATCAACGATTAATGGAAGTAACGGAGCGGGCCTTATATCTGGGGATTGAGCAAGCAAGGGTAGGAAATCGCATTGGTGATATTGGCCATGCCATTCAAAGCTATGTTGAAGGACAAGGATTTGGAGTGGTACGGGATTTTATCGGCCATGGTATTGGCCCAACGATCCACGAGGATCCAGCTGTTCCTCATTATGGTCAACCAGGAAAGGGCTTGAGATTAAAAGAAGGAATGACCCTTACCATTGAGCCGATGGTAACAACCGGAAGCTGGAAAATGAAAATGGATGCCAATGGATGGACTGCTCGCACCCGGGATGGTGGCTATTGCGCGCAATACGAGCATTCTTTAGTCATTACGGCGGATGGACCGAAGATTATGACACAACAAATTGATTAAAAAGAGGGCTATCGACCAAAAAAGTCTTACCTCCTGCTTGATTGTAGGCCGCCTATCATGGGCGAACTTGAATCAAATAGGGAGTGTAAGACTTTTTACTTTATTTTCTTGATGCGGTCATCAAAACTTTGTGATAGATGCGTTCATAGTCTTCAATAATTCGATCCCATTTAAAAGGATGGATTCCTTTAACGGCTGCTTTCACGAGGGCCGCGTAATGGGAGCAAATATAGGTCACAGCCTCATTAAATTCCTCTTGACTAAAACGATCCACTGAGACGCCTACTTGATAATTATCAAAGAAGGAATCAAAGCCTTCATTTCGAGTGTAGATGACGGGAAGGCCTTGGCTCATTGCTTCTGGGTATACTAGTCCAAAGGTTTCTGGATAGGATAAAAGCGCAAAAATATCCATCTGTCGATATAATTGGGCCAATTCACTTGGGGCGAGCGGGCCGTGATAGGTCACAAAATCCATTTCTCTTAATTCTTGGGCAATCTTGGGTTCCCAGTCTGGCCCGACAACGTGAAATTCAATAGGGCCGATCTGAGAGGATAAATTCTGTACCATTTCAGCAAGCTGTATAAAGCGTTTACCAGGTAATAATTTGCCAGTTGAGATGATTCTTAAGGGCTGGTGGAGATCGGTTGTTTTATGATCATAGGCATTTAAGTGCCAATAATCATCGATCCCATTGGCGATCACTTTAGTCTTGGCTTTTAAAGCTTCTTGGTCTTTTGCTGGCACATAGTGGTCAAAGACTTCTTTATAGGAATTCTCTGAAATAAAAACAATTGCTTGTGCGTCGCGCATGATATTGAGGCCGACCGACCGTAGCCAGGGTGCCTTTTGAAAGAAAGTCCGGACATCAGCATTTCGGACGGCCACGATATAAGGGATCTGATGGCTTAAGAATAATTGGCGTGCGACCCAACCATTGGAAAAAAGAGAATGCGCATGAATCAGATCGAAGCGACCAATAGGATAGCGCTGTAGGATATCTTTGAGAATTTTTCGGTGCTTGTAGTGAAATAGAAGACGATCCCACTGGTGGTGAGTTGTCACAATATCTGTGTAGTCGCCGCTTGCAGCGATTTTGTCTTTAGGATATTCATAGGCAATTGGGACATAGACTGTTAACTCATGGCCTTTTTGAATTTGGCGTTCATAGAGGTTGCTAAATAATCGCGAGGTTGAGAAATAGGAGTTAATGTGGAGTATCTTCATAGACTGCACGCTACTCAGAGGTCTTGAGTTGATCTTCAAGTGAGCTCACTCGATTTTCAAGCCTTTCAATTCTTTCATCGACCGCATGATGAGAACCTCCATTTTGCTTGTTTGTGGGAATACTAAACAAGTTTGTTAATAAATAGATAAGGAGGAAGAGGACAATGATGCCAATGATTAAGATCGGCCAACCTGTCCGGTCGACTCGTCGATCGAATTCTTGAATTTGTTTGGTGATTTCTCTTTCAATTTTAGAATTCAGTTCTTCTTCTCTTGCCATTATGGACCTCCTCATCTATTAAATGGCCCATTCACCATTACGGAAAATTGGAATTCTTTGGCCATCTTCAGTGATACCATCAACGTTCATTTCGGCGTTACCAACCATAAAGTCAACATGGACATTAGAGCGGTTGAGGCCTGCTTGTGCTAATTCTTCCTGAGTCATCTGAGTGCCCCCTTGGACTGAAGAAGCATAAGCTTGTCCTAGAGCGATATGGTTTGAGGCATTTTCATCAAACAAGGTATTAAAGAAGATGATGCCAGATTGAGAAATGGGAGATTGATGAGGGACGAGAGCCACTTCGCCAAGGGAAGCGGAACCTTCATTTTCTTCAATTAATTTGATCAAGGTTTCTTCACCTTCGCTTGCACTGGCCTCAACAACCTTTCCGTCTTTGAAGGTGAATTTCATGCCATCGATCACGACGCCACCATGTGCGAGTGGTTTAGACGCTGAGATGTAACCATCTGCTCTTCTTGAATCAGGGGCAGTAAAGACTTCCTCAGTTGGCATATTGGCAATAAAAACTTCACCTTTTTCGTTTGTCGAACCAGCGCTCTCCCAGATATGGTTTTTGGGGAGACCGATGGTGAGGTCAGTACCAGGGCCAGTATAGTGTAGCGCATCGAATTGGTGGTCATTTAAGAAGGCTGCCTTCTCATTTAACCGGTTCTCATGTTCTTCCCAAGCCTTGATTGGGTCTGCTTCATAAATTCGAGTCGTCTTAAAAATTTGATCCCATAAAGCATCGATTTGGTCTTCTGGTGATTTGTCTGGGAAGACTAGCGCAGCCCATTCTTGACTAGCGCCAGCCACTACTAGCCAAGAGACCTTGTTTGATTGAGTCGCGTTTCGTACTTCTTCTAGAGCGTTTGAGAAGGCACGATTACTTGCGTTAATTTTGTTAGGGTCGATCCCTTTTAAGGCGTTGGGATCACGTGAAACTAGTGAGATGCGTTTAGCCCGTTTTTCCACGAAATAATGTCCTTCATCAATCAAGTATTGAGGAACTTCTTGCAGATTTTCCAGGCTACGGTAGGTATAATTTAAACGACTCAAGGCATCATCCGACCAATTGACTTTCACATATGCAGCCCCTGCTTGATAAGCTGCTTCGGTAATCAGTCGCGCCAAAGGAGCCTGGTTGATGTTTGCATTCAATAAGACATAATCTCCCTCTTTGACTGCAATTCCTTTATGAATCATTAAATCAGCATATTTTTTTAACAAAGTTTCAAAATTTTCTAAAGTCATTTATTTCTCCTCTTTCTTATTTGATTATTTTAAGCTTCAATATGGGATGCAATGCCATCTGCTAGGGCATAAAGTTTCTGAATGTCTTCCTCTTCGGCATTTAAGTTAATCTTACAGGTTGCCCCTCCAGGTTTTGCCCCAATAGATAGGAAGGCTTTCTCGAAGTGATCGACTGCGGCGCAGAAGTATTCGTAATAGGTATCTCCTGAACCAAAGACACCGAACACTTTACCAGATAAATCAAGTTGCACGAGGTCGTCATAAAAATCGAGCATTTCATCAGGCAAGATCCCATCGACTCCATATGTATATGAACCAATTAAGCAGGCATCATAATCAAGAAAATCTTCTGCTTCAGCTTGAGAAACCTCTAAGACATCTGTTGTGATGCCTTTTTCCTCAAGTCGGTTGGCTACGATGTCAGCCATTTCTTCAGTATTTCCAGTTAAACTGGCGAAAATAATCAGTGCTTCTGCCAATTTATCTCCTCCTCATCAGAAAAAACGTTTACTTGATGTAGTTATTATAGCAAACCCCATTCATAAATGCTCGATAAGTTAGAAGAAATTATGAACGCTCTAAAAAGCAGAGTTGAATGTGCTATAATGGTCAAAAAGTTTAGCAATCTATGAAGGAGGTTAACATGGCAATACTCGTTACAGGTGGGGCTGGTTATATTGGCAGTCACATTGTGGTAGAGCTTTTGGAGCAGGGGCGAGAGGTTATTGTGGTTGATAATCTATCGAACTCCAAAGCTGAAGTTATCGATCGAATTGAGACCATTGCTGGACGTCGACCTATTTTTTATCAAAAAGATATCTTAGACCAACCGAGCATGGCGGATATTTTCTCAGACCACGATGTCCAAATGGTAATCCATCTCGCAGGTTATAAGGCAGTTGGCGAATCGGTTGTTTCCCCCTTGAAGTATTACCACAACAATATTGGAGGAACAGTTTCATTGCTAGAGGTGATGAATCAATTTGAGGTGAAGCATTTAATTTTCTCATCATCCGCTACGGTTTATGGCTCAGACAACCCCGTACCATTTAATGAAACGATGCCGATTGGCACAGCTAGTAACCCATATGGCTACACAAAATTAGTGATTGAACAGATGCTGCAGGATCTCGTCGTGGCGGATCCTTCTTGGTCGATCACCTCATTGCGTTATTTTAATCCAATCGGTGCTCACAAGTCAGGGCTATTAGGCGAAGATCCACAAGGTATTCCTAATAATCTGATGCCTTATCTCACACAAGTGGCGATTGGCGATCATCCTGAATTGAAAGTCTTTGGTGATGATTATGATACACATGATGGTACAGGTGTTCGCGACTACATTCATGTGGTGGACTTAGCAATTGGACATGTTAAAGCGATTGAAACCAATCTTAACAATACAGGCTTAGCTATCTATAATCTTGGAACAGGTCAAGGATATAGTGTTTTAGATCTTATCAAGGCCTTCGAAGAAGTAAACCAAGTAGAGGTTCCGTATCGAGTAGTGGATCGTAGAGAGGGAGATATTGCGATCGCTTATGCTGATCCCTCTAAAGCTCGAAAAGAGTTGCACTGGCAGGCGGAACGCGACCTGTTGACAATGTGCCGAGATGCTTGGAATTGGCAGTGTCAGCAATCTAGCAATTATAACTAGGAAGGAGGAGCGGGCTTTGAAAGAAAAGCGGATTCTGCATATCATGTCATCCTATGGAGGAGGCATTTCAACTTTTATTTATAATTTGGCTCGCTCTGCAAAGGAACAAAACTTAATTTTTGATGTGGCGACTTATAGTGATACCCCCGATATTTTTGATGAAATCATTCATAAGACGGGAGGAGCCGTCTTTCGCTTAAATAATCCTAAGAGAGAAGGCTGGCAGTCTTATTCAAAATCAATGGAGCTTCCTCTCAAGAAGTATCGTTACGATGCTGTTCATTGTCATGTTTCAGGTTATCGTGCATGGGCCTACTATCAGCTGGTGAAACATTTTCAACCTGGTCTGGAGAAAGATTTTTATATCCACGCCCATTATTTATATCCAAGTGAGGTGACGTCTCGGTCAACTCAATATAAGCGAAGGATTGACCAGAAAATAAACCGTCACCTTTCACGCCTTCCATTGGGATGTTCGCTCCAGGCAATCGATTCACTTTTTGGTTCTCAAGAACATGGGGCACGGGTAGTCATACCAAATTCCATCTCCCCTGACCAGTTTATGCGGGCCCCAGAAGATCAACAAGCTATTAAGCAAGCGCTTCGTAGGCGATATGCAGCAGGCAATCAGGAAATTTTAATTGGTCAAGTGGGCAGGCTAGTGCCGATTAAGAATCATGCCTTCACTCTCAACCTAGTTCAATACAGTCAAAATAAAGGACGGCCTCTCCATCTGTTGGTAGCTGGCGAAGGCCCTTTGAAGGAGCAGTTGGGACAGCAAATAATCCAAAAAGAATTGACTGATTCGGTTCGCTTACTTGGTCGAGTCAGTCCGATTGAAGCGCTCATGCTTGGGTTAGACGCACTAATCATGCCTTCATTTGCAGAAGGTTTTGGGACAGTTGCTGTTGAAGCACAAGCAGCAGGGATTCCTGTCTTGACGAGTGATCAGGTGGTACCGGAGGTCGACCTTGGCTTAGGCCTAGTAAAGCAGCTCTCTCTTGAAACAGGTGAAGCCGTGTGGTACAAGGAATTAATCAAGCTGATTGATCAGAATAACAAGGTTCAAGTGAGTAACCAGGCACGCTCTCAAGCGGTACATTCACACGCCTTCTCTGACCAAGCTGCCTGTGCTATCTATCGACAGGTTTTGGATTATCAAATCAGTCGTTTCCCAATAGAGTAGGAGTTATTATGAAGAATTTTTTGAAAAGGTTGATGGGTTTTTCGATTGGACCGATTATCGGGGCACTTATTTCGATTATCCAAATTCCAATACTGACCCGCTTGATGCTAGTTGATCAGTATGGTGTATCAGGAAATTTTAGAACCCTCATGCTCAATATTCCAAACTTTTTATATTTAGGTTTGGACCAGGCTTTTTCTCGAGAATACCATCAACTTAAAGACAAAAAGCATCTCTTTCAACAGGCCTTATTGATTCCCTTGCTATTAGGTCTTATTTTTTCGGCTGGTCTTTTCTTTTTTAATGAACCGATTGCAGAGTGGCTTTTTGCGAGTCGCCAATATGGTTACGTTGTTATGTGGAGTGGTGTGCTACTCATCGCAATGATTGTCGAACGTTTTGTGCTTCTATTAATTCGGATGGAAGAAAGAGCGAGGGAGTATTCTTTTTTTACGATCTTACTTAAATTGTCTATTTTTATTTGTTCGATTGGGTTGATCTTCCTAGGATTACGTGACTTTAAAGTGATTGTCTATGGGATGATTATTGGTCAATTGTTAGTTGACCTCTTTCTATTCCTTCGATACCGGCAGTTCTTTGATTTAAGTGGTTTCAACTTTGATCAAACCTTAATGAAGCAATTATTTGCTTTTGGTTTGCCCCTCATGATCGCTATGTCCTTGAATGCAACCCTGAATATGATTGATAATATTATGCTTAATTCGATTTCGACTAAGGTGGAATTGGGGATATATACTGCGGGGATAAATATTGTGAATCTAATTGGAATCTTTAAAACCGCCTTTACGACCTTTTGGACCCCGACGGCTTATCGCTGGTATGATGAGGACAAATCGATTAAGCATTTTAAATTTATATCCGATGCTTTACTTTTTATTTTAACGGGTATTTATTTTGGTATCTTAATCTTCAGGCCGGTCATTATGGTTATTTTAGGACCTTCTTATGAACCCGCCAAATATATTTTAGGCTTGCTCTGTTTCCCACATATTATGTACACTCTATCTGAAACAACGACTTTAGGTATTGTCTTTTCACGAAAAACATATTTTAATATCTTTGTTTCTCTTCTAGCTTTAATTCCTAGTGTTGGATTAAACTTATGGCTGACGCCACATCTAGGCGCTTTAGGGGCGGCGAGTGCATCTTGTGGTGCTTATATTATCTTCTATTTAGCGCGAACATATTTCTCTAGACAAACAGGTTTTTATTTTAGTCAAAGAAAGCATCTTCTATCAGTTCTATTGATGGTCTTAGCAGCTTATCTGAATACTTTAGATGCCTCCTATCGATTGATTGGGATCATTCTATTGGGGCTAATGGCTTTGTGGGTGCAATATCCGACAATACAAGATGCCTTATCTATTAAGCGTTCACCTGAACTTTGGAATTTTAACTAGGAAGGAGTGGCGAGCCTTGGCAATCTATTTGTTGTTGCTAGTGATGAGTCTTTTTATGGGAACGCAGCTACTCGCTATTTCAACCCCTCTCGCTCAGATTACGGTCTATCGACTCTTAGCTTTAGCGGCCTATCCTTTATTATTCATGCAAGTTATCTTAGATAATCACCAGGTCAAAATCATACCCCGATCAGCTGCTAGCCGGTTTTTGTTGGTTTATTTTGTATGGTGGATAATTGGACTCATTACAGGTTTATGGGTAGAGGACTTGAAGGGTTGGATTCAAGTATCCTTTTTAATGACGATCGGTCTAGGTAGTATTTTAGCGCTGTATTTTTGGACTGAAAATGATCGGATGTGGCTGAACTTGCTGAAGGGTTCCTGGCTGATGATGACTTTATTGGTTGCTTGGGGTTACTTTGAAATCCTTACGAATCACTATCTATTTGCCGATATGAGCAAGTTAGATAAATACTCCACCTTTGCTAGTCAACCCTGGACACGGATTCCCATAACAACTTTCGCTAACCAGAATGATTATGCCACGATGCTGTTGGCCTATCTGAGTGTCTGTATTTGCCTTTATCTACTTTCTAGCCATTATCTAAAGCGGATAATGTACCTGATGGCCTATCTTTTAGCCAGCTTCCTAATTTTTCAAAGTGGATCCAGGATGTCTTTGATCTGCTTGCTTTTATACAGTGGCTTTTTGCTAGTTTCAAGCATTCGCTTTGATGATTCACCCAAGTTGCTGATGCGGTCCGGAATCATTTTAGCATGTGGTCTTGGTTTGATGGTTCTTCTGATCCCTCACTTACAAGATAAACTAGCAGAAATTTTCTATATCGGAGGCCCTGCTGGAGGCTTGTCAGGAGATACCAAGAGAATGAATAGTTGGCGCAATGGTTTAATTTTCTTGGCCCAAACCGGGGGACTAGGTGTGGGCTCAGGCAATATTGAAAATTGGGCCAAGCTGCGGGGCTTCTGGCCGACCAATGAAATTACCAATATGCATAATTGGTGGTTGGAAATATTGGTGAGTAACGGCTTGGTGGCTTTCGTCCTTTATATAGTGGGATACTTTGGCTTATGTCAACGGTTATTCCAAATCGTTAAACAATTTCGTGGCAGTTTGGCTGCCCAATTGGCCTATCCTTTATTTGGATTCTTATTGATCTTTATATTGGGAAGTATTACAAGTGCGAATAATATGCTAATTGAGTGGCACTGGGTCTTTTTTGGATTGTTAATCGCTTTTGTAAAAATCGTCGACCAAGAGGTTTTAAGACAAGGGAATGTGCATCAATTATTTCAGCAAGGGAGTGCGAGAAAATGAGTTTAGCTACTCTGATTAAGGAATTTTGGCGTTTTATTAAAGAGAACCTATTAAGGATTTTGATGGGTGTGGTGATGGTGGTTGTCTTAGTAGTTAGTGGACGGTATTTCCTTAACCGTTGGGTGCGGCAAGATACCCGTCCAGCCTATGATTATTTAGCAGAAGTCTATCAACAAGAACCTGCTTCATTCCAAATGATTGTCACCATGGAAGATGGGAGTATTTTCTCAACTGCCTCACTCTTCGATGATTATTTTTCAACCCCTCAAGTGGTTCAATCAATTGAAGAGAAGACTGGTGTTCAATTTGCTGACTGGTTAGAAGCAGAGCGGACCCTAGAAATGTATAAGACGAATGATTTTCGAGGTGGATTAGCCGGACTGCGTGATACGGCATCCAATGTGATCACAATGCGGTTTTTGGTTGGGAAAACCAGTGAAGATAATCTGAAGATTGCTCAAGCCTATGCTCAAATGGTTGAAGAGGAGGCTTTGCCTTTTTTTGATAAGATACAAGCAACTATTATTCAAGAACCTGCACTTGGCGAGATGGTACCGATTGAATTAACGGATGAGGTTCCGACCGATGAAACACTCACGCCCTATCAATCAAAAGAAGCCAAGGGACATATTCTATATGGTCTGATGGGGGCTATTTTGGGGACCCTCTTGGTTGTTGGGGTTTTATTTGTCCGTCAATTGTTTAAAAAGGTGATTAACTATGCCTTCGATTATACTTGGCGCTTAGAAGATACTCACTTGTTAGTGGAACACCATCGATCGCCTGAAGCTATCCAAGCTTTAATTGAATTCCCTTCTAATCAAAAGCAGGTCATCGTTAAAGAGGATCGCTTTCAAGATGACGAAGTGCTCATCTCTGACAACCAGCGACAAGTGAGAGTCACGGACTTGAAGCACCTTGATGCGGATTTTTCCTTTGACGAAATCGTGATTATTATTAAGAGTCACTTAACTACAAAAGAGTGGTTTAAGGACCAAATGGACTTTGCCCATCTGTATCCTTGTCGAGTTCGGATTATCCACATTGTCTAGGAGTCATTATGAAAAAATATCAAGAAAATTGTATTTCAATCATTACCCCGGTCTATAATGCTGAACCGTTTTTAACGGAAACCATCCAATGTGTCCTCGATCAGACCTATCCTGATTGGGAGCTCATTTTAATCGATGATGCTAGTCAAGACCAAAGTGTATCGGTAATTGAATCCTATCGTGATCCACGTATTCATTTGTTATCGCTCCCCACCAACTCTGGCGCGGCAGTTGCCCGTAATAAGGGGCTGGCTTATGCAAACGGTCAATATATTGCCTTCCTGGATAGCGATGACCGCTGGACTTCGGATAAGCTGGCTAAGCAGATCGCCTTTATGCAGGAGCATGGTTTTGCCTTCACTTATACGGACTTCTCCTTGATGGATGAATCTGGCAGAATGATCAAACCCGCTGTCCATATACCTTATTCGCTTGATTACTATGCCTTATTAAAGAATACAGCCATTGCATGTTCAACGGTCATGATTGACCGAGAAATCGTTGGCGACTTTAGGATGCCGCTGGTGAGAAAGGGGCAAGACACAGCGACATGGTTAAAATTAATGCGTGAACAGAACCTAACGGCTTATGGCCTTCAGCAAGTTCTGAATGCATACCGCCAAGTACAAGGATCGATCTCATCGAATAAATTTAAAGCTTTAAAGAGAACTTGGCATACTTATCGCAAACTAGAAAAACTCCCTTTCTTGCAGTCGTGCTACTTTTTTACCCATTATGTATGGCAAGCGATCAAAAGGAGATTATAAGTTATTCTAAAATAGAAAGACCTTTGCTATAATGTTGTGCAGAACATCACATGAAAGGGTGATTAAATCTTGGATCTATATAAAGACTTGATCAATCGAAAAACGAAATTAGCGGTAATTGGCTTGGGTTATGTTGGAATGCCCATTGCGATCGAGTTTGCTAACCATGTTGACACGATAGGCTATGATAATAATGAAAATAAGGTTGCTCAATATTTACAAGGGATTGATCCTACTATGGAAGTAGGAGATGAAGCTGTCAAACAATCCGATTTGATTTTTACAGCGGATGAGCGCTTGATTCAAGAGGCTAAGTTTATTATAGTGGCCGTTCCGACGCCTATTAATCAAGATAAGACGCCTAACTTAAGTCCCGTTATCTCAGCTAGCCAAACGGTAGGACGTAACTTAACAAAAGGATCGATTGTTGTCTATGAGTCAACCGTTTATCCTGGTGTCACAGAGGATATCTGTATTGAAGTGCTCGAACAAACATCGGGTTTGAAACATGGTGAGGACTTCTGGGTTGGCTATTCGCCAGAACGCATTAATCCTGGTGATAAGGTCCATACACTCACTTCTATCACAAAAATCGTCTCAGCTACTTCTCCAGTGACCTTGGATACCTTGGCTAAGGTTTATGAGTTAGTGATTAAAGCAGGCGTTCATCGAGCACCAAGTATTAAAGTAGCAGAGGCAGCCAAAGTTGTTGAAAATAGTCAAAGAGACATCAACATAGCCTTTATGAATGAACTGGCCCTGGTCTTTGATCGGATGGGAATTGATTCACAGGATGTGCTTGATGCTATGAATACTAAATGGAACGCTTTAGGATTCACGCCTGGTTTAGTAGGTGGGCACTGTATTGGTGTTGATCCCTATTACTTTGTTTATGAAGCAGAAAATTTGGGTTACCATAGCCAGATTGTCCTTTCGGGCCGACAAATTAATGATCAGATGGGAGACTTTATCGGAGATAAATTCATCAAATTAATGGTCAAAGCTGGAAAAAAAGTGATCGGTTCAAAAGTTGCCATTCTTGGACTGACATTTAAAGAGCATACTCCGGACACACGAAATTCGAAGGTAGCAGATATCATTCGCTATTTAGAAGCATTCGGAGTGGAAATAAATGTGGTGGATCCTTGGGCGGATCCCGCAGATGCTTATAAGGAATACCAAGTGGAACTAGTTGATTTGAAGGATCTGAACGATGTGGATGCCTTGATCATGGCGGTTGGACATCAGGAATTCAAACAATTATCGAATCAAGATATTGAAGGATTGTTTAAAGCGGACCTACCCCACGACCAGCGAGTGATTATTGATGTGAAGAGTATCTTAGATGCCGATTATTTCAAAGAACAAGCCTATACTTTCTGGCGGTTATAATTTCTTGCTGATCTGTCCGATGAAGAAGTGAGGGGATAGCGGTGCATACTCCGACGGCAAAACGCATGATCATTCTATTTTTACTATTTTTGTGTGGAGGTTACCTTCATTCTGAACGGATCCTAGCTCATCATGTTGAGTCATTTGAGAAGCTTCAAATCGATTCAATATCATTCTCATTAAGCCAGAACGAAAGAGAAGATTTATTGAGCCAACTTCCTGCAGACGCTGATCTAAATGATCCTTCCCTGGTTCTTGTGAATGAAAGCCACCCCTGGAATTATGACAGAGTTGTCGATCTGGTAGAAATCCAGCCTGGCTTTTTAGCGGACCGGCATGTGAAGCAAGCATTTGCTGATTTGTGGCAAGCAGGTAAAAGGGCTGGACACCATCTAACGGTTGTTTCGGCTCATCGTACAAAAGAACAACAAGCAGCAAACCGTCAGCAACGGATCAAGTGGTACCAGAGTCTGGGTTATAGCTTGCCTCAATCCATTGACTTAACCAATAGCTACTATGCGCAGCCAGAATCAACTGAGCATTTAACCGGCTTAGCACTCGATCTCATTGGGGATGATTGGCTAAGGAATCGTAATGATCTCTCGCAAGATTATTCTTCTTATGAATCAGCTAAATGGTTAGCAGAAAATGCCCATAACTTCGGTTTTATTTTGCGCTATCCTGAGGGCAAAAAACGTGAAACAGGCTATCAATTTGAACCCTGGCATTACCGTTATGTGGGACGGTCGAATGCGGCTTTTATCCATAAGTACCAGCTGACCCTCGAAGAATATATTGACCTATTGCAAGAAAGAAAGGTGCAGATCGAACAAATTGATCGACAACCTATTCCTACCAAAGTAAGTGACTAAATTATTCTCTAAACGGAGAAGACTAAAAAACCTGTCCATTTGAAAGGACAGGTTTTTTTATAGGAAAAAGGACAGAAGGATATTCAAGAAACCACTGAGGACCATCACTAGGATGGGATTCAACTTAAATTTATTGAGGAGTATAAAGGCGGTAATAAAAATAAAGACCATTGGCCAGCTAATTGTCGCAAGTCCAATCTTAGAAGAGGACCAAAGTGCTGAGATAAGGATAGAAAGACCTGAACTCGCAATCAAGGCGACGACGGTCGGCCGTAAAACTAAGAGCACATTTTGCATCAGGTCAAGTTCTTGGTATTTAGTATAGATTCGAGCGAGGATTGAAACAATGATAATTGATGGTAAGACGCTTCCCAAGGTAGCAACCATTGCACCTGCCAATCCTGCTACTTTGATGCCGATGAAGGTCGCACTGTTGATGGCAATGGGACCGGGTGTCATTTGAGAAATCGTGATGAGGTCTGTATATTCTCCCATTGTGAGCCAGTGATTCTGGTGGACCACTAGGTTCTCAATCAGGGGAAGGGCCGCATATCCGCCACCAAAGGACAGGGATCCAATTTGTAAGAAGCATAAGAAGAGTTGCCAATAAATCACTTAATCACCCCTTTAAGAATGAAAGAATAGAGAAGTCCTAGAAAGAGGCTGGTGACCACAATGATACTAACATCTACTTTAAAGACCGCGAGCGCCAAGAGAGCGAGTCCGAACAGTCCGATTAAGAGAGGCTTCTTTTCTTTGACGAGTCCGGCTCCCATTTCGAAAATAACTGTTGAAATGACAGCAGCAACACCGGCTTGCATGCCATCTAGCATGGTGGCGATCCAGTAATTCTGACTAAAAATTTGATAAAAGTTGGCAATGATCGAAATGATGATAAAAGGGGGAAGAATCGTGGCCAGAACTGTTGCTGCAATTCCCATAAATCCTGCAAGCCGATAACCGACAATAATCGCTGCATTGACTGCGATCGCACCGGGTGAAGATTGCGCAATTGAGACGAGGTCGACCATCTCATTCTCTGAAAACCACTGGTAATCGTCCACAAATTGGCGCTTCATGAGGGACACAATCACGTAACCTCCACCGAAAGTGAAGGCGCTTAGCAAAAAAGTGGCATAAAATAATTTCCATAAGAAATGGAGTTTTTTCACTTTATCATCTCCTAGCTACAGCTATTTCGCGTATGTATGTATTATAAAGAAAGTCACGTGATAGTAAAATGGTTTACTTGGACTGCCATGACAATTCGAAATAAAAGGTTATAATAAAAATAAATCGATAGAAGGAGTGAAACAAATGAAAAAGTTGGGTCTGATCATCAATCCAATTGCAGGTATGGGTGGTAAGGTTGGATTGAAAGGAACAGATGGACAAGAGGTGCTTCGGGAAGCTATTAAGCGGGGGGCAAATCCAGAAGCTCCCACTAAGGCGCAAAAGGCATTGGAGCAACTTAAACCACTATCTGATCAGTTAAGAATCTATGTGGCGGGTGGAAAGATGGGGGCTGACCTACTTGCAAAGAGTCCTTTTCAATATGAAATCATCCATCCGATTGAAGGCGAGAGTCAACCAGAGGATACGCTGCTTTTGGCAGAGAAATTATTAGAGGAAGAGGTTGACTTGATTCTGTTTGCTGGAGGAGATGGCACTGCTAGAGATCTAGCGAGCGTGATTAAAGTAGCAATACCAACGATCGGAATTCCAGCAGGTGTTAAAATCCATTCACCTGTTTATGCCACAACTCCTGAGCACGCAGGAAAACTAGCGCTTAAGAATTTATCGGACCAAGGTTTATCGCTACGAGATGAGGAAGTGATTGATATTGAAGAAGAGGCTTTTAGACGTGATGAAATTATCACCAAGGTCTACGGCTATTTAAGTGTTCCGTATGATGAGTCCCACATGCAGAATTTAAAATCACCCACCCCCCAATCCGATGAAGATGCGCAAGTATCGGCTGCACTCGATATTATCGACCAGATGGAAGAGGATACTTATTATATTATTGGGTCAGGGTCAACGGTTGCTTCCGTAATGACTGAACTCGGAATAGAACCGACGATGTTGGGCGTGGATATTATCCGTAATAAAGAGCTGGTAAAGAAAGATGTTTATGAGCAAGAAATACTCGATATTATAGGAGATCAGCCAGCTAAATTAATTGTGACACCGATGGGAGGACAAGGTTATCTCTTTGGAAGAGGCAATCACCAGCTCTCTGACAAGGTGCTTGAAAGACTAGATAAGACGGACATTCTGATTGTCGCGACACCAGGAAAATTAAATGGCCTTCATGGTAAACCCCTGCTTGTCTATACGGGCAATCGCGCGATTGATGAAAAGATAGCAGGTTACTACCCAGTGATTCAAGGCTATCAAAATTCCCGTATGTATAAGGTGATTGCTGTTTAATAACTTTGTGAATGCTTTTTCAATAAATTGAAGTGGTGCATCAAACATCAGCAATTTATTAACATTTCAAAGTTCAAGAAAGCTTAAAGTAGTATTTGTAGAATCTGTTGCAATTAAATAGCTGCTTAAGAAGGGATAATTCACTTTAATTTATTAAAAATAATAATAAAGAAAATAAAAAAGTGTCAGAATAGTAAGCGCTCTTTGTGATTATATGTTATGATAGTAAATGCATAGGAAATCTATGTGTATTTATCCAAAGGGGGAAAAGATTTAATGAAGACAGATATTGAAATCGCTCAAGAAGCTACTTTACAACCGATTGCAGACATTGCAGCTAAGTTGGATATCTCTGAAGATGTGTTAGAGCCATATGGTAAAACAAAAGCAAAAATTGATTTTACTAAATTAGATATGGATGACAAGAATCTAGGAAAATTAATTCTAGTGACCGCTATCACACCAACACCTGCAGGAGAAGGGAAAACAACTACTTCTATCGGTCTAGCAGATGGTTTATCTAAAATCGGTAAAAAAGTAGCAGTTGCTTTGCGTGAACCTTCATTAGGTCCAGTATTCGGTGTTAAGGGTGGAGCTGCCGGTGGTGGCTATGCTCAAGTCGTTCCAATGGAAGACATCAACCTTCACTTTACTGGCGACTTCCACGCAATTGGAGCAGCGAACAACTTAATTGCTGCTTTATTAGATAATCATATTCACCAAGGAAATGCATTAGATATTGATACAAATCGCATTGTATGGCGTCGTGTAGTAGATATGAACGACCGTAACCTACGTAATATCGTCAATGGATTGGGACGTCGTGCTGATGGTGTGACACGTGAAGATGGCTTCGATATTACAGTTGCATCAGAAGTAATGGCAGCATTCTGCTTATCTAATTCTCTTTCTGAATTGAAAGAAAAATTAGGTAACATGATCGTGGCTTATACGCGTAAGGACAACCAACCTGTACGGGTTAAAGATATTAATGGTGCTGGAGCTGCAACAGCTTTACTGAAAGATGCCATCAAGCCAAACATTGTCCAAACATTAGAAGGAACACCTGCTTTCATCCACGGTGGACCTTTCGCAAACATTGCCCATGGATGTAACTCCATCATCGCAACTAAATTAGCGATGAACCATGCAGAATACACAATTACAGAAGGCGGATTTGGTGCAGACTTAGGTGCTGAGAAATTCTTAGACATCAAGTGTCGTCAAGCAGGCATTGCGCCATCAGCTGTTGTCATTGTAGCGACTATCCGTGCGCTTAAGATGCATGGTGGTGTAGCGAAGAAAGACCTAGGCGAAGAAAATGTAGACGCATTGCGTAACGGAATGCCTAACTTATTGCGTCACATTGACAATGTTCAAAATGTCTTCGGATTGAATGCAGTGGTTGCGATCAACAAATTCCCAACAGATACTGAAGCTGAAGTAAAAGCACTTGAAGAAGAATGTGAAAAAGTTGGCGTGAAAGTTGTGCTAGCTGATCACTTTGCAAAGGGTGGAGAAGGTGCTGTTGAGTTGGCTGAAGCCGTAGTGGAAGCAGCTGATAAAGAGAGCAACTTCAAATTTGCTTATGATGTTGAAGCATCAATCGAAGAAAAAATTGAAACCTTGGTTACAAAAATCTATCGCGGTAAAGGCGTTGAATATACTCCAGCTGCTAAGAAGAAAATTAAACAATTCGAAGAACAAGGTCAAGGCAACTTACCAATTTGTATGGCGAAGACACAATATTCATTCTCTGATGATAAAAATTTATTAGGGGCTCCAGAAGACTTCAAGATTACGATTCGTGATTTAACAGTATCAGCAGGTGCAGGATTCATCGTGGCCCTCACAGGTGATATTATGAAGATGCCAGGACTTCCTAAAGAGCCTGCATCAAACCGCATTGATGTCGATGAGAAAGGAAACATCAGCGGATTATTCTAGTCTAGCTACCAAAATCAAGTGAGAAAACGCGGTCGGGCGAGTCATTATTGCTCGTTCGACTTTTTTAAAGCTATTGATCAAATAGGAGGTTACTATGGCTAAAATTTTAGACGGTAAAGAAGTAGGTAAGGCGATTCGCGAACGTACTAAAAAAGAGGCAGAAGCTTTACGCGAGCAAGGAATCGTTCCTAAATTAGTTGTATTACGCGTTGATGAGAACCCTTCTTCCATGGCCTATGAAAAAAATGCCATGAAAGTAATGGAAAAATGTGGCATCGAGGCCGAAGCACGGACTGAGCTTGATGCCAAAACTACGGAAGACGTATTAAAGATTATCGATGAATTGAATGCTGATCAGTCTGTATCCGGAGTTATCATCATGCAACCTCTTCCTGAAGGCATTGAACGGGCTGAAATTGCTGAAAGATTACATCCATTCAAAGATGTCGATGCCTTGAACCCAATTAATCTTGGGAAATTAGTGAATAATGATGATACAGCGATGGCTCCTTCTACAGCACAAGCTTGTATTGAAATTCTAGATTATTATAACTATGAATTAGAAGGTGCAGAAGTATGTGTTGTTGGCTCTTCACCTGTTGTTGGAAAGCCTCTCGTTGTTATGTTATCAAATCGTAATGCGACAGTTTCAAATACTCATGTTTACACTAAGGATAATACTGTTCACTCTACTTTAGCGGATATTTTAGTGTCTGCAACAGGTGCTCTAGGCCTAGTTGGACCAGATTATATTAAAGAGGGTGCAACCGTTATCGATGTTGGGTATGGATTCAAGGACGGTAAAGCAACAGGCGATGTGCGCTTCGATGAAGTGGAACCTAAAGCCTCTGCGATCACTCCAGTGCCTGGAGGCGTTGGATCTGTTACCACAGGTGTCTTAGCTTCACAAGTTGTTAAAGGTGCTAAGCTCTTAAATGGCGTCAAATAAGGTGGCCCTATGAAAGAATTAAAGATCACAGATTTCGTGAATCAACTAGCCTCTGACCAACCAACACCTGGTGGTGGGGCAGCAGCTGGTGTGACGGCGAGCCTAGGGATAGGAGCCATTTTAATGGCGATGATTTTCTCTAAGACTAAGAAAATGACTGAAGAGGAACAAGAATTTTTGCTCGGCAAGATTGATCAATACCAACAAAGTAAAGAAGTGTTTATTGGGATTATTGATCGCGATGCCACAGAATTTGAACCCTTGTCCAAGGCTTATCGGATGCCAAAAGATTCAGAAGAAGAACAAGCAAAACGTCATCAAGCGATCCAAGAAGGGCTTGAAATTGCAAGTCAGCCACCGATCGATTTAGTTCAAGAAGTTGATAAAATTCTGGTCGACTTTGATCGGGTGATCCCCTTGATTAAGAAAATGATCATTTCAGATGTGGGAGTTGGCTTACAAATGTTGCGCTCAGCGCTTAATGCTTCATCATTAAATTTATACATTAATGGTGGGCAGCTTTCAGATGAAGGCAAGCAGAAAGAGTATTATGAGTTAGCCGATCAAAAAGTTAAAGAACTTTCAGAGAAACTTGATAGTTACTATGAAGAAGTAAAAAAGGTACTTGCACCTTAAAAGAGTAAAGGAGTGTTATTTATGGCAGAAGTTCAAGTTGATGAAAATGGACTAAAGAAAACACCAATGTATGATTATTACATTGAAAAGGGATGCAAAATTACAGATTTTGGTGGTTGGGGATTGCCAATTCAAATCTCAAAAATCGCGGATGAACATGCAGCTGTCCGTAATGCAGTAGGCTTGTTTGACGCTTCTCATATGGGAGAAGTTCGTGTTAAGTCTGGCAAGATGAACTGCTATGATTGGTGGAATGGCCTTATTACAAATGATGTAACGAAGATCACTTATGATGGTAAGGCGCAATACACTGCTGTTTGTAAAGAAGACGGTGGCATGCTCGATGATATGATCTACTACCGTAAAAATGCAGACGAATTCGTCGTAACCCCTAATGGTTCGAACCGTGAGAAGATTGTTAAATGGATGAATGATCATAACCAAGATGGTCAAGTGACGATTACAGATGAAACTTATGACTGGGGATTAATTGCGGTTCAAGGACCTAAAGCAGAAGAATTACTTGCTCGTTTAACCGACACAGATCTCTCTGCGATTGAATATTATTCATACAAAGAAGATCAAAAAGTTGCAGGCTACGACCGTGTTCAGATCTCACGGACTGGTTACACAGGTGAAGAAGGATTTGAATTGTATGTTCCAGCTGAATCCATGGTAGCTATTTGGAAGAAACTTGTTGAAGAAGGACAAGATCTTGGTGTGACAGAATGTGCACTAGGAGCTCGTGATACCTTACGTCTTGAAGCAGGACTTCCATTATACGGCAACGATTTTGATGAATCTGTGAACCCAATTGCTGGTGGTATTGCCTTTGCAGTTCCAAAAGCAAAAGAAGCGGACTATATTGGTAAAGAAGCCATTGCTAATTATCGTGCTGGCGAAAAGAAACAAGCGTCACGTGGCTTCAAGATTGATGGCAAACAGATTGCACGTCATGGAATGGAAGTTAAGAATGAAGAAGGCGAAGTAATTGGAGTTGTTACTTCTGGTACTAAGTCACCAACCTTAGGCTATCCTTTAGGCTTCGTCCGTGTTGATACAGATTATAAAGTGGGCGACAAGGTCTTCATTGATATCCGTGGTAAACTAATTGAAGCGGAATTAACTAAAAAAGACTGGTTAGCTGAAGCTAAATAATTCATTCGATCACTTTCATTTTCATAAGAGTTTTGTTAAAATACTAGTATAAACATCATAAAGAAAAGGGGATATTTACAATGTCACAAGTATTTTTCACTGAAGAACACGATTTTGTTGAAATCTTAGCACCTAACAGAGCGCGTATTGGTTTAACAGCTTTTGCAGCTGAACAATTAGGCGATATCGTTCACGTTGAATTGCCAGAAGTGGATGATGAATTTGACGCTGAAGAAGAAATCGCAACTGTTGAATCTGTAAAATCAGTTTCAGAAGTAGAATTACCATTTGGCGGTAAGATTGTTGCAATCAATGAAGATTTAGAAGACACTCCTGAATTGGTTAACGAAGACCCTCAAGGTAAGGGTTGGTTCTTCGAAATCGAAACTGAAGAAGACATCGATACTGCCGCTTTATTAGCAGAAGAACCTGCTGAATAATTTGTTCGACTTTTAAGAGTGGCCGCAAGGCCACTCTTGTCTTTAAAGAGATAATGTTATCGATTTCATGATTAATGTTATTCTAAAATCGGCATTAATAAAATCAAACGAAGGAGTAGACCATGGCAAATTTTAGATATTTACCAAATACTGAACAAGACCGCCAAGAGATGTTAGAAACAATTGGCGTTAAAGACATTATGGATATCTTCAGCGATATTCCTGAAGAGGTTCGCCGTAAGGAAAAAATGAACCTTCCAGAAGCACTCTCTGAAATGGAATTGGTGAAGGAATTAGGAAATATGGCGGGCAAGAACACCACCTCTTCTCAAATGCCTTACTTTATCGGTGCAGGTACTTATGACCACCATGTTCCATCAATTGTGAAACACATCATCACGCGTCAAGAGTTCTTAACAGCCTATGTTCCTTACCAACCGGAAGTGTCTCAAGGTGAATTACAAGCTTTATTTGAATGGCAAACAATGGTTGCTGAATTAACCGGTATGGATCTAGCAAACTGTGGTTTGTATGATGGTTATAACGCTGTTGCGGAAGCAGCTAATTTAGCTTTCGGAAGTGTTAAGAAAGCGACTAAGGTGCTTGTTTCTAAAGCGTTAGATCCCCAAGCGATTGGAACCGTTAAGTCTTATGGATTTGGTAAAGATTATGCGGTTGAAGAAGTTGAATTGGAAAATGACATCACAAGCCTAGATGATCTTAAAGCTAAGGTTAATGAAGAGGTCGCTGCGGTCATCGTCCAATATCCAAACTTCTTTGGCTCAATCGAAGATTTAAAAGCTATTAAGGAAACGCTTGAAGGGACAAAAGCGCTATTGATTGTATCTGCTAACCCTCTCGCTCTTGCTAAATTAGAAAAACCAGGAGCACTTGGAGCAGACATTACAGTTGGAAATGTGCAACCATTTGGTATTCCAATGGCCTTTGGTGGTCCTCATTGTGGGTATTTTGCAGTAAATAGCAAATTAATGCGTAAGATACCTTCTAGGATTGTTGGTGAAACAGTCGATGAAGAAGGAAAACGCGGATTTGTAATGACCTTGTCTACTCGTGAGCAACATATTCGTCGTGAAAAAGCAACGTCTAACTATTCTTCTAACCAAGCGCTCTTTGCTTTAGCTTCTGCAATTGCAATGACTGCTTATGGAAAAGAAGGGGTTCAAGAACTAGCACAATTAAATATTAACAATGCTCATTATCTAGCTAAACTTCTTAAAGAAAATGGCTTTGAATTGCTCAATACCAAACCATTCTTCAATGAATTCGCAGTTAAATTAAATAAGGATATCAAAGAAGTAAACAAGGCACTTCATGAGAAAGGTTTTGTCGGAGGCTTTGATGCTTCTCAAGCATATGGTCAAGAACATACCTATCTACTATGTGCAACAGAAAAACGTACAAAAGCTGAGATTGAAAGCTTTGTATCAGCTTTAGCGGAGGTGGCTAAATAATGATCTTACAAAATTACGACTCTCTAATTTTTGAAATTTCCCAAGAAGGCCATACTGGTTATGATTTGCCTGTATCAGAGGTAGAAGAATACGATTTAACCAGTGAGCTAGGTGAACTTGCTCGTAAAGAACCTGCTCGGTTACCAGAAGTTTCTGAACTGCAAATCTTACGTCATTATACCCAACTATCAAATCGTAACTTTGGGGTTGAATCAGGTCCTTATCCTCTCGGATCATGTACCATGAAATACAATCCAAAAATTAACGAGGATATTGCTGCATTGGATGGGTTTTCTAATGTTCACCCACAACAAGACCCTGATACCGCTCAAGGCGCTTTGCAGTTGATGTATGAATTACAAGAAGCACTCAAGGAAGTCACTGAATTTGATGCACTGACCTTACAACCTGCAGCTGGAGCGCAAGGTGAGTTAGCAGCGATCATGACCTTTAAAGCTTACTTTGAATCAATTGGAGAAGGAGATCAACGTAAAGTTATTTTAATTCCTGACTCTGCTCACGGTACCAACCCTGCAACAGCAATGGTTGCTGGATTTAAGACGGTTGAGTTACCTTCAACTCCTGAAGGAATTATTGATGTTGAAGCTGTAAGAGCAGCAGTGGGTCCCGATACTGCAGGTATTATGATCACGAACCCTTCAACAGCTGGTCTTTTTGAACGCGATGCTAAAGAAATTGTTGATATCGTTCATGAAGCAGGGGGACTTGCTTTCTATGACGGTGCGAATACTAATGCGATCATGGGAATCACTTCTCCGGGAGCAATGGGATTCGATGCGTGTCACTTAAACTTGCATAAGACATTTACAGGTCCTCACGGTGGTGGCGGTCCTGGTTCAGGTCCTATTGGTGTTGTATCGAAGCTTGCACCGTTCATTCCTGGCCCTAATGTGGTTAAGAATGGCGATAAGTATGAATTCGAAATGCCTGAACAATCCTTTGGACGAGTTAAAGGCGACTATGGTAACTTCGGAGTAAACGTTCGTGCTTATACTTATATCCGTGCTATGGGTGCGGAAGGGTTAAGAAGAGCTTCTGAAGATGCGGTACTTAATGCAAACTACCTTCGTGTTCGTGTTAAGGATGTCTTTGATGCTCCGTTTGATCAGTTTAACAAGAATGACTTCGTCTTGAACTTAACACGTCATAAACGTGATTATAAGGTAAATGCTAAAGATGTTGGTAAGCGTCTATTAGACTATGGTGTACACGCACCTACCACCTACTTCCCTCTTATTGTGGAAGAATGTTTAATGGTTGAACCAACTGAAACAGAATCTAAACGTGACCTCGATTATGTAGCAGATGTGCTCATCAAGATTAATCAAGAAGCTATTGAAAATTCTGAAGTTGTACAAACTGCTCCACATAACACACCAGTTCGTCGTCTTGATGAAGCCGGAGCTTCACGTAAGCCGATTCTAAAATACAACTTTGAAGAGCATGAATCTCAAGCTCAATAATTGACACATTTTTAAGAAAGTCAACGCCCTCCGATTAAAGGAGGGCGTTTTTTAGCGCAGCGCCAGTCAAAAAGGTGTATTTATTCGTGATATATCGTACCAGACTAGGGGTGATTTGATGCGAAAAGGAAGCCTTTTGACTATGATGGTCGTCTGCTATGTGATTGGATGTATCTATTTTAAAGACCACTTCTACCGGCAAACCTTCTATCATGGCCTGTCGCTATCTTATTTAAATGCGTATCAGGCCAGTTTGAAAATTAGTCGTCAAAATAAGATTGACAAGCTAGAGAATCAAGATGCTGCTCAAGTGATCCTTCAAAGTCAGATTTTTGCCCAGAATTTTTATTTATGGCCCTGGGATTGCTGGCGGAAACATGATATTTCAGACCGGGTTGAAGCGATTCCTGATATTAAAGGAGAAGCCACAACAAATCGGAGCCTGGCGGTTGAGAGCCAATCAGATCTACTTTCACCAACAACCTCTTTTGATGATAATGATCATTTATTAAAGGAGACTGTCTTTCAGATTGAGTTTATGAATCGGTCTGTCACATTACCTTCCTTATTAATAAAAGAGCTTAAAATGATTGACATGGAGAATGAGGTAGAAGTTCGACAGCACTTGCATAATTTTTTAGCCAGTCAAGTGGGAGAACCTTTCTTGGAACAAGAGACTTATCGAAACTATCATTCTGTCTACCAAGGTGTTGTGAGGGTAGAACCAGGAACGCTTGGGGGTATAAGGATGAATAAAAGGGTCATTGATCAAATTATCAATGACCTTAGGCAGGGGTTGTCTTTTTCAAGAATAATGATATGGGTTGGCAGCCTTGCAGAAGCATGGCCAGACCGGGTTGAAGTCGACTTGAAATACCAAATGATGACTATCTTTAAAGGACATCAGATCAAGTTACAAGTGCCGATTGTGTCAGGAGGACCCCATTCATTGACAGTAGCTGGTGCTTATCAAGTATGGGCAAAAGAATCGCCAGCGCGCTTATCTGGTTATAATCCCTTGAATGCGATGGATTACCAACAGGAAGTTGATTATTGGATCGCATTTGACAACCAAGGCCAAGGCATTCATGATGCTAAATGGCAAATGAGCTTTGGGGGACCTACCTATATCTACCAAGGGTCTTTGGGTTGTATTAATGTCCCACCCTCTCGAATGACAGAGGTTTATCAATTAGTGGATTTAGGCATGCCCGTTATTATTTTTTAATAGGATAGGAAAGTGTTTTATTAATAGGTATTTGGTGAGTGGAAGTCGATTTCATCTTGTTGGTAACGCTGTTTGTAGATGCGAACTAAATGATTTAACTGGTCCAGGCTTTCTTCATAATTGATGGAACTTGATAGTATTTCAATGATTGAGTTTCCTTCTCTGATGAAGCCATCTGGATTAAATTCTTCATAGCTCTTAGTATGTTCAAAGAACATATGGATGTATTGCTCTCTTAATTCTGCTTCAATGGACAGGTAATTGACTGTCTCAACTCCAACTTTACCATAAAATTTTAAAATAATTTGTTCATGTCCCGACATCAGTGTCTCGACTCTTTCTCTAAAATGATGACGCATTTCGTCAGGGAAATGGTCAAAGGCTTGAGAATGACGATGGACAGCCTGAAGGAGATTGAGGGCTAACTGACTCGTCTCTTTCATTTTACGATAAACCACCAATTTTCGGCTCATCTCAACACGTTGCTTAGCTGTGAATAACCAGTCTTGTTTGAGCAGATCAAAATAATACTGGCATTGATCCAACTGATCTTGCGCTCTTAGGAGGTCTTTCTTTAAACGATGGTACTCCGTATTTTTTACGTAAGGCAGCGCGCAAAAGAATCAAAATTTCAAGGGTGGTGGATTCTAAGATAGAGAAGAAGTGATGGTCATATTTTGGTGGAAAGATTAGCCAATTCACTAAGAAAGATACAATAACGCCGATTGAGGTTTCGAGCACCCGAAGACTGGCGTATTGAATTGGGTTGCTGCCTGCTCCGAGCATGATGACTGCGATATTAATGACGGTTAAAGGAATCACATTGGTCAATTTTAATCCATTCAGAAGGGAAATGGCCAGGATACAGGTAAGGCCAATTGTGATAGGTGAAGCATTTAGCGTCAATAGTATTGTAACTGCGAATAGGCCCCCGATAATATTTGCGATAATACGGTAGCATAGAGTTTCAAAGGATTTTCGGACAGAAGGCTGAGTTGAAAGGCTCGCACCAATCGCAGCTAAACTACCGCTTACATCCGGAATGAGCAGATGCGAACAGAGGATAGCCAAGGTAATCGCGAGTCCAGTTTTTAAGACACGAGCGCCTATTTTCATTCTTAACTCCTTAATGTTCTTATTGGTCCTTATTGAAAAGTGGACGATGGGACGGCTGGATAGGTAGTTGACCGGGTGATCCAATTATAAAAAGAGTAAGATCAGTAGTGAAACTGATCTTATCGGTAAAGGTATTTTAATGATAGGCGATACCAAGCGATTTTTCCATGCTAGCTAGGGTTTGATTGGCCACTTGATTGGCTTTTACCGCTCCGTCTTGGAGAATATCATAGAGGTCATCCGATTCCATTAATTGGTTATAGCGGGTTTGAATGGGCTCGATTATCGAAACGATTAAATCAGCTAAATCCGTCTTAAAGGCACCATAGCCAGTATCATGATAATCTTCAACAATACGATCGATGGCCTTTCCACTGAGGCTGGCATAGATTTCAAGTAGGTTGGCGATAGCTGGTTGATTTTCCTTGTCATAATGAACCTGTCCAATAGAGTCTGTCATGGCAGATTTGACTTTTTTGATAATGACCTTAGGTTCATCCAACATTGAGACGAAGGCCTTATGGTTGGAGTCCGATTTGGACATTTTTTGTGAGGGGTTTTGTAAGCTCATTACGCGTTTGCCGGATGTTGGGAAGATCCCTTCAGGTTTAATGAGGAGACCATCACCGAACCGACTGTTGAATTTATCAACAAAATTTCTGGCCAGTTCCAGGTGCTGTTTTTGATCATCTCCAACAGGGACATACTTCGCTCTATGTAAAATGATATCCCCAGTCATAAGGGCAGGATAACACAATAATCCGGCATTTACTGCTTGTTTTTTAGCAGACTTATCTTTAAATTGTGTCATACGTTCCAGCTCTCCTAAGCCCATCAAGCAAGTAATGAGCCAACCTGCTTGAGCATGGGCAGGAACATCAGATTGGACAAAGATCGTCGATTTCTTAGGATCTAAACCGATTGCAATATAAAGAGCGGCCAATTGTTTCGTTCTTAAACGAAGGGTATCTGGGTCCTGAGGGACGGTAATCGCATGTTGATTAACGATGCAATAGGTCGCATTGTACTGATCCTGTAGGTCGACAAAAGCTTTCATTGCACCAATGTAATTCGCAATGGTGGGTATTCCTGAGGGTTGGACGCCTGAAAATATATTTTCTTTCATAGTGACCTCTTTCTATCCTGTTTACTTTTATATAAGTCTATTATAGCTAAATTTTAATTTAATTGCCAGATAGGGTAGCTGTCATGCTTACTAAATGAGGACTCTTTAAGCGGTAAAACACCTTTTCTATTAAGGACTATTTATAGAAGCTTCCTATATAAGGTAAAAAGATGGTATTGTTCAAGTTTGATTACAATGTTATAATAATCTTGTAAAGGTGATGTTCGTTAAGTGAGAAGCAGATGTCCCTTTATAATGTAGCCAAACTAAAATTAGATATATGTACGTAAGAAGTGAGAACATGTACTAAAGAGAGGAGCACCCTATGGTAACCTTATATGTCACTCCCAGTTGTACGTCATGTAGAAAGGCTCGCGCATGGCTAGAAGAGCATGAAATTCCTTATCAAGAGCGTAATATCTTTACGGAACCTTTAACGATGAATGAAATTAAATATATTTTGCGCATGACAGAAGAAGGAACTGAAGATATCGTCTCAACGCGCTCCAAGGCATACTCTGAATTAAATATCGAGTTAAGTGAATTACCACTTCACGATTTTTATCAGTTGCTTCAAGACCAACCAGGTCTTCTGCGACGTCCGATTATAATAGATGAGAAGCGACTACAAATTGGGTATAATGAAGACGAAATTCGAAGATTTTTACCTAGAGAAGTTAGAGCGCGTGAGTTAAGAAGAGCGCGTATGCTGGTGAATGAATAATTGAGATATTTTACTTCAGAAAGTTATTGAGACCTAGAGATTCATCGAATCTCTAGGCTTTTTTTGAAAGGAGCTTAGCTTGGCATTGAAAGGGATTCGCTTGAAAGACTAGGGGGTTTTTGCTAAGATAGTCTAACGCTGGTACAATTCTTTATAAGTGATCTGATAAGTTGTATAATGATAGTAGAGGTGGAGGTGACTAGCATGGAAATGGAACACATTAATGAGAATTTGATCAAGGTATTGATTGAGTCTGAGGATCTAGAAGAAAGAGGGATTGATTTCCTTGATTTAATTGGGGATCAATCGCGGATTGAGAAATTTTTCTATTCGATCTTAGAAGAAGTCGATGTTGACCATCACTTCCATGACACAGAAGCAGTGACCTTTCAGGTCATTCCTAATAGCAATGGCCTTGAACTCTATATTAGTCGTGCAAACTTAGATGAAATGGATGAGATCTGGGATGAAGAGTTAACTCGCAGGTTCAAAGAACAGAGAGAGACTTTGAAAGACCAATTATTGAACCAACAGAAGGCTCGAAAAAATCAGAAAGATTCTCGACCTACAAAGCATCCGACCCAACAATTTATGAATCGGTTGAATGAGCGACTGTCTAACAAGCCCCAGGAATTGGGTGAAGAGGAAGAAACTGTTGAAATTATCAAATTTAACCAATTAGATGATTTCTTAAAGCTTGCGCGGGAGATTCCAAGTGATTTGATCGAAGCAGATCTTTATCATCTGGACCATGCCTATTATCTAGTAGTCTATAATATTGATCAAGCCGTCAAGACAGTTTATCAAGCAGATCATCTTTTAATGATTCTTGAATATGGTGAAGTTGTCAACACAACTGTTGGGTTACTAGAAGAACATGGCCATCTTCTACGTCAAGAAGATGCCTTAAGCTTCTTTGGTCAAACATTCTAAAAACGCAAACCCTCCCTTTTAAATGTATTTAATTTAAAGGGAGGGTTTTTATGTACGCCGCTTTAAATGAAGATAGGGACTTAGTCTATGCTAGAGAAGCGCTTGATAATCACCATTATTTCTGTCCAAAGTGTGGACAAAAACTTGAGCTTAGACGATCAATCAGGCATAATAAGTTTTTTCGTCACCAAAGTGCTTGTGGCAATCGCTCTCAAGTAAGCCGCCAAGAGTCTCAAATCCACCAAACTGGTAAACGGCTCATCTTAGAAAATGCTCGATCCCATGGCTATGTTGCTAAATTAGAATATAAGATCCGCGCTCTAGACCAAATAGTGGATGTTATTATTATGAATCAAGAAATATTATCCATCTGGGAGTTTCAAAAATCAAAGATTAGCCATGAAGTCTTGGAAAGTCGGCATAATCAATATTTGAAGATTAGCCCCGAGGTCTATTGGATTATAGCAGACCAAGAACTCGCTAGGCCGTATTCTTCTTGGTTCAAGTCAAATGTCCATTACTGTTCAGAATGGGGACACTATCTAATCACCCTCAATACCCAGGCTAACTGCCTAAAAATTTACCACCATCTTCCGACCATAGTATCAAAAGACACTTATCATCTGAACTTTTATCAATTGGATCATGGTGAGGATTGGCAGGACTTTCTTCGGCAAAAAAAGTCAAGTGCAAATTTAACAAGAAGCTATCAAAGGCGTCCATATGACCGGATTCATTCGATTTTGAAAAACCCTTCGTATGCTTTTCACCTCAAGAGAATTTATCAAGAGGGCCTGACCCTAGGTCAATTTCCTCCGTGGATTTTTCAAAGAGCATGGGAGGTCCTCTACTTTAAGGAAGCAGGTTGGATCGTTTTGACCTGGGCCTATCTCGCCATGAGGAAGAAGATAGATGAAGAGGCTTTGACTGTGCATTTGACCCGCGGACTAGCAGAGGGAGTCTTACACCTGCAAGAAAATGTTTTTATTCGTGGATCGATCATTGACCAAGCAAGCCACATGATTTACAACTTGTTCAAAAGGCTAGATCAATCATTATAAATAGGTGAGAGTTAATGTAAAGGCTAACATTAAAGCGCTTTATATGTTAAAATATAACCATTAGAGAAAAAAAGGAGTGGATATAATGTCAGCGAAACAAACAGGAAAGCGTTCTGAGACTCCAGAAAAGTACACCTGGGATTTAGCCGCTATGTACAAAGATCAAGCGACTTATGATCAAGCCTTTAAAAAAGGACAAACAGCTGTGGAAGGCTTAAAAGAACTCGAAGGGACTTTGGGTAAGAGCCCAGAATCTTTAGCTAAAGCTATTGAAACATATTTTGATACCTTGCGAGAAGTAGAAAATCTCTATGTTTATGCACACTTAGTGAATGATCAAGATCAAACAGTCTCTGCTTCTCAGGCACTTGAAGCAAAGGCTTTACAGCTTTATAGTGAGTTTGGCCAAAATGTTGCTTTCTTCCAGCCTGAACTGTTAGCAATTCCTGAAGATCAATTAGAAAGCTTTATTGATCAGAATGAACAGTTACAAGGGTATCGCCATTATCTAGAGGATGTCAATCGGTTTAGACCTCATGTATTGAGTCATTCAGAAGAATTGATGTTAGCAAAGGCGAGTGAAGTGTTTGCGACAGCCAGTAAGACATTTAGCCTCTTGAGTGATGCAGATCTTAAATTCCCTGCGATACAAGATGAAAATGATGAAACGATTCAGTTGACCCATTCTCTTTATGGCAAAATGTTAGAAAGTAAAGACCGGCGTGTTCGTCGAGACACCTTTAAAGAGTACTATACAATCTATGATCAATTTAAGAATACTTTCGCAAGCCTGATTACGGGAGAGATTAAGCTTCACAACTATGAGGCACAGGTTCGCCATTATGATTCAGCCCGTCATGCTGCACTCTTCAATAATAATATTCCAGAAGCAGTTTATGACACTTTAATTGATGCTGTTCATTCTCGGCTAGACCTATTACATCGCTATGTTCATTTACGTAAAGACTTGCTCGAAGTTGATGATTTGGAAATGTATGATATGTACACTCCTCTGCTAGGAGAAGCTCCAATTAAGGTAACCTATGAAGAGGCGCAATCGATCGTTCTTGAGGCAGTTAAGCCAATGGGTGAAGACTACGTTCAAATCATTAAAGAAGCTTTTAGTGAACGTTGGATCGATTTATATGAAAATATCGGTAAACGTTCAGGAGCTTATTCTCATGGTACTGTCGATTCAAAACCCTATATCCTCATGAATTGGCAGGATAGTATCAACCACCTTTATACCTTGATTCATGAGCTAGGCCACTCTGCCCACACCTATCTAGCAGGGAAGAATCAACCCTTTATTTATTCTGGCTATCCTATTTTCCTTGCAGAAATTGCTTCAACAACCAATGAAAATTTACTGACTTATTATCTATTAGATAAATATGATGATCCTAAGATCCGCTTATATATTATTAATAATTTCTTAGATGGAGCGAAGGGCTCTGTCTTTAGACAGACACAATTTGCTGAGTTTGAGCATTTTATGCATGTTGAGGATGCTAAAGGGACACCGTTGACTCAAGACTTCTTGTCAGAAAACTACCGGGAATTAAATGCGAAATACTATGGTCCGGGTGTGAACTCTGATTCTGAAATTGCCTTAGAGTGGTCACGAATTCCTCATTTCTACTACAATTATTATGTCTTCCAATATGCGACAGGCTTTTCAGCGGCTACCTATTTTGCTGCTAAGATTTATGAGGGTGATCAAGAAACCTTGACCTCATATAAGGATCATTTCCTAAAATCAGGCTCATCTAAGTATCCAATTGATACGATGAAGGCAGCGGGACTCGATATGACGCAAGAAGATTATATTCTTAAGACCTTAGATTTATTTGAAGAACGATTAAATGAATTCGAAAGTCTACTAAAAGACCAGTAAGAACCTAAGCAAAACCCCTTCGTGCTTTTAATTAAGCGCGAAGGGGTTTTTAATGTGGATTGAATAACAAGAGATCCTAATTATTTGAATCTTGGGGCCAGTATGCTTCTAAGCGGTAGATAGGTTGCCCTTTTTGCGAGAATTTCTCCTCATATTCTGTTGGAACATTTCCTTCGAAGTCACTATGATGTAAATCTAACCACACTTGACGGAAACAATAACCAAATTGGCTGATCGAAGCAAGGGAGTATTCAAAAAGTCCTTGGTTGTCTGTTTTGAAATGAATCTCCCCCTCTGGATCCATGATGTCTTTATATTGAGCTAAGAAACGTGGAGCTGTTAAGCGACGCTTAGCATGCTTTGTTTTGGGCCATGGATCAGAAAAGTTTAAATAAACGCGGTTGACTTCTCCTTTAGCAAAGAAATGATCTAAATCGCCGCCGTGGGCATTAAGAATTTGTAAGTTGGGTAAGTGGGCTTGGATTTGCAGTTCTAAGATTGAAACGGCGACACTGGTTTGAAGTTCAATGGCTAGATAATTAATAGTAGGATTCTTTCGCGCCATCTCAACGATAAATTGGCCTTTTCCAGAGCCAACCTCAATATGTAAGGGTTGCCTCTGTTCAAAACGAGATTGCCATTTCCCCTTAATTAATTCTGGCTGATCGACAACGTATTGAGGATAAGACTTCAGTTTATCGGCAGCCCATGGTTTATGCCGTAAGCGCATGACTAGCCTCCTTAATTTTCATAGATATTTTGCAACAACATAACCGTTTCATTTAATTGATAATGGCGGTCTTCAGAGAAGTACTGCTTAATCAGATTCAAACAGGCGAGCATGCTATACCATTTAACGCGCTTATTAAAAGAATCTGTTCTGTTAAAATTATAAATTTTCAACCATTCATTCCATCGGCTAGGCGGGAAATAGCGGCACAATAGGAAACAAATATCGTAAAGAGGATCTGCTATTTTAACATTATCCCAGTCAACTAGGTAGAGGTGCTGGTCGGCAGTCATCAGGAAGTTATTATGGTTCAAGTCACCGTGGCAGATAACGTAGGGAACCGTTAGGAAATCTTCATCAATCATTTGTTCCATCTGATAGATTACCCGATTAAAAAAGCGGTGACCCTGTAAAGATACCGGTAAATCTTCGTAGTATAAGCGAATCAGGTCCTGGGGAGTATATTCATGGGCTTGAATTTTTTTTAAGAGTGCCAGAAGGGTTTCATTATGATGAATAGAGTGGATTAGCTGAATCACTGGCTCATAGATCATATCTTCTTTTTTCAGTATTTGGCCATCTTCCCATTCTTGAGCTGTTAAGATATCACCAGAATAGGTTCGTTGTGTCCATTTTAATTTAGGAGTGATCCCCTCAGCAGCTAAGGCAGCAATAAATGGCGAGGTGTTTCTTTTAAAGAAAACTTTTTCATCATGACTAACGCCCATAAAGGCTTGTCCAGTATTGCCATTAAGTGGGGTCATTTGCCATTCTTGGCTATCATGATACATCGTCTCACTCCTCAAAATTTAATCAGTAATTTTTATTGTAACATGACTGCCATGAGGGTCAATATAAAAAAGTGTTTTTCTATCAAGTAGAAAAACACGAAGAGTTTATTTTGCTTGGGCAAGGTAAGTGTTAATGATTTCGCCAGTATAAATATCGGTAGCAAAAGCATAGTAAAAAGTTTCTTCCCCTTCAACTCGTGTGATTCCCCCCATATAAACTAAGGGTTTTGAATCAAATCCATTATATTCAACTGGATCATAATCGATCCAAGAACCGATCACTTTACCATTTTTTGAAAATTCTTCTACGACTTTATGAAGGACTTTTCCAGCGTGTAGCGGTTTGTTTTCCTTATATAATAAACTACCAGCTGCTCCAATAATAATACCGGAAATTAAGACAAGTGTTCCGATGAAGTTGTTCTTCTTCTGTGTCATCAGCATTTCTCCCATCATCAAGATAATAAAAAAATCATACCATAAATTTCTAAATAAATATAGCAAGCCGGATGCAGCGTGAATTGCTTTTAGTCCTTGTTTATGACAAAATAGTTTAGAAGCATGATTCAATTTTTAGGGAGGGAGTAGCACCGCTACGAATAGTATGAATGAAGAAACTTACAAATTAATTCAAGAAGTAACAGAGTTACAAGGAATATCTGGCAATGAGGGTCGGGTTCGTCAATATATGAAGCAAGAGATGGAAGGACTGGTGGATGAGCTCCATACCTCCAGTCTAGGTAATCTTATTGGAATTAAGCACAGTCAAAACAAACAGGCTCCACGGATTATGATCGCCGCTCATATGGATGAGGTTGGTTTTATGGTGCGCAATATAACAGACCGCGGTCTAATTCAGGTGACCCCAATTGGAGGATGGAATCCTTACGTGATTAGTGCGCAACGTTATACCCTAATGACTCAGAAGGGAGATTATCCCATTGTATCAGGGGCGATTCCTCCACATTTGCTTAGAGATCAAGATAAACAGACTCCAATTAAACCAGATTCGATCTTATTTGATGCGGGCTTCGTATCAAAAGAGGAGGCTGAAGAATATGGCGTGCGACCAGGAGATGCGATTGTGCCAGATGTGAAGACAATTAAGACGGCCAATGGTCAGTCCGTTATCGGAAAAGCTTGGGATAATCGCTATGGATGCGCTGCTGTCATTGAGGTCTTACGAGCAATTAAGGATGAGGTTCTTGATAGTGAATTGATTATTGGGGCTTCAGTTCAAGAGGAAGTTGGCTTAAGGGGTATTCGTGGAGCTATTCATGAATTCAAACCTGATATCTTTATTGCAGTGGATTGCTCGCCAGCTAATGATACAGAAAAGGCTACTTCGTCTGAAGGGCAATTAGGGAAAGGCTTTTTATTAAGGATTCAAGATCCTGGCATGATTACTCATAAGGGCTTGAGAGAATATATTGAAGATCAGGCCAAGGAAGAATCGATCCCTTACCAATATTTCTTCTCAAAGGGCGGTACCGATGCGGGTGCAGCTCATGTGATGAATAATGGTGTTCCAAGTGCGGTCATTGGTGTTCCAGCTCGCTATATTCATGGACACCAATCGCTGTATACTCTAGCGGATTACCAAGCTGCGAAGGATATGCTTTTAGCATTGATTCGTAACTTTGATCAAGAAGCCTTGTTAACAATTAAGAATGCCTGAAGGGAGATAAACGATGCCATTTTTAAGTTTCTATAATCCGACTGGAATCGGGGACACTTTGATTTTGACTGCAGGTTCTTGTGATAAAGCACTGCGGTTCGTTGAAACAAATGACTCAATCACTGTGATTAAGAATAAAGAGAGCCAAGCGATTATTGGAATAAATATTTTTAATATTTCAGACCATTTAGAAATAGATGGCCAAGGCCAAGTTTTTCTGACCGACGATCAAGTGGCGACTATCAATCAACTATTAAAAACAGCAAATTTTGATTTTGAAGTAACAGTTGATAATCAGCCTAAATTTGTAGTGGGTGAAGTGGAAGAGTGTGTGGACCATGAAGATTCAGATCATTTACATATCACTAAGACTCGAGTAGCACCTGATGAAGTGTTACAAATTGTGTGTGGGGCACCTAATATCGGCCAAGGGCTCAAAGTCTTAGTCGCTAAGACGGGAGCTGTCATGCCATCTGGTATGATTATTTGGCCGGGTGAATTAAGAGGGGTCTCATCAGATGGTATGATCTGTTCGACACGAGAGTTAGGGCTAGAGGATATAGAGAACTATCCAGGAATTTGGGAATTATCTAGTAAATTTGAACCAGGAACACCGCTTGACCAGGTAGTCGAACTTTATCGGTAAGGTGAGGGAATAGGATGAACGATTCGGATTACAAGGGGCCTGTTTATCGGTCGCAAGATAAAAAAATGAAATCCACTTTGGCTAACAGAAGTTTTCACAAGCCGATTTTGTCCGATCAGGCGCTCGAGATACCAGCTTATGTTAAGAAAAATCCAAGTCATAAGAATTGGGGAAGCCAGACTGGTCAGCGAAGTGAGACCTCTTCATTGACTCAATCAGACTGGCCGAGTAATCAATCAACTTTTCCAGTGAATGACCGTCATCCTGAATTGTCGTCTAACAGACCATCCAAAGCGGAAAGAGAAAGCTCGATTCCTTTCTTAGAAAAAAAGAACCAGTCGAGTAGCTTATCTAATGATCAATTAAATAAAAGGCTACAAGAGCATGCTGATAGGGATTCATCTGTGCAAACAAGCTATATGGATACCATCCCCAGTCAAGCGACCAGTCGGTGGAAGGATCTTCGAGAAGAAGCTTTGAAAAATGAGGCAAGAAATACGGAAAGTAGAACTTCTAGCTTAAGAAATCAAGATCAGTCATTTGCTGACAAACCGATTGAAGCACATTCGAGTGTTGAGGTGAGTCGGGAACTGTTACAAAGACTTGTTAAACCAAAAGACAAATATATATTGCTTGAAGAAGGGACGCAATATGATGAATAAAGATACGATTTATCATTTCGTAGGTATTAAAGGATCCGGCATGTCCGCATTGGCTCTGATTCTGCATGGAGAAGGTTACCGAGTACAAGGATCAGATGTCGGTAAATATTTCTTTACTCAGCAGGAGCTTGAACGCCAGCATATTAAACTCATGGATTTTACTCCGGAAAATATCACAGAAGACTTGACGATTATTGCGGGAAATGCCTTCGATGATAACCATCCAGAATTAGTTAAGGCACGCTCGCTTAACCTGCCCATTTATCGCTATCATGATTTTCTTGGCGATTTGATTGAACGCTATACGTCTGTTGCGGTAACAGGTTCACATGGTAAGACATCTACCACAGGGCTCTTGGCGCACACACTCAAGCAGCTAGCCCCCTTGTCTTATTTAATAGGAGATGGCACGGGCTATGGGGATGAAAAGGCGGATTACTTTGTTTTGGAAGCTTGCGAGTACCGCCGTCATTTTCTTGCTTATCAACCGGACTATGCGATTATAACCAATGTTGATTTTGATCATCCGGACTATTACCAATCGATCGATGATGTCTTTAATGCCTTTCAAGTATTTGCCAGTCAGGCTAAAAAAGGCATTATTGCTTGTGGAGAAGATTCATATTTGGCCCAATTAGAAGTGGATCATCCGATCTACTACTATGGTTTTTCACCAGACCATACAATTTATGCTGCAAATATTGATCGGAATGAGGCTGGGTCTAATTTTGAGGTTTTTATTGAAGGAAAATTATTTGGTGAGTTTTATCTTCCTTCTTACGGTGAGCATAATATTTTGAATGCATTATCGGTTATTGCCTTTTTATACCTTGAAGGCTTTGGAGCCAAAGAGATAGCAACTCATTTAGCTACCTTCCAAGGAGTTAAACGACGGTTTTCAGAGAAGAAAGTCCAAAACCTGATCATGATTGATGACTATGCACACCATCCCAGTGAGATCCGGGCAACGATTGATGCAGCCAAGCAGAAATATCCTAATCGAAAAGTTGTTGCGATTTTTCAACCACATACCTTCTCACGTACTGTTGCCCTGTTAAAAGACTTTGCAGAAGCATTGTCTTTAGCTGATCATGTACATCTAGTGGATATTTTTACATCGGCCCGTGAGACGAGCGGTGAGGTTAAGATAGAAGATCTCGCTTCTATGATTAATGAACGTGTTGAGATTATCTCAAGTGACCACTTGTCTCCCCTGATGGAATATCAAGATGAAGTCTTACTCTTTATGGGAGCAGGGGATATTGATAATCTAGCTCGTCAATTTGAACAAGCATACGGTGCACTACATCCTAAACGGTTATAACAATACGACACATGGCTGGTAGATCCAGCCTTTTTCAATAAGGAGGACGCCATGACACAAAGAAGAATTTTGTTGATTGATGGTTCAAGTTTAGCTTTTCGAGCTTTCTTTTCAATTACGGACCTGGATCGATTTCAGAATCAGAACGGTCTTCATACGAACGCTATCTTTTCTTTTAAACGAATGTTAGATAATGTCCTAGACCAGTTTGACCCGACACATGTGTTAGTTGCCTTCGATAAGAGCAATGTCACTTTTAGAACTCAGAAATATGCAGATTATAAGCTCGGTAGACAGAAGACCCCGAGTGAATTTAGGGAACAACTCCCTTACTTTAGAGTTTTATTAGATGGATATGGGATTCCCTATTATGATCTGTTAAATTACGAAGCGGATGATATTATCGGCACACTTGCGCATCAAGCAAGTGAAGAGGACCAAGTGATCATTCTTTCGGGTGATAAAGATTTAACCCAATTAGCAGCAGACCATCGAACGGTCTATATTACCCGCCGAGGTGTGTCGGATTTAGAAGCCTACACTCCGGCTACGATACAGGAAAAATGGGGCATTACCCCTCAACAGATTATCGATATGAAAGGCTTGATGGGGGATACATCGGATAATTATCCTGGTGTAAGACGGATTGGTGAGAAGACGGCACTCAAGCTACTCCATCAGTTTGGGTCTGTTGAAGATTTATATGAGCAGTTAGATGAACTCAAACCTTCAAAAATGAAGGAGAATTTGATAGCAGACAAGGATCAGGCATTCTTAAGTAAAGACTTAGCCCAGATTCATTGCCAAGTCCCCTTAGAGATCGGTCTGGAGGATCTTAAGAGGAAGGAAGTCAATTCAGACTTACTTTTAAAACTGTATCAAGAAATGGATTTCCGTTCTTTCTTGAAGGACATGGTCGATTCAAGCCCGACTCATCAGCTTACTGATACAAAAGCTCAAGATGTTCCCTATAAGATTCAATGGGTCAGCGAGATTACGCCCTCGATGTTAGTGGACAAGGTCGCTTATTATAGTGAGACACTGGATGACAATTATCATTTTGCACCCATTGAAGCCATTGCTTGGTATGACTATCAAAACCATCAGGTCTATGTGACCGAGGCGAGTCTGGCTTTTGAAAACCCCATTTTCTGTCAATGGCTGTCTAATCCTGACAAAAAAAAGATTTTCTATGACTATAAGCGTGAGGCGGTACTTGCCAGCCGTTATGATTGTCAAGTTAAGGGATTAGATATGGATATCCAACTGGCGCGTTATCTCGTCGACACCAATAATCAACATCGTTTCAAGGAGATTGCTGAATTTATTGGATCTTCTATTCCCATTCAAGATGACGAGGTCATTTATGGGAAAGGAAGCAAGAAAAAGATTCCTAGTGACAAGGAATTATTTTATCAGCATTTAGCCTATAAGTTACAAATTTTATATCAAGCGAAGGGTCCCCTCAAAAACCAATTGAACCAGGTCGAAATGACCCAGCTATATGATGAAATGGAAATTCCCTTAGCCAAAAGTCTGGCTCAAACTGAAATAACGGGTGTTAAGGTGGACCGTCAAATCCTAGAAGACAAAGATCGTCAGTTACAAGTCCAACTGGATAGAATGCAGGCTGAAATTCATGAGATGGCGGGCGGAGACTTTAACTTGAATTCTCCTAAGCAACTAGGTGAAGTCCTCTTTGAACGATTGGAGTTACCAGTCATTAAGAAGACTAAGACAGGCTATTCGACAGCTGCTGATGTCTTAGAGAAGTTAATCGACCATCACCCAATTATTCAAGCGATTCTTGATTATCGTCAATTAGCGAAGCTTCAATCAACCTACTTGAAGGGGCTGCCGCCATTTATTAAGGAAGACGGTAAGATTCACACCCGCTATGTTCAAACTTTAACTCAGACGGGCCGTTTATCTTCGACCGACCCTAACTTACAAAACATTCCGATTCGGATTGAAGAAGGGCGTTTGATTCGTCAGGCCTTTGTTCCGGCACATGAAGACTGGCAAATGTTTGGTGCCGATTACTCCCAAATTGAACTTCGGGTCCTAGCCCATATGGCACAAGATGAGCATATGATCCAAGCTTTTATTGAAGGTGAAGATATTCATTCGACCACTGCCCGTCGTGTCTTTGGTCTAGCAGCGGAAGAGCCAGTTTCTTCAGAACATCGACGTCAGGCTAAAGCAGTCAATTTTGGAATAGTCTATGGCATTTCAGATTATGGCCTTTCTCAAAATTTGAACATTCCTCGTAAGGAAGCAAAAAAGTTTATCGACCGCTACTTTGAACAATTTCCAAAAATTGCAGACTATATGGAAGAAATTGTCCAATCAGCACGGACGCACGGTTATGTTCAGACACTTTTTAATCGACGTCGTTACTTACCTGATATTCATGCTTCGAATTTTAATGTTCGGTCTTTTGCTGAAAGAACTGCGATGAATTCTCCCATTCAAGGAACGGCTGCAGATATTATTAAAATTGCAATGGTGAACTTGAATAAAGCACTTGACCAAGAAGAATTGAAGTCTCGGATCATTCTTCAGGTGCATGACGAGTTGATTTTGGAAGGGCCGCGAGATGAAATGGAACGATTAGAAGTTTTAGTTCCTCAAGTAATGGAATCCGCTTGTAATTTATCAGTCCCCCTAAAAGTTGATTATCATATCGGGGATAATTGGTATGACTTAAAGTAACCCCTTCTTCCGCTTGGGTGTCGCCAGAATATTAGTCTTCTCTATGACTTTGTACGAAATATTCATGAATTCTACAAGGAGTTTAGCTATAATTTAAGAGTAAAACTAAGTTAAGGAAGTTTAAAATGAGTCAATTAATCAATCAACTTGTTCGCTTTGTCTTCGTTGGAGGCACAGCCACCCTGTTAGATATGGGAATTCTCTATCTCTTGAATTATCAGTTTGGGATCAACCATTTTATCGCTGCTACCTGCGCATTTGTGCTGGCTACTTTCTATAATTATGAATTGAGTATGCGATTTGTTTTTTTGAATAAAAACAAACAAGCTAAGAAGACGCATGAAATGATTGCATTTTTTATCTTGAGTATTGTGGGTCTGTTGCTCACACTCTTAGGCTTGTTAATCCTAGTCGACTGGTTAAGGCTTGATGTGATGTTAGCCAAGGTGATTGTTGGTGTTTTTGTCATGACATTCAACTTCATTTCCCGAAAAATATATTTCGAAGGTCAGGAGGAAGGATAATGAAGGTAACAATACTCGTGCCATTCTTCAATGAAGAAGAGATGATTGTAAAAACCCATCAAGCTATTATGGCTGCCATTCAACCCTTGTCCCATTATGAGTTTGAATTGTTGTATGTTGATGATGGGTCAACGGATCAGACATTAGACTTAATGCGAGAGATTGCAGGTGGGAATTCAGAAGTGCATTACCTATCTTTTTCTCGTAATTTCGGTAAAGAAGCAGGGATGCTAGCGGGACTTGAACATGCTAGTGGCGACTGCGTTATTATCATGGACGGTGATTTACAAAATCCTCCCTATCTTATTCACGAGATGCTCGCTAAGTTTGAAGAAGGCTACGATGTGGTAAATGCCAAAAGAACCCGTGAGGGAGATAAAAGGTCCACTCGTTTATTTGCCCAAGCTTTTTATCAAGTTGCAAATCGGTTGATGGATGTGCAATTAACAGATGGGATTTCAGACTTTCGCTTGCTTTCTAGACAGGCGGTCGATGCCATTGTCTCCTTGCAGGAATATAACCGTTTTTCAAAAGGGATTTTCTCCTGGATCGGTTTTAAGGAAACGGTGATCGATTATCCGAATGAACAAAGGGAGGCCGGACAGACGAAGTGGTCTTTTAAGAAGTCATTAAATTATGGCTTAGATGGGATATTATCTTTTTCAAACAAGCCTTTGCGAATGATATTTATTTTAGGCATGGTCTGTATTGCCATAGCGGTGCTTTATCTGCTTTGGCTGTTCATTAATTATCTAAGACACCCAGATTTAGCTGTATCGGGCTACTTCACCACTATTTTTTCTGTGGTCCTCTTTGGTGGGGTCCAGCTTGTTTCAATTGGGGTCTTGGGTGAATATATAGGAAAAATATTCTATGAGGTTAAAAGACGGCCGCATTACTTGATCAAGGAAAGTAATTTTAAGAAGAGAGGTAAATAATGAAGAAAAGACAGTTGATTTACTCAATGAGTGCCTTTTGCCCATTGGTCATCCTGGTCATCGTTTGGTATTTTAACCACTATTTTCCTTTTGGAAGCCAATCCTTCTTGGCCATAGATTTTAACCAACAGTTTATTGACCTTTATCTTTTTATGCGCAATAGCCTTCATTCAGGCGACTTGAATAGCTTGTTTTATTCTTTTACGAAGAGTTTGGGTGGGAACATGGTGGGTGCCTGGGCCTATTATCTTTTGAGTCCCTTTAATTTGTTTTATTTGATCGTCCCTTTGAAATACATCTCTTATGCTATCTTTTTATCTGTTTGGCTGAGATATGCAGCAATTGGTCTTTCAATGGCTTATTATTTGATCAAGCGACATCAAGGGGAATCCTACCCAATCCGAACCATAATATTAGCGGTCGCCTATGCGCTGAATGGTTTTGCTGTATCTTATCAGATGGTTCCCATTTTTATGGATGCCTTGTGGCTCCTGCCAATCTTGCTTGTGGCACTTGAAGAGTTCCTAGATGGCCAAAGGGGCTATCGTTATGTTCTATTGCTCGCATTAACGATGATCATCCAATATTACATGGGTTACATGGTTTGCCTCTTTGTTTTCTTCTATACTTTTTACTACCTCGTGGTCCATTATGGCGACCATGACCTAGCTAGTTTTTTAAAGATTAGCTTACGGAAGGTGCTTTATCTAGGAGTATTATCCCTGCTTGGAATTGGCTTAACCTCTTTTATTCTCTTGCCGAATATCCATAACCTACTAGCATCTAAAGGGGCTTTGAGTTCAGGAATGGAATTTGCTTGGGAATTTCAGATTAATCCTTTAGATATTTTAGCTAAATTGATGATCGGATCATTTGATAATAATGGCTGGTCTGCAGGGCCAAATCTTCCTAATATTTACATGGGATCCTTAGGTTTAATCGGCTTAGTTTTCTATTATTTATCAGACAAAATTAAAAGACGGAATAAAATTGCTAGTACTTTCATGCTGCTGATTTTCTTCTTATCCATTAGTCATGAATGGACCAGTAAGATTTGGCATATGGGGCAAAATCCAGCAGGCTTCTTTTACCGCTTTTCATGGATCTTGATCTTTTTTGTGCTAACGTTAGCCTTTCAGGGGTTAAAAGATTGTAAGGTTGAAAGTTGGAAGGTCTTTGTCATGATGGCCCTAACCTGTCTGGTCCAGGCCGTTATCCTGCCAAAGGAGTATAGTTTTTTAAGTCCTGAACAAAGGCAAGCTTCTGCCTTGTTGGTGGGCTTGATGGTCCTAATCCTATATTTTGTTAAGAGAGGATCCTGGCAATGGTTGATGGTCTTAGCCTTGACCTTCTTTGAGTTGGGTATGAATGCCTTCATTTCTCAAGGAGCGATTAACCATAATAATGCGTATAAGTTCGAGAATGCTTTGAATGTGATCGATGAGGCAGTTGATTTGATACGACCTGACCAGTCAGATTTTTATCGGATATCCAAGACTTTTTATCGGTCTAAGAATGACCCAATGGCCATCAATTACCCTGGCTTGACCACTTTTTCGTCCAGCTTAGAAGCCTCAACTCGTGATCTATTTGAGAATTTAGGCAATTCAGCGATTGATGCATCGATTTATTACTATGGAACTCCCTTAACGGATGCCCTATTTGGTGTCAAATATTACATTGCGAATGAGCCTTTTGAAACGGATCGCCAAGAGGAGATGGACCGAACGTATGTCTTTCCAACAGATGTAACACGTAAAGATATCCTTCAACCGCATAACAAGATGGCTGAAACAGACCGCTTTTCTATTTACAAAGTTTCTCAAACCTTACCCATTGCATTTGCCATCAATCAAGCGGCTGCTCAATTACAGTTAGTCCCTGATCAGCCGATAGCCAACCAGAATGCAATTGCTAAATCCTTAATGTCTCAGAATCAGAATCTTTTTGAAGAGGTGGAGTCAAGTCAGTCTTTCACGAATCTGATCCATGGTGCAACGGAATCTGGTGAACAGATTTATTCTCGCCAAGACTCTACCACGAACGCGCAATTTACTTTGACCTTCACTCCAGAAACGGACGATCCTTATTTTATCAATATTCCTAAGAGCCTTTCGACTTATCAGGATGAAGTTTCGATTCTTGTCAATGGCGAGAAGTTAGACTATCGGTCGAAATTTGGCAGTGATCAGATCTTTAATATCGCTCATCAGCAAAAGGGTCAGAGAATTGACTTAACACTGGAGATTAAGGCAGATAGACAGTTTAACTTGACCCAATTGAAGGTCTTTCGCTTTGATCAAGAACAATTAACGAATTTGGTCACTCAGTTAAAAGATGCCAGCATGAGGGTGGAACGCTGGGGGTCTAATTTTGTTAAGGGATCAATTACTGCCCATGACGCGTCTTGGATATTTACCTCGATCCCCTTTGATGAGGGCTGGCGGGTAAAAGTAGATGGCAAAGAGGTGGAAACCCATGCGATCTGGGATGCGCTCTTAGGCTTCCAAGTCCAACCAGGAGACCATCAGATTGAAATGGTATTTAAACCCAAAGGGTTAACTGTTGGAATCCTCCTCTCTCTTTTTGCGGGGATCAGCTTAATCGGTTTATTCTTTCTTAATCAACGCTATCCTCGGAAGGATAAGGTGCGTTAGCTATGAAATTGACAAAAATTGACCACCATAACTTGATATATGGGGCCGTTATTGCTTATTTATTGACTAGCATTTTGTTGCTCTTAAGAAATAATCAGTTCGGCCATTTCCTGCAATTGGACCAAAGCCTAGCACCCATTAAAGTGGCTTTCTTATGGATCGGGTGTTGGGCTTTTGTCCTAGTTGTAAACCGTGTCTTTAAACTAAATGATTGGCAGGAAGACCAGCTACTGGTTGCCTTGAATAGTTATTTGTTGCTGATAGCCAATCAATCGAGAAGTTCAATGATCATTCTAGGCTGTGGTTTAATTTCTTTTACCTGCCTTCATCTGTATATTGTGAATTATCATAAGGGCTATCGATTTGCCTTTTTGGTCTTGGTTCTATATGGACTATGCTTACTAAGATTAATAAAGACTCACTATTCGCAAGCTCAATTAGGCAAGTTTGCTTGGGAGCCGTCGCTAATGGATGGCCAACTTTTTCAAACCTTTTGCCTTGTATTAATCGGACTGATGATCTGGATGATCCTTTCTCGATACTTGTTTAGTTTTCGACCATTGAACCGATCCTTACCTTGGATTTTGCTGGTGGTTTCCTTGGTTCACATCCTGATTCTATATGGCTTTATGTTTGTACGAATTAAGACTTTTCGAGCCCCAACTTTTGATATGGGGATTTTTACCCAAATGTTTCATTCCATGATCAAGGGACAAGGTCCTGTGACAACGCTCGAGCGAGATCGTTTGTTATCCCATTTTGCCGTTCATTTATCCCCAATCCACTATGTATTATGGCCAGTTTTTCACCTCTTCCCGAATGGTTTGACCTTAGAAGTGAGTCAGGTGATCATTTGTCTATCTGGATTAGGGCCTCTTTATTTAATTTTGAAAGAGTATGGTTTTCTTTCAAGTCAACGCTTAGCCTTCTTAGCAGCCTATCTTTGGTTGCCGACTCTCAATTCAGGCTATTTTTATGACTATCATGAGAATTGCTTTCTGGCTCCTTTAATTCTTTGGGTATTCTACTTTTTATTAACGGATCGCCCTATTTGGGGTGTCTTGGCGAGTGGTTTGCTCTTAATCGTCAAGGAAGATGCCGCCATTTATTTAGTGACCCTGGGTTTATTCTTTTTATTTGAAAAACAAAGGAAATCCAGTAGGCTTCGACTTATTTGCTTACAAATTATCCTACCAATCCTTTATTTTTTAGCGGCCGTATTCTGGTTGAATCAAGCAGGGGAGGGGGCCATGACAAGTCGTTTTGCGAATTTTATGTTGGCTAACCAATCAGGCTTGACTGATGCCTTAATCAACGCTGTTAGCCAACCAGCTTATACTCTGACCAGTATTATGACGCCTTCCAAGCTTACTTATTGTTTGATTATTTTGGCTAGTCAGGCAGGGTTACCCCTTCTGCAAAGAAGATGGCATGTATTCATCCTGGCTTTACCCTTGTTCGTGATTAACCTGTTGAGTGATTGGATTTATCAGGTGGATGTTTTCAAGCAATATCATTTCGGGTCAACGACCCTGATCTTCCTGATGTCTGTTATAGCTTATAAAGAGCTAAGAAAAAGTTGGCAACCCTCTTTTATTCGAGGCATGCTTGCCATGTCTTTGACCTTCACCCTCGTTTTGTTCAATCAAAAGAGTGAATGGTTTAAGGACTACTGGTTAAATCGTAGCAGCTACCAGGAAAGTCACCAAGTGCTTGCGGCACTTCCAAAAGATCAACCGATCTTAGCCAGCTATCAATATACGACTCCTCTTGCTGAAGCAGACGCCCTTTATGACTTGTTTTATCATAATCAAGGAGAAGTTGATAATTCCATTCGCTATCTCATTTACGACCAATCCATCCTGGCGGAGTCCCCTCAAGATCAAGAGAGACAGACAATCCATAAGTATCAGCAAGCGGGCTATCGGGAAATGATCAGGACTGAAGGAGGACTTGTCGTACTCACTAGCGAGTAAGAATTATGGTTATAATGGAGGAAAACCTTTGAAATCCTAATCGCTGACCCAGGTGAATGGCGATTAGTCGGATAAAAATGAAAAGGAGTGTTATTTGATGCCAGAGCTACCAGAAGTGGAGTCGGTCAAGATCGGATTAAATCAACTGGTTCTCGGACAAGAGATTGACCGTGTTCAAGTTGATTGGCCAAGAATTATCGTAGGAGATCTTCAAACCTTTATTAACAGACTCTCAGGGCAAAAAATTATCAATGTCGATCGCAGGGGCAAGTACCTTCTCTTTATTTTGAGTGATTGGGTCTTGATTTCCCATCTAAGAATGGAAGGGAAATATTTATACAAGACAGGGGAAGATCTATCTGACCACCAGAATAGACATGTCCATGTTACTTTCTTTATGAGGGATGGGAGTACCCTCTTATATCATGATGTTAGGAAATTCGGTCGGATGCAATTGATTACACCCGACCAATTAGATCATTATTTTGAAGCTAAGGGACTGGGGCCGGAGCCTACCGTTGAAGACTTTGATATTAGCGTATTTGCTTCCAAACTCGGTAAAACCCATCGCCCGATTAAGCCGGTCTTACTCGATCAAAAGCTTGTGGCGGGTATCGGAAATATCTATGCTGATGAAATTTTATTTCGGGCCGGTATTCATCCCAATACCCCTTGCGATCATTTAAATCCTGATCAGATTAAAGCTCTCCACCAAAGCATTCTTGAAGTTATTCATCAAGCTGTGGCGTCTGGAGGATCAACGATTCGAACTTATCGGAATTCTTTAGGGCAAGCCGGTAAATTTCAGCAAGCACTCCAAGTTTATGGAAAGGAAGGACAGGCTTGTCCTCGATGTGGCAGCAGGATCTGTAAGATAAAGTTAGCGCAACGTGGAACCCACTTCTGCCCAAATTGTCAGGAGGCGAAGAAGGTATGACTTATGTTGTTGGGATTACAGGGGGAATTGCAACGGGGAAGTCGACCATCGCTAATTATCTAAGAGACCAAGGCTTTAAGGTCCTAGATATGGATCAAATGGCCCATCAAGTTCAGCAACCTCATACTAGGGGGTATAGGGCGATCGTAGATCATTTTGGACCTGAAATCTTGAATGACCAAGGACAAATTGATCGTAAGGCACTGGGAAGGATCGTCTTTAGTAATCCGGATGCACTTGAATGGCTTAATCAACTTATCCATCCGCTTGTTTTTCAGGCCCTTGAAGACCAGATTCAAATGACGACTGACCCCTTTCTTTTTGTTGAAGTACCTCTTCTCTATGAAACCGGGCGATTGGAATTCTATGACCAAGTTTGGGTTGCCTTTTTACCTTATGCCATTCAAATTCAACGGCTGATGGCCAGGGATCAATTGGATCAAGGGGAGGCACAAGAACGCATTGCCAGTCAACTTCCTACTAAGGACAAGGCAGACCAGGCAGATGTTGTGATATGCACAGCCCATGACTTGAAGCAGACATACTCTCAAATAACAAAAGCGTTACAGGAGCTTCCCAATCCGTTATAATAGGGTAGAGAATATTGTATGAAAGGAGGAACTTTGATGGAATGTCCAAAATGTCATCACCAGCAGTCAAAAGTGATCGATTCAAGACCAGCTGATGATGGGGCTTCAATTAGAAGACGGAGAGAGTGTGTAACGTGTGGGTATCGCTTTAATACCTTTGAGCGCATTGAAAGAACCCCGATTTTAGTTGTTAAACGCGATGGAACACGTGAAGAGTTCAACCCAGACAAATTATTACGCGGGATAGTTAGAGCAGCCGAGAAACGACCAATTTCTCGTGACCAAATGGTCGAACTCGTAGCAAAGGTAGAAAGCCGCTTGATTGAACAAGGTGAGCATGAAGTGGAAAGCAAAGCGATTGGTGAATATGTGATGCCGCTTCTTATGGAGCTGGATGAGGTGGCTTATATACGTTTCGCGAGTGTGTACCGTGAATTTCAATCACGTGAGCGCTTTATTCAAGAGTTGAAAGCTTTGGATAAGCAGGTCATTCAATCAAAGCTAACAAAAGATGGTCCTACAGGTTAATCCCTATCAGCCTTATCAAGTTAAGGTAATACCGTCCTTAGCACCGCTTCAATTGCAGTGTTTGACCCAGCTCTATCAGCCTATCATGGGTGGACAAGCTTTGAGTCTTTATTTAACCTTAGCCAATCAGCCTCTTAATCATGAAGATTGGACTTATCGACAAGTGCATGCTTGGTTGTTACCGACTTTGAATATGGGAATTCAGGATCTGAATGAAGCTAGAATTCGTCTAGAAGGTGTGGGGTTAATGAGGACCTACCGAGATCAGGCATCGCATGATTCCTATCAGCGTCAAACAATTCTCTATGAATTACAAAGTCCGTTGGCGATTGAGCAATTCTTCAACCATCCGCAACTCTCGAGTGCCTTATACCACCAAATCGGTGATGAAGCTTTTTATAAGCTTAATTACCATTGGAAGGATGAAGGAATTGATCAAGAAAAATATCAAGAGATCAGTCAGACTTTTACAAGTGTCTTTAATCAGAAGTCGCTCCATCATGACTTTGGGGACCTGGTCCTAGTGACGAAGGACGTTCAATATAAAGAACAGTACGGTTATCCGGACTCAAATGAGGATCTTGCTTCTTCTTCTTTCAACCAAACACTCTATCGTCAGATATTAGAAACAAATGGTTTTGACCAGGAGCTTTTAAATAAAGCAGTTATACAACAAGTGGTTCACTTAAGTCAATTTTATGATTTAGACGAACAAACCATGGCCCAAGTTACCCAACTCGCACAAAATCCAATCTCCCAACAAGTGGATTTAGATCTTTTGCGAGACTATGCTCAAAAGAACCAGTACTTTACGAAGCAAAGAGGGCAGAAGCACTCACGCATGGAACAAGCTCAGTCGGTCGATAAAGACAAACTAAAAGCTCTATACCCTGACTTGACCGATGACGAGATTGAACTGGTGGGCATTTGCCAGGAACTAGATCCGGAGGCTTTCTTAAGTCAAATGAAGTTAGCTTCCAATGGCTTTGTGAGCTCGAGTGAGAGCTTTTATTTGCGTGATCTGCGCCAACAATCCTCCTTGAAGGATGATGTGATCAATATGTTGATTTATTATCTGATCGGTCTGGAGAGGCAGGCGAACTTTGAAAGAGGACGATCCAACCGCATTGCGAACCAGTGGCAGCAAGCAGGGCTTGAAGATGCTGGAGAGGCTTTAAACTTTTTGCTTCGTCAGAAAAAGGTGAAAGAAAAGTCACCAAATCAGAGCAATAAAAATCGAGGGGCCTGGAAAAAGTCGATTCCTAAACGGCAAGAGGCTCTGCCTTCCTGGATGAATGGAGAAGGCACTCAAGTGGATGAAAGGGTGCCGGTAAGTCCGACAAATCCTGAATCTGTTCATGCGATCAGGCAGCGCTTAAAAGCTTTAATGAATAAGGAGGAAAGTGAACATGAAGACCATCAAGCAAGTGATGAGTGAGATGCAGACCCGCTTCCCCCAAACGGCAAGCGCTCAGGAACAACTTGAGCGAATCATGGCCTACCCACCGATCAAGGCGTTCATTGAAGAACATTCTCATCAACTTTCGAGTCAAATGATTGCTGATAGCCGATCAAAATTAAACGAATATATGCTGGAGAAAGAAGCCATAAATCGGGGTGAGTCGGGACAAAATCCGGGGTTTACTCCTGAGTTGTTTATTAACTATAACTACATTGATGTGACCTATGTTCCGACGGAGGCCTATTTATCTCAAGAAGCGCAACGCAAACGCGATGCCTTAATTGATAATCGCATGATGTCTCGTGATGTCCGGGAGGCTCAATTAGATGAATATGATTTATCTAGCGAAGATCGTCTTGAATTGATGGAAGAAGTAAGTGACTTCTTGGCCCAGGCCAAACAAGATATTAAGGAATGCCGCGGCATTTATTTAACCGGGCCCTTTGGAGTTGGAAAGACCTATCTACTAGGCGCCTTAGCCAATAGTCTGGTAAAACTTGGAATTGCAGTCAAGATGATTCATTATCCAACCTTCGCTCTGGAGATAAAGAGTCTTATTGGACAGAATGACCAATTAAATGAGCGGATCAATCAGACCAAGAAAGTACCGGTATTGATGATTGATGATATTGGGGCTGAATCCAATTCACCCTGGGTGCGTGATGAGGTTTTGGGGGTTATCTTAGAATACCGTATGAAGGAGTCTTTAGTGACTTTCTTTACTTCAAACTTCTCCATAGCAGAATTAGAAATCCACTTAAGTAGTAGTCGTGATTCTGAAGAACCTTTGAAGGCCAAGCGCTTGATGCAAAGAGTCCGATACTTAGCAAAGGAGTACCCACTTAAGGGACGTAATCGTCGTTTTAACCCTTAAGCGATCATGAGTCTTGCATAAAAGGTGAAAAAGTGATTAAATGATCTTATAGAAAATTGAAAAGACAAGGTCTTAAGAAGGTTTTTTAAAGAGAGAGGCTGGTTGGTGTGAAGCCTTAATGCCCCTTATGATCACCCCTTTTCTTTATCTCTGCCGAAAGCTTACGCAATTAAGCAGAGACGTTTCAGGCGTTAACTGGAAGAGAGGTTATTGAGATTTCAATAACAAAGTTGGGTGGAACCGCGTGCTAAACGTCCCATTGGTCCTATGATGGACCAATGGGATTTTTATTTTATAGAAGGAGTTTGATAATAATGATCAAGATTACACTGCCTGATGGCAATGTTAGAGAATATGAGTCAGGTGTAACACCAGATCAGGTGGCAGCCTCAATCTCTAAGTCACTGGCTAAAGCAACCCTGGCCGGCAAATTAGATGGTCAACTCATCGACCATGATCGCCCAATTGAAAAGGATGGGTTACTAGAGATTATTACAGATAAGAGTGAGGAAGCCCTCGATATCATGCGCCACTCGTCTGCCCATTTAATGGCGCATGCCTTGAGTCGCTTGTATCCTGGTATTCATTTTGGAGTCGGACCTGTTATTGACTCCGGCTTCTACTACGATACAGATAAGGAAGAGCCCGTTACCGAAGAGGACTTACCTCTTATCGAAAAAGAAATGAAGAAGATTATAGCAAGTAATTACCCCATTGTGCGTCGGGTCGTTTCACGTGAAGAAGCCCTGGAGCTCTTTAAGGAGGACCCTTATAAGCAAGAACTCATTCGCGATTTGCCGGAAGACGAGGAGATTACAGTCTATCAGCAAGAAGATTTCACTGATTTATGTCGGGGTATTCATGTCCCATCGACAGGTAAGATCAAGATTTTTAAACTTCTTTCCTTAGCTGGAGCTTATTGGCGCGGGAATTCTGATAACAAGATGATGCAAAGAATCTATGGAACAGCTTTTTATAAGCAAGAGGAATTAGATGAGTTTCTACGTTTGCGTCAAGAGGCTAAGGAGCGTGACCACCGTAAATTAGGCAAAGAACTCGATATCTTCATGATTAGTCAAGAGGCGGGGTCTGGCCTACCTTTCTGGCTTCCAAAAGGAGCGACGGTTCGACGGATTATTGAACGCTATATTATGGACAAAGAAATTTCCTTAGGCTATGAGCATGTCTATACTCCAATTATGGCGAAGACCGACCTGTACAAAACATCCGGGCACTGGGATCATTATCAAGAGGATATGTTTCCACCTATGGATATGGGGGATGGAGAGATGTTGGTCCTTCGTCCTATGAATTGTCCTCACCATATGCTTATCTATAAGAATACCATTCACTCTTATCGTGAGTTGCCAATTCGAATTGCTGAGTTGGGTATGATGCATCGCTATGAGAAATCAGGTGCCTTATCCGGTCTTCAGCGCGTGCGTGAAATGACCCTTAATGACGCCCACTTATTTGTCCGACCCGATCAAATTAAGGATGAATTTAAACGTGTCATTAAACTGATCGAAGAGGTTTATAAGGATTTCGGTATTACAGACTATCGTTATCGCCTTTCTTACCGTGATCCCAAGGATACGAAGAAATATTTTGACGATGATGTGATGTGGGAAAAAGCGCAGTCTATGCTCAAAGAAGCCATGGATGATCTTGGCCTAGAATACTTCGAAGCTGAAGGGGAAGCGGCCTTCTACGGACCCAAATTAGATGTTCAATTTAAGACGGCCATTGGCATTGAAGAAACAATGTCAACGGTTCAATTGGACTTCTTATTACCTGAACGTTTTGACTTAACCTATGTTGGTGAAGATGGTCAAAACACCCATCGTCCAGTTGTGATCCACCGGGGTGTCGTATCAACAATGGAACGCTTCGTTGCCTATTTATTGGAGGAGTATAAAGGGGCATTTCCGACTTGGTTAGCTCCTGTGCAAGTGGTCCTATTGCCAGTGAGCCTTGAGGCGCATGGGGATCAAGTAGCGACCATCTATAATACCTTAAAGGAACAAGGCATTCGGGCTGAGATGGACCTGCGAAATGAGAAATTGGGTTATAAGATTCGGTCTGCCCAAACTTCAAAAGTTCCCTATCAATTAGTGATTGGGGATCAAGAAGTGGAAACAGGCACGGTTAATGTGCGACGTTATGGCCAGGACGCTTCCGAATCAATGAAAGTCCAAGATTTTATTGCAGAGATTCGACGCGATATCGCAAATAAGAGTCAGGCGAGTGAGTCATAAAGCTCTCTATCAAGGAGACTGGATGACATCGAAAGAAGACCAAGCAAGGTGAGCTTGCTTGGTCTCTTTTTTTCTTGATACAGATAATTGTGATACAAAAGAATGTGGTTCTTGAAATGGGTATCCTTACGGTAACCATAGGCATTGCGTTTAAGGACTTTAATTTTATTATTAGTCCCCTCGATTGGGCCATTGGTAAAGGTCTGATGGTCGAAGGTGTTGGGAATGTAAGGCTTGATTTTTAAATCTTCTTAACCCTCTATTATATTGGATGCTGATTCTGTGTTTTAAAAAATGGGGATGATAAAAGATTCTTTCTTCCATCATCCCTATAAATTTTAGAATCTTAAATTTAAGTGAAAGAGGTGAAGTCCTATTTAAAAAATTGCCCGAGGAAGTCTGTGATCGGATTATCCCGTCGATTTTCAAACTCTTTGACTTCTTCACCAGGAGTCTCATCTTTTTTAGCTGCTTCCACAATGGATTCATTGATAGAAGCTTGGATACTGGCTTCCTCAGCTTGACGTTCCGCTAAAGAAGGTTTTTTATTCGTGGGGAGTTTCTCATCCTGATAGAGATCAGGATGGGTTGCCAAACCATTCAGTAAATGGTTAATATCAGCATAAGGAGTGGTCACTGAACCATCAGCATTTGGGAAGACTCCCATGGCGACTGTAACGAGTTCACGCCCTTCTTCTGTACCAGTTGCGACAAAGTTATTACCTGCTGCGTCCGTTGAACCTGACTTCAGCCCCGTAATTCCTTGGCGTTCTTCACTCTGACCCGTTAATAACAAGTTGGTTGTATAAAAAACTTGTTCGAATTCCGTGTCCGCCTTAAAGCGGTATTCAATGGTAGAGGCGATTTGAAGAATTTCTGGGTAGTCTTCACTGACGTGTTGGGCAACTAGGGCCACATCTTGAGCAGACATTTGGTTCTCATCATTGGCACTTGAGCCAGGGGCCCACCATTCTTCTGGCAAAAAGGAATTGGGGAGTCCTGAGTTTGTAAAGAAACGATAGTCTGTTATGCCCCATTCATCTAGTTGGTCCTTAATGGCTTCTACTCCACCTTGTTCAGACCCGTATAAATGCCACATGAGAACAGAGGTAGCATCGTTTCCTGACATCATAATGACCCCGTAGAGCAAGTCTTTAACAGAGTATTTTTGTCCTCCAATTAAATTGGCGCTCGATAATTCATAATTATTAGATAGGACATCCGTAATTTCTTTGGGAGCCTCGATTTCAGTTTCAAGTGTGAGCTTACCTTCATCAATTGCTTTGAAGACTAGGTAAGTTGGAATGATTTTAGACATGGAAGCAATTGGATAGGGTACGTTGGCCTGGCGTTGAGCAAGAATGCGATTCGTTTGACTATCCACGACAACGTAGGAACGTGCATTGACTTGTTCATCAAAGAGTTGCACGAGGTCTTTTGGATAAGAATCTGGCATAGGAATTGAAGGGTATTTCTTGGCTTTTTCGACGTCTTGGGATAAATTCGGTAATTTGGATAGGTTCTTAATCTGGCCTGCCACACGAAGCGGTTGAGTCAAACACAGCATAGTGAATGGCAAGATCATAAATAAAGTAAAATATTTCAATGAAAACTTTGGTGGTCGCATAAGGGGCTCCTTCTGTTGACGAGATTTGAAAAAAAGGACATTCGATCAATTGGTAAACTGAAATTAATTATACCTGAATCAAAAAAGAATTCAAAGTGGGATCGAGGATAGAACTTTTCAGATCGAAATTAGAAAATAGAGGCCTTAGTTTTGACTCCAAATTGTATCATCACTTTGAATCTTTAAACGAAAACGAAAGACCGCTTCTTCGATTTTCTTTAAGGTTGAGATATTCGGTAGGGCTGAGAAATGAATGATTTCTTTACCTGGGATCTCTCGGATTGTGAAGTTGCTGATGATAATATCCGCCTCGGATTTTTTGATATCTTCATAACTGAGATCAATTTTTGAATGGTGAAGGATCTTAATGTTACTCTTGAAGTGGTCTTTGATAAAGGCTTCAACTAATTTCTCATGGCCGGTATTAAAATCACTCAGGATCATCAGTTTTGGTTGGCGGATGTAGGCTTTGAGATAATCATAAAGTTCTTTCCATTGGGTATAAATACAGACAATCATAAATTCCTTGCCATTTTCACTAATTTGGATGTTCATTTCTGCTAAGTAATGGTCTAACATAGACTTTATTCGGTCATAAAAGGCGGGTTGCAGGAAGCGAGCCATCTGGCTGAAGCTTTGATTGCGATTAATTAGGAGTGGTTGATTCCCAATATAAAAATTTTCTGAGTGGACCAGATTATGCAAGTAAATGATGAGGTCCCTAGAATTCTCAGTGGTAATATTAAATTCATCACATAAGGAGTGAATCATTTGCCTGAGCAGCTGGAAAGAACGGTGGTGGTCGGGTGTTTCCATTAAATCCATGGTCGATAAAGCAAAGCTTTCATGAAGATAATTAAAGAAAATTTGATAGATTTGGGTGGTGTCGATCCTAATCGCAAAAAATTGCTCAACATCTTGCTTAATTGTATGAAAATGGGTGTCACTAAGGATTATTGAACAGGCATTGATTTTTTTCTGATCAACTGTAGATAGCTGGGAGTTATAACCCTGTTGGATCCGAAATAAGTTGACGGTTGTTTCCAATAGGAAGTTACGAAAGCTAGCAAAGGATTGGCTTGGTTCAATATAAGAAAAAGGGATCTGCACAAATTCAAGCATTAGTGGTTGTGGCACATGGTCAAAAGGCCAGTCTAAGGGAGAGGTCTTTTGTTTAAAGTATTCAGCAAAGAAATAACGGATGTCTAATTCCTTACCTTCAAAATGAATCGGTTTGGTTCTAAGCATAATTTGGTATTTAGCTTTAGTCAGTTTGTTAATTTGGTTGATAAGTCGGTAGACGGTGGAAACAGAAACCTCGAAATGTTTTGCTGCCTCTTCAATCGTCAGATTGGGTTGGTAGAAGATCTGTTCAATCAACTGAAAAGGAGTAGAATGTGCGATATAGTACTGATAAAAAAATTCATAGGAGATATTATTTTTAAAACGAGCCATCACGCCGCTGTTGGTTAAATGCAGTCTCATCTGGTCTGAAAAAGTCTTCTCGATAAAGTTTAGATCTTCCTTTAGACTTGGTAATGAGGCTTGGATTTGTTTTTCCAACTGATTATAAGTATAGAGTTTTTCTGAATGGTGCAAAAGCTCAATGATCTTTAACTGACGTTTTTGTGAATTACTAAAAAGTGAACGCATAGAATCCTTCCTTTTATCGATCATGATCATGAGTGACTTCGTAAGGTATATTTTACCATAAAATTTTTTGGTGAGCGATTGGGTCAGTAGCTAACTTTGATCAGGTTTTGCTATAATGGTTGAGAAAGAAGGTGAGGATCATCTTGAAAAAATTATTGAATCAAAAACAAATTGAACCCATTATTTTTGCATTGATCAGTCTCTCAATTCTTTTCCCATTTTATATAAGCAGCCTCGTGACAGCACTAGGGGCTGGCATCTTGTTTTTTACCCATTATAAAGAATTGAAAGAAGCATTTCTTAAAACACATTGGTTAGGGATCTTTATTTTTTATAGTCTCCTAGTGGGCCTTTTTTATCAGAACTGGATTGGGGTCGGGGTAGGAGTCGTGATGTTCTTATTTGCCATGCTCTTTTATTTTTATCAACGTTACCTGACGTTCGAATTGTATCAGTTTAATCTTAAGGTGTTTGTCTTCGGGTCAATTCCTTTGGCATTACTCTCTTATTACAAGTACAGTCGAGATGTTTTGAAGAACGGTTATGATTTACTCTATATCTTTAAATATCATAATCCTCAAACACGGGCTGAGGCAACCTTTTTTAATCCAAACTATTATGGACTTTATATTGCGATGGTTCTTATTATGGCAATTTATCTCTTTAGTCAAAATCAGAATCGACGCTTCCGTTGGGTGATGGTATTGACGATCTTAATGAATTTAATGAGTTTGATCTTGACAGGATCACGCTGGTCCATTCCAACTGTGATTGTGGGAGCTGTTATCATGCTCTTCTTCTTAAAGCCCAAGTTAGCATGGGGTTTAGGGTTCTTATTGGTTGGTGGTTTTATCGCGCTGCTCATCCGGCCCGACCTCCTGCCTCGCTTTACGACCTTGGCACATGGTTTTGAGGATCGATTTGCTATTTGGCAAGTGGGATGGAATCTCTTTCTGACAAGTCCAATCGTCGGTAGGGGGCCAATGACTTATGTGAACTTCTATTATTTATTTGCCGACAAGGGAAAAATGCATGCCCATCAATTGTTAGTGGACTGTTTGGCTAATTATGGCTTAGTAGGGATGATGCTCTTAGTCATGGCTTTTTCTCGTTATTTTCGGCGACTCTTTAGGGGAATCTTCAACCCACAAATTCGCCCAGAGATGGGGCTGGTGGTAGCAACTGTCTTGACAGTCCTCTTTCATGGTTTGATGGATGTCGGGATTTTTTGGATCCAGACGGGATATATCTTTTTGGCTCTTGTGACAGTGACCCCAACCCAGTTACAACACTTCAAAACAAAAGAAGCGGACTCACTCTAATGAGTGGTCCGCATCTTTTATTTGTTGGTATTTTGTCCATATTTTTAGGTGATAGTTTAAGGTCGCCATAAATTCATCAGAGACACTATAATTCTTACTCATCAGAACCAGTGTATATAGAGGGACCCCCTCTTCATAGTAAATACCGATATCATGGTAGGCATCATCGTATTGACCATATTTAGAGGCCATGCCCTCAGGTACATACTGTTTGAAACGTAATCCGGGTTCGGACATTAGCATGTAGTCCGATAGCTTATGGTAGGCGGTTGGATTTTGAACAATTTTTTGTAAGTAACCATCTAACATTGAAGGGCAAGCGAAGTTTGATTGATAGAGGTCTTGTGGAATGTCTTGAATGCCTGAAATTCGGATGAGACCCTCTTGGTGACTACCATAATGATTGATATAGTAGACAGCTAAGATATTCCATGCGGTATTATCAGAATAAACAAGCATATTATAGACCAGGTCTTCCACAGTATACCAATCCTTTAAGGGGCTATTGGTAATGTCACCATCCCCTTCTTCATAAAGACTGCTATATGCCGGCACATACGTATCCCAGGTCAAGTTACCTTGATTAATGAGATCGGCGATGATCAGACAAGTTCCTACTTTATTGGTAGAAGCTCCAAAGATCGGCATATTCTCATTCAATGTATAATCTTCCTCGGTTACTAAGTTGTGATAGACGATCCCAAGATTCGTTTGATTATAGCCAAAGTCTTGAATGATTTGTTCTATGAGTGAGTCAACACTATCAAATTGCGAATAATCAACCGGTTCGATTGGAAGATCGTCATCGATCAAATCGGCTAAAAGGTCTTCTTGAGTCGTTTCGAGAGTTGTGGATTGTATGACTGGGTCGCTTTGAAGGTCAGAGGGGGTCTTTTGTTTTTCTGATGAGTGCTTATCGGATTGGCAACCTGTTAAACCAATAACTAAAATGAGGAAACAAAGTATAGACTTCCTAAACATTATAACCTCCTTATTATAGCGGGGGACGGATTGACACCTCTTATTCAGAAGAAAGTTCAACTTTGGCCAACCGTCCTTCCTGGTAATGATACCATTCGTTAATTCTTAAGTTAAGCTCACCCATGAAAGTGTCGACCATTCCAACATCAATCGTCATGAGAACCAGTGTGTAGACGGGCTGGCCATTCTCATAGTAGATGCCGGTATCATGGTAAACATTATTATATTGGCCATATTTCGTGGCCATTCCCTCATCATGGTAGAGCTTAAAGCGTAGATGCGGCTGCGCCTCCAGCATAAAGTCCTTGAGTTTATCATAGCGAGAGGAGTCGGCTATTTTGTTAAGGAAGGTATTCAATAGATTAGGAGTCGCATAATTATAGTTATCGATTAAGGGTTTGGAAAGTGGATCTATTTTTGAGGCTTTTAATAATGATTTTTTGACATCTCCATAATGATCATTATAGTAGTCCAGCATAATACGCCATGCAGTATTGTCTGAATAAACGATTAAGTTGAACATTAAGTCTTCCAAGTCATAGGATGACTTTAAAGGACTATTGGAGATGAGCCCATCTCCAGCTTGAAAACTCTTAGGGGATGCAGGTAACTTTGTTTGCCAATCGATCGTCCCCTTATAGATTTGGTCAATGTACAGGGTTGCAAGGCCGACCTTGTTCGTTGAGGCAGCATAGGCCGCCTTATTCTCATTGAGATAGAAACGCTCGTTAGTGATACGGTTTTCATAGACGATACCAAGATTCTTTTCAGGTAAGTCGTATTCTTTAATTAAGGATCGGATAACCTCTGAGATATTTTGGTATTGTGAATAATCAATCCCTGATAGATTAGGTGTTTCATCTTGAACAGCGTCAATTTCCTGGCTTTCATTTGAAGAGCTACCAGACAAGTGACCAGAAGTAACATCAGAACCAACCTTTTCGATCAGGCTTGTTTCTTCCTGTGAAGTACTAGGTTCCTGGCTGGAAGTACTGGGAACTTGTGTGTGACCATCCGGAATAATCAATTCTGGAATTCCTCCGATGTTTTGATGGTTATCACGAGATTTGGCAGTACCTAAGAGCCCATCATCAGAAGTTTCTGGGTCAGGTCGATCGCTTTGCAATGAAGTGGTCTGGTCTTCTTGTGAGCTTTCAATAATGAGTGGTTGTTCGATGGCAGGAACCTTTTGGAGTGAAGCTTCACTTGTTGCAGTGGTCTCTTTATGGTGCGGATTGTTCCCTTGGTTTGGCCCTTGACAACCACTTAGAAAAATAATCATAATAAGAATCAAGAGGTAGTTTTCTTTGGACATATTCTTGCTCCTAATGTAGTCATTTCTTACCGTCTCATTATACCGAAAAGAAAAACGAATGAAAGAGAATTTTTCTTTTTAAAGAAAAACATCTTGATTATGAGAATTATCCATGATATGATTAAGCAGTTGGAAAACAAGTAGAAGCAAAATGTTTCTCGCCGGGCATTGGAGTGCAGGGCAAATGATTAAGTATGAGAGGCTGAGTGTCTCTTTGTCTTATCATGGAGAAATGTGCGCATCGAACGATGGGCTTTTTTGTTTATACTTGTGGCAAAAATACTATGGAGGTGGACTCATATCGCAAAAGAAGCCTTGATTAATGGGGAAATTCGTGCAAAAGAACTGAGAGTCATTGGTGATAATGGTGAGCAAATCGGTGTTAAGTCACTACAAGATGCCTTGACGATTGCTGAATCTTTTGACCTAGACCTGGTCCTTGTTTCACCACAAGCCAAGCCCCCCGTTGCTAGAATCATGGATTATGGAAAGTATCGTTACGAACAACAAAAGAAGGAAAAAGAACAACGCAAGAATGCCAAGGTAATCAATGTCAAAGAAGTGCGCTTAAGCCCTTCGATTGATGATCACGATTACCAAACAAAATTAAGACAAGCCATTAAATTCTTAGAAAAGGGCGATAAAGTAAAGGCAAGCATTCGTTTTAGAGGCCGTTCGATCACCCATAAGGATCTTGGCCGTGACGTGCTAGAAGACTTTATCGAAGATACCCAAGAAGTGGCAATTGTTGAATCAAAACCGACAATGGAAGGGCGCAGCATGTTTATGCTGTTGGCTCCTAAACCTGATTCTAATAAGTAATTTTTTAACCATATCAACTATTCAGGAGGATTATCATGCCAAAACAAAAAACACATCGCGGATTAGCTAAACGTGTAAAGAAAACAGCTTCAGGAAAATTAAAACGTTCACACGCTTTTACATCTCACCGTTTCCATGGCAAGACTAAGAAACAACGTCGCCAGTTAGCTAAACCAGGACTTGTTTCTGCATCCGATATGAAACGTATTAAGCAACAAATCGTCAATCTATAGATCTAAGGGAGGAAATAATCAATGGCACGTGTTAAAGGTGGATATGTCACTCGTCAACGTCGTAAACGTACGCTAAAATTAGCTAAAGGCTACTATGGCGCGAAATCAAAATTATTTAAGACTGCAAAACAACAAGTTATGAAGTCTTACATGTATGCTTATCGTGACCGTCGACAAACAAAACGTAACTTCCGTCGTTTGTGGATTACACGGATCAATGCAGCAGCTCGTCAAAATGAAATGAGCTATTCTGTTCTGATGAACGGTTTGAAGAAAGCTGGAATTGAGATTAACCGTAAGATGTTAGCAGAACTTGCTGTTAATGATGAAGCAGCTTTCAAGGCATTAGTGGATGAAGCGAAGAAGGCTTTAGCATAATTGAGAACCCGGCAAAAAGGTTCAATAATTTATGGTTTTATAATTTATAGGGTTGATGGAAGCGATTGGCTTGCTTCAACCCTATTTTTAAATACACAAAAACACAGAAGTCCGATCTATTTAGGCTGCGATCAAATATAGAAAGGACTCTGTGTAGGGGTTGTATTATTGAAAGGAAGGAGGGCAAAAAGCATTTTTCGAACCCGGTGGGGGGGAGATGGCCCTCTTTATAAGTTGCGGAGCAAGGTCAATGGGTGTTTGTCGTGAGTTGTTGAGATCATATTCGAGTGACATTGGTGGTACATCATCATGTCTAATTGTTCCAAAACAGCTTCATGGCTAAACGCTTTGTCAATAATAAAGCCAGCTCTTTCATTCATCGAATCGAAGATAACGAGAGTCGGTGTTCGTTTAACCCCCATGCTTTTTGCAATTCTTAAATCTTTAAAATAGAGCTCTTTGACGAAATCTGAGTGGAAATCCTCGTCAAAAAGGTCGAGGTCCAGCTGACAATCTTCTGCAATGGAATAAATGGTCTCTTCCGAAACACGTGAGAGTTCTGCACAAATTTCTTTTTGGAAGGCCATTAAGAAGTTCCGTCCTTTGCGCTTGCCTTGAAAGCTGGCGGCCTTAATCGCAAGAGCTGATTGATAGAGTTTGGTATAAAGCTCGTTTCGTAAGGCTAAATTGCCCGGTTGATAGCCTAAGCGTTGGATGAAGTCGTTAATGACACTTTCATTGTGGATACACAAAATATTCAGATTAATTTTTGACGAAATGAGCGTCTTGACTTTGAGTATTTCTTGCTCGAAGGCATAACACTTGCGACCCAAGGGATTGACAAATAAGTAGAAGTCAAAATAATTTGGATGGCCATTCACATGGTAATCAATTAAATAGTTACTCATTTTACCCCTCTTTCTTTTTGATTTGTTCATTCTTCCGAAGTTGGGTCATCGAACCTAACGCACCCTAAGTCTAGCATAAATATCCTAGGCGTCCTACTAATACGCTTCTCAAAGGTGGTTAGATGGTAACCCCAAATATATAGTATGCAATAGAATGTGTATAATTTCAAATCGATCAATAAATCTTTCGACTCATCATGAGTTTATGCTACAATAGGCCTTGTCTGAAGAGATAAAGAGGAATGAGGTGAGAGCGATCGTTGAGGATGATTTTGTAGCCGATTGGGACTTGTTTCTTGCGCCTTATGCCCAAGCCGTTGAAGAATTAAAGGTGAAGTTAAAAAACATCCGTAAAGAGTACCATGATCTGAACAAGCATGCACCTATTGAATTTGTAACGGGCCGAGTCAAATCCAAGGAAAGTATCTTGGAGAAGATGGATGTTCGCGGAATTGCTCCGGAGGATATTTTGATTGGTGTGCAAGATATTGCTGGCATTCGGATTATGTGCCAATTTGTGGAAGATATTTATGAAGTCGCAGACCTCTTGATGGATCGAAGTGATTTTAAAGTGATCTTAATCCGAGATTATATTAAAAATCATAAGTCGAGTGGCTATCGTTCATACCATATGGTGTTAGAGTATCCAGTTGAGCGAGTGGCTGGCAATGTGAAAGTGATTGTTGAGGTCCAGATTCGGACACTCGCTATGAATTTCTGGGCAACGATCGAGCATTCCTTGAATTATAAGTATGATGGTGTCTACCCAGAGGAAATTCTTTACCGTCTACAAAGAGCCTCTGAAGCGGCCTTTCTTCTCGATGGAGAAATGAGTGCTATTCGTGAAGAAATTCGTGAGGCGAGTAAATTATTTGATTCAAAGTAAAACAATTAAAGGGGGCAAGGATTTGAAGACGATTAAGATACATGCGAATCATCTCGATTTATCGCAGCAAATTGCAAGTAAGCTAAAAGAAAAAGCTGAAAATGCTGGTTTAACTTGCCTTCCTTTAGATCAGGTGAGTGATTATATTATAACCGTTGGAGGCGATGGAACCCTTCTGACCGCCTTTCATACCTATCAAGATCAATTAGCTGATAGTCAATTTATTGGGGTTCATACAGGGCACTTGGGTTTTTATACAGATTGGTTGGGAGATGAAATGGATCTCCTAATCCAAGGTATCTTAGATAATGATGAAGAAGCGGTCTCTTATCCCTTACTAGGTATTGAGGTCACGCTCAAAGGGAATCAATCCCTTCATTATTTAGCTTTAAATGAATTTATATTACGTTCCCACCGCAAGACCATGGTTTGTGATGTCGCGATCAGTGACCATTTTTTTGAGGTTTTTCGTGGGGACGGGCTTTGTATCGCAACACCGACAGGCTCTACAGGTATGAACAAATCGGTAGGAGGGGCAGTTCTCCACCCTCGAGTGGAAGCGATCCAGATGACAGAATTAGCCTCTGTAAATAATCGTCTCTATCGTTCACTTGCCTCTCCAATCATATTGCCCAAGGATGAGTGGCTAACATTAAAACCGGCTGATTCCATGCAAGGTATGAACTTCTCAATCGATAATCGTTTTTTTGAAGATCAAGTAGTCGAGCAGGTTCGATTACAGATGTCCCAGCAACGCATCCATTTCGCGAGCTTCCGTCATATGCACTACTGGGATCGTGTGGAAGCGTCCTTCATTGGAAGTGTTAATAGAAAGCCGAGCGAAGAGGCGGGATTACGTGGAATTAAATTGGATTTATGATTTAGAAGAAGAGATGTCGATTAAGGCTTTTCTCAATAAGCAGAGGCTTCCTAAGTCCTTTATCAAGGATGTGAAGTATTCAGGCGAAATCTTATTGAACCATCTAAGGGTGGATGTGCGATTCTCGATTCGTAAAGGAGACCATTTACGGCTTGTTGCACCTGATGAAGAGGGACATGAGACAGTTCCTGCGAGTCACCAAGCGCTTGATATTGTCTATGAGGACCCCGACCTGTTGGTTGTCAATAAGCCCGCTGGTCTCGTTTCGATTCCTTCAGCAAAAGTCCCAGACAGTTCTATGGCAAATCGGGTGAAGGGCTATTATCAACGTCAGAATTATTCAGATCAAGTGATCCATATTGTGACGCGATTAGACCGTGATACAACAGGACTGATGCTTATTGCCAAGCATCGCTTAGCGCATGCTTTGATGGATCGGCAAATGCACCAGGGACAAGTTTATAAGTATTATCAGGCGCTTTCTGCGAGTAATCGATGGGCCAAGCACGGTATCATCGAAGCCCCTATTGCCCGAGATGAGCATTCCATTATTACACGTTGCGTTTGTGAACAAGGTAAATGGTCTAAGACAGAATATTGGTGCATCCAGGCCTTTGACCAGGGAGCTCATTTAAGATTACGCCTTCACACTGGCCGGACCCACCAAATTCGCGTTCACTTAGCTCATAAAGGAGGGGCCCTGGTTGGTGATGACCTTTACGGTGGTCCAGATAGTCATTGGATCCATCGACAAGCCTTGCACTGTGGGGAGTTACGTTTTCGACAACCCTTAACGGGACAAGCTCTTGTGATTAACCAGCCGCTCCCACAAGATATGCGAGACTGGATAAATAATCAATCCCTTAATTAGATAAGTGCAGAGGAGGATTTGAATGGAAGTATTTGAACGATCATTTGAAGAGAGTGTCGCAAGCTTAGAAACCATGCTACGCAATGGTCGAATGACAAGATTTAGAACTGAATTCTTAGCTTTACATAATTATGATCAAGCTAAAATTTTTGCAGAGTTTGACAGTGAAGAAAGACAAAAAGTCTATCAGTACCTAGCCCCTGGTGAAATTGCCGATGTTTTTGATGCCTTTGAATCAGACAATATTCAATTGAGTGAGGGCTACTTCTTAGAGATGGAGAATTCGTATGCAGCCGCTGTGCTGGGCGAGATGTTTGCTGATAATGCGGTCGACATCTTGAATAGCATCGAAAATAAGGAAAAGGTCAATATCTATATGCACCTCATGCCAAATACTTCGGCAAGAGAGATCTCTCAATTAATCAATTATATTGATGAGACCGCAGGTGCCATTATGACGACGGAATTCGTGACGATTCAAGAAGAGTTCACGGTCAAACAAGCCTACGACCATTTAAAAGGAGCCGCCCAACAAGCTGAAACTATTTATTATGTCTACGTGGTGGACGAAGATAATCGGTTAAAGGGGGTTATCTCTCTACGGGACTTAATTGTTAATGAAGATGATAGTTTAATTAGTGATATCCTAAATAATCGCTTAATTACCGTTCAAGTCAATGATGACCAGGTAGAGGTAGCAAAGATGGTACAAGATTATGACCTGCTTGCCTTACCAGTTGTGGGTTTTGATCATGAGTTACTAGGGATTATTACCGTCGATGACGTGCTAGACGTTATGCAAGAAGAGGCCGATAGTGACTATTCTGGTTTGGCTGCTGTCGACGTCAATGAGAACCACGCGACACCCATTCAAGCCTCCAAGAGTCGTTTGCCTTGGCTGGTTACCCTTCTCTTCCTTGGTATGGGGACAGCTTCTCTAATTAGCCAGTTTGAGGGGCTCATCTCGACAGCGCCTGTGCTATCGAGCTTCGTCACATTGATTACAGGGACCGCGGGGAATGCGGGGACCCAGTCTTTAGCGGTCGCTATCCGTAAGTTGACGAATAAATCAGAAGAGGATGCCTTCTTTGCTTCCTTCTGGTTTGAACTCCTGACAGGAGTAGCAACAGGCCTAGTAGTTGGGATCGTGATTGCCATTGTTGCAAGTATATGGAAGGGCAATCTTTTTCTCGGTATCATTATTGGGGTGGCGATGGCCTCGGCGATTGTTGTTGCTAACTTGGCAGGCTCTTTGATTCCAAAAGTGATGGTAAAATTTGGGTTTGATCCAGCTGTAGCGAGTGGGCCTTTTATTTCTACCTTAAGTGACTTAACGTCGGTTTTCATTTATTTTACGATTGCTAGTCTCTTTTTATCCCATTTAAGTTAAGGACGAATGATCAAAGGGATCGATCGTCAATTTCTGAACTAAATCTGCTATTTATCAAATGGATGATTTGATAACAGGTTTAATATTAGCAAGATAAAACACCGAATGTGAAAACATAAAAAGGCAGCATGCCTCATCTTGGAGGATGGCCTCAGTACTCAAACATTCGGTGTATTTTCATTTTGATTTATTATTAGACAGGCTTCAGTACTTATTTTTAAATTAAGTACTTAGCTAGATCGTGGTGGGGGATGCCCGCATCGAGGTAGCCTAGGGGATTGCTTAACTGATAACCTAGTTTGTAATAAAAATCCAGGGCTTGATCTTGGGCTGACAAGACGATCTTTTGTCCGCCTAGTTTTTTGATTTTTTCTTCGATTTGATTCATAAGTTGATGGCCTATGTTTTGTCCACGATAATTTTTTATAACGGCTACCCGTTGCACTTTATATGTAGGGGTTGGCTGTGAGGTTTGTAGGCTCATTCGAGCTGTTGCTACAGGGAACTCACTTTTGTAACCAACTACTTGCCACATTTTTGGATCCAGGCCGTCCACTTCTAATTCTAAAGGGACATTTTGCTCCTCTACAAAGACTTTTTTTCGGATCATCATGGCATCTTGAAATGATGAATCGTCTTCACCTAAGAACCAATGGTAAATCAAGTGTATCCCTCCTCTTATTTATGATCTTATTATAGTTAAGATTAAGTCAAATCCCAAATGAAATAATGTAAAAAAACCTTGCATAATGAGAGGTCTGTTGTATAGTAAAGACAAGCGATGACATGTTGGAGAGATGGGATCATTTCTCATTTGTCAGAATAGAAGGAGAGTATAAGAATGGTAGAAATGAATTATCAATTAGACGCTCAAACACGCCAACGATTAGAAGCAATAAAGGAGTTAACGGAGATTCCCTCTCCAACTGGCTATACAGTTGAGATCATGAATCACTTGAAGAAGCGGTTCAATGATAAAGGAATTGACTTTAAAGATACATCCAAGGGTGGCTTGTTGGTGACCCTTCCTGGTAAGGACCAAGAACGTCACCGTTACCTAACTGCTCATGTTGACACCTTAGGTGCAATGGTTCGTGCCATTAAGCCAGACGGCCGCTTAAAAATTGACTTGATTGGCGGCTATATGTATAACGCCATTGAAGGGACTTATTGTCAGATTCATTCTTCGTTAACGGGAGAGGTCTATACTGGAACAATTCTCATGCACCAAGCAAGTATTCATGTTTACCGCGATGCAAGAACGGCTGAACGTAATCAGGCAAATATGGAAGTTCGAATTGACCATCCTGTATTTTCTCAAGAAGATGTTGAAAAATTGGGAATCAAAGTCGGAGATTTTATTTCCTTAGCGCCAAGAGCCGAGATTACAGAATCAGGTTATCTCAAATCACGTCACTTAGATGACAAGGTGAGTGTGGCTTTACTGCTTGAAGCCATTGATGCCGTTAAAGCGGGCGACCTCCAGTTGGCCCACACTACCCATTTCTATATTTCAAACAATGAAGAGATTGGTTATGGTGGCAATTCAAATATTCCTTCCAGAGTCGAAGAGTATATTGCGGTTGATATGGGCGCGTTGGGTGATGACCAAACATCCGATGAATATACGGTGTCAATCTGTGCTAAGGATGCGTCTGGTCCATATCATGTAGGACTTCGTAATCACTTGGTCCGTCTATGTCAAGCTAATGATATTCCATACAAGGTGGATATTTATCCCTTCTATCAAAGTGATGCCTCTGCAGCAATGCATGCAGGCTATGATTTACGACACGGTCTATTTGGAGCAGGAATTGATGCAAGTCATGCCTATGAACGAACACATGCCACATCCGTGAAGGCTACTTATGATTTGATTTGCCGTTATCTTGAATCCGACATGTAGAATTTTTTGGCATTAAGAGATCCAAGATGATCTCAACAGTGCCATAAAGAATTTTTACGTGATGGAGGTGACAATTTGGAACGAATTAGTGAAGTTTCGGTTAACTTATTAGGCTATAATCGCAAACAAGTTAATCAGTTAGTGGAGCATAAAGATCAAGTCATCAAACAGCTTGAACAGAAACAGACTCTTTTGATGCAGCAGATCGAGTCTTTAGAAGAGAAAGTGTCTTATTATCAATCCATTGAGTCTGCCCTAAAAGATGGACTATTAGACGCCAGACAAACAGGTAACGAAATTATTAAACAATCGGAAGAAGAAGCGGAAAAGAGGCTAAACAGGGCCAATGAACAAGTGGTTCAGTTTAAAGAGAGTTTTATCCACTATAGTCGTGAATTAGCTCAAAATGGTAATGCTTTGAAAGAAAAACTACAGACCATGCAGAGCCAGGTTTTGACTTTATTAGAGGAAACACAGTCCTTTGTTCAAGAGACTGATTTTGAAGCTTGCTTCCCCGCTAAGCCATTAGAACGGTTGATGGAGCAACTGGATATCTATGAAGAAGAGGAATTAAGAGACCTTCCGCAAAGTAATTTCAATTCAAGTCACCAATTATCCAACGAGGAAAAGATCGAATTGCAGCGACTCATTCATGAAGTCATCCAAAATGAAGCGCAACAAAGACGAGCGAGAGAAGATAAATTGGTTGATTTTAAGAAGGCAAAAGGATTCTCTTAGATGACTTTGGGTGAGACCGTCAGTGATTTCATAGAGAAATCAAAAAGGGTCTCACTCTTTTATTTTTGATCAGTAGTATGATTTAAGGAACAGGAGTCTAGAATGGTAAGCGAAATGGAAAAGGAAGTAAACAAACGTCGGACGTTTGCAATTATCTCTCACCCCGATGCTGGTAAAACAACTATTACGGAGCATTTGCTTTTATATTCAGGTGCGATTCGTGAAGCAGGTACAGTAAAGGCAAAAGGGAAAAAATCAAATAAGTTTGCTAAATCCGATTGGATGGAAATTGAAAAGCAGCGTGGAATTTCAGTGACATCGTCCGTAATGCAGGTCGACTATGATGGCTACCAGGTCAATATTTTGGATACACCTGGGCACGAGGATTTCTCTGAAGATACTTATCGCACATTAATGGCAGTGGATGCGGCTGTGATGGTTGTGGATAGTGGGAAGGGGATTGAAGCGCAGACCAAGAAGTTATTTGAAGTGGTCAGTCAAAGGGGAATTCCGATTTTCACTTTTATGAATAAGCTAGACCGTGATGGACGTGAGCCATTAGATTTGGTAACAGAGTTAGAGGAAGTTCTAGGTATTGATGCTTATCCAATGAATTGGCCCATGGGCATGGGGAAGACTCTATTAGGCCTTTATGATCTCTATAATCAAAGGGTGGAGATCAGGCAAGAGGGAGAGGAAGCCTCCTTTTATGACTTAGATGAAGAGGGACAAGTGAAAGGAGATCTCCCATTTAAGGCGTCTTCAATATATTCACAAGCGATTGAAGATGCGCTTTTATTACATGAAGCGGGGAATGACTTCGATCGTCAAGCCATTGCGGAAGGAAAATTGACACCAGTTTTCTTTGGATCTGCTTTAACAGGATTTGGGGTTCAAACTTTTCTGGATGCCTTTATTGAATTAGCTCATGCTCCTTCACCCACTTTGACCAAGGATGGACAAGCGATCAATCCAACAGATGATCGATTTACTGGCTTTATCTTCAAAATTCAAGCAAATATGAACCCTGCTCACCGGGACCGCATAGCCTTTGTTCGAATTGTTTCGGGCCGGTTTGAGAAGGGAATAAATGTGACGCTCGCCCGGACAGGAAAAGGGATCCGGATGGCACATACCACACAATTTATGGCAGATGCCCGTGAGGAAGTTCAGGATGCCTATGCGGGTGATATTATTGGTCTCTATGATACGGGAAATTTCCAAATTGGAGATACTCTTTATACGGGCAATCAGGTCGTAGAGTTCCCTGATTTACCTCTTTTTACGCCAGAAGTCTTTATGAAGGTTGCGCCTAAGAATGTCTTAAAGCAGAAATCCTTCCATAAAGGAATTGAACAATTAGTCCAGGAGGGAGCCATTCAACTTTATCGTACCTACCATACAGAGGAGTATATTTTAGGGGCTGTTGGTCAATTGCAGTTTGAAGTATTTCAATATCGATTACTTCACGAGTATAATGCAGAAGTTGAGATGACTCCCATGGGGTCCAAGATTGCGCGTTGGATTGATCCAGACCAATTAGATCCTAAGATGTCTTCCAGTCGCAATTTATTAGCTAAGGATCGATTTGGTCAACCGGTCTTTCTATTTGAGAATCAATTTGCTGAGAATTGGTTCAAGGACAAGCATCCAGACGTCGTCCTTAAACAATTGATGTAAATCATTGACGAAACATGTTTTTTTAGCAATTGAATGCGCTTTTGTGTATAATAGCCATAGGCGACGTTAAGCTTATAGCTAAGATTGAATAAGCGGCGTTCGACTTGGAATTAGAGACTATCAAGATAGGATAAGGAGCGATTCAGATGGAAAGAAAAGATTTTCATATTATAGCAGAAACTGGGATTCATGCTCGGCCAGCAACGTTACTCGTTCAAACAGCTAGCAAATTCTCTTCTGATATCAACTTAGAATACAAAGAGAAATCAGTGAACCTTAAGTCCATCATGGGCGTCATGTCTCTTGGTGTGGGGCAAGGCTCAGATGTAACGATCTCGGCTGAAGGGTCTGATGAAGTTGAAGCAATCGAAGCAATTAGCGAGACAATGAAAAAAGAAGGGCTCTCAGAATAATGAGTCAAAAGATAACTGGGATCGCAGCAAGTGAGGGGATTGCAATTGCACCCGTCTATTTGTTAGTGGATCCTGTACTGACATATGAGAAAGTGACAATAGATAATGTCCAAGAGGAACTTGCGCGTTTGAATACAGCTGTTGATCAAGCAAAGGGTGAAATAAAAAAAATTCGCCACCATGCCCAACAACAGTTAGGTGAGGATGAGGCGCAAGTTTTCGATGCACATTTATTGGTGTTAGAGGATCCAGAGTATTTGACACAAATTCAGCAAGTGGTCGAAGAAGAGCAGGTCAATGCCGAGTTGGCGCTAGACCAAGTGACGGCTACTTATATCCAAATGTTTGAAGCCATGGAAGATAACCCTTATATGCAAGAACGAGCGGCCGATTTAAAGGATGTCAGTCAGCGCTTATTAGCGGCACTCTTAGGTGTCGAATTGCCGAATCCATCTACGATCGATCATGAAGTCATCGTTGTAGCCCATGACTTGACGCCTAGTGATACCGCTCAGCTCAACAAAAAGCATGTTAAGGCTTTTGTAACAGAGGTGGGGGGACGCACCTCGCACTCTGCCATTATGGCAAGATCTCTAGAAATCCCTGCTATTGTTGGCGCAACTGGGATCTTAGATCACGTCCAACAAGGTCAGAAGTTGATTGTTGATGCAATTAAGGGAGAGGCCATCGTCGATTCTGATGCAGAGGAATTGAAGACTTACCAAGAAGAACAGATTTCTTATCAGGACCAGCGTCGGCAGTTACAAGCCTTGATTGACGTGAAATCAGCAACAAAAGATGGTAAAGAAATCGAGATTGCAGCCAATATTGGGACTCCTAAGGACTTGGCAGGAGTTAAAGCCAATGGGGCAGATGGTGTAGGGCTCTATCGGACCGAGTTTCTCTATATGGATGCCAAGAATTTGCCGAGTGAAGATGAACAATACGCAGCTTATCGTCAAGCTCTTTGCGAGATGCACCCCAAAGGGGTTGTTGTTCGGACCATGGATATCGGTGGAGACAAGAGCCTGCCTTATCTAGATTTACCTAAAGAGATGAACCCATTCTTGGGTTACCGTGCAATTCGGATTTCTTTAGACCGTCAAGAGATGTTTAAGACGCAATTAAGAGCCTTACTCCGGGCTTCCGTTCACGGGAATTTGAAGATCATGTTTCCGATGATTGCGACTGTCGAAGAATTTAGAAAGGCTAAGGAAATTTTCCAACAAGCTCAAAGAGAATTACAGGCTGAAGGAATTGAAGTATCACAGACTATTGAATTGGGCATTATGATTGAAATCCCAGCAGCAGCTGTGCTTGCAGATCAATTTGCGCAAGAGGTTGATTTTTTCTCAATTGGCACGAATGATCTAATTCAATATACCATGGCTGCCGATCGCATGAATGAACAGGTCGCCTATCTTTATCAGCCATATCACCCAGCTATTTTGAGACTAGTTCATCATGTGATACAAGCTTCCCATCAAGCGGGTAAATGGACGGGGATGTGTGGTGAGATGGCAGCAGATCCGATTGCCATTCCCTTGCTATTAGGATTAGGCTTGGATGAGTTCTCAATGTCTGCATCCAGTATCCTACCGACCCGGAAGTTAGTGAGTGAATGGACGACCGCCCAGGCTCAGGAATTGGCTCAAAAGGCGATTACAGAATGTGCAACTGCTGAGGAAGTGGTTAAGTTAGTGAGGGATTTTGAAGCATCTTAGCTGAAGAGTAACTCACTCATTAGATGATCGCATCAAATAAAAAGGAAGTAAGCAATGACGATTGCCTACTTCCTTTTTTGGTTAATAGCTTAGAGGTGTTTTATTTAAATCGGAAATTCTGTTAGAAGCGATAGCGTTCAATAAATTTCTTTACAACCGGAATGTTAAAGATTAAATATAGGATGATGGAGTTGAGGGGTAAAGAAATCAAATTTTTGACAATTCGCATTGGCATGAAGGCTGCCCATGCTTTGCCATACATCACCTTGATCCAAATGGAGTTGAGTCCGATGTTGATCACGAGTGTGATGAGTAGAACAGCTGGGATAATTTGCTTCCAATCAAGGGGTTTGCGCCATAGGAAGTACCCGTAAATAATTCCACCTAACGCGGCGGATAGGGTGAAGCCGAGAAAGAAATTATCACCATGCAGCATGGCTGTGATGAGGTCATTCGCAATGGCGACAATGAGTGAGTACCAAGGACCAAAAAGTGCGCCGGATAGGGCGGCGCCGATAAAGCCAAAGCCAATTTGTACCAAATTTCCAAAGTTTAAACCTGGCACAAAACTAAGGGCAATCCTTAATCCAAGGATAATACCGAGCAAGGTGATTTGAAGGGTCGAGAGTCGACCTTGATGGGTGTAACGAACTTCTTTTTCCATAATAAAAAACTCTCCTTTTGTAAAGTACACAGAGAGCTACATATTTAATATTCTATGTAGCGAATGCAAAGTAAGACCGCAACTCAAAAATGTGTTTTCGTTTATGGGCAACATTCCATCCCATAACACTTTACGCCTTACTTTTACTCTGACGAGTGACCTGACGACATTCCGATTTAAATAAAGATCGATTCGTTCGATCAAACGGATTATACCATACTTTTATCAATTTTCCTATGGTAGGTTGTGGGATTATCCCCCTTAGGAAGCCGTGAAATGTCCTTTTTATTTTCGATCAAATTGTCTATAATTGAGGGGAGTATTCAAGTATCTATAAATAGAAAGGAAGTACTATGAAGATAGGGATGTTTACCGATACCTACTTTCCTCAATTAAGTGGGGTATCGACATCAATTAAGGTTCTGACAGAAGAATTACGACAACAGGGACATGAAGTGATTATATTCACTACAACAGACCCTAAAGCACAACCAGAACCAGATGTTGTGCGAGTAGCCAGTATCCCATTTTTGAGCTTTTCAGATCGTCGTATTGCATATCGGGGATTTGACCGCTGTTTGAAGATTGCGCGATCAATGGACATCGATATCATTCACACCCATACAGAATTTTCAATGGGGCTGGCTGGCAAGTATGTTGCAAGCCGATTAAATATTCCTAATGTCCACACTTACCATACGATGTATGAGAACTATACCCATTACATCTTGGATGGTCTGTTAGTACAAGCTAGTCATGTTCGCTTATTATCCCGTCAATATTGTAACCTTTCAGATGGGGTGATTGCTCCGAGTCAATTAACTAAGGACACCTTGCTTTCATACGGAATCAATGTTCCCATTCGAATTATTGCAACGGGAGTAGTGATTCCCCCCTATGATCCACAAGCAGCTGACAATTTAAGGGGTCAGTTAGGTATTAGTAAAGACGAGAAGGTGCTTTTATCTCTGTCCCGTCTATCAAAAGAAAAGAATATCATCCAAGTGCTAGAAACTTACCGGAAGCTCCAGGAAAGTCACGACCATTTGCGCTTAGTTGTGGCAGGGGATGGACCAGAAAGAGAGACCTTGGAGAATTATAACCGTAAGTACCAATTAGGTATTGATTTTGTTGGCTTTGTCGACCATGACCAGGTCGGGACCTATTATCAGATGGCGGATCTATATTTAAATGCAAGTGATTCGGAATCACAAGGGTTGACCTATTTAGAAGCGATTGTGAACCGATGCCCGATTATTGCTAAACGCAATGACTATTTAGAAACGATCATCACGCAACCAGAATTTGGCGTTTTATTCGATGACCAGTATTCGATGGTTGAGGCCAGTCAGGACTTTCTAGACCTAATCAACCAAGGAAAAGTTCATGAGATCAATCCTGAATGTTTATATGATCTATCATCGGGTAAGTTTGCTGAGAGTGTTATGGACTACTACCAGTCCCTCATTCAAAAGCATCGCCATCACGATCGAGGGATTTTTGATGCGGTATTTGGCAAAGTGAAAAATGTGATACGAGAAATTGTCATCGGAGGAAAAGCAAATGCAAAATAAAAAAAGAGTCGGATTTATCGGGCTAGGTGTGATGGGTCAAGCCATGGCCCAACATCTTTTGGATGCCGGTTACCCCTTATTTGTTTATAATCGGACCCAGTCAAAAGCGCAAGCTCTAGTCGAACAAGGGGCAAAATGGTGCGAGAGCCCACGCCAAGTTGCGTCAGAAACAGATGTGGTGCTCACCATAGTTGGTTATCCTAGTGATGTGGAAGCAGTTTACTTAGGGGAAGATGGTTTGTTCGCTGGTAGCCGAGAAGGGCAAATATTTGTGGACCTAACAACCTCAAGTCCTAAATTAGCTATTAAATTATCTGAGCAAGGCCAAGAAAAAGGAGTCAAGGTCTTAGATGCACCTGTATCGGGAGGGGACCTTGGAGCTAAGCGAGGAAGCCTTACCGCAATGGTTGGTGGGGATCAAGAGGGGTTAGAGGCTGTTGAATCAATCTTAAAATGCTTTAGTCATTCAATTGTCCTGCATGGCGGACCGGGATCTGGCCAGCATGCTAAGGCCAGCAACCAAATCATGATCGCCGGTACAATGACCGGGATGGTGGAGACCTTGCGTTATGCACGTGCCAATGGTCTCGACCTGGATAAGGTTATTCAGACTTTAACCGGCGGTGCAGCCAATAATTGGTCGCTGGCCAATTACGGCCCTCGGATTTTGAATGAGGATTATTCGCCTGGTTTTTTTGTCAAACATTATATTAAAGATTTAGGTATTGCCTTAGAATCGGAACTCGAACTTCCAGGTACTCAACTAGCTTATGACTTATATCAAAAGCTCTCAGATTTAGGTTATGCGGATGCTGGAACGCAGGCACTAATAAAGCTCTGGTGGAAGGATGAGGCAGAAGACTAAATTCTTGCATTTAGAAGATAGTTTGTTACTATACGTATTATAATAAGTTGGCTACATAAGAGAGAGTGGGGAAATAGTATGAAAGCTTCGGTATTAACCGGGATTATCCAGCGTTTAGAGACAATGACCAAAGCAACTGAAGAGCCAGAGGTAAGACGATTTGAATTGGATGGCGTGGAGAAGTGTCAAGTTGCTTATATTCCGAGTGAAGATGCTTTTGAGATGACGGAATCAAGTACAGGCACAATCTTTCGTTTTGACAACGTTGATTTAGTTGCAATTGAGATATTTGATTTATTGGGTTAATGATGATTCAACCATTCAAAAGAGTAGCCGACCAGCTGCTCTTTTTACTATGACAGGATAAGCCTTTGTAACTTTCCTTCATAATGCTTCCTTCGATTGAGGCGGTGAACCCTCTCAGGCCGATGGGTTATGTTATAATAGAACCAATAATTTCAGAATTTTATAAAGGAGTCTCCAACAAGCTATGAAGATGTTCGTAACCCCGACTTGGCATATCAATTCAATCTATCGTTTGAGCCCACAAGATCTGCTGAACCATGGCATTAAAGGAGTCATCGTGGATTTAGATAACACCTTGCTCGCATGGAATGAGCATGACCATACACCTCAATTAAGGTCCTGGGCGCAGGACTTGGCAAGTAGTGGGATCAAACTTTATATTCTCTCAAATAATCATACGAATCGGGTAGCACGCGTAGCCAAGCCCCTCGATATTCCCTATCAGGGAAGGGCTTATAAGCCACTTTCAAGAAACTTTAAGCAGGCGATGAAGAAGTTAGACTTGCCAAAAGAAAACATTGCAGTGATTGGGGATCAAGTGATGACAGATGTGATCGGAGCGAATCGTTTGGGTCTGAAGGTTATCCTGGTGAAGCCGCTGGTAGATAACGATAACATTTATACAGGTCTGAACCGTTTCTTGGAAAAGATTGCTTTAGCATCTATCGGGATTGATCGTCATGAAGATTGGGGGGACCAACTTGACTAATGACCAGGAATGGAATTACCAATGTATCGGTTGTGGAGCGATGATTCAATGGGAGGATCCCGATCGAGCTGGCTATTTACCTGAATCCGCTTTTAAGAAAGGAATAGAAGAAGACGGTTTTTACTGTCAACGTTGTTTCCGATTGCGCCATTACAATGAATTACATCCGGTAGAAGTCTCAGAAGAAGTCTTTCGAGACCACCTTTCTAGCCTTGCTGATGAAGAGGCTCTAGTGGTAAAAGTTGTCGACATTTTTGACGTTGAGGGAAGCCTCATCAGTGGTTTTTCACGGATTATTGGTAAACAACCCTTTGTCGTCGTAGCAAATAAGATGGACCTACTTCCCAAATCTGTTAAGGCGAACCGGGTTAAACATTGGTTGAAAGAGTGTTTACGAGAGAATGGTTTAATTGCCAGTGAGATTCTTTTGCTATCAGCCCACAAAGAATCGACTCTCCACCCTCTTTTTGACTTAATCAAAACCGCCCTTAAGACCAAGAATGTCTACTTAGTCGGGGTTACTAATGTTGGCAAATCGACCCTTATGAATCAGTTAATTCGCCATTTTGGTGGCGAACAAGGTGTCATCACGACCTCTAATCATCCGGGGACAACCCTAGACAAGATTGTTATCCCTGTGACGGACCAGACCGCCATTATTGATACCCCTGGAATCATTCAGTCCCACCAATTGGCTCATTATTTAGATCGAAGAGGGGTCAAAAATATCCTGCCAAGCAAGCGGATTAAACCGAAGACCTTTCAACTAAACCCTGAACAAACGCTTTTCTTAGCAGGACTTGCTCAAATTGACTTTCTTGCTGGTGATAAGACTTCCTTCACCTGTTATGCCTCAAATGATCTCTACCTTCATAGAAGCAAGCTAGCGGGTGCTAGTGACTTCCTTAGTAAGCATCAAGGAGACCTCTTATCTCCCCCTTATACTGACCAGCTAGTTGAGTTCCCAGAAATGATTGCTCATACTGTATTCTTAGAGCCAAACCAAGATTTAGCAATTTCTGGATTAGGCTGGATCTGTGTGAATCAAAAGGTTCAGCTAAAAGTTTGGATTCCTAAGGGCATCCACTTTAGTATTCGTCAAGCATTGATTTAAGATTAAGATAAGGAGTCTTTATGATCGAATTGAATAAGCAACAAATGAAGTATTTAAGAAAGTACGCCCAGAAGGAGAAGGCGATATTTCAAATTGGAAAGTTAGGATTGACAGAAGTTTTTATTCAACAGGTTGAAGCGGCTTTAAATAAACGCGAACTGGTAAAATTTAATGTATTGCAGAATTCGGACGAAGAAATCAAGGAAGTAGCCCAACAGCTCAGTGAGGTTTTGCAAGCTGTCGTCGTTCAAACAATTGGAAACACAGCCATTCTTTACCGTCCGTCTCAAGAAAGCAAAAATCAAAAATTAAGCTTAGATATTCAGGAACTGAGCTAGAAAGGAAGATATATGCGGCCTAGTATTTCTCAGCTCACGCTTCAGTCACTCGAGCAGGCATGTGAACAGTTAGACCTCACTAGGATGCAACAGGATCTCCATCAATCAGGACGGCGACGGATTGGAATCTTAGGTGGGACCTTTAATCCCCCTCATCTGGGGCACTTGATGATGGCAGAACAAGTTGGTAGTCAATTAGATCTGGATGAGGTCTGGTTTATGCCGACCGCAAAACCTCCCCATGCACCCGGAAAGATGACCATTGCTGCTCAACATCGCTTGCAAATGGTGCAATTAGCGATTCGTAATAACTCACGCTTCAAATTACAAGCTTATGAAGTGAATCGTGGTGGGAAGAATTATACTGTCGATACGATGCGATATTTTGTTAAAGAGTATCCTGAAGCGGATTTTTATTTTATCATTGGAGGCGATTCTGCTAACGACTTACCCAGCTGGAAAGGGATCCAAGACTTAGTTAACTTGGTCCAATTTGTGGGTATACAAAGGCCAGGTACCTCTCCTTATCGGCATCAATATCCCATTATTTGGGTAGACAGTCCTCTAGTTGATCTATCCTCTACTGAGATCCGGTTGAGAGTCTATTTGGATCAGTCGATTCGTTATCAAGTCCCGCTTGAAGTGGAGTCTTATATCTATCACCATCATTTATATTCAGCTCAGACGGAGGGATAAGCATGCGAGAAGCCATTCACTATAAGCAAGACTTGATTGCCCTCAAGCGTCAAGATTTAATTGATCAACTTGAGCGAAGACTATCAGCTAAGCGATTTAGCCATGTCTTAGCGGTTGAGGCGACAGGCATTGAATTAGCTCAACTTTACAAGGTTGATCTAGAGGAAGTATCGATTGTCTGTTTGCTGCACGATTATGCTAAAGAGATGGATCCAGCAGAAATGCTGCGGTTGGCTGAATGTTACTATCCAGCAGATGACTTATCAACAGCTAATGAGGGCATTTGGCATGGTCCAGCTGCTGCGGAAATTGCGCGCACACAAATGCAGGTCCATTCCAGTCATCTACTTGATGCGATTGCCTTCCATACGACTGGCTGGTACCAAATGTCAGATGTTGCAAAGATTTTATATTTAGCAGACTACATTGAACCCTCGCGCGATTTTAAGGGAATTGATAAGATGCGCAAACTCGCTTATCAAGATCTAGACCGAGCGTGTTACCGCAAACAGCGCACATCCATTAAACACCTGATGAAGAAGCAGATGTATATCTATCCCTTACAAATTCTAATTTATAATCACTGGACCGAAAGAATTAATTTAGGACAAAGCCTATAGGAGGTATTATGACGACAGCAAAAGATAAATTATCCATAATTGTTAAAGCCGCAGATGACCGTATGGGGCAGGATATTTTGGCATTAGATGTCAGCCGTTTAACCCCGCTTGCAGAGTATTTTGTTATCATGCACGCCAAGAATGACCGCCAATTGCAGGCGATCATTGAAGAAATTCGTGAAAAGTGTCAAGAGGCTGGTATCGCTATCAAAGGTATTGAAGGAAAAGACGGGGGGAAATGGATTCTATTAGATGCCTATGATGTCGTTGTCCATGTCTTCCATCATGAAGAAAGAGTGCACTATAATCTGGAGAAGATTTGGGTTGAAGCGCCGCTGGTGGACATTTCAGAATGGATTGCACCGCAGTAAGGGCTTGATAATGATTGGGCAATTTTAAATCGTTGTTGTTAAAGAGTGTGAAATTGATTTACCCACCTATCATGAAGGAAATCAATCGAGGGGGTTCCATGGTTAAACAATATACTAAGGAATTAATTCAGGAAGAATTCTTGAAGCTCTTAGAAGAGCAAGCCTTCAATAAGATTACCATCGCGATGCTGACGCAGCGGTGTGAAATCAGCCGAAATACTTTCTATTATCATTACGAGGATATTTATATGTTAGTGAAAGAGATTCTAAAAGAAGAGCTTGATAGAGTCGATAGAGCCTTTAATGCTACTGCTTCCTGGGAAGAGAGCTTGATGCACGCTGCCTCCTTCCTGATGAGCAACAAGAAAGCGGCACAAAATTTGTTCCGCTCAATTGACAAGCAGGATACGGATAACTACCTCTATACGATTTGTGAATCAGTGATGAGTAAATATGTTGAAAATGAGTGTCTAGTTAAGCAGATTGACGCTAAAGAAGAGGATAAACGCCTGATTACGGACTTTTATCGAGCTGCTTTAGTGGGTCTTCTAGATAAATGGATTCAAGAAGGGATGGTCGAGTCACCCGAACAAGTGATTAATCGAATTGGAACTCTATTTGATGGGAATATTGAACGTTCCTTGCGGATCAGTCAAAGATTAGATTAAGGTATGATGATCACTATTTTTACGAGTGCTAAGAAACCTGTAGAAAGGTTTTTGGGCACTCTTTTTAAATTGCCCAAAACTATTACAGTGGAATAAAGTTAGCAGAGTTTAGGATAATTGCCACGTATTATATATGGTTGAAAATCAAGAGAGTCGTTACAATCAAGACAAATCATAAAGGAGGAAATGTTATGGAAATTAAAACGTTTGATGAGCGACTTAAGCTCGGTAATGGGGACTATGATCGTTTAGTTCATTCACGCAAGCCTAAAGGTATTGATGACAAGCAGGCCTACATTGTCGGGACTGGAATTGCAGGCCTCGCGACAGCTGGTTTCCTGATTAAAGATGCACATATGCATCCCTCTAAGATTACCTTTTTAGAAAAAGAAGACATCGCTGGGGGAGCACTTGACGGACGCCTTCTCTCTGAAATCAATTATGTAGCCCGCGGCGGTCGTGAAATGGGCCATCATTTTGAAGTTTTATGGGATTTATTTAGTGTGATTCCTTCAAGAGAAGACCCTGAGATGTCTATCTTAGATTACTTCTATTATACAAATCTTGATGACCCAAACTTTAGTAATTGCCGAATTACACATAAGAAGGGTGAGCGCTATGATAATGGGAAATTTAATCTGTCTCAAGATGTCATTAAAGAAATTATTCACCTAGTCTTAACACCTGATATGGATTTACAGAATGTTGCCGTTGAAGAAATTTTTTCAAAAGAATTCCTAGCGAGTGATTTTTGGATCTTCTATAAGACCATGTTTGCTTTTGAGGATTGGCACTCAGCCTTAGAATTTAAACTATATGTTAATCGTTTTATTCATCATGTGGGAGGATTACCTGACTTATCTGCCTTACAATTTACCCGGTATGATCAGTATGAATCGATTGTCACACCAATGATTGATTGGTTAAGAAAGCAAGGGGTCCAAACCGAATATAATTGCCAGGTTGAAGACCTCGAATTTGAAATAAGTGATAATAAAAAGCTTGCTACTAAGATTGTGGCTACCGATACACAAACAGGTGCCGATAAATCGATTAGCTTGTCAGAAAATGATTTAGTTTTTGTGACAACCGGTTCCCTAGTTGAAGCCTCTTCTTACGGTGATAATTTTACCGCTCCTGATCTTGCAATCGACTCTTCCGAAAGCTTCAAATTGTGGAAAAACATAGCAAAAAAATCACCTGATTTTGGTAAGCCAGAGGTCTTTACTTCAACTATTGACAAGACCAATTGGGAATCTGCTACTATCACGGTCAAGAGTCAGGAAATAGCATCCTACATTGAAAAAATTACCCAACGCAGCCCTTATACAGGAAAAGTTGTGACGGGTGGCATTGTGACAGCTGTTGATTCGAACTGGCTCATGAGCTGGACCATTAACCGGCAAGGTCAATATATGGGTCAACCAGAGGACCAAATAGCAGTATGGGTCTATGGCTTTTTTACAGATGTTGATGGGAACTTCATAAAAAAACCAATGAAAAAATGTACAGGTGAAGAAATTGCTAAGGAATGGTTATACCACATTGGAGTCCCTGAGCATGAATTTGACCGTTTAGCTCAAGAGACTTCTACGATTCCTGTTTATATGCCTTATATCACTTCTCAATTTATGCCAAGAAGCTTTGGGGATCGCCCCTATGTTGTTCCTAAAAATGCAGTAAACTTTGCCTTTCTGGGTCAATTTGTTGAAACGCTCGATAACCCTGGGCGTGATACAGTCTTTACGACTGAATATTCTGGACGCTGTGCCATGGAAGCGGTCTATGTTTTGACCGGCGTAGAGAAAAAAGTTCCAGAGGTTTTTGCCTCAAGTTATGATGTTCGCTACATGTTAGCTGCTGCCAGCGCACTTCAAGATGGTGAAAAACTTAAACTTGATCTTCCATTTGGATTTGGAGCGGTCATTGAAAATAAAATAAGAGGAACTGAAATTGAAAGAATGCTAAAAGAGTATCACTTAATCTAACGGGTGTATCCATTAGCGATTAGATCACCTAACCCCTTGAACCAGTCGTTTAGTTGCCAATAGGTGCTAGTAAACGACTGGTTTTTTATGCTGAATGTAGCCCGAGAAACATCCAGGCACAAACTCAAGCAAAGAGTATGGATGAATACTATTAATTTTTTGAATTTAGGATAAAATTTACAAGTTGTCAGGGATCCACTATAATTTAGAGAAGATAATAGCTGGTTGATGGAGAGACATCTCAGTAAGCTAGCTAGATCAAGAGTAGGAGGGGTCTCATGAAGACAACTGCCATTGTTGCAGAATATAATCCGTTCCATTTTGGCCATGCCTATCAACTCAAGGAGGCACGTCGTCAGACTGGAGCCGATTGTATCGTGGTCCTAATGAGCGGCAATATTGTTCAACGTGGTGAATTTGCTATTCTTGATAAGTGGCAGCGAGCGGAATTAGCTCTTGGACACGGGGCAGACTTAGTACTAGAGTTGCCTTTGGAAGCCAGTCTACAAGCAGCTGATTATTTTGCCTTCTATGCAATGGAAGTGGTTAAGGCTTTAGGTGTGGATCATTTAGTCTTTGGAACTGAATCTGCTGGATTACAAGATTTGCTGGACTACCATGACTTTGTGGTGAACCATCAACCGCTTATTGATGCAAAGATTTCAGGCTTCATTAAGGAAGGGTTCTCCTATAGTAAAGCGCACCAGCTAATAATGGATCAAGCACTCGAAGGTGAGGATAGGGAATTTAACTTTGATCCTCATTTAAGTAACCATATTTTAGCGATTCAATATCTCAAGCACTTGCAGGGAAGTGGGGTTCAACCACTTGCAATTAGACGCTGCCAAGATCCAGATCAACTTGCTCAGGCCTTGGATCTTCCAAAGGGTTTTGTGCCCGAAGCTATCCTATCTGCTAGTCAAATTCGCAGCTTGCCAGCAGATGCGCAAGCTTTAAGACAAAATCTACCCCTGGCGAGTTGGCATAAACTATCCACTCAACCACAGGTTACCTGGTCCGATTATTTTCCCCTCTTACGTTACGCAATTCTTTCATCTGGTCCGGGTCATTTAAGAACCATACAGTCGGTCGATGAAGGGTTTGAGAGAGTCATCTACCAAAAAGCCCTTGAATCCAATTCCTGGCAAGACTTGGTTCAATCCTTAGTTTCGCCACGCTGGACACGATTAGCCATTCAAAGAAAACTTCTTCAGATTTTGTTACACTTAACTAAAGAGGAATGGCAGGACTATCTACAGTTGAGACAAGCGACCTCTCCCATCCGAATTCTGGCTTTTAACCAACAAGGGCGAAGCTTTCTAACGGGGTTCCAATCTGAAAGAATTAAATTGTTCAGTAATCTTTCTAAAGTAATAGAACCTGCTTATCGTCTGATGTTGCGAGCGGACCGTGTCTACCAAGTGAATCTTAATCATCAATTGGAAGACCAGATCATCGCACGTCACCCTATCCACCGCCCCTTTTAATAAAGTGGGATCGAGGTTATTTTTGAATTTGATGGCTCTTGAACACCCTCTTTGAAGGGAAAGAGATATTGACAAGTAATTGTTTCTTAAGTATAATAATTTTTGTCGTTTTAGAGGTGATAGTAATGAAATGGACCGTTCAAAAGATTTATGAAGCATGCCGTGGTGGCGATCTTCTTTCTTTTAGTGAAGAGATTGATATTACGGGACGGATGAATCGAAGAAAGACGGATATACTTCATTTAGAAAAGGTTCAAGCAGATGGCTATTTCCTTTTGCAAGATGGGGCAATCATTCTTCATTATGAGATGACTACGAAGGTAACCTTACCTTCAACCCGGAGTCTTAAACCTGTGGTAGTTCCTTTGACGGTAAAAGTCAAAGAACGCTACGTCGATCAAGCACATGATACGAATGCTCAGGATTATGAAGAGGTGACGATCGGACTTGAGGACGATCAGATTGACCTTGCTGATTCAGTTGTAGATAACCTCGTCTTAAATCTCCCGGTTAGGGTCATTGGGGAGGATGAAGAGGACCAGGATTTACCTTCTGGTCAAGACTGGAAAGTTATAAGTGAGGAGTCTTATAAGATGCAGCAAGCAGCCAAGAAAGAGGAAGAGGATCCTCGGTTTGCAGCCTTAAAAACGTTAAAAATAAAATCAGATGACCAGAATTAGTCATTGATATTTCAGGAGGTGTAGAAGATGGCAGTTCCAAAGAGAAGAACATCTAAATCAGTTAAAAGAAAACGTCGTACACATTTTAAATTAAATGTCCCAGGTATGAATGCGTGTCCTGAATGTGGCGAATTAAAATTAAGCCACCGAGTGTGTTCAGCTTGCGGTTATTATGATGGTAAAGAAGTTACCAGCAAGTCAGCCGACTAATTGAATCAATAAGATAATCAGCTATCTCAGCAAATTCCAGAGCTAAGTGACAATTCGTCCTTAGCTTTTTTGATTTGATGGGATTCCACAGGCTTGTCATAAAAAGTCGATCAAGCTAGATGGATTGAACAGCTACTTTTCTTGACCTTTCTTGACCTATGAGGTATACTGAACGCGTGCAGATTTCTTGAAATGACTAGGAGGAGATATAATGAATTTAGTTCCAACAGTGATTGAACAAACATCCAGAGGGGAACGTGCCTATGATATTTATTCACGTCTTTTAAAGGACCGAATTGTGATGTTGTCTGGTCCAGTCGATGATAATATGGCCAACTCTGTAATTGCCCAACTGTTATTTTTAGATGCCCAAGATCCAGATAAGGATATCTATCTATATATTAATTCTCCTGGAGGTAGTGTTACAGCAGGACTTGCGATTTTTGATACCATGAATTTTATTAAGGCGGATGTCCAAACGATCGTGATCGGAATGGCTGCTTCAATGGCTTCTGTTCTATTAGCTGCAGGGACCAAGGGAAAACGGTTTGCACTTCCAAATGCGGAAGTCATGATTCATCAGCCTTTAGGTGGTGCTCAAGGCCAAGCGACTGAGATTGAGATTGCGGCTCGCCATATCCTTAAGACCCGTGAACGACTCAACCAAATTTTGAGTGAAGCAACAGGGCAACCTTTAGATGTGATTAACCGTGATACTGATCGTGATAATTTTATGAGTGCTGATCAGGCAAAAGAATATGGTTTGGTTGACGAAGTGATGGAGAATCGCAAGGCTCAATCCGATAAAAAAACGAAATAAGTGTTAAAGAGCAGGGTATCCTGCTCTTTTTCTATGACCTGGATATTATTGGACAGAGTGGACTCTTCAAGTCAATTGGTGGTCGATTAACGCCCAACTGAACGAATTCTTATTCCTTGCAGTTTTTTGCGTGAAGGGTATAATGAGATTGTGAAAGGCATTTTTCCACTGAAGTTGATGGTCGTTTATGGACCGTCTGAGGAGGTGCAGACTATGGAGGAGACTTTATTAAGACTTGTCCCAGAATTAAAAGGTTTAATGGCGGTCAGACTCAGAATATTGGATCTCTTGAGTCAACAATCTTCCCCTATAGGGCGCAAGCTTCTTGCCCAAGAGGTTCAAATGAGTGAACGGTCTTTACGTACTCAATTAGCTGTCTTGCGAGACCAAGCCTTGATCGATGTGACGCGGCTAGGAATTGAGTTGCAAGAAGAAGGACGGCTTGTCCTTGAAAGACTGGTGTCAGACCCTGGGGTCAGTTCGGACCAAAGAAGAGCGATGGAACGGGCACTCGAAGAAGAGCTGGGATTAAAAAGATGCTACCTGGTTGATCAAGCTTCCTCTGATTCATTAGACACCTTCCAAGCGCTTGCGCTTCAAGTCCAGACTCTTTTGGCGGAAGAAACAAGTGGACCGATTGATGTGGCTGTGACAGGAGGTACGACACTTGCTAATCTTGCTCAGTATTTGACACCTGATTTGACACGGGCACGGCCTGTGACCTTTGTCTCGTGTCGTGGAGGCGTGTCAGGGACCTTTCATATTCAATCTAATACAGTTGCAGGTTTGATGGCGCAAGCAACGAAGGGGACTTATTTACCCCTCTATCTGCCTGATTCAATGTCCCAAACAGCCTATCAGGAAGTTCAGCAAGACCCATCTATTCAAGAAGTCTTGACTCGCAGTCGTCAAGCACAAGCCATCTTACTAAGTGTAGGCTCAGCTCAGGTGATGGCGGGTAGGCGGCAATTGAGTTCTGAAGAGCAGGATTTGATCACGCAAAAGCAGGTTGTGGGGGAAGCCTTTGGCACTTTTTACAATCGGGACGGTGAAGTGATTTTTTCTTTACCAAGAATAGGCGTCCAGCTTGAAGATTTACAGCGTTTTCCGTTAATATTAACCATAGTAGCGGGTGGTCATAAAGCACTTGCTACCCGAGGCTTCTTCCAATTGTTAAAACAAGAGAAAGAGCAGGTGATTCTCATCTGCGAAAAAAGCCTCGCTTATCAAGTTTTAAATGGGGAAACCCAATTAAATAATAAATCCTAAGGGGGAAAAATTGATGTCAACTAAGATTGCAATTAATGGGTTTGGTCGGATTGGACGGTTAGCACTTCGCCGGATTTTAGAAAAGGGATCCGATTTAGAGGTTGTGGCTATTAATGACTTGACAGATAATGAAGATTTAGCCTATCTATTAAAGTATGATTCAGCTCAAGGACGTTTCCCATATTCAGTGGAAGCTAAGGGCGATGTATTAGTGGTTGATGGCAAAGAAATCAAAGCATTCGAAGAAAAGGACGCATCTAAATTACCTTGGGATCAATTAGGTGTTGAATTTGTCTTAGAGTGTACAGGCTTTTATAATTCAGCTGAAAAAGCCCAAGCACATATTGATGCAGGCGCAAAGCGGGTCTTAATTTCAGCTCCCGCTAAAGATCAAGTCACCAAAACGATCGTATATGGAGTGAACCACCAGGAACTTTCGGCGGATGATGTGATTGTCTCTGCTGCCTCTTGTACGACAAACTGTTTAGCACCAATGGTCAAAGTTTTAAATGATGAGTTTGGCTTAAAATCTGGCCAAATGGTAACCGTTCACGCTTATACAGCAACACAAAAACTCCAAGATTCTCCAGGAGGACGTAAGAATCGTGCGGGTGCCTTCTCAATTATTCCAGCTTCTACTGGAGCAGCTAAGGCGATCGGTAAAGTAATCCCTGAATTAGATGGAAAGATTGATGGGGCTGCTCTTAGAGTACCAACTATTACGGGTTCGCTGACAGAGTTATATGCGGTCTTAGATAAAGAAGTAACGAGTGAAGAGATTAATGCTGCGATGAAGAAACATGCTTCGGATGCTTTTGTTTATGAAGAAGATGAAGTTGTATCAGCTGATATCATCGGTTATCCAGCAGGTTCTGTTTTTGATGCAACCCTAACGAAGGTTATGGGCGAAGGGGATGACCAAATTGTCCTAACCGCGGCATGGTATGATAATGAGTATGGTTTCACAGCGAATATGATCTCAACTTTAGAATATTTTGTAGATTTAAACTAATTTAAAAGCCAGACTGGCGGGGAAGCTTTCGCGCTTCTCCGCTTTTTGTAAGGGAGGAATTTAAATGACAAAAAAAACCATTAAAGATCTTTCAGTAAAGGGAAATACCGTTTTGGTGAGGGTTGATTTTAATGTTCCCATGCAATCCGGCCGAATAACGGATGATAAGCGAATTGTGGCTGCTTTAGAAACGATTCAATATCTGATTGATCATCAAGCGAAGGTCGTCTTATTTTCTCACCTCGGAAAGATCAAACAAGCAGAAGATATCGAAAACCCTGACCGTGATCTCCAACCAGTTGCCAAAAGATTAGCAGAGTTATTGGATCAAGAGGTTACTTTTTGCCCACAAACTCGTGGTAGTGAGTTAGAATCAGCGATCCAATCACTTAAAGAAGGGGAAGTTGTCTTAGTGCAAAATACCCGCTTTGAAGACTTAGATGGTAAGAAAGAATCGAAGAATGACGAGGAATTAGGCAAATATTGGGCCTCTCTGGGGGATTTGTTTGTTAATGATGCTTTTGGAACAGCCCATCGTGCTCACGCTTCAAATGTAGGGATTGCCCAGCATTTAGAATCCGCTATTGGCTTCTTGATGGAAAAGGAGGTTCAATTCTTGGGTGAAGCGGTTGACCAACCCAAGCGTCCCTTTGTCGCGATTCTAGGAGGCGCCAAAGTCTCTGATAAAATCAAAGTGATTGAGAACCTTATCCAGAAGGCCGATAAGATTATTATCGGTGGGGGTATGGCCTATACATTCTTCAAGGCCAAAGGATGGGAAATAGGACAATCAATTTGTGAAGACGACCGCTTAGCCATTGCCAAGGAAATCTTAGAGCAAGCAGGAGATAAGTTGGTCTTACCAGTGGACACAGTGGTCGCTAAAGAATTCTCAAATGAAGCAGACCATCATGTAGTACCCTCTAATCAAATTCCAGCGGAAGAGATGGGGATGGATATTGGACCAAAATCAATTGAGCTGTTTACCGAAACTTTACAGGACGCAGCGACGGTGGTTTGGAATGGCCCAATGGGCGTGTTTGAGATGGCGAATTTTGCTAAGGGGACAGTTGGTCTCTGTCGTGCAATTGCTCAGTTGCAAGATGCGACTACGATTGTTGGGGGCGGTGATTCAGCAGCTGCTGTTAGCCAGTTAGGTTTCGAAGATCAATTCACACATATTTCAACTGGAGGCGGGGCTTCACTGACTTATCTGGAGGGAAGCGAATTGCCTGGTTTAGTTGCAATAGATGACCTTTAATGATGAAGGGAGAAGACAATGTCACGGAAAAAAATTATTGCTGGAAATTGGAAGATGAACAAGCAGATTGAGGAAGTTTATTCTTTTATAGAAGGGTTACCAGACTCATTGCCAGTCGATGATTCACATGTTGCGATCATTGGCGCACCGGCTGTCTATTTGACGACCTTAAGCGAAGCCTTAGAAGATACACCCATCCAATTAGCCGCACAGAATTGCTTTTGGGAAAACAAAGGTGCTTATACAGGAGAGAATAGTCCAAGTGCTCTAGCAAGCATTGGCGTCAGTCATGTCATCATTGGACATTCGGAGCGTCGTCAATATTTCCATGAATCCGATCAAGAAATTAACCAGAAAGCCCAAGCAATTTTTGCGAACGGGATGGTCCCAATTATCTGTTGTGGTGAAAGCCTGGAGACCTATCAGGCCGGCCAAGCCAGCTCATTTGTAGCAGACCAGATAAAAGCTGCCATCAAAGGGTTAACCCTAGATCAAGTACAGAATTTGATGATTGCTTATGAACCCATCTGGGCGATTGGAACTGGGCAATCCGCCACACAAGAGGATGCTCAGCGGATGTGTCAGGCGATACGTCAAGTCATCGCACAAGAATTTAGTGAAGAAGTGGCCAACAAAGTGCACATACTTTACGGTGGTTCGGTTAAGCCTGCGAACATTGGGGAATATCTTCAAGCACCTGATGTGGATGGTGCCCTTGTCGGAGGCGCAAGTTTAGAGGTTCAATCTTTTTTAGACTTATTGGAGGCGAGTAAGTAATGACCAAATCTCCAGTTGCCATTATAATTTTAGATGGTTTTGGCTGGCGCGAGCATCATGTTGAAGGAAATGCGGTGGCTCAAGCACATAAGCCAAACTTTGACCGCTATTACAATACTTTCCCCCATGCCTGTCTCAAAGCCTCAGGATTAGCAGTTGGCTTACCGGAGGGTCAAATGGGAAATTCAGAGGTAGGTCACACTAATATTGGAGCTGGTCGAGTTGTCTATCAGAGTTTAACTCGTATTGATCAAGCCATTAAGACGGGGGAATTTCAATCGAATGCGGCTTTTAATCGGGCTTTTGACCATGTGAAGACCGAGGGGTCTAATCTTCACCTGATGGGCTTATTGTCGGATGGGGGAGTTCATAGCCATATCCATCACTTGATGGCATTAGTTGACTTGGCTAAAGCAAAAGGGATTCAAAAATTATATATCCATGCTTTTATGGATGGTCGTGATGTTGACCCGAAGGCAGGTCTCTCCTATATCGAACAAATCGAGAGTCATTTAACGAAGGTCGGGCTGGGTGAGATCGCTACAGTTTCAGGTCGCTATTATGCCATGGACCGAGATAAGCGGTGGGAACGCCTTCAATTAGCCTATGATGCTTTAGTAAAGGGTCAAGGTAAGTATTTTGAAAGTGCCTATCAGGCGGTTGAGCAAAGTTATCTGCAGGGTGTGACCGATGAGTTTATTGTGCCCTCGGTCATTGGCTCTGAGGGGCATCCAACAGCAGCTATTTCTGACAAGGATGCGGTGATTTTCTTTAACTTTAGACCTGATCGGGCGATTCAATTATCCAATGCCTTAACCCAAGAGGATTGGCCCTATTTTGATCGGGGATCCGGTTTGCAAAATCTGAAGTTGGTAACCATGACACATTATCAAGACGGAATGAAGGCGGATGTGGCTTTTCCCCCTATTCAGCTTAAGAATGTTCTCGGGGAAGTCCTATCCAAGGCAGGGCTTAAGCAGTTACGTATTGCTGAGACCGAGAAATATCCCCATGTGACTTTCTTCATGAATGGGGGAAGTAATGAAGAGTTTCCAGGTGAAGACCGTATTCTCATCCCATCACCCAAAGTGGCCACTTATGATCTCAAGCCAGAGATGTCCGCGTATGAAGTTGGTCAGGCCCTTCATCAATCCATCCAAGAGGACCAGTATGATGCGATAATCTTGAACTTTGCTAATCCTGATATGGTGGGGCATTCAGGGCAATTACAACCGACGATTAGAGCGATTGAGGCAGTAGATGAGAACTTGGGACTAGTTGTCGATGCCATACTAGCTAAGGGAGGAAAGGCAATTATCTTTGCGGATCATGGGAATGCTGAGACGATGACGACTGAGGAAGGCAAACCCCATACAGCGCATACAACTGTCCCAGTGCCGGTCATTGTAACTCAAGCTGGCATCCAGTTAAGAGAAGATGGCCAACTTTGTGATATTGCGCCAACTATGCTGGATCTGCTTCATCTTCCACAACCAGCTGAAATGACAGGCCAGTCCTTGATTGTGAAAGCAAACCATGAGTTGAGTGATTAATTGAATTTTAAGTGATGAATGCATACAATGAAGCTGAAGCAGTCTTGTTTCGATAATCAAAAAGGAGCGAAAAAAATATGTCCTATATTACAGATGTTTATGCGCGTGAAGTGCTCGATTCAAGAGGAAATCCGACGATTGAAGTGGAAGTTTATACAGAAAGTGGGGCCTTTGGTAGAGGAATGGTCCCTTCAGGTGCTTCAACAGGTGAACATGAGGCGGTTGAATTAAGAGACGGTGATGAAGACCGCTACGGTGGTAAAGGGGTTTCCAAGGCTGTGGATAATGTAAACCATGTGATTGCAGCAGCCCTTCTAGGTTATGATGTTCTTGACCAACAAGCAATCGACCAAGTCATGATTGAAATGGATGGAACTGAAAATAAAGGGAAGCTAGGTGCCAATGCGATTCTCGGGGTATCGATTGCTTGTGCTCGAGCAGCGGCTGATTATTTGGATATTCCACTCTACCAATATCTCGGTGGCTTTAACACTAAGGAATTACCTGTTCCCATGATGAATATTGTCAATGGAGGATCTCATTCAGATGCTCCGATCGCTTTCCAAGAATTTATGATTTTGCCGGTTGGAGCAGAAAGCTTTAAAGAAGGATTACGCTGGGGAGCTGAAATCTTCCATCAATTGAAGAAACTTCTGAAAGAACGCGGTCTTGAGACGTCAGTCGGTGATGAAGGAGGATTTGCCCCTCGATTCGAGTCGACTGAAGATGGCGTGGAAACCATTCTTGAGGCGATCCAACAAGCGGGTTATCGTCCAGGAGAAGAAGTCTTCCTTGGGTTTGATTGTGCGGCATCTGAATTTTATGAAGAGGGCGTTTATGATTATTCCCTATTTGAAGGGCCAGAAGGATCTAAACGAACTTCAAGCCAGCAAGTGGATTATCTTGAAGAGTTAGTCAATAAATACCCGATTATTTCAATCGAAGATGGGATGGATGAGAATGATTGGGAAGGTTGGGAACTTTTGACTCAACGCTTGGGCCAAAGAGTTCAATTAGTGGGGGATGACTTGCTAGTGACCAATACGACCAAGTTGCAGCAAGCCATTGATCAAGGTGTTGCGAATTCAATCTTGATTAAGGTGAACCAAATTGGAACCCTAACAGAGACATTTGATGCGATTGAAATGGCTAAAAGAGCTGGCTACACTGCGGTGATTTCGCATCGTTCTGGTGAGACTGAGGATTCTACTATTGCAGACATTGCAGTGGCGACCAATGCGGGACAGATTAAGACCGGGTCTCTCTCACGAACGGATCGGATTGCTAAATACAATCAATTATTAAGGATTGAAGATGAATTAGGTGATTTGGCTCAATACAATGGTAAAAGGGTCTTCTATAATTTAGCAGACTTTAAATAGACAAATAGACCTTGTTGGATCGCTATGAGAAGCGCATCAAGTTGAGCCAATCAAGTTCTGTGCAAGCAAAAAAGCGAGTAGCGTCAAGCTACTCGCTTTTTATTTTAAATCATGGCTGGGTCGTTGAGGAAGTCTCTTTGTCCAGTAGGAAGCTGAGTTTTGTCTCCGAAATGATGATTGCAAGGAAAATCAGGCTAAAGCCAATTAAAGTATATTTGGTTAATTGCTCGATGCCTAAAAGGACAGGAATAATAATTCCAAACACGGATTCCAAGGTCAGAATAATGGCAGCTGTTGATTCATTGGTATAGCGTTGACCGAGATTTTGCAAGAGGATTGCAAGAGTAGTACATAAAACAGCTAGGTATAGCATTTCGAGAACAGCGGGTCGCGTCAATTCAAGGCCTTGGTTATTCTCAAATAAGAAGGTTGCTGGCCAGGATAAAAGGGCTGCGACAATAAATTGAACAATGGTCATCAAGATCGGATCTCTTCCATCAGAATATTTAGTGATCGCGACAATGTGTAGGGCAAAAAGGAAGCCACTAACTAGGGCCAATCCATCACCAATAACGGCATCTTTACCAGCCTCAAAGACGGAATTACCAGCCATTGAAACAAAATAAATGCCGACAATCACTAAGAGTGCCGCAATGAGATTGAACTTGTCTGGTTTTTTGCTTATTAACCACCAGGCAAGGAAGGGAACGATGACGCAGTAGGAGGCGGATAAGAAGGCGGACCGTCCTGGATCGGTATAGGTAACTCCCAGCGTTTGACTGGTATAGGCTGCAAATAAGCAAATACCAATTTTGATTCCGTTGATCCAATCCGCTTTTGTCGCGTTTTTAACCTTGCGCCAGAAGATGGCCACTAGAATTAGCCCTGCTATGGAAAAGCGTAAGGCGAGAATCAGTAGGGGATTAAAAACTGCTGAAACATCCTTGACGACGGTGAGCGAACTGCCCCAAAGAAAAGCAACAATGAGTAAAGCCAATTTGGCTAAAAGTGTGTGCCGAGTTGGTTGTTTTGGTTTTGTTTGTTCTTTCAAAAATAAATCACCTCGGGATGTAGTGTAACAATAAAATTAATAAAGATAAACTACATTTTAATACGAAAAAGGTGAAAATCTTGTCAACAGATAATCGCAGAGTACACTTCTTGCCGAAGAAGGGTCTGGAATTGAAAGAAAAGGAAAAGGATTACTTCCAGAATTTACTAAATAGTCAAAGTCTGCTATCATGTTGGCGGGGAATATTTAGGAAAGGAAGGTGAATAAATGATCGAACTTGTTGATGTCGCTAAGGAGTATCACATAAATAATCACAAGATACGAGCTGTCGACGGGGTATCTTTAAGTATCCAATCCAATGAAATTTTTGGAATAGTGGGTGAGAGTGGCGCAGGCAAATCGACCTTATTACGGTTTATTAACCTGCTCGAAAAGCCAACGACAGGAAGTGTGTTGATCGATGGAGAAGATCTAACTGCTTCAAGTAAAGAGGCTTTACGCTTAAAGCGAAAGAAAATCTCAATGGTTTTTCAGCAGTTTAATCTCTTAAATAATAAGACGGTTGCTGAGAACATCTTGCTCCCACTGTCATTGCATGCTTACGAAGATAGCTTATCCTTAGAGAGTGTCTTGAAATTTGTGGGCTTAGAAAATCAACGTCACCAGTATCCCAGTCAGTTGTCTGGTGGACAAAAGCAAAGAGTTGGGATTGCGCGCGCCTTGATAACTAAACCAGAAATTCTTTTGTGTGATGAGCCGACTTCAGCCTTAGACATGGTCATGACGTCTGAAGTGGTCAATCTCTTAAGAGCTGCCCATCAAAAGTTCAATATGACGATCGTAGTAGTTACGCATGAACTGGATGTTGTTCAACAATTGTGTCAACGTGTTGCCTTAATTGAAGCAGGACGCTTGGTCGATATCGTGGATAACCATTCAGCTCAAGCAAAAAGTTTTGAAGGCACTTATCATGATAAGGTCTTGGAGGTATTGGCGTAGTGGAGTGGAATGAAGTGATTGAAAAGATTCTAGACTACTGGCCTAAATTATGGGCGAGTTTAGGAGAAACAGGGATTATGCTAGGATTTGCAACGCTAGCTGCATTACTAGTGGGACTGCCGCTAGGAACGCTCTTGTTTCTTACGTCGAAGGGACAACGGCTGGGGCATACACCATCCAGTCGGTGGTTGCATCAACTCTTGAACTTGATTGTGAATGTTGTTCGGTCCTTTCCCTTCTTATTACTGGTTGTTGCTATGCAACCGCTGATTAGGCAGGTCTATGGACGAGCAACGGGTGATCCTATTGCTGCCTCTTTTCCTATGATGGTGATTGCTGTGGCCTTGTATGCTAGATTTGTCGAACAATCATTATTTGATGTGCCCAAGGGCGTCGTTGAATTAGCTGATGCATTGGGGGCAAACCTATTTCAATTGATCTTTAAATTTCTTTACGTTGAGGCGAGATCCTCCCTGTTAGTTGGTTTTACGACTGCTTTTATCTCTTTTTTGTCCTATTCGACAATTATGGGGGTTGTTGGCGGTGGTGGCATTGGGGATTTTGCGATTCGATATGGCTATCAGCGGTATGAGAATGAGATCATGTATGTCGCGATCATAATTATTATTGTATTGGTCCAAGTCTTGCAATGGGCGGGGATGAAGTGGGCCCGCCAGTTAGATCGAAGATAAAAAAGGAGAATTATATGCTTAAGAAATTATTGGTTACAGGATTAGTTGCTGCTTTTGGATTATCTGCATTAACAAGTGTTACATATGCCCAAGAAGAGACTGTCTTGAAGGTGGCATCTCAAGTCCCACCTATGACGGATATTGTTGAATTAGCTGCAGAAGCAATTGAAGAGCCCTACACAATTGAATTAGTTGAAGTAACAGACAATGTCCAATATAACGAAGCGGTCTTCAATGATGAAGCTTATGCAAGCTTTGCTCAACACATGCCTTTTATGGAAATGTTTAACAAAGAAAAAGAGGCTGACTTGGTTGCGATTCAACCCATTTATAATGCGGTTGTTGGCTTCTATTCACCCGTTTATAAGTCAATTGACGACATTGAAGAAGGTGCAGAAGTAGCGATTCCATCTGACCCAACAAATGAAGCGCGTGCTCTCTTGATCCTAGCACATTATGGTTTAATTGAGCTTCCAGAAGATATCGGCTTATTCCCTACAGTGGATGATATTGTAGAGAATCCTCACCAATTAAAATTTACCACGCTTGAAGTTGGAAATACACCAGCTGCCTATGAAGATGGAGTTGAACTTGTCTTCTCTTATCCAACATATATCGCGAAATTAGACTTGACGCCAGCGGATGCCCTCTTCTTGGAAGAAGACCCTGAAGATCGCTTTGCCATTCAAGTGGTGGTACGTGAAGGTAACAAGGATAGCGAAGCAACTAAAGCATTGATTAAAGCCTTTAACTCAGACAAGGTTCGTGCATTTGTTGATGAATTATCAGAAAAAGGACATTTGAAACCTTCTTTTGATTCAAATGCGACCGAAGAACCAGCTGATTCAGAAACGACTGAAGAAAGCGCTGAAGAATAATCTGAGTAGTGAAAATATAGATGAAAAGCCCCGAGCAAAAGCTTGGGGCTTTAGTTATGAATAGAAACGGATGAGCTCTTGGGCTGCTCGCGTAGAGTCACTATTATCAAGTGATAATTCAAACTGTTTCTTGGTGATATGGTAGTGCGGATCATAGTAGTGGACCATGAGGTCTTCAATCACACTCGCTGAATCCCCTTCTTTTAATTTATTGATTGCCTGTTGACGTCGGTCTGGGTTCATTTTGTCCATACTTTCTAAGGTCTGGATCAAGTCCTCGATCTGATGAGGTTGATCAGGTTTTAAGTATTCTGACTGGATACGATGGATCCGCAATGAGAGAGAAGACTCGATAAAGACTTGGTGAGGAGAAGATTGGTAGGCTTCAAGTAGGGGAAGTGGAGTATGGACTTTGCCAATACTGGCACTTTCGCCTTCAAGAAAGACTAACTTTTGATCGAATGATTGAAGGATGTGCAGCAAATGAGCTTCATAGTTCTTTTGGCTAGGTTGGGCGGGAAGGCCAACATGACCGAAGTGCGATCCCCGATGACAGGCGATCGCTTCCAGGTCTAAGACTTGTTGGCCCCTTTGTTTGAGTTGGTGGAGAATTTCAGTCTTTCCCGTTCCAGTAAGTCCATTCAAGCAGACAAAATCAAATTGACTGGCTATGGTTGACAAGGTATTGTTTGAATAGTTTCGGTAGGCCTTATACCCCCCTTTAAGTTGGTAGACAGGTTCACCTAAACCCGTTAATAGGCCAAAAATTGATGAAGAACGAAAGCCTCCCGACTTACAATAAAAGACGAGTTGGTAGTCGGCCATTAATCGTTGCACTCGATTGAAATATAGCGGCAACTGGTCACTCATATAACGAATAGCACGTGCCTTGGCTGCTTGAGGGCTAACCTTTTTATATAAAGTGCCGACCGCTTCATGGGTCAAATTATCCATGACTGGTAAGTTAATGGCTTGATAGATGTGACCTGTTTCAAATTCTCTTGGGCTTCTCACATCGATGAAGCAGGGGCGGTCGAGTTGACGAGCTGTTTCGAAGGTAATAACACTTTCCACATTGAACACCTGATTTATTAGTTTTATTAATATGTGCTATTTTAACGCTTTTAAAGGGTAAATGGCAAGTGAACCAACAGATTTTATGGCTGAAGACAGGATTAATTTGAAATGATAAAGACAGTTAGCTTACTTTGTGCTAAACTGAACATGGAAAACAAGTGAAGGGATCTGAAAGAATGAAATCGATCTACAGTTTAAGTTTGGATGAGATGCAGGATTGGTTAGAGGATAAGGGAGAAAAACCTTATCGGGCCGATCAAATTTGGCAATGGCTCTATCGTCATCATGTGGCTTCCTATGATGAAATGACAAATATTCCAAAGACCATTCTCGATCAACTTAAGCAGGAATTCATATTTTCACCTTTGCGGACCCAGATCATTCAAAAGGCTCAAGACCAAACGACAAAATTCCTTTTTGAATTACAAGACCATTCTATGATTGAAACCGTGCTAATGTACCATCACTATGGGATATCCGTGTGTGTTACGACACAGATTGGATGCAATATTGGATGTAAATTTTGTGCCTCTGGCTTGATACCCAAGGTTCGAGACCTAGAAGCGGGTGAAATTGTTGCCCAAATTATGTTTATTCAGCGTTACCTCAACCAACAAGCAAAGGGTGAGAAGGTATCCCATATCGTGGTCATGGGGATTGGGGAACCATTTGATAACTATGATAATGTCTTGCAGTTCATTCGGATCGTGAATTCGGATAAAGGGATGGCGATCGGCGCACGGCATATTACGGTATCGACTTCTGGCCTAGCGCCTAAAATCCGCCAATTTGCGCGTGAAAATATCCAAGTCAACTTAGCGGTTTCCTTGCATGCGCCAAATAATGAGACACGGTCTTCAATTATGAAAATCAATCGCCAATACCCGATTGAAGAGTTATTTGAAGCTATTTATGAGTATATTCACTTGACAAATCGGCGTGTAACCTTTGAATATATTATGATTGATGGGGTTAATGACCGACCAGAACATGCCATAGAATTGGCCAAACTTTTGCGACCAATGCTTAAACTCGCCTATGTGAACCTTATTCCATATAATCCAGTGGCTGAGAACCCTTTCGAACGCTCAAGTGAAGAAAATATCGCGCGTTTTTATGACCTTTTAATGCAGAATGGAGTCAATTGTGTGGTGCGGCGCGAGCATGGTAAAGAAATTGAAGCGGCTTGTGGCCAGCTGCGCTCGCAATATGAGCGCCAGCGACGTGAGAAGCGTGCACGTCGAACCAAGGAAGAACTTCGTCAATTATCACAAGCCAGAAAAGCTAATCAAGTCCAGAATTAGCTAGGTAAAGTTTGACTTCATCATTCCAAAAGACCCCCTGTTTATGCTATAATTTAAAAGGTCATCGAATAAGGAATAAGGAGGAAATTGAATCCATGTATAATGCTTTAATTGTGGCCTTAGTAATTGTATGTATATTAATGATTCTTTTTGTGATTATGCAGCCATCCAAGAGTAATGCTGCTTCTACCTTAACGGGTGGTGGAGATGATGGTTCTGTTAAGCAGAAAGCGCGAGGATTTGAAGCTTTCTTGATCAAGGCAACAACCATTTTAGGCATCTTATTTTTTGTCATTACCTTAGCACTCGCTTTCTTATCAGCTAAATAATCTGTAAGCAGAGAACGTACTACTTGACAGCGTTTAGTCGAGGGTGCGTTTTTTTGTTCTAGGCGGAAGGGTCGAAATCATTGTAAGAATAAGCTACAATAACCATAGTGACTGTGATATTGAGGAGTGATACCATGAATAAGAAACCGCCCTTCAACAAGGCGCTCTATTTAGAAGGCCAGGATGATCATGTTGCCATCCTATTACTTCATGCCTATACTGGGACAACGCGTGACGTCAACCTATTAGCTCGTCAGCTTAATCGTCAAGGATATACGATCCTAGCCCCCTTGTTTAGTGGCCATGACACGCCTGATATCAAGACGATTTTGGACTATTCTCCTCTGATTTGGCGAGAAGAAGCGCACCAAGCTTATGACTGGCTGGTTAGCCAAGCTTATCAGCAAGTGCTTGTTTTTGGTCTATCAATGGGGGGCTTGATGGCAACGGATATTATGGCCCATCCTGATTACCAAGGAGTAGCTGGGGGTGTCTTTAATGCGCCAGTCGTGACAGACCGCCCCCTTGATTTACAAGAATCCTTCATGCACTTAGGTAAGGTGTTGGCGCGGTTGCGGCATGAAAGTGATCAATTTAAAGAGGACTCAGGACAGATATTAGCAGGGCATTTGGAACAGATGAAAGAGATTGAAGCGATCAAGGAAGATGTGACCAGCCGGCTGGACCAGGTCACAGTACCATTCTATATTGCTCAATCAGGAGCGGATGAATTGATCGATCCCCAAGATGCTTATCGTCTGCAAGACCATCTAGTCAACGCACGAATTGATTTTCATTATTTTCCAGAGAATACGCATACGATTCCAACAAATCGAGACCGCCAAGCCTTTGACCAGTCTGTTTTGAATTTTGTAAAGCAAGTTACCCATCCTTATTAGAGCTGAAAGGAGCTAATAGTTGTGAGTCTATCTAAGCTAGAACAAAGAGTTTTAGATTTTCTACAAGAAGATCCGCAAGCAGAGTATAAAGTCGACCAGATAGCCCAACGTTTGAATTATAAAGGGACTAAGAATTACAAGAAGTTAATCAAGGCCTTAGCCTTCTTAGAAAGAGTTGGTGAAATCCAACTGACACCCGCCGGTAAGTTTCGGCCTGTTTCACAAGCTGGCTCGATTAAAGGGGTTTACCGGGCAAATGATAAAGGCTTTGGCTTCTTGAGCGTGGGTGAGGATCAACCTGATCTTTTTGTCCCCAGAGGAAAGAATGCGGGTGCTATGGATGGTGATACCGTCCTGGCTAAGGTGATTAAAGCGATTGATCCAACCACTGGGAAAGGATCTGAGGCTGAAATTGTCGAGATCATTGACCGTAAAGCCAGTCAATTAGTGGGAGAATTCTTTGCCTATAACCAAGATGAAAGAGCTGAATACCAGTACCTAGGTTATATTAAACCGCAAGGTGAATTTTCAGATGCTGTTAAGGTTTTAGTTCGGCCTGATGGGATTCATCCAGCTGATCACACTATTTGTATCGTCAAGATCACAGAATATCCGAATAAAAATCATCCCGATGAAATGATCGGAATTGTATCTAAAGAAATTGGTCACCGAGATGCGCCAGGTATTGATATTCTTGCTATTCTCTATCAATTTGGTATTCCGCATGAATTTCCAGAAAATGTCGTCGAAGCAGCGGAAGCAGTTGAACAAACTATTGATCCGCAAGACCTCCAAGGAAGAGATGACCTGAGGGACCAATTGATCATCACGATTGATGGGGCAGATGCTAAGGACTTAGATGATGCGATCTCTCTGCAGAAAGTTTCTGACAACGAGTATCAATTAGGCGTACACATTGCGGATGTCTCTCATTATGTAACTGAAGGCTCTCCGATCGATCGTGAAGCTTACGAACGGGGAACGTCTGTTTATTTAACGGACCGTGTGGTTCCAATGTTACCGCAGCGTTTGTCAAATGGAATTTGCTCTTTACACCCGCATGAGGACCGCTTAACTCTGACCTGTCAAATGACGATTAACAAACAAGGTAAAGTCACGAATTATCGTCTCTTTAAGAGTGTGATTCAATCTGCTTATCGGATGACTTATCGGGATGTTAATGCGATCTTAGATGGCGATTTAGCTTTGAGAAAAGAATACGAAGAGATTGTTGAGATGCTCGATGAAATGGCAGAGCTCCATCAGATTCTCTTGCAAATGCGCAAGCAAAGAGGGGCATTAGACTTTGATGCACCTGAAGCCAAGATAGTGGTTGATGAAGAAGGACACCCCCAAGACATTATCTTGCGCCAACGCTATACAGGTGAGCGCTTAATTGAGTCCTTCATGCTAATTGCGAATGAAACGGTAGCGGCTCATGTTCTACAAAAGAATTACCCCTTCCTCTACCGGATTCATGAACAACCTGATGAAGCGAAGATGGATCGCTTTGCTGATTTTATTACTTCATTTGGCATTATTCTAAGAGGCGATACAGCTAAGATTGAACCCAAGCAGCTACAAGCTGCCCTCAAACAAGTCAAGGGCACGGAATTTGAACAAGTCGTCTCCACGATGATGTTGAGGTCTATGCAGCAGGCAAAATATTCTGAAGAACCTGCAGGTCACTTCGGTTTAGCGAGTGAGGATTATACACACTTCACTTCGCCTATACGCCGTTATCCTGATTTAATTGTCCACCGTCTTCTTTCTAAGTATCTCCAAAAAGCTCCAAGCCATAAGGAAGTATTAGCTCTGGAAGGAAACCTACCTGGAATTGCGGATCATTCATCAAAGATGGAAAGACGTGCAGTGGATGCTGAAAGAGAAACGGATGCTTTGAAGAAAGCCGAGTATATGGTGGATAAGGTGGGCGAGACTTTCTGGGGAACCATCTCTTCAATTACCTCTTTTGGTATTTTTGTATCCTTGCCAAATACCGTTGAAGGTCTTATTAATCTGAAAACTTTGACGGATGACTACTACCAATTTAACCCACATCATCTCTTGCTGATAGGAGAACGAACTGGAAAAGTCTATCGGATTGGACAGCAGGTGAAGATTGAAGTTCTGGGAGTCAATGTTGAAGAACGTGAAATTGACTTTGCCTTGATCGAGGCAGAGCCTGTTAAGGTTGATGAGCGTCTTCTTCAAGTCGCTCCTAAAAAAGAAAAGCCAAAAGGAAGAAAGGTGCGTTCAACCAAACGAGGTCAAAGACGAAAAGATTTTTCTTCTAGAACGCATCAACCTAAAAAAAGAGGCAGACAAAAGCAGTCGGCTAACCGTCAATTTAAAATTAAAAGGAATAAAAGAAAATAAATTGAATCAGGCAGTCTCGCAACTCATCTGAGAAAAGCTCCTGATTAGAAAGGAGTCTCAATGGCTAAAAAACAAACAACAGATAAACCATTGGCTCAGAATCGTAAAGCGCGCCACGACTATACTATTATCGAAACATATGAAGCAGGTCTTGTCTTGACTGGAACTGAAATCAAGTCGATTCGAGCAGGTAAGATGAATATTCAAGATGGCTTTATTTCCTTTAACCAAGGGGAAGCTTGGCTAAAGAATGCTCATATTAGTCCCTATGATCATGGGAATTTATTCAACCATGACCCCCTTAGGGAGCGCAAGCTCTTGCTACATGCCAAGGAAATTCGGGAATTATCCAAGGCCAGCCAGCAGCAAGGGATGACCGTTGTCCCCTTGAAAGTCTATTTGGTTCGTGGGCGAGCTAAATTATTAATTGGCTTAGCTAAAGGGAAGCACCATTATGATAAGCGCCAATCTCTGAAAGAACAGCAGGCTAAGCGTGATATTGAACGTGCTTTGAAGAATCGTTAAAGGTTAAAATAGCGCAATAGATCCCTTGGCCCTTTCTTCGAGGATACCAGAGGATCTGTTGCGCTTTTATGATTTTTTCTGATAGAGTTCGCCGTGCATCTTGATGACATAAGGATAATAAGGCAGATCTTTTGAAACGGTGCGGATTAACCTTTCATCTTGACTGAAAAAATAGAGCTTGTATCCTTGATGATGAGGTTCAAGCTGGACCTCCCCTGTATTGAATAGGAAAGTCAAGGAGGGAGGGGGGAGCGGCTGAAAAGAAAATTGCCGTGAGAAATAAAAGCGATCTGCCAATTCATAGGAATCGAGTAAGACTTGTTGTTTAAACTGTTCCAAATCATTATGGACTGAATTTTCTTCCAGGGGAGGAAGCCCTTGTGGATCCAAGTAACCCGCAAATGAAGGGGGAAGTGGGTCGATAAGAGGGGCTAGTTCAGGTGGGAGATAGAGCCGGCAAGTATAAAGTAGGATACCAGTTTGACCTGTTGTTAATGTCACTTCAAGCCAACCCTGGATGAGCTGATTGTCTGATAAAGGAAGGCTAGAAGCGGAATAGCGTTTAAATGTCATTCCAGCTTTTATGACATTGGCAAAGTTGGTGTCGAGTTCCTTTAATAACTGCTGATTGTTTTGCTCTTTGATGATAGGGTCTATCTGTTGTCGGACAAGGATTTCTTCTGCTTGGGATTGGTAGAACTGTGTGAGTGTAAGATAACGCAAACTATTGATTCGATTGAGATGAAGGATTCCCATGAAGATGAGTTGGCTTATAACCATAAAAACTAATACCATTAAGAGGACCATACCATTTTTATGCTGCTTCATGAGAGATTTCCTCGTCAATAAAATGGACCTTAAAGAGATGGCGATAAACTTGTTGGTTGGTGAATTCGACTTGAATATTCAAGCAGGAACCTAATCGTGTGATCCTCCAACTTCTGACTTGGTACAGATATGGCTGATGACCGGGGGTCTTATATATTTTCTGCTTGTTCAAGATGATCCGTGTATGATTATGGGGAACTTGAGAATCAGTCAGCTCAATTTGGGATGTCGACCAATCCTGAATGGTGAAGTGCTGAAGTTCTTGATCGAATATCAAGCAAAAGTGTTGCCATTCTAAGTCTAAGTCACTGCGGATTTCTTGGTCAATCCTTCTAAAATGAGATAGACATGTCATTAAACTTTGGAGAATGAGTGACAGGATCAAGAGAGCAAGGAGGGTTTCCATTAATGTAAACCCACCTTGCTTGTTAGTTTTCCGGCTCAATGGCTTGTAGTTGAATTTCATAAACCTCTCCTTCCTTAAAAGTAGCAGACCAGCCTGTGGAGGAGTGATCCAAACTGACGATCGAAAGATCAAAGAGGTTAGGACTTTCTAGCATTGTTTCATCTGAAATCATAGGATCATGGAGGATCTGGATCAATTGTACAAAATTATGCCATTTTTGATTTTCTTCCTTAAGAATTGAACGGTGCCCGAGTGCTAGGTTGAAAGCAGGGAGATAGAAGCTCATCATCCAGCCAATCAGGCAAAGGCCTACCAGCGATTCGATCATGGTGAAGGCTTTTTTATGATTTGAATACAAATTGACCACTCCCTAATTGAAATACCAGGGCCATCTCGTCACCATCTCTATGATGAAAGTAAACAGTCTCGAAATGATCTGTTCGACCACTTGGCAAATAGGTGAAGGTTACCTGGTTGATGATGGACCAGTCTTCAGGACATTCAACCTGGTCATCGATTTGCCCAGTATGTCCATTCACAATATAGATGGTTGAACCTGGCATAAATCGGACATAGTAAGGCGTCTGATGGAGCATAGAATATTCTTGCGTGAGATAGATTTGCGTTTTGAGTTGATCTTTGAAGATCTTCATTTGATAAGAAAGAGCCAATCTCTGGGGCGGCACGACTTGTAAAGTCAATAGAATAATCGAGAGGATCGTCAAGACGATCAGCATTTCAAACAAGGTGAAGGCTTTTTTGTAACTAGCCATTAGGGATTAGCTAATAAGCTAGGAAGTTGGTCTCCGATTCGAGTTTCCGCTTCCTTTGCCTGCTTTTCAGTTAGATATCCCTCAGCAACAAGGATTTCAAGTGTCACAGCTTGCCCGCTTCCCTCGACCAAGTAATAGGCATTGGCTTGAGTAGAAACAATCTCTGTAATATTTTCGTTTGCCTGCTTGTCAATTCGCTGCTTTTGTCCGGATATATTAGGGATAATAATGACCATTAATAGGGCTACAATCCCTAGAACAATTAACATTTCGATCATGGTGAAGGCCTCCTTAAATCGGCTGCCTTTAATGGCTTCTTTTAATTGCTTAAGCTTATTTTTCATAGAAATCCTCCTTAAATTTCGATTGTTAGCATAGGTAACATCAGTAATAAATACATGGCGATGATGACAATAGCAATTAGGATAAAGAGCAGAGGTTGGATTAGGTTGATTTTGTTGTTAAGGTCTTCTAGGGTATCTGCAAAGACTTTTTGTGCATAGAGCCGGCATTTTGCCCCTGTTTGACTGGTGATTTCTCCTTGGTAGACCATCATGGGAAATTCATCCGTAAAAATATCCAGTTCCTTTAGGCTGTCAGTAAGTGAGATCCCTTTTAGGAAATTTTCTTCCAAGAGGCTTGCTAAGTGACTTAACAAAGGGTCGATTGGGTAAGCGGCGAGAAGGGCTAAAATTTGTTGGATGGAAAATCCACTCTCGAAGAAATAACCAAATTCTTCAGCTAACCGGTAAGAACAAAAGCTTCGGATGTACTTGCGAATGACCGGCAGTCGGGCTAATAATTGTAACCGTTCAATCAGTGTTTTTTTATGCAAGAAAATATCACATGCGAGATAGATTAGAATAACCAGTGCCATGCCGGTGATGGTAAGTTGCGGTAGGTAGGTAAACGCGATGATTAACCAACGGGCAAGGGGTTGATTATTTAGGGCCTCTTCGGAAATGAAAGTTAGGATTTGTGGGAGCATAAATTTTCGAAGTCCAAATAGAAGCCCCACTAAAAATATCACTAAAAAAACCGGGTATAAAAGGGCTTTAACTAACTTATGTTGATAATCTGTCATTAACTTTAAATAGCTAGCGATTTCCATCAAGCATGCATTAAAGCGGCCTTGTTTCTGGGCAAAAAACATCTGAGAGATGACTTTATTAGAAAAACCTAGAGGTTTTAAGGCTTCTTCAAAGCGGTTACCTTTCTTTAATTCATTGAGGAGGTAGTCGATTACCTGCTCTCTTTTGGGTAGTAAAATTTTAAAAAAGCTTAGACTTTGGTTGATTGAAAAGCCCTGATTTAAGAGCTCAGCCAGCGTATGGATAAAATATTGCCGCTCTTTAGCTTTAAGCTTTAAGGGGTCTTTCTTAAATAATCTCAAAGTGGTGATAGGTTTGTGTACCGATATATCCATAGGCCCATACCTTCCTTAGGCGTTTATTTAAGGGGGGGATTGATTCTGAGAGGTCGAGGTTATCTGAAAGACCAATCAAAGCTTTTTTGAGAGGAGACCCTGTGAGGATCTCAAAAAGTACTGCTTGTTTGTAGTGTTTTGATAGATGAGGGCATTGGGAAAGAGAGGATTGTTGACATTGAGGACAGTGACGGGGGACCAAGCGCTGCGAGATGATGCCAATTAAGGTTTGGCTGAGTTGGTGTTGGCTGATGTTTAGCTCCTGCAAACGGCCAAGAACACCCAAAGTGTCCTTGGCGTGAAGGGTAGCAATCATTAAGTGCCCTGTTAAGGCCCCTCGTATTGTCATTCGAGCCGTTTCTTCATCACGGATTTCTCCTATGAAAAGGACATCTGGATGGTGGCGCAAGGCAGATTTGATGAGGAGGTCATAAGAGATATTGGCCTTCTCATTGACTTGCGTTTGGAGAAATCGAGGCTCTTTAATCTCGACCGGGTCTTCCATGGTGATCACTTGTAAGACTTCTTGATCAATTCTTTCCCTGAGTAATTGGTAAATAGTGGTTGTCTTGCCAGAACCGACGGGCCCTGCGATTAAAACGAGCCCACTTTTGCGTCGGACCAAACGTCTTAAGATTAATAGATCTTGTGGAAAGTAGGTCTGAATGATCTTGGCTTGGTGCAGCTTGCCAAATATTAAACGAATGACCAGTGATTCATTTAAGTGGACATCTGTAATTGTGGATAGTCTCAATTCAACTTTTTGCGCAGTGGAACCACCTCCTTGATTAATCGTGACCTCACAAGCCCCTGACTGGGGTTGACGTCTTTCGCCAACATCTAGATTGGCTAGGAATTTTAAGTGAGCAATCACTCGACGCCCCCACTCAAGCGGTCGTTCTCCCCAGAGTGATAGCTGCCCATTGATACGCAGATAGACTTGATAGGTATTCTGATGAGGGATGAAGTGGATATCGGATGCTTGTTGGTTAAAAGCTTGAGCAATTAGAGCTTGACTTGCTTCTTCAATCATGATTTTTCACCTTTTTGACTAGTCTGTAGATAAATACACGCTCACTCTCGATAAAGCGCTATTGACTCTGGTCCTTCCCCATGCCGTGCTATACTTGAAAATTAAATTATGATAGAATAAGTTGACAGCGAGTGTCGTCCACTCTCACAACAGTTATTAAATAATAAAGGAGTTTTATATTCATGATATTTAAAGTGATGTATCAAGAAAGTAAGGATCAAGTTCCACAACGTGAAAGAACGTATTCTTTGTATATTGAAGCAGAAGATAAGGTCGATGCGATCGAACGAATCAGTGAGAATACACCATACAATATTGAATTCGTTCAAGAGTTAAATGAAGCGCATTTAGCCTACGAAAAAGAAACCAATCCTGATTTCAAGTTGGTGGAATTTTAAAATGACAGTATCCATTAAGAACAATGAAGTTGGAGTCTTTGCTCTAGGAGGCCTCAATGAAATTGGAAAGAATATGTATGGTGTCCAATTTCAAGATGAGATCATTATTCTTGATTCAGGTGTGATGTTTCCTGAAGATGAATTATTAGGGATTGACTATGTGATTCAAGATTACCAGTATCTCCTACAAAATCGGCACAAGGTGAAGGCGCTTGTGATCTCTCATGGTCACGAGGACCACATTGGGGGGATTCCTTTCCTTCTCCAACAGATCAATGTCCCAATCTATGCCAGTAAATTAGCCTCTGCCTTGATTCGCAATAAGTTACAAGAACGTGGGCTTTTGCGTGATACAGAAATTCACGAGATCGATGAAGACAGTGTGATTCGCTTTCGTAAGACGACCGTTAGCTTCTACTTGACGGCTCATTCAATTCCAGAAGCATACGGAATTGTCGTCAAGACGCCGCCTGGCAATATCGTGTTTACAGGGGATTATAAGTTTGACTTTACCCCTGTTGGTAAACCGGCAGACTTACATAAGATGGCGAAGATTGGTGAAGAGGGAGTCTTACTCCTAATGGGGGATTCGACAAATTCTGAAATCCCAGCTTTCACCAATTCGGAAAAGCTTGTAGGGCGGTCCATTCGAAATATTATCCAAAGGGAAGAAGGGCGTGTCATTTTTGCAACCTTTGCTTCCAACGTCTCACGTTTACAGCAAGTTGTCACGACGGCTCGAGAGACCAACCGCAAAATTGCTGTTTTTGGGCGCTCGATGGAAGCTTCGATTAAAGTTGGACGTGAGTTAGGTTATATTGATGAGCGGGGCGAAGACATTTTCATAGATGCACGCGATATTGACCGTTATCCTGCCAATGAAATCATCATACTCTGTACAGGTTCTCAAGGAGAGCCAATGGCAGCCTTAAGTCGGATTGCCAATGGAACTCATCGTCAAATTACGTTACAACCAGACGATACGGTCATCTTTTCATCTTCACCTATCCCTGGTAATACGATGAGTGTCAATCGCGTAATTAATCAATTGAGCGAACAGGGTGCAAAGGTGATCCATGGTAAGGTCAATAATATCCATGCCTCTGGTCACGGGGGTCAACAAGAACAATTACTGATGCACCGGTTAATGAAGCCTAAATATTTCATGCCTGTCCATGGGGAATATCGGATGCTGAGTATTCAAGCAGAACTCGCACAAATGACAGGTATTCCTAAAGAAAATTGCTTTGTCCTATCTAACGGCGATGTTCTTGCTATGACAGAAGATTCTGCAAGGATCGCAGGTCATTTTCCTGCCCAAGATGTCTATGTTGATGGGAATGGAATTGGAGATATTGGCAATATCGTACTGAGAGACCGTAGGGCCTTATCGGAAGAAGGTCTTGTCATTGTGACAGCAACTATTGATTATGAAGCAAAACAAATCATTGCAGGTCCAGATATCATGTCCCGCGGCTTTATCTATATGCGTGAATCAGGAGAATTGATTAACGAAATCCAAAACCAGGCCCGAGCGATTATTAATAGAGGATTGAATCAGAATGGAAATCACGTGAATGAAAAGATGATCCGTGACCTCCTATTTTCTGAACTACCACCGGTTATCTTTAAGAAGACTCAAAGGCAACCGATGGTGATGCCAATCTTGTTAGATATTCATAAAGGTGTTCGCAAGCGTCAAGCTAAATCAAAAGAAAAGAAGGGGTAAAGGATGGAACGATTAGATCGCGTACGGCAAAAGCTTAAAAAACTAGATTTAGATGCATTGTTGGTGACAGATTTGAAGAATGTCCGCTATCTATCAGGCTTTACTGGATCTGCTGGAGCAGTGTTAGTGACGGAAGATGCAGCCTATTTTATGACAGATTTTCGTTACACAACCCAAGCGGGTGAACAGGTGAAGGACCTCGAGGTGCGTATCTATCGTCAAGGGCTTTATCCAGAAGTTCAAGGGATTTTAAGTGAGCAGAATATCAAAAAACTGGGTATTGAATCAGATCAGATGACGGTTACTCAGTACCATGCAGCCCAAGAGACCTTATCCTCCCTTATTAAACCAACCCAAGGTTTGGTTGAAGAGCTTCGTCAGGTTAAGGATGCTGATGAATTAGCTATCATCAAAGCGGCATGTGAAATTACGGACCAGGCCTTTGACCATATTCTAGGCTTCATCAAGCCAGGTCTTTCTGAGATTCAGATTGCCAATGAATTGGAAGCCTTCCTTAAGGGAAAAGGTGCATCCGCTATGTCCTTTGATACGATCATTGCTTCCGGTGTCCGTTCAGCTATGCCTCATGGGGTAGCAAGTGATAAGCTAATTGAGCTAGGCGATATTATTACTTTAGATTTTGGTTGTTATTACAAAGGTTATTCATCTGACATGACACGGACCATTGCTGTTGGAAGCATCTCCGATAAGTTGGCTGAAATTTATCAGATTGTTCTTGATGCACATCTTCGAGTGATTGACCAAACGAAGGCAGGAATGACCGGTAAAGAAGTTGACGCCTTGGCTCGTGATTATATTACCCAAAAGGGTTACGGTGAATACTTCGGCCATTCAACAGGACATGGTCTGGGTCTAGATGTACATGAACAACCAGCAGTTTCACACCGTTCGGATGCGGTGATGGTTGAAAATATGGTTATTACGGATGAACCTGGTATTTACCTACCAGGTATAGGCGGGGTTCGGATTGAGGATGACCTGATTATTCAAAAAGATCGTGTCGAATCGACCAACCGTAGTCCTAAAGAATTGATTATCATTTAAGGGGGAAGATGACATGACCAAGAATCAATCTGTGGCTTTTGATTCTCAAACAGACGCTGTGTTTGGAGAAATTAATATTACAACGGGTGTCTTAGAAAATATTGCAGCTGAGGCTGCTTCTGAAATCCCAGGTGTGATCAGCCAAGCCCTAAAATCAGAGGCTGGGAAGTTCTTCCGTATGGAAGGAAATGGGGTCAACGCTAAGATTCATCAAGAAAATCAGCAGTTTGTGATTGATGTGAGTATAAAGATCCGCTATGGCTATAGCGTGCCTGAGGTGGCGCTCGATGTTCAAGAACGAATCAAAGAACAAATCCTCTACATGACAGATATTGTCGTAGGTGAAGTGAATGTTCATGTCTTGTCGATCGAAACAGACCATCAGGGAGATCGCGACCCCGCCTTTTTGCAATTGCCTAAAGAGAATGCAATAGAAACGGGGGAATAAAATGCCCAAGTTGAGCCGGCGCGCTGTCCGAGAAAAGGCAGTACAAAGTCTTTATCAACTTATTAATGCCCAAGAAACATTTGAAAGTGAAGCGGCGATTGCTTTTGCTTTGGAAGCTGGAGATGATCCGGAAGCAGGCTTTCAAGGCTCGGTTGATCCTTACCTCCAGCGTTTAGTAAAGGGAGTCGTCGAAAATAAAGAAGCCTTGGACGCATTAATTAGCGACTATTTAACAGAAGACTGGGCGCTCGAGCGAATCGCAAGTATTGATTTAACGATCTTGCGTTTAGCTTTCTATGAGTTGGTTTATGTTGATGAGGAAGAAGTTCCTGCTAAGGTCAAAGTAAATGAAGCGATTGAGTTAAGTAAGACCTTTAGTGATGATAAATCACGTAAATTTATTTCAGGTGTTTTGGCACAATATTTAGACCAAGTCCAAGATGAATAGTTTTTAGAACTAGATGAGAAACTGTGAAAAATCTGTTTCTTTTCTGGTTCTTTTTTAGATAGAATCATGGAATGATTCTAAAGAAACTATAAAATTTGTGAGACTTTAGCTATAATATAAAGAGAAATAGACCCTTCTAGGGAATAAGGAGCGAATATTGATGATAAGAAAACAAAAAAAATTAATGGTATTATTGGCCGCTTTATCGCTGGTTCCAGTAAGTTTTTCACCTCTGTCAGAGTCCGTCTTAGCCGTCCAACAGACAGGGCAGGTTCAAAGACAGCCAATGTTGGCTTTAGGGGTCTCATTGAATCAGCAACAAGTTCAAGAGACTATTCAACTGCTTGGGGCCTCTGATGTGGCGCCGCAGAATACCCTTTATGTAGATGGTGATCTCATTAACCGCTATTTAAATTTTGAGGTTGATCGCTCGGTTGAAGTCTACTCAAGTGCCTATATTCAACCTCAACCAGAAGGTAGTGGGGTTCAAATTCATATTGTCACACCGCAAAATATTACCCAGGTGAGTTCGACCACTTATCAAAATGCAGCGATTACAGCAGGTGCCAAGAATGCAATCATTAAGATTGCGACCATTACTCCTGTGACCGGAGAAGGAGCCTTAACCGGCCTTTACGCGCTCCTAGAAAAGCAAGGTGTCTCCGTCAACCAAAAAGATGTCCAAGTTGCTCAAAATGAGATTACAGTAGTGAATACAGTTAAAGAAGAGTCAGGATTAAGTGATGAACAAGTCAACAAGATTGTGGCTGAAATCAAGAAAGAAGTTGCTAACCAGGCCCAACATAATCAAGAAATTAATTCAACCGAAATTGTTAATCAAGTAATTAATCAAGTCACCATCAATGGGGACGGAAATGTCACCATTAGCAATGAAACCAAACAAGAGTTGGAACAATATGCTGTTGAGTTTTCTCAGACAGAAGCCGCCAAAGACAAGGATACCTTGGAACAGCTGGACCAATCATTCAACGCGGACTGGTCATCGATTCTGGCTAACGAAGAAAGCCAGATGACTGTTGAAGAGATTCAAAATCGCCAGAAAGCAGATTTTAGTGATGAGAGTCAATATCATCCAATTATCCCAGCCTTATACCAGGCGTTTGACCAATCTGTAGCAGCCGGTGAACGGGTTGACGCCATTTATGCACACACCTTCATTGTTGAAAAGATGCAACCAGAACTAAGTGAGGCCTCTCGCACAGCCCTCAATGAGTTAAGACACCTGATGTATCAATATACAGCGACTTTTGAGGACCAATTAAGACAAGAGGCTCAAGCCCAAGGTCTTGAACTTGCCCCAATTAAAGACCAGTGGTTGGCTAAATTGAACGCGGCACAAGCAGCTCGCTCCTCTGATACCAATCTAGCGGAGTTGATTCAATTAACAGCGAATGCGACTGGGTTTGCTCCTGAAGTTTATACTTATAGCGATTTCACGCAAGAAGGCAAGATCATTTCTTTCACTATTTCTGAAGATTCACCGCTTAAGAACACTGTTCTGGGTCATTATCAATATGACCTTGAAGCTGGCGTATTGAGTCGATGGGATGAGGTTACAGCCACAACTGCTCCAATCGCAATGGCCTACGATTTTTCTGCTGTCTATGGTGTTGGAGTAGAAAATCTTTATCAAGGCCAAGCGATTGATCCGGCTTATATGCTACCAGGATACCAGCCTGTGGAGACCACCACTTCAGGAGAAGAGAGTGAGCAAACAAGCCTTGAGACTTCCCCTGAGACTTCCGTAGAATCCGTAGAAGAGGAAGGTGTGGATCCTCAGCCAGAGGAAGCACCTCAATTGCCAGCCTCCGAGACTCCGGTTCAAGACCATTCACAAGAGAGAAGGTCTTTAGGACCGATCGAAGGAACGGTTGAGCCGCCAGTAGAGGAAGCTGCCCAATAAAAGGGTCCAGTACATTTAAGAGAGCGTGTGACTGTTAGCATCACACAAATAAGGTGTTTTTCGTATGAATGGCTCAGAGAGTCGTAGAAGTCGGGAAAGAACCAGACACCGAATGTTAAATGACAGGAAGTTAAATCCCCAAGCTAAGGAGTATCCTTATGATTGACTCGATTAGTTTAGTACGCAATCCTCGTTTGATAAGCGAGATTGGAGGAGAGGCTTCCCAGTGATTCGACATTTGGTGTCTTTTTTGTGCCGGTCTATCTTAAGAATATTGTCAAAGTCTCTTTTTATCTAGCCGGTAATAGTGTAGGATCCGGAATTATGCTAAAATGATAGGTAATGATGAAAAGGGGGGCGGTTAAGATCGAACAAGCCAGCATGAAGGATTATTTAACAGTCAGTGCACTTTCTCAATACATCAAACAGAAGTTTGAGCGGGACCCCTATTTACAAGTGGTTCGTGTAGTGGGTGAGATTTCGAATTACCGTTTTCGTCCAAATGGTCATCAATACTTTGCCCTAAAAGAAGGTGACATAGTCATTAATGCCATTATGTTTCGTTCACAATTTCAGAAAGTGAAATTTACCCTGGAAGAAGGCATGAAAGTCTATGTGACTGCTCGAGTAGGCGTCTACGAGAATGGGGGTCGCTACCAACTCTATGTTCAATCGATTGAGCCAGATGGCATGGGGGCCTTGTATCTGGCGTTTGAACAACTGAAGAAAAAAATGAAAGAAGCGGGTTTACTAGACCTACCCAAAAAACCATTACATCCCTTTCCCAAGCGATTAGCCATTATTACGAGTCCAAATGGGTCCGTGATTCGAGACATAATAACCACGATCAGACGTCGTTACCCGATTGTCGAGTTAATTGTCTATCCAACCCGGGTTCAAGGAAATGAAGCCGTTCAGGAGATCGTTTCAGCTTTTAAACAAGTCCACCAAGACCGTGACCACTTAGATGGGGTCATTTTAGCTCGAGGTGGGGGATCGATTGAAGATTTATGGTGCTTTAACGAGGAAGCTGTCGCTGAAGCGATTATTTCGTGTTCAATTCCAGTAATTTCATCGATTGGGCATGAAACGGATACGTCACTGGCTGATTTAGTGGCGGATTTAAGGGCTCCCACCCCGACAGCAGCTGCTGAATTAGCGGTACCTGTTTTAAGGGAAGTTCTATTGAGACTGAATCAGTTGAAGGAAGGTTTATTGCTGGCCTTGCACCAGCGTTTAAGTCAGTTTCGCGATCAATTAACCCGGTCGCAGAGAGCCTATGTCTTGACGGATCCTCAGCGGATTTACGAGAATAAGCAGATTCAATTAAGCAGTCTAGGAGAGAAATTGAGGATGCTGTCACAATATGACCTCACGAACAAGCAGCAAGCCCTCAAGTCGATTCACCAGGTTTTAATGACCTACCATCCTGAGCGGCAGCTGACCCTCATGCAAGATCGGTTGATGAGCCAAACGCGACAAGTTCTCCGGCTGACGACTCAGCAAATAGATCGACATAAAACTCAGTTAGTTAGAGAAGTTGCTTTATTGGATGCTTTTAGTCCATTGAAAGTGATGCAACGGGGTTATGCTATCATTGAACATGAGGATCAGATTATCACCTCTAGCCAGTCGATTGAACTAGGTGACCAGTTAGCCATTCAATTAGCCTCGGGCAGGTTACAGGCAAAAGTAACAGCAGTGGATCATAAGGAGGAAATCTAATGACTAAAGAAGAATTGAACACGGTTGAGAAAGAATCTTTTGAATCTGCAATGTCTCAGCTTGAAGAGATTGTCCAGCAATTGGAACGGGGGAGCTTACCTCTCGACCAGTCCATCAAAATGTTTAAAAAGGGAATTGAATTGAGCCAATATTGCCAGAAGGAACTCGATCAAGCTGAAGAAATGGTCACCAAAGTGATGACAGAGTCTGGTTTGAAGAAATTAGATGAGGAGCCCTTGTCATGATGCGTGCGAGTGATTTACGCCGCATTTTCGAAGAGGCGTTGCGACAATATTTACTAGCGGTTCAAACTCCTTTAGAACTTTTAAAGCCAATGGTCTATTCCTTGAATAGTGGAGGCAAACGATTACGCCCCTTGATGCTTCTTACCATCCTAGAGGCGATTGATCCAAGATTAATTGATAAAGGATTGGCAACCGCTATTGCCTTAGAGTTTATTCATACCTATTCTTTAATCCATGATGATTTGCCTGCTATGGACAATGATGATTTGCGTCGTGGTCAACCGACTTCTCATGTTAAGTTTAATGAGGCAACGGCGATTCTTGCGGGTGATGCCCTATTGACGGATGCTTTTGGCTTAATTGCTCAAGATAGACAGCTTGACCCAGCCTTAAAAACCCAACTCATTGCCGATCTCGTTTATGCAGCAGGGTCAACAGGCATGGTGGCAGGTCAACTTGACGATGTGAGTCATCAAGATCAGTCAGTCAGTATAGACCATCTTAAGCAGACGCATTTGATGAAGACGGGCTATCTCTTTATTTTTGCTGTTAAGGCGGGCGGTAGAATTGGCAAGATAAATGAGAAAGCTATCGATCTTTTGAGTCAATTTGGCCATCACTTTGGGACAGCCTATCAAATTCATAATGATTTGAAAGACATCCTAGCTATAGAGAGCGATCCGGACAGTTTGTTAAAGTCTGATGAAGCCAATCATAAGTCGACTTATCCCAGTCTCTTAGGAGTTCAGGAGTCGAAAGATCAACTAAAGCATGAACTTCATCTTGCAGCGTCTTGTATTCAAGCACTCAATCATCAGACGGGTTTAAATTTTTCTGGATTGGAGCAATTTCTTGGTGCCATTTCAATTGAATAAAGGGGAATTATGAAGAAAGAACGTGTAGATAAACTAGTGGTGCAAGCCGGGATCGTTTCATCGCGCGAACAAGCTCGCCGTTTGGTGATGGCGGGACAGATCTATGACCAGAATCATCAGCGCTATGACAAGCCAGGCGAGAAAATCCCAATTGACCGTGAACTGTACTTGAAAGGCAAGCCATTCCCTTATGTTTCTCGTGGGGGGTTAAAGTTGGAGAAGGCTTTACAAGTGTTTGGAATTGATTTAACGGATCAGATTCTTTTGGATATAGGGGCTTCAACGGGTGGCTTTACCGATGTTGCCTTACAGCAGGGTGCCAAGATGTCCTATGCTTTGGATGTGGGCTACAATCAGTTAGCTTATTCATTAAGGCAAGATCCGCGAGTCGTTGTGATGGAGCGACAAAACTTTCGTTATTCTAGACCGGAAGATTTTACTCAAGGGCAGCCAACAATTGCCAGTATTGATGTTTCCTTTATCTCTTTATCCTTGATCTTACCCCCTCTTAAAGACATCTTAAAGCCGATGGGGTCGGTTGTAGCCTTGATCAAGCCGCAGTTTGAAGCGGGGCCAGAGCGAATAGGTAAGAATGGAATTATCAAGGATCCTCAAGTCCATCTCGAAGTGGTGAATGAGGTGCTAACGTTTACAAGTCAGATGGGCTATCAGATTGTGGACCTGACTTATTCACCTATCACTGGGGGTGAAGGGAACATTGAGTATTTAGTTCATTTGCGAAATAGTCAGACTCCGAATACAGATTATGATCAGACCCTTGTGGAAAGGATCGTTAAAGAGAGTCACGAATCACTCGCTTAAGATAAAGGAAGTGAAAAGATGCTGGTCAGCTTACAAATTGAAAATTTTGCCATTATCGATCAAGTGACCATTGATTTCCAGGACCAGATGACAGTCTTATCAGGTGAGACAGGCGCTGGAAAATCAATTATTATTGATGCCTTAAGCATTATTTGTGGTGGACGTGCATCGGGTGATTTTATTCGGGAAGGAGCGGATCGCTTCAACTTGAAGGCCATGTTTAGCCTGGATGATCAATCTAAATTACGCGACCAACTTCATCAAATCGGGATTACGATTGAGGAGGATGAGGAATATCTATTGATCCAACGGGAATTTCAAGCTTCTGGGAAAAATACGATCATGCTTAATGGCCAACTTGCTAATGTCTCCATGCTCAAGGGGATTGGCAAGTATTTAGTGGATATTCACGGCCAGAACGACCATCAAGACTTATTGGATTCATCCAAGCATCTAGACTTACTGGACCATTATGCCATGTCGAACTTAGCAGTAAAGCAGCGAGCCTATACTGAGGCTTATCAAGAATATAACCAATTGAGAAGTCAATTGCTCGAAAGTCAGCAAGACGAACGCGAACAGGCTCAACGTTTAAGCTTTCTTGAATTTCAGTATCAAGAGCTGGAACAGCTGGCTCTCCAACCTGGAGAAGACCAGGAATTGCTTATTCAAAGTAAAAAGTTACAACATGCTCAAGAAACGCATCAGACGATCCAGGCTATTAATCTGCTCTTGACGGACCAAGACCAGAGTGTGGATAGTCAACTGGATCAAGCGGTCCAACTATTACACCAATTATCTACCATCGATGCGGACTATCAAACTTTAGCGCGATCTCTAGAAAGTCTCCAGATAGATTTAAAGGAATTAGCAGGGACAATCGCTTTAAGTGATCAAGAGGTTGACCTAGATGAACGAGAGATTGATGACTTGGAAATGCGATTGAGTCAAATTGAGCAGATGAAGCACAAGTATGCGATGACGGTCGAAGAACTATTAGATTATCAAGTAAAGATTAGTGAAGAAATTTATCAGATCAAGCATCGCGAGGCCTATCTAGCAAAGGTTCAAGCCGAATTTGTTAAGGCTTATGACAAGTGTTATGACTTAGCGGACCAGTTAAGCCAGATCCGTCAAGACCAAGCCAATCACTTACAAGTAGAGATTGAACACCAACTTCAAGAGCTCTATATGTCCAATAGCAAATTTGAAGTACATTTTACTCGGGTCAATGTGGACCAAGCTATTAGGCAAGTGATGTTCAACCGAGAATTTGTTAAATTAGAAGCTAAGGGGCTGGACCAGGTCGAATTTTATGTGCAAACGAATTTAGGTGAAGCGAGTAAACGCTTGGTTAAGGTAGCAAGTGGAGGAGAACTTTCCCGGTTAATGTTGGCCTTGAAGACGATCTTCTCCAGACACCAGGCTGCTCAGACTTTAGTCTTTGATGAGATCGATACTGGGGTATCAGGACGTGTTGCGACCGCAATTGCCCTGAAGTTGGCCCAGATTGGTCAAGGCGCTCAAGTCTTATGTATTACCCATCTTCCTCAAGTAGCAGCGGCTGCTAATCATCAACTATTGATCAGTAAAGGAATTAAGGATGGGCGAACCTTCACTCAAGTCAGGCCTTTGACGGAGGAAGAAAGGACTTGTCAAATTGCTCGGATGATGTCAGGAGCCGACGTCAGTCAATCCTCTCTCGATTTAGCTAGAGAACTGATCGAAAGAATACAGTAAGGAGAATGTATGAAGGACCAAGAGATCCCTCTAATTGTTATTGCAGGGCCAACAGGTGTTGGGAAGACAGATCTATCTATTCAATTGGCTAAACAATTTAGGGGCCAGGTTATCAACGCAGATTCAATTCAAGTCTATCAAGGTCTTGATATTGGCAGTGGGAAGATTACGTCTGAAGAGATGCAAGGCGTTCCCCATCATCTCTTAGATGTAATTAAGCCTGAGGAGACTTATGATGCAAAGACCTTTCAAGAAGTCGCTTGTCAATTGATTCGTCAAATTTATCAAACGGGCCATTTACCGATTCTGGTAGGGGGAACGGGCCTTTATCTAGAGGGCGTCCTTTACCAGATGGAATTTGGAGGGCAGGAGAGTTTTGATCCCGGCTATCGTCAGTTTCTACAAGAAAGACTTCAACATGAAGGAGCCTCTCGCTTATGGCAGGACCTGCAGGTATTGGACCCTGAGGCTGGTCAGAAAATCCCTATCCAAAATGAACGGCGAATTATCCGAGCCTTAGAAGTGATTCACCATACCGGGAAAAAATTCTCCGACCAAAGCGGTCATCAAGATCAGAATTCGCGTTTTAATGAATTATTATTAGTTGTTAATCGGCCGCGCCAAGACCTGTATGATCGGATTAACCAGCGGGTTCTCACCATGGTTGACCAAGGGCTAGAAGAGGAAGTCGCGCGTCTACTTCAATTGGAGAATGGTAGAGATCTACCTTGTTTAAAGGCGATCGGCTATAAAGAATGGCTACCTTACTTTGCTGGTCATATTAACCGTCAAGAGGTGGTGGAGGCCATCCAGAAACATTCTCGCCACTATGCTAAGCGACAACTGACCTGGTTTAGAAATCGGATGAAAAATCCCTATTGGTTGGATGCAAGTGACCCTCAATATGAGGAAGTCGCAAAGCAGGTTGTTGAAGATTTCTTAGTTAAGAGTGAAAGGTGATTGCATGATTGAAGTAGATGCGGGAGTCGAACGTGTTATGATCGTTGGTGTCCAAACAGACCGCTATGAAGAAGATCAATTTGAAGAAATGATGCAAGAAATGGTTGACCTCGCTCAGACGGCTCAGGGTAAAGTGGTCTGTCAAGTCAGACAGAAACTACCTCATTTAGACCATCGTTATGCTGTCGGTCCGGGTAAGCTCGAAGAGATCAAATTGGCACTTGATCATCATAGGATTGACCTCGTGATTTTCTTTAATCCTTTATCGCCAAGTATGAATCGTTCGATTGAGACTGTTCTACAAGTGCGAGTGATTGATCGCGTGCAACTGATTTTAGATATTTTTGCCTTAAGGGCCAAGAGTATGGAAGGACAGCTTCAAGTATCACTGGCCCAATATGAATATCTGTTACCGAGAATCACAGGCCAAGGGAAGATGCTCTCGCGTTTAGGGGGCGGTATTGGCACCCGGGGTCCTGGTGAGACCCAATTGGAAAGTGACCGACGTCATATCCGTTCTCAGATTACCCATATTAAGCGGTCTTTAGATGATGTAGCGAACCATCGTGAACGTACTCGGTCGAAAAGACAGAGAAGCCGTGAATTTAATATTGGTTTAGTGGGGTATACCAATGCTGGCAAGTCAACCATCATGCACCAATTGACGGGAACTGACACCTATGTACAAGACCAACTCTTTGCGACCCTTGATCCCTTGACCCGTCAGTTCTCAATTAATGGCCATCCCGTCTTTACCCTAACGGACACTGTTGGTTTTATTGAAGAGTTGCCGACCGAGTTAATTGAAGCCTTCAAGTCGACCTTGGAGGAGATTCGCTATTTAGACTTGCTTTTACATGTGGTGGATGCTTCTAATCCTGCACATACCATGCATGAAGAGACAGTTCTAAGGATTTTAAGGGATTTAGAAGTTGACCACCTTCCGATTCTGACTGTTTATAATAAGTCAGACTGCTTGAATCAGCCATTTAATCCAACAATCAGTCCAAACGTTCTTATTTCAGCTAAGAATGATCAGGATATGGAAAGGTTAAAGGAGGCAATTTGGCGAATGTGCCTTGAGGAAGCGGAAGAGTACTCCGTTAGAATTCGACCAGAGGATGCTGATCGCATTGCGATCTATCAGCAAAGAACCCTAGTCACTTCGCTTGAATTCAATGAAGAGGAGAACTATTATCAAGTGAGTGGCTTCCGCAAGCTTTTTATTGTAGATTAGGAGGAACCATAGATGTTAACGATGAAAGATATTGTTGAAGAAGGGCATCCTGCTTTGCGTTTGAAGGCAGAGCCGGTGACTTTCCCCATGGATGAGGAATTAAAAGAAGTAGCCAAGGAGATGCTGCAGTTTTTAATCAATAGCCAGGATGAGGAAGTCGCTAGTCGGTATGGCCTAAGAGCAGGTGTTGGTTTAGCCGCACCCCAGATTAATGTGAATAAGCAGCTCTTTGCCATGCTTTTATACCAATATGATGAAGAAGGTCAAAAGCTCGGAACAGAAGTGTGTGAGGTTTTGGTCAATCCTAAAATTACCCGTCATTCTGTCAAAAAGGTTGCCTTGAGTGATGGTGAGGGCTGCTTATCGGTTAATCGTGAAGTGGAGGGCTTGGTCCCTCGTCCGCAAAGAATTACCCTTCAATATCAAGATTTAGAGGGCAATCACCATGAAGTGAAGTGGAAAGATTATAAGGCTATCGTCGCTCAACATGAGATTGACCATTTACATGGAATTATGTTCTATGATCATATTGATGCGTCAGCTCCTTGGCGCCATGATGATCAAACCACATTGATATAGGGGTTGTTCAATGAAAAATATACTTGTTGTCCAGGATATTTCGTGTTTTGGTAAGTGCTCAACAACAGTTGCTTTGCCCATTATTAGTCATTTTAAGCTCACGGCTTCCATTCTTCCAACCGCTATTTTATCAACTCATACGGGACCCGATTTTCCAGGCTATGTCATGACAGACCTGTCTCAACATATGCGAGCGACCATTGCCCATTGGAAAAAATTAGGGCTCCAATTTGATGCGGTCTATACGGGTTATTTGGGGAATGCTTCCCATATTGACTTGTTGATAGAGGCCTTGCCCTATCTACTCAAGGACCAGGGGCTTCTTTTTGTGGACCCAGTCTTTGCCGATCAAGGTGAGTTTTATGCTGGCTTTGATGCCTCTTATGTTGAGGCTCAGAGTGACCTGATTGCAATTAGCGATTATTTGCTACCCAACTATACTGAAGCCTGTCTTCTAACTGGACAGGACTTTTCACATGATGATCCATCTCCTCTCGCTATTAAAAGTTTGCTAGAGTCTTTGCAGGCAATGGGGACCAAGAATGCCATTGTGACTGGAATTCACCGTGGTCAAGAAATTGGAGCTGTCATGCTTGGTCAGGACCAAAAGGTCTACCAGTCTTTTGCTCCTTATGTGGATCAGATGTTTAGCGGAACAGGAGATGTCTTTGCTTCGGTCTTTGTTGGCGAGTGCATGCAGGAGAAGATTTTGTCAGCTCAAGCGGTGCTCGACCAATCAGTTACTTTCGTTTATCAAGCTATTCAAGCGACATTGTCAGACTCAGACCCGATCAATTATGGAATTCATTTCGAGCATGTATTGAATGGCTTATCTTCTAGCCAATAATTGTTTTTAGTCGCTGTCTATCTATGCTATAATGCGAATAGAATTTTATTTTTAGTTAGGAGAAGATAAGATGATATCTGCAGCAGATTTAAGAGCAGGCATGACTTACGTTGATGGCAATGATTTAATTCGTGTTCTAGAAGCGAGTCACCATAAGCCTGGTAAAGGAAATACTGTCATGCGTATGAAGTTACGCAATGTTCGAACAGGAGCAACTTATGATACAACCTTACGTCCCGATGATAAGTATGAACGTGCTTACCTTGAAACCAAGGAAGTTCAATACCTCTACAAGATGGATGGAATGGCGGTCTTTATGGACTTAGAGACCTATGAGCAGTATGAACTACCTGTTGAGTCCATTGAGAATGAACTTTTATACTTATTGGATAATATGCATTGCAAGATCCAATTCTTCGGTTCTGAAGTGATTGGTGTGGAGTTGCCAGGAACGGTCGTGCTCGAAGTGGCTGAGACTCAACCCTCAATCAAGGGCGCAACTGTTACAGGATCAGGTAAGCCAGCTACCATGCAAACGGGATTGGTTGTCAACGTTCCTGATTTTATTGAACAAGGGGAACTCTTAGAGATCGGGACAGCTGATGGTTCATATAAGGGACGTGCAAATAAATAACTAAACAAAAAAACGAAGTGGCAAGACTTCGTTTTTTTTGCTTGACTGGATGACCTCACCGTGAGGAACAGTGAATGAATAGAACTTAGGAAGTCGGCTCAAATTGACTATTATATAAGTCAGCATAAAATCCATTCGCCTGCATTAATTCTTGGTGATGACCCTGTTCAATGATATTTCCATCCTTCATGACCAGAATAAGATCTGCATTACGGATAGTTGAAAGACGGTGAGCAATCACAAAGGAAGTACGCCCCTTCATTAGCTTGTCCATGGCAAGTTGAATTTGTTCTTCGGTTCTTGTATCAACGGAGGAAGTTGCTTCATCAAGAATTAACAAGGGAGCATCTTTGATCAGGGCACGGGCAATTGTCAAGAGTTGTTTTTGACCGACGGACAGGCTAATCGAATCATCTAAGACCGTATCATAGCCATCCGGTAGCGTGTTAATAAAGTGGTCCATTCCGACTGCTTGACAGGCCATGATCAGCTCTTGATCACTGACTGATTGGCGGTTAAAAATCAGGTTATCTCGAATACTTCCTTCGAATAACCAGGTATCTTGTAAGACCATAGCGAAGTGGTCATGGATTTCAGAACGTTTCATTGCCTGTAGGTCGACGCCATCAATTTCAATGACGCCTTGGTCGATCTCATAAAACCGCATTAATAGATTGACGAGGGTCGTTTTACCTGCACCCGTTGGGCCAACTATGGCAATCTTTTGACCGGGTTTGGCGCTGGCTGAGAAGTGATGAATAATGGCCTGGTTGGGTTCATAGCCAAAGGTAACATCTTTAAAATCGACATAACCCGTCACTTGGTCAATTTGTTGGCCTTTAGCCGATTCATCCGTCAATTCTTCCTCATTTAAGAAGTCAAAGACGCGGCCAATGGCAGCTCTTGCTTGAGCCAAGGCTTGGCCTGCTTGAGCTAACTGTTGAATGGGTTGACTAAACATCCGGATATACATCATAAAGGCAACGATCACCCCCATGGTAATTTGTCCCTTAATGACTAAAGAAGCTCCCACGATACAAACCAGGACATAACCAAAATTACTAATAAAAACCATCATCGGCATGGCGATGCCTGAAAAGAACCGGGCCCGCCATATACTGGACTGTAGGCGGTCATTAATTTCATCAAAGGTAGCCTTGGCCTTGTCAACGGCATTATAAGTTAGGACAACTTGATGTCCAGTATACATCTCTTCAATATGCCCATTAATTTCAGCCAGCTGATCTTGTTGCCTCTTAAAGAAAGAACGAGATTTATTCATTAAAAGCATCATCAAGACAAAACCAATTGAAACGGTTGCGATCGAAACCCAGGTGAGAGTAGTATCCGTTCTAAACATCATAACCAATGAGCCAATTAATAAAGTAGCAGCTGATACTAGGGTTGAAAGGCTTTGATTGAGGGATTGGCCTAAAGAATCTAAGTCATTCGTCACGCGTGAGAGGGTATCCCCTTGTGAATGACTGTCAAAGTAGGCAAGGGGCATCTGATGGATTTTGTCTTCCATAGCGGTCCTTAATTTTTGGGTGATGCGTTGTGAAAGAGTCGCCATAATAAAAGAAGCGACATAATTGACAAATGCCCCAACTAAATAAAGGAGCGCGAGTCGCAGGGCAATTTCACCGATACGGTCGATCTGCATGGATCCCACAATGCCTTGGGCAATCAGGTCCGTCATCTTACGAATTCGGTCTGGTCCAATGACCGATATATAAGATCCAATAATAGAGAAGATAGTGGCTAAAACAAAGAGGAGACGGTAGCCTTTAGTAAAGTGATTGAGGCTTATTTTCTTTTTATTCATGGGCTAACTCCTCCTCGTTAAGTTGTGAATAAGCAATTTCTTGATAGACTTTATTATGGGCCAGCAACTCCTTATGGGTGCCTTGGCCAACGACTCGTCCTTGGTCTAGAACCAGAATTAAATCAGCCTCCATGATGGTTGAAATGCGTTGCGCCACAATGAGTTTCGTTGTTTGACTTGTTTTTTCTTGTAATACCTGTCTGAGGAGACGGTCAGTCTTATAATCAAGGGCTGAGAAAGAATCATCGAAGATTAGAAATTCAGGCTTTCTAGCGAGTGCACGAGCAATGGCTATACGTTGTTTTTGACCGCCCGAATAATTCTTACCGGCTTGAGATACGCGACTTTCTAGTTGGTCCTCACGACTTGCCACGAATTCTTCGGCTTGGGCAATTTGGATAGCCTCCCAGATCTGATCAGTTGTTAAGGGACTTTGACTTGATTCCCCAAAATCAATATTCGAAGCAATGGTGCCCTTAAAGAGGATAGCGGTCTGAGGAATATAACCAATCAAGTTATTTAAGGCTTGGCGACTATATTCTTGAATGGGGTGGCCATTCAAGAGGATGCGTCCGGTAGTTGCATCATAAAGACGAGGAATCAGGTTAATCAGGGTTGATTTTCCTGAACCTGTTGCTCCGATAAAAGCAATTGTTTGTCCTCTTGAAGCTTTAAAGGAAATATCATGAAGAATAGGTTGACTAGCGCCAGGATATTGGAAGGACACCTGATCTACAATAAGTTCACCCTGACTTGTCGCTTGGATGGATTGTTGATCAGTGGGATAGTGCATTGTCTGACGCGTATCGACCACTTCATTAATTCGATTAGCAGAGACAATTGTACGGGGGAGGATCATGAAGATGACGGTCATCATCATAAAGCCAATGACGACCTGCATGGCATAGGATGAGAAGATGACCATGTCTGAGAAGAGAAGGATTTTTTCTTGGAAGAGGGCAGCCGAGATTAAATAGGCACCCACCCAATAGACCGCAAGGGTCAATCCGCTGGAGACGAGCATCATGACAGGCTGCATGAGACCCATCGCCCTGAAAATAAAAAGATTTAAACCGGTTAAGTCATCGTTGGCTTGTTCAAATTTGCTTGTTTGATAAGCTTGAGCATTATAAGCGCGAATGACCCGCATTCCCGTCAGAGATTCACGCATGACTTGATTCAAGCGGTCGGTGGTTGTTTGAACTTGGCGCTGCTTGGGAAAGACTAAGAAAAGTAGGGTACCCAAAGTTGTTAGCATAATGAGAACCGCGATTAAGGTGATGGTTAACCATTGTTGATTTTTACCAGCAATTTTGGTCATGGCGATCGTGGCCATTAAAGGGCCACGTACAACCACTTGTAAACCGACTGCGATGAACATTTGTATTTGGACAATATCATTCGTTGTTCGGGTTAAAAGGCTCGGAACAGAGAAGTGCTTAATTTCAGTGGTGTCAAAGTTCATGACAGTGTGAAAAACAGTTTTTCTTAAGCGTGAAGAAAAGCTTGCAGCAATCTGGCTAGATAAGAAGACCACGATCATGGATAAGAAGAAACTCAATAAGGAGAGCAAAATCATCCCTTTACCAGGTGCATAAATATCACTGAGTTGAACCTGCGGGTGCTGCAAGGCTTTGGTAATATCAGCCATGTGGTCTGGAATAGAGAGTTCAATCCAGACGCTAGCAGCAATCAGCAGAATCGCTAACAGAATCATGACCCATTCTTTAAGAGATAGTCGTTTGAATAATTTAATCATTTATTTCCTCCTCTGACTCAAGCGTTTGATTAGCATTGATAATATTTTGTTCAATCAACTGTAGCGTACGATCAAAGTGATCCAGGTCATATTGGGGGATATCGGCAAAGATTAAGTCTTTGAGAAGAGTAAAGAATTGATCCATCATGACCGATTTTTCATAGCCCAAATCTGTTAGTTGAATGATCTTATGACGTTTATCTTCAGGAAGTGTGGATGTTTGGATGAAATGGTTTTTCTCCATCCGTTTGACTAAATGACTGGCTGCTGATTTTGATATTTGATGGAATTCTTCAATGTCTTTTTGATAGATGTTTTTTTGGTCGTGGTCACTTAGAAATTGTAGGGTTGTTCCTTGAGGGCCATCCAGGTGTTCGAAGTCGTATTGGCGAGCTAATTGATGAGCTAAAATTTCAATTTCATGAACAAGCTTTCTAAAATCAGTATGCAAAAAGGGCACCTCTCTTCCGATTAGTTATCATGTGAACTATTTTAATCGCATTTTAGAAGATGTCAATAAGGATTTTTTAATATTCCTTACTCTCCAACCATCCGTCTGATGTTTTAATACTTCGTTTTTGTGTATCAAAGGATCTTTAAAGGTTCTAAAACAGACGGGCTAGAATTGGCTATCAGTGGAGGAGAACCTTTTAACTAAGAATTTGACTGGTCTGTGTTATAGGATACTTCATCAATTATGCGCCTATCGTTCTTCTCCCTTTTATCCGTTAAGAGATGAAGGATAAAAGGACATTTCATATATCTTTCATAATAATTGAGTTTATGTTAAGATTTAATTACAAATAATCTATTTAGGAAGGTAAGAGTATGAAAGTAAGAGATCTTCTTCTATCTTCATCCGCATTAATCGCCTCGGTGGCGGTGGTTGCGACGGTGAATCCATCAATATCAGCTCAAACGAAGCCCCATACAGTTGAGCACGGAGAGTACCTAGCTTTAATTGCTAGTAAGTATGGAATAACAGTAAAAAATATTATTGACTGGAATCAATTAACAACGAATTACCTCTACTCAGGGCAACAGTTAGTTGTGACAAACCCCAGTCAAGAACCATCCGTCACTCCGACCAGACCTGAGACAAATCCTCCAGCATCACAGCCTTCAGAGACGCCATCTACTGAGGCGCCTTCGAATGAGACGCCTTCAACGAGTAGTCAACCAAGTGTAGAGTCTACGACACCTAGACCTATGACTCAAGGGACCTATACTGTTCGCCCTGGTGACTCTTTATGGGCGATTGCGAACCACCATGGAATGACTATTACACAACTCAAGCAAGTGAATGGACTCCGTTCCAATATGATCCACCCCGGTGACCGCTTGAAAGTGGTAAAAGAGGCGCAATCAGCAACCAGACTACAACCCAGCCGACCTGCTAATCCGTCTGAAAGACCCGCTCAACCAAGACTTACGGAGACCCCATCTAATCCTTCAAATCGTACGCAGACAGTCTATTATACAGTTAAGCCTGGTGACTCTCTGTGGCTGATTTCGAACAAGTATGGCCTCACCATCAATGAATTGAAACGGTTAAATGGCCTCACTTCAAATATGATTCATCCAGGGAACAAACTGCGTGTTGGGAAGTCAGAGGCACCTGCTCAGCCTAGCCAACCTGTTCAACCAACGCCAACACCACAACCAGAGGATAAGGACGAATCGGTTAACCAACCAATACCTAGTCCCGCGCAGCCTCGAGAACAAGCAACTAAATACTATACTGTTCAGTCTGGTGATTATTTATGGAAGATTGCCAATGATCATCATATTTCAGTTGCTCAGCTAAAGGCATGGAATAATTTGACATCAAATTATATATATGCAGGTAATCGGCTGATTGTAGCCAAAGGGACGACAGATGGTTCAACTCGTCCTGAAAGACCTAAGCCTGAAGAGAAACCAGAAGAAGAAGCACCTCAGCCAACGCCTTCCCCACAACCAACGACTTACTATAGGGTTAAGCCTGGCGACTCCTTATGGAAGATTGCCAATCAGTTTGGTGTGACCATAAATCAAATTAAGGCATGGAACCGCATGACCTCTAATATGATTCATCCAGGAGACCGACTCTTGGTAAGTAATGGTAAGGGTGAGGATTCTGGTCACACACCAAGACCAGAAACACCACCTAGAGATGGATCAGATGCTAACCTAAGTGGGGTTCATGAAGCGGTGCAGAATGTCTTGAACCAGTATCAAAATGCCAACCTCTCAGTTTTCTTTGAAAGTGCTGTGAATGGTGATTCTCGAACAGCTTCTTGGAATGCAGACTCACAAGCCTTCTATGGAGCTTCTTCAACCAAACTAGTGCTCTTAGGCTATGTTCAAGACCAGATTGAAAAAGGAATCATCAGTTGGGATACTCGTTTCCCTTATACTAATGCTGCACACCAGCATCCAGAATCTTACTTCTATGGAACAGGTGGTTCAGGCGATATCCGTTTTCAACCAGGTTACTGGAATAAGACTTACTCCGTCCGTTACCTGGTAGAGAAAGTAACCAGTATTTCAGATAATTTGGCAGCGGACCTGCTCTTACATCATGTGGGTTATCGTAACCGTGCCGATCTTAACCGGTTTACTCAAGAAGCTTATGGGGATTCAAGCTATGACCGTAATATCAGTGCGCGCGAGTTTACTAAGTTAGTGAAGCATATTTGGCAGCAGAAAGACCCAACCGTTAAGCAGTTATTAACTCATACTCAATCGGATGGGACTCGAATTGATGCAATTCCAGTCAAAACCCATCAAAAGACTGGGGACTATGGTGGATTCCACAATGCAGCTGGTTATGTAGAAGGACAAAAGCCATTCTATCTGACCATTCTGACGCGGGCTTGGTCAGATTCCGCTATCGGAAATCTAGCCAACCAAATCTATCGTGCAGTGAATCGTTAGTAATGTCAGGCAAAATGAACTGAATAAAGAGACTCTATGACATATAGGGCTCATGACTCTAAAAAGAGACCAAACAATTGATTGTTGTTTGGTCTCCTTTATTGGCTCTTTGTCAAATAGGGTTGATGGTATTGAAAGTAGACTAAGCAACAAGTTGTTGCTTGGTCTCTTTTTCTTTTCTTCCTGACACATACAGTCGCGATATTAAAAGAATGCGGTTCTTGAAATGGGTATCCTTACGGTAGCCATAGGCATTGCGTTTAAGGACTTTAATTTTATTGTTAATCCCTTCGATTGGGCCATTGGTAATGGTTGGATGGTCAAAGGTGTTGGAAATATAAGGCTGGAATTTCTTAAAGGTTCTTAAAACCCTTCTTAATCCAGGCGCGAGATGTTGGTTAGGTGCTTGATGTAGCGTCATCATAAACTGATCGTAATCAGACTTTTCTAGGGCATAACGAAGGTTTTGAACCATCCGATACGATTCTTTAAAGACTTGATTTTGATCTAAGAGATAATCGACGATATGACCAGTATTCGTTAAAGAATCAAAGAGGGTAAACCGGCTGTAGTGTGTGTGGTCAAGGTCTGTCTCCTTCTTTAAGAACAGTTTCCAATACCGCTTCAGCTTATTATAGAGCCGTCTATCGTGGTATTTGACCTGATTCATCCATTGGATACGATACCGATTTAATTCACGATTAAGGGCTTGAACGATGTGGAAGCGATCAATAATAATGGCGGCATTAGGAAAGAGTTGACGGATCAATTCGATGTAGGGAGTGTACATATCGATACAAATGGTTTGGACCTTTTTTCGTTCTTTGCGACTATAACGGTAAAAGTAGGCCTTCAAGTATCTTAATCGTCGATCCTCTACGACATCAATGACTTGGTGGTCGGTGGCATCACAGAAGATAAAGCTCATGGCCCCGTTCACCGTTCGTGTGGACTTAAATTCATCAAAACAAAGATGTTTGGGGAGTGTCGTTGGCCTTTTACGGACTGCGGAAGAGAATGTATCCACGACCCGACGGACTGTATGAATTGAAACATACGTTTGATCGGCGATCGACTTTTCTGAATAGGTTTTGGTGGCTAAGCTAGCAATCTTTTGTTTGGTGGCTCTTGAGATGGAGCAGTTTTTCTCCACAAGTTGTGTCTGTGCAGTGAATGAATGGTGACATTGTTTACAGAGGAATCGTTGTTTATTGAGGATGAGATAACTCGCTTGTCCAGCGGATTCGAGGTAGGTGATTTTAGAAGTACGGGAACCATTCTTAACGACACAACCTTCGTGGTGACAGTTTGGACAGGTATGAACAGGATAGGTGAGTGAACAGTGGATATAGAGCTTATTGTTTTGTTCTTGAACAGAATCTGGGGAGAAATGGATATTTGGGTCTTTAATATTGAGGAGTTTTCTTATATCATTAGTCATGCACAGGGTCCTTTCTGTTTTTTGTTAGCACTTTAAATATATCGGACTTCTGTGTTTTTGTGTATTTAAAAATAGGGTTGACGGAAGATTTTTTCTTCCATCAACCCTATAAATTATAGAACCCCTTTATTTTGACAAGTATACTCGTTAAATATAAGGCATGCGATTTCTGAAAAAACATATTTTAGCTTTCTTAGCTGTGGACCTTAAACTGGAGCCCTCTTACAGGCTGTTTACGATTTAACTGGTCATCATCGGTTCACCTATTGATGGAAGCTTGATCGATCATCTAATGAAACAAGCTCCAAAAGCGTTGAGAAACCAATTGCGATGGCATCGCCAAAGTCATGGACGGCATCCGCTAAGATGGCACTAGATTGAAAAGCTAATCCAGCAAAAACTTCAATGATAGCAAATACTAAATTTTAGCTAAAAGCAATGAGCATATTACGACTTGCTTTCACCAAAAAGACCTCCTATACTAAAGGTGAATTTATTGAACAAGGTGTTCGATATCTTTATTATAGAAGAGTTAGAATGGAGGGCAATAATCAAATTAGACAGGATGTAAGATAAGGTGCATTATGTCTAATTTGTCCGGAGTCATGGATAAACGCGTACAAAAAACTCGATAAGGTATTTATAAAGCCTTCATTGAATTATTAAGTGAAAAACACTCGATAAAATCACGGTCAAAGACATTATTGAACGTGCCAATATTGGACGATCTACCTTTTACGATCATTATGCTGTTAAGGAAGAACTCTTGGAGCAAGTTTGCATAGAGTTGTTTGAACACACCTTTGTGGAGCGACAAGTGCCTGTGGATCCAAGTGAAATGACCACTCACTTGTTCTATCATTTTAAACAGAACAAAGACAAGATTAAAACCTTACTGCTCTCTCATAATAATTATTTTAATCAACAATTTTCTAATTACCTGACCCAATATTTATACCCCTTAGTGATTACTCAAATTCGGCAAAACTTTAAAGGTTTTCCAGAGAATCTCCTGGAATCTTTCTTTGAGACCAGCTTTATGAACCTTTTAATTTGGTGGTTAACCCAAGAGGACGCGCTCAGTGAAGCAGAGTTAGCCGATTACTTTTTGACAATTATTCTGGGAAAAACATATGATAAAAACTCGACCCATAATCGATTGGGGTCTGAAGGTGAGGAGTGAGATCTGATATGGTTTTAAGCAAAAAGATGGAGGGTACGGAACGTTGTTCGGGCATCTTACTGGCTATTTCTTCCTTGCCTAATCCGTATGGGATTGGCTCTTTTGGTCAGTCTGCCTATCAATTTGTTGATTTTTTAGTTGAGACGGAACAGACCTACTGGCAGATCTTACCCTTAACCACAACGAGTTATGGCGATTCTCCCTATCAATCCTTTTCGGTCTCAGCGGGGAACATCTATTTCATTGATCTTGATTATCTGGTACAAGAAGACCTGCTCCTGTCGGAGGAACTGACTGAGATTGACTTTGGTCAAAGACCAGACCAGGTGGATTATGGGTCAATCTACCAGACTCGCTTAAAACTCCTGATCCTTGCGGCAAAGCGATTTCTAGAAGAAGGGGACTTAACGGATTATCACCTTTTTGTAGAAAGGGAAGCAGACTGGCTGAAGGATTATGCAGAATTCATGGCTATCAAAGCGGTCCATGGTATGAGCGCCTGGACAGAATGGGACCGTCCTATTAGACAGCGGGAAGAGCAGGCCCTGGAGGCCTTCCGCCAGCAGTTGGCAAATCAGATCGAACATCATCAGGTGATCCAGTATTTCTTTTATTCACAGTGGGAGAAGTTAAAGAGATATGCCAATCAAAAAGGGATTCAAATTATTGGGGATCTACCAATTTATGTAAGCGAGGATAGTGTTGAGATGTGGGCTCAACGCGACTACTTTCAAGTGGATGAGGAAGGGTTGCCTCGAATGGTAGCTGGGACACCTCCTGATGCCTTTTCAGTTGAAGGACAATACTGGGGCAACCCCCTTTACGATTGGAAATATCATGCGAACCATCATTATGATTGGTGGGTTCACCGTATTCAATCGAGCCTACGCTTATACGACTTGATTCGGTTAGACCATTTTCGAGGTTTTGAAGCCTACTGGGCGATACCAACTGGGTCCGAAACGGCAGCTGCCGGTAGCTGGGTCAAGGGGCCTGGGCAGGACTTCTTTAATCAGCTCAAATCGCGGTTAGGGCATTTACCAATTATTGCGGAAGACCTGGGAGTTATTACGGAAGAAGTGGAGGCTATGCGTGACTCGGCGGGCTTTCCTGGCATGAGGGTTCTGCAATTCGGTTTAGACCATGGGCAAGATTCGCTCCATCTCCCTCACCATTATCATTGGAACACAATCGCTTATGTTGGAACGCATGATAATGAGACAGCCTTAGGTAGATACTTAGGACTTTCTCCTTCAGAGCAAGCGGCTTTTGATGCCTATGCCATGCGGCCACCCACAGAGAGCCCGGCTCAAGCCATGAATCGTTTAATTGCTCAATCGGTTAGCCGAGTGGCGATTTATTGCATGCAAGATTTATTAGACCTTGATAACCAAGCTAGGATGAATCGCCCCAGCTGTTTAGGTCAGAACTGGCAATGGCGGTTGAAGGCTGGCCAATTAGATAATCAATTAGCTAGCAAATTAAGGACTTTAACGAGGCGCTACTATCGATCGAATCCCCACCGGGAGGAAGCCCACTAGGCGGCCAATCTGAATAAGACGATCCTGGGAACAGTTAATTGTTAAATAAGAACAGTTATGTTTATTCATGCACAAGTCTGTTTTTAGAGTCTAAAGATCACGACGAATTTGTCTTGCGATTTGGTGAGCAATTGGGCCCTTTTCTAGACGGTGCTGACAACAAACACACAAAAAAGAGAGGGGGTCCCTCTCTTTTTTACATGCCAGGTAGGATTCGAACCTACGACCTACGGTTTAGAAGACCGTTGCTCTATCCAGCTGAGCTACTGGCACATCATAACTTTACCATCATATAATGTTATGACTAGTTTGTCAAGAATATTCTGATAGATCGTTGATTATTTCACAAAATAATATAACAGTTTAGATCTGTGTTATAACAGGTCGTCTTCTGGATCTCATTTTTCTGCAGGTCTCCCTTTTTGTTACTTATAAGCAAGTGAGTCAGTTTTGCTTGCATTCAGGGGTGGTTGATGTTATTTTATTCATGTAAGGTTGTTATAACAGTTTTTTATCCTGTGTAATAATCAATAAACAAGAGAGGACTGTGAATAGATGGCACGGACTAAAGCAAAAGTAACAATGGAAGACTTGTTACGAACTGATAACTTTGATTTTTCGACGGTACAGGTAATGAATGAAGAGGGGCAAATTGTCAATGAGGAATTGTTAGGGGACATTACCGATGAAGACATGGTTGGCTTCATGGAAGATATGGTATGGGCACGTGAACTCTTCGAACGTTCAACTGCTTTAAACCGTCAAGGACGTCTTGGCTTCTATGCACCAACTTCTGGGCAAGAAGCTTCACAACTCGGAACAGTCTTAGCAACAACAGAGGAAGACTTCTTACTTCCAGGCTACCGTGACGTTCCTCAATTAATTAAGCATGGTTTACCTTTAACTAAAGCTTTCTTATGGTCTAAAGGACATGTTGAGGGGAATAATTACCCAGAAGATTTTAAGGCTTACCCACCACAAATCATTATTGGTGCCCAATATGTTCAAACAGCGGGTGTGGCTTTAGGTATTAAGAAGAATAACCGTCAGGCTGTTGCCATGACTTGGACGGGTGACGGCGGAACTTCTCAAGGCGACTTCTACGAAGGAATTAACTTTGCTGGCGCTTATAAGGCACCTGCTGTCTTCGTAGTTCAAAATAACGGTTGGGCAATCTCAACACCACGTTCTAAACAGACAGCTGCTGTCACACTGGCTCAAAAAGCTGTAGCAGCAGGAATCCCTGGTATCCAAGTAGATGGAATGGACATCTTGGCAGTTTATGCTGTAACGAAGGCTGCACGTGAATATGCAATTGCGGGTAACGGACCAGTTCTAATTGAAACACTTTGCTACCGCTTCGGTCCACATACCCTATCAGGAGATGATCCTAAGCGTTACCAACCTGAAGGAAGCCAAGATGAATGGCGTGCAAAGGATCCACTTATCCGGATGCGTAAGTATTTAACAGATAAGGGACTATGGTCTCAAGAGAAAGAAGACGAGATTGTAGAAAAGACTAAGGAAGAAATTAAGGCAGCCATCAAGGAAGCTGATCAAGTTCCTAAGCAAAAAGTCTCAGAATTCTTGAAGAACATGTACGAGACGCCAGATTATGTGACAAGTGAACAAATTGAATATTATGAAGCAAAGGAGAATAAATAATTATGGCTAAATTAACAATGATTCAGGCAATTACAGATGCCTTAGCCACTGAATTACGTAATGATGACCGTACACTCGTTTTCGGTGAAGACGTTGGTAAGAACGGTGGGGTCTTCCGGGCAACTGAAGGGCTTCAAGAAGAATTTGGTGAAGAACGAGTGATGGATACTCCTCTTGCTGAGTCTGGTATCAGTGGTATGGCAATTGGTCTTGCCTTAGAAGGCTTCCGCCCAATCCCTGAAATTCAATTTAATGGTTTCGTATTTGAAGCTATGGATTCTGTTGCAGGTCAAGCTGCCCGTACACGTTATCGGATGGGTGGAACTCGTAATTTACCAATTACTTTCCGTGCACCATTCGGCGGTGGCGTTCATACACCAGAATTACACGCGGATTCATTAGAAGGCTTATTAGCACAAGCGCCTGGCTTGAAAGTGGTTATTCCTTCAAACCCATATGATGCTAAGGGATTATTAATCTCAGCGATCCGTGATAATGACCCTGTTTACTTCTTAGAGCATATGAAACTTTACCGTTCATTCCGTGAAGAGGTTCCGGAAGAGGAGTATACGGTAGAAATTGGCAAGGCTAAGATTGTTCAAGAAGGAACAGATGTGACCTTAATTGCATACGGAGCAATGGTTCAAGAATCCGTTAAGGCGGCTGAAACTCTAGCGAAAGATGGTATTTCTGCTGAAGTTTTAGACTTAAGAACGGTTCAACCACTTGATATCGAAACAATCGTAAAATCTGTTGAAAAGACAGGCAAAGTGGTCATGGTACAAGAAGCACAACGTCAAGCAGGTGTTGGAAATAAAGTGATTGCTGAAATTTCTGAACGTGCAATTCTATCTCTAACAGCTCCAATTGGGTTTGTTGCAGCACCTGATACAATCTTCCCATTCGGTTTGGCTGAAAAAGACTGGTTACCACATGCTGAAGACATTGTCGCTAAGGTTAAAGAATTAGAAGATTTCTAGTCAATTCCAATACTAAGGGCAAGTAGCGACTTGCCCTTCATTTTGGCAAGGATGAATTGAGCATATTAAAAAGGAGAATAAATAATGGCATTTCAATTTAAATTACCCGCCCTTGGTGAAGGGATTATGGAAGGTGAAATTGTATCCTGGGCAGTAAAAGAAGGGGATACAATTGAAGAAGATCAAACGCTTGTAGAAGTTCAAAATGACAAATCAGTTGAAGAATTACCTTCTCCTGTTGCCGGAACAATTACAAAGATTCTTGTGCAAGAAGGAACAGTTGCTCACCTAGGTGAACCTCTTGTTGAAATCGATGCTCCAGGCCATGAAGATAATTCTGAAGAAGCAGCGCCTGCTCAAGCTGAGGAAGCAGAAGCAGCACCAGCAGCGAGTCAACCAGCAGCCAGCGGCTCAACGGCATACTTCCAATTCAAACTTCCAGCACTTGGTGAAGGAATCATGGAAGGTGAAATCGTATCTTGGGCTGTCAATGAAGGGGACACCATTGAAGAAGATAATACAATTGTAGAAGTTCAAAACGACAAGTCAGTCGAAGAATTACCTTCACCTGTCTCTGGTGTTGTTAAGAAAATCCATGTTCCTGCAGGACAAATCGCACAATTAGGTGATGTTCTCGTTGAAATTGATTCACCTGATCATAATGGTCAAGCCGGTGATGCGGAAGCTGCTCAAGCGCATGCAAATGCTTATGATGATGCGGCAGCTCCAGCTGAAGAGGTTCCAGCTGATCCACGTGGCGAGTCACAAAAACAAGATACATCTATTGAGGTTAGCCAAGGTTTATCCGATGAAGAAGCAAAGAATCGTCGTGTCTTAGCCATGCCATCCGTTCGTAAGTTAGCCCGTGATAAAGGCTTCGATATTACTCGTATTCCTGGATCTGGTAAGAATGGTCGCATTACTCGTGAAGATGTTGAGAACTTCAACCCAGCAGCGAATGCGGGTCAATCCGCAGCTCAACAACCAGCTGCACCTGCAGGTCAAGAACAAGCGCAAGCCGCTGGTGTTGAACAATCAGCTGCTCCAGCTTCTCAACCAGCTGCTCCAGCGAAACCATTCACCTCTTCTCAAGCAGAGCGTGAAGAACGCGTTGCTATGTCTGGAACACGGACAGCGATTGCTCAAGCAATGGTTAACTCTAAGCATACAGCACCTCACGTCACCTTATATGATGAAGTTGAAGTGTCTAAATTATGGGCACACCGTAAGAAATACAAGGAAGTGGCTGCTGAACAAGATGTTAAATTGACCTTCTTACCATATGTTGTGAAGGCATTGATTGCCGCTGCTAAGAAATATCCTGTAATTAATGCATCAATTGATGATGTTTCTAATGAAATTGTTTACAAGAACTACTATAATATAGGTATTGCGACAGATACAGATCGAGGTCTATACGTACCAAACATCAAGAATGCAAATACTAAGAACATGTTCCAAATTGCACAAGAGATTGTTGACCTTTCATCTAAGGCCCATGACGGCTCACTTCAAATGTCTGAGATGTCAGAGGGAACCATTACAATTTCAAATATTGGATCAGCGGGCGGTAAATGGTTTAGCCCAATTATTAACCACCCAGAAGTTGCAATCTTAGGATTCGGATCAATCGTTCAACAACCAATTGTGAATGAGGAAGGCGAATTAGCAGTTGGCCGCGTATGTAAGTTATCACTAAGCTTTGACCATCGAATTGTAGATGGAGCAACTGCACAACGTGCCCTCAATGAGGTGAAACGTTTCTTAGCAGACCCAGAACTATTATTAATGGAAGGATAGTGATCAAATGGTCGTTGGAGATTTTGCAACAGAACTAGATACAGTCGTTATTGGAGCAGGTCCTGGAGGTTATGTTGCAGCGATTCGCGCAGCACAACTTGGTCAAAAAGTTGCGATTGTGGAGAGAGAGTACTTTGGTGGCGTATGTTTAAACGTAGGGTGTATCCCTTCTAAGGCATTGATCCAAGCGGCTCATGTCTATCACCAAACAAAACATCCTGAAATTTTCGGTATTTCAGCTGAGAATGTGACCGTTGATTGGAGTAAGACCCAAGACTGGAAACAAAATCAAGTTGTTAAGAAGATGACTTCAGGCGTGGAAATGCTCTTAAAGAAAAACAAAGTTGAAATTATTGAAGGGGAAGCTTTCTTCTCTGATCGTGATACAATTCGTGTTGTATCAGGAGATAATGCTCAAACCTATACCTTCAAGAATGCAATTTTGGCAAATGGTTCACGACCAATTGAAATTAAAGGCTTTCCTTTCGGTGAACGGATTATCGATTCAACAGGTGGCCTAAACCTACCAGAAATTCCTAAGGAGTTAGTAATTATTGGTGGTGGCGTGATTGGATCTGAGTTAGGCTCTGTTTATGCGAACTTCGGTACTAAGGTAACCATCCTGGAAGGTTCTAAACAATTCATTCCTTCATTTGACAAGGATATGACGAAGTTGGTTGAGAAGGACTTCAAAGCCCATGGTGCTGAAATTGTGACGAATGCAATGGCTAAGGGTGCAGAAGTCAAAGGTGACCGCGTTGTGGTTACATATGAACATAAGGGTGAAGAAAAAACAGTCGAAGCGGATTACATAATGGTAACCGTAGGACGTCGTCCAAATACCGACCAAGTGAACTTAGAACTTGCGGGTATCGATCTTGATGATCGTGGCTTTGTGAAGGTCGATAAACAAGGTCGAACTTCTAATCCACATGTCTTTGCGATTGGAGATATTGTACCTGGACCGATGCTTGCGCATAAAGCTTCTTATGAAGGTAAAGTGGCTGCAGCAGCAATTTCAGGTGAAAAGGATGAAGTAGACTACGTTGCGATGCCATCTGTATGCTATACCAACCCTGAATTAGCAACAGCAGGACATACTAAGGATTCAGCTAAGGAAGCTGGATTAGATGTTAAAGTTACGAAATTTCCTTACGGTGGTAACGGTCGGGCAGTTGCGCTTGACCAATATAGTGGATTTGTCCGCTTAGTGACGACTAAGGAAGATAATGTAGTAGTTGGTGTTCAAATTGCAGGTCCAAGTGCTTCTGATGTTATGGCAGAAGTGGTTCTAGCAATTGAAGCAGGAATGAACGCTGAAGATATCGCGTTAACTGTTCACGCTCACCCAACATTAGCAGAAGCAACTATGGATGCTGCCGAAGCAGCGCTTGGTTCACCGATCCATATGTAAGACTTACAAAAAACCTTGCAGGCGAAAGGCTTGCAAGGTTTTTTGTCTTATATTCTGGTGAGTGAACAGTTCTCTCTCTCGTAAAAATTATGGAACTTAAAAAACAGCACCCGATATTTATACTGGGTGCTGTTTTCTTTTAGTTGATCAGATGAATCCTAGTAAGGGTGCGGATTCAGTTTATGGTTTTTGAGCTGTGAAGGTTTGAACACCGTAATAATAAGTGTCGTCCGCAAAAATTGAGAAGGTCACTGCCGAGAAATTTGGATCTAACATATTTCTTCTGTGGCCAGGAGAATTCTTCCACTCGATAAAGAAAATATTAACAAGTTCCTCCATATGTTCTGGCTCTGTAATGGCACCTTTTATTTGATTCTTTGATATTTTGACAATGTTTTCACCATAGGCTGAGCCTAATCCTTCTTCCGTAAATGCCGTAAGCCATGTATCACCATTAGGTCTTTCATGGGCAAAGTGTTTCGCGATTTCCTCAGATCTTAAATCAGTACCTGGCTGAACGTTCGGGTTATAAGTGATTTTTGGAGAATAATTTGTGAGACGGAAATCATTAATAAGTTTTAACATTTCCGTTTGAGCAAAGTTTAAAGAATTTTCAGTTTCCGGTTCTGGGTCTTTTGGATTTTCATGCTCTTGATCAGAATCCGAATTATCTTCAATGCGTTCTGCAGGAACTAATTCTGTCCAAGGAATGGATTCCT
>NZ_JH601133.1:122092-367065 GCF_000245795.1 Facklamia languida CCUG 37842 | reverse complement strand
GGATTTTCTTGCTCTTGATCAGAATCCGAATTATCTTCAATGCGTTCTGCAGGAACTAATTCTGTCCAAGGAATGGATTTCTTTTCTGGGTCTTTCGGATTTTCTTGCTCTTGATCAAGCCCTAAATTATCTTCAATGCGTTCTGCAGGTGTTAAATCAGTCCAAGGAATTGACTGAGAGTCATCTTGGTCTTGGTCAGCTGGCGCAAAAGGTGCCTTGGGATCATTGTAATTAGCATCTAGTGGTGGAGTAGGAAGTTCTCTACCAGCAAACGGTCTTTCAGCTGGAGTGAATTCAACTTCAGCCTTAGCTGGAGCGAAAGGCGCTTCCGGATTATCAAAATTAGCTTTTACTGGGGCAGTTGGTAGTTCTCTACCAGCAAAAGGTTTTTCTGCATCAGTATATTCAATCGCATCATTTGTATTTTCTGGTGCATTTGTTGGTAACCATGGCGATTCAGCCTGTGTAAATTCAATTTTTACTGGAACGTGAGCGAAAGGCATTTCTGGGTTTGCCTTGCTTGATGTGAGCGCTTCTAAGTTATGAGCGCTCGCAGTGCCACAAGCAAAGAAGGATGCAACCGCGACCGAAGCTACACCTATGCCTAACTTACGTATAGAGAAACGCGTATTTTTTTCCATAAGTACCTCCTACAATTTTGAGCGAATCATTGGGATGTGTTTATCTCACATAAATAGATCGTGATTAATTTGATTATATCTCGTTTTTCTTATTATTTCAATGTTTAGAGTACATATAAAATTAATAGATAGCTAACTGTCCATGATTAAACTTAAATTTGGATGATGATAGTCTTTAATGATAACTTCTTCTATATATTTTTACCATGTTTAAAATTTGCTTGACACTACTTTTGTATGAGCAGTAAAATAAAAATAGACCACTGGTCGGTAGTTTTTATAATTAATGACGAAAGAAGGAAAGTCTTGTGACAATGGCAGCCAAGAAACGCGAACGAAAGGCTTATGAAGCGCGCCAGAATGAAATTATTAAACAAGCTAGAAAGCAGTTTATCACTTTGGGCTATGAGGCAACGAGTATCAATTCTCTAATTAAGAATTTAGGGATTGCTAAGGGCACCTTCTACCACTATTTTAAATCAAAGGAAGAGCTCTTAGACGCTGTGGTTGACCAGGTGAATGGAGAGATTATCGAACAAGTCGCACAAGTCACAACATCAAATTTACCCCCTTTGACCAAACTCCTTCTTGCCTTCAAGGCAATGAATGTGCAAGATCATGACTTACTCATTGATCATCTGCATAAGAAGGAAAATGCTCTGCTTCATCAAAAGACCATGAACGTTCTTTTGCAAGAAGTTGTGCCGTATTTTAGTCAGATCATTGAAGAAGGAAACCAGGCCCATCGATTTGCCTGCCGCTATCCGAAAGAGTCCGTCTATATTTTGTTGACCACTTCGATGTATCTCTTAGATGAAGGAATGATCGAATTTACTAACGAGGAAAAGCAGGGTATCTACCAAGCACTGATTTTATATTTAAGCAAAATGCTAGAAATTGATGAACATGAACTAATGGTAGCCATGGAACAAGCGGAGGAATGATGATGAAGAAATTTCTTTTACTATGGTTTGGCGAATTGCTCTCGACGATCGGGAGTGGGATGACAGCTTTTGCTCTTTCTTTATATGTCTTTCAAGTGAGTGGCAAGGTTTCTGACTTATCAATACTTTCCTTATTAGCTTTTATACCTGCGGTGCTTATTAGTCCACTTGGCGGTCTTTTAGCCGATCGCTATGATCGGCGCTTATTGATGATTGCAGGAGATCTCCTGTCTGGTGGTTGTCTAGCTTATATTTTATGGATATTGAATCAACCTAGTGGGCAAGGTCAACCTTTGGTGGCAATATATGTAGCTATCGGTATCAGTTCAATCTTTCTTGGTATTCTAGAGCCAGCCTATAAAGCGACCGTTACTGATCTTATTAAGCCAGAATATTATGACCAAGCGAGTGGTCTCGTTCAATTAGCTGCAAGCTCAAAATTCTTAATATCGCCTGCTTTGGCAGGACTAATTTTGACTCAATTCAATCTTTCCTTCATTCTAATCATTGATATTTGTACAGTCTTCATAACGACGATCATTATATTGATGATTCGGATAACTTTAATGAATCAAACTAAGGACCAAGTAGAAATTCCAGATGAGCAGAAAACAAGAAATAGCCTCATCGAGGATATGTGCGAAGGCTTTCAAATCGTCCGTCAACAAACAGGTGTTCATCAATTAATTTTCTTAATGTTCTTAGCCTGCTTCTTGATGGCCTTTATTCAAGTCCTGATTCGGCCAATGATTTTGGCTATTGCTGATGCTCAGACCTTGGGTTGGGTAGAGTCCTTGGCTGCTTTTGGCTTACTTCTTGGCAGTGCTTATATTGGCGTACGTGGTATACGCATTCGTTTGGGTCAGGCTTTAGGAATTGCTGGAATGGTTGCTGGCATCTTTATTATGTTATTAGGCGCTAGCCGGTCTCTAGTCTTGATCGTAGCCTGCCTTTTCTTGTTTTTTGCCAGTCTGCCTTTTCTCAATGCCAGTGCGGATGCTCTAGTACGGCAAGCGATTCCTAATCAACGACAAGGGCGTGCATGGGGGATGATTGGATTTCTTACCCAGATTGGGATTGCAGTGGCCTTTCTAGTCGCTGGTCCCTTAGCTGATCAAGTCTTTGAACCCTTGATGGCGGTAGATGGCCCCTTAGCGGTCAGCCCATTAAAAGTTTTCGGTCTGGGACCTGGTAGGGGGATTGGTTTATTGCTCATGATCGTTGGCTTCTTGTTTACACTTGTCTTTGTTGGGACTTTGAAGAATAAAAAGATCAAAGAAATGGAGCTGAGCCCGCATGAATAAACATTTGCGGTATGCTAATTTAAAGAAAAATTGGAAAAATCACTTGATTATTATCCTATTTATAGCTCTTTCAGTGTCAGTCATGCAGTCGGTAGGTTTAACTTGCTTAAACTTATTCCAATCGATAAACGCCTTGTATGTTCAAGCGGATCCGCCACATTTTCTCCAGCTTCATAAAGGCGAAATTGATCAACAGGCAATCGATATCTTTAATCAATCGTTTGATGGTTTGAAGGATGCTCAGACCATTCAAATGATCAATGCTTCTGGCAGTGAATTTCTAGTGATCAGTCAGGATTCAACGCAAGCTCCCTTGAGTCTGGAGAATTTTAAATTAGATATCTCCATGGTTAAACAAGCGGATCATTTTGATTTTTTACTGAACCAGGACAAAGAAAAGATCCACTTACAACCTGGGCAAATCGCTTTACCCCGTCTTTTGTTGGAAGAGTATGATATTAAGATAGGGGATACCATTCGTTATCATACAGGAAGGTTCACTCAGGATTATCAAGTGGCAGCAATCATGTACGATGCACAGATGAACACAAGTATGGCAGGGTCTGTTCGCTTTCTCTTAAATGATCGAGATCACCAAACCCTGCTCGACCAGCAAGTTGAGACGGAATATATGATTGAAGCCACATTCTTTGACCCGGGTTTAGCCAATCGCTATCAAGTGGCTTATGAGCAAGCGGGACTTCCTATCAATGGCCAGGCGGTTACTTATGCCATGATCCTTACCATTAGTGCTTTCTCTGATATCTTGAATGCCTTTATTATCTTGATCACTGGCTTTATTTTCTTAGTCATTTCCTACATCTCCTTACGTTATATTATCTTAATGGAAATTGAAGAAGACCGCTTAGTGATTGGTAATCTGAAGGCGATTGGGGTTCCCTATCGAGGGATACGTGACTTATATTTAACCAAATTTAGATGGCTAACCGTCCTCGGAATTGGACTTGGATCGATTTTTGCACTTGGCTTTACCCATTTACTTACGGGGCGGATTGAGCGGATTTTTGGTCGCTCTAATCTCGGAGTTTGGGGGATGATGCTTGGAGCTGTGATTGCTCTTCTTATGTACCTATTGATCATTGTCTTTATACGTACAACCTTAAGTAAAATTCGTCAATTTACTGTGATTGATTTATTAGTAGCCAATAAGAGTTTTGCCAATAATGCCAAAGTTAAACGACCTAAACGAATCAGTAAATTACCACTAGGTCTGGCCTTGGGATTTAACCAATCAAGGAAAGGTTATGCCATGATTACCTGGTTGACCCTCGCAACCACACTCGCCTTGATCTTTCCTTATCGCTTGACGACACTCTTTGCTGGGGATGGTTTCTTAAATTATATGGGACGCGAAGATTATCCCGCCTTTGTGGAGGTCTTACCAGATAAAGATCAAGAAGCGGTTGAAGAAGAATTAAGCAAGGTTCTCCTAGATCATGTTGATCAGGTAAAAATGATCAAAAGTAAGGTTTACCGTCAAAAGATAACAATGGCCGATAGGAACTCAGACCAAGTCATTTCAACTCACATTGAAGTTGGTCAAGATCTAGGCCAGAATTTAGATTATCTAAGCGGAAGGGCTCCAGCCAATAACCAAAAAGAACTGGCTCTATCCTATCTAATCGCTCAAGATCTGAATCTTAAAGTAGGTGATAGTATTCAAGTGATGCATCAAAATCAGCCTGAAGCATTTGAGCTTGTTGGGATCTATCAAGATATCACCAGTGGGGGTAAAACAGGTAAAACGAATGCTAACTTTGTGGGAGACGACTTGCAGAAATTGATCATTAATCTAGATGATTTCTCGGATCAAGAACTGCAATCAATCGAACATGACTTGCAGGATTCAGCGATTTTAAACCATCGCTATAAAATTTATCAACGGGATGAATTAGTGGGCCAAATTTTTGGACCAGTCACTGGTCAAATAAGGCAAGCGGCTCTATTAGTCGGCATCATTGCTTTGGCCATTTTGTTAGTACTTGTGATTTTATTTGAAAAATTGCGAGTGATTAAGGACAAAGAAGGCTTTATATGTAAACAGCATCTGGGGATTTCCAACCAAGCAATTCGAAAGGAAGAGATGCTGGCGGTTCTTACGGCTGGGTCTAAAGGGCTCGTGATGGCTCTTATCGTAGTAACTTTCTTTGCTTCTACTATTATGACAGCCTTTCTTTCCCTGTTGAATCTGGGGATTAAGCAAATCACAACATCGCCAGCGATAGGGGATCTTGTTGCCATCTTGTTGATCGTGATCGTTTTATTGGTAGCCACTTTGATTGGAGCACAATCAATTAAAAATCTGCGTTTAAGGGGGTAGGGATGATGTTAAAGGTAGAGAATCTAAGTAAACAATTCAATGGTCATCTAATCTTAGATCAAATTAGCTTTGAAGTTAAAGAAGGGGAATTTGTTGCGATAATGGGGAGTTCAGGTTCAGGTAAGTCTACACTTCTCTATGCTGTCAGTGGCATGGACCAGATTGAGACCGGAAAGGTCACGCTCGATGGACATTCGCTCGATACATTGACGCAAGATCAGTTAGCTAAATTAAGGCTATCAAAGATGGGCTTTGTCTTTCAAAAACCCTATTTATTTAATAATTTAACGGTTCTTGATAATGTTATCTATCCCGCCCTCAATTTAAAGCAAAAAAATCGACAAAAAATTGAAGCGAGAGGGCTTGCTCTTTTGCAGGACTTACAAGTAGCAGAATTAGCGGATCGAGACCCCAAGGCTTTGTCAGGTGGGCAGTATCAACGGATTGCCATTGCACGGGCCCTCATGAATGATCCAACGATTCTATTTGCAGACGAACCGACAGGGGCCTTGAATTCTAAGATGAGTCAGGAAGTCATGACTATTTTTAAAGAAATTAATCAAGCAGGGACCACCGTCATCATGGTTACCCATGATATGAATGCTGCAGCTCATGCTAAGCGCGTCCTTTTTCTTAAGGATGGTCAGATTATGAGGGATCTTGCGATGACCAGTGATCAGACGCAAAATCTAAAAGCAATTGGGACCGTGATGGAAAGTTTGGAGATATAGGAGCCAGCCGTTAGCGCGACCGATTGATTCGGATATAAGGGAAGGGAAACGGGCCTTATAGCATTGAATGTGATTTGAAGTAAAATGGATCTTCATGATGAATGGCTGAGCTCTACAAAAAAAAATATTAAATTTGATCAGTAAGAAACCGATAAGACATTGTATAGTATTTTACACAGGATTATGGACTTGACTAAAAAAAGACAGCCCTTTATGCAAAAAAAGAGCTGTTTTTCTATTTAAATTTCTTTATCGTTTATTTAATTCATATATTTATAGGTATAAACAGCAAATAGTAAGGCGCATATCATTAACATGTATACATCTCTTTTTACAAGTGAATATATACTGCCTATTATAGGAATAATAAAACTAAGAAACATTACTATTTTTTCTTTTTTGCTATAATTTTTCATTACTGTGGCCCCGCATATGTAACTTTCCAATTTCTTACTTGAAAGTATACACCCGAATCAGCTTCGCCAGCTACGGCTGCCGCGAATGTAGCTAATGTGCCAGCCACCGCTCCTCCTATACCGGATATAAACGCTGCTATAAATGCAGAACTAAGAGCACCAGTATAATAATATTTTTTTATAAAACTTCTACTAAAATAAATGTTCCATGATCCTTTCCCTACTTTTTCTATTTTGTGACACCACCCGATCTAGCTGTGTATGAGTTTTCTGTCGACGGAACATCATATCCAAGTTCTTGAGCAATTAAATCCATTTGATAATCTGTAATGTAATAAGTATCAGAATTAATATCAATACCGATACTTTCTAAATATTCTTCACTAATACCATTAGAAAAATTTTCAGAAGATACTTCCTTATTTTCTTCTATAGCTTGAATCATATTTGGAGAAATAGAACTTCCTATTAAAATTGTTGACAACCCTACTACTATACATTTTTTAATGTTTAGCATCATAAGACATTTCCTTTTTTATATTTTTCTAATAATACTTTAACATAAACTGTAAGTGTTTTAAAATATTTTTCTATTCGTAAATTTCAAGTATAAGTTAGCCACCTGGTTAAAGAGTCGCATTGATTGAGTGTGTAGTTAGAATAATTTTTTTATTAAGATTAGTTTTCAAAATGATTTTACCGACAAGGAGGGATGAGCGATGAAATATGCATTAGCAGCGTTAGGATTCAAGAATGGCAATGTTGATTACAATCAAAGAGTCATCATAGACACCCTGATCGAGTATCAGCATTCTGTCGATATGGTGGTTTTTGGTGAGGCCTTCTTACAAGGGTTTCATGGGCCTACTTTTGTTGAAGATCATGATCTTACTTTAGCACTTACGCTTGATGATCCTGTAATCAACGAAATTCAACAAGCTGCTCGAAATCATGGTGTCGCTGTTTCTTTTGGATTCATCGAAAAAAATGGACCATACTTTTATAGTAGTCAAATAACCATTGATTCTAAGGGACAGACTTTGGATCTCTTTCGCCGCGTTTCGCCAGGTTGGAAAGAACCCTTCGCAAGTGATCGCTACCAAGAAGGGCAAGGATTTCATCATTTTTATTTTCTAAATAGACGATTGGTGGTTGGCTTATGTGGTGATTTTTGGGATGAGACGGCACCCGAAAGAGTGCGTCTCCTGCGTCCGGATCTGGTCCTATGGCCAGTCTACCTTGATCTACATGAGAGTAAGTGGAACCATAGTGAAAAGATTGATTATGCTCAAAAAGCCCAAGAACTTTGTGACAAGGTCTTATTAGTTAACTCCTATTGTCTCGACGATGATCAAGAAGACCAGATGGCCAAAGGTGGCGCGGAAGCAATTATACAGGGTCGAATTGAAAAGGAGCTTGCTGCAGGTCAATCAGGGGTGCTTTTAGTTGAGTGCTAAACAGTCAATAGATGCAGTGTTGAAGTGTCATGCATAAATTTCTAGGTTGAATAGAGGTGTCTCTCATTTGACTTGTCCATGTCTTAGGAGTTAGGAAAGGGAATTAACGGCCTTTTTTTAGGAGAGTTCACAGTTCAGGACTTTTTATTTAAAGAATTGTAAAGTTATAAGTATGATCAAATTAGAATTTAATAGGAATTTTTGAAAGGGGTTCGTGAATGAACGCAGAATTTACCATCCAGGGACATGTTATTGAGACAGATCGGCTTTTATTACGTGCCTTTAAACCAGAAGACTTTGATGACTTCCATGCCTATGGCAGTCAAGAAGGAGTTGCTGAGATGGCGGGCTGGTCTCACGAAACGAGTGAGGAGGAGAGTCGCGAATACTTAGATTTTTTTATAGCGGCGGACTATACTTTTGCAATCTTTCATCGAGAGGACCAAAAAGTAATTGGATCATTCGGCGTCAAACCCTATCAAGTTGAACTGGAACCGGAACTCGAGGCGCTTAAAGGGCGCGAAATTGGTTTTGTCCTTGCTAAGGAATATTGGGGACAGGGCTTGATGCTGGAAGCTATAGAGGCAGTATCCGCTAGGCTCTTTAAGGATTATGACTTCGACTTTTTGCTAGCTGATCATTTTGATTCGAACCAACGTTCAGCCCGTGTCCTAGAAAAGTGTGGTTTTAAGCCTTATCGTAAAGAAATCATTGAGACCGCTTTAGGCCCTATTAGTGGTCGACTCATGCTACAAATGAACCCTTATCGTAACGGCTAATTGAAAGGCCTGATAAAAAAGGACCTTGCCTGAGTGCAAGGTCCTTTTTTGATGATGGGTAAAGGCATAATATGTAGTTAGGTGCTCGTTTAGAGGACGCGACTCTTGAGAAGAGAGTGGAGATAAGGGATATCAGGTTTTTGAAATTAAAGGTTTTGGCCAAATTTAAATGTGTATTGGTGACCCTGGGTCAAGCTACGGTAGAAAAGTTCACCTTGAAAGACTTGGAAGACATGAATGCCTGCTTGGTCTTCTAGACTAGGATAGACTTGGTCAACATAAGGGTTTCCTTCCAATAATTCCGCTAATTTTTCCTTGCCAAGTTCGCGCACTTCACCCTCAATTCGAATGACTTGAATGAGATAGTCTTTCTCAGAAAGGGTCGAGATGGCTACATAAGGATTGTCCTTGAGTTGTTGGTAGAATTTCGTCTTAGGACTAGTCATGAAGAAGACACCCTGTTCATTGGCGACACCGATATGAGCATGGCGTGCATGGGGATGACCTTGAGCGTCGACGGTCGCAAAGACAGCCACCTTCATATCTTCTTTTAATATCTGCATTGCCTCTTGTAATTCCATGGTGAGACCTCCTGATTCCTTGATACTTATATTATATAATGATGGGTCAATAATTGGCTAGATAAAAAATAAATCTTCTTTTCTTACTAAAAAAAGCAAGCCTCCAGAGAAGCTTGCTGTCTAGTCGGGATGACAGGATTTGAACCTGCGACACCTAGCACCCCATGCTAGTGCGCTACCAGGCTGCGCTACATCCCGAGGAGTCATTAATTGAATGACAATGAATTAATTTTACCATATTATCCTTCGCAAGGCTAGACCTATTTTGTGTGGTTGGATATTTAATGGTTAGGCTTATATTCAGATTGGGAGTTAAGAAGGAGGTCCTTTTAAAAGGGCTCGATATAGATATAAAGGAAAGAACGATATAGTTTATTATATTTATCGCAAAAAACTGAATCCTATTATGGCTTATCTAAAAATTAATCATTTTGTGTTCTCACCAATCCTCTTACTGGTCTAAATAAAAAAAGCCCACCTTACCCATCATGAGCGCCAAGCGCCTATGGAGAGGGGGCTAAAGGAATGATTTTCTTACCATATAAGGATCATCCCATTATTGTATTCCTCTTTAATGTGATTCTTTACATTATCTTGGTGGTAGGCAGTGATGATCGCTTCAAAAGTTGGATCATCGACACGGTCAGGAAGTGTTGTGATGAGGTTGAAGTAAGGCTTCAAATCTTCATTACTAGGATCAATCTCGATTGTGTGTAGATTGCATCATCAACCGGATCGACCCCTGCATCAATTGTGATTAAGCTCGCATCTTCCAGAACTTTCAGAGCCCGTCCACGGTTGGTCGGAGATTCAGGAATCAGGATCGTATTCCCTTCCTTAAGGTCATCGATCGAATCAATTTGATTGGATAGGATATTCATGGGGCTGATGAAAGTTTCAGTGATTGGGGTGATCTCAGTTCCATTATCCTCATTATATTGTGCTAGGGCGGCATAATGTTGGAAAGCAGCTAGGTCCACTTCACCACTGACTAAAGCTTGGTTGGCTTGGACAGGGTCGGTCAAGGTCACCAATTCAACTTGGACCTTGTCGCCAAGGTTTTCTTGAACCACCTCCCAGATCCGGTCAGTGGAATCTCCCACGACCGTAATTTTAACCAGATCCTGGGCATGGGCAGGGTTTTTGATCGCTAATAGTGGGAAGAAGGCAGACAGAGTTTCTACAGCAAGTAATAGACATTTGAATGATTTCTTCATCGAACTCCTCCTTAAGAATTAAAAAAACAAAAAATTATCTTGCTATTAATTGTAAATTAATGAAAGGAAATCGGCAATAAAATTAAATTAATATTAGAACCAGGTAAAAACTCGTTAAGAAAATCAGGGATAAGATCACGCAAAAAACCCACTTCTTCTTTAAGAAGTGGGAGATGGAGGAGCAAGCATATCTTATAAGTCGAGGTCCTGGAATAGTTGTTCAAAGTATGCCCTTGTTAAGGGGCGGCCATCTAAACCGTATCCCTTAAAGCCAATCTCATCCATGGACTCATCTTTGTAATACTCTAGGGCATAGGAACCAAAGCCTTGAGCGAAGGCTTCAACCAAGGTCTGGTAGTATGACCCCTCTTCATCCCATTCTGCTTCAAAGACTTTGATGAATTCATCAGAATTGGAGAAAGACTGGTAGTTTTCGCTAGATGCATTTTCATAGATTTGGGAGGCATAATCGATAATATGACCAAGTTCATGGTAGAAAAGGCCAAAACTTAGAGGATTGTCTTCACAGAAGAATAGGTTCATTTCAGGAGTGGCGAAGGCATCAATCCGGCTGTAGTTCCAGGAGGTAATCAGTTCATCACGGGCAACGATACCGATATAGCCAATTTTTTCTTTGACATGGTCTGGAACAGGTTCCAGCGCTTCTTCAATAGTAGCCTGGATCTCATCTGTTAAGTCGCTGGCTTGGACTTTGTCGGAAAGGCCATAATAGGGTTCTACTTGATCGAGTGCTTGTTTATTATAGTGGTTAGCGAAGTGTGTGTAACTTTGTTCTGCTAGTTCAGCTACTTCTTCGATTTGATCATAATAAGGATCGTCAGGGTCGGTTTGTTCTAGAATATAGTCAATACGCATCTTATCTGCTGTTACATCGGCCATCATAGCGGGTGTATAGAGATTTGGAAGATTAAAGGCCTCATAAATATCGTCGGTGAGTGCATTATGGTAGATGCGGCGCGTCTTAAATTGAATATCCCACAAATTACCATTGGCTAATTGCAAATTGTCAAAAAATTCATACTGACCTGGTGCTAAGTTGATCGGGGCCAAAACTTCGACCTCACTGGCTTGTTGGTAATAAATATAGAGCGTCGTATAGGTAGTGAGATCTCGAATATAATCTTTTGGTTGGTAAGAATAAGGGGGCTGTTGCTGGGTAACGATCTCATCATAGTATTGATCGAGGGAAAGAGTTTGATCGGAGAAGAGGGTATCAGGATCGACAACGATCCCATCACTTGGTAATTTTGCCTGCTCCTCACGATATGAGACAGTAGGGAATTCGGATGATTGGTTCTCGATATCGAGTGACTGATTAGTGGTTTGAGAGGAAGTGACCTGGGCGGAAGCTGTTTCCAGAGAGGGTGACAAGACGGGAGACAGGGTGCTAAGACTTGTAAGAACAATGATCGTCCAAAGGGTCCATCGTTTGATTGCTTTTTTCATAAGATACCTCCTTGTGCTAGTGGTGTCATCTCTATTAAAATTATAAAGGAAAGGCAAATTGATTCGTTAATAGTTTGCTCATAGAAATAATTGAAAAAATTGTCAGATCCCATTTAGAAGGAGTGGAATAGATGATTAAACGTGCCGGATTTGAAGACAGCCCAGTCTTAGCTCAATTAGCTTTAAAGGTTTGGGATGATGCCCTTTTAGCCGATTTGACCCATGAATTTGAGGTGATGAGTCGAGGGGATCATTGTGCGAGTTTTATTAAATATGTGAATGATCAGCCAGTCGGTTTTGCCAATGTTTCTCTGAGAGTGGATTATGTGGAAGGCTGTGAGACCTCTCCTGTGGGTTATTTAGAGGGCCTCTATGTTGAGCATCAGTATCGATATAATGGTTATGCGACAGAACTGATGAAAGTATGCGAACAATGGGCAAGGGAACAGGGATGTCAGGAGTTTGCGAGTGATTGCCTCTTGACCAATGAGGAGAGTTTAGCTTTCCATCTATCCTGTGGCTTTCAAGAAGCAAATCGGTTAATTTGTTTTCATAAGAAACTACAAGATTCACTGGTTGAAGACGATACGTATCGGTCATAGGGATTCCGAACAGCGCTTTTTGTGAATCGCTAGGTGATCATTTTCCATCGAATCAGTCTATCTGACTAGGTTTTTGGCTTTATTTCACTCGCAGTTCACAAATCAGGTGTATCATCTTTTTATCGAAGAGCAAAGTATCAGCCGTGTGTAAGTGAGAAAGAATCCGTTAATCGATAGTCATGGCAGGATTCGTGTTGGATTGGGTATAATGAATTTATATTCTGGATAAGGAGGTTAAAGCGATGAACTTGCTGGTAGTTGAAGATGATAAAGTGATCCGGGAAGGGCTCTGTGAATTTCTAGGGGCATGTGGTTATCATATGGTGGCGGCTAAGGATGGGTTGGAGGCGATCCGTCAATTTGAGGAGGAGACGATCCATTTATTGATCTTGGATATTCAAATTCCCTACCTATCTGGTCTGGAGGTTCTCAAGAAAATCCGCCAAACTAGCCAAGTGCCAGCATTGATCTTAACAGCCTTTAGTGATGAGGCTTATCAAATGGATGCTTTCAGTCATCTAGCTGATGGCTACATCGAGAAGCCTTTCTCCTTACCCTTATTGCGAGTAAGGATCGACTCACTCTTAAAGCGACATTACGGTGCCATGGAGACCTTCACATACCGTGATACAGAGGTCAATTTCACTTCCTATACCGCAACGTATCGAGGGGAATCCGTTGATATGAACGCCAAGGAAGTGGAGATTTTGAAGTGCCTAGTTGCCCACCAAGGGCAAGCCTTAACCCGTCAGCAGATTATCGATCAGGTCTGGAAAGAAAGCGACGAGATCCCCTATGATCGTGTGATCGATGTCTATATTAAGGAACTGCGTAAGAAATTAGGTTTAGATTGTATTGTGACGATCCGGAATGTTGGTTATAAATTGGAGCGCTTATGAAAAACTTAAAAATATTTCCTAAATTATTTATCCAAACCCTCCTACTGCTGGGAGTCTTTAGTCTAGGTATCCATTTGTCTGTTTATTGGCTCTTTCCTAAGTATTACTTACAGATTCGGCAAGAGGAGGTTACCCGTCAGGCGGACGCAATCGCTGAAGATCTTCAGGGGCGTGAGCGAACGTATGTAGATCAATCCTTGGACTTTTTCTCGAAGACCACCGAAATGAATGCCTTTATTCAATCGGGTAATGACCAGGATGTGATTCCAATAGATAAGAATGCAGAAGTGGATCTAGAAAGTCAGAGCAATTCTTTGATTATTGAAGAACGAACGATTCGCTTGAAGAATAATCAGCTGCTAGCCATTCAGCTAGTTTCCACGGCTGATATGGAGAAAGAAGCGCGTGCTTTGACCTTGAGTTTTCTCCCTTACTCCTTGATCATCTCAGTGCTTTTATCCATTGTGATTTCCTATCATTTTGCGAAAGCAACGACTGGTCAAATTCAATCCATCCAATTGATTACTAAACGGATGCAGACCTTGGATCGTCAGGCGCGGCTGACGGTTCAATCAACCAATGAGATCGGTCAATTTAAGCAGCAGATTAATGACCTCTATGAATCGCTCTTAGGGGCAATGGATGACTTAGAGGTTAAGAATCGTCAGATCCTTCAACTTCAAGAAGTGAAGAATGACTTCTTAAGGGGAGCTTCACATGAATTGAAGACTCCCCTAGCCAGTCTCAAGATTATTCTTGAGAATATGAAATATCAGATCGGCAAGTACCAGGATCGGGACCACTATATTGATGAGAGTATTAAGTTGGTGGATGGCTTGAGTCGTCACCTATCCCAAATTCTGACTGCTTCTTCACTCGAACAATTTCAACAAGAGGCGGCATGGGTTGGTATTAATGAAGTTCTCACCCCTTTAGTAGGGGACTATCAAGTTCTAGCGAGTGAACGAGACATCACGATTGACAATCAAATTAGAGATGAAGAAATCTATATTGGCAAAGAAGCCTTAAAGCTTATTCTGGCAAACCTTATCTCTAATGGTGTAAAATATAGCCAGCCCGGTGGTCAAATCGTGATTGCCAGAGAAGGAGAGGACCTAGTGGTCGAAAATACTGTAGAGGCTGTAACCCACTTGAAGTTGAATCAGGTCTTTCCCGTTTATGAGAAACGAGAGGCCTTCCCTTCAAATAATCTGGGCTTATCGATCGTCCAACGGCTATTAAATTATTATCAGCTCGACTATGATCTGGAGATGCTAGACGGGCTTGTCCGCTTTAGGATCCGTTTAGAACCAGATTATCTAGATGAGAAAGGGGGATAATCGAATGTATTTATTAACTTTTTATCAGGGGATGACTATGACAGATGTAGGTCTTTTTGAGACTTTAGATCATGGAAGAGAATTTGTGAGTCAGATTCCAGGCTATCAATGTATTGAAGAAGAGGGGTTTATCGACGAATCGATTGATCCAGGACAGATTCCATCCTATTTGGAAATTGAATATCATGGTCATCTTATTCCATTGACTCGGTGGATGTTTGTAGACCAAGGAAAAGTCCTGATCGATTGGCAGGAATTACCGAACCTTTCCCAAGCAGGGCAAGGAATGATCCAAGGATCAACCCGCTTAGATGCTTACCATATTGAGAATCGCGAGCTAAAAGATTATATTAAACAGCGCGAAGCTAACTATGAATGGGTTAAGGATTATTTACAAGCTAAGGGTTACCAAGTCGATCGGGCCTATCAAGGATCTGAGGATGGCGAAGCCATTGTTTATCAAGCCAAGGATCATTCAGATTGGCACTTCCTCTGTCATATGGACCCTTCGTTTGTAGCGGAAAGAGATCTTGAAACGGCCATCGAAGCCTGGTTGGTTGACTAAATGAGTGAGGCTTCTATTTACTTTGGCGGCTGGTAAATTATCTGGCTGTCCAACCATTGTGGTCTAGATAAGCGTCTAATATAAAGTGGCCTTGAGCCACTTTTTTTATTCTTGGATTTAGGACTTTTAACCTTGCTTGATATAGGGTATCTTATAAGTAATGACGAAAGACTGGATTGAAGTGGACGAAGGGGGGAAAAGATGGTAGCGAGTGATTATGATGAACGTTTTTCACGCTTACATTTATTACTACAAGATGAAGGGCTAGACCGTCTACAAGCCGCCCGAGTCATGGTTTTAGGTTTGGGGGGTGTCGGCTCATCTTGTGCGGAAGCACTTGCCAGAGGGGGGATCGGCCATCTGATGTTAGTCGACCGCGATATTATTGAAGCAAGTAATATCAACCGGCAAGCCTTAGCCTTTACCTCGACTATTGGGCGAAGTAAGACTTCCGTAATGGAGGCAATGGTTCATGCTATCAACCCTGAGTGCAAGGTGATGACCGCCCAGACCTTCTTGAACCAGGAGAATATTGAATCCGTTCTGTCTGGATTCCCTCGTCCAGATTATGTCATCGATTGTATTGATACGATTTCACCCAAATTAATGGTTGCTCAATGGTGTATGGACCATAAGCTCCCGCTCATAGCTTCGATGGGTGGTGGGAATAAATTGGATCCCAGCTTTTTGAAATTTGATTTGATTGAGAATACCCGCTATTGTCCCTTGTCTAAGGCCATCCGACGAGAATGTCGACGGCGAGGAATCGGTCAATTAGAAGTGCTTTATACAGATGAGGAGCCGGTTAAGATCGACCACCAAGCAAGTTGCTTAAAGAAAGAAACGCTCGGGACGATGAGTTATTTTCCACCGATTATGGGTCAGATGCTGGCAGGGAAGGTGATCCGACGCTTAGTTGGCTTCGAATCTTATTCGGTCCGGCCAATTCCCTTAAGTCGGGGGTAGATTAAAGATGGCAATACTTGATACCCATTATCATTGGGATTTTATCCCATCATCTAGACTTAGACAGCAATTTGCTGACCACTTAAAAAATAGAGGCTATGGACTAGTGGCCCAGACAGTCCGGCCGACTGATTTTGATCGAATCTTGCGTGAAGCTAATCAGTTGCCACTTACAAGCCGTCCTTTGCTCTCTCTAGGCTTTCACCCATGGTATATTCAAGACCGAGACCAAGTTGCATCTGAAATGGCGGCCTTTCAAAAAGGTCTAAAGGCCACTCACTTGATTGGTGAGGTGGGCCTGGACTATAGTCCAAACCGGCTAAAAAATGTTGAGATGAGTTTACAAAAAAGTGTTTTTAAACAACTATTACAAGCAGTGGCGGACCAATCGACCGATTCGAGCCCCTATCTTTTATCGATTCATACGGTTCGCTCGGCAAATGATGTCCTCGATATCTGGACCGAATTGGGGCTAGCAGATTCCAGTATGATCCCAATCCTTCATCGTTTTAATGGAACCAGTGATGAATTGACGCGTCACCTGCGGTTAGGAGGCTACATCTCGGTTCATCCCCAGATGTTTAATTCCAAGAAGGGGCGGGCTTATCTTCAGCAAATCCCTCTGGACCGTCTCCTGCTTGAATCGGACTTACCAGAGGGACAGACAGACCAGGATTTAGCGAGTCTTGTGGATTCAATTATTTGCAGTCTCACGTCGACTCTACAAACTTTGGTTGAAGTTAGAGGGCAAGAAGTAATCGACCACTTAATGGCCAACCAAGAAAGGCTCTATAATTTCCCCTCCCGAATGAAAGATATCTAGAAGTGACTGGTTCAGGAATCAAAGTGGTCATTCAAGCGATAGAATAAAGGAGAATGTTCATGTCAAAAGAGGCAAAATTATCGATTCATCGTGATATTAATCTTCCCTTAGATGAAGAGCAATTGATCGAGACTGGTTTGGAGATGACGCAACCTTTCATGCAGCTTATGATGTGCTATAAAGGAGCAATGATGGAAGTCGAGACGAAATTCAAGGTCTTGAATGAACAGTTCTCGCTACAATACGACCGTCAGCCGATCTCTGCGATTAAGTCACGGCTAAAGAATCCCTTGAGCATTGTTCGTAAATTAAGACGCTATCAATTTCCCGTTTCCGTTGAGAGTATCGAAGCCAATCTGAATGATATTGCAGGGGTGCGGGTCATCTGTTCCTTTAAGGATGATGTTTATGCCTTGGCACGTGCCTTATCTGATCAGGATGATATTGAGATTCTGAGGATCAAGGATTATATTGCAAACCCTAAACCGAATGGTTATCGGAGTTTGCACTTGATTGTCGCCGTTCCAATCTTTCTCAAGGATGAGAAAAAGGTAATGCGGGCTGAGATTCAATTTAGAACGATCGCGATGGATGCATGGGCGAGTTTAGAGCACCAGTTACGCTATAAGAAAGATATGTACTTCTCAGAGGAGATGGCCAGAGAACTGAAAGCCTGCGCTGATTTGAGTGCTGAAGTGGATCAGCGGATGAATCACTTACAGTCAATTGTCTTGAAAGAAGAGGATAACAAAACTTATAAAGATTCAATTTAAATATAATACTGTGAGAAGGAGTTCTTCGCTTGGTTGATTATTTAGAAAGTATTCGTTCAGGAAAAGGATTGACTCGGCGCCAGGCCCTGTCAATGATTGTTCATTTAAGTATTCCAGTTATTCTAGCTCAAATATCGTCGATCATTATGCAATACATTGATGCCTCTATGGTTGGACATATTAATGTGAATGCCTCTGCATCGATTGGCTTGATTTCAACCACCACCTGGCTATTAGGAAATATGGTAAGTGCTTTGGCGATTGGCTTCTATGTTCAAGTTGCCCAGCAAATTGGGGCGAATAAGAACCAGGCAGCCCGCAATATTGTCCGGTATGGTCTTATCACCAATCTGGTTTTGAGTCTTATTTTGATGGCGATTTCGATCCTAATTGCTGGCCCCTTGCCTCACTGGTTAGGCGGAAATCCGGAGATTAATGCTCAAGCCAGTGCTTATTTCTTTGTCTTTGCCTTTACGGTTCCCATTCTAGCGATCAATTATACCGTTGCGGGTATGCTACAAAGTTCGGGGAATATGCGGGTGCCGAGTCTCTTGAGTATCCTAATGTGTGTATTAGATGTTGTTTTTAACTTTTTTCTTATCTTTCCGACACGTCCCATACAAATGTTTGGGCGGACTTTTGTGGTTTGGGGTTTTAACCTAGGGGTCGTTGGAGCCGCTCTCGGGACCTTGTTGGCTGAGATTGTGGCAGGGGGCTTGATGGCCTATTTTCTTTTGACCAAATCTCCAAGTCTGCACTTGCGCAAAGAAGGCTATGTGACCGGCTATTCAGATGTTTTGAAGCGGGCCCTAAAGATTGCCTTACCTGTTGGTGTCGAGTCGATTGCGGTTAATTTTGCTTATATCGCCCAAACAATTATTGTTTCCCCTTTAGGCACTGTGGCAATTGCTGCCCATTCTTTTGCAGTGACAGCTGAGAGTTTATGTTATATGCCTGGCTATGGGATTGGGGCTGCTGCGACGACTATTGTTGGCCAGTCTATTGGGGCAGGTCAACGTCATTTGGCTATCCGGTTGGGGTGGTTATCGACGGCTTTTGGTGTGGCTTTAATGACTGGAACGGGCATCCTGATGTATATTTTTGCTCCTGCCATGATTGGGATGTTATCACCTGATCCTCAAGTTATTGAATTAGGAGCTCGACTCTTACGGATTGAGGCCTTTGTTGAACCGCTCTATGCAGCTTCGATTGTTATTCTTGGCGTCTTTCGTGGGGATGAAGATACCCTAGTTCCTGGAATTATGAATCTAGCCTCCATGTGGCTGGTACGGATTCCTTTGGCGGTCCTATTAGTCGGATCATTTGGTTTAATTGGTGTTTGGATAGCCATGGCGAGCGAACTGGCTGTTCGAGGCCTGATCTTTATTGGTCGGTTTTGGCTTAAGACTCGTCGGACATTAAAGTCGGTATAAACAAACACAACAGTCAGACATCCTCGTAATTAAGGGGTCTGACTGTTGAGATTTAAGGGGTCGATTCGGCCTGCAAAGGGACAAAGACTTCAAGTGCCCTGGGGATCACTTTTATCTGGAGGGGTAGAAGGGGACCCTGGTCACCATCCAGATTACAGTGGCTCTCACTGGTTGAATCCGCCAGATGGATCTGACATTCTTCCAGCTGGTCATAATCGATTAGATCGTTGGCAAGGACCCCTCGATTAAGAATCTGAGTAGCTAGACCGATTTTTTCACTGATGGTCGACTCCTTCAACCCTACTAGATTAAGTAATCCATCATCCAACCTAGCGTCTTGAAAGAGATGCTGCATTCTTAAGAGAGCGTTACCTAGAGAAAGAACAATCAAGCTATACTGGTATTCTTGAGTTTGACTGTGCTTAGTAATGCGATAGGATTGAGCTTGACCCTCTTCGAGTGAAGATAGGACCTGCTTGAAATAGTCTAAGCTACCCAACTCAGCCAATTCGTAGCTATCCATTTGTTTGATTGATTCGACAATTGGGCCGATGGCGACTGAAGAGAGAAAGCAAGTCTGGTTACACTGGCCAATATCGATCCACTGCTTTTTAACGGATTGATAAGCTTGGATGGCTTGGTTGTAATTCCGAGGGAATCCCAGCATGCTGGCAGCATTATTGAAGGTTCCTAAAGGAACAATCCCTAGAGTTGGACGGGTAGGGTATGGAAGAATGGCATTCATACCGGCATTAATAGTGCCATCTCCCCCCATAAGAAATAAAGCGTCATACTGGTCTGTAGCACTTTGTTTAGCCCAAGCGCATAGGTCCTCCATACTCTGACTTTGGATAAGATGGACTGAGTCGTAGTCTGTCTGGAGAATTTCTTGTAATGGCTCAACCAAGTCTGGAGCCTTTTGTTTACCAGATTCTGGGTTCATGATGATCATGGCCTTAGGCATAGGAACCATCCTTTCAATAAAGCTAGGTATATTGTCTTTCATCATGTATTATAGTGGATGAGAAAGATTTTTTGAATAATTATGTAGGAGGAATGAAGGATGAAATCAGTCGTAAAAGCCCTAGTAAGTATGGCTATAATTGGACTCTTATCCGGGTGTGATCAGGAAAAACCTGCCGACCCAGACCCTCAAATGGAACAATTGGAGCAGACGATTGAGCAGCAACTTATCGCTGAAGACCTGCAAGCGATCCACCAGGTTTTTAACCAGAGTCAGTCTACCAGCTTCGAGGGAGAAATGACAGTCGAAATGGACGATTATATTCTCACTAAGCATTCAAAAGGGCAGGAGAATTATCAAGATGAAGCCTTAGCAGAAGGGTTAATAACTAATATAATTCAGGTAAATGATCAGAAGTGGCAAGAAGCCTTCTATCATCAGGATAGTAAGGATTACTACCAACCTGCCAAGAAAGCCTGGCAAGAAAGCACGAATGAGCGCTTACCAGACTTTTTCATGGTTTATATGAATTACTTCTTTAATGGTGAAGATCTCTTCCATAGGCAAGACAACCGCTTCGAGAAGTCCATCACCAATACTGGTCAGCTGGACCAGATCGCGACCTACTTAGATTGGCCGATTGCCTTTAGTCCAGATGCGGAATACGATCTCAGAATGGGACTCGATTTCAATCCAGAAAATAATGAAGTCACCCGGGTGGATGTCATCGCAGAGGTGACTGATCAGAATCGAACTTATAAAATTAACCAGGTTTTGGATGTCCAATTATCACCAGATCCTTCTGAAATTGAAGTGGATCTTAAAGAAGGGCCTAAGCATTTACAATATGATCCCGATGAATTTTTGGATGCTTTTATTGCAGCAAATCCAATCTCTGCTATCTACACTTATACCTTAAATGGACGTGAAATAGCAGAGGGCCATAATGAGGAATGGATTCTCTATCAGAATGTCTTAGATGATCTCCCGATCTACACCTCGATCGGGAATTTGAAGGAAAATAAACTAGAGGATTATCATCGCCTAGATCCCCAAGAAGATTCAAAGTCAAAAACATCCGGCAAGCAAAATCTTTATCGTCACTTTATCCAAGAGTTTCAAACAGATTTCGAGGATTTAGACTTGATTGAAGAGCCTGACGATCAAGAACAAGGCGTGATCGAAACCTACCGCTGGTTAGGTGAGGATCTTGAGAGCTTCCAAGAGAAAGTTGGTGATCTGGATATTGCCTTTCTTGCAAAGGAAGGGGAGGTCGCTTATGGTATAGAATACATGGTAAACCGCCAGACACTTACGTTAGAAACGATTATTCTTTGGAGTGCAGAAGTGAGTGAACAGAGTGTGGAGGATGTCTTCGTTCTTAACTTCCATAACTTTAACCAATTTAACCCCAATAATTTGGTAGCAATGAACCAGTCGAAAGACACGAAAGAAAAAGTGGAAGAAGAGACTACTAAAGAATAAGCGGTTGCGATCAAAGGATTATGGTTTCTTCAATTTACATCTAAAGGTTTTTAACCATAAAAGAACCAGGAGCCCTTAATAGGCGCTCCTGGTTTTTCAATACCTTTTTGTTTCTAATGATTCAGAAGATCAGCCAAGATTTGACCGGCATCCCAATCAGCTGGATAATAGGTTGGCCAATTTTCTAGTTCTTCGATTAATTGGTCATGGCCCTCATCAGAGAAGTAGAGGTGGAAGTGGGAAAGATCATGAGCGGGTGCAATATTATGGTCAGAGAATTGAACGCTAGCAGGCGCTTCTTCATCCCCTTCGGTCTTGGTGAAGAGGTAGCGAACGCCACGGTTGCCTTTCTCGTATTCAAGAATTTGATAGCCACTGTATTCATAAGTAGCCGTTGCTTCTTGGTCACCACGCTTAAAGGTGATCGAATCTTCGGTGATGGTTACTTGTCCGACATCTGTCTGGTAACCCTTAGTATAATATTCCTTGTATTCTTCGGCATTCATTTCACTATCCTTATCCATGGCTTTTTGTTCCATGACAGGGTCCAGTGTGCCATCTTCCAGATAAGGATAGACAGATTGCCATTCGCCTGCCCATTCTGATAAGTCACGGTCTTTAACGTCAGCATCTTCGAAATATCCTTCAGAAATTTGAATTTGCTTGTCATAGGCTTCGGCCAATTCTGGATGACCTGCTAAATGTTCTTCTGTTTCTTTGACGAGTTCCTCTGGGAGGTCACTCAAAGCGATCTTGTGGTAATGGTCACCATGGGCCATGATGAAATGGTCGCCTTCTTTCTTGACAACATGCGCTGGGTCAAATTCAAAGGCATGGTCATGGTCATCATGGTCATGGTGGTCGTGGTGGTCGTGGTCATGCCCCTCGTGATCATGATCTTCATGGTCTTCATGGTCTTCGTGGTCTTCTTGGGCCATTATGGTTTCTTTAGCAGGGAGGTCGATATCTCCACAGCATGCCAAGATGGGACTTGTGGCAGTCATGAATAATGAAGCTAAGGCAACAGGGATTAAAAATTTTTTCATGGTATTCCTCCTTAAAAGTAATGATTACTATTGAAGTCTACCATATTTTTTTATGCTTGCCAACAGAAAACGATTCTATTTTCTACCTAATGGAGGAGGTTATTTGGGTCAATACTTGCCAGTTGCATGAAATGATGCTATTTAGGTTGTTTTACAGCTGTTTTTAGAAAGAACTTGTGGTAGAGTCATAAAGAGAAGTATTAAAGGAGGCCGTTATGGATAAAAAGACTAAAAAAGTGATATGGGTTATCCTCATCCTATTTGGTATCTATCGTATTGTATCAGGAGCGATTAATCTCACTGGACCGACTGATCCAAATGGTCATTCAGAGATTCAATCGCATCAAAGAGCAGAGAAACAACTAGATGCCCCTGAAGATTCGATCAAGTCGGGACAAAACGATGGGGATATGCACATTGATTATGAGCCGGAAGGCGCCGATGATCAAGAACAGTCTCTTGAAACACAAGATTCTTCTGAGTCAAAATCATCCTCCTCCCTGGAGGAATCGGGCCATTATTATGCAAGGGATGATGTAGCCCTATATATTCATCTCTATGGTCATTTACCAGATAACTACATCACCAAGTCTGAGGCAGACCAAAGGGGTTGGTCACCGGGGGACCGTGACTATGTGGTAGGGGGCAATCGATTCGGTAATCGCGAGGGCAAATTGCCTAAGAAGCCGGGCCGTCAGTACTATGAAGCAGATGTGCAGGCGGGGTATACCCACCATCGAGGGCCACAACGCCTCGTCTACTCGGATGATGGGTTAATCTTTTATACATCAGATCACTATGAGACATTTGAGCAATTATACTAGGAGGGATGACGGTGATATACAGGTTAGATGGTCGTCAATTTTTGAATCGTGAGAGGGCCTATGAGTATTTAATTGAAGAATTAAGTTTACCTTCTTATACCGGCCATAATCTTGATGCCTTGTGGGATGTGGTTATGGATAAGGGCAATATGGAGCTAGAAATTCTTTATGGTCGCTCGATTTTAGATCATTTAGAAGGGTATGGTCGTCAGCTCTTGGACTTGTTTGGCGATTTAAATCAAGAGGCAGGTTATCACGTGGTAGTTTATTGGTAAGGTTGCAGTCGAACTTTCTGAATAAGTCTACTGGACAGTAGGCTTTTTTTTATTGCTAGAAATCGGTATAATAAGGTGACTTTTTAACAAGGAGGGATGGGGTAATGACGGAACGATTAGGGCTCTATCTTCATATCCCCTTTTGCCAGAAAAAATGTCATTATTGTGATTTTTTAACCTTCTCAGACATGGATGATAAGATGGATGAGTACGTCGATTATCTATGTAAGGAGATTGCCCTTTACCAGGGTCATCCAGCTCAGATTGATAGCCTCTACTTCGGGGGAGGAACGCCTTCTTACCTATCGAGTCAACAGATGGCCCAAATAATGGCAGCAGTTTATCGCCATTTTAACTTGAGCGATGATTGTGAGATATCGATTGAAATGAACCCCGAATCGATAACAGCAGGTAAGCTGACGACCTATCTAGAATATGGCTTTAACCGTTTCTCGATGGGCGTGCAGTCTTTTGATGATCAGGTTTTGAAGTTGATGGGACGCCTTCATAACCGCCAGACTGTCTTTGACAAGGTAGACTTAATGCAATCGATGGGTATTGACCGTTTAGGGATTGATATGATGTTTGGTAATCCCAAGCAAACAATGTCAGTCCTGCAAGAGGATGTCCGGTTAGCTATGACCTTGCCGATCCATCATATTTCTTATTACTCCTTAATGATTAAAGACCGGACCCCTTTTCAACGTTGGGTCTTAACTGGTCAAATTAAGTTAATTGAAGATGAAGAAGAGCGTTCGATGTATCATTATATCCAAGACCAACTTGCCCAGCATGGCTTCCATCAATATGAGATTTCAAACTTTGCCAAGCCGGGATATGAGAGTCGTCATAATAAGAAATACTGGCAGCTTGAGAATTATCTAGGATTAGGACTTGGAGCTTCTTCAAATATTGATTTAGTTCGTTTTGTGAACCATCGACGCTTTGCGGATTATTATCAGATGATTGATGCTGGCCAAGCGCCGGTTCAATACCGCGAAGAGATGACTATGGAAGAGCGAGAGAAGGAATTTATTATGCTGAACCTGCGCTTATTGAAAGGGTTCAGGCTTGAAGAGATTAATCAACGGTTTGGAATTGACTTTCTCTCGAAGTACCAGACCGTGCTCGATAAGCATCTTCAAACAGGAATTATTAACTATGATGCAGACCGCGTCTGGTTTACAGATTTTGGCTTGGATGTTGGGAATCAATTTTATTTGGATATTTTGTAGGGCGCAGTATCCCTTACTTTCAGTCTTAAGGCCGATTCAGTTGAGAGATAATGAGGTATAATTTAAGTAAGCTATGAAGGAAAAGTCGAGTATAAGGAGTGGTATTATGGAAAAAGTTATTGGTTACTTTAAACAGCAAGATCAGAATTATTGGATTTATAATTATGTCGCTTCACTAATCTACTATGCATTAAATGGATTTCATGACACTGAGAGTTTAATACTCTTCCCAATTGCCATTACATTGATTTCTTGTGTGCTTATTTTTGAAGTGAACCAGAAAGATTATACACGCTACCTTGGTTTCTTCCCATTGCAAAAGGACATTGCTCAGTTAGTCATCCTAGTAGTGGTTAACTTGGTGATATGGAAATTTGCGGGGATCCTGGCACTTATTGCAGCGATTTATCTCTTTTGGAAAAATCAAAATAGAGCCTAGTCCCAGTAATCTACAAAAAAGGTTGAGAGAAGTGTTCACTTCTTTCAACCTTTTTTTCACATTATGAGAGTCAGTAGCGATTAAGCGCCTTCTGACTTGATTGATTCAGATAGCGGGCTGGCTTTTCGATTTTGGAGGAGCAGGTCAAGGAGGCTGGTGTAAATGGGAGGACTACCGAGGAAATCAGCGACGATGTGCGCGGTATAGCTGGCAATAATGATCGGCAGTAGCCAGGGGAGTGAAGCCCCTGTCATCTCAGCAATCAGGATAATTCCTGTCAGTGGTGCGCGGACGATTGCTGAGAAATGACTGCTCATTGCCAAGACAGCAAAGTAGGGAATGACCTCTGCAGAGACTATTCCAATCTCATGCAAGAAGCTGCCATAGATGTTTCCTACAAGTGATCCAATAGCTAAGAGAGGGAAAAAGATACCCCCGGGGATGCCTGAGCAGAAGGCCAGGACGAGTAAAATCAATTTTACCAAGTAAAGATAGATTAAAGTTAAAAGGGACTCATTATGGCCAAAGGGGAATTGAATCAATTCATCGCCTGATCCGTAGAGGCGAAGATCAAGGAAGAGGAAACAAGCGGTTACTGCAAAGGGAATGAGCGCTTTAACCCAAGCGGGAACCTGCCATTTCCCATAGACCATCTTACCGTGAATAATTAAATAATTAAATAAGACCCCAGAAAAGCCTATGATACATCCGAGAATGACGCTCAGAAATAGATTGGGAACATCAAAGTCAATAAAGCGAGGAATGGGAATACTGGGATTGATACCAAGTAACTTGTTAGCGGTAATCGCTGCACTGATAACCGTCAGTCCGCCATAAAGGAAGAGATTACGTCCTGTTCGATGATAGAGTTCTTCAACGATAAAGATGAGTCCTGAAAGCGGTGCGTTGAAGGCTGCTGCTAAGCCACCTCCAGCAGCCCCAGCGATAAGGGCATTTGTCAAACGGCGAGAACTATTGCTAATTTGACCGATTCCTTGACCAATGGTGGCACCAATTTGGACCGAGGGGCCCTCACGACCCAGGGTCAAGCCCGATCCAATGGTCGCAAGTCCACCAAAGAACTTGAAGAAAAGGACGCGGTACCATTTTTGATGCAACTGGCCAGATATTTGTCCAGCTACTTGTGGGATACCAGACCCTCCAATGTTCGGTTCACGACTGACACAATAGCCCGCAAAGAGAGCGAGGGCTAGAAAGACACCACAAAAGATGAAACCCGATTTGAAACTGGCTTGGCTGGCTAATAGTAGGTCAAAATTAAAATGAGCGATCAGCTGAATGCCAATGCGAAAGGCCCCTACAATTAAGCCTGTTATAATTCCTGTAACGAGCGCTAATAATAAGCTTCGAACTTGAATAACTGTTTGTTTCATAATAAACCTCCAATCTTATTGTAGAATTTGAATGGTTAGACTGCAAGACCCTTTTATCAAGCTTTGGCTTATTGTTAGACCTAAATGATTAGGTCTAACTGTATGGCCATACAAGATCTCATCAGACCAATATCGTGTAATGGTGATATGAAGACATTCGAATTGACCGCTATCATTCAAGCTTCATAAATGACAGGAAAAAACCCAAAGCCTGGATCTGGGCTTAGGGTTTTTTAAAGTTAACGGTATTCGATTTTGATATTGACAGAGCCAAGAAGCTGAACGAGGTCTGTTTGATCTTTAAGCCGGTAGGTCTGTTCAAAGTAATGCTTGTCTGATTTACCAAGTAACTTTAGCTGACCACGAGACTCATCTTGAGTGATCACGACCTTCTGGACGGTGGGAAAGGGGCGGCGAATCATGATGCCAAGCATACCATTAAATACCGCAAAGTCCGTTTTGGATACTCCTTTGCTGAGGGACTGGCTGAGGAAGAGGAAGATGACCATAATGAGGGTGAGGTAGGTGATATAGTTTGGCATTCCTTGGCTTATTTTAAATAAGAGGAAGCAGCATAGGATAAAGGCAATAATTTGGGAGATGATCCAAGGGCGTGTGAGGGCTTCGTGAACGATATTTTTACGATAGGCTAGCCAATTATAGACAATGAGGCCAAAAGCAATAAGATTAAAAAGGATTAAAATAATTTCCATAGGAGACTCCTTACTAGCTGTTTAATTAGTAATAACTATATCATAGGCTCCATGCATTTCCTAGTGTCGCTCCTTGGATTACGCTAATAGAAAGGAAAGGATTGGCCAGTTAGGTTATTTGATTAAGTCCGCCAATCAATGAAATCACTCTGATGGGGTCAATTTCAAGACTTGCAGGTGAAGAGTTGGTTATCAATCTCGCATTTGGTAAAATGATCCTAGATTGTTGACCTCAGGAGAGAGGGCGTTTGATGAAAGGGGGACTGAGAGTGAATCGATTTAATGATTTCTTATCACCGATTGGCAGATTGACCATGATCATCAACCAAGACGATGAACTGGTGCGTCTATCGTTTGATGCTACGAGGAAATACTCTCAACAAGCAGTCTGCTCGGGGGTTTATTGGAAGGATTTAGCCCCCTTTGAAGAAGTAATCGCTTGGCTATCGGCCTATTTTGACGGACAAGCTCCTAAAGCAACGGACTTAGAACTCAACCCTCAAGGAGCAAGTGACTTTCGCCTACTGACTTGGCAAGCGCTCCTAAACGTGCCTTATGGACATGTGACGACTTACCAGCAGTTGGCTGATGAAGTGGCTAAGATGCAAGGTCGCCCTTCTCAATCGGCGCAAGCGATTGGCAATGCTTTGCGAAGCAATCCACTCCCGATTATTATCCCTTGCCACCGGGTGATTACAAGTGATCACCGGCTGGGTGGTTACCATGGGGGTCAAGACCGTAAGGCCTGGCTCTTGCGCCATGAAGGCGTTGATGTTGACTCCCTTTTGTAAAGTTTTTTGATAGACAGAATAGGTCGAGCTATTGATCAGGAAAGGATAGAAAATCATGAATATTCACTATTTGAAAGCCTTAGAGGATAACTATATTTGGTTCATTCAAGCCGAGAATCAGGTTCTAGTGGTGGATCCGGGTGAAAGTCAACCCGTCCTAGATTATCTAAAGGAGCAAGAATTAGATCTGGCGGGGATCCTCCTCACCCATAACCACGCGGACCATACCGATGGAGTAAAAGCGATTAAAGACGTTTACCCAACGATTCCAGTTGTTGGGTCGATCGAGACAAAAGAATGGGCAACTAACGTTTATGGGGAGGGGGACCGGTTTGGTTTAATGAATTTAACCTTCCAGGTACTCAAGACACCTGGTCATACGAATGACCATATCGCTTTCTTGGTTGAGGGACATTTGTTCTGTGGGGATGCGCTCTTTGCAGCAGGATGCGGTCGAGTCTTTACTGGGGATTACCAAGCGGCTTATGAGACGATCCAAAGATTACAATCTTTGCCTGAAGCGACGAAGGTTTATGCCGGTCATGAATATACCTTGACCAACTTAGCTTTTGCAGCTAGCCTAACAGACAATCCTGGTCCACTCAGACAAGTTCAAGACCAGGTCAAAAGCCAATTAGACCAAGGTCAAGCCAGTCTGCCAACTACCATTAAACAAGAACGGGAATGGAATCCTTTTATGCAAGCAAGGAGTCTGGAGGAATTTACCCGTCTGCGTCAGTTGCGGGATCAATTCTAGTTGCTATTCGCATTTGACCGCAATAAAAGACCTAGCCCTGATAGTGTAAATAAGGGGCTAGGTCTTCTTGTTTGATGAATGGACGAATCTTAGAGAATGGCCATGACAATATAATTTAGAATGAATAGTACCATCGATACCCAAATAATGGGATGGATTTCCTTGGCTTTGCCAGTAAAGATCTTAACGATTCCGTAGAAAATAAAGCCAGCCGCAATCCCGTTCGAGATGGAATAGGAGAATCCCATGAAGACAGAAGCAAAGAAGGCAGGAACCGCCATTTCAAAGTTGGTCCAGTCGATGTCCTTTAGAGAGCTGACCATTAAAATACCGACAATAATTAAAGCGGGTGCTGTCGCTTGAGAAGGAACAAGGCCAATGATGGGTGACAAGAAGGCAGCCAAAATAAAGCAGATGGCTGTCACGATAGAGGTCATCCCTGTGCGACCGCCGGCCCCAATCCCAGCGGATGATTCCACAAAGGTAGTCGTATTAGATGTCCCGAGAATGGCACCAAAGATTGTACCAACAGAATCTCCAAAGAGTGCCTTGTCCATCTTAGAGTTAAAGCCAGTACCAGACTCTAAGGCGAGTTCATCTTCTTGGGAGAAGATGCCAGATCGGCGGCCAGTTCCAATGAAAGTTCCAACCGTATCAAAGACATCCGATAAAGAGAAAGCAAAGATGGTCATCAAGACAACAGGTAAGCGTGATAGATCATTGAAGAGTGATGGAATTCCTGCTTGGGTGAAGATGACACCAAAGGTCTCTCCAAGTTGACTGAAGGAAGATGAGATGGAATTTTGGGAGAAGTCAAGGGCTGTTAAATCAATCATTCCAACTAAGAAGGCGAAGAGGGTGGTCGCAATAATTCCGATCAGAATGGCTCCCTTAACATGGCGGACCATGAGAATGATGGTTAGGATTAATCCAAGAATAGCAACGATGGCGCCGATTTCGGTGAAGTTCACTAATTCAGGCAAAATCCCACCATTTGTCACGACACTATAGACACCATCCGTAATCGGCATGGCAGCGGGATCCGCCCCATTAATAGAAAGAATATTTGAACCATCAGAAGTAAATTGAAGCAGGCCTGCGTTCTTGAAGCCGATATAAGCGATAAAAATTCCGATCCCAGCTGAAATTGCATGTTGTAAAAAGTCGGGGATCGATGTGATGAGAAGCTTACGAACACGCGTGACGGTAATTAACACATTGAGTAACCCACAGATAAAGACCATGGATAAAGCTTCTTGCCAGGTGAATCCAAGTGCAAAGACGACAGTATAAGTAAAGAAGGCATTCAGTCCCATACCAGGAGCTAATGCATAGGGAACATTAGCAAACAGTCCGATAAAAGCAGTTGAAATAGCAGCAGCAAAGACAGTGGCTAAGAAGACCCCTTGAGCAGGCATGCCAGTCTGACTCAACATAGCAGGGTTGACAAAAATAATATAGGACATAGCTAGGAAGGTTGTAATCCCAGCTTGAACCTCTGTTCCAAAGGTCGTCCCATTTGCATCAAATTTGAAAAAGTGCTTGATTTTTTCCATAAGAACCTCCATCGAATTAGATCATAACAAGCTCATTATAGGTCACAAACTTTCAGAAGGCGACCAATATTCGAATAAAAGAAAAATAATTATTCTTAATGTTCGGATTTTTGGCGCGGGTTTGATAAAGTTTTTTTCGGCTTTACAGACAGGGTTGTAGACGGTGGAAAGCAGACGTTTATACACGGACAATTATTAAATCAACTAAGTCAGGTCAAAGATGGATTGGTTAAAGACTTTAAAAAGAGGTATAATAAGTTTAACGATCATCTCACCGAGAAAATTATAGAAGATCAGTTTAAAGATTTAACGAGCCATGACTTGAAACGGATTAAGAAAGTTATGGCGGATCATGAAGAGCTAGGCAAGAGGTTGCAGTTGAAAGAGGAAAAGCAGAAGCAGCACATCTATGGAACTAAAGATTATAAGGAACGTGTTGAAAGAGATTTAAGTAAGGGAAAAACGCCTCCTAGTTATTTTAAGAACGTTTCTGAAACTGAACTTCACAGATGTATGTTGAACGAGATTAATATGAGAAGTATTTTTAATGATTATCAATATATAGATGTAGGCGGTTTCGATGGAGATGTTTTAATTCCCAATGAAAGACCTGAAAAAGCCGATAGAATTAAAATACATCAAGGTAAGCAGGGGTTGCATGGAGTCCCTAATAATATGAACAAATTAAAGAAATAACAGAAAATCTGAACGCAACTATTCCACAAATTGCAGGAAGTGTTAAAGGTCTTGTTAGATATATGCTTCACATGGATGACCCGGATAAATTTAAATATCAAAAAGAAGATATGATAGTTTATGGTGGTGTGGATGTAGATGAATTATTAAAGAAAACAACAACAGACAGATACAAATTGATTAAAGAAATGATTGAGTTCATTGATGAACAAGGCATTATAGAATTTAAGAGTTTAATGGATTATGCAATGAAGTTTAAATTTGATGATTGGTTTCCGCTTTTATGTGATAACTCTGCGTATGTTATTCAAGAGTATATTAAGTCAAATCGACATAAGTCTGAACGATAGATTTTGAATTTAAGAGTGTCACAAGACACTAAGAAGACTAGGAGTAACGATTTAGAGCTGTAGAGGTACTTTTATGCCGAGAAAACTTTTTGAGCCTGACAGACCCTAAAATAAGCTTGCTCGTGGTGGTTCTACTAGAACCGCCACAAAGCTTAGGGTTTTTAGGGTCGCAGCGCATCAGGCTCATAAAAGGAAATTGGAATAAATATAAAAATATTTAAGATAGACATGGGTTGAATATAATAAGCCTTTTAAATAAGTTAGATTGATAAAGACATATAGGAGGATTTAAATGTTATTTGAAGATGAAAAGTTATACCTAAGAAAAGTGAGATCCGATGATGTAGATATGTACCATAAGTGGAGAAATGATATTGATGTTATGAAAACAACTAGTCCATTTTTGAATGTTTATACTTACGATGAAACTAAAGATTTTTTTGATAATGTCATCCTTTCTTCTAGTGGGAGTGAAGGATATATCATTATGGATAAAGCAGAAAATATTGAAGTGGGCATTGTTTCTCTAACAAACATTGATTATAAGAATAGAAATTGTGAAATTATAATAGACCTTGGAAATAAAGAGTTTTGGGGCAAAGGATATGGACGGATAGCGACAGAACTTTTACTAGATTTTGCATTTAAAGAAATGAACATGCATAGGGTTTTTCTTAATGTGTTTTCATTTAATGAAAGAGCCATTGGTCTGTATAAGAAAATAGGATTTAGAGAAGAAGGCAGAAGTAGAGAGAGTATTTTTAGAAATGGTGAATATCATGATGTTGTTCAAATGGGATTACTTGAATCTGAATTTAAAAAATAATATGATTTTAGTTTAATAATTTGAGCCCCTTTAAAGGGGCATTTTTTGTGGGGATTGGATGGAAAATAGGGCCACTTCCTAGGGGGGTACTACGCCCCCCCTAGGTGTCCATTGTCCAATCAAATAAATAAATATCCTGATTTTAATGTTAAAATGACATTTTTTATGTTAAGGTGAAAAAACGCTATTAGGAGGGACGGTGATGGTTGTGGATAGAAAAGAAGAGAAGAAAGTCGCTGTTACTTTAAGATTAACGACAGAAGAAAATGAGATATTAAATCGAATCAAAGAAAAATATAATATTAGCAAATCAGATGCAACCGGTATTCTAATTAAAAAATATGCAAAGGAGGAATACGGTGCATTTTAAACAAAAAAGATAGACAGCACTGGCATGCTGACTATCCTAGGACTAACTTTTGTTAAATGTATTAGCACCGTTATTATAACATGAGCGAAAATGTAATAAAAGAAACAGGAAATAAGAAAAATTCAAGAGGTCGTAATTGGACATTTGTATTATATCCAGAATCAGCAAAGATTGATTGGTTAGAGTATTTAAAGGAGCTGCATATTCAATTTGTAGTCTCTCCACTACATGATAAAGATAAAGATGCAGAAGGTAAGATAAAAAAAGCACATCATCATATTTTGGTGATGTATGAAAGAGGTGAACAAATGGTTAGAGCGTATGATTACTTTACTAAGAAATGTCTAGGTAAAAAGATTATTCTGAGCATGAAAGATGGAACTACAGAAACAGGAAAGTTTTTAGATTTTGATGATATTGAAGATAACGACATTGGAGACGGTTTTGTACTCGATGTAAACGGAGACGATTCAATTGGACGTCTAGTTCTTGAAAAAGACGTCGAACGAGTAGAATTTGAAAACTAGCACTCACTCATTTGAGGGGTGCTATTTTTATGCACAAAATTAAAGGAGGTGAGCCTATCTTGAAACCATTGAAAACTGATAGAAAGGCTTAGGTGATCCAAATGTATCTTGACTAGTAAAGGATTCTTGGACGGAATTGCTTTATCTTTTCTATTGAAAGTGAATGAATGAAAAGAGTGAATAGAGTCTTGAAGATCTTTTTTATTTACACTATACTGTCCAAGTTCATTATTAAGGAGGTGATTAAATGAATGATATGACAGTAGGCTCTCCGATTAAGAAGATCATTCGTTTCTCGGTTCCTTTGATTATTGGTAATTTATTTCAGCTCTTATACAGTATGGTGGATACCTTTATTGTTGGACGTACGATCGGACTAGAGGCTCTAGCAGGCATCGGAGTCGCAGGCCCTCTATCTTTCTTTGTGATTGGTTTTGCCCAAGGCTTTACGGGTGGGACCGCGATTCCACTGGCCCAAGCTTTTGGCGCTAAGGACTATATGAAGGTTAAGCGTAGCATTGGGCTCAATATTTTATTGGCTTTCAGTGTGACACTTGTTTTAACCATCGCTTCAACTTTTTTTCTAAGGGATATCTTAGCTTTTTTGAAGACGCCTGCGACGATTTTCCCCTATGCCTATCAATATATGATCATCATTTTTTCGGGGATGATCGTCACCGTTCTCTATAATATGGTGAGTAATCTCTTGCGGTCGGTCGGGGATAGTCAGACTCCGGTTAAGGCTTTGATCGTTGCGATCATACTAAATATTGGTTTGGACTATCTTTTTATAGTGACCTTTGACTTGGGAGTAGCAGGGGCTGCTTATGCAACCATCTTAGCTCAAGCAATTGCGACAGGGATCTGTTGGTGGGTGATTCACCAGGATATCTATGTTTTGCAGGTCCATCCCAAAGAGTTTGACTTTATTAAATCTGAATTCCTATTTCACTGTCGACTCGGCTTTCCCATGGGCTTTCAATCCTCAATTATTGCGATTGGGTCAGTATCCATTACCATGGCTTTAAATCGCTTAGGCTCAGATGCCGTAGCGGGTTACTCAGCTTCCGTAACAATTGACCAGCTAGTGATCCAAGTTCTAATGTCATTTGGAATCGCTACGGCGACCTTTGTCGCCCAGAACTATGGTGCTCAGCAGTATCAAAGAATCCTCCAAGGCGTCAAGCAGACCTTGATCTTATCAATTACGACGGCAGTCATCTTTGGGGTGATCTTAATTATATATGGTGGGACTTTCACGACTATTTTTGGAGACCAAGCTGCAGGAGAGACTCTGCGTTTTTATGGGACGACCTTCTTCCGTTTGACGGGTCCTTTCTATGGTTTATTGGCCACCCTCTTTGTTTTACGGTATACCCAACAAGGCCTGAATGATAGTTTGTCTCCCACCTTGGCAGGATTATCTGAATTGGCAATGCGGATTATTGCGGCCTTTGTTTTGACTCCTTTAATTGGATTTCCTGGGACTGTTATCTCAAATCCCATGGCTTGGCTAGGTGCGGTCCTTATCCTAGTTCCCGCCTTTACTAAAGAGCGCCGACGCCTAATAAGACTTGAACAAGGTCAGGAAGCCTAGGTCAGAAGCTTAATATATGGTAGAATAGAGGGAGATTACAGACCAAAAGGAGACGATTATGTTAATTATTTCTTGGAATATTGACTCTTTAAATGCGGCCTTAACCAGTGATTCGAACCGGGCTAAGATGTCACAGAGCGTCTTGGATAAGATAATGGCACTCGATCCCGATGTGTTAGCCATTCAAGAGACTAAATTGAGGGAAGCAGGTCCTAGTTCAAAGCACCAGGAGATCTTGGCTCAAAGATTTCCTCATCATCACGTTGTCTGGCATTCTTCTCACGGGGTTGCACGAAAGGGGTATGCTGGCACCATGTTCCTTTATAAGGAAGGAATTGATGCGATCGTGACCAAGCCCGAGATCGATGGGCCCGAGCCAATGGATTCCGAAGGGCGGATTATCACTTTAGAATTAGACAACTGCTTCCTGACGAATGTCTATACGCCGAATGCGGGGAGTCAACTTGGCCGATTAGAAGAACGCCAAGCTTGGGACTTGAAGTATGCAGATTATCTAGCGACTTTAGATAAGCAAAAACCTGTCATTGCAATGGGAGATTTTAATGTGGCCCATGAAGAAATTGACCTGGCTCATCCAGCCAATAATCATTTCTCAGCTGGCTTTACGGATGAAGAGCGCCAAGGATTTACCCACTTATTGAGTCGGGGCTTTGTCGATACTTTTCGTCATCTTCATGGTTCGGTCGAAGGGGTCTATACTTGGTGGGCCCAACGGGTTCGAACCAGTAAAATTAACAATTCAGGTTGGAGGATTGACTACTTCTTAGTCAGTGAACGGTTGAAGGATGCTATTAAGCGCAGTGAGATGATCGACTCGGGTGACCGCCAAGATCATACACCTATCCTACTTGAGATTGACTTGTAGACCTTTGATTGAATTCAGATCGGATATAAAGAATGAGAATTAGGACTAGGCTGGGTGAGCCTAGTCCTTTTTTATAGGCTCTACTAAGAGAGACCAAGGGATTTAAATTTTGAATGGGTCCCTCTTGACAAGTGGAGCGGTCATGATAATATATAGTTATCGAAACTAGATAAAGGCTAATCATTGAAAAGAAAACACGACTAGCTACTTGGTTGGAGGACAGCCATCGCGTCTAGTTGGAGAGATCGACACCGTTGACTCGTGAAGAGGAGTGGCACTTCATACAAGGGAGGAACTTTAATGCCTATGACTATTCGAGAGGTTTTGTGCTTCTCCTGTCCAAGTTGGCAGGAATTACCACCAGACCCACTGTTCAATCATGAGGTCGTGGACTATTTGAACCAGGCACTACAAGCGATTAGCCATCATGGCCCCCTAATCACTTCTACGATGATTCAAAATTATGTGAAGTGGGGCTTTCTTACTCGACCGCAAGGTCGTAAGTATACGCGAGACCATCTCGCCCAGTTGATCATTATCTCGATTTTCAAGCAGGTCTTAACGATTGATCAAGTTAAAGAGGGCATGGACTTGCAGCTGAGGCATGGAAGTCTAGCTGATCAATATAATCACTTTGTCAAGATCATGAATGATACCATCTACCAAGTCTTTAGTTCGATTAATAACTCGGAACCCCAACAAAAGAACCTAGCCCCTTTGGAAGATAGTCGTCGGGGATTATTGGCTGTTTCCTATGCGTTTGCCTATAAGCTTTTGGCTCAAATGATGATTGATCAAGGGGGTTACCAAGAAATGAGGAATGATGATGAATAAATTAGCGATTATTGCCGATACGACTCAGGATTTAACACTTGAAATGGGGAGAAGGATGAACATTGAGATCGTTCCCTATATTGTTCAAATGGATGATCAGGTCTATCGTGACCAGGTGGATCTGACTTCTCAAGTCTTTTATCAAGAGATGGAATCTGCTCGGGAATTATTAACGGCTGTTCCACCGGTTCAAGATGTGATGGATTGCCTGGCAAAAGTTCAGGAGCAAGGGTATGACCAGGCCTTGGTGATCACTTCATCTAGTAAATTAACAGGCATGCGTCAACTCTATGAAATTCTTAAATCCAATGGTGACACGATTCCGTTGACTATTTTTGAGACAGACCATATTGCGATTGCGAGTGGGCTTTTCACCCTCTATGCTGCGGAATTACGTAATCAAGGTCACTCTCTTAACAAAATAGTGGCGGAACTCGAAAGAGTCCACCATCAGATGCGTGTTTTTGCGGTCTTTCGAACTTTGAAATATGTGATTAAAGGTGGCCGGCTGAATAAATACCAGTCGCTCCTGGGAACATTATTGAACATTAATCCGCTCTTGACCTTAAAAGAAGGAGAAATTACCATTGTCAAGAAGACGCGTGGACGGAAAAGGTCTTACCAGCTCTTGAAGTCGACCCTGCAAGAACAAATTCGGGGCCATCAAAAGTATATAATGGCTCTTTTTGGATCAGCAAATTCACAAGAGCTCAAGCAGCTCGAGGCAGACCTTGATCAAGAAATTCAAGGAGCGTCTGCTTATTATGTGACGGATTTAACCCCTGTGTTGGGAGTTCATGCAGGGCCTTTAGCGCTCGGGGGAGCGGTAATGGTGCTCGATTAAGAGGAATTGGTTGATAAATGAGAAAGTAAAAAAAACATCTGTCAATTAGGCGACAGATGTTTTTTTGTTGGGAGGATTTATTCACCCCAGAATTTATAGGCAATTTCTTGTCCTTGCTTGATTTTAGACCATTCTTGGTCTCGAGTGAGTTCATTCCCACCATCACAAGAGGCAAAACCACACTGGTGAGATAAGTAGAGCCGGTCTTTTGGAATATATTGACTGGCCTCTTGCAGCTGTTCGAGGATGGCTGTTTCGTTCTCGAGTCCACTGATTTTGGAAGAAAGGAAGCCAAGGACAACTTCGGTTTCAGGCTTATCACGGAAAGCTTCCAGGGCTGATAAGTCTCCTGCACGTTTATCATCCCATTCTAAGAAGAAGCGGCCATAATTTTGGCGTTTAAGGAAGAAGTTGGATACTTCTGTATAGGATCCTGCTCCTGCATTACGAGAGGCGTAGTTGCCACGGCAGTTATGCGTGTAAACCTTGAGATCGAGATCGTGAGCTGCCGCAATAATTTCATTATTGAGGTCCACAAAGCTTTGGGCGATGGATTCAATCTCTGCTTGGCTTAATTCATCACGATTTAAGAAGGAATTGGGATTATCTTCAGCAAACATTCCCCCCATAGGCAGTCATCAAATTGAATAATTGTTCCCCCGGCTTCACGGTATTCCTTTAAGAACTCGCGGTAAGCTTGGGCTAGCCCCTTACGAAATGCTATTTGATCAGGGTAGGCTTTAAGATAGTTGGCGGGGTTTAGACTTAATTCACCGTAGACATGAGAGGGGGAAGGGATGGTTAATTTAACGACGGCTTGCTCTTTTGCCAGGTCCTTGGTCGCTTGAAGTGTTGGATAAAGGGATGGTCTTTGCCTAAGATCGGACCAGTAATCTCAATCCCAATATCCTTACGGGTCTCATAATTATACTCTTGACTCTTTTGATCGTCTTCAAAGAAGTAACCATGATCCGCAATATAACGACGAACACCTTTTAGTCCCCATACAAAGTCTAGGTGCCAGAGTGAACGTGCAAATTCTCGATCCGTAATTTCAGGTAAACCAGCTTCGATCTGTTGGCTGACAATCTCTTTGACAGACTCATTTTCACATTCTAAATAGCCTGGAAGGCCATCGTAGAAGGGATACTTAATGTCATCGTGAACTTCAATTTGGCGCTTATATGCCAAGAGTGGTTCGGGTCTTAAGAAGGATCCGACGGTTAAGAAACGTTTCGATTGTGTCATGATATCAAACTCCTTTTATTAGAATGAGATTAAGACTAGTTTAACGAATTTGCGATAATATTAATAATAGCTATTTTATTGCCTATATGATAGCCTATGGTTATGATAATCTTAAATAAACTGGCCGACGGGATGCCAGCCTTTAAGAGTGAGGTGAATTAACGAAACGGATTGAACAATTGCAGTACCTCCTAAAAGTGGCTGAAGCGGGATCCTTCACTCAAGCAGCGCGGGAATTATTTATGACACAACCCTCTCTCTCCAAGGCCATCAAGGAACTGGAGAAAGAATTGAATCTATCGCTTCTTATTCGCAAGAAGACAGGAGCCATCCTAACGGTTGAGGGTGAGGAGTTTCTCTCTTATGCCCGGCAGGTGATCGAACCATTTGAACTCCTTAAGGGACGCTATCAAGGGGAGGCGCCCAAGCGAATCTTTTCAGTGGCGAGTCAGCATTATGCCTTTGCTGTGGATGCCTTTGTTCGACTCCTAAAGCAAGAAAACTTTGATCATTATCAGGCGACTTTTAAGGAATTAAGGACCTTTGAGGTAATCGAAGAGGTTGAGAATCTCAAGTGTGAGGTAGGGGTTTTATACCGGTCTAAGTATAATGGCCAAGTCCTAAATGCCCAATTGAAGGAAAGGCAGCTGACTTTTGTTCCACTCAGGGTCGCTAAGCCTCATGTCTTTGTCTTTAGGAATCATCCCTTGGTGAATCAAGACCAGGTCACCTTCGAAGACTTGGCCCCCTTTCCTCGCTTAAGTTATGAATAAGGGGACTACAATTCCTTTTGCTTCTGGGAAGAGACCTATGCGGATCGTCATGTTGCTAAGCAAATAATTGTCAGTGACCGTGCGACCTTATTTAACTTGGCAATTGGCCTAAAAGGGTATACTATTTCATCAGGGATTATTAATTCGGACCTGAATGGGGACGATATTGTTGCGATTCCTTTGTTAGCAGATGAAGCGATTGAAATCGGCTATATTACCAATAATCGCCACACCCTGACGCCGATGGCGGTTAAATATCTAGCTATACTGGAAGAGCGACTACGTGTGAGTCAGTAAGGAGGTTCTATGCAAGCGATTGAAGAAGAAATGGCTCATTTATTGGGCCTCCGACCAAAGACAGTCTATAAGCATCAATTGGGTCAAGCTTTGATTATTGGCGGGAATCAGGGAATGGCAGGTGCTTGCATGCTAGCTAGTCGGGCTTGCGTCTATAGTGGAGCAGGCTTAACCCGGGTCTTAACTCATCCATATCATGTGCAGGTTCTACATGGCTATTTGCCAGAAGCGCTAGCTCATAGTTGGGACCGAGAAGAGGTGGTAAGCGACTGGCTAACGGGTGCAGATACGATCCTCATAGGACCAGGACTTGGCCGAGATGCGAGAGCGCATGACTTGTTGCGACAAGTCTTTGATCAGGCAAGACCTGATCAAACGCTTATCTTAGATGCAGATGGGTTAAATTTATGGGCTCAAGACCCGCTTAAGAGTCAAGCTCCCCTTGTTATGACACCTCATGAAGGAGAATGGCAGCGCTTAGTAGCCGGGCAAGCCAAGCAAGAACCTAGTGCATGGGCTCAAGCAATGGGGGTCTATTTAGTAAAGAAAGGACATCAAACAGTCCTTTATGGTCCTGATGGAAGTGTCCATCCAAATATACCCGGTAACCCAGGTATGGCGACTGGTGGGATGGGAGATTGTTTGGCCGGGATGATCATTGGTATGATGGGCCAGACTCAAGGGGTATTGGCGGGCTGTCGGCTAGCCACATACCTGCACACTAATATTGCCAATCAAATCTTCCAGCAGGATTTGACCGTTTTACCCAGTCGTTTGGTTGAAGCCATTCCATCCGCCATGAAGGATCTGACCCGGCCCTTAGCAGAAGGAGTTAAAAGTCGATGACTCAACCGCAACGATTGGCCTTGACCCCTCAATCAGATGGAAAGATGTGGGTAGCAGAATTAATTGGACCGGATCCTACCTATCGCTTTCAACGTATGTTTTTGCCTGAAATAGAAGAAGGAGTCTTCTTGATCTATGATGGAATATACCAGATCTATGGCTGTCACCCGCAGGTAAGCCCCTTTAACAAGGAATACTGTCGCGTAGTCAATGGCCATATGGAGCGACGACTTGATCTAAGAAGACTTCAAGCACTTCTACCAGAGATGGTGGCCAGAGAAGACCAACGCCGAGACCGGATTAAGCAGATGATCCGAGGTAAATTAGAGGAGGTTAAGACAGCAGTTCCCCATGAACAGGTGAATGAGGCGATTGACCACCAGATTGATTACTTGAATGAGGTTGAAGGGTCAGCCGCCTTGATGCAGGCCTATCACCAGGTCAATCGACAACTCCCTATGATGATTGCAGACTATCAACGCCAGATTCAAATGATGAGAGGAGAAAATGAATGGTTATAAGAAGAGCAAGTGAAGAGGATTTAGACAGCATTTATTTGATTGAAGCGACCAATTTTGCTGAAGGGGTTGCGACAACTCGTGAAGCCTTTGAGGAGAAACTCTCCATTCAGCAAGGCCACTTCTTAGTGGCGGAAGACCAGGGGAAGATTGTTGGCTTTATTGAGGGCTTTGCTAGCGATTCGCCGTGGGTGCAAGACTTCATGTTTCACGGATCGGATGGGTTTGATTCACAAGGAGCGCATGAGGCTTTATTATCACTTGCTGTCCTTCCTGACTATCAATCGAAGGGCTATGGACGCGCTCTGATGCAACAGATGATCCAAGATTGTCGTGACCGTCAACAAAAGAGTGTGGCTTTAACTTGTCTCAAAGGGCTCATTCCTTATTATGAACGGCTGGGCTATCGTTTAGCACAGGAGTCTGATTCAAAGCATGGCGGACAAACTTGGTATGATCTTTATATTGAGTTTTAATGATTTTTAATTTTTTTAATTTTAAATTCATTGTTCTATTATAGAATGCGATATGCTAAAATGAATATCACCTACTAATTGGTCATTTTTTATTCTTAATGATAGCCGGAGAACCTTTAATTATTTTAGGAAACGGATTGAAGTGCTGTCTCTAGAATGACCTGACCAGTAGGTGATGAACTTAATATTAAAGAAGGAGGAGAGTGAATGGATAAAATTCCCCTCTTTAAGACGAGTGTCGGACGATTTGCGAGAGCTTTAGAATTTATCATTGCAGTGGCCATTGCCTTGGGAGTTGTCCTCGGCTTTTTTGACCTCGTTAAATACTATAGTTTGATTCTTAAGGCGGATGTCCTCGGTACCTATGATGTTTTTCAAGGATTTCTAGGGTTTGCTCTTTTGCTGATTGTGGGAATTGAGATGATCTTTATGTTGCTTTACCATTCGACCAAGGCAATTCTAGAGCTGATCCTTTTTGTTATTGCCCGAAAGCTCTTGATTTATGCTAATACGATGACTGATATTGTGCTGGGAGCAGTTGCTATTTTAATTATCTTTATGACCCTGCACTTCTTTGTCAAAGATCGAGAAAAGCGGGTTCTACAGCGCAAGGCCTGATAGCAAAAACAATTTTAACTTTATTTCAAAAAAAGAAAACAGCCGCACCCTTAAGTTAGAGGGGTGCGGCTTTCATTTGCCAAGGGTTCATACTGATGAGTGATTGCCTAGGTGAGATCTTGAGCGTGCTGGTCGACTCAAGTGCCCTTGATTACTTAATATGAATGGACATCAAGTCTTCGATAAAGTTGAATTTATCCTTCATGAATTGAATGTCATCTGGCGTTAAGGCTTGGTCCATCTCATAGATGGAGATAGCGGGTCCATTAATCTTGGCCCGTTCATGAGCCATATAGGAGATGTTAATGTCGTGTTCAACCAAGAAAGTAGATAGAGCCCCGATCGTTCCTTTGCGGTCACGGTGACGAACAATGAGGGTAGGTCTTTCGCCAGAGAAGCGGACGTTGTACTCTTCAAATTTCTCTACTTCAATTTTTCCTCCACCAATTGAAGAAGCGATGATCGTGATATGACGGTTTGGACCAAACAAGTGAACGCGAGCGGTATTCGGATGATAATTTCCGAGGTTCCGTTCAAGGAAGTTTACTTTCAAACCGCGTTCTTTGGCTATTTCTCGTGCGTTCTTAATCTCAGGGTCACGAGTGGTAAAGCCTAAGACTCCAGCAATTAAAGCAAGGTCCGTTCCATGTCCTTGGTAGGTCTTAGCAAAGGAGTCCATGAGGGTGAAGACAACTTCTTCCGGTTCTTCTCCTAATAATTGTCGGGCAACATTTCCAATTCGGACGGCACCAGCCGTATGAGAAGAAGAAGGGCCAACCATGACTGGGCCAATAATCTCAAAACCAGATTGATACCGGGCGGTTACTCCGTCGTCGATTACTTTCTCACCGGTTCCAGACATTTCAACTTCAACGTCCTTGACGAGTTCATCATTATTTCCAAAGACTTGTTCTTTAATTCGGCGGCCAGTTGGTGTACCAGCAAGTCCCCCGATACCTGTTTCACGTAAGCTTTCAGGGAGTTCATTACCTACCGCATCCATGGCATCGATCACTTCATCGGTTGGAATGATTGAAACGACATCTGCTAAGGCCATATCTGCTGAAGCCATCGCCGTTAGGGCATGTAATCCATTACGGGTAATGCAGGGGATTTCAACTAGACCTGCAACGGGATCACAGACTAACCCCAAAGAATTCTTCAAGGCTAAGCCAACAGCATTACTAACTTGTTCAGGTGTTCCGCCATGTAATTCAACAAGGGAACCAGCCGCCATGGCTGTTGCGGAGCCGATTTCTGCTTGGCAACCTCCTTGGGCACCTGAAATGGAAGCCCGGTTCGCAATAACAAGTCCTAAGGCAGAGGCTGTGAACATGACTCTTACAATCTCTTCGCGAGAGAATTTATTGGTATCATACATATGAGTCAAGACTGCTGGCAGAATGCCGGCTGAACCAGCTGTTGGTGTGGCCACGATGCGTCCCATCGAAGCGTTCACCTCATTGACAGCCATGGCATTAGCCACCACTTCTAGGGTAAAGGGATCGACGAGCGACTGCTTCTTTTGAGCATATTGGAAGACGCGATAGCCGTCACCACCTGCTACACCAGTTTTGGCCATGGTTAATTCCTGGGTACCTTTACGTACCGCTTTAACCATAACATCAAATTGTTCAGCCATCTGGGTCATCATATCTTCTTCTGTGATGCCTTGTAATTCCACTTCATTATTGATCATTAATTGAGAAATGGTTAGTTTTGATTCATTGGCCTCATCTACGAGTCCTTTCATACTTGTGAATGACAAATAATCAACCCCTATCTGGATAATCTTCTAGTGCATTATAACACAGCTTGTCTGATTTGAAAGCATGAAACAGATGAGAATTCAGCTTTCAATTCCTCATCTTTAGAGCATTGTGATAGCCATTCTCAGATTTATTTAGCAAAAGGATTTAATTTCTTAGTCGTTGAGATGCCTGCTTTTTTGACGGATTTAGTCATAATTTTGACGACATTGATGGACCCATCCTTTATAATAGATCCTAATAACTTGGTTGCTTCAAGAGTAGCCGAACGTTTGGCTGTTTGATTGTCTAGATCCCGCAGACTTCCTAGATAATTGATGGTAATAATGCCGACTCTAAGGGTTAGGAGGGCATTAACTGAACCTTCTAGAATTGAATTGGCGATCAGATTGGTGATGCTGACAGATCCTGGAATCATGGAAAGGATACTTCCACCTAAGATCGATGTAATTAACGGTTCGATTTGGGCTTCAATTAAGTCGAGGTCCTCAATCCCACGTGCCATGAGGGTTGTAGTGGCGACATTGGTATAGATGGCGACGACTTTACCTACGCTAGGTCGTGTATCATAGGTTTTTATTAACTTCCAAACCATTTTAGTTAGGATTAAGAGAACAGTTAAGCTATCTAAGGACCCATTCTGGGATATAGCCGTTGAAAGAAAGACAGTTGAAGCCTGAGTTTTGATTTCTTTAACGCTGGCTTCATGTAGGACCTGGTAAGCCGCTTTGACCTGCTGATCATCCGGCAAATCTGCTACTTGGTCCCAGTCAAATTCTAATAATTCAAGGTTGGGGTTGTGCTTTAATTTTAGGAGTGTCAATCGAACATAGGTTTCATATTCTTCTGGACCCGCACCATCTGCCAATTCGACTTCCTTTGGTAGGGAGACGAGGATGCGGACTGTCTTGATCGTGAAGTAGACCAATAACGCAACTAAGAGACCGATCACTATGAGGCCCAGGATTGGATGAATGAGTGCAAGATTGCGGTAAAGTTGGGCCAATTGGTTAAAAATAAAAATCGTAAAAATGATGAGGGAGCCAAAGGCGAAGGCTTTGAGCCACTTATGCCATTGTTTCATTTCATTCCTCCTTTTAAGCGCTGCTGCTTAAATCGATAAATCGATTGAAGCGATCTGTTCTGGTAAATAGTCTCTTGGATAAGAGAGTTTAAGGAATCTAACTTTATTATAGCAGAGGAGAGGGGTGGCGCTTCATGCTTAGGACTGAATTTTATAAAAAAAAGCTAGCGGTCTTATTAAGTAACTTTGAGGAGGTAACTTAAAAATAAAAAAAGTGAACCCAGGTCAATTCAAAGTGACCTGGGCTGAATATCCGTCATCAGCTGGTTAGTTAAAAATTTAGCAAATAGAACTTACTTATTATATTTCTTACGCTCTGGTTCTTGGATACCATCTTCCTGGTCCGTCGAAACGCGCCTTGAATCCGCTTGATCTTTTAAGTCGAAGAGGGGTTCAATATTTTGAACAGTCTCTAATACCCCCATAAAATCACCATTCTCATCGTAAACTCCTCGATAGATAATCAAGGCAAAGAAGCCATTACGTGAAAACCACATGGTTTCACTTTCCGTGCGTTTAGTTCTTAGATTTTCAATGACACGCTTAACCTTATCAACTACTTTTGGTGGGTGACATTTCTCGACATGGCGGCCAATAGCAGTTTGACTGCGCGGTAGGATCTTGCGTTCGTGACCTATTTGTTGGTTAAAATAGCTAAAGATATTATCCTTGGAGACAAAGGTTATTTCAACTTGTAGGTGGTCGAGAATTCGGTCAATTTCTTTAAGTGTGAGATAGCCACCATCAAATTTCACTTTTATGGCTTGATCGATTGGATCTTTGACATCTAGAATTCTCTTAACTTCTTCCTCTTGGTCTTCCTGGATATCTTCAATAACTGTTAAATCTTCTCTTTGCGGTTGCCAACGCTCACTAGGGCGGATAATGCCATAGCCATATATGTCTGAATCTTCTGCAACTTTGATCCAATCATCTTCGGTGAAGATTTCCAGTAAAATTTGTAGGAGGATGGTTTCTTCCTTGAAGACCATTTCTTTAAATTCATCTTCAAAAGCAGAAAAGTCTAAAAGAACCTCGTTTAAAGGCAGATCAGGCAAGGCACTAATACTCGCTAGAGCCTGGTCATAAAGCTCTCGGATCTGATCGTCCACCCCCCACATGACTTTCGGCGGTGAAGTATGACCCAGGCGTTCCATGATTGGAAAGATCACTTCTTCCTTGCGAGCGTAGTGGTTTTTGAATTGGCCTAATAAGGTCATTTGGCGCTTGAGCCCATTTAGAAGACCGGTCTCCCATTCCTTAACAGGGAGTTCTTTTAGTTTATCAAATAAGCGGTGGATTCGTATCAACGCTGCTTGGAAGGCAATGTTTTCATCCTTAAAGACACGTACCGGATGGCCAGGTAAGTCAGCATCTGCAATCGATTGTTCATTGATGGCTCCTTTGAAGAGATTGGCATGGACGTTGCAAAGCTGCATGACATCTTCGAAGGTAATTCCAGTATCACTGTTCATTAACTGGTGTTCCATCATAGAGATCTCAATGGCCGAAACACCCGTAAAGTGTTGATTAAAATCTTCTTGCACACTCTTAGGGTCAGCCCCTTGATGAAGTTTGATTAGGATATTTTTTAATATTTCGAGTCGTTCTTGATCTTTTTGAGTCATCACTTACCACCTTAAATGATTTAATACTTTTGACTTTGGTTTATTCAGTTAGATCTTGGTTGGTGATGATTTGATAGCCATTCCATTCAAGATTTTCAATAATAGAAGCAAGGGGCTTATTAATGATTTTTGCTCCTTGGCGCAAACTCGTTACTCTGCCAACGGATTGTAGCAGGGTGGGATTGGCCAGGGGTTCGAAGCCCAATTCTACTAGAACATCGAGGATTTCAGGATGGTCTTGAATCATTTTATAGACGGGCTGATCGATATTAATCCGATTATCAAGCATAATTATTCTCCTTCCATTTCATTGATCATTCCCAGGCGCCGCTTTTCAATATGGTATTTGTAAGTTTCCATGGCAGAATCGACCACGAAGACAGCTAGACCAATCGCAAGCGCAATAATCAAGGCATTATAGAAGGAAGTTCCCGCAGCAAGGAGGTCATTATTCATAAAGTTATAGGCGGTTTCATAGATGGCAAGGCCAGGAACATAGAGGAAAAAGGCTGGGATATAGAAGACATTAACCACTGTCTTGAGCTTACGAGACATCACTTGTCCCATGATGGATACGAGCAAACTCCCAATGAAGGTGGCTACGAAATGGTTGCTGATCGAGAGGACGATTAAATAGACAGTATAGGAAAGGATTCCTGGAAGTCCAGTCCAATAGATAAACCGCTTAGGCACCTTGACATTGACAGCGGCTGCGACAGTGGCAGCATATGCTGCGACCAGTTTAATTAGAATGGAAACTAAGTCCATAAATGAATCACTCCTCTCGATAGGGCCAAGCCAATTCCAGTACCTAAAGCCAGACTGAGTCCTAGGATAATCGCATCAATGGCCCGGGTTAAACCCGTCGAATAATCACCATGTAGAAAGTCTCGGATAGCATTTGTGAAGGCTGTACCAGGATATAAAGGCATGAGGGTCGCAGCAATCACAATATCTAGGTTAAAGTTAGGGGTTACATAAAAATCAATTAAGGGTAGAACAAAGGCGAGGGCTGCAGTCATCAATACATTGATGGAAAAACGATTCAAGCCAAAACGGTCATCTGATAATTCAAAGAATAAAATCAAAATAGCTGGAATGAGCGAGATCACTAGGTCGCCTGGGCTACCATTGAGAATCCCCACATAGCACATAATTAAAGCAATGATTGAGACGAAATTATTATGTGTGCTATACTCTTCAATCTGAAAGGTCTGGAGTCGATGAATCGCTTCTTGGCTAGTGATCTCGTCCCGCATAAATCGATCAGTTACCTGATGGACTTGGTGGATACACCGCATATGATTTTGACGGTTGTTGACTCGAATAACCAGGGTGGTTTCATCTGACTCGGTCTCGTCTTGGCTTGAAGATTCAATATTAATGAAGAGTCCAGAAGCGGATGAGAAGGCGTCCGCATATTCCAGTTGAGACTTGGAGAGAATTTGGCGGACTGTGCGCTCAACCCGATAGCCTTCAGCTTCTGATTGAATCAGGATGCGCCCGGCTAAATTAGCTAATTGTAAGATATCCTTGTCTTGCCGATCCATCGCTATTCTCCTTGTTCCTATGATTTATAGATTGATTCTATCATAACGAATCGAAAGAGATAGTCAATCAAAGGCAGATAAGTTGTCAACATGTTAAAATAGATCAGAAGAGGTGGAATTATGAAAGTATCCAAAATAGAAAGACAAAAGAAACAATCCCAGCGATATTCCATTTTCCTGAATAATCAATTTGCATTTGGAGTGGATGAGCAGGTTCTGATTCAATTTAACTTAAGAAAGGGCATGGACCTAGATCAAGAAATGGTGAATGCCATTCTTAAGGAAGACTACCAGCAGAAGCTCTATCTACGTGGTTTAAACTATCTATCTTATGGCTTGCGTTCTGAAGAAGAAATGCGAACATACCTATTAAAATTGCCAGGCTTGACCCGTGATCACCTGATTGACTTAAGGGACTTTCAAGCAGAAGGTTCTCAAGCAAATAAAAAGGACCAAGCAGGGGGGCATCTGCCGGTTGATCTTGAAGGGGAGTCTTCGACCCCTGTCTTGTTACCTCAAGATCTGGTGGATTTGATTATTGCTCGTTTGAAAGATCAAGACCTAATTAATGATACTCATTATGCAGCGAGTTACGTGCGAACACAAGCTGAATTGAATCGAAAAGGACCGCGAGTGATCTACCATGAGCTGCTGCGGCGGGGGATCCAGGATTCGCTAGCTCGATCTAGCTTAGATGAGGTTTATCATGAGGACTTGATTGAAGCCAATATTGTAAAGTTAGCTGAGAACTACCTCAAAAGTAAAAGAGATTTACCCTATAAAATGCGAACAATAAAAGTCCAACAATACCTCTTACAAAAGGGCTACCCTAAAGAGACTATTGCTACTGGCTTACAAAAGGTTGAAGATACCCAGAATGATCAAGAAGAAGCGCAACTTATAAGTCGATATGCGTATCTTTCTCTTAACAAAAGGCGGGATAAATTACAAGGATATGCCCTTAAACAACGCGTTTTTAATGACTTGCTGCGTAAAGGGTTTACTTATGATATCATTCAGGGCTGGATCCAATCCCATGAAGATGACTTTGAGAATGAGGAGTAGTAGAATGGCTTATTTGGACTGGTCAAACAAGAAGATCGAATCCTTCCGTAAGGCCCTGTTGGATTGGTATGATCAGCATGGAAGGGACCTCCCTTGGCGTCGCGATAAGGACCCTTATCATATATGGGTCAGTGAGATCATGCTGCAACAGACCCAGGTAGAGACGGTCATTCCATACTATGAACGCTTTATTAAGGAATTACCGACAATCAAAGCGCTAGCCGAGTGCCCAGAAGATCAACTGCTTCGCCTTTGGCAAGGTTTGGGTTACTACTCTCGGGTTCGTAACATGCAGCTTGCTGCCAGACAAATACAAGAAGACTTCGATGGAGTGATGCCAGATAATCGATCCGACTTGGAAAAATTAAAAGGAATCGGCCCATATACTGCTGCTGCAATTGCCTCGATTGCTTTTGACCAGGTGGAGCCTGCCATTGATGGCAATTTGCTACGGGTAACAGCCCGCCTTTTTGAAATTGAAGAAGATATTTCTCAGCCCAAAAATCGGAAAGTCTTCAAAGAGATCCTGGATCAGTTAATCGATCCCCAAAGGCCCGGAGATTTTAACCAAGCGATGATGGACATCGGGGCGACGATTATGACACCCAGTAATTATGATGCCCATGAGAGTCCGATTAAGGCGTTCGATCAATCTTATCAACGGGGAACAGCTGCTCTTTATCCCGTCAAGAAACCTAAGAAAAAGGCGCAAAGCCAAGAGTGGTTGGCCTATTACATTGTGGATCGATCAGGGAATGTATTGATTCGACAACACCAAGCGGATGAATTGCTAGCGGGTTTATGGCACTTCCCCTTAATTAAAGCTGCTCATGCAGAAACGATAAAGTCGGAGGGCCTCGTGGCCAGTACGTTCTTGAATTATTTCACACAACTCGATCAAATAGCCGAGCAAGATCGCGAAGATCTGAGTCGGGATTTTAAAGTGTTCTTAAACAGTGATTTGCCAATGGTCAAGCATGTCTTCAGCCACCGCATCTGGCAAGTCAAGTGTCTAGGGATGGTTTATCAAGGGCGGCCCCAGGACCTTTTAGACCAACTTCATCTGCAAGATTCGAGCTTTACTTGGCTTACGGTGGATCAATTAACCAGCTATCCTTTCTCCAGCTTGCAGGAAAAGATCATGAAAAGAATTAAAGAATCGGATTTGCTAAAGGATGAAGGGGCAGGTAGGAGGATGGATGAAAAGAAGTCATTCGATCCGTAAGGAGGGGATCGCTCCTTCATCCATGAGAGGGCCATTTGAATTTGTTAAATTAACTCAGCCAAAAGTGATTGAATTATGCTATAATAATTAGCGGACAGTTTCTAGCCTAAGGCTAGCTATTTACACAAGAGAAAGTAGGTTCAGTGATGAAGCAACCCAAAGAAGGTGAATTCATTACTGTCAAAAGTTATAAGCACGATGGTTCATTGCATCGTACATGGCGAGATACCATGGTTTTAAAGACGAGTGAGCAATCGATCATTGGTTGTAACGATCATACCCTAGTGATTGAGTCAGACGGACGTCGATGGGTAACACGCGAAGCGGCTCTTGTCTATTATCACCAGAATTTCTGGTTTAATATTGTGGCAATGATTCGCAAGCGCGGTGTGACCTATTATTGCAACCTGGCCTCACCCTATGTTCTGGATAGGGAAGCGCTGAAATATATTGATTATGATCTGGATATTAAGATGTTCCCCGATGGAGAGAAGCGTCTTTTAGATCTGGATGAGTATGAGATCCATAGTCGGCGTTACCAGTATCCACCAGAAATAGACCGAATCTTAAAATATAATATTCAGGAATTGGTTCGCTGGATCGAGGAGGAAAAGGGTCCCTTTAACCCTGCCTTTATCGATATTTGGTATGAACGGTATTGCCAATTAACACATCGTAAGAAACACCCTATAACTGAATAGTTGAATTCACTTGGCCCAAAGATTGTGTCTAAAGCAATAGTGAGTGACTCTGTGTCGCTTGCTATTGTTTTTTTATTTAGAATATAATAAAAATACGAGAGATAAGGAGGATTTTCATGGTAGATAGCTCAGCAGATTTTGATCAATTCTCATATGATGGGCCTTTGGGTGCCCTTTATGCTAAAGAAAAGACTCTTTTTCAATTGTGGGCTCCAACTGCTAGTCAGGTCGACTTGGTTATCTTTGAAGGATACTATGGACCTGTCAGGGAAAAAATCGCGATGACTTATTCTGCGAGTGACCATATCTATTGTTGCGAATTAGCGGGGGATCAGGATCAATTGACCTATCGTTATCTGTTAACTTTTTCTGATGGGACTTGTACTGAAAGTGTCGATCCTTATAGTCGGGCTGTAACCGTCAATGGCCGACGATCAGTAGTCGTCGACTTATCGAAGACCAACCCAAGGGGTTGGAGTAAGCGCATGCCGCCTCTTTCAGCAGAAGCGCCCATCATTATCTATGAAATGAGTGTGCGGGACTTCACTAAGAGTTCCACCAGTCAAGTTCGCCATCCTGGCAAGTTTTTGGGTCTGTGTGAAGAAGAGACCCGGGGAGTGAAAGGGCAAGTCACCGGTCTTTCTTATCTCAAGTCTTTGGGTATCAGTCATGTGCAAGTAATGCCAGTCTTTGACTTTCAATCGGTTGATGAGACCTTAGAAGAACCCTTCGAATATAATTGGGGCTATGACCCTCAGAATTACAACGTGCCAGAAGGATCTTACGCAAGTGACCCCTATGATCCAACTTGTCGTATCCTTGAGTTAAAGCAGATGATTCAGGCCCTTCATCAAGCTGGGATCAGAATCATCATGGATGTTGTATATAATCATGTCTATCAAATTGAGACCCATCCCTTTCATCGAACGGTCCCAGGTTATTATTTCCGTTATGATGAGAGCGGACAACTAACCAATGGTTCAGGTGTGGGGAATGATACAGCGAGTGAGCATCGCATGATGCGTAAGTATATCCTTGATAGCGTCACCTATTGGGCACAAGAATACCACATCGATGGCTTTCGCTTTGACCTGATGGGCCTTCATGATATTGAGACGATGAAGGCTATCCGTCAGGCTTTAGACCAGATTGATCCGACCATCCTGATGCTGGGTGAGGGTTGGAATATGCCCACTCCCTTTGGCCAGGAACAAGCTGCTAATCTAGGAAACGCCTGCCAAATGCCTCGAATTGCCCATTTTAATGATGGTTTTCGCGAAGCGGTCAAAGGGAATGACTTCAATCCAGAGGCTAAAGGGTTTGTGAACGGTGCTTACTTTATGGAAGAGAAATTAGCCCATAATTTTTTGTCCCATTACCAGTGGGGAACCTTCTTGGCTCCCAATCAGGTGATTCAGTATAGTGAAGCCCATGATAATTACACGCTTTATGACCGTTTAATCCAGGCGAACCCCCTCTTGAGTCCTGAAGTCATCATCCGTCAGCAGGAGCTAGCCCTATCTTTAACCATTCTAAGCCAAGGGATTCCCTTTATTCATTCGGGTCAAGAGTTCTTAAGAACTAAAGGGGGAATTCGAGATTCTTATAACCAAAGTGACGCCATTAATCAAATTGATTGGGAGCGTGCAGAACTGTACAGCGAAACGGTTCAGTTTGTTCGCGATTTGATTCAATTACGCAAGCAAGAACCTATGCTTTGCCAGCCGTCCATTCAATCAATCCAGTCCAGTACCCGCATTAATCAAGCGAGTGAGCGTATTTTAGTTATTACTTATCAAGGAAGAGACTACGATCTCCTGCTAATTTTCAATGGCGACCATAATCAAGACACCTTAAGTGTTGAAGAGGGAATCTATCAATTAATCCTGTCTGGTCGGTCAGTCGATTTGACAGGTGTTAACCCTTTACAAGGATTATCTGAAGTTAAGATTGAAGCATACTCCACAACGGTCTTAAAGCATTGGAAGACATGAAAGTAGCCCTGTAACTCTATCAATAAATTTTGACAATTATTGGCAATTACGTTAAATTTAATGAGCTTTTGAAAGTATTGGTAAGGAGGATAAAGATTAGGATAGCGCCTGACCTAACCATGGTGACGAGGATTGAGTCGATCGAAATATTCGGCGGATGGCTCAAGGCAGTGCAGTCTACAGAAATAAGTTAAAGCATGTTCCGAAAGGACTTGGACAGAGCTTATTTCAGCACCAAAAGCAGGAATTCTAGAAGAATTGAGGAATTTGTATGTGTGGAATTGTTGGATTTGTCGGACAAGGTAAGGTCAGTCAGGTATTGTTAAATGGTTTAGAAAAATTAGAATATCGCGGTTATGACTCAGCTGGCGTCTATTTAATGGATGATCAAGGGCATGCCCAGCTTTTTAAGTGTCAAGGAAGAATTGAGAAATTAAAACAATTAGTCGATAAGTCATTTGAGGCTACGATGGGAATTGGCCATACACGTTGGGCGACACATGGTCCAGCTGTGGCCTATAATGCCCATCCCCATCTTTCACCACAAGGCCGCTTTGCGATCGTTCATAATGGGGTGATTGAGAACTTTCAAGAACTCAAGGCCAAGCTGATTGCTAAAGATCAGTTGAAGTCCGACACCGATACAGAAGTGATTGTTGCTTTGATTGAGCAGTATGTCCTCCAAGGGGAATCGACATGGCAGGCCTTTGGGAATGTTTTGCAAGAAATAAAAGGCTCTTATGCCTTTGGCTTGATGGACCAGAAGGATCCAAGCACACTCTATGCGGCTAAGAACAAGTCCCCTTTATTGATTGGTTTAGGCCAAGGCTTTAATCTAATTACTTCGGATGCCATGGCGACAATCGATTTAACCCATGACTATCTCGAAATTAAAGATGGAGATTTGGTCAGGTTGATGGCAGATGAGGTGAAGGTGGAAACCCTTGCAGGTGAAGAAGTTAGCCGGTCGATTTTCAAAGCTGAATTCGATGCCGAAGATCTCGGTAAGGGGGGCTATCCTCACTATATGGCTAAGGAGATAGCTGAGCAGCCAGCCGTCATCCGGCGTAACCTCCAGGCATACTTAAATGAGAGTGGAGGCTACCAATTTGATTCGGGCCTACTTCAAGCCATGCGAGCATCAGATCGGCTATATATTGTTGCTTGCGGGACCTCCTATCATGCTGGTCTGATTGGTAAGGAAGTCTTTGAGTCTTTGACTCAGATTCCAGTGGAAGTGCATATTGCTTCAGAATTTTCTTACCACCTACCTCTCTTAAGCGAGCGCCCATTCTTTATCTTTATCTCCCAATCAGGAGAGACTGCTGATAGCCGTCAGGCCTTAGTCAAGGTGAAAGAGCTGAACCTGCCAAGCCTTGCGATTACGAATGTGAAAGGATCGACTTTAGCGCGTGAATCTACTTATCAAGTCTCATTAAATGCTGGTGTTGAGATTGCTGTTGCGTCGACCAAGGCTTATATTGCCCAAGTAACGGTTCTGATTCTTCTTGCAGCAGCTATAGCAGAGGCTTCGCCAGCGGACTTTGCCCAGCAATTAAGCCTTGCGGGTCAAGCCATCGAGGCCGTCTTGAGCGAACAAGAAACGATTCATCAATGGGTGCAAACCATGCTTAGTCAAGCGGACCGTGCCTTTTATATTGGACGGTATTTGGATGAACGCGTTGCCAGAGAAGCGGCCCTCAAATTAAAAGAAATCTCCTATATTCAAACAGAAGCCTTTGCAGCTGGGGAATTAAAGCACGGAACGATCGCCCTAATTGAAGAAGGGACGCCTGTGGTTGCTTTGGTCAGTGATCCAGCCACTGCTTATCAGACCCTGTCTAACTTGCAGGAAGTTAAAGCGAGAGGGGCCCGGACCTTGGTGATTACAACCGAAGAACTGAGTCAGGGTGAGGATGAATTTATTATCCCTAATGTGCCTGTGCAATTTGCTCCTTTGGTCCTAGCAGTTGTAGGACAACTGATTGCTTATTATGCCACCCTAGACCGGGGGCTCGATATCGACAAACCTCGTAATCTAGCCAAGTCAGTGACGGTTGAATAAGGGTGAAGGGAGTGGTCAAAGAAAATGTCTGACATTTTTGTTTCAGACCATTTCAAAAAGGTGAAGGAATACGTATAATGAAGTCAATCGAATTATCTAGGAAGAGGAGCTTTGTATTATGAAACCCACCATGCCGAGTATCCAATATAAGTTAAAGCCTTGGGCCCTGGCTTATTCTATTGTCACTGTTACGCTAGGCTGTATTATCTATGCGGCAGGCGTCAACAGTCTGGTCATTCCGAACCACTTCGGGAATGGGGGTGTTTCCGGGATTGCGATCATTTTCTACTATCTTAAGCAAATACCGACTGGGACCACTAACTTAATTGTCAACTCGGTGATTTTAATCATTGGCTACCGGTTCATTGAGCGACGCACTTTAATTTTCACGATTTATGCGATGTTTGTTACTTCCTGGGCACTCAATACAATTTTCCCGCCAGTCTTCATCTCAGATAATATTCTGATCTCTGCTATGGCAGGTGGTGTGACGATGGGGATCGGGTTAGGCTTAATGATCAAGGGGCACGGTTCATCAGCGGGAACCGATATTATTGCGATGATTATGCGAAAGTATCTTGGAATTAACTTTGCAGCCGGTGTCTTTATGCTAAATATGCTGATTGTCCTTTCATCATCCTTTGTGATTGGTGCTGAGAATACGATTGTCACAATTTTTATGAAGTTCGTGACTTCGGGTACGATTGCCATGGTAACCGAGGGCCTCAGCCGTCGTAAATCCATGATGATTATTACGGATAAGCCTGATGAAGTTGCTAAAGTCATCTCTGATCGACTGAACCGAGGCATCACGGTTTTCAAGGCTTATGGTTATTTTACTCATGTGGATAAGGAAGTGCTCTATATTGTGGTTTCTCGGTCACAAGTGATTATGATCGAGCGTTTAATTGGCTCACTTGACCCCAACGCCTTTATCACAGTGAGTGAGGTGCAAGAAGTCATTGGGCAAGGATTCAGTTTCTATAATGCTACTAATAAGAACAAGAAATTTTACGATTTATAGTCAATCGTTTGAACCTTCTCCCTTGAGGAGGTTCTTTTTGTATTCTGGGCTTGAGACCTTGTTAGAAAGATTTATAATAGAAGTAAATAATAATTAATGGAGGGTATTATGAAATTTTTTCTAGACACTGCAAATCTTGAGGAAATCAAGAAGATTAATGCTTTAGGCCTAGTGGATGGTGTAACGACAAACCCAACCCTAATCGCAAAGGAAGGTCGCGATTTTGAAACGGTGATTAAAGAGATCTGTCAAGAAGTCTCTGGTCCCGTTTCGGCTGAAGTCATTAGCTTAGACTATGATGGGATGGTTGCAGAAGCACGCAAGGTAGCCCAATGGGCAGAGAATGTGGTTGTCAAGATTCCGATGACGGAAGATGGGTTAAGAGCCGTTAATACCCTATCTAAGGAAGGAATTAAGACTAATGTAACGCTCATTTTCTCAGTTGCTCAAGGACTCTTGGCTGCTAAGGCAGGTGCGACTTATATTTCGCCATTTATCGGACGCATAGATGACATGGGTGAAGAGGGCATGCAATTAATTGAAGACCTCCGCCTGGTCTTAGATAATTATGATTTACAAGCAGAGATTATTGCGGCTTCGATTCGTCATATCAACCATTTCCAAGCAAGTGCCCTGGCTGGAGCAGATATTGCCACTGTCCCAGGCAAGCTCTTTCCCAAGTTATGGGCTCACCCATTGACCGATAAGGGAATTGAATCCTTCTTAGCAGACTGGGATAAATTTCAAGAAGCCCTTTAATGAGTAAACAATTAAGCATCCAAGTTCGGCTGGTCTGAAAACTTGGATGCGCTTTTTTGTTTGATAAATGCTATAATATGAACAAAAGAGGGCGATGGGGTGTCGATGTGCAATATGAAATTAAGGCCTTTGGACAAGGCTATCATGAGATCGTAATTTATAATGAGAATTGGTTGATTGCTTTTAGTGATTTAGGAGCCCGGATCAATCGCTGGCAAGATGCTGGTAAAGATTTGATTCTAGCCAGCCGAGATGCCCAGGAAGCGCTAAGTAACCGATCCCTTTATCTGGGTGCAACCGTTGGCCGAGTGGCTGGAAGAATTGCTGGGGCAAGCTTTGATCTAAATGGGAAGACCCATTCTCTTCTTCCGAATGAAGGGAGTCACCACCTGCATGGAGGCGACCACCCCTTGGATCTGGCCCAATGGGATTTTGACCTGGTGGAAGAAACTGAAGCGATAGCGGTAGTATTCACTTATGAGGATCCCGACCAAAAGAACGGCTATCCAGGCAACTTAAGGCTTGAAGTGACTCATCGTTATCAAAAGGATAATACTTGGACGATTCAATACAAGGCCTCCTGTGATCAGGACACCCTTTTTAATCCAACCAACCATGTCTACTTTAATTTAACCGGTGATCCTAGCCAAGCCATTGACGAGCATTTGATCAAGATTGAATCGGAAGATTATTTACCAATCAATGGGGCCGGAATTCCTTTGGGGCAAGTGGAGCCAGTCAGCCACTTGGGAATTGAACCGGGTCAGTTTGTCACTTTTGGTCACATATTTAACCAGGCCAGCCCTCAAGTTCGGCTAAAATCGGGTCTCGATCATGCTTTTATTTTGCAGGCAAAGAGCCCGCAAGTTGAAGTCTCTGATCAGGATCGTCAGTATCATCTGCAGCTGGTGACCGACCAGGAGTCTCTTGTTGTCTACACAGTGAATGATCCAGCCATCCAGACCCAAGTAGATGGTAAAGTCTTGACCTATCATGGGGCCTTTACTTTGGAAGCTCAAAATGCTCCTGATGCGATTCACTGGCAGGGCCCCCAAGCAACGGTTCTCAGGGCTAATGCGCTTTATCAGGCCATGACTCGTTATCAGATTACGAAAGAGAAGGGATTTAATGAATATCAATGATTTAAAAGAAAAGTTTGAGTCTGTTTTTAAGGAAAAACCAGACCGGGTCTTTTTTTCACCTGGTCGAGTCAATTTGATCGGGGAACATATTGATTACAATGGGGGGCATGTCTTTCCTTGTGCGATCAGTCTGGGGACCTATGGGCTCGTCAGTATGCGCGCTGATGACCAGGTTGCCTGTTACTCGCTGAACTTTGAAGCGGATGGTGTGCGCACCTTTTCAACGAAAGCCATTCGCTACCAGGCCGATCAGACTTGGTTAAATTATATTAGTGGAACGGTTCATCTCATGCAAGAGCAAGCTGGGCGAGCTGTCAGAGGCTTTAATCTGTTGATTCAAGGCGATATTCCCAATGGAGCAGGACTTTCGTCCTCTGCTTCCCTAGAACTGCTGGTAGCCTATATTGCCAACCAAACTTCACAATTAGGCTTATCCCGTTTGGACCTAGTCAAGGTCGGTCAAGCAGTTGAAAATCAATTCATTGGGGTTAATACAGGGATTATGGACCAATTTGCTGTGGCGATGGGTCAGGAGAATGAAGCCCTCTTTTTAGATGTAAATACCTTAGAATTTGACCGCGTGCCAGCGGACTTTGGTGAATATGCGTTATTGATTATGAACACCAACAAACGGCGAGAATTAGCAGACTCTAAGTATAATCAGCGAAGAGCAGAATGTGAGGAAGCTCTCGCACGCTTACAAAAGATACTTGAAATTAAGCATTTGGGAGACTTAGATGTCGAAACTTTTGAAGCGAATCGTCATCTCATAGCCGATCCAATTCTTGAGGCACGGGCTAAACATGCAGTTTATGAAAACCAAAGAACACTTCAAGCACGGGCTGCCCTGATGGACCATGATATTGAGCAATTTGCTAACCTGCTCAACCAGTCCCACCAAAGTCTTAAGGAAGACTATCAAGTAACAGGTATTGAATTAGATACACTGGTTCAAGCCGCTTGGGACCATGAAGCTGTTTTGGGGGCGCGCATGACGGGGGCTGGAATGGGAGGTTGTGCCATTGCCCTGGTCCAAAAGGAGTACTTGGATCAAGTACAGACAGAGATTGCCCAGGCCTATCAGCAAAAGATTGGTTATACCCCAAGTTTTTATCTAGCAGAAGTAGGCAGTGGGACCTGTGAACGATAAGGAGCGTTTATCTTGGAGATCAATCAAGTTATATCATCATTTGTACATACAGCCATTCAAGAAGGCTACTTGGCCGAACTTGATCGAACCTATATGATCAATCGTTTATTAGCAATTCTTAAGCTTGACAACTACCAAACAACTGAACCGCATGAGGGAGCGCTATTAACCTTTTTAGACAAATTGGTTGACTTTGCGATTGCACAAGGTGTAATTGAAGAGACCTCTTTCGAAATAGAAGCCTTGGAAGCAGCTATTATGGATCTGATCACACCGTTTCCTTCGCAAGTCAACCAGCATTTTTGGGAGCTTTATCAGCAAGATAAAAAACAAGCGACCGACTTCTTCTATCGCTTATCCCAAGCTAATGACTATATTAAGACCCGTAAGATTGCTCAGAATATTGAGTTTAAGGCGGAGACTCCTTATGGTTTGTTAGATATTACGATTAATTTATCTAAGCCCGAGAAGGACCCCAAGATGATCGCCTACCTTAAGACCCTGCCTCCAGCCAAATATCCACTCTGTGCCCTATGCTTGGAGAATGAAGGGTATCGAGGAAGCCCCAAGCAAGCGGCTAGGCAGAATCACCGCATTATTCGTGTCAAGGTGAAGGACCGTGACTATGGTTTTCAATATTCACCCTATGTTTATTTCAATGAACATTCGATCTTTATTAACCAACTGCATCAACCGATGTCCATTAATCAGCGGACATTTGAGAATTTGTTGGAACTGGTGAAAGTCTTTCCGCACTATTTTGTAGGATCCAATGCAGACTTATCTATCACAGGTGGATCCATTCTAGCGCATGACCACTATCAAGCAGGCCGGTTTGAATTTGCGATGGCGCGAGCAAGCGTACTTGAAAGCTTTACCCTCAAGGCCTTCCCTAGTGTGGAAATTGACCATCTGCATTGGCCCATGTCGGTGATGCGTTTGCGCCATCAAGATCCAGATCAAATCAGTCAAGCAGCTGGTTATATTCTTGGCCATTGGCGAGATTATTCAGATGCCAGTCTGGATATTCTGGCAAGGAGTGGGGATGAAATCCACAACACTATTACCCCCATTGCGCGTTATAAGGATGGTTTCTATGAGTTGGACTTGGTTTTGCGGAATAACCGAACCTCTGCTCAGTATCCAGATGGTATTTTCCATCCACACCCCGATGTTCAACATATTAAAAGGGAAAACATTGGTTTAATTGAGGTTATGGGACTGGCTATTTTGCCACCGCGCCTATTGTCTGAATTAGAGGCCGTTCAAGCTTATCTAGCGGGCAAGATTTCTTTAGATCAAGTCGCCGAGATCCATCAGGACTGGGCGCAAGCCTTGCAGGAAGACTATTCTCCAGACCAATCGGTTGAGGAATATGTCAAAGAAGCATTAGGAGTGAAGTTTGCACGTATCTTGGAAGATGCTGGTGTCTTCAAACTCGACCAAGCAGGTCGAGCTGGTTTTCAACGTTTCATTGAATCATTGAATAAAGGAGTGGAAGGATGCATTATTTAGTTGTAGGTGGGGCCGGTTATATCGGATCCCATGCAGTTGATTTATTAGTTAACCAGGGGCATAAGGTAACGGTTCTCGATAATCTTGTGACCGGCCATCAGAAAGCTATTCATCCAGAGGCAGAATTTGTTCAAGGAGATGTGCGTGATCGTCAGATACTCGATCAAATTTTTGCAGACGATGATTTTGATGGTGTTTTCCACTTTGCGGCTTTCTCATTGGTTGGGGAGTCAGTTGATCAACCCTTGAAATATTTTGATAATAATGTCCAAGGGATGATTCAATTGTTAGAGAGTATGCAGGAACATCAAGTGAAGAAGATTGTTTTTTCTTCAACAGCGGCTGTTTATGGTAATGTAGACCAAGAATTTATTCAAGAAGATGCTGTTAAATTGCCAACTAGCCCTTATGGGGAGAGCAAGCTCATGATGGAGAAGATCATTGATTGGTGCGACCAAGCTTATGGCATCCGCTATGTATCACTGCGCTATTTCAATGTGGCCGGGGCCAAGCCAAATGGTGAGATTGGGGAAGACCACCATCCTGAAACCCACTTGATCCCCATTATTTTACAAGTTGCCCAGGGAAAACGAGACCAATTGGAGGTCTTCGGTGATGATTATCCAACGCCAGATGGAACTTGTATTCGGGACTACATCCATGTCAGTGACCTCGTTGAAGCGCATGCCTTGGCAATGGACTACCTCAATAAAGACTTGGAGAGTCAAATCATCAATCTAGGAAGTAACAATGGTTATTCGGTTCTCCAAATGCTGGAAGCAGCCCGGCGCGTGACCAACCATTCAATTCCTGCTCGGATTACAGATCGCCGTCCTGGAGATCCTGCTCGCCTGGTTGCGTCGAGTCAAAAGGCAAGAGAAGTGTTGGGCTGGGTTCCTCATATAACCGATGTGCACGAGATGATCCAATCTGCTTGGGAATGGTTTAATAAATATCCTGAAGGTTATGAGGATTAGTTTGATTTCAAAAATGAGTAAGCCTCCGTTGATAAAGTCATCAGCAGGAGGCTTATTTAACAAAAAAACATGGCATGCGAAGGCCACTTTTCCTATCGGAAAGTATGGAAAAACCTTCATTTATGCCATGTTTTATGGTTTATCAGGTGATTTATTTCTTGCGCATGGTCTTACGAATATCAAGCGCAACGGCGACTACAATGACGAGTCCTTGGAAGACGTTGGTCATTTCAGGGGTGATGCCTAAGAATTGCAGACAAGTCTTCAAGAGCTCGAAGACGAGAACCCCAATTAGAACACCTGGAACAGTTCCGACCCCACCTGAGGTTGAGACCCCACCAATGGTAGCTGCTGCAATGGCTTCTAATTCATAACCAGTACCAGCTGATACTGCCGCTGACCCAGTCTTTGCGGTTAAGAGGAAGCCAGCTAATGCATACATCAGACCCGCTAAACAGTAGATCAAAAGTTTAGACCGTTTAGTATTTACACCAGAGACTTCGGCTGCAATCTCATTGCCCCCAATGGCATACATTTGCTTGCCGTAGATCGTATGGCGATAGAGGATCAGCATAAAGATACCTGCAGCAATTGCGATGATTGTAAGATAGGGAATTTGTAATTGACCAAATTTAAAGCCTTGAGCCCCGAAACGCGTATAAGCTTGATTAAGAGAACCAATTGGAGCGTTCTTTGAGACCATCATATTCAAGCCATAAATCGCAATTTGAGTTCCCAGAGTTGCAATGAAAGGGGGAACATTCAAGCGTGAAATAACCATCCCGTTGATAAAACCAAATAAAAGACCAACTCCTAAGGCAGCTAAGAGTGCGATCACAATCGGGGATCCAGCAATTGACGGATAGAGCACTCCTGAGCTGGCATCTGCTCTTTGCAGGAAGACAGCGGAGACTACAGCAGTGATTCCAACGATCCGACCAGCTGAGAGGTCTGTTCCTCGGATAATCAGAGGACCTGAGATACCTAGGGCAATAATAAACCGAACAGAGACATTGGCAAGGATATTCTTCAAGTTATTAAAGCTTAAGAAGTTGTTCGCACTATAGGCCGTGTAGATCACCATTAAAATAATCACGACAATGAGGGCATTTTCAATGAACCATTCCTTAAAGCTGGGTTTAGGAATATGGACATTTTTAACTTTTTTAATTTTTGCCATCTTATTTCCTCCTTTTTAATCTTGCATAAATTTAGTGGCCAGATCCATGACCTTCTCTTGTGTCGCTTCTTCTTTTGAGAGGAAGCCAGAGATCTTCCCTTCACACATGACCATAATTCGGTCTGAGAGACCAAGAATCTCGCTCATTTCTGATGAAATCAAGATGACAGATTTACCTTGTTTGGCAAGACGGTTAATAATTTCATAGATTTCATACTTGGCACCGACATCAATTCCTCGAGTTGGCTCATCTAGGATGAAGATATCTGGATTGGTAGCTAACCAGCGGGCTAGGATCACCTTCTGTTGGTTACCACCAGAAAGGTTCTCAATTGCGGTCATTTCAGAAGGGGTCTTGGTATTCAGACTTCGAATTCCATTGTCGACCACTTCTGTGATTTGTTGTTGATTTAAAAGGCCGGTCTTAGTCCGATAATTTCTTAAGGATGCAGCGATAATGTTGTCACGGATGGATAAGACACCAAAAATCCCAGAATTTCGCCGGTCTTCTGTCACCAGTGCAAATCCATTACGAATTGCGTCATTAGGATTCTTAATCTCAATTTCTTTGTCACGATGAATGATCTTTCCACCAGGTTGATGGCTTCTTAGTCCAAAGATCGCTTCCATTAGTTCTGAACGTTGTGCACCGACTAGACCTGCAACCCCTAGAATCTCACCTTCTTTGAGGTCAAAACTACAATCTTGGAAGGAAAGTTTATTCGGTGAAGAGAAGTTGCGAATTTGTAATGTGGATTGGGTGCCGGGTTCAAAATTCTTGTCAGGGAACTGGTTGGTTAACTCTCGACCGACCATATTCTTGATAATTTGGCCAATTGTAATCTTGTGAGAGTCATAAGTTCCCACATATTGGCCATCACGCATGATAGTGATTTCATCGGAAATTTTGAGGATCTCGTCCATTTTATGTGAAATATAAATAATGCCCATGCCATCTGCTCTTAGAGCATCAATAACATTAAATAAATTAGCGACTTCGGCTTGAGTTAAGGAGGAGGTAGGTTCATCCATGATTAAAACTTTTGCCTTATGCGAAATAGCCTTGGCGATTTCAACTGATTGTTGTTGGGAGATGGTTAAATTTTTTAGCTTAGTAGAAGGAGAGACATCAAGCCGGATGATGTCGAGGTATTTACGTGTTTCCTCTTCCATTTTTGCATGATCAACAAAGAGTCCCTTCATCGGATAATCACCTAGGAAAATATTTTCAGCCACGGTCATATCGGGGATTGGTTGTAATTCTTGATGGATCATCGCAATTCCATGATCTAGAGCTTCCTTAGAATTTGAGAAGCTAACTTCTTCACCATTCAAGGTAATGGTGCCACCATCTCGATAGTAGATCCCATAGAGACACTTCATTAAGGTTGATTTACCAGCACCATTTTCTCCCATTAAGGCATGAACACTACCTTCTTTCAAGGTTAACTGGGCTTTATCCAAGGCTTTGACCCCAGGGAAGACTTTATCGATGTCAGTCATTTGTAAAATTATGTTCTTTTCTTTTTCCAAACGATCCACGTCCTTTAGTCATTGTCCGTTATATGAAAAGAAGCTTCTTATCATTGTATGATTAGAAGCCTCTTTAAAATTCGTGTTTAAGAATTATTCACCATAGGTCTCTTTTAGACGATTTTGGTAGTCTTCAATCGATTCTTCACGATAGTCTAAACGCTTAAGTTCAGCATCCTCAGGTTTGGTTGCTTTAATGTAATCGTGCCAGAAGTATGGCGCAACTTCTTCACCTTGTAATAATTTAATCGCAATTTCCGCTGCAGTATGAGATTGGTTGAAGTGGTCATTAAGAACGGTACCCGTAAATTCTCCTTTACCGAGCAGTTCAACAACTTCTGGTAGGGCATCTACACCAACGATATAGATATCTTCGTTGATCTTACGTCCTGCACCATTGATGGCTTGAACAGCTCCTAGAGCCATTCCGTCATTGTTTGAGAAGATGACTTCAAGATCATCGCCAAATTGGCTGAGGGCATTGGCTGCAATCTCTTGACCTTTTGCTTGGTCCCAGTTACCACGTTGTGCTTCCCCAAGAATTTCAGTTGGGATAGTTTTTTCTAATGTTTCAACAGAATATTGAGTTCTTTGTTCGGCATCGACGTTCCCAGCATCTCCCATAATCATGAGGTAGTTAACCTTACCATCTCCGTTAATATCACCATGATTATCTAATTCAGCAATCATTTCACCTTGGTAAACACCAGATTGACGCGCATCGACCCCAACATAGGTCGTCTTACCTGGCCAAAGTTCCATTGTTTCAATAGAAGGTTCACGGTTGATTAAAACCACAGGAATATCCGCTGATTGAGCATTAAGAATAATCTGGTCAGCCCCAGTTGGGTCCACTAGATTGGCGATCAATAGGTCTTTACCTTGGGCAATAAAGTTATTCAACTGTTCAGTTTGGGTGGCTTGGTCATTCTTCCCATCTTGGAATTCAAGATTATAGGTATTTCCATCAGCTTCTCCTAGTTCCTTGAAGTAGGCTTCTAGTTCATTACGGAAGAGGGTCATGAAGTTATCGTTATATTGATAAATTGCTACCCCAATCTCATAAGTTTGACCTTCCGCATGGACTTTTGGCTGCTTCACCAATCCAATAAATGAAGTGAACAACATTAAGAATGCTGCTACAATTTTAAACCCTTTGCGCATAAATCTGCCTCCTTAAATAATATTAACTCTATTATAGAAAGCCTTGTGATCCTTGTCAATCCTATCATGTAAACATTTACAAAAATCTAACCATCTTCTAGCTTAAAGAAAGGGAAGACTTATGAGGATTGGGTTTAGCTCGAAACATCTTAGCAGTTATCTCCGTCTGTTTATGGTAAGCTGTTGAAGAGGTGAAGACAATGTTAAAAATTTATGGATTAAAAAAATGTTCGACTACACAGAAGGTAGCCAATTGGATGAAGGACCAAGGGCTTGAGTTAACAGATATTATCGATATCCGTGATTGTCCACCAAGCTTTGAAGAATTAAAATATACTCTTGAAGCTTATTCTGGTAAGCGGGGTAAGATTGTCAATAGCTCAGGTCAGTTGTACCGTGACCTTCATTTGAAAGATAGACTGGATGAGATGAGTGAGGATGATTTTTTAACCCTCTTGAGTGAGCAAGGGATGTTAGTCAAACGTCCGTTGATAACAGATGGGCATAAAGCCTCAGCCGGTTCAAACCAGAAAGATTTGGCGCGTATTTGGTCCATTGAATAATCAAAAAAGCGACTAGCTGTTGAACTAGTCGCTTTTTGTTTTAGTATTTAGTATTGTTTGCTTTTTTTGGAAGAACTATGGCAGCTTCCGGATAAGTAAAACGATAGATTTTTGGATAAAGAGCATTCATGTTCTCTTTATAAGCAAAAGCATTACGATTTGATGGTTTATTTTTCATTAAATTATTGAAAAATTTCATACATAATTCCCCCTTAAAATATTTGTTTGTTGATCCCTCAACTACACTTAGTATATCATCGAATGGAAATAAGATCTTGAAAAGTAAGTAAGAAAAGCTCTTTCATTTATTAGAATTTATCTCATTTTTTAAAAACCGTACTTAAAAAAGGCTAAATAAAGGGAAGGTTAAATTAAATAAAAATGAGTTAAATCAACTTTGTTTTCAGTGGCTAAAATTTAAATGAAAAATCCTCTTTTTGATCCAGATAAAGAGCTTTCAATCAATTTCTATTTTAAAAATTTTTAAAAAGAAAAAAAAAAGCCATCCCTTTTAAAGGCTGGCCTTATTGCTAAAGAAATTGAAATAACCATTCCAGTAAGTAAGTCGTCCCAAAAGCATAAAAGGCAAGGGAAACGGGCTTACCAAAGAGGAGTGAATAGTTGAAGTAGCGTGGTTTCATATTAGTTAGACCTGCACCGTAGCAGAGGATATCAGCTGGGGAAAAAGGAATGAACATCAGAAAAGTGAAGAGGCGTTCTCCAATATGACGCTTTTCAAAAAGGTTAATCATCGAATTGAAGGACTTCTCTCCAAGAATCGCTCGGACGGTTGGCTTTCCATAAAGTCTTGAGATCCAGAAGTTGATGAATGAACCAAGATAGATCGGTAGGAGGTTGTAGATCATTCCCCATAAGGGCCCGAAGGCAAGCATTCCAATCGGGATAGTGATAGCCCCCGGCATAACTGGTATGACGGTTTGAGCGACTTGAATCAACATAAAAACAGAAGGGCCCCAGACGCCGAGCCCGTTGATAAAGTGAAGCATCTTGTCTTTATCGGTGAAGATCCCAATCTTGATGCCCCATACCACCATGGCAATGGTGATTAAGAGTCCAACGATGTTTAAGATGTTTAGAATTGTTTGCGTTCTTGCTTGTCTTGATTGGCTCACAATGTTTCTCCCTTGCTCTAGTCTGTAGCGGATAATCTGAGGTTATTATACCACTAAAAAATCGCTTGTCCTCCGACTCAAGATGGATTTATCCTTGGGCAGGATTTTGTCGCATAAAGTTAATAAACTCACGAACAGAGTCTGGCAAGTGGGCATTTTTGCGGAAGACCAGATAGAAATTACGGGTCGAATCGATATGGTCAATATCGAAGGTTAAAAGTTCTTGATGGAAGACTTCTGTTTGGACGGCCAATTCAGAAATAATCGAGACCCCTGATCCTAGCTTGATGAATTGCTTGATCGCATCATTGCTGTTAACTTCTATGACCTTGTTTAATTTAAGCGGATCAATATTTAATTCGCGTAAGAGTAAGGCTGCTTCCTTGAGAGTGCCTGATCCATCTTCACGTGAGATGAAGGGGTGGGATAGTAATTCTTGCACGCTTACTCCTTTCTCCTGACATTCAAGGTAGTAGTCGTTATAAGGGGTTGCGATAACCAACCGGTCGGTGAAGATCTTCTCAAAATGGAGGTTATTATTCATTGACTTCGATCCAACGATTCCGATGTTTAAGGATCCTAAGGCAATATCATTAATGACATTTATCGTGTCGCTTTGGTGGAGTTGGACCTTTTTCTCAGGGTTTTCTTGGTTAAACTTCGCTAGCACAGGAGGCAAAAGATAGGACGCAGCAATCGAGGAGGCGCCAATTGTGATTTTATGATTGTTCTTCTGAGAGAAGGTCGACTCAATATTGTTGGCCATTTTCATAATGGTTTGCGCATATTTATAAAACTCTTGGCCCTGAGCCGTTAGCTCATGGCTTTTTGTGGTTCGACTGATGAGTTCAATCCCCAGTTCATTTTCTAGCTGTTTAATATGTAGGGAGACAGTTGGTTGGGAAAGATAGAGTTGATTAGCAGCTTCTGAAAAGCTCCCCCATTCAACGATCGTAATAAAGGTTTGGATTTGTTTTAATTCCACGAAGCGTCACTTCTTTCTATGTATTTATCAATTATATCATATATAAGCGAGGAAAATCAGAAACGAATGACTTTAAAGAGCCAGTCCACGCAGGCGTCCGCGCACTTAGGATTCCGCTTGAAGCGCTTTTAAACAAGCGACTACTTGGTCGATTTCATCTCGGGTCGTGAAATGGGAAAGTGAGAAGCGGACGATGCCTTGTTCAACTGTCCCCAAGGCTTCATGCATGAGGGGGGCACAGTGGCCACCGGCCCGGGTCATAATTTTACCGCGATCAACTAATTCTTCCGCTACAATCGCGGAATCCATGTGGCCGATATTTAGGGATAGAATCCCACAATGAACTTGTCCAGGCTTGATATGGCTGTATATCTGGATCTCTGGCAGCCTCTTAATTTGATCGTGGAAATAATCAAGCAAGTCACGTTCCTCTTGCATGATCTTCTCGACTCCATAATCTAAGAGGTATTGAACGGCGGCGCTTAAGCCAGCTAGGCCATGACTATTCAAGGTGCCAGCTTCTAGAGCGGACGGCAAGTCCTTCGGCTGATAGTGGTCAAAAGTTTGGACACCCGTTCCGCCTGACTTCAAGGGGGCAATTTGGATGCCGGGTTTGATGTAGATGCCGCCCGTTCCTTGAGGACCTAGTAAACTTTTATGGCCGGTGAAGCAAAGGACATCGACATCTAGATCTTGAACATCTATGGGAATGGCCCCGAGTGTTTGGGAAGCATCAAGAAAGCCGACGAGCTGGTGTTGGTGAAGGACTTCAAGGATCTTCTTAGCTGGGTTTAAATCGCCTGTTACATTAGAAGCATGGGTGAAGACCATACCCTTGGTATTTGATCGAATGGCTGGTTCAATGGTCTGGGGATCAATGACGCCTTGATCATTGATGGGGAGAAAGGTTAATTCAACCCCTTGATCTTGTAGTTGGTAAAGGGGACGTAGGACGGAGTTATGTTCCATGACGGTGGTTATGACATGGTCACCTGGCTTAAAGTACCCCTTGATGACCGTGTTAAGGCTATCCGTTGCATTATGGGTAAAAATAATTTGGTGAGGATCAGGATTATTAATGAGTTGGCTGACCAGGAGACGGGTATTAAAGATTGTTCTTGAAGCAGCTAGGCTTGATTCTGTTGACCCTCTTCCTGCGTTACCTGAGTGCTGAAGGGCTTCAACCACCGCGTCGATAACAACTTGCGGCTTTCTCAGTGAAGTAGCAGCGTTATCTAAATAGATCATGAGATAGCTCCTTTCATAAAGATCAATATTCATCATTTTCTAGTATACCTAACTTATAAGCAATAATCATCGTCTATGTTTGAGGTTGAAGGGTATATTAGTAAATTAAATAAATGACCCAAGATAATTGTCGCCAAATTGTTAGGCGTGGTTGAAGATGATAGAATGCAATTTGTGAACAAATTAAATTGGAGGTTAAGGAAATGAAGCGATTTTTTTCAGGTTTGATGGCCTGCTTAGTGATCTTGGCACTTGGCAATCCGATGAGTTCCCTACATGGGCAAGAAGAAGCAGAGGAAATACCAGCGGTTACTCAAGAAGCTGCAGAAGAGAAATACCCCGTGGTTGCTGAACGTCAAGTTTACCACGATCCGCAATCAATTAAGGAAATAATGGATCATCCGGAAGGCGAAGACCGCTATGTCTTAGCTGAAGTCACTTGGGGAGAAGCGGATGCTTCACCTGACTATTTGAAGAAGCACCTACCTGGTGCGATTCATATCAATACCGATTCGATTGAGGAAGGTCCGGTCTGGAATTTAAGAAGTCCTGAAGAATTGGCCAAGGCTTTTGCTAGTTATGGGATTGATACGGATACGACTTTACTCCTTTATGGTCCAGATGCTGGAGTAGACCGAGTGGCTTATGCAGCCCTTTATATGGGTGTCAAAAAAGTAAAGATTCTGGATGGGGGTCTTGCTGCTTGGGAAGCGGCTGGTTTTGATCTGGAAGAAGGAGAAGAGCAAGCACAAGTAATTGAAGATTTTGGCACGACGGAGCCCCTTCATCCTGAATACCTTTTATCTTTGGATCAGGTCCAAGAAGAGCTCAAGGATAATGCAGATTTTTGTTTAGTTTCGCTGCGGTCTGAGAATGAGTGGTTGGGACTTGAGTCGGGTTACTCCTACATCCCTAAGGCAGGAGAACCGAAGGGGGCTGTATGGGGACGTCCTGGACTTAGAGGATCAAAAGAAAGTAATATCTCAGATATGGAAGACTTTAAGAACCCTGATGGAACCAACCGCTCTTTTGATGAAATTGCAGCGATGTGGGAAGAGGAAGGCTTTAGTGTCGAGGATGACTTATCCTTCTATTGTGGAACAGGTTGGCGGTCCTGCTTACCATGGTTAATGATGTATGAACGCGGACTTGAAGCGACAATGTTTGACGGTGGTTGGAATGAATGGCAAATGAATGACGACCTAGAAGTTCAGATTGGGGATCCACAATCAGGTGAAGTGGAATACAAGACGGTTAAGGAATTATCAACTGGCAAAGAAACAAAATAGTCAATAATAAACGATTGTGATTTATTGAGAAAAAGTATTACATAATAATTTTATAATCAGTTAGAATACAAGAAAGAGCATATCTTGTCTGAGGTATGCTCCTATCTTATGTAGGAGGAATGTTGAATGAAGAAAAAATTATTGTCCTTATGGTTGGTTGTTTTAAGTATCTTCAGTATTTTATCCCCCTTGGCGGCTCACGCTCAATCAGATGATCTTGACGGACTCAGCTTTGAAGAATTAGTTGAGGCAGCAGATGGTTCAACGGTTAATTTTTATGGTTGGGGTGGCGATGAAACCTTGAACAAATGGTTAGACGAGGTTTATGGTCCAGCCCTCAAGGAAAAGTATAATATTACCTTGAACCGAGTACCAATGGACATCGACCAAATTCTGACCCAGTTATCAAATGAGGAACAAGCTGGTGCAGAAGAAAGCGAAATTGATATGATCTGGATCAATGGGGAAAACTTTAAGACCGCTAGAGAGAACGACTTCTTATATGGGCCCTTCTTAGATAAGTTACCTAATTTCCAAGAATACTACGATGCTGAAAATCCCGAAAACACCCATGACTTTGGTTACCCCATTGAAGGCTATGAGGCACCATACTCTAAGGCTCAATTAGTCATGATTAAGGATGGTGCAAAGACACCAGAATCACCAAAGTCTGCTCAAGAAATTCTTGAATATGCCAAGGCTAACCCTGGTCAATTTACCTATCCGGCTTTACCAGACTTTACAGGTTCTGCATTCGTCCGCAATATTATCTATGAATTTGTTGATTATGAAGTCTTTCAAGACACGGAAGCAGATAAGGAAGTAGTGAAGGAAGCTATCCAACCTGCTATCGATTATCTAAATGAATTAGCGCCTTATCTATGGTCTAAAGGAACATCTTATCCAGCGGATGGTCCAGCCTTAAACAACCTCTTTATGGATGGGGAAGTCGCTTTCTATCAAACTTACGGTGCCTACGAGATCGCTAACAGCATTACAGATGGTGCTTATCCAGAAACGGCAGAATCTTATGTTCTTGATAAAGGTACAATAGGGAACACTTCCTTTATTGCGGTTGGTAAGCGGTCAAGCCGCAAGGCAGCTGCTTTAGTCGCAATCAATGAAATGCTTTCTCCTGAAATGCAATTGTCGAAATACGAACAAATCGGAGAAATTCCAGTCGTGGACAATGCTAAATTAACAGATGAACAAAAAGAGGCTTTCAATGCAGTAGATCCTGGACCTGGAACGATCGATCAAGCAGACCTATTAGATCACCGTCTACCTGAAATGCCAGCAGCTTTAGTCCCAATTATTGAAGAGATCTGGCAAGAAGAAGTGGCAGGTAAATAGATGTCGCTTCATTTTAGAAGAAGGTGTTGGGCTTGGATGCTTTTTTTGCCCCAAGCCTGTATCATCTCTTTATTAATTATTGGAGTAATGGTTGGAATGGTGCAATCTTTTGGCATCATTCCTTCTTTAGGTTTTAATGACTTTACCTTAGAATTCTATCGTCAGGCCTTGAATAATCCCCAATTAAAGGACTCGATTGTTTTTTCTTTGAAGATCGCCCTTGCTTCTTCCTTGTTTGCGATTGGTTTAGGTCTAGGGATTTGCTACGTTTGGCTGCATCAAATAAAACCTTCAAAGTTTAGCGAGATGATGATTCGTATTCCGATTATTGTTCCGCATATCGTGGTCAGTTTATTTGTCTTGCAGTTTCTGAGTCGGACGGGATTATTGGCCCGACTTTTATTTGCCTTAGGGATCGAAAATGCCCGTGATTGGTTTGAACCGCTTCTTTATCAACCAAATGGCATTGGGGTGATCCTCAGCTTTTTATGGAAGGAAGTTCCTTTTGTCGTCTTTTATTGCTTCCCAATGATTCAATCAATCAGTGATGGCCTTGGCCAGGCTGCCCGCACTCTGGGAGCCAGCAGGTGGCAGACTTATTGGAAGATTATTTTGCCTTTAGCTAAGAAGACCATTTTCGCAGCCTTTTTTATCATCTTCATGTTTACCTTTGGGGCTTATGAACTGCCGGCGCTTTTAGGACCCACTGTACCGCGTGCGCTACCGGTAATGACTTATCAAGCCTATACCCATCCTGATTTGGGTCAACGTCCATATGCTATGGCTATGAATGGCCTAATTTTATTCGTGGGCTTAGCGGCTATCTTATGTATATGGATTCTGATTTCCTTGCCTCAGATCAAACATTATCGCATGACTTTCAGGAAAGGAGGGGTCGACTATGAAGGCTAAGTGGTTGAATGGCATCATGGGCTTGATCATCTTTGCTCCTATTTTATTAATGGGAGTGTGGGCTGTGACAGCGCGTTGGCCTTGGCCCGATTTATGGCCGGAATCCTTTTCCTTGAGGGGTCTTCAAGAAATCTGGCGCCAAGGAGGGCGGTTAGGTCATAGTATTTTTACCAGCATCCTCGTTTCTTTAGTGACAGCTTTCTTAGCGACAGCTTTCAGTCTAGCTTCAGCCAGGGCCTTGTTAGATGCTTCGGGCTTCTTAACACGATTGATTCGCATGACTCTAAGCTTGCCTTTTCTGATTCCAGTTACCGTGCTGGCGACAGGCATTCACCAAAAAATGATTCAATGGGGGCTATCCAATAGTGTGACGGGCATTATTCTCGTTCATTTGATCTATTCTTTACCTTACAGCGCTTATTTAATTCATGATGCTTATCAAGCGATTGGGGTGCGGCTAGAAGAGCAGGCCTGGTTATTGGGGGCGAATCGTTGGCAAGCGTTCATGAAAGTTTCTTTGCCGCAGCTAATTCCCGTCTTGTTTACTAGTTTTTCGATGGCCTATATTGTATCGTTTAGTCAGTACTTCTTGACTCTGATGATCGGCGGTGGTCAGGTGCAAACCTTATCGATCTTAATTTTTCCTTATCTTCAAGCCAATGATCGGACGATCGCAAGTAATTATAGTTTGCTTTTCCTGGTGATTACACTGGTAGTACTGGCGGTCTTTCAGCTGGCAATAAAGATTTACCAACGCCATTATCAAACCGTCAAGTATTATTAGGAGGGCACTATGACACTTACAATTACAGACTTAGCTGTGACACTGGATCGTGTCTCAATTTTAAAGAATTTGAACTTACAAGTTGCAGATGGAGAATATTTGGCTTTGTTAGGCCCTTCTGGTTCAGGTAAGACCACCCTCTTAAAGTCAATTTCTGGCTTGATTGATCAAGTTCAAGGCGCAATTCAAATTGACCAGGTCAATATTAAGGAATGGCAGCCTGATAAACGGCCTGTTTCGGTCGTTTTTCAAGACCTGCGACTTTTTCCCCATTATAATGTCTACGATAATATTGCCTTTGCCTTAAAATTACAAAAACTCCCACAAAAAGAGATTGACCAACGCGTTGCGAGTCTCTTGGAGGATGTGCAGTTGCCAGGCTATCAAAAAGCCAGAGTGAATCAATTATCAGGAGGTCAACAGCAACGCATTGCGATGGCTAGGAGTTTGGCAAGTGACCCCAAGGTCCTGCTGCTTGATGAACCATTCTCAGGTTTAGATGAACCCTTACGCCGAGAGATGGGTCAATTGGTCTACCAATTACACCAAGAAAAAGGGATGATGACTATCCTTGTAACACATGATAAGCGAGAAGCGGTTGCCTATGCGGATCGGATCGCTTTCCTGCAGGAAGGGAACTTAGTGCAGGTGGCAGACCCTCAATTTATCATTAATCACCCTCGAACTCACTATTTAGCTAATTTCTTTGGTAAGATGAACGACTTGACCGGACAGGTTGAGAAAGGCTACTTTAGGTCGGGGTCATTATCTATCCCTTGTTTAAATCCTCAAGCAAGAATAATGATGATTCGGCCTAATAGGATCCGGTTGGCCACTTCTTCTGATGAAGCGATCTCTGGTATTCAAGTTGAGGCCCAGATTGAGGCTATGGTCCAGTTTCCAGAATATAGTGAGGTGACTCTGCGATTATTAGCTGAGAATGTGGTCTGGACGGTTAACCTAACAACCCTTGACCCAGGTTTGAAGCTAGAGGATCGAGTCATTCTGTCTTTCCAAGCGGATGATGCAAGCTTTGTGGAATAACAAATACCCCACCTGTTTTAAGCAGGTGGGGTATTCCAATTAAAGCGAATTATTTTTCTTCAAGTGGTAATTGGTCGTTTTCTTTTGTTCCATCGAGTGAGTTCTTAACGTTCGTGTAGCCTTCTTTTTCTAAGAACTCTGCGATCACTGCAGAACGGTTACCTGAATAGCAGTAAGTAACGATTAGAGCATCTTTATCTTCTGGAACATGTTCTAACGCTTTTTCAGGTTCATCCGCTGAAACGTTGATTGCTCCTGGAAGTGCGCTCTTTTCGAAGTCTTTCGCTTCACGCGCATCGAAGATGACCGCGTTGCCTTCTTCCACAATCTTAATGAGTTCATCAGGTAAGATTGATTCAAAGGTATAAAGGGTATAGTCAAATTCTTTGACACCTTCTGAGTTCTTAACATCCTTGAAGCCATTATCGAGTAAGATTTGGGCAGCTTCAGATGATTTCTTACCGGAGTTGCAAGTGGTAATGATTGGGAAATCTTTGTAAGCTTCTAAGCGGTCAAGTGAAGCTTCGAATTCGTCAAGTGGGATGTTGATCGCGTGTTTAACATGTCCAGCCTGATATTCTTCTGCTGAACGAACATCAATGACCAAGACTTTTTCTTTTTGTTTGTTATCTTGTTCCATTTTTTCTAGCTTATCACCAGTTAGGACTTCGATATCTTGAGCATAAATCGATGAAACAGATAGGGTTGCAATGGTTCCTAGAATCATTGCTCCTTTAGTTAAGTTCAAAAATGCTTTGCGCATGAAACACACTCCTTCAATGTATTATGGCTCTATTATAGTCAGAAAAATTGAAGCTAACAATAATGTTTTATGATAAGATGCCTATACTTATTACTATTTTATATAAGAAAAAAGTTGCAAGATTTGGTAAGCTGACACTGATTGATTACTTTTCGAATGGGGAGCGTATAAAAGATGGCAAGTAAAATTTACTGGACAATTGAAGGGCTAATCCTTATGGTGGGCTTTGCACTTAATCATTATGCCAGCCAACGCATGGGGCTCTACCGGCATTTAGTCTACCGGCGTTCACTGCTCGATCAAGGATTATTTGCGACAATTCAACAAAAATATTGGATCCTAGCTGCGTGTTTACTTATCCTGCTTGCGCTTGTGGCGATTTATCGCACGCGTCAGGTTATTCAAGTTTGTTATCGATTCTCTTGGCGGGTACATTGGAGTCTTATAGCCAGTCTTGCCTTATTAGAGATCCTCTTGCTAACCTTCTTTAATAACCGATCCAACTTTTTGATGTTCCCTTATTTTGTTCTTTTCATTCCAGCCATGGCATGTGTCAATTTAATCGGGTGCATTTTGATTCGGATTTTTCATTCCAACCAAAAAACTGTTAAATTGAGGAGGCCTAAATGAATCGCGCAATTATTTATTTTGTGAAGTTGCCCATCATTGGTTATAACAAGACCCGTCTACAAGGGTTTATTCCACCTGAAGATATCCACCATCTGGCAGTATACCTCCTACAAGAAAATTACCAAGTCATCCAAAATTTCCAAGCGGATGTTTGGTTATATGTTTCACCCGCTGAGCGCAAGTTAGACATTCAGCAATTACTTGAGATTTCTAGTGATCGAATTAAAGGACAGTTAGACCATCCTCATTTGGGCCGTCGCATGTCCGCAGCGATGAAAGAGGTTTTTGCAAAAGGTTATCAAGAAGTTGCTCTGATGGGATGTGACTTAGTCGGTATCGATCGGGATTTGTTAGATGAAGTGTTTACATGTCTCCAGGAAAAGGACCTCGTCTTAACTCCTACTGAAGATGGCGGCTATGGGATTATTGCGAGTCGTTATCATGAGCCGGCTGTTTTTGATCTTACGGCCTACTCACATGAAAAAGTCTTGGAAGAAACACTAGAAAAAGCGGCTGCTGTGGAGATGTCCTATGGTTTGACACGCCCCATTGATGATATTGATACAAGGGATGATATCGCAAAATATTTAACGGGTGATTCCTCTGCCCACTTTTTTAACCAGGGAGAGTACAATGCGAATTTTATCTTTGACCAAGATCAAAAAATATTAAGGATTGCTTTGGACTCGCAAATGCACCTAGACGACCAGATTGTCTATGAGTACCAGGCGCTCAAGGGGTTGGAATCGAGTGGGGTTGTGCCGAAGGTTTATGAATGCCAAGCGAATACACCTCTTCTGGGTAAAGGCTATTTAATCGAGGAATACTTGCCAGGACGCCCTTTATCTTATCAGACTGATTTAGCTCTTGCTGCAGATTTGCTAGCCAAGGTTCATAATGTCAATCCAGACAACGCCCCCCATTTAATCGTAGCAGACCAGCCCTTGCAGGTCATGTACCAGGAATTTCAAGAAATGTTTAGTCATTATTTAATTTGGCCGCAAAAGGATCCAGTGATTGCTGAAAAGATTAGTAAGATGCTACGGGACTTGGATCAATATGATCGAGACCAACCCTTACAAGAAGCCTGTATCATCAACACAGAGTTGAATTCCCATAATTTTTTGATTAATCCCGGCCAGGATTCCTATATTATTGATTGGGAGAAGCCGCTAATAGGGGAGAAGGAGCAAGACCTTGCCCACTTTTTAGCGCCAACGACGACTCTCTGGAAGACTAATGACCTATTAGACAAGTCACGTGTTGAAGCCTTTGTCGAGGCCTACAACCAACATAGTCACTTACCAGTTGACTGGGACAAGCTGATTACTTATTTACATTTTACCTGTCTGCGAGGGATTACATGGTGTTCAATGGCTTATGTGCAGTACCTTCAAGCAAGTAAGATTAAAGCAGCCGATCAGGGGTCTTTCGCTGTGATTGAACGCTTTATCAGTCTACCGTTCTTGGAGATGATTGAAGCTTATATTGATTCTTTAGGAGACTTAAGTGATGACCACTAAGCTAAGTGTGATTATTCCTGTCTATAATGAAGCAGACCAAGTTTCAAGCTTAGTCCGGCATCTTGATCATTTTCAAGATGAAGCGATTGAGGTCCTTTTTGTGGATGGAGGTAGCCAGGACCAGACAGCGGATCTACTAGAAGAAGAGGGCTACCAAGTGGTTAAAAGTCTCAAGGGACGTGGCCATCAACTAAATGATGGGGCTCAAAAGGCTAGAGGAGATGCCTTGTTATTTTTGCATGCTGATTCCTTTTTTAAAACTTCGCCAGTCGGTGAAATTTTGCAAGTCCTAACTGAGGCTGATTTTGGGGCCTTCCCTCTGCGATTTGAACCGAATAGCTGCTTACTTAGGATGATTGCAATGGGATCTAATTGGCGGATCAAACATCGCCAAATTGCTTTTGGAGACCAGGGGATGTTTATGACCAAGGCACACTATCACCGTCTGGGTGGCTTTCGGCCTTTACCACTCATGGAAGATTATGATCTGTCAATCAGGAATAAAGAGCACGGACATGGTATACTCTTAGCAAAGACGCCTATTTATACCTCCTCCAGACGGTTCAAGCGCCAGGGGACAATGCGGACACTCATGCGAATGCAGTATTGCCAGTGGCTTTTTAGAAGGGGTGCAACAATTGAAGAAATCCAAGCAATCTATGCTAAAAAATAATTAGAAAGGAAGGACAAAATGAAGAAGCGAAGTTTTAAAGAGAAAATCATTGCCAAGGGAGCGGAGAGAATGGTGATGACCATTGATGAAGCTCCTGCATATGTGACACTTGAGAAGCCTTTAGAGCAATGTAAGGTAGCCTTTATTACCACCTCTGGTCCCCATCTAAAAACCGATCCGCCTTTTAATGTGAAAGGCGATCATACTTATCGGATGATCCCAGGAGCCAGTCAACCCTCCGATATCATGATCACCCACGATCACTATAACCACAAACCAGCTGACCAAGATTTGAACTGTGTTTTTCCTTTAGCCTTACTAAAAGACCTGGCTCAAGAAGGCGTTATTGGGGAAGTGGGACCACGGCATTTTGGCTTAATGGGTTATATAACTAGGACCGATCTCTTAATGAATGAGACGGCCCCTGCGATTGCCCGTCAGTTGAAGGAAGATGGTGTGGACTTGGCTTTGCTGTCTCCTGGCTGATATATTTGCCACCAGTCCGTCGGACTCATTCAACGTGAAGTAGAAGATCAAGGTATTCGGACCGCTTCAATTATGCATTTACCTCGCTTGGCTGAGAAAGTGCGTCCACCTCGGATGCTGACGATCGAATTCCCACTTGGATTGACCTTTGGCGAGCCAGGAGATACTCTTATGCAACGCAAGGTGATGAATCAGTTGTTAGATCTAGCGGTTACAGGTGGGCCAGAAGAACAGCGGCCCTACCAGGATTAGACTTTTTCAGGGGAAGTATTACAATATTTATAAATAAATAAAAGGTCAAAATACCCAGATTTTAATATCGACCTTGATCCATCTGTTTCTAGACAGATCAAGAACTTTAATAAATAAAGGTTGCCAAATAAATTGAAAGTATCTTAGATTTTAAAATTTTGTTAAAATGATTGAGTGTAAATGTCACCACTATTAATAGTGATGACATTTTACCTTGTAAGGGAGGCTGAGCGATGAATTATTTTCTACTATTCATAGAAGGGATTATGACCTTTATCTCTCCTTGTCTATTACCCATGATCCCCCTTTATATTGCCTATTTTGCTGGGGATAAAAAGACGCACACCAAGGGACAGACCCTGCTAAGGGCTGGTTTATTTATGCTGGGTTTTAGCTGTGTCTTTATCTTAATGAGTCTATTTGTGTCGACTGTTGGTAAATTCTTATTGGTTAATCGTCAAGTTGTCAATCTAATTGCCGGTGGAATTATGGTGCTTTTAGGCTTGGACTACTTAACCGGACAACGCTTAATGACCAGGCTATCGCAATCAGGTCAGGCAAGACAACAAACCGCCAACCCCTTTATCTTTGGAGTGATCTTCGCTGTCTCATGGACTCCTTGTGTTGGGACCTTCCTGGCTTCTGCTTTGACTTATATCGCGACGGTTCCTTCGTCTTTTGCATCTTTTATGCTGATTTTATGCTATTGCATCGGCTTAGGGATTCCCTTTCTCTTGTGTGCTCTCTTAATTGAAGAGAGTAAAGAGGCAATCACATGGATTAAATCGCATTATGAGTTGATTAACCGGATTGCAGGGATCTTCTTGATAGCGTTTGGCGTTTTAACGATGACAGGTCTCTTAGAAAATCTTTTAGGTCAACTTGCTTAGGAGGAATCGATTATGAAGCAATTAACACGGTATGGTCTAATGCTAGTCGCCTTATTTATCGTCGCTGGTGTCTTTTATTCACAGGCCCAGAAGGACCAGCAAGTCGTAGACAGTCCACAAGAAGTTACGACAACAACCACATCAACGACCAGTCAAGAGCCAGAAGAAATAAGTCAAGAAGATGAGATAGAGCTAGACGACCAGGCCTCAGAGGAAACCGAGGAGACTCAGAAAGAGTCATCAGAAACTGAGAATGAATCGTCGATTGACCTAGCTAAGTTTGAATTTATTGATGGCAAGGAAGAAGTCATCGATATCACTGACAATATTGGCCGCCCCATGGTAGTTAATATGTGGGCGACCTGGTGCCCACCTTGTCGTGAAGAAATGCCAGCCTTTCAGAAAGCGTGGGAAGACCATAAAGAGGAGGTAGACTTCTTCATGGTCAACGCTCTCCATAGCAAGCCAAGTGAAAATAAAGAGGCAGTCGATCGTTTTGTTGAGAAACATAAATTGACGCTACCAATTTATTATGATTTAGACCTGGCGACGATGATTGAGGTGCAGGCAACATTCTTACCAACTACTTTATTTATTAATAAGGAAGGGGAGATTGTCCATCACCAGATCGGGATGATCAGCCCCGAAGACTTGGAAAAACACATCGAATCGATTTTATAGGTAGATCTTCAATGACTATTGAAAGGGGAGATGGGATGGTTTGTAACACACTTAGCAATTCAAATTAATAAGGAGGTACCTATGAAAAAAAGTCAAATTGCACTTATCGTGAGTGTTGTCGTTCTGTTACTCGTTTATTTCTTTGTTGAGCCCGTTAATAGCTTTATTAACGAATCGGTTGGAGCGATGAAGGCAGTTAAGTTAGAGGATACCATTGCCTTTATTCGTTCTTATGGGAGTATTGCAGCGGTGGTTTCTTTCTTCTTGATGATTCTTCAATCAATCGTTTCGCCGATTCCAGCTTTCCTGATTACGCTTTCTAATGCCGCTATTTTTGGGTGGGCCTGGGGAGCTGTACTTTCGTGGACGTCTTCAATGGTGGGAGCTGCAATATGCTTCTATATTGCGCGTATTCTAGGCCGGGATGTCGTAACCAAGATTACATCTAATCGCGCTTTACAGTCGCTGGATGGCTTCTTCGAACGTTATGGTAAATATACAATTGTTGTTTGCCGGTTATTACCTTTTGTCAGCTTTGACTTAGTGTCATATGCGGCAGGTTTAACTTCTATGGGCTTCTGGCCATTCTTCATTGCAACAGGGATTGGACAACTTCCCGCAACCATTGTTTACTCTTACATTGGCCAAAACTTTGGCGGTGGCGGTAAGCAACTCTTTGTGGGTCTGCTCCTTCTATTCTCTGTTTCAATTGTGATCTTTATTATTAAGTCGGTGTACAATGAACGAAACAAAGAAACAAAAGCAACTGTCGAAGAGTAAGCTATTTAAGGCAGTCTTGATTGTTATTCTCGTAATTGCGACGATTTGGATTACTGTTTATTTTTCGCCAGATCGAGTAAGACAAATGATTGAAGAAGCAGGACCGAATGGACAGATCATTTATATTCTCTTATGGACCTTCTTGCCTATCGGCTTCTTCCCAGTTCCTGTCCTCGCAATTGCTGGGGGGATGGGCTATGGTCTCTGGCAAGGCTCCCTATTGACTTTTATTGGTGCAAGTTTCAATATGATCTTTATGTTCTTTATGTCTCGCTACCTCTTTCGTGAAGGACTCCAGTCTTATCTCTACCGTAAGTATCCTAAGAGTGTCGAAATTCTGGGGGCGGAACGCGGTCGGTTGAATTTCGTCTTGATGCTGGCACGGTTGATGCCTGTCATCCCATATAATATTGAAAACTATGCCTTCGGTTTGACCGATATTCGGTTTTGGGATTACTTATGGATTTCTTGGATCTTTATCCTACCAGGCACCTTTATTTATGTGAATGTCGGGGATAAAGCGCTAGAACCGACGGACCGTTCCTTTATGATTTCACTCCTCTTGCTTGGAGCCTTAGTCATTGGGACGACCTTCCTAGGGAAATTCTTGAAGGACCCAAAAAAGAAAGATAAGGAGTCACAAAATGAAAGTCGTCATTGATTTTGATAATTCTTTTTATACACCGAATCGAGATGTCGATGATGGTCTGGCTTTAATGTACTTGCTCGGGTCGGTGGATGTGGAAGTTGTTGGCATCACCTCGACATTTGGCAATTGTCCGATTGAGGAAGTAGACCGGTGCACCCGGCAATTGATTCAAGACCTTCAGCTCCAAGAAATTCCCTATGCCAAGGGTGGTGGGACAAATGGTGATTATCTCACCGAGGCTAGTCAACTCTTGGTTGATTTAGCCAACCAGTATCCGGGAGAATTAAAAGTCTTAGCAGTTGGTTCCATGACCAATCTGCAAGGAGCTTACTTGAGAGATCCTGATTTCTTCAATAAGTTATCTCAAGTCGTCCTAATGGGTGGCACGACGGAGCCTTTGATCTTTGCTAAACAGGAGATGCTGGAATTAAACTTTTCTTGCGATCCGCAAGCGACCTATACCGTCTTAACGAAGGGTAAAAACGTCAGTATCTTAACTGGGAATCGGTGTACAGACCTCTTATTTACCCGAGAAGATTATCAAAAAGCCTTCCAGGGTGTCGAGACACCGATTGCAGCGCTTATTTCTAAATATTCCGATCCATGGTTTGTGGATAATGAGATTGAATACGGTATTAAGGGGTTTTATAATTGGGATTCCTTAGCGGCTGCTTACTTAGTTGATCCGGGGTATTTCCAAGAAGAGTGGACTGATTTTAATGTTTCAATCAATAGCCTCTCAACGGGTTCTTTAATCGCCAAAGATTTTGATCCGACGTCCTATGCTGGCTCTAAGCCCCTAAGCAAAGTGCACCTTAATATCCCTCAAATCACTGACCACGAGGCTTTAAAACAGGCGCTCTTTGACAAGTGGCTAGCCATTGAATTATAGAAAGGGGGGGAAATGATGTTTAACCTAAAAAATATTCTTTCAGCTCTTTGCTCAGGCTTTATTTTTGCGCTAGTAGCGGGGGCCTTGATGTCTTATTGGGTTTGGTTAGAGATGAGGGTGCATACCTGGGTGTTGTGTTGGTTTGTGGTGGCGCTCTTTATTATGTTAGCCTTATTCTTCAAGATTAAGCCGATCACCTTCTTTATTGGAGAAGCGATTGCCTTGGTCTTAATGTTGGTTAAGTCGCCTAACATATTCTATTATAATGTGCGGGATATGTTCTTTATGAATACACCCTTAAGTACGACCCGGTTGACAACCATAGTGATACTCGTTGTTATGACCATCGTCATGGCTTTTATTTGGTATCATGACAATAAAAACAAAAAACAATTTAAAAGGAGATCTTAAATTATGAATAAATTTATCAAAAAAATTGCAAGTGTTGCCTTTACTTTCGTTGCTGCAGCAAGCTTAGGTGTTCCAACTTTTGCAGAAGAAAGTCTTCCGACTGAAGAGGAACCGATCTTAGTCGATAAAGAAAATAAAACCATTACACTTTTAGCTTATGTGAATGGTAAATATTTAGAAACAAATACCCGCCACGCGATCGTATTTGATGATGGAAACTTTGGTCATAAGTCCATTTTCGGTACTAAAGGAAATCAAGATGATTTCTATGAAGCCTTGAAAGAAATTGGTGCAGAATCTGGTGATAATATGACTCCAGAAAATAAAGAAGAAACACAAGTAGAAGGTGATAAAATTAATGTCACTGTTACTTGGGATGGTGCAGAGAAAGAATATGACATTAATGAAGTTATTAACGATTCAAATGGTAATGAATTGGACTTCCGCTTTGGTGGAAATAAAGAGCGTGCTCACGAAGTCTTTAATGGATGTATCTTATGTCTTGACTCTTGCCCAGTTGGATTGATCTCGAATCATACTTATACTTATGGTGCAGTTGAGAACCGTAACGAAGTGAATTTTACTGGTGATGCAGATGTGTTACCTGAAGAAGGGACTCCTGTCTATATCACTTTTTCTGTAAAGTCTGAAGATGATAGTGACGATCAAGAAAAAGAAGACGAGGAAGATGCTGAAACAGAAGAAGCAGAAGACGACGATCAAGAAGCAACAAAGGATGAAGAATAATCCTCTTTTTGCTCAATCAAAAGCTGGGGCAACCCAGCTTTCTTTTTATAGACAAAGTTGAAAGGAGCGCTACTAAGATGACACATTCCTATTTTGTGAGTCCAGATTGGTTGGAAGCACACTTGCAGGATCCCAATGTTAGGGTTGTGGATGCAACCATCTTCTTTGATGTGGATAATGAAGCGATGATTCAGTCTGGTCAGAAACAATTTGAAACGCACCATATTCCTGGGACCGTTGAAGCAAATTTGATGGAACTTTCAGATCCAACCGCTGAATTACCTTTTACCGTAATGCAGCACGAGGACTTTGTAAAAGCGCTGGAAAAAATGGGGATCTCGGATGAGACCCATGTGGTGGTCTATGATTCAGGGCCACAAGTGGGTGTTGAGTTCTCTGCTTCAATCTGGGCAGCGCGTTTAGCTTGGCAGATGCTCTATGCCGGCTTAACTAAGGTTTCGATTCTTGAAGGAGGCTTTGATCGTTGGTTACTTGAGGAGCGTCCGGTAAGTAAAGAAATCGTAGACTATCCAGAAGGTCAGCTGAATGTCCAACAACAAGACCATTATTTTGTTGATAAGAAAGAGGTCTTGGCTGCTATAAAAGCAGACAATATTCAAATTATCGATGCCTTAAGTCCTGACCAGTATCGCGGCGTGAGTGCCCCTTATGGCCCAGATAGGGCAGGGCATATTCCTGGGAGTAAGAATGTCTTTTATGGGTCTTTAGCAGACCCTGCAACGGGTCGCTTGCTTGACCGAGCGATTTTATCTCAGATTTTCGAAGAGGCGGGCGTTTTGACAGACACGGTTGAGGCCATTTTATATTGTGGCTTTGGGGTCGGTGCCTCCTGGCTCTTTATGGTCCTTAAAGAATTAGGAAAGGAAAAAATTGCGGTCTACGATGGATCCATGGATGAGTGGACTCAGGATGACCAATTACCTATTGAAAAAGATAGTAGCCTGTGATCATTTTGAAAATAAACCTTCAGATCAAGGATAAAAGCTTGATATTAAATGGAATAACTGGTATTATTGTAAGAGTCTTGCTGAAAGAAATATACTTGGGAGCGGATGGGTTCTGGTGTTCCCTCTGGTCTTCAAAACCAGTATGAGGCGTTAAGAGCGTCTTGGGTAAGTTCGATTCTTACACGTTCCCGCCAGACATTTAAGCTAGCCTTTAGAGTCCTCAAAGGATTCTAGGGGCTAGAATTCTTTATTGAGGCAAGACAAGGTCTCCTTCACTTCATTTGGCTTATGGATTGATTTGTTTTATAATGAGTGAAGAGGTTTGAGATATCAGGAGGGTAGTCAAAATCTAATTGAAAAGTCCTTTTCAAAATCCCTTTTTTGTGATATTGTGAACCTATACACAAAACTAATAAATATGGAGGTCTTTATTGATGAATGAAATTCTTCAAAAGGTAGTAGATGGTGGATTATTTAATGAAACAGTAGCAGGATATATTGAGGAAGCTTTCAATAACAAAGAATCTGTCATTATTGCTGGCCACCCTTCAACTGGGTCTCGCCCATTAATGGCTAATGTGATGCAATTAGCTAAAAAATCTTACCCATCTGTACAAGTGCGTAAAGCAGAAGACATGGATAAAGATGGCGATTACTATTTAGTATTTGGTGCGCCTGCTGAGCAAGTTGAAGAATTTGTTGCGGCAGCTTTAGAAAAAGGTAAATCATTTGTTACCTTAAAACAACCAGATACACCTGTATCAATTCTTAAGATCATGAAGCAAGTCTTAAAAGAAAATCCTGATTTTGATCATAAAGTACTTCAAGTTTCTCTTCGTAAAGATGGAACAGGTGCTGGAGCAACACCCTTTACAGACCGCGTTGACCGTTACTTTGTAAATGAAAAAGGACGCGTTAAATCAGAAAAATTAGACTTCTAGTCTTTCGAGAGATACACGGATCAACAGCACAGGTTTTCCTGTGCTGTTTGTTTATTATGCTTAACAATAAGTAGTCATCCTTGATGACTGAAATATCTTTTCAGAAAGCGTATAATAAGGATGAATACAAATTAAGAAATGAGGGATTCAATGGTAGATAACAACAAGAAAACAGATAAAACGACCGAATTAGAAATTTGCGGTGGGTGAAACGCTAAGATTGGACCAGGCAGTTTGTCTGAAATTCTAGGTGGCCTTCCTAAGCAGTTCAATCCTAACTTGCTAGTTGGCTATGATTCGAGTGATGATGCAGCCGTTTACCAGGTGTCAGAAGATGTTGCGGTCATCCAAACGACTGACTTCTTCCCCTCCATGGTCAAAGATCCGTATGATTTCGGTCGGATCGCTGCAACGAATGCTTTATCCGATGTTTATTCCATGGGTGGGCAGGTTATAACGGCCCTCAATATCGTAGCGTATCCAGATAATACCCAGCCGCTTGATGCTTTGGCTGAGATTCTGCGAGGGGGTGCTGAGAAGGTGCTTGAAGCTGGTGGGGTCTTAGCAGGTGGGCATACCATTCGACAAGATCCGCCTCTTTATGGACTAGCGGTTGCAGGGGTTGTTCATCCAGATAAAATTGTAACCAATAATGGCTGTCGGCCAGGTGATGCTCTAATTGCAACGAAAAAGCTAGGCGTTGGGATTGTCACAACAGCCCACAATAAAGGCTTAATTGATGATGCGTCCTTTGAGGAGGCCATTGAATCAATGACCACCTTGAACAAATATGCAGCTGAAATCATGCTAGAATACCAGGTGACGGCTTGTACGGACATTACAGGTTTTGGTATTTTAGGACATTTAATTGAAATGGTGGAAGAGGATGTTTCAGCCGAAATCGACGTCAGCAAGGTGCCGATCATTCCAGGTGCCTATGAAGCGGCTAAAGCCAAGTTGACAACAGGCGGTGCCAAGCGGAACCGCGAACATTATGAGCGGTTGATCGATTTTCAAATGGATGATGTGGCGATGGAAGAGATCCTCTTTGATCCACAAACATCCGGAGGTCTATTAATTACCGTACCACAAGATCAATTGGTTGGGATCATGCAAGCTTATGAAGCTGCGAATATTCAAGCCAGTCATATTGGTACGATTACAGAACGGAAAGATAAGTTAATTACAGTCAAATAAAAGGAGATAAAGATGTCAGAACATATTATAATCTTAAATAACGATCGTTTAGGTAGCGGAAATGATGAGCTCGGTAAGGTTCTAATGAAGTCCTTCTTGAGTGTCGTCGCACAAGATGATGACCTTCCTAAGGAAATCATTCTTTATAATGGGGGTGTGCTGCTTGCCAAAGAAGGAGCGGATACCCTTGAAGACTTGAAGTCCCTAGCGGATAAGGGTGTAGCGATTAAAGCTTGTGGAACCTGTGTCTCTTTCTATGAGATGGAAGATCAATTAGCGGTTGGTGAGAAGACCAATATGCGTTACATCTATGAGCAACAACGCTCACATTCACAAGTTGTCATTCCAGCCTAAGCATTATAGAAAGGATCAATCATGAAGAATGTCGTTTTAGGGACGGCAGGCCATATTGATCATGGAAAGACCACGCTTATCAAAGCCTTAACTGGGATCGAAACAGATACCACTAAGGAGGAGAAACAGCGTGGCCTTTCTATCAATTTGGGCTTTGCCTATTTGGACTTACCGAATGGTGAGCGGGTTGGAATCGTCGATGTGCCTGGTCACGAAAAGTTTATCAAGAATATGTTAGCCGGTTCAGCGGGCATTGACCTTGTTCTCTTAGTGATCGACGTTAATGAAGGGATTATGCCTCAAACCAAAGAGCATGTGGATGTCTTGACCTTGCTAGGGATTGAAGAGTATGTCATTGCTTTATCTAAGGTATCGGGTGTAGACCAAGATTTAAAGGACTTAGTCTATGAAGATATCCGCGAACAATTTGCTGACACTCCTTTAAAAGATGCGCCGATTGTTGAAACCGATGCGATTGCAGGGACTGGTTTGGATGAATTAAAGGACGTCCTTGTCCAAAAAATTGCAGGCATTCAACAAGAAAATGAACAATTACCCGCTCGTTTGAATGTAGACCGAGCTTTCTCAGTTAAAGGCTTCGGGACGGTCGTAACAGGGACTCTGATCGATGGGTCCATTAAAGTCGGCGATGACTTGACCATCTACCCAGCAGGCATCACGACACGGGTTCGGACCATTCAAATTCATGAGCAAGATCAAGCGATTGCTTATGCGGGGAATCGAACAGCTCTCAACTTGACTAAGGTTGATTTAGACCAAGTTGAGAGAGGAGATGTCTTGAGTGCTGCTCCTCTTGAGGCGTCCTATATGTTGGATGCTAAAGTTATGTGCTTGAAGAGTGCTAATCAGCCCATGCAACTATGGGACCGGGTCCATCTCCACATCGGAACGTGTGAAGTGATTGGTCGTCTTGTACCACTTGGGGTGGAAGCTTTGGCTCCAGGTGAGACTGCTTTTATGCAGATTCGGTTGGAAGAGGAAGTGGCCGTTAAGAAAGGGGATCGGTTCATCCTAAGGAACTTCTCACCGGTTGTGACCATCGGCGGAGGTGAGGTCTTGGATGCAACTCCTCGCAAGCACAAGCGCTTTAACCAGAATGTCATTGATTCACTTGAAGTAATGGAATCCGGTTCAACTGAAGATGTTTTACTGGACTTCTTGATCCACCGGTCCACTGGTTTTACTTCAATTAAGGAGATGGCAGACTACCTAGGTGAAGAAATGAGAGTGGTTGAAGCATATGTATCAGACATGGTCGCAGAGGGGAAATTGTTGAAATTTGGTCAATTCTACTTTGCGAAAGATTCCTTTGATGCGATCAGTCAGGAAATGATGAAATTATTAGATGACTTCCACTCAAGCAACAATATGGTGGCAGGGATGTCTCTGGAAGAATTTCGCTCTCGCTTCAATCAGGTAGCACCTAAGGAATTAAATGCTATTATCTCGACCTTAGTTGAGGATAAAAAGCTGAGGATCGATGGCGATATCATCGCTTTGGCAGGCCACTCGATTCAAATCTCACCTGCTCAGGCAAAAGCTCGCCAGGCAATTGAAGATCAATTAGCCCATAATCCATTTACTCCTCCTAGCTTTGAGGAAGTGGTAGGCAAGGATCCGGTTAAGCGTGAAGTCTATATGCTGATGCGTAAAGAGAATGAATTCTACCGCTTAGATAAACAGACTGAACTTCATGTTAAATATTACAATGAGGCTTTGGAGATTTTGGCCGAATTCTGTCGAGACCACGGAGAAATTGCCCTCGCTGATTTCCGCAATTTACTTGGAACCAGCCGTAAATATACCCTTTTATTATTAGATGACTTTGACCGCCGTGGAATCACAACGAGGCAAGAAGATGTGCGGGTGATGAATCCAAAATATCTCAATCATATTGAGGAGGTACAATTATAGTGAGAGAATTATTGGCCAAGTTGCCAAAAGTAGATAAGGTGATGCAAGCAGAAGTCATTACCGCATGGCAAGCAGAATTAGACCTTGATTATATTAAGGAAACGATCCAACTCGAAATTGATAAGATCCGCCAGCGCATCTTAGATGGGGAAGCAACAGATCCGGAGGTGGTCGCCTTTGACCAGGTTGTTAATCAAGTGAATGATGCCTTGACTATCAGGGTTCAGCCCTCCTTGAAGCCGGTGATTAACGCCACTGGGACGGTTCTTCACACAAACTTAGGCCGGGCGCCCTTATCTGAAGAAGTCGTCCAAGCAATTGCTGAATTAGCACCTTCCTATTCGAACTTAGAGTACGATTTAGCAGCTGGTAAACGGGGGTCACGCTATGTTCACTTAAAGGATGTCCTCAAGCAAATAACAGGTGCTGAAGATGCCTTGGTCGTTAATAACAATGCAGCAGCCGTTCTCTTGATGCTATCAGCGCTGACTGAGAAGCAAGAAGTGTTAATCTCACGTGGTGAATTAGTCGAAATTGGAGGTTCCTTTAGAATTCCCGATGTTATTACGCGCGGTGGCGCCCGTTTAAGAGAAGTGGGAGCGACGAATAAGACCCACTTAAAGGACTATCAACAAGCCATAAGTGACCAAACGGGGGCTATTCTTCGTGTCCACACTTCGAATTATCGCTTGGTCGGCTTTACTGACCATGTGTCAGACCATGATTTAGTCGAACTCGCCCATGAAAAAGGAGTCTTAGCTTTAAATGACTTAGGTTCCGGACTGTTCCTCGATATGCAGCAATTTGGTTTACCTTATGAGCCAACAGTTCAAGAAGCGATTCGAGCAGGCTTTGATGTGGTGACCTTCTCTGGAGATAAATTATTAGGTGGTCCACAAGCAGGGATTATTGTGGGCAAGAAGCACTTGCTTGATAAGATTCGTTCTCATCCTTTGACACGGGCGCTTAGGACTGATAAGGTGACCCTGGTTGCCTTAGAAGTGACCATGCGTCAGTACTTAAATCCTGAAGTAGCCCTGGAGAAGATTCCTGTTCTACAAAAAATTAGCCAAAGCCTTGATCAACTACAAGCAAAAGCAGATAAAATGATTCGCGCCATTAATGACCTATCCGAAGATTGGCAGGCTGAGCGTCAACCTGGTCAATCTCAAATAGGTGGCGGGTCTTATCCAGGATCGACCCTACCAACCGCCTTAGTACAGATTGCGCATGCTCACTGCAGCGCAGCTCAGTTAGAACACTACCTGCGTACCCGGACCAAGCCGATTATTGCTCGAGTCCAGCAGGATTATGTTCAATTGGATGTTCGGACCTTACTCGACAGTGAGATGGATGAAATTATCCAAGTATTAAAAGACATGTAAAAAAAGCCCCGAAGGGCCCTGACAAGTATTCTAGCAAGAACGCTTGGCAAATGGCCTTCGTGGGCTTTTTTATTTGGTAACAAGGGCAGGTTTAGATTGTTTACGAGTAAACCTTGAACCATAAACAAAGTAAAGAGCACTCCCTTTAATGAGCATTAGAAGGACCGAATAAACTGCGTTAATTGCTTGTGCATTGAGGTTGGTATCGGGGTTCGCATTCTTTCTAATTTCGATCCCAAGTGTAGGATTCGAAGGTTGATAGAGAAAGACTGAAAGATCATAGTCATCAATCAGCTGGTTGAATTGGATGGCAAAGAGGGCCAAAAGAGTTGGGATCAGAATCGGAATAATGACCCGTCTTAGGGTCTGCCAAGAAGAGGCGCCGAGTAACTTTGAGGCATCCTCTAATTGACCATCCACGCCATAAAAGGCTGCTTTAATGTATCGTAAGCTATTGGGTAAGGAAACCACTAAATAGGCCAGAGGAAGAATCCACCAGGATCCAATGACGGATTGCCCTAATAACAAGCTTGAGGGAGAATCATAAGCGATTAAATAACCTAAGGCTAATAAGAGTGAGGGGATCAGCCAGGGAATATAGAATAAATATTCTAAGGGTAGAGAGAACCAAGCTTCTTTGTTGTTCCGAATCACTCTCGCAATTAAGGTCATCAAGAGGACGGCTAGACCCGCTGCAATGATGGAATAGATGATAGAGGTTACAATTGGTTGATAACCTTTGACATGTGTCAAGACCTCCTGGTAATTGGCCAGGGTAAGACTAGACAAGGAGAGTGTTGATTGTCTTAAACTGGCTGCCGGGGTGAAGGAAGCTAGGATAATCGCGATGAAAGGTAACATAAATAAGATAAATAATCCGTAGGCTAGAAAGTGGACAAGGAAATTCAAGAGAGGAGAATGAATGACTTGCTTCTTGAGGGAAGACTTGGTCTTAGAGATGGAAAGAAAATTTCCCCGTCGTTCATTGCGTGTTAGGAAATAGAGCAGAATAAGTTGACAGATACCTAAAAAGATTGACAGCATCGCTGAGAGATCGCGCGATTTGGGTCGGTTGGCAAAGGTCAAGATTAAAGGTGAAATAGTTTGAAAGTTCTTCCCTCCTACCATAACAGGTGCCGAGAAGGCACCGAGACCGGTTTGGAAGGTCATAATCACTAAGGTCATGATAATTGGAATGAGTGTCGGCAAGGCCACTCTAAAGAGGACATTTAAGGGCTTGGCTCCTAAAATTTTAGCGGCTTCTAATAATTGATAATCGATCGACTGAAAAGCATTTCTCAAGAAGAGCATGTGGATATGGGTACAACCGAGAGTCATGACAAAGAGGACAGCAGGATAGCCCTCAAACCAATAAGGATCCAGGCTAGGTATGAAATGCATCAAGGCCTGAGTAATAAAGCCATTCTTACCATAGACCAGGATATAACCAAAGTTCATGACTAGTCCACCCATTAATAGTGTCGTTAAATAGCCTAGCCGAAGGATTTTTTGTCCTTTAATGGCAAAATACTCCGTTACGAGCACCATAAATAGGCCAACGATATTACAGGTGATGGTTAAGGTAATAGCCAGTAGAAAAGAATTTTTGATCGCCGCCATGGCTCTCTTGGAAGCTAACACCTTATGAATAGCCGATAGGTCGAGTTGGCCATTTTGCCAGAAGCTTGTCGCAATAACACTCAAGATGGGATTGATAATGGCGATCAGGATAAACCAAGCGAGTAAACTGATGAGAAGAAGGTGCGCGATCTTTTGCCAAGGAAATTGCTTAGTCATGAGGAGCCCCTCCTAGCGGATAAGTCATAATATCGCTGGGATTCAGATAAGTTTTGATTGAATGGCCAATCTCAAAATGGTGTCCCGGTTGATTTAAGACCATAAACTGGAAGCTGGCATCTTCGATTTGGATTTGGTAGATTAAACTGTTGCCTTGGAATTTGCGGTCAATGATCGAACCCTCCAAAATAAGATCTTCTTGGCTAAGGGCTTGGGGGCGAATATTCTCCCAGCGAATATAAGCAATATGGTCCGTTGGTAGAGGGGTCTCTAATTGGTGATTGAGCAATTCTATGATTCCTGGAGATAGTCGGTTGGCATCCCCAATGAAATTTAATACAAACTCTGTTTGTGAATGGTTGTAAACTTCGATAGGGCTTCCAATTTGTTCAATTTTACCCCGTTGGAAGACCGCTAATTGATCCGAAAGCTCCAAAGCTTCTTCTTGGTCGTGGGTAACATAGATGGCGGTCAGACCCGTCTTGGCTTGGATTTCTTTTAGTTCTTTGCGCAATTGTTTCCGCAATTTTGCATCGAGGTTCGATAAGGGTTCATCGAAGAGGATGACTCGTGGTTCCATGATCAAGGTACGAGCAATGGCCACACGTTGTTGTTGCCCACCAGATAATTGGCTGACATTTTTGGCAAGTTGGTTGGGATGTAAGTCGACGATTTCAGCTTGGCGGTGAACCTTCTCTCGGATGCGATCTTCCGCCATATGCTGCACCCGAAGTCCGTAGGCGATATTCTCATAGGCAGTCATGGTCGGAAATAGGGCGTAGGATTGAAAAACCATGCCTAGCTGGCGCTTTTCAACTGGTGTATGCGTAATGTCCTGACCATCGAGTAGGACTTTCCCTTGACTAGGAGGGGTTAAACCCGCAATGGCGCGCAGAGTGGTTGTCTTACCACAGCCTGATGGCCCTAGAAAAGTAAAGAAATCACCTTCTTGAATACGAAGGTTAACGTGATCCACCGCAATGTAATCACCATATTTAACTTGGATATTTTGAAGTTCGATCATAAATAGGCTCCTTTATTGGTTGAGATGGAATCTACTAACTATTATCTTAAGATTAAATGTTACAAGATGAAACATTTAAGGTCTGGTCAAAAAATAAAAGCCGAATCGTCAGGGTCGCAAGCTAATGTCGGCTTCTTACCTAGTTGGCGTTTACCAAAGGCATAGCGGCCTTTCAAAAGCCTATTCTGCGAGGCTCGATTCGGCAGTTTGATTGATCAGACGGGTAGTGTGCGTCACAGTCCCTAAGATTGAATCAAAGCGTTATGGCATGTAGTCTAGTTCTAATTTTTCGACCCAAGCGTCAACGTTTTCACGGTAGAGATCCCAGTCAACTTCCATTGGAGTTACTTGTTCCAGGAGTCCTTTCATGGTCTCATCGATTCCTTCTTGAGCAGCGGGAGTTAGTGGGATGAAGCCGAATTCTTCAGCTAAGATCTTTTGAACTTCATCCGAACCAAACCAGTCCACGAATTCTTCCGCGACTGAATAGTCATGATCTCCCCCCTTGTCTAGAATCCCAATTTCTTCTGTCATGGTGAAGACACCGTACTCAGGGTTAATCGGCTTAACATTTAAATCTGGATCTTCCCCCATGCGTGTTGCAGTTCCTGAAGCATGGAAGTAGTCATAAAGCAAAGTACCATCCTTAAGTAATTCAAAATGGTCTTCATCCTCGCGAATTTGATAACCGTTAGCGAGGTAATCTTCGACTTGTTGCCAGCCTTCATCGGAAATACCTAATTCACCCGCTTCATCTGGATATTGCATAAGAATTGAAAGAATAATCTTTTGGTGAGTCGATCCACCTAAGTCTTCTGGAATGCGGTATTTATTTGCTAAATCAGGATCTTGCCCTAATTCTTCTAGGCGGCTAGGAAGATCTTCTTCAGATACTTGATCAGGATTATAAAGGCCAAAGATATAAGATTCAGCAAAAGGATAGAATTGGCCATTGCCGAGTAATTTAGCTTCAGGCATGTCTTTAGCCCAGACCGGCTCAAAGTCATGGAGAGCAACCTCATCTTGTAAGTTCAGCCAATTAGCTTCATCTAAACCAATCACAACATCTGCTTGAGCATCCTCTTTCTCAGCAAGCACCCGGTTATAAATATCACCACCACCTGCTACGACTACTTGTAAGTCAAAACCAGCTTCTTTAGCTAATTCTTCAACACGTGCTTGGCGTTTTTGGTCATTCAAGGTATTGGAATAAATGACTAAGCTTTTATTTTCTTGTGCTGAAACTTGAGTCGGTTCTGTTACGGGAATCAAGCCTGCTGTGAGCGCAGCAGCTGAAATAAAGCATACGAGTTTTCTCATTAAAAAATCCTCCTAAATAATCATTGATAAAGTAATTTTAACACATCAGGGATCTAAAGCCGAATCAAAGCAAGTCTCATCAGAGATTATCATAGGTGATGGGGCATTTATTAGTTGTCAAGCCTTCCTATCACCTTAAGCGACGGATGATCCTGGCCTGACGATCACCATGCTTTATTGGCTGAGGAGTCCTTGTAATAAGCGGTACTGCCGGTCAATTAACTCTGGCCAGGAGTGGCGGGTAATTTCTTGACGCATGCTTTCAGTTGTAGAATGGTCCAAGATTCGTTGGATTTGCATATCCAAGTGAGTGGTTAGGTCCTCGATAAAGATTGGTAAATCTTCTTTGATGGGCTTATCTTGGTCGTAAAGGCGCGGGAGGTTGACGTATTCAATGATGCCCGACTGGTTGACGGTGTCACCTAAGAGTTTTTTGAGTGGCAGTAGGTCTGTCACAACCGCTCGCAGTCCACAAGCCAATGCTTCTAGTACGATGGTAGCCAAACCTTCGAAGTAAGAAGGCAAGACGAAGAGATCGGCTTGTCGCATCTTTTCGGCCAGCTCTAATTGTGAGACAGCGGGATAGAGGAAGAAGCCACTCGCTTCATCCGCTTGGGCGATTTGGTAGAGCTGTCCTTTCTTATCTTCTTCGCCATTACCTATAATATGCAGTTCAAGTTGTGGGTATTTGCTTTTGAGGGCTGGAAAGGTGGCAGCTAATTCAAAGACACCTTTGGCTTGGGCAATCTTGCCGGCGTAGAGAATTTTGATGGTGCCGTCGCTTATTTTTTTCTGGGGTGGATAGAAGATTTGTGGGTTGTAGCCATTACCTGTAATGTGGATCTTTGTTTCATCAATTTGATAGGTTTCCTGAATCGCTTCTTTATCTTGATGAGACAAGGAGAATACCAAAGATAAGCGATTGAGATCATTCACATAACGAGCTGCCAGTTGAGGATGTCGACGCGCTTGTCGAATGTCGGTCCCATGGCTGACACCAACCACTGGAATATCTGTAAAACAATCGAGAACTAAGGATGTTAAGTACCATAAATGGTGGGTAATCACTATATCCGGTTGAAATTGTTCTTTTGCAGCCTGCAGACGTTTTTGAAAGGCAGTTTGCCAAGTTCTCACTTCTTGGTCGGACATTTGGGAGTAGATGGTATGTGGATAGGGCATTGTATCGGACATACCGGGAATGGGAAAAGGACACTCTTCACTCATAAATTGGACTGGGTAGCTAGGGTAGTGGTTCAAGTTGTCTTCAAAGGGGGGTTGGTTGGCATAGATCAGGGCATGCTGTACTTCATCATGGTTGAGCCCTTCAATTAAGTTTCGATAATAAACGCCTGATCCCGTTTGTTGAGGGAGTTGCGCTAAGACGTGTAGTATTTTCATAGTTTCCTCCTTAATTAGTGACTATCTCTGGGTATTATAGCGTACTTTAGATTAAACAAGAGGCTAATTCAGTTTCCAGGTTGGGCCGTTGGTATTTATTAATAAAATAAATATAATTTGGATGGTTATTGTAGCAAGGATTAAAGAAAGGTAAACCGAAGTTATGAAAGGGATTACAAAAGTATTTATAAAAAATATTTGACAAATCCATAAAATAGACTTATGATAATTATCGTAGTAGTGATATTGTTGTTGCGAACAATTTTATTTCATATTTTCTTAGGAGGTATATTATGTCAATGGATAACAAGAAATTGCTTATCATTGGTGACCGTGACGGAATCCCAGGACAAGCAATTGAAGCATGTTTAGAAGGTAAACCAGTAGACATTCTCTTCTCAAGTACAGAATGTTTCGTTTGAACGGCCGCAGGTGCCATGGATTTGGAAAACCAACGTCGTATTAAAGAAGCAGCTGAGAAACACGGTGCAGAGAATCTAGTTGTTATCTTAGGTGGTGCTGAAGCAGAATCTGCTGGTCTAGCAGCTGAAACAGTAACTAACGGAGACCCTACATACGCAGGTGCATTAACTGCTACTCCTCTAGGATTAGCTGTATACCATGCAACTGAACCAGAATTTAAAGATTATGTAGATCCAGATATTTACGACGAACAAGTCGGAATGATGGAAATGGTATTAGATGTAGATTCTATCGCCGAAGAAATGAAATCTATTCGCGATCAATTTTCTAAATATAGTGTATAATCTACCCTAAACAAAAGAGTCGGTATCAGCAGTTTGCTGGTGCTGGCTCTTTTCTTAAAAGGCAAGTGAAAGTGCTTGCTTTTTCAAAAAATATGTGAAATAATCTACAATATAAAACTATGACTAAAGGAGAAATGCAAATGACTTTACCAGTAATTAAAGCTGCGGCTTATACTTTGGTTAATACACCAGATATGTTGGTGCACAATGGTTCTACTCAAACAACTGAGAAGGTAACCACTCCTGATTCTGAATACTTGAAGAATCTTAACAAGCACTTACGTAGCTATGAAGAAGTTTTGGCAGATCCTGCTAATCAAACATATATCAACAATATGCACTACTCTGAATTGAAGAAAATTGCAGAACCACGTTATAAAGAAAAAGCAGAAGCAAAACGCTACTCTAAACGTGGAGAAATTATGCCTGAATTAGAATTTTATGGCTTAATTTCGATTGTTGATGTGTTTGACCTCGTTTACTTAGAAGAATCTTTTGCTGAAAAGACTAAAGCAGCCCTTAGCGAAAACGATATGTTCAAAGATGACATCGCTAAGATTAAAAATACAGAATCAGCTGAATGGTTACAAGTTCAAGTTGATGAAAAAGGGGCAGAAGGGCTCTACTATGAAGGAGAACTTGTCGGAGTGGTTGAACGCGCTCACGATATTGACCCTAACTTATCTGCTCACGTTATGCTTGAAAACTTAGTAAACAAAGCGTCTGGTGTGCTTTCTCTTCGTCACTTATTAAGAGATTCTGAAGATGTGAATGCTGAAGATATTGAATATGTCATCGAATGTTCAGAAGAAGCAATTGGGGATGTTAACCAACGTGGTGGTGGAAACATGGCCAAGGCGATTGCTGAGATGTGTGGTCTTTCAAATGCATCTGGTTCAGACTTACGTGCATTCTGTGGAGCGCCTACTCACGCTTTGATCTCTGCTGCATCACTTGTTAAGGCTGGAACTTACAAGGCAGTTGCGGTTGTAGCGGGTGGTTCAACTGCGAAACTAGGTATGAACGGTAAATCTCACTACGAAAAAGACATGCCATTATTGGAAGACTCTGTAGCAGGTGTGGCATTCTTAGTGACTCAAAATGATGGTATCAGCCCAATCGTTCGTCTTGAAGACTCTGGACGTCATACCGTTTCTTCTGGTTCTTCACCTCAAGCAGTTATGACAGCTTTAGTTGGGGATCCATTAGATAAAGCTGGTTTAGGTGTACCAGACATCGATGTTTACTCAATTGAAATGCAAAACCCAGATATCACGAAACCTGCTGGAGCTGGTGATGTTCCAACAGCGAACTTGAAGATGATTGGTGCGGTTGGGGTTCTACGTAAAGAAATCGAACGTGCTGAATTAGGCAACTTCGTAGCTGAGAAGGGAATTCCTGGATGGGCGCCAACTCAAGGACATATTCCTTCAGGTGTACCTTACCTAGGATTTGCGGTTGATGATATGACTTCTGATTCAGGTGTTAACCGTGCTATGATCGTTGGTAAAGGGTCACTCTTCTTAGGACGTATGACGAACTTGTTCGATGGGGTTTCTGTAATCTTAGAGCGTAACACTGGTGAAGTTGAAGCAGAAGGCGTAACAGGTGACTTGAAAGAAACAGTTAAGGTTGAAGTTGCGAAGGCATTACGCCAATTTGCAGAGAATTTCTCAGCAGAAGAAGAATAGAGGTGAGCAATACGCATGTCTAACCAAGTTAATCAAGCAATAAAAGATGTTTTTAATGAATTAGCTCATACATTAGAGAGCGGTCAAGTTGGACCTTCTATTAAGATCGGTCTAACCATCAATGGCTCTGAATTAGGGTTTGATGTGATGCGTGAAGCGGCTGCTTTAGCGAAGGCTGAAGGACTATTTGATGTTGTTCTAATCGGAGAGAAGTTAGACTGGACCGATGACTATGAACACTATGAAGCAAATGGTGAAAAAGAAGTCGAAGAAACCCTCGATCGTCTCTTATCAGATGGTACAATTGGCGGAGCGGTAACGCTGCACCATACTTTCCCAATCGGGGTATCCACTGTTGGCCGCGTGATCACACCTGCCAAAGGGAAGCAAGTCTTCATTGCTACCACAACTGGTACGACTGCTACAGTTCGTGCTGAAGCGATGGTGCTTAATACCATTAATGGGATTGCAGTAGCTAAAGCGAGCGGTATCGAAAACCCAACAGTTGGGATTGTGAATGTCGATGGTGCCAACACAGTCGAACGTGCCTTACGGCAATTAATTGATAAAGGCTATGAGATTACCTTTGGTGAATCTGCTCGTTCAGACGGCGGGGTTGTCTTACGTGGGAATGACTTATTATTAGGGTCAGCTGACGTAATGGTCTGTGATTCACTGACAGGTAACTTGTTCATGAAATTGTTCGGATCTTACACTTCAGGTGGTACTTATGAAACAACTGGCTTCGGATATGGACCAGGTGTTGGAGAAGGCTATGAGCACATTGTAAATATTGTGTCACGTGCTTCTGGTGCTCCTGTCATCGCAAATGCACTTAAGTATGCCTACCAAATGGCTAAAGGGAAACTTGCTGATAAGTCTAAGGCGGAGTATGCAGCTGCTAACAAAGCAGGATTGAAGGATGTCCGCGAAGGATTACAACCTAAGGCTGCAGCTGTTGAGGAAGAAGTTAAGGCACCAGCTAAAGAAGTGGTAACAGCTTCACTATCTGGAATTGATGTACTTGACTTAGAAGATGCTGTTAAGGCATTATGGAAGGCTGGTATCTATGCTGAATCAGGAATGGGCTGCTCTGGTCCAATCGTGATGATCAGTGAAGCAAACGCTGATAAAGCAGCAGAGGTTGTTAAAGAAGCAGGCTTCATGTAAAAAATAAACTATAGAAATAGACCGTCGATGGTGATCGACGGTCTATTTGTTTGGAGTCAAGGCTAAAAATAAGTGGGACTCTTTTTTATTCGGCGTTCGTGAAGACTTCTTGGACATCATCGTCATCTTCTAACCTTTCAATCAATTGTTCCAACTGGGTGCTGTGACTTTCATCAACAGCTACTGTGTTTTGTGGAACCATGACCAAGCGTGCATCAGCAAATTCAAAGTTACTTGCTTGCAAAGCATCCTTGACAGCCGTGAATTCACTGGGGTCAGTATAGATTTCGAAGGCCTCCTCAGAGGTCTTCATATCTTCAGCACCAGCTTCAATGACCGCTTCGAACATCGCGTCCTCATCTTGGGCTAAGTTTTCTCGGTCAATGGCTATATAGCCTTTGCGATCGAACATATAGGATACAGAACCTGAACTTCCTAGATTTCCGCCATTTCTAGAGAAAGCAACATGGATATTAGTATCGGTTCGGTTTTTGTTATCGGTTAAGGTATGGACCAAGATAGCCACACCGCCTGGCCCGTAACCTTCGTAAGTCAGTTCGTCATAGTTGGTGGTATCGCCAGCATCGGTTGCCTTCTTAATGGCCCGGTTAATATTATCCTTTGGCATATTAGCAGCCTTAGCCTTGTCAAGGGCTAACCTCAAACTAGCATTCATGGCAGGATCCCCGCCACCAGCCTTGGCTGCTGCAAAAATTTCAATCGATAACTTATTGAAGATGGCGCCGCGCTTAGCGTCCTCGGCTCCTTTTTTATTCTTGATCTTACTCCATTTATTATGTCCAGACATAATGGTCACCTCTTTCTTTGCTAAATTTTATCACGATGGATCTTAAGATAAAAGAAGTATCTTAAAGTTAAAAGTGGAGGAGACGATCGATTCGATAAAAAATAGCCATCCACAGAGCTAGACTAACAGCTGTGTGAATGGCGATTGGCGGTTCAATCTAACGAGAGTGACCAAATAGATCAGATGCGTTCGACTGTGAGTCTAATATTAGAGCATTTCTTCTAGTTTACTTGCGATATACTCTTTGAGCGGTTGGTCCTTAACTAGGACCGTTTCAAAATCGGTGAAGTCGATGCCTAACTTAAAGAAGTTAACCGTTAAGGTGTTTCCATCAATCTTATCTTCCATATCATAAGCAGGAACAAAATTGATTTGAACACTATTGTATCGGGTATCTGCCTTGAATTGATCTTTGAGGGCATCCACGTTGAGGGTCTTGACAGTTGGGAGGGTCAATTCAACGTTCCCTGGGTCATCTGCAAAGAATTTATTGGACTTGTAAAATTCGATTTCCTTCTCAGTGCTATCGTTAACAGGTTCATAGTTAATTACAGCAGAAAGCACCTTCCGCACAGAGTTGGCATCAAAGTCCTCTGTATAGAGAGTCTGCATCTCTGGACGGTTTGCGATATCTAAAAGATAAGAATCAGCTAACTTCTCACGCCGCGCAGCAGTTTGCCAGTAGAAGTCCATGAGCTCTATTACTTCAAAGTTAATTTTTACAGTTTCTAGCATTCAGCAAAACCCCTTTTTTTATGATTCGAACTTATTATAACAAAATGATCAGGATTTTAAATAGACCAATGAGACTTATTAAAAAAACAAGTTGCTAGATAATTGCAACTTGTTTTAAGTCTAGGTCATGATCTTGAGCGACTTGGACCAGTCTTTGCTTTTGGTCGGGCTGAGAACGCCATGCCATGCCGCATCCAGCCGATAATTCACGCGGAATAATCACTAAACGTCCTGGAATGTCTTGTTCTTTGAAGAGCTTTTCTGCGGCCATGGCATCTAAGGTATTGTTAAAAGTGGCATACACATATTGTTTTTGACTCAAAAAGATTCCTACTTTCCTTGGGTGATGGGCTTTCCTTCTTTCTTAGCCCAATTACAACCGTAGAAAGCAAGGATGAATAAGATAATGAGACAAGCGATCAAGGCTATCTGACCATTTACCCCTGGACCTCCAGCTGATTCATCAGTCGTTGGTCCCGCAGCAAGCGCAAAGTTATGGGCAAGGGCAGCCCCTGAAAACATACCAAGAACGGCAACACCTGCATCGGTTGAGCCAGAACCTGCCATGATTACTTGACGAACAGGGCAACCTCCAGCTAAGACACCAGCAAAGCCAACAACATACATACTCAGAATATTCCAGAGAGTTTGATTATGGGCAATCGGCCCAGCAGCTTTCAAGGAGAAGTCTCCTACAATGATATTATAAACCAACATGGTCAAAAAGATACCTAGAATTGGTAGCAGACGAGAATAGTCTTTGATGATAAAAGCATCCCGAATGGAACCAGTAAAGCAGAGGCGGGTATAATAAGCGAAGGCCCCAAAAGCTAATCCGACTGCTAAGGACAACCAACGGTTAGCATGCATAGAACCAGGACCTGTTTCGGATTGAGCGAAAAGACTTGGGAAGGCTACGGTCAGAATGAAGATTGCAAGAATCATAATTGGCCAAATGGCTCCATTAATTGGGGCAGCGGCTGTTTTTTCACCAAGAGAATACCCCTTCTTAATGAAAAATGTTCCCGTTAGAACCCCCAGGATTAAGCCAATTAATCCGATATAAGCGGATAAGTCGCCACCAGCCATTCTTAAGACCATTCTTAAGGTACAGCCAAGGAAGACAAGGGCACCGATCATTAAGATATTACCTAAAATAAACTGAATGAGGACATTCTTAGACGTGGTTGCGTGATACTCTTTCTTAGCAAGTGACATGACAAAGGACCCTGCCATTAGACCCGCAATTTCCGGACGGAAATACTGAGTAACTGCACTGGTATGGAACTTCATAGCACCCGCTGAGTCGCGAATAAAGCAGGCTGTACAAAGTGCCATATTCTTGGGGTTACCACTGAATGCCAGAATGGCAATGAGTAGTCCCCCTAAAACCCCTAAAACCAACAAACCTTTCTTCGAATTCCATTTCATGATACGACCTCCTAAATACTTGCGATGCTTTTCACAAGGTGATAATAATGTTATTATATTAGGAAAAGGAAAGGGCTTCAATCCCTTGAAAGGATCATGGTTTATTTATTATAAAAAGCAATGGAGGGAGCAAAAGGTGGAGCTTTTATTTCTCGGACATTCTCTTTTGGATTTTTATCCCAGAGACAGTATTGGAAATTGGAAAATTCGAAATGTGGCTAAACAAGGAACGATTGCCAAGGAAGGTTGGAATTTACTGGTTGAAGACCCCAAAATTCTTACGAACTCGAACGCGGTGCTTGTCATGTATGGTATCAATGAGATCTATTACCAGATGAAGGAAGAGATGGTAATGGACTACTTAGAACGGATTCTTCAAGTGATTAAAGACCATCGAGTCGACCTGCCTATTATTTTAAGTTCAATTATTCAAACGCCAGAAACCCAGCGGATTAAGCCTGCTAAGATACAAAGATTGAATGACCAGATTAATCAATTAGCCCAAGACTATGGGGCCTATTTACTGACTTGGCAGGCCTTTTATAATAGTGAGGGATTTATTCGAGAGGAATATACTTTGGATGGCATTCATTTGACGGCAAAGGGCTATCAATTGTTTGACCATGTCTTATTGCAACTGTTAAGAGTTATATAATTATTAAATAAATCTAGAAACAAAATAAAAGGTAGGTGCCACTTTGAAAACATTTGTGATCGATGTAGGCGGAAATTTTATCAAGTCCGCCTCCGTTCAAGAGGGAGAAATTATATAGCAGTTTGAATCTATCAAGACACCACAGACCCTAGCTGGTTTCAAGCAGGGCCTTGATGATGTATTCAAACATTTCATGGATGACTTTCAGGCGATAGCAATTAGTCATGCGGGTATTGTAGATGACTCATCAGGAAAGGTCGTTTTTAATGGTTCTTTACCTTTCTTAAAAGACTTCTCCTATCAGGATTATTTAGTTCGTTTTAATCGGCCTGTCAACTTAATTAATGATGGGCAAGCGGCTGCCTTGGCTGAGGCCAGGAAGGGAGGTTTAATAGGAGTTAACAAAGGAGCCTCATTAACAATTGGAACAGGTGTAGCACTCGGCATTATTGTCAACGGGCAAATTTATCAAGGGGCACATGGTGTTGCAGGTGAAGTCTCCTTTATTTTACCAAGCTATCAAGCAGAACCTTTGGTCCGGCAGGCGGGGGCCTTTACCTTTATCCGACCGGCCAATGAATTACTAGGGAATAGCGACTTAGAAGATGCTCGACCTGTCTTTAAGGCGATCAAGGAAGGAAACACCAGACTGGATCAGATGTTGACGGACTATTTGAAAGTGATTGTTAACCTAATCTATAACTTGCATGTCATTTTGGATATCGAGCGTTTGACGATTGGCGGTGGTATTTCAAATGAGCCGATGGTATTAGATCGCATTCGTGATCTTTACCAGGAAGTATATACCCACCATCCTTCCTTTGTGTTTAAAGATGAAATTTTCCAGCCGGTGGAAATCCAATCCTGTCAATTTAAGAGTGAAGCGAACTTAATAGGTGCTTATTATCATCAGATTGATCAATTAACGTGTTAGTTATCATTGTTTATAATAACTGAAATATCACTCTTCTCAATTTGAAATAAGTAAGCATTGGCGATTGAATGCGTCTGCTGGGTTGACAGTCTTCTTAATCCAACTTTAATTAGTATTCGTCTTGCTAAATTTATTAGTTTTTGTTATAATGTTCACATGAACAAAGGAGAGTGCGGCCTTCTAGAGGCTTGTTCAAAGCGTATTTGGCATGTTTCATGCTGGGTAGGTGAGCACTAGCGTCAAGAGGTGAAAAGTATGCAAATCATTTCAAATAATCCAATGGTTAAGGAACAAATTACCCAACAACCTGTTATCTTTATTGACGGGTCCTATGGGGACGTTCTGATCGAGGTGAAGCGTCTGATTGTGGACGACCATCACGTCTTGCTCTCTCATCCCTTGAGTGGATCGATTAAGCCTAATGAAACTTTCTATAAATCAATCCTTATCACTACTACACAACAATCACAGATTGATATGGAGAGTCTGGATTTGATCGATCAAGCACTCAATACTTATGAGAAATTTAACCGTAATTTTAAGACTCCAAATTGGCCTGAGCGAGTCTTAGAGGATTTTGCAACAATTGATCTTGATTTGCTGGAGAGTACCCTACAGCGTATTCGTTTTTCGCCCGAGATTAGCGTTGATTAACTCCATATTTAGAAATAACAATAGAGGTGATTAAATGAAACTTGAATTAGGAAAAATTCAAATTAATGATGTTCAAAAAGCTTCTGAATCAAAAGTAGAAGCGAATACATTATATATTAATGAAGAAGACATCAAAAAAATCGTCTTAGAAGACGAACATATCGTAAATGTTTCAATTGAAATCGCAAAACCTGGTGACAGTACACGGATTACACCAGTTAAAGACATAATTGAGCCCCGTTATAAAGTGGATTCAAATTCTAATGTCTTCCCAGGTGTCATCAGTAAGGTTGACCGAGTGGGAGAAGGCCGTACCCACGCACTTAAGGGTTGTGCAGTTGCAACTGTAGGTAAGATCGTCGGCTTCCAAGAAGGAATCGTTGACATGCAAGGCCCAGGTGCTGAGTTAACACCTTTCTCTCAAACCATTAATATTTGTTTAGTCGTTGAACCTGTTGAAGGAATCAAGGCTCACACTTATGAACAAGCAGTTCGTGAAGCTGGTTTGAAGGTTGCATTGTTCTTAGGTAAATTAGGTGAAAATGTAGAGCCTGATGAAGTTGAAACTTACGAAACTAAACCATTATTAGAACAAATCGCTGAATACCCAGACCTACCTAAGGTTGGTTATGTTTACATGCTACAAACACAAGGTCTTCTACATGACACTTATGTTTATGGTACAGATGCTAAACATATCGTTCCTTCAATCCTTTACCCAACAGAAGTAATGGATGGGGCTATCTTATCAGGTAACTGTGTGTCTGCATGTGATAAGAACACTACTTACCACCATTTAAATAACCCAGTTATTCAAGACCTATACGATCGTCATGGTAAAGACATCAACTTCGTAGGTGTTATTATCACTAACGAAGCGGTTTATCTAAACGACAAGAAACGTTCTTCTGACTGGACATCTAAATTATGTAAATATTTAGGTCTTGATGGAGCAATCGTTACACAAGAAGGTTTCGGTAACCCTGATACTGACTTAATTATGAATACTAAGAAAATCGAAGCTGAAGGCGTTAAGACTGTAATCGTTACAGACGAGTACGCTGGACGTGACGGAGCTTCTCAATCATTAGCCGATGCGGATCCAGCTGCTGATGCAGTAGTCACTGGTGGAAATGCCAACGAAGTGATCGTATTACCTAAGTTAGATAACTTAATTGGTACTTACGATTATGTTGACACTATTGCTGGTGGATTTGATGGAAGCTTACGCGAAAATGGCGAAATCGAAGTTGAAATCCAAGCCATTACCGGAGCTACTAACGAATTAGGATTTAACAAACAGTCCGCTCGCGGCGTTTAATCATAATATAAGGAGGTAAAACCATGACTAAAAAACGTGTAGTACATTATATTAACCAATTCTACGCTGGTATTGGTGGTGAAGAAAAAGCCGATACAAAACCATTTAAAGAAGATGGTCCTAAAGGTCCAGGTGTCGGACTCAATGGAGCAATTGCTGAAAATGCTGAAATCGTCGGAACGGTAGTCTGTGGTGACTCATACTTCAATGAGAACCCTGAGGCCATTGACGAAGTCATCGAAATGATTAAGTCATTCGACCCTGAACTTGTAATCGCTGGTCCTGCCTTTAATGCTGGTCGTTATGGGGTGGCAGCAGGTGCTGTTGCAACAGCTGTTATGGAACGCTTAGGAATTCCTGCAGTAACAGGTATGTACGAAGAGAACCCTGGTGTGGATATGTACCGCAAGGTTCCTTACATCGTACAAACTGGTAACTCAGCTGCAACGATGCGTAAAGCTTTACCAGCTATGGCTAACGTTGTTAACAAAATTATCAAGGGTGAAGATTTAAACCCAGCAGAAGATGGCTATTACGAACGTCACCGTCGTAACTTCTTCGCAGAAGAACGTGGCTCTAAGCGTGCCGTTGATATGTTAATTAAGAAATTAGCAGGCGAAGAATACGCGACTGAATATCCAATGCCAGACTTTGACAATGTTGAACCTGGTAAACCAATTGCAGACCTTTCTAAGGCTAAGATTGCAATTGTAACTTCTGGTGGTATCGTTCCACATGGTAACCCAGATCACATCGAATCATCTTCTGCTTCTAAATATGGTCGCTATGACATCACTGGTGTTGATGACCTTAAAGAAGGCGAATATGAAACTGCTCACGGTGGTCACGACCCAATCTACGCGAATGAAGATGCGGACCGTGTTATCCCAGTAGACGTATTGCGTGAGAAAGAACGTAATGGCGAAATTGGTTCATTACATAACTTCTTCTACTCTACAGTTGGTAATGGTACAGCCGTAGCATCTGCTAAGGCATATGCGGCAGAGATCGCAAAAGACCTACAAGAACACGATGTTGATGCGGTTATCTTAACCTCTACCTGAGGGACCTGTACACGTTGCGGAGCAACAATGGTTAAAGAAATCGAAAAAACTGGTATTCCTGTGGTTCACATGTGTACCGTTACACCTATCTCATTAACTGTAGGGGCTAACCGGATTATCCCTGCAATTGCGATTCCTCACCCATTAGGTAATCCATCATTATCTAAAGAGGAAGAGTATGGATTACGTACTCACTTAGTTGATAAAGCATTGAAGGCTTTAACAACTCCTGTTTCAGAGCAAACAGTATTTGAAGACTAATTTAAAACCCATTTAATTGGGATGATAGAGTCAACCCCACATCCAAGTTTTGGATGTGGGGTTTATTTGCTTATTATTTAAATTTATTACTCATGGGTTGTTTTAATACTTACTATAGTGGATAATGAATAAGCACGCTGACTTAGGCAAATTTGAAAAGGGCATCTTAGCTATTTCAGCAAATATTTAAGCTTTTCTAGTGGAGGCATCCAAACAGTCCGCGCATGTATTGAAGCGGCTAAGGGGAACCCTCGAGTTGGGATCTTAGGGGTTGGTTGTGATATCCCCTTGGCAGCACCTTTAGAAAATATCCAGCATTATATGAATGCTGTCCGTCAATTTGCCAGTTATCCGGTCTTAAAGAATCAATATGGCAGTCAAGAAGGGAGTGGGCTATGCTACCACAAGAAATGATTATGCAACTCGCAACTTATCTTAACCAAGCTTCCATTACCATTTTCTATGGGGGAGCGGGCACCTCGACTGAAAGTGGAGTGCCGGATTATCGTGGTCGCTTTGGTACATGGACTAAGATGGAAGAAGACCATAAGAACCCACTCTATTTTGCCAATATCAAGCGCTTAAAAGAAGATCCAGTGGCCTTCTTTAAGATTCGCGAAGAAGTGGACCGCAAAGAACCAGAGCCAAACTTTACCCATCGACTCTTAGCCAATTTAGAAAGAAATGGTCAAGATATCCGGGTCATCACACAAAATGTCGATGGACTTCACCAAAAGGCAGGGCAAGTCTATGTAGACGAATTACATGGAGATACACGTGAGTGGTTCTGTATGGACTGCCGGAGAAGCTATCCCCGAGAGGCCTTGCAGAAGAATCAAGACAAGGTCGCCTATTGTCGAACTTGTGGTGGCATCTTGCGCCCCAATGTCATCTATTTTGGCGAAAGCATTCCGCATGATGTCATGAAGCGGGCCAGGTGGAGTATGGAACAAGCCGACCTCTTAATTATCGCTGGGACAACCCTGACGACTCCTGCTGCTAAACGACTGGTCCAACATTTTAAAGGAGAACATATTGTCATTGTGAACTATGATCCCCTGGATATTGCCCCGCTGGAGGCCGATCTCTTTATCCGTCAACCGATTGGTCAAGTGATGCAGCAAGTTGCCCCCTTACTAGACCATTACCAGAGTGACCCATCGGATCCATAGGAATCGACATGTAAGGGATAAGCAAGAAGGGATATGTTCTTTACTGAAAACTCTGCACCACTAGTCTTGATGGAAACAAGTTGTAATGATTGGCTGGCAGGACGGAAGACCTATCTTGATAGATGAAGCTTCTTGTGAGCCTGATTAGGGTCAAGAAAGGATCGCGTGTTATCGTATCTTGTAACTAGCATCAAAGACATGATCCCTAGACCTTATGTGCACATAGCTATTTATTTCTGGCCATGGATTCTAGTCTATGGGCGGGTTGAATGATGTTATCATGTAGTAAATGAGAGCAAATATGACAGACGTTCGTAAGGAAGCAAGTCAATCATATACTCAAATTACAAAAGTGTAAGCGGGTATCATGCGGACGAATATTTGTTCCTTTGGGGCAGAATCCATGGCAAAGCATATTCGGCCCTTAGTCAGTCAACTGCCAGATGAGATTGTGACGCGTTTTTATGGTTGTGGCACCAGCCCAGAACCAGGTCAAGGTTCATCTAGTGACTGTTCGGGATCCTGTTGTTAAAAAAGCTAGACATTTATGAGAAACTCGTGTATACTTCACCGAGTAGTAAGTTATAATATTTAAAAGCAACCTTCATTATTTTAATGAACTCTTTTCTTTATTTTAATTTTTTCTGCAACTATTCACGCGCGAGCGTCAAAGGAGGATTTCATTATGAATAATGGAACAGTAAAATGGTTTAACTCAGAAAAAGGTTTCGGCTTTATTGAACAAGAAGCTGGCGATGATGTTTTTGTGCACTTCTCAGCTATCAATAAAGAAGGCTTCAAGACTTTAGAAGAGGGTCAACAAGTGACTTTCGATATTGAAGAAGGCGATCGTGGACCTCAAGCAGCGAATGTAAATATCGTGGCTTAATTCAAAGAAAAAATCAAATTTGATCGAAATCAAAGACCTAACAGGCACAAGCTGTTGGGTCTTTCTTCATCTCTCGAACTGTCTTCAGAATTGTGATAAACTTAATCGCACAGGAATGAATATCGATCAGGTCTGACAGAAGGCAGGCCAAGCTATTATGATAAGGAGCGATAGAATGGATGATCAGTTATTAAGTCAGCGCTTAGCTACAATTCAATCCCAGGTACATGAACAAGGAGCAGAATTAATTGCGGTCACAAAATTTGTCGACAGCCAGACAACCCGCCTACTTTATGAAATGGGTCAGTACCACTTAGCAGAGAACCGGTCTGATAAATTTTTGGCTAAGTTAGAAGATTTGGCCGACATTAAAGACCAAATTACTTGGCACTTCATTGGTCATTTACAGTCTCGCCAAGTAAAATTAATTATCAATCAGATAGATTATCTCCATTCTCTGGACCGGATGTCTCTGGCTAAGGAGATTCAAAAGCGGGCAGACCACCCGATTCAGTGCTTCCTGCAAGTGAATGTATCGGGAGAGGAAAGCAAGGGTGGATTTGCTCCCGATCAGGTGGATGAGGCGGTAGGTAGCCTAAAGGATTATGATAAAATTCGCTTGGTCGGCTTAATGACCATGGCCCCAATTGATGCGAATGAAGCGGACCTACACCATTATTTTCAGACACTTAAGAACCTACAAGTCCGAATAGCCGAGCGTGGTTTAGCTTACGCGCCATGCAGTGAATTGAGTATGGGAATGACCCGGGACTATCCGATAGCCTTGAGTGAAGGAGCAACCTTTATCCGTTTGGGTCGAGCTCTCTTTAACCAAGACCAGCCCCAATGATGGGGCTGTTCTTTTGATTATCTCAACCAGGGCAGGCTTTCAATCACTTATTCTTCTCCATAGGAGACGTTCAGATGCCAGATGGTATCATTATAGTCCGCAATTGTTCGATCACTAGAGAAGAAGCCAGATTGTGAGATATTAATCACAGATTTCTTATACCAGTCATCAACCTTCTCATAATCTTTGAGCATGGCTTCTTTTACACGTATATAGTCTTCTAGATCAATAAGGGTCATGAAGTAGTCCTTACTAATCAGTTCATTATAGAGTCGGTTTAAGCGCTGTTCATTACCAAAGTAGAGCATGCCGTGGGAGACAATGAAGTCAACAAGCGGTTTGATGGTGTCACGTTGGTAATAATCATAAGCGATGTAGCCATTATTTTGATAGAGTTGAATGATTTCTTGGCTTTCTTTACCGAAAATATAGATGTTTTCCTCACCGACTTGGTCCTTAATTTCGACATTGGCACCATCGAGTGTCCCCAGAGTAATGGCTCCATTCGCCATAAACTTCATATTTCCTGTCCCGGATGCTTCTTTGGAAGCCAGGGAGATTTGTTCAGAAATATCGGCAGCAGGGATCAAATATTCGGCATAAGTGACATTGTAATTCTCAATCATAACGACTTGAAGGTGGGGAGCCACTTGCTTGTCTAAACGAATGAGTTCGGACAAGGTGAGAATTAAGTGGATGATATCTTGTGCAATGGTATAAGCAGGTGCTGCCTTACCACCAAAGATGACGGTGATTGGTGTTTCGGGTATATTGCCAGCCTTAATATCGAGGTATTTGTGAATAACCCAAAGGGCATTCATTTGTTGGCGTTTATATTCATGGAATCGTTTGATCTGGATATCCATGATGGAGTGGGCTTTAATATTGATACCCATTTGGTCTTTTAGATGTTTCTTAAGGCGTAATTTGTTATTGTATTTAATCGCCCGCAGCTTGCTCAAGGTGTCAGGATCATCCTGATAGTTAAGAAATTCAGTTAGATCTGCATTTCGATGCCAAAGAGTGCCAATCTTAAGGTCTAGATAGGCCGAAAGTTCCTTGTTGGCATCCATGACCCAACGTCGGAAGGTAATCCCATTGGTCATATTATGGAAACGATCAGGGTAGATCGCATAGAAAGGTGAAAGGGCACTGGTTTTGAGAATTTCCGTATGCAATTCCGCAACCCCGTTCACTGAAAAGCCAAAGTGAATAGCTAGATGGGCCATATGGGCATAGCCATAATTATCGATAACCCATACAGCAGGATTATCAGGGTAAGTGTTCCGGATACGTTCATCGAGTTGTCGGATAATCTGACAGACTTGAGGGATAACATTTTCCAAATCATCCATCGACCATGTTTCTAAAGCTTCTGCCAAAATCGTGTGGTTGGTGAAGGCTGTCATGGAGGTCACAATGCTAATGGCTTCATCTAGATCAATTCCTTCTTGACCTAAGAGACGGATCATCTCGGGAATAATTAAGGCAGGATGGGTATCATTGATCTGGATAATGGCATAGTCGGCCAGATCGTGGAGATTCGATCCCTTGTCTTTGGCTTCTTTGATAATGAGTTGAGCACCATTGGAAACCATAAAATACTGTTGATAGACCCGCAATAATCGTCCCTCTTGGTCTGAATCATCCGGGTAAAGGAAGAGGGTTAAGTTTTCTTGAATTTTTGTCTTGTCAAATTGGATGGAGCCCTCTTCGATAATGGTCGGGTTAACACTCTCTAAGTCAAAGAGGCGGAGGCGGTTGCGGTGCGTTTGCTTATAGCCTAGAATGCTCATTTCATAGAGGGTGGATTCTAGGGTGAAGTCTTTGTAGGGCACCTTAAAGCTAAGATCAGTCTTTTCGATCCAATCATGACCCGTTAACCACTGGTCTGGAATCGCGACCTGTTGATTGTCCTTAAAGATTTGCTTGAAGAGGCCAAAGTGGTAATTTAATCCGACCCCATCTCCATTAATTCCCATCTTGGTAATTGAATCAATGAAACATGCGGCAAGACGGCCTAGCCCTCCATTACCTAAGGAAGGTTCGGGTTCAATATGTTCAATATCCATCATGGACCGACCATTAGCCGTTAATTCATTCTTGATTTGGTTGTATAAGTTCAGGTTAATCAAATTATTACTCAAGACCTTCCCCATGAGGAATTCGGCGGAGAAGTAATATAATTTACGTTTTTCGTCTTGATCCCGCAAGGGCAGCTGGTGAATGTGTTCATTCACTAGATCCATTAAAGCATCATAGAGCTCTTGATCTTGGCACTGATAGATTCGCTTATTGAATTTTTTGAGGGTATAGGATTCGAGTAGGGGCATGGGAGATCTCCTTTCAAGGCATGTCTGTCATCAACGAATGATTCAAATCTTCAGGCGGTCATCATCGAGAGATATAAATCCCATTTTATTATAGGCAAAAAAAATAAGCGGTGCAATTTGGACCGCTTAAACCATAAAATCTTTGAAAATATTAATGCTTATACTTGGCCTCGAGTTGAGCCATCCACCAACCCAAGCCAGCTCCAGTTACTAGCATTAAGAAGCAAAGGAGGTATTCACTTGTTTGACCTTGGTAAGAGGTTGGGATAATCATAATCGTTGAAGCCAGGACCACTCCCACTATAAAGTGGAAGAATTGTGGGTAATACCGATCAAAAATCTGCTCGATTAATTTCGATAAGAGAAGGACGGTCAAGATCATGCCGAGTCCTATGGGAAGCATAACAGATAAGTCTAACGTTTTAAAACCGTCTGCCATTAATTTATAGAGCCCCATATAAAGAATAAAATTGGAAGGGCTTAGACCTGGAATTAGTCCACCGAGAGCAATGAGGAGGCCCGCAATCATCCAGGCTGGAAAGCTTGGAGCCACTTGACCGTTAAAGGCTTGTTCACCATAAGCTAAGAGCAGGGTAGCCAATAAAGTTGAAATAACCGTGATCCCAATCTCTCTTGGTTGTCGGCCTTTTTTACCAGCTTCTTGCCAGAGGGAGGGGAGCATCCCGACAATACAACCGACAAAAAACCACATAATGATGGTCTCATAATGTTCCAGCACGTGGCTGACACCAAAAGACAGGATTACGATCCCAAACAATGCGCCTAGACCAACTGGTATAAAGAAACGGACATTCTCCCAAAAGTCCTTGGTGATATTGGCCAAGAAACGGATGATCCGTTCATAGAGACCGAAGATTGCGGCTAAGGCTCCACCAGAAACACCAGGTAGAATAAAACCTGACCCGATGAACATCCCCTTGACAAACCGCCACAACCAATCTTGAAGTTTATTCATTTTATTCATCCTTCCTATCTGTCTTTCCTATTTTATGCTTTAAGCCGAAATTTAGCAATGGATGTAAACCAAGAGGTTTTAGCATGCCTTTTTCTTTACTTATAGTATAATAGGTCTATCAAGCAAAGGAGAGGATACTATGACGGCAAAATTATATTTTTCTGATAAATGCCCGCAAACACCTGCTTTTGTAGACCAACTGAAGGCTCGTGGAATCGACTACCAAGCGGTCAATATCACTGATTCAATGGCTAATCTGAAGGAATTCTTGCGTCACCGCGATCATCGACCTGAATTTAAGGCAGCGATTGAACAAGGACTCGCTGGGGTACCTGTCCTGTATGATCAGGATCAATTTATCTTTGATCTTGATGAAAGCGAGGGCTAGTGGATGACAATTAAGCCAGAAGTGATCGAAGACTTGGTGAGCCAAGCGCGTTTAGTGAGAGACCACGCTTATTGTCCCTACTCCCAATTTCCGGTTGGATGTGCGATCCTGACCAAGGATAGCATCGTCTATACTGGAGTCAATGTTGAGAATGTTTCTTTTGGAGCGACGAATTGCGCAGAAAGATCTGCCATTTTTACAGCCATTACTGAAGGCTACCGCCCTAAGTTTATTCAAGCAATCGCGGTGGCGGGTGAAACGGAAGACTTTTTACCCCCATGTTGCATTTGTCGACAGGTCTTAGTCGAGATGGCGGACCCTGATACACCGGTCTATTTAACGCGAAAGGATGGCAAGATTCTGACAACAAGTGTCGCAGACTTGGCACCTTACTCATTTGAGAAACTAGAAATGTAGGTTTCTTGAGAGGCGGGAGTTGGATTTAGATTGGATAAAGGATATCAGAAAAGGAGAGAAAAAATGACTCAAAAATTATTGCATACTTGTTACCGAATTCTCGATCGTGAAGCGAGCTTGAAGTTTTACACTCAGACCTTTGACTTTGAGGTGGTAAGGGATCGTAAGTTACCTGAAGACGGCTTTGATATTATTTATCTTCAAGTTCCAGGGTCTGACTTTGAGTTAGAGTTAACCTATAATTATGAAGCGGACCCCTATGAGATTGGGAATGGCTTTTCGCATATGGCGATTGCTGTGGATGACCTGAAAGCCATGCATGCCAAGTGCCAAGCAGATGGGTATAAGACAACTGAGCTGAAAGGCTTGCCAGGAGAAGATCCAAAATACTTCTTTGTTAGCGATCCCGATGGGTACCGCCTGGAAGTCATGGAAGAAAATTCAATGGCTTAATACCAAGGTTTGTGACGGTTATATGACCTTTTAGTTGACCAAAAGGGGCAGATAAGGGGCAAATTAAATCAAGTTATTTAATTTCTCCCTTGCCTCTTTTTTTGTTTTCTCGGTGACATGGTATAAACTTTCATGGTCGTCTCTGGATTAGTGTGACCCACTCGCTCCATGATATATTTTAATGAGAAGCCTTTTTCAGCCAGCAGTGTAATATGAGTGTGTCTAAAAACGTGAGAGGACAATTCGGGGTCTACCGTTTTAATTAACCGTTGAAAATAGGTGTAAGTAATTGGACCGTTTAGCTTGCTTGCGAATATTAAACTCGCTTCATCGCCAAATAAAAGATGGTTTATTTTGATGCGTTTAGCAAATATTTCGTTTATTCGATTGTTGTTATCAATCGTTCTAATCGACTGAACATTTTTAGTCTTGGTTACCGCGTTGGTTCTCCGTTCGATTGATTTGTTAATTCTTATTTTGTTATCAAACCAATCTTCTTCGGTTAAGGTTCGCAGCTCGCCTATTCTCATGCCGGTTAGTATCTGAACCTCGACTGCGTCCGCATATAACTCGTTGATGTTATCCCTCATATCTTTAATTAATTTTGGTATATCTCCACTATTGATAAATGGAATGGTTTTAGGTAATTCATCTTTAATGAATATTTTGCCAAAAGACCGTATGAATTCGATTCCATATTCATCGTAACAATAGCTTAAAGCAGCCCCAATCAGTGATTTTATGTTGATGATCGTGTTTCTGGTCAAGCCTTTATCATATTGAACTCGGTCAATAACTTGTTGAATATCGTTCACGGTTAGTTGATCGACGAAATAATCGTGTTCAGGATAAGGCTTTATGTGACGGTTATAAAAGCCAATGTTTTTAATATAGGTAGCCAGCGCCCAGTGTTTCTTTTTAAATTCGATATATTCTTTGACCAATTCGCCAAAACAGATTGATTTCTTTTCTTTTTTAGAATTATCAATTTTTTTATTTAAAACTTTAACCGCATGATTTCTAGCTTACGCAGTGTTTTTATCTAGCGTGATCGAAACGCGTTTATTCTTGCCGGTTTTCTTGTCCAGGTACCGTTCACAATACTTATATTTACCATTGGATAATTCCTCGATCCACATTGTTTATTCCCCCTTTATTTGATACAATTGCAACATAAAGAACCCTTTGAACAGGGGCTACCTCACTCACTTATCTTGGCGGATGGGAGTGGGGTTTTTATTAATCGCTAATGACTCTAACGCTTGCTTGTTCAGGGAATTGGATTTATTGTTTTTACTTAATGGTGTTAATTTCCCTACGGTTTTTTAGTACCAAAGAACCGAAAAATCTATAGAGAGGTAGAATATCTGCTTTTTTAGGAAATTCAAACTTTATACTTTCAAAAGTCTCGTGTCGTGTTGATCTGTTTACGGTTGTTAGGTATGTAATTGTAATTTCACTATCATCAAAACCAGCCCCCGCAGTTTCCATTTCAACATCAATAATATGCGAAAGATAAATAGATTTGAATGATGTTTTCTTTCCTGTTGTTCCTTGTCTATCAACGAAAATAATACGTACATCAGTGAAGATGATAGAGTCTCTGATTAAGGTATAACCCTTTTCGATTTTTTCGCCGTCAAACAAGTAAGGTCCGTATTCTAAATTTAACTTTTCAGCAGAAACCTCACTTAAGTTTCCAAGTACACCTTGTGTTATATTATCAAAGAGTCCCATTTGTAATTCCTCCTAAAAAATTATTTTATTACTCTCAAATTAGGATTATGACCTCACTCGGATGTTTGGCGACAGGGAGTGGGATATTTATTTTTCTTTCAACATTTGTAGCTCATTGTCTGAAGTGAGTAGCGCGTTTAGAATTAACACGATAACCAACAGAGATAATAGCATCTAAATTATAATAATTTACATTAGATGTTTGCGTTAAACCTTCAATTGCACCATGCATGCTGAGTGGCATGTGCAATTTTTGCACATGCCAGTTCGATATCAAGCACTGGATCTGAAAAAATATTATTTAAATGTCGACTAATAGTTGTTCTATCAACCTCAAATAATTCAGCCATTTGTTTTTGTGTCATCCATATAGTTTCATCTTTTATAATGACATCTGCAATAACTGAGTTATTTTCGTTTTCATACATAATAAATTTTGTGATTCTAAATCCAATTTATCACTTCCTGTTTTGGTTTAATTTCGTTATCTAACACTATTTTTTCTTGGCGGGGAGGGTATGGCTGTTATTTTATTAATTAAATTTATATTCAGTAAAATTTGTCATTTTAGATTGAGCTATTTTTTCTCCTGACATGTTCAAAGCGGTGATAAACAGTGAGTTGTCTTCATTTGTTTTCATGAAAACCTCAAGTTTTGCGATATTGTTCGCTGTCTGTAAAACCAACTTTTTATCTTCATCACTTAAATAATTAAATTCATCAGTCACAACTACATGTAGCGCTCCAGTTTGTTGAATTTCTAGACTATCAATGTATGCATGGTACATATAATCAGGGTCTGTTTTAGCGAACTCTTTTGATTCTTCCAACGAATCCCATATCTTTTCGTTAACTTCACTTATATCATAATTCGTATCACTTTTTGGTTCGCCGAATTCGTCTTGTCCTTGAGTTGTTTCTTGTGGAGATGTATTATCTTCTTTAAGAGTTGGTTTTTCATGTGTTTCAGAAACAGTTGAAATTTCTGTTTGTGTTATTTGATTATCATTAGTATTATTTCCTTCATCTTGAGGGAAAAAATACCCTACAATAACCAAAACCAAAATGATAAAAAGAGCGTTTTTTAAACAACCTCCCTTTTTCTTTTCCACATAAATCTTACGTTTTGCCATTTTGACTACCTCCTAATATTCGATATATTTATATTATGAAATACACCCTCAGGGTAGCCGCTCCAAGTTGCGAGCTTGTGAGTGGTATTATTATTTTAATAATTGTGTTAATAAATCTTTTAGTTCTAACTTAGTTATTTTTCCTTCTGCGACTCCAACAACGATATCTTCCATATTGAGAATAAAATCGTCATCAGCAAATGTATAGTGATTTAGATTCATGAAATATAAACCTAGTGAAATAGATGTTCGCTTGTTACCGTCAATAAACATATGGAATTGTATTATTGAAAAAATAAGGTGGGTTAATTTATCTTCAAAACCAGGGTAGTAAATATCATTTTGAATGTGGGTTAAAACACTTTCAAGTTGCCCTTGGTCTTTTATTCCTGCCATTCCCCCAGATTTTTCAATAATCATATCATGAACTTTAAGTGCAAATTCTATATCAATATAATTCATCTTATTTATCCTTCAATCTAATGAATACTTCGATATGCTTATCAATTTGTTTTTCTAATTGTTTAAGTTCTCTTATTTGAATTTCTTTGTTTGTGTTCTTTTCTTTTGGTTTAATATTTTTATCGCTCATTATTATTTCTCCTTTCTTTATAAATCATTCAACACTTTCACAGCCTTGCCAATAATTCTGGCAGGGTTTTCTTTGTTTACAAGATATGGTGAATATTCTTCATTGATTGCTTCTAAAAGAATAGTGTCGCCTAATTTCCGAACCCTTTTCAAGGTGGCTTCTGTATTGCTGTTAACCAATACGGCCGCTATCTCTCCGTTCTCCACCTCCTCTTGTTTGCGGATCAATACCAATGCGTCCTCTTTTATAGTAGGCTCCATGCTATCTCCTTGAGCTTTCAAGAAGAAAAGGTCTCCATTTGGCAATGATTCAACTGGGAATGGAATTGTGTCAGATATGTTCTCTTGAGCGAGTATTGGTTCACCACAGGCAATAGCGCCTAGAATTGGGATTGATTTTGTCTGCTTAATTTCGATAATATTAGAAACTTTATTAAATCTTGGATCAATATCAGATTTCTTAACCTCGAAAAAATCTGATAGTTTTTGAACGTTTTCGGGACTAGGTATTGAAGTCCCTTTAAAATAACCGTTTAATGTGCTTCTCGGTATTTTAAGTCTATCTGATAAATCCGCTTGAGTAATATTTTTTTGTTCAAGGAGAAAAAGTAAATTGCTTGAAATTACTTTTCTTAACTCTAATTCTTGGGGAGTTAGTTCGTTTCGTGCCATTTTAACCACCTCTTTCCTTCTATATTATAACGAATAAAATCGTATTATTAAATAACAAATACGAAAAAAATCGAAAATAAAAAGTGTTTTTTTAGTTGACAATACGATTCTATTCGATATTTTAAGATAAAGAAAGGAGGAGACGTATGTTAATTTCTTTAAAAGCTTCAAGAATAAACGCAGGGCTAACATCAAAAGAAGCATCAAACATGGCGGGAATCCACCAACAAACGCTTTTAAAATATGAAAAAGACAGTTCTAAAATTCCAATGGATCTGTTAAATAAGTTATCAGTTATTTATCAGATCGAAAGTGATGATATTTTTGTTAGGTAAATAATACGGTTTAATTCGTACAATTGAAATTAAACGGAATGCCCAACCAACCTAGAAAGAAGCAAATGATTGAATGTTTTAAAAAAAGCTAAGAAGTGAAGAAAAATTGACGCAACAAGAGATAGCTAAAGAATTAGGAATTAGTTACTCGTTATACGTCAAGATTGAAAATAATTTTATGAATCCAAGTTATAAAGTCATGGAGAAATTGAAGCTGTTTTACGGGGACAGTTTAGATGTGAATATTTTTTTCGACTAAAAAACGTCCTCTATCTAGTACATAGAGAACGTTACGGAAATTATCCTGCTCAAGTCGGTACTAGCAACCAACAACACTTCGACCGCCTTGAGTGATGGCAGCTGATAATTTAGCAGTTGGATAAAAAGGCTTTATATAATTGACAAAGTAGGACCTGATCCCGTATGATACTAGCATGCGATGAGTCGTAAGCAACTGAAAGGTTGCAGCTGCAGACTGTCTAGAATTTCGAATTCAAGCCAGGAAGGCGACGGTTTGAGACTTGATGTGAACAGGTCTTAACGGTGATTCGGATCACTGCTGCTCGATAGGTATATCCTATCGCGTCACCCCATAGGGGTGACTTTTTTTATTTGGTCAAATTTTTATAAATTACCTTGCTTTTGCTTTCGCTAAAAGTCTTTATAGGTTACAATCATGGTAAGATTGTTGAATCATTTCATCCTAGCACCTAAGAAGGGAGGAATCTTCATGGAAAGTCATGCATGGCCGGAGCATCTGTTGGATGATATCTACTATTTCAATCATGGACTTCATCAACGTGCCGATCATTTCTTAGGTGCTAAAAAGCGCTGTTTGAATGGTCAATCAGGTTTTCAATTTAGTGTCTGGGCCCCCCATGCTTTCCAGGTTTATGTGCAGGGAGATTTTTCTTCTTGGGCAAATTTACCTATGGAACAAGTACCAGGAGGAGTCTGGACACTTTTTGTATCTGGAGCCAAATTAAACCAGTGTTACAAATATGGTATTGATCATGGAGATGGGGTCATAGAGTATAAGATTGATCCTTTTGCCCAGAAATTTGAAATTCCGCCTAAAGATGCTTCAATTGTCTGGGAGAGTCAAGATTATCATTGGCAGGATGCAGAGTGGTTAGCCAGACGTAAAGACCAGGACAAATATCAAGTCCCCCTGCAAATCTATGAGGTCCATCCCACTTCTTGGCGCCGTCATCCGGACGGCTCGACCTACTCTTTTAAGGAACTGGCTGATTCGCTCATCCCTTATGTTAAGGAAATGGGTTATAGTCATATTGAATTGATGCCAGTGATGGATCATCCGCTTGAAGCATCTTGGGGTTATCAAATTACGGGTTACTTCGCTGTAGCTGGTCGCTATGGCGAGCCAGAAGATTTCAAAGCATTTATTGATCAAGCCCACCAAAATGGGATTGGGGTCATTCTAGACTGGGTACCCGGTCATTTCAACCGCAATGCTTATGGTTTGAGTTATTATGATGGAACGCCCACTTTTGAGTATGCAGATTATCAGCGGGCTAATAATCAAGGTTGGGGGACCTTGAATTTCGATTTAGGCAAGCATCAAGTTCAGTCTTTTTTGATATCAAATCTCTTTTCTTGGATTGAGGAATTTCACGTTGATGGGATCCGGGTCGATGCTGTGACGAATATGATTGACCTTAATTTTGAGGGTCAAATGACCGGTCATGGAGATTCTGGCTATCAGGAGAATCCACAAGGGGTGGCTTTTCTTCAGAAGCTGAATGCCGCGATCCATCAAGCGCATCCCGATATCTATATGATTGCGGAAGAATCGACGGATCGACCAGGTATTACCCATCCGATTGCAGAGGGAGGATTAGGCTTTGACTATAAGTGGAATATGGGGTGGATGAATGATACCTTGAGATTCTTTCAGCTGGATCCGCTCTATCGTCCTTCTTCATTGAGACTGATCACTTTTGTCTTCATGTATCAATACAAGGAGCGGTATATTTTACCCTTGTCGCATGATGAAGTGGTCCATGGTAAGCGGTCGCTCTTAGGGAAGATACCGGGGAACCGGTTTGATCAATTTGCAAACTTGCGTTTGTTGCACGCATATATGCTAGCTCAGCCAGGTAAAACCCTCCATTTTATGGGCAATGAACTGGGACAATTTCTGGAATGGCGTTTCTATGAAGAATTGGATTGGGCCGGATTAGGACGTGAATATAATACGCCTTACCATGATTTTATTAAGCGAATTAACCAGATCGGCTTGCATTATCCTGAATTTTATCAGTTAGATCATGACCCCGCGGGTTTAATCATTATTGATGCGGATGATCTCGAGATGGGTGTCTTATCTTTCTTTAGGAGGGGAAGCGCTTCTCAAGAGGGAAGTTTAGTGGTTCTCAACTTTACACCTGTTGATCATTTGGCTAAGCGGATTGGAGTTCCAATCGCCGGTGATTACCAACTTCTTCTTAATTCGCAAGACCAAGTTTACGGTGGAAAGGTGCAAGCCCCTTCTACTTGCTTTACTAGTGAAGCGGTGGCCATGAATGGTCAGCCACAATCAATTGTTCTCGATGTGCCCGGTCTGTCTGCTCTTATTATTCGTAAAAAAATTAACGAAAGGAGAAGAATGCTTATCAAAGAATAGGCATTCAACGAAGAGATGAAGAATGAAATGATTGCCATGATTCTAGCTGGAGGCAAGGGGACGCGCTTAGGCCTCTTGACCCAGCATATTGCTAAGCCGGCTGTTCCTTTTGGTGGGCGGTATCGGATCATCGATTTTGCCTTAAGTAATTGCGTGAATTCGGGTATCCATCAAGTGGGGATCATGACTCAGTATCAACCCCTTGAATTGAACGCACATATTGGAAATGGAGAAGCTTGGGGCCTCGATACAAAGGGAAGTGCGACTATCCTGCAACCCTATTCTTCTTCTGAAGGGGAGAAATGGTTCAAGGGGACAGCCAATGCCATTTATCAAAATGTGAGTTTTATTGATTCGCTTGACCCTGAATATGTTCTGATTCTTTCAGGCGACCATATTTACAAGATGGATTATGCTGCAATGCTAGAAGAGCACAAGAAACACCAAGCGAGTCTAACGGTGGCAGTTATTCCAGTGGAGATGGAAGAAGCGTCACGGTTCGGTATTATGAATACAGACGAAGAGGGGCGCATCCTAGAATTCGAAGAAAAACCAGCCCAACCTAAGTCTAATTTAGCTTCTATGGGAATCTATATCTTTAATTGGAAGACCCTAAGAAACTACTTATTAGAAGACCAAAAAGGTAAGCGTGAGTTAGAAGATTTTGGTAAGCATGTGATCCCTCATTATCTAGACCAGGGAGAAGCTTGTTACGCCTATGCCTTTCATGGCTATTGGAAAGATGTGGGAACGGTTGCTAGTCTGTGGCAAGCGAATATGGAGATGCTAGACTTAAACCATCCGATCTATAAGACTGAAGCGACCTGGCGAATTTATTCGAATGATAAGGTATCCCCGCCACAAGTCATAGCCAATCATGCGGCGATTTATGATTCTTATGTGACCGACGGTTGCTATGTAGCGGGCGAGATCTATCATTCCATTCTGTCACAAAATGTCAGTGTCGGATTGGATGCTCAAGTGAAGGACTCTATTATAATGGCTAATGCTAAGATTGGAAGCTCTTGTTCCATTGAATATGCCATTATTGGGGAAGGAGCCCAGATCGCGGATGGTGAGATGGTGATTGGGACCAAAGATCAAATTGCAGTGGTTGGATTTGGTGTAGAGCTGGGAGGAGTGAAGGCAAATGGTCAACAGTAAATTATGTGCAATCTTAAATTTAACCGCTGATTCTTCAGAATTATATCCTTTGACTTATAATCGACCGATTGCGGCCTTGCCTTTTGCTAGCCGGTATCGGATCGTGGACTTTGCTTTATCAAGCTTGACTTATGCCGATGTTGATTCCGTTGCCATGTTTATTAGCGAATCTGGACGTTCAATCTATGACCATGTACGATCCGGTCGTTCATGGAAGTTAAACTCATTAGTCAATGGCGGGATCTTTACCTATTCGCAACAGAATTGGAAGGCTCGTCACCATCATGAGCATCCATTTGAAGATTATTATTATAACCACCGGATCTTTTTGGAACGGTCGAAAGCTCAGTACGTGCTGGTTGCAGGAACAAAGATTATTGCGAATGTTGATCTGAATGCCTTTAAGGCAGACCATATCGCCTCAGGTAAAGATATCTCTTTAATTTATAAGAATGTCCCGGGTGATCGGGTTGGCAAGAACCATCCGAACGAGCGGATTCTAAAGTTTGATGCACACCATCAATTGGTTGACCTCATCGAGAACTCCGATAAGCCTGATTATGAACTGGTTCCAGCATCTTTAAATATGTTTATCTTGAGTGTGGATTTGATGCTAGAGATCATCCAAAAAGCGCTGGAACGTCAACAATTTATGGAACTCGATGATCTTGTCCAATTTTACTTATTAGATTATAGTCTTCATACTCATGAATATACTGGCTATGCTGCAAATATTCGCGACATTCCATCTTATTATCGAGCAAATATGGAGATGCTGAATCATCAATCGTTTGCCTCACTCTTCCATACCCATCAACCTGTTCTAACCAAGACCAAAAATGGTGTCCCTACCTATTATCATGAGCGGTCTTATGTGCGTAATGCGATTGTGGCTACGGGAACCACGATTTGCGGCGAAGTGATTGACTCCTTAATTAATCGCAGGGTCTACATTGCAGAGAATGCTTCAGTTCGTAATGCGATTATTCTCCAAGGAGTTCAAATTGGTGAAGGAGCTCAGGTGGAGTATGCGATCTTAGACAAGAATGTGGTCGTTGAACCAGGAGCCGTGATTGTCGGTCGACCAGATCAAGTAGTGGTGGTGGCTAAGAACCAGCGCGTTGATGCGAGTTCTAGCCCCGTATAAGGAGGCACTATGAAAATATTATTTGCTTCAGCCGAGTCTGCCCCCTTCTTCAAGACCGGTGGATTAGGGGATGTCACTTATGCTCTCCCTAAGGAATTAGCTAAGCAGGAAGGTGTGGATGTTCGAGTCGTCTTGCCTTATTATCAGCAGATGCAAGCAAGCTTCCGCGACCAAGTCCAAGAAATTGCGCATTTTTATTTCAAGTTAGGTTGGCGTCAAGCATATTGCGGTATTAAACACCTCTACCTCGACCAGGTTCATTATTATTTTATTGATAATCAATCCTATTTTTATCGCCAATCCTTGTATGGTGAATGGGATGATGGCGAACGTTTTGCCTTTTTCTCTACGGCGATTATTGAAATGCTGGAAGTGATCGACTGGATCCCAGATATCCTGCATGTCAATGATTGGCAGACAGCCATGGTCCCTGCACTCTTGGTGGACCGCTATCATTGGAAGGAATCCTTGAGAAATATACGCAAAGTTCTAACGATTCATAATATTCGCTTTCAAGGAGTTTATGACCCATCCATGCTTTCGGAGGTCTTTGGCACTGGCTACAATCTATTCACAGAAGATGGGGTGCGTTTCGGCAACCAGATGAATTACTTAAAGGGTGGGATTAATTTTTCAGATCGGGTGACGACCGTTTCCCCTACTTATGCTCAAGAAATTCAGACAGAAGCTTTTGGTGAAGGGCTAGCAGGTACCTTACGACATAATCAGTGGAAGCTTCGCGGAATTGTGAATGGGATCGATACTCAGCTCAATGACCCTCAAACGGATCCAGCCATAGCCGCCCATTTCTCTTCTCAAGATTTGAGGGGTAAGCGGGCCAATAAGCAGGCGCTTCAAGCCCGCTTGGGCTTGCCAGATAGGGAAGACCTCCCTATACTGGCAATGGTGTCACGCTTGACTGACCAGAAGGGCTGTCAATTGTTGGAACCCATCCTCCATCGCCTGCTCAATCAGCCTCTACAAGTTGTGATTTTGGGAACAGGTGAGGCGCGATTTGAGCATGCTTTTCGCCATTTTGAAGCTCACTATCCAGACCGGATGCGGGCTTGTATCCAATTTGATGTCGACCTGGCTCAACAGATATATGCAGGTTCAGACCTCTTTCTAATGCCCTCTGCCTTTGAACCCTGCGGCTTATCACAGATGGTCGCCATGCGGTATGGCACCTTACCGATTGTTCATGAGACAGGAGGCCTGAAGGATACCGTTCGACCCTTTAACCAATATAGCCATGAAGGGACGGGCTTTACTTTCTATCAATATGATGCAGTGACCCTATTCGATACCATTCAACGAGCCTTAGCAGTCTACCAGGATCAACCAAGTGTTTGGCGTAAATTGCAAGACCAGGCGATGAGTCAGGACTTCTCTTGGCAAGGACCTTGTCAGGAGTATTTAACCTTGTACCGAGAACTATTGAGTGAGTAGGTTCCAGGCTTGACCTTGGGGCAGAACAATTTCGATGAGGTGGGAGGAGACCCTCGCCCCGGATGAGGGGAGGGTCTTTCTTGATTATTCAAGACCAGGGTGGGTATTTACTGAATCTTTCACAAAAAGGTTATAGGAAAGTCTTAGATTTGTAGTTTAATTGAGGCAATAGCTCGCAATTTGGATACTTTTTAAGTGACGCTATCTTGGTCTCCGTTTTCGGATTAGAGAGACTGTTAAATAAAGCATATAGGGAGGGGATAGGATGACTCGAGACATTCAAAATCGAAATGACAAGCGACCGCATTATTTTAAGGGTTTGAAGAATCTATGGCGTTATTATCGAGGATGGAAGTGGTTGATTTTTTTAAGTTTGACGCTTGCTTTAATCTTATCCTCCTATTTAGTCCTAATTGCCAAGACAACCGATGTCGAGACCTTGATAAATTCTATGCAAGAAAAGACGCGAATCTATGATTACCAGGATGCTGAATCTGGTACCTTATTGGCCCAGAAAGGAACTTACATTTCCTTAGACCAAATATCGAACCCCCTCAAAACGACTGTTGTAGCGACTGAGGATAAACGGTTTTATGAACATAATGGCTTTGATGCCAAAGGGATTGGGCGCGCGCTCATTCGCTTAGTGATTAATCGCAATACTTCTGGTGGAGGAGGATCGACCCTAACCCAGCAGTTGGCTAAAAATGCCTTTCTTTCTCAAGACCAAACACTCCAGCGAAAGTTGAAAGAGTTATTTTTGGCCTTAGAACTTGAAAAAGCCTATGAAAAAGATCAGATACTGGAGATGTATCTGAATAATGCATACTTTGGTAATGGAGTTTGGGGTGTTCAAGATGCTGCTTTAAAATATTTTGGGGTGAATGCCAGTGACCTTGATTGGAATCAGAGTATGGTGCTAACGGGCATGCTGAAGGGGCCGTCTCTCTATAATCCCATTGATGACTATGATGCAGCGGTAGCTAGACGAAATGTGATCGCGGACATACTCTATCAACAAGGGATTCTCTCTCAAGCAGACCAAGTGGCACTCCAGCAAGCCCCGATTCATTTGATGGATTCCTACATTCAGACCCAACAGGGGCACGAATACCCCTTCTACTATGATGCTGTCATCAATGAGGCAAATCGATTAACCGATATTCCAGAAGCTGATTTGATGGCCAAAGGGTATAAGATCTATACTTATTTAAACCCAGCCTTTCAATCAGCTTTGAACCAATCCTACCAAGATACGGCCTATCTCTTTAATGATGATCTTACTGGAGCAAGGCCCTTGGTTCAAAGTGCATCGGCTGTTGTTGACCCCCATACAGGTGGGGTAATGGCTGTCTATGGCGCTAGAGGAGACTATACCTATCGTGGCTTTAATCGAGCGGTGGATATGTTTCGTTCTCCAGGTTCTGCAATCAAGCCTTTGGCGGTCTACCTGCCCGCTTTAGAAGCGGGTTATCGGATCCATACCATGGTGCCAGATGTGGTCCAAGAGTATGGACCCGATCATTATCGACCTGAGAATATCAATCGAACGACCGAAGCCTCAGGAGAACTCCCTCTCTATTTGGCCTTAGCACAAAGTAAGAACACATCAGCTGTTTACTTAATGGATCAATTGGGGATTGAGACTGCAGTCAAAAAGCTCAATCAATTTGGAATTGATGTTCCTTCCAAGGACCGTCAGCTTACCCTGGCCTTGGGCGCCTTTTCAACGGGGGTTTCTCCTTTACAGCTGGCCTCAGCCTATGCCACTTTTGCAAACCAGGGGGTTCGGCAGGAATCCGCCTTCATCCGCCGGATTGAAGATGCGAATGGAAAAGTTGTCTATAACCAGGGACGCCCTAGTCGTCACCTCATTATGACCCAACAGGTTGCGGCAGATATGACCAGTATGATGCTGGATACCTATGGTGGCTACGGAACAGGTTATGGCTATGGGCCAGATTATGGGCTCATTGCAGGTAAGACCGGATCTACAGAAGTACGTGATGGGTCGAACCAGACCCGTGACCGGTGGATGGTGGGCTATACGCCTGACTTTGCGATAGCGACATGGTTTGGTTTAGATGATGTTGAATCAGGCAATTTGGATGACATCATGCCGCAAGGATCCGGCCAAGTTTTCAAAGTGCAAACCAACTATTTAATGAATCAATCTGCTCAGACCCCCTTTAAAGAAACTTTTGCTTCCCAGATGACGGAGGAGACCAACCAGGGTGTTCAAGGGGCGTGGTTTGACAAGGTTCAACAGGCTGTCGGCGAATGGATGCAAGGAGCCTGGCAGTGGTTGATCCAGCAAACTCAGCCCCTTCAGGAGGCACTTGATCAGGTCGTGAAGTCTTTCGGTGGGTAAGGGATCGCCTGCTTTGAGTCATTGGATATTTTTGGGATATTCAGTGACCATCGATTGAAAAGATAGGGATAAATTGATAAGATGAAGACATAGAAAAGAGGTAATTATGACAAATATAAACATTTATGATACAGCGCATCAGTTGGAACGTGACCTACGCCAGTTACCAGCCTTTCAAAATCTTAAAGAAGCTTTAGAAGCGATTCAACAGGATGCTGAGGCCAAGGAACTTTATGAAGCGTTTCAACAGGCAACCCAGAAACTGCAGTTTTCTCAAGAAGAGCCAAGTGAGAAGATGATGGAAGACTTGCAAGCTCTTTACGGAAAGGTCACTGAGAATCCGATCCTCAAAAAGTTAATGGAGAATGAACAGCAATTGAGTCTTATGATGGAGGAAATCAATCAAATTATTGCCAAGCCTCTCCAAGAAATCTATCAAATGCCAAGTAATTAAACGATTCATATTTGACAACTGGAAGTTCACCGAGTTCAAACTGAAACGGACTGACTTTCAGTTGTTTTTTAGACAAAAATCAAGAAAAGAAAGGGGAATTCTATGCGGTTTATGCATTTTGCCGATTTACACCTGGATAGTCCCTTTGTTGGCTTAACCAAATCATACCCTCGTTTACAGGAAAGTCTGGTGAATGCCCCATTTAAAGCCTTTAAGGATGGTGTATCGATTGCCATTAAAGAAGCGGTGGATGTGGTGGTCATAGTGGGGGATATTTATGATGCTTCTAAGCAAACGATTTATGCGCAACATTTCTTTATGCAACAATTAAAACGTTTGGCAAGTGCTGAGATTCCAGTGGTTATTTGCCATGGAAACCATGACTATCTGGCAGAAGACCGAATCATCTTGAATTACCCTGATAATGTCTACTTGTTTAAAGATGAAGAGGTTGACTATGTAGATCTTACGCTTTCGGATCAAACGACCTGCCGTTTTTATGGATTCTCCTATACTCAGCGCTGGATTAACGAGCGGAAAATTCAAGCTTTTCCAATTAATCCCCAGCAGACAACCTATACAATTGGCCTCTATCATGGGTCTCAAGAAGGGCTGGATCAAGAAGCGGGCCACTATGCGCCATTTTCAATCCAGGAAATGTTGGCTAAACATTATGATTATTGGGCTTTAGGCCATATTCACCAAGATTTGGAACTCAATCACTATCCATTAATTCGCTATGCTGGAACCATTCAGGGCCGTAATCGGTTGGAATTGGGGCCAAAAGGTGCTTATTTAGTCGAAATGACTTCCAATCAGATTGACAGTCATTTTATTTCATTGGCACCCATTATTTGGCAAGAAGCAATTATTGACTGTCAGGCGGATTGGCAAGCACATGATCTTGTTGAAGAAATTCAAGACTTACTGGATAATTTTCAATCTGAGGCTCAGCAAGGCCACTATTCGATCATGTTAACTTTACGCTTAAAGAACGCCCAAAGACTAGATCAAACCTTACAAGATCAGATTGAGAAGCGAGAATTGGACGCTGTCTTACCGGAGCCTGATCCTGCTGATTACTTTGTTGCTTTAATTCGAATTCAATTAGACCGGCAAATGGTTCTACAAGCTTTTGAGTATGACCAAACCCTTAAGCAAAGTTTTAAGGAAGCGATGGTTAAACTGAGTCAAGAGGAGACTTATCAAACGATCTTAGCTGACTTTTTTAATCATGACAAGGTCCGTCAATGGTTGCCTGATTTAGGTGAGGATGCTGATATGAAGGCTGGTTTAATAGATCAGGCCCAAGACTTAATGGTTCAGGCGATTGGTTTTGATTATAAGGAGTCGGATGAAAATGAAGATTAGAGAGCTTGACATTTATGGTTACGGAAAGTGGATCAATCAGCGCTTCGAATTGGATGATCATCTGCAAGTTATAACAGGACAGAATGAAGCCGGTAAATCCACCCTGCAGTCTTTTATTCGGAGTATATTATTTGGCTTTCCTTCTAAACGGCGTCGTATTCAACAGATCAACCGCTATGAGCCACGTCATGCGGAGGTCTATGGTGGAAGAATTCTTCTTGAAAAAACAGCTCTCGGGGATGTCTGGGTAGAGCGAACAAACAAAGGCCTGCATGTCACTACCCGTCAGGGAGATCCCTTAGCTGATAATAGCTTAGACCAGATCTTAGGCGGCTTAGATGAACAGTTATTTGATTCCTTCTATGCTTTCTCTTTGCAGAATCTTCAGGAGCTGGCGAATATTGATGCGGACCGTTTGAGTGATTATTTTCTATCGATTGGGACGATCGGGTCGGAGAAGTTTTTGGCGGTGGCGAAGGCTTTCGATAAGGAAGCAGAAGCGCTCTTTAAGTCTAAGGGCAAGAAGCCCCCTCTGAACCAACTGCTTGAAGACCATGACCAAAGTCAGCAAGCTCGTCTTCAGCTTAGAAATAAGATGAGTGAATATAATCAACTGCTTGCGCAACAACAAGTCGAACTTCAAGCGATTCAGGATCTACATGGAGAGGTCGGCCAGCTTGAAGAATCTTTGCGCCAAGTCGACAAGTTGATGGGGCGCTATGATGTCTTCTTGAAGGACCAGGCTGCGCAGAGGGAGTTACAGCGATTAACCTATACTGAGATGCCTAAGGATTTGCCTGATCAATTGAAGGCCCTAGTAGCCGCTCAAAAAGTCAACCAAGGTCGCATCGAGCAAATGCAAGAACGCATCCAGACGCTGAACCAGGAAATGACGGCCTTAACCCGGTTAAATTGGGCGCGTAACCATGAGGCTCAGAGACGGCAGTGGTTAAGTGCAACCCGACACATCAAGGAAGTTCAGTCTCGCTTAGAACTGGTTCTAGAGCGAATTCAAGAGCAAACACAACAATTAGCCCGCATGGCCCAGGAAGGCCAGTTTTATCCGGATAAGGTCCTAGAATTAGAACGTTTTGACCAGCAGTTAACCCAGGGTTACGAACTTCAAGCTCAATTGGAAGATTTGCAAGGTCAGGCAGATTCATTGAAGGCTCAAAGAAAGGTTTTCTTAGATCAAAGAAGGGAGTTACAAACTTATTCAGCAACGGTTCGCCAACAATATGCAAAATTAGAAAACCAACGTTTGAATGAGGAAGAAGTCTTAATCCAAGCGACCCGGCTGAATCACTACCTTCCTGCTTTAATTGCGATCGTAATAGCGGGGGCTGTTGGATTATTTTATTACTTTAATCAAGCGGCGGATCTATATAAATGGATTGCGATTATACTAGGGGGACTAGGAGGTCTAGGAAGCCTCTATGTCTTCTGGCATCACCGTCAACACCACCTGCACTTTCGGCGAAGTCCAGTTGTTGATAAGATGGCCGAATTATCAGCCAAAGATAAGGATTATCAGGCGCGTAGCATGGATTTAGGGGTTGATATTAATCAGCGAGAAGCGAGCCTGAGACAGGTGAATCAAGCAATTGAAGCACAAAAACAAGACTTACAACGCTGGCTCGTGTCAATTGGCTTCTATCCTACTGCCGATGCTGAATTCATTCTTAAGTCAAACCCCATAAAATCTTATAAAGAAACATTTAACATCCGTCAGCAATATGAAGATGAGCGCAATCAGTTAAATGTAGAGATTATTAATTGGCGCCATCAAATTGCCCCCTTGCTTGAGCGATTTCCATTTGATGACACGATGGTCCGGCCTTTAATCCGCCACATAGAAGAAGTGGAGGTTAGTTTGGCCCGGCAGAGCGAACGTGGCCAAGCAATGGAGGAAAGGATTCAGCATGCTCGTGATGTAATGGAACAAGCACAAGCAGAAATTAAAATCCAGCAGAATCAGATCGATCAGATCTACCAACAAACGAATGCGGTCGACGAATTAGACTTTACGCAGAAAGTTCAAATGAATCAAAGAATTCAAGAGCTCAATGAGAAGCGTAGTCTCTATGCCGATCAGCTAGCGGGTTATGAGGAAGAGTTGGAGACGATTGAGAGTAAACATGCTCTCGTGAGCGCCTACCAAGACCTTGAAGTGAAACTCTCACAGACCAAGGACCGTCTGCAACCTCATCAATACCAACGCGCCAATATCGAAGTGGCTTTAAATCACCTGGAGCAAGATGGTTCCTATCAGGTCTTAGATCAAAAAATTGCGAATCAACGCGCTGAAATCATTGATTATTTTAGCGAATATGCGACTCGAAAGTTAGCCACTGAGTTGATCTATCAGACCCTTCGGCATGGGATGGATAATCCTCTTCCCGAAATGAACCGGATGGCTAATTCAATCTTTTCGGACTTGACCTATGGCCGTTATGACAAGATTAAGTTAAACAAGTCTGGGCTTAAAGTCCAACATTGTTCAGATGTTTTATTTGAACCCCATGAGCTTTCACAGGGAACTCTAGAGCAACTCTATGTTGCCCTGAGACTCGCTTTTATCGTCAATGCATCCAGCATGGTGAAGATGCCAATTTTAATCGATGATGCCTTTGTTAACTTTGATGAACTGCGTAAAAAAAGTATGTACCAGGTGTTAACTAAGTTTTCGAAAGACTATCAAATTTTATTTTTCACCTTTGACCCTCAAGTTCAAGAGATGATGGCGATTGATCAAGTGATTGAGTTAGAGGACTATCAAAGTGATGAAGAGGAAATGCCTGCAGTGAGTAAGGAGGAATGAGCATGACAAAGTTATTTGACTATGATGAAGGGGAAGCTTTTGGAATTTATGTTTTGATTAAAGCAGCTGATGTGAGAATTGCTAGAAATGGTAATCCTTTCATTGCCTTTCGTTTTCAAGACCAATCCGGTGCAATGGATGGCATGTACTGGTCGGCGAGTGAAGAAGAAGTGGCAAAATTTCAAGTTGGCAAAGTGGTCTTTTTAAGAGGGGAACGGGATAATTATCAAGGTAGCCCACAAGTTAAGATCAAGGCGATTCGATTGGCTGAAGCGGGTGAACCAGATGACCCCAGCCTATATGTGGAACGGATTCCTTTCAAAGTAGAAGATCTGAAGGAAGAGCTAAATGATGCCCTCTTTGAAATTCATGAGCCAACCATTAATCGGATTGTCCGGAAGATCTTGAGTGACCATGAAGCGGCCTTTTATTCTTATCCAGCTGCTAAACGCAACCACCATGCTTTAGCAGGAGGACTCGCCTTTCACACAGTCTCCATGTTGAGAATTGCCCGCAGTCTGATTAAAATATACCCCGATTTAAATCCATCCTTGCTCTTGGGCGGATTGATCCTACATGATATTGGTAAAACGATTGAATTATCCGGTGTGATTGCGACTGAATATACCTTAAAAGGCAAAATGTTAGGCCACATTGTAATCATGAGTGAAATGATTGACCAAGCCAGTGTCAAAATTGGGATCGATCCAGAAAGTGAGCCTGTGGTCCTTTTGAAGCACATGGTCTTAGCCCATCATGGCAAGTTAGAATTTGGAAGCCCGGTAACACCTAAATTGATTGAGGCAGAAGTTCTACACCAAATTGATAATCTAGATGCCACAATCAATATGATATCCGGAGCTTTAGATAAGACGAGCCCTGGTGAAGAGAGTGCTCAAATTTATCCTTTGGATCGGCGCGCATTTTATAAACCCCGCTTTAAATAAGGAGGGATCCAATGAACGAAGAAAGAAATTCAAAGCATGATCAAGAGCCAACCTGTCACCATGGAGAAGGTTGTCAATGTGGTCATCATCATGAAAATTTATTGGAGGACCTTTCACCAGACCTAGGTTTAGATTGGACCTTCCAAGGTGAGATCGAAGCCTCCTTGGAAGAAGTATGGAGACATTTGACGGATAATGATTGCTTACAGCGCTGGCAGAAAAAGTTAAGGATCAAAGACTTAAGACCAGGGGGGCACTTGATTATTGACGGACATCCGGTACTCATCACGGATGTCACCAGTCCTCACTTACTGGCCTTCCTGCAAGGAGAAGATATGGTCAGTCTGGAATTTCAACCAGGGGAGGGGTCAAAGACCTGCTTTAACTTAAATTACTGGATGGCTGATTCACAGGCAGCTGTTATTGATAAATTAAGTCCTTGGTTGATTCTTCTAACGCAATTAGAATCTTTCTTGCAGACAGGATCAACTGAATGCGATCCTATAAGACAAGCTGAAATCATTGAATCTTTAAAATCCTTGTTTGACCAACCAAGCCATCAAACCTTTGATTGGTAACAGGAGAGATTGAGTCATCTCCTAAAACCACTCTCAATCTAGTTATTATGCAAGTGCATGCTGGTTGATTAAAGTTGTGAAAGAATAAAACAAACACCGAATGCGAAATCACTGGTAGGGGCAAGCCCCAATGATTCGACATTCGGTGTCTTTTGTTTTTTGATTTATATTAAGACCTATTCATCATCTCTTGGTTGATGAGCAATTAAGAAGGAGATCATTGATTATTCAGCAGGTTCTGCTTCTTGATCCGCTTGTTCTTCGGCACTTGTTTCAGCCTGTTCGTCTTCACCTTCTTGAGCTTGATCTTTTTCTTCTTCAGCCGCTTCTTTTGGTTCATCTTTTTGCTCAGCTAGTGCAATGAGGTCTTCCACAGCGGCGTTAAGGTCTTTATCGTTAATTTTAACATCTGCTTCTTTAATTAATTGTCCGACAATTTTATGGGTGAAGTCAGAATCAGAGAATTTACTTTGCTTATAGGCTTCCACTACTTGATCATGGATTTTATCAAGCGGTTGTTTCTCGCCATTATTCAAAGTCTTGATGACATGGTAGCCAAATTCAGATTTGACAGGATCTTGAGTCATTTCACCATTCTTTAAGGATTTGACTGCTTCTTCAAATTCAGGCACCATTTGCCCCGTTGTAAAGGGTGAAAGTAAGCCGCCATTTGAAGCACTGCCATCTTTGGACACTTCTTTAGCCACTGCATCAAATTCTTCACCATTATTGATACGTTCAATCACTTGCTTAGCTTCTTCTTCCGTATCCACTAGAATATGTTGAGCTTCCATATTAGGTTGGTAATCGTTCTCGTAATACTCCTGGATGACTTCATCTGTAATCTCTAGTCGTGCTTCGACTAGTTCTTGCAGCATATCCCGAATAAAAATTTGATATTTGTATTGTTCGATTGTTCCTAACTTTTGATAAGCTAAGAATTGATTGAACATCTCCTCGCCGCCTAATTCGTCAATTTGAGTTTGAACTTCTTCATCTGCTTGTTTTTGAATGGCTTCAACATCTTTGACATTCGCCTTCAAGACTTCTTCGATGATCATTGCGCGCAGTGCGGTTAGACCATACTGTTCCTTCATATCTTCATAAAGGTCTGCTGCAGTAATTTCAGTGCCATTAACAGTCGCAATGGTGCCTTCTTGAGCTGAAGCCGAAAGGGTAGTTAGGCCAGGAGCTCCAACTAAAGTGAGGCTGGCTGCTGTAATGAGTAGACGACGAATTGATTTCTTCATTATAATCATTCACTCCTATAAATAAGTACTAAATTTGCAAAATCTGCATAATCTTATCTTAACACTTAATGGTTTAAAATGGATAAGATGCTAATAAAAATAACAAAAAGATCATATTTGACTATCATTTTTTGCCTTTTGTTTTAGAGAAGGTGGAAGGGTGTTCACAACTTGGTCCATCTCTTGGTCTAAGTCTTCTTGTAAGTTGGCAATGCGCTGATTAATTCGCCGTAGGCGTGGACTATTCTCTTCTTTAAAGTGGTCAAGACTGTCCTCAACAGCTGCGATGGCTGTTTGGATACTGGTGGCACCTTCAGTGGAAAGACGCTGGAGCGATTGCGAGAGGTTATTCACCTTATAGCGCACGTCATTGACGTCCTGGGTGGTTCGATCAATTTTTTCTTTTAAGAGTTGGCGGGTTTGGTAGCCTGGGCGCTTAGCATTCATGAGTCCAGCTAAGGCTCCCAGAGCTAGGCCGGTGATGAGCCCTTGGCTAAATGAATTCTTAGACATGCGATCACCTACCCTTTAATGGCTTGATGGATCTGACGCGCCCGCTCTTGGAATTCCTCTTGACTATATTCTTTGGAATGATCTTCAAATTTTACTTGGAAACCTTCCTTTTCTTGATAACGCGGGATGAGGTGGATGTGTGAATGGAAGACTGACTGGTATGCGACTGCCCGATTATTATTTAAGATATTTAAGCCTTTGACATTGGGTAACCCTTCCTCAATGGCTCGGGCGATCTTGGGTAAGCGTGAAAATACCTCTCCTGCCAGTTCAGAATCATATTCAAAGATATCGGTGACATGTTTTTTGGGGATTAAGAGGGTGTGGCCGGGTGTCACTTGTGTTAGGTCAAGAAAAGCTAAAACGCGGTCATCTTCATAGACCTTCGCACAAGGGATTTCACCGTTGATGATTTTGCAGAAAATACAGTCTGTCATACGATCACTCCTTATTCAATCAATAAAGTAAGCTTACCATACTTTGAGCCATTTACCACTTGAACCGCTTCTTTTAGTTGGTGTTCACAGAAAATTCATAAGATTGTCGTATTCCTAGCTAGAATTCATTAATATTTCTAGTTAATCTCACGTTAAATGATGGGAGAGTATGATATAATTTTCCTATTAGAACATTTACAGTCTCTGCATGGGAGGAGGGATATCATGGCAAAATATCGAGATAATCTGGTCAAGTCATTAATAAAAAGGCGTCTACTTCACTGGTTAGCTTTAGGAGGAATGGTGGTCTATCCATTCATTCCGGCTACTTCATTTGTACATGGACAAGATTTGAGTGGGACGAATGAAGAAAGTGTAACGACTGAGGCTGAACTTTCCGATGAATCCACAAGTGAGATAGAATCTGAGACGACGGTCGAAGACCAAACAACCATCCAAGAGGACCAGCTGATCGATTCACAAGCTTTTATGAGCCTTTTGCCTTATACCCACTACATGAATTATCAATACAGTGGGGATGGCAGCCAATTCACTCGAAAAGATATTATCATGGAATTTATGCCAGATAACCAGGGGATCTTCCAAGTAGCAGAATTTAGTGATCATAATGCAACGGCTTATATCTACCAGATTAGGTCAGATGGGCTCTATGAATTAGCCCGCTTTGATCACTATGACCGGGTAGAAGATATGCGGTACAGCCAGGACGCAAGTGATGATCTCACTTCTTTAATTCTTCCGGCTCATCTTACCCCAGGGACGGTCTATCAATCAGGCTACCAAAAGGAAAAGGAAGCCAAGGTTGTCGGGAGTGTCCAGTCGGTGACGATCGGTGAGAGTCATTATCAAAATGTCCTGGTTATCGAAGTCATCGATGCGAGCTTACCAGACCAAGGTCTATTGCGCTATTATTTAGCGGACCAATATGGGATCATCTTGGTTGAACAAGAGTTACCGAATGGATCAAAATCAAATATGATGTACTTAAATACAGTTCAAGGCCCACTTTTTTAGAGGAGTGTCTTGAAGAGTGGAAAGGGTGGACAAAGTCCACTCTTTTTAGTTTACCTCTAATAGCAGAGCTGGTGAAAATTTTCATACGAGCAAAAAATGAAAGTCTATGAAAATAAGGGCAATATTTTCGTAAAAAGAAAGCAGTTGACAGATTAAGTCAGACCGAATCGAATTGAAGTTGTTCTAAATCAAGATTCCTTACTCAAACAGCTATGTAGACCTGTTCTCGCCTCGACAATGCATTAGATTTTCAGGCGAATTTTTTGTAAAAAAAGGATTGATTACTGGGATGATAAGTGATATATTATGAATGTAATGAAAGTTTGAAAATAACTTTCATATAGAATCATAGGAGGGATAATGATGGAAAAATTCAAACAAGCTTTTGCAGGTGTATTCGTTATCGCAATGACAGGTTTAGTAAGCCTAGTAGTGCTTCTAGGTTAATTTCGGGCGTATCCCCTCTATTAAATAATAGAATGAATCATTTTGAGACAGCTCCCATCCGGGGCTGTCTTTTTCTGGTTTAAATCGGGTAAAGCAAAACATTTTACAGCGAAAAGGCTTTCGATTATACTGACCTTAGTTATTGATAATTCGCTTTTAAATTCAATAACATAAGTTGTGTCGATCCTAACATTTAGTATCTGAAACAAAGGAGGAAAACCATGAAGAAATTCAAAAAACTATTAGTCGCAGGTCTGGCCCTTTCCTTAGCTTGGGCAAACCCCGTGATCTATGCGCAAGATGATCAGACGACTGTTGAAGAATCAGCTGAAACCGAACAAGCTCCGATGGATAGTCAAGATCTAGATCTCTTTAATCAAATTTTTGAAGCTAATAAGGAATTTTCAAAGATCGAAGGGGAAATGAATGTTGACCTTACCTTGACGAACGTACAGCAATCGCAAGAAGCACCAGTAAAGGTATCCGGTACTTACCAAATTCAGCAATCACCATTTGCTGGCTATTTTGATATTGATGTTCAAAATGAGAACGGGGAAGTGCAGGAGGTTCAAGTAACCATCGTTGATGGTTATGCCTATATCTTCTCACAAGATAAGTGGACTGTACAAAAGATGGAAGTGGATGAGGCTGTTCAAGAAGCCAATAATGCGAGCTCGCTTGAGTACTCACAGAAACTCTTTGAACAAGCAGGAAACCTGGAAGAAGCAGAAAGCGGCTATCAAATTCACTATGACTTCACCAAAGACCTAACCGGACTCTTTGAAGGGATCGATTTGAAGCAAAAGATTCTGGAAGAGTTCGAAAAGAATGCTGGGAAGTACGAAGATTCCTTAGGGCAGACACCTGAGCAGTTACAAACTTTAATGACCCAAGTTGAATACTTCTTAGAGATGGTCGATGTTAACAAGTTAATTTCCGATGTGATGGGGGCGCTTGGTCAAGTGAACCTGACTTATAATAAGGATTCACTTAAGTTGTCAGACGTTGAACTTGTAACCAATTTCTCAGCTAGAGAGATCTTTAGTGAATTGATTGAACCTATAGAAGGATTGTCAGGACAATCCATTACTCAAGACCAAGACATATTGGTTGATCTTAACTTATCACTTAAGGTGAATCAGTATGATGGAGACTTTACGATCACTAAACCGGAAGACGCTCCGACCTATGAAGAATATCAAGAACAGAATCCTAATCAAGGGACTGAATTCCAAGGAACTGAATCCATGGATCAGGAGAGTCTTGAGTCTCAGGAGAGTCTTGAGTCTTTAGAAGGAGAACTTGAGTCCCTAGAACAAGATCTTGAACAATTTGAGGAGACTGAAGAGTCAGCAGAATAAAAAGAACATTTAAAAAATTAAAGTTTCTAAAAGAGAAAACTCACCCTCTATTTGGGTGAGTTTTTTTATGACGGCCGATTGACTCTAAAGGAGTCATAATCCCATGATATTTAAGTGAGAATGCATTCCTTTATTTACAATCTTAAAGAAGAACGCTTATAATAGGTCGAGAGGAAGGAGTGTCTGCAAATGAAAAAAATAATGGCTTATTTTGACTTAAATCCTGCTAGTCTATTGTATTCGATTTTCTTGATGACCTTGGGCTGTGTGGTTTATGCTTTTGGTGTGAATTATTTCCTGTTGCCTAACCACTTTGGGAATGGGGGCGTGACGGGGATTGCCATGTTAGTCTACTATTTATTTGGCGTTGCAACTGGAACGACCAACTTTATCGTCAATGCGATCCTACTAGTGGTTGGTTGGAAATTTTTGGGGCGGCGAACCTTGCTTTTGACAGTCTATGCCAGTACCTGCCTCAGCGTCTGTCTCAACATTGTGAAGCCGGTACCCTATGAGGCAACAAATATCATAATTCCAGCAGTTGCGGGAGGGGTCTTATTAGGTTTAGGGATTGGATTGGTGATCCGCGGAAATGGGACCACAGCTGGGACGGATATTGTGGCGATGATTATGCAGAAATTTTTCGGTCTGAGCTTTTCTGTCGGACTTTTGATGTGTGATATGCTGGTTATTTTGGCCTCTAGCTTTATTATTGGAGTCGATATGACCATTGTAACGATTATGATGATGTTTATTGCCAGCCAAACCATTTCCTTGATAACGGATGGTTTTAATCGGAAGAAGTCTGTGATGATTTTCTCTGAAAAACAAGAAGAAATTGCTGAATGTGTTGTGCGTGACATGGTGCGAGGCATTACAATCTTGAAGGGCTATGGCTATTATACTAAGAAAGATCGGGAGGTCTTATTGGTCATTGTCAACCGTAATCAAATTGTCCCACTCCAACGCTTGGTTACTCAGATTGATCCTAAAGCTTTTGTTACGATCACGGAAGTTCAGCAAGTGATTGGTGAAGGCTTTACCTTCTTCTCTTATGCCAGTCCGCATAAGAAGTTTTACCAATAGGCTTGAACTAGTTACGGCCTGAAAAACATTTGACGGTCAAAGGACATCTGAAGCAATTGTTTTAAAAAAGTTAAAAGAATCATATACACCGTATGTTCCATCGAAGGAAGTTTCTCACAAGCGAAGGCCTGTTGCAGGGGCCACATTAGCTAATAGCTTGGTGGTAAGATGCCAAGCATTACCTACTGAGCCGTAAACTTTCTAGCGATTGAATAGGCGGTGTTTTTTTTGTGGCTTGATCAGGTATTTGAAGAGTCCGTTCTGGCTCACTATTGTCTCGCAAGAGATCCTGCACCTTGTTTCTAGAAGGTGTGCTGTTTATCCTACTTATTGGAACGGACCGATCATTTAAGCTGAGCTCGGGTTAGGTCAGAGTAGGGCAAGCGCGAACCTTGCAATCTATTTTTTAATTACGTAAGATGATTTGGTAAGTGAAAGGGAGGGTGTTCATGGACTATATTTGGAATTATTTAAAACGCTATCCAGGTGAATTGATGGCGGTTATTATTTCGACCATGGTAACGTGTATTTCAATACTCGGGATGCCGAGTATGTTGGCACAAATGATTGATAAGGCGATTGTCGTCAATCAAATGGCGAATGCCTGGCCCTATGTCTGGGGGATGGCAATTTTTACAGTTTTGGGCTTTATTTCACGTGTCATTCGGATGTATATGACTAGTCGAGTTGTAAACAATATGACCATGGAGATTCGCAATGATATCTATTGTAAGATGTTGACTCTCTCGCATCATGAATTTCAGGAGTTTGGTGTTCCATCTCTGACGAATCGCATTACAACGGATGCTTTTGTGATTCTACAGTTCACTGAGATGCTATTGAAGCAAGGGATGATGGGGCCGGTCATGATGATCTTTGCTGTCTTTATGATCTTGAGTATTGCTCCACACTTAGGAATACGTGTCCTTCCAGCTGTCTTCGTCATTGTGATTGCGGTAATGATCACAGCCAAAGTCACGCATTCCATGTCGCAACGGCAACAGGGATTTTTGGATAAGTTAAATCGTATTTTACGCGAGTCGATTACTGGAATGCGGGTCATCCGAGCCTTTAATCGGGAAGACTTTCAGAATAGTCGGTTCCTGGATGTTAACCAGGACTACCGTCAGATCACTGGGAACTTGTTCAAGGTCTTGGCTGCCTCGCCTTCGATTTTTTCCTTTGTCCTGAATTTGTCCATTGCGATCATTATTTATCTTGGAGCGCAGATGATTGAAGTGGGAGACCTTCAGGTTGGGACTTTGGCGGCTTTTATCGAATATATTTTTCATGGGCTCTTCTCGCTTCTGATTTTTGCTAATATCTTTATGATGTATCCACGGGCCTCCGTATCAGCTGGTCGGCTTAGGGAAGTAAAAGAGACGCCTATTACAGTTAAGAACCCTGATCAACCTCGCAGGAATGAATCCCTACAAGGAACCTTAGAATTTAGAAATGTAGACTTCATCTACCCGGATGCAGACCAACCTGTTTTGCGAAATATTTCTTTTACATCCAAACCGGGTCAGACAACGGCCTTTATTGGGTCAACTGGATCAGGCAAATCAACGATTATTAAGCTGATTCCTCGCTTTTATGACGTGTCAAGGGGCCAAATACTGGTTGATGGAATCGATATTCGGGACTATGACTTGGATGATCTAAGATCAATGATTGGTTTTACCCCTCAAAAGGCCTTGCTATTTAAGGGGAAGATCTCAGACAATTTGCGTTACGGAAAGCAGGATGCTGACCTTGATGAGTTAATCCACGCCAGTCTTATTTCCCAGGCCCATGAATTCGTCTCTGAGATGGACCAGGGTTATGACTCTGACTTGACTGAAAAGGCAAGTAATCTCTCTGGTGGGCAAAAACAACGATTGTCGATCGCGCGCTCGATCGTAGCGGATCGTCAAATCTATATCTTTGATGATTCCTTCTCGGCGCTTGACTATCAAACAGATGCGAAGCTTCGTGCTTCATTGAAAGAAGAAACTCAGAATGCAACGACCTTGATTGTAGCGCAGAGGGTTGGGACGATTATGCATGCGGACCAAATTATCGTTCTAGACCAAGGTCGAATTGAAGCAATTGGGACGCATCGCGACCTATTAAAGACATCACCTATTTATTATCAAATTGCATCATCGCAATTGAGTGAGGAGGAATTACTGCATGGACAAGCCTAAAATAACCAAAGATCGGAGTCAGATTCTTCAGCGGTTATGGCACTATATGAAGCCTTATAAATGGCAATTCTTCCTTTCAATGTTGACAACGGTTTTGATGATGGCCGCTTCTTCTGTTGAGCCTTTTATTTTCGGCTTGGCCATCACCAAGTTAAGTCAAAACGTGATCGACATGGCCAAGGGTGTTCCCGGAGCGGGGATTGATCTGATATATATTCGGAATGTCATGATCATCTACTTTCTACGGGGGACCTGCTATTATGTGAATAACTATTTGAGTCAATTTTTTATAACGAATGTTGTCCAAAATACTATTTTTGACCTTCGTGCGGACTTATCCGACAAGTTAAACCGATTACCTGTCTCCTATTTTGATAGCCAGGAAACTGGGGATATCTTATCCAAAATTACTAATGATGTGGATACCATCTCCAATGCCATGCAGCAATCCTTTGTGCAACTCGTCAATGGGGTCCTGGGGATTAGCTTTGCTTTAATCATGATGTTTTGGATTGATTGGCAATTGGCTCTCCTAGTGGTCTTCATGATGCCGATCTCTTATCTATTTGCCCGAGTGATTTTGCGCAAGTCACAACCTTATTTCAATCAACAGTCCCATGCTTTAGGCCACTTGTTTGGCTATGCCCAAGAGCAATTATCAGGCTTTACTGAAATCAAGGTGTTTGGGATGCAGGAAGAATCGGTGGCTGAATTTAAGGCTCGTAATCAAAAGTTAAGGGATGCCGGTTTTAAGGCGAGCTTTATTTCTTCCTTGATGATGCCTTTTATGGTACTTGTGTCGGATTCTGTCTATTTAATTATGGCGCTTGCGGGCCTTTTCAAAGTCTTTGCTGGTCAGTTAGCTGTGGGGAATTTATCGGCTTTTGTCTCTTATGTTTATCAGATTAACCAGCCAATTCAGATGATTTCACAATTATCGAGCATCATTCAATCGGCATTCTCCTCTTCCTACCGTGTCTTTGGTTTGCTGGACGAGCCTGAAGAAATTGGGCAAGAAACGAGTGGACTCTTACCTCAACCGGTTAAAGGATCAGTCGAGTTTCGTCATGTAGGATTCGGCTATGATCCCAACCAACCCCTAATGAAAGATATTTCTTTTAAGGTGCAACCCGGGGAGATGGTAGCGGTGGTCGGGCCGACAGGAGCTGGGAAGACCACTCTCATCAATCTACTCATGCGGTTTTATGATGTGGATCAAGGGGCGATTCTCCTAGACGGGGTGGACATTCGATCGATTTCCAGACAGGAGTTAAGGAAGCACTTTGGAATGGTGCTCCAGGATGCCTGGCTCTATACGGATACTGTTTTAGAAAACTTGCGTTTTGGTGACTTAACAGCTCAAGATTACCAGGTTTATGAAGCAGCGGAGATTGCAAACGTTGACCACTTTATCCGAACCTTACCCAATGGCTATCAGATGGCTATTAATGAGGAGGCATCGAATATCTCCTTAGGTCAAAAGCAACTCATGACGATTGCACGGGCTGTCCTTTCGGATCCGAACATCTTGATATTGGATGAAGCGACCTCTTCGGTGGATACTCTGCTTGAAAAGCTAATTCAAGAAGCGATGGATAAAGTAATGGCCGGGCGAACAACCTTTGTCATTGCCCATCGTCTATCAACGATTCGTAATGCCGATATGATTCTAGTTATGAAGGATGGCAACATTATTGAACAAGGAACCCATGATCAGCTGGTTTGCGCGGGAGGTTTCTATGCAGACCTCTATCAGAGTCAATTTAATGACCAAGAACCGGTTGACCTGCATATGTCCTATTAATTTATATTGAAAGGTTGGATGGGAATTCCGGCTTATCCAACAACTGGGTTTACGGAAGCTTGCTTTACATGATATACTGAAGCTATATGAACAAATAAGAAATGGGGTAATTGTAAATGGCAAAAACAATGGCGATTAACGCTGGATCTTCAAGCTTGAAATTTCAAATTATTGAAATGCCAGAAGAAAAAGTACTTTCTAAGGGCTTAGTCGAACGGATTGGTCTAGAAGAATCAAATCTTGAGATTAAATATACTGACGCTGAGGGAACGGATCAAAAGTTTACTTTACAAGAAGGAATTCCAGATCATAAGCGGGCAGTTGAATTACTCTTCACCAACCTACTCGATTTAGGTGTCATTGAGAGCTTTGAAGAGATCACAGGTGTGGGCCATCGGATTGTAGCGGGTGGTGAGCTATTTAAAGAATCAACGCTTGTTGATGAAGATGTGATCAAGAACATTGAAGCCCTAGGTGAATTTGCGCCACTTCACAACCCAGCTGAAGCCGTTGTGATTCGTGAGTTTCAAGAGAAGTTACCTCATGCCGCGATGGTTGCGGTCTTTGATACTTCTTTCCATACTTCTATGCCTGCTGAGAACTATATGTACAGTGTTCCTTATGAATACTATGAGAATTATTCTGTTCGTAAGTATGGTGCTCATGGAACCAGTCACCAATTTGTTGCAAAACGTGCAGCTGAGTTGGTTGGCAAGCCAATTGAAGACTTGAAGATTATTACGTGCCATTTAGGTAACGGTGCTTCAATTACAGCCGTTCAAAATGGACAATCCCTTGATACCTCAATGGGATTCACACCTTTAGCAGGATTGACCATGGGAACTCGAGTGGGGGATATCGATGCTTCTGCTATTCCTTATATTATGGATAAGGCTGGCGTATCCGATATCAATGAAATGATTAACATCTTCAACAAGAAATCAGGACTCCTCGGTGTGTCAGGTGTATCAAGCGATATGCGGGATGTGGAAGTAGCAGCTGAAGAAGGAAATGAACGGGCGCAATTAGCCTTGGATATCTTCCACAACCGGGTCATTAAGTATATCGGTCAGTATGTTGCGATTATGAATGGGGTAGACGTGATTGTCTTCACGGCAGGTATCGGAGAGAACTCTAAAGAAACCCGCGAAATCGTCATGTCTAACTTTGCTTATATCGGAGCTAAGGTAGATCCTGAGCGTAATGATACACGTAAGGAAGCCATCATTTCAGCGGATGATTCAGAAGTGACCATTATTAATATTCCTACTAACGAAGAGATTGCTATTGCGCGTGACGTAGAGCGGTTAAAAAAATAATTTAATCAAGATCAACCTGGAGCCCTGAGCTCCAGGTTTTTTAATCGCTTTTTGTATAATCGATCAAACCGGCAGCGAGTAGAGTGGTAGCTGACGATTGAGCTGAGGACTGTGTTCAATGACAAGCAAGCGTGTCGTCAGAGATTAGCTACCAGTTGCTAAGAAAGACTTCTGATCAGGTTGAATGGGTAGTTTGGTGCTGATCAAGGGATAGAAGTGATCGATCAGGGGCAGTCGGCTACACCAGACCAAGGAGAACCAATTATAAGGAATGGAAGCGAATGATAAAAAAAGAGCGGGTCAATCACGACATGGTTGTATATTAAATTCTAGCTTTCACAAGGGATAATCGTTAAAATAACAAGTAAATAAGGAAAGGATGGGACTCAATGGAGAATCAATTATTAGATGGTCCAGCAATCGATCGGACCCTCAAACGGATGGCCCATGAAATTGTTGAACGTAATCCTAAAGTGAAGGACATTGTCCTCATTGGCATAAGGACGCGGGGGATCAACCTCTCACAACGCCTCGCGGACAAGATTGGCTTGATTGAGGGCAGTCAGGTGCCAGTTGAAAGTCTAGATATTTCTTTTTACCGTGATGATTTATCCTATAAATATGACTCCAAAATGCCAAAAGTCCAGCCTCCTCACTTTGAACAAGATCTAACCGGTAAGGTAGTGGTTTTAGTTGATGATGTTCTCTATACTGGACGAACCATACGAGCAGGACTTGATGCGATCTTATCGCAAGCTCGACCTGCTAAGATTCAATTAGCTATTCTCGTTGACCGGGGGCATCGAGAGTTGCCGATCCGGGCAGACTTTGTGGGTAAGAATTTACCAACGTCTAAGACCGAAAAAATAGCCGTCAGACTTGAAGAAGTTGACGGCTCAGAAGAAGTGGTCATTATTCGTGATCGCTAGGGGGCTCTTGATTCAAAAGGGTATAGACTAAGAAAGCTATAAAGCCAATATAAATCAGAATGACGATCAGCCAGATCAGACTAGCGGTTCTTAATTGATAGTAAATGAGTGTAAAGCCCAGAAGAGCTAGTAAGAGAGTGGTAATGGCTATTAGGTGAATGAGTTTAGGTGTAGCCAGCTTAAAAAGTTTTAAGAGTGAGGCTTGGAAGAAAAAGAGATACAAGGCAAAAATCATGAGAATAGAAGGAAGAGCATAGAAGATAATGGGTAACATAGTCAGCCTCTTTTCGTTAAGATGGATTTAGTTTAGCGAAGACCAATCAAATAATCAATGAAAAAAGGGGGGTGGCTAATGCCAACCCCCTTGAAATATCTCCGAATTGTGCCGTATCAATAAAGCTAGGTTGAACCCGCTAGCTATCAGGTGGGTTCCCCACGAAATGTTCTGACTTCCACGTGCGATGGCTTGTCATTATCCTTCGATTATAGGATCCCTTCATTAAAATGTTCGGTCAACACAGTAAATATTTCTCGAACACATCAGATCTATTTCTTATGGTCTTATTATAGCATGCTATTCGAGGATTTCAAGTATTTAGCTAAAAAAATGTAAGTGATTTCATTCTTTTTTATTTCGAAAGGCCTCTTTTAAGTTGTGGTAATAGTCTGCGATCGCTTGCTCGTACTTACTAGTGGGATCAGGTTTAAAATACTGGCGGTCCTTAATCGGGTCTGGTAAATACTGTTGTGCGACAAAGTGATGAGGATGGTCATGGGGGTAGCGATAGGTGGCGCCATGCTTAAGCTGGTTGGCACCTTGATAATGACTGTCTTTGAGATGGTTGGGTACGGCTCCAGTATGGCCAGCACTAATATCCGCCATTGCGCGGTTAATGGCCTGATAACTGGTATTTGATTTAGGGCTTAATGCCAGGTCCGCAGTAGCAAAGGCGAGTGGAATCCGAGCTTCGGGTAGGCCTAATTGCTGTGCTGCGTCAACTGCTGCAACTGTTCGTTGAGTGGCTTGAGGATTACCGAAGCCAATATCTTCATATGCAATGACCAAGAGTCGCCGACAGGCGATCGTCAACTCACCTGCTTCCAGTAGCACAGCGAGGTAGTATAAGCTGGCATCGACATCCGATCCTCGAATGGATTTTTGCAGGGCAGAAATAACGTCATAATGCGCATCGCCATCTTTGTCATGAGTCAAACGTTTATGTTGGAGACATTCTTCAGCAATCTCAGTTGTAATTTCAATCTCACCTGCTGGATTAGGATCGGTGGATAAGACAGCTAATTCTAAGGCGTTGAGAGCTGACCGGATATCGCCGTTGGTTGTGTGGGCAAAATGATTCAAGGTCTCCTCGTCGATTTTAACCTGGTATTTGCCTAAGCCTCGTGAGCGATCTTCCAGGGCACGTTTTAGACCTATTTTAATTTGGTCTGGATCCAAGGGATAGACTTGAAAAATTTGGGCTCTCGAGCGAATCGCAGGATTAATGGCAATATAGGGGTTTTCGGTGGTGGCTCCGATCAAGATGATACGGCCATTTTCAAGGTGGGGGAGGAGGTAGTCTTGCTTTACTTTATTTAAGCGATGGATCTCATCCAGGAGGAGGATCACACTGCCGGACATCTTAGCTTCTTCAACGACGACTTCAAGGTCTTTCTTGGCATCGGTTGCCGCATTCAGCTGACGAAAGGCATAATGGGTAGACCCAGCAATCGCAGAGGCAATCGAGGTCTTACCCGTACCTGGGGGACCATAAAGGATCATCGATCTCAAGCGTTTAGCTGTGACCATACGGCGAATAATCTTATCAGGACCGACTAAGTGGTCCTGACCTAGAATTTGATCAATATCGGTCGGCCGCATTCGATAGGCAAGAGGTTGGATCATAAGTCGACTTCCTTTCAATAGATTGTTTTCATTTTAGCACAAGTTATCACTCTCTGCTTACAAGATCAATAAAATAAGGTATAATATGAAGAGTTTAAAGTGACAAGTCATGATTAAGAAGGGTGAGAAATGATTTATTTAGATTATGCGGCCACAACGCCAGTTGATCAACAAGTTCAGAAGGTTATTTGCCAAGCCTTAGATCAGAGTTTTGCCAATCCTTCTGCGGGTTATCGACTCGGAAAGTCAGTCAAGCATCAGCTGATGATGGCGCGTCAACGAATGAAGGAACTATTGAACCTTAATAAGGATGCAGAAATTTACTTTACCTCATGCTCAACAGAAGCGATCAATTGGGCCTTAAAATCACAAGCTTATCAGGCGCGTGAATTAGGGCTTGGGAATCAGATTGTCACCACAACGATCGAGCATTCTGCCGTGATGCGGACCTTGGAGGATTTGGCAGATCATGGTTTTGAGGTTGTCTACTTGGATCCAGATGACCAAGGACAGTTTCACCTTGACCAATTTATTCAAGCAACGACCGACCAAACGATTGGGTGGACAGTCATGGCCGTCAATAATGAAATGGGGTCGATCTTACCCATCCATGAATTAGGCGCTTATGCCAAAGAAAAAGGATTCTGGTTCCATGTCGATGCAACTCAAGCAATTGGCTATCAAAAGACTGATTTTGACCACCTCCCCTGTACCTCTTTTTCGGGTTCGGGTCATAAGTTCTATGCCCCTAAGGGAATCGGTTTTTTAGTCTATCAACCCTGGCGTGAAGAGATGACACTTCATCCACTGCTTCGTGGGGGAGGTCAAGAGTATGGCTTGCGATCCGGAACGGAGAATCTTCCTTATATCCTTGGAATGGTTAAGGCACTCGAGTTAATCGTTGAAGAACGGGACACTTTAATCGATCACTTTGATAGGTTAAGTCAATATTTTATTCAGAAACTGAACGATTCTGGAATCGACTATCAATTGAATGGGGATCACCACCATCATAACCATCGGATTCACAATATCTGGTTTAAAGGTCACTTGGCTAGCCAAGTCTTAATTCAATTGGACCTGGAAGAGATCTATATTTCGGCGGGGTCTGCTTGTTCAGCTGGTTCTGTCAAGCCGAGCCGGGTCCTTAAAGCTTATTATCCTGACCAAGAGGCCTTATGGGGCGAGAGCTTGCGGATTTCTTTTGGCAAATCAACTAGCACTTTAGAAATCGATCAATTGGTTCAAGCACTTCAGAAAATCAATAGATAAAAAGCGCTTACAAAAAATCTTGTCTATCAACTTGAAACCTTGTATAATAAGACTGCAATAAGTAATTTATATAAACACGGACTCATTACTTAATAACTTTTAGAAAGTAAAGGAGAATGAAGGATGGCATTCGTAGAACAAGCGAAACTCGCGGGTTTTGACCGTGTCTTTAAGGTCAGCCCAAATTGTAAGCCGTATACACTGCGGGATAACGGCTTTGTTGAAACTAAGGGAGGAAATTACCTCTATAAGCGTGAATTAAAATCAACGCATCGCTCTGGCTTAGTCTTAAAAGTAACAGTTGATCATGAGATTGAGGTTTTGAAAATTTCACTGGTAACAAGTAATGGCTTGCAGACAGTGAATGTTAATAATCTTGCCAACAATGAAATGGTTAAAGAAAAGATCAATTTTATCTTTGATGGCTTCATTGACAGAAATGTACTGGTTGAGTTATAATGGTGGTCACTTTAAGATGAACGAACTTTCCGGGTGGGAGGTTCGTTTTTATTCATTAGCCAATGAATCACTTCAGAAAGGATGATCAGATGACAAGACAAGAAGATAATTCAAAAATCCGTGTTGTGGTGGGGATGTCAGGTGGGGTCGACTCTTCCGTAGCAGCCTTACTTTTGAAGCAAGCGGGTTATGATGTCGTGGGTCTCTTTATGAAGAATTGGGATGATACAGATGAGCGGGGCGTTTGCACAGCAACCCAAGATTACGAAGATGTGGCCCTAGTAGCAGAGAAGATAGGTATTCCTTACTATTCGGTCAACTTTGAGAAGGAATATTGGGATCGGGTCTTTGAGTATTTCTTAGCGGAGTACCGCAAGGGTCGGACACCAAATCCGGATGTTATGTGTAATAAGGAAATTAAGTTTAAAGCCTTTTTGGATTATGCCATGGACTTAGGGGCCGATTATGTGGCGATGGGTCACTATGCCCAAGTGATGAAGGATGAACAAGGGGTGGTTCATCTTTTAAGAGGGGCCGATTCCAACAAGGACCAGACCTACTTCCTGAGTCAGTTGAATCAAGCACAATTAAAGAAGACCCTCTTCCCCTTAGGACACCTGCAAAAAGCCCAAGTGCGTCAAATAGCTGAAGAAGCGGGTCTAGCTACTGCTCATAAGAAAGACTCAACAGGCGTTTGCTTTATTGGAGAGCGCAAATTCAATGACTTCCTTTCCCATTATTTACCCAACCAACCGGGTCCAATGAAGACATTAGCTGGTGAAGTGAAGGGTCAACACATGGGCCTCATGTACTACACGATCGGTCAACGTCATGGCCTAGGTATCGGTGGATCGACTGGGTCGGATGGGTCGAATGAACCGTGGTTCGTGATTGGCAAAGATCAGACAAGCTCTACCCTCTATGTGGGTCAAGGCTTCCACCATGAGAATTTATATTCCGATTATCTTGAAGCTTCGGATCTTTCCTTTACACATGACTTGATTGAGGATCTGGAATTTGAATGTACAGTGAAGTTTCGCTACCGTCAGGAAGATGTCCCAGCGAAAGTCACTTTATCGCAAGACCGTCAAACTTGCCGAGTCGACTTTTTTGAGCCAGCGCGGGCTGTGACACCGGGTCAAGCTCTTGTCTTCTATCAAGGTGAGGAATGTTTGGGGGGCGGCTTTATTGATGCATGCTATAAGGATGGTGTAAAGCGCCAGTATGTTTAAGCGAAAGGTCTGATTGGAGGCGTCATTATGGAACAATTTGTTGTGTGGGTGATTGGCTTAATCTTAATCCTGGTGGGTGGCTTAATATGGGGTAAACAAAAAATCCACTTGATCCATGATTACCACCATGGTCATGTTAGAGAGCAAGACATTCCTGCTTACACGCGCCAGATGGGCCAAGGGATTATGATGATGGGACTGGCCTGTCTATTAGTAGGGGTCTTCACCTGTCTAGATCGGCAGAGTTTGCGATGGGGCCTCTTTTCAATTATTTTTTTGCTGGCGACGGTTCGCTTGTATCGGGCGCAAAAGAAGTATAATGGGGGCCTTTTCTCTTAAGATTTGCAGTTGGTTTGAATAGACCAACTGTTTTTTTGTTCCATGATGCATCTTTTGAACGTTTCCCTTCGCTATAAAATCAGGATTTATCAAGTGTGACCATTTTGCTATACTAGAAGGTATGAAAGTAGGTGAGATAATGGAGGAAGTGGTTATTTATGGTAAGGCCGTGGCGATTTATTTTGAGAATAATCGCAATTTTTATAAGGTGATTCGAATTGAAGTGGATCAGGAGCGCACTGATGTAATGGTTGAGGATGAGCTTGTTATCACTGGACAATTTGTCAGTATTCATTTGGATACGACCTACCAGTTCTTTGGACAGTGGACCCACCATCCCAAATATGGTCAACAATTCAGTGTGACGCATTACCAGAATATCCAACCGACCAGCCGTAAGGGTATGATCGACTACTTATCAAGTCACCGTTTTAAGGGAATTGGGGTCAAGACGGCTACTGCCATTATGGATACCTTAGGCGATCAAGCGCTCGATATCATACTTGAGGACCCACAGGCCTTAGATCGCGTCCCCGGACTCACTCGTAAGAAAGCCCAGAACTTACGACAACAGTTGATGCGTCATCAAGGGGCTGAGCGTATTTTTATGCAGCTGTCACAATGGGGCTTCTCACCGAATCTGGCTGATAAGATCTTCCATGTTTTTAAGGAAGAGACCTTGGATAAGATTAAGGACGATCCCTTCTGTTTAATTGAAGGCGTGGAAGGGATTGGCTTTTCTAAGGCGGATCAAATCGCAGCCCAATTAGGAGGGGATCCTGACGATCCTCGTCGGATCTGCGCAGCCCTGGTGAGTGTGGTTGGACAAATTGCGAGTGAGCGGGGAGACACCTACGTTACCAAGTCGGATGCCCTACAAGAGGCGAGAAACCTTCTCGAGAAGAGTCGGCCTCACTTGATTAGCGATGGTTTGTTGTTTCAAGGATTAGACATGGCCTTAATGGAAGACCTGCTATTAATCGTGGGTGAGGATCTCGTCCTCCCCTCAATCTTTTATGCCGAATATGGTTCCAGTAAGAAGATTAAAGAATTTATCGAGTTGGAAGAGATCGAGCGCTATCAGGATGAAGACTTGGAATTGGCGATCGATCAGTTACAAGCAGATATTGACATTATTTATGATGAAGACCAGCGTCGTGCTTTGAAGTTAGCTATGTCGTCACCAATGTCGATTATTACAGGAGGTCCTGGGACGGGGAAGACCACCTTAGTGCGTGGGTTGATTCATCTCCATGCTCGTCTCAAGGGATATGATTTAGCGAGTCTTAGAATTGATAATTTTGATTCCCCCATTCGTTTGGCAGCTCCAACTGGCCGTGCAGCCAAGCGGATGCAGGAGGCCAGTCAGTTGCCTGCCACTACTATTCACCGCTTGATTGGATTTACTCGGGATTCCGAAATCGGATACTTTCAACCAGAGACCATAGAAGGTAGTTTATTGATTGTGGATGAGATGTCCATGGTGGATGTTTGGCTGATGAATTGGCTGTTAGAAGCCATCCCCTATGACATGCAGGTGGTGTTTGTCGGGGATAAGGACCAATTGCCTTCGGTTGGACCGGGAAAGGTTTTTGCTGATATGATTGAATCACAAGTCTTGTCTACTATTTCCCTCCATCGTATTTACCGTCAAGCCAAGGATTCATCGATTATTCGCCTGGCCCATGATGTTCGTCAAGGGCGTTTGCCTGAAGATCTGCTGACGAAGCAAGCGGATCGATCCTTCATTCCTTGTCCGACTCACCAGATACCCCAGGCCATCCACCAAATTGTTAACAAAGCAATCGAGAAGGGGTATACCAGTCAGACTTTACAAGTCTTAGCGCCTATGTATAAGGGGCCGGCTGGGATCGATCAAATTAACCAGCTAATGCAAGCCATGCTCAACCCACCCAAGGCTCGAAAGAGAGAGTTAACTTATTTTGACCGGGTCTATCGAGTAGGGGATAAGGTCTTACAATTAGTCAATAATACTGAAGAAGGCGTCTATAATGGAGATGTGGGTCAGATTACGGCCATTTTAACAAGTAAGGAGACGGAGTCAAAGAGTGAAGAAGTGGTGGTGTCATTTGATGAAGTGGAGATTCACTATCAGAGAAGTGATCTAAACCAACTAACCCTCGCCTACTGCACATCGATTCATAAGGCTCAGGGAAGTGAATATGACCTCGTTATTCTCCCTCTGGTTAACCAATTTTCAAGAATGCTTCGACGAGATATCCTTTATACAGCTATTACACGTGCCAGTCAGTCCTTGATTCTTTTGGGAGATCCTCAAGCCTTTTATCAAGCAGCGACTCATCAACAAATCGATCGTAAGACCAATTTGCTGGATTTTCTGGGGCTGGTCTTTGAACAAAAAGTGTCGACCGACCAAGAGGCCCCTGGCTCCCGGTCTGAGCGGTCAGCCGTTGACTTATCAAGTGAGCAGGAGAACTTGCATGTGAGTCAAGATCCACCTCTACCATCTCTCGACCTGGATAATTTTTTGTCTTTAACGAATTATAGGCAAATTGATCCAATGATTGGTATGGAAGGGTTAACGCCTTTTGATTTTATGCCCAATTAAAAAAGCTACCCTTATTCTAAATAGAAAGGGTAGCGATTGATTTGGTGGTTGATATCAACTATGCGTTCAGGTAGAGTCTCGCCATCCATCTCAGACCGTAAAGTCTGATTTGACCGTACTGTGATCGTCTCACCGGTTAGTCTGGTGTAGTGGGATGAATGGACCTGTTGATGGGTGATAAGGGTTTGCCAGACGAGCAAGGGCAGCGCTCGCCATGAAAGATCATGGTAAATGATGCAGGCGAGTTGAGGAGATTGGCTAGTCTTTGGGCCAGGGTTCAATTGAATACCTCCGCCTAGGAAGGGATGGTTCATGACGGCCACCAGACCACATCGATTAAAGTGATGAACTTTTCCGTCTACTGTAATCTCACTCTCAAAGAGTTTAAGCCGATTAAAACTGAAAAAGACTCCCACTATATAGCTAAAGCGCGCTAATCCAAAGCGACCAAGGTGTGATTTTAACTGATATTTTTCAACACTATAGGTTACTTCTGCGTCAAAGCCGGTCCCAAAATTATTTACGAAGCAGCCATGATTGGTTAGAGTCTGATCTTGGTAGTTTCCAATTTTGATCTTCTGACAGTGGCGGTTTTGGACCATATTCATGATGATCGAAGCGGTTGATTGGTCCTTGAGGTGGGCTCTGGCAAAATCACTTCCAGTACCAGCAGGTAGATAGGTAATGGGGACCTCGCTCCCCATCTTGACCAGTTGGCTGACTGCGGCATTTAAGGTGCCATCCCCCCCAATGACTAAGAGCCGGTGGTGGTCTTCATTAAAATACTTTCGGATGATCATATCGATCAAATCGACAGTATGAGTCGCGTACTCACTCGGGTAGACAAGATAGGGGATATGTAGGCGATCGAGCTCATAACGTGCTTCTTTTAATTTTTGATGACCACGATTATGTCCGGATTGTCCATGACAGATGATATAAACTTTTTCAATCAAATGAAAAACCTCTTCCAAGTCTTAATCATGCAATCAGTATACGCTAAAAAGTAGGTGGTTCCAATACTTATTCCCAGTTTTGTTGGACGGGTGTCAATTAGAGTGAATCAGTATTTTGTTTTTTAGTATAAGAAAGGATTCATTTGATAAATCGATACCGATTCATTAAATGTAAACATCAATTAAACATTTATCGAATGGTCCGATTGAGAAATCTTATCGCTATGTTTAGAATTAAAATCATCCATCAATTCCTATTGGGATCATGATTTAATCAGATAAATTCTAATGCGTCCAATACGCATTCATTCATCTTAATCCTTTTTTGCTTTCTAGTAGAACTGAAACAAAAGAAAACAAGGCAGCCCAATACTTAACCAAATAAAAGTGGACGATCCGCTTTATTTAGACGTTGACCCTCTTGGTAAAAATTGATATATTGAACCAGTAGAGGATATGTTCAGTCACTGTAGAGAGATTGTAGATGGTGCAAGCAATCATGATTTGAATGCTCCCTCATACGGACTAGTCGAAAGACTGGGGTCATCCAGCCTTAATGGAACATTGAGAGATAACCAGGAGTTGTTATAAGTAAGGTGGTACCGTGTCTAAGCACCCTTACAAATAGCAGCTTCTTATTTTTATCTATAAAGGAGATTAACCATGCAAGCTTTAACCAGTAATCAAATTAGGCAAAAGTTTTTAGACTTCTGGCAATCAAAAGACCACCAAATTATTCCTTCTGCCTCTTTAATTCCAATTAATGACCCGAGTCTTTTGTGGATCAATTCAGGAGTTGCCGCGTTAAAGAAATTTATGGATGGGACAGAAGTTCCAGCGAATCCTAAGATTGCTAACAGCCAAAAATGTATTCGAACAAACGATATTGAGAATGTCGGAGTGACTGCTCGTCACCATACCCTTTTTGAGATGTTGGGGAACTGGTCAATTGGAGATTACTTTAAGAAAGAAGTAATCACCTGGGCTTGGGAATTCTTAACGAGTCCAGACTGGCTGGATATGGATCCTGACCGGCTTTATGTGACCTATTATCCGGAAGATGAAGAGACAAAAAGGGTCTGGCTTGAGGAATGCGGCTTGAGCGAAGATCACTTGATCCCAGAAGAAGGGAATTTTTGGGATATTGGTGCAGGGCCTTGTGGTCCGGATACCGAAATATTCTTCGACCGGGGTGAAGCCTATCAGAATCTAGCAGCCGATGACCCAGAGATGTATCCTGGGGGCGAAAATGAACGATACCTAGAAATTTGGAATCTTGTCTTTTCTCAGTATAACCATATGCCAGATGGCTCTTATCAACCCCTGCCTAATAAGAATGTTGATACGGGGATGGGCTTAGAGCGGATGGCTTCTGTCATGCAAGATACTCCGACAAACTTTGAGACTGACCTCTTTATGCCTATTATTGAGCAAATTGCGGGACTGACGACTAAGGAATATGGTGCAGATAATAAGGCGGATACCTCCTTCAAGGTGATTGCAGACCATATTCGTGCGGTTACTTTTGCAATAGCTGACGGGGCCTTGCCATCCAACGAAGGACGCGGTTATATCTTGCGACGTCTCATCCGTCGATCCATTATGCATGGTCGTAAACTAGGAATTAACCAGATCTTTATCGCAGATTTGGTGCCTATTGTAGTCCAGGTAATGGGAGGGTATTATCCTGAATTGGCAGAACAAAAAGACTTTGTGGAAGAAGTCTTGAAGAAAGAAGAGGAACGCTTCCATGAGACGATTGAAGAAGGGGAGAACCAGCTTCATAGGGCAATTCAGGACCTCAAGAATGAAAAAGCGCAAGAAATTTCAGGAGACTTGGCGTTTCAATTATATGATACCTTTGGATTCCCCTTGGAATTAACCCAAGAAATGGCTGAAGAAGAAGGTATGATTGTGGATATCGAAGGTTTTGAAGCCGCAATGAGCCAACAAAGAGAGAGGGCTCGTTCTGCTCGCTCGGATGAGTCTTCCATGGCTGTACAATCTGCTGTCCTTCAAACAATTGATTATGACTTCAATTTTGTTGGGCATGACCAATTAACAACCAACGCAACGATTCAATCGATTGTGGTTGATGACCAATTGGTCAAAACACTACCAGCTCATTCAAAAGGGATTATCTTCTTCAACCGTTCGCCATTCTATGCTGAAATGGGGGGGCAGATTGCAGATGATGGGGGCATCTACGATGGCGATCGCATGATCGCTGAAGTGGTGGATGTCAAGAAAGGCCCACATGGCCCCTTCATGCATTTTGTTCGGACTTTCGATGAAGCTTTGAGTCAGGGGCAATCGTATACCCTCACAGTAGATCGCCAGTCACGTCTGCGGACGAACCAGAATCATACAGCGACCCATCTTTTGCATCGGGCTTTGAAGGATGTAATAGGCGCTCATGCTAATCAAGCAGGTTCTTATGTTGGACCCGACCGATTACGGTTTGACTTTTCACATTTTGCTAAGGTAACGGACGAGGAATTACAACAGATCGAAAACTTGGTCAACTATTTTATCGAGAATGCCTTGAATGTTGAGATTGAAGAGATGCCAATTGAACAAGCGAAGGCAATGGGGGCGATGGCTCTCTTTGGTGAGAAGTATGGTGATGTTGTCCGGGTAGTGAACGTCGGCAATGAATCGATTGAATTATGTGGGGGTACCCATGTCAACAATTCAAATGAGATTGGAACCTTTAAATTACTTTCAGAAACAGGGATCGGAGCGGGAATCCGCCGGATTGAAGCCCTAACAGGTCAAGCAGCGATTGGCCATTACCAAGCCAATGAAAAGTTGTTGGAACAGGTTCAGCAAGAATTGAAAGTATCGCAAAAAGATCAGTTAGTCCATAAAGTCCAACAAATCCAAAAAGACTTGAAGACCGCTCAATCAGAAGTGGAGTCCCTGACAGCCAAATTAATGAAAGAGGCATCAGCTGAAATCTTCAAGAATGTCAAACTAGTGGATGATATCACCTATATTGCAACAAGTGTTGAGAATCAAAGTATGGATTCATTGAGGTCGCTAGGGGATACTTGGCAGTCTCAGGTAGCGTCAAATATTTTTGTAGTGGCTTCGCAAAATGAAGGTGCTGTATCCCTCTTGGTCTTGGTAGATGACCAGACTGTTGCGAAGGGGATTAAGGCAGGCGACTTAATTAAACCACTGGCAAAAATAATTGGTGGTGGCGGTGGTGGTCGTCCAACCATGGCTCAAGCTGGAGGAAAGAATCCAGCAGGAATTGGGCAAATGCTTGAGGCCGTTCCAGAAGAGATCCGTAAGCTAGCATAATTCAAGCAGAATGCGTCAAAATATGTTAAAATGCCAGTAGTAAGTGCTAAGCTTAGTCGCTTAGCAATCAAGAGAAAGGCTAGGTGAATGGAAATGCCATCATTAGATGAAACGATTTTATTTAAATTGGATGATTTAAATAAATATACAGTTCGTGAGAGCTTAGAAATTGTCTACAATGCCTTGGAAGAAAAGGGGTATGATCCAGTCAACCAGATTGTGGGCTACTTACTATCTGGAGACCCTGCGTATATTCCTCGCCACAAGGATGCCCGTAATTTAATTCGTCGCCATGAGCGGGATGAGATTGTTGAGAAATTAGTCGAGTACTATTTGACGCATAAGGAGTCCTAAATATGGTGCGGGCAAGTCGCGTCATGGGCCTGGATGTTGGATCTAAGACAGTCGGTGTGGCAGTCAGTGACCTGATGGGATGGACAGCTCAAGGTCTTGAAACTGTGCGGATTGATGAAGCTCAAGGAAATTATGGTTTTGACCGGATTGTAGAATTGGTCAAAGACCATGATGTTGACCGGATTGTGATTGGGTTACCCAAGAATATGGATAATAGTATTGGTCCGCGTGCTCAAGCAAGCTTAGATTATGGCCATAAACTTGAGAACCTGTTACCAGACTGTCAAATTATCTTCCAAGATGAGCGGTTATCGACTTCACAAGCAGAACGGATGTTAGTCGAAGAAGGAAATGTTTCGCGCAAGAAACGCAAGCAGGTGATTGATAAGTTGGCTGCCGTCATGATTTTACAAAGTTACTTAAACCTTAAGAGATAGGAGCTTAAATATGACACACGAACACGAACATGATCATGAACACGAAGAAGAATTAGATTACATTACGGTTGTGGACGAAGAAGGTAATGAATCTTTATATGAGATTTTATTCACATTTGAATCGGAAGACTTTAATAAGTCTTATGTCATTGTCTATCCGGCTGGTATGATTGATGAAGAAGAGGTTGAATTACAGGCCTACTCATATCAGGAGAATGAAGATGGAACGGCTGGCGAGCTGCAAGGGATTGAAAGTGAAGAAGAGTGGGATATGATTGATGAGGTATTAAATACCTTCTTAGATGATGAAGACAGTCCCTTAAATTAAAAAAGCGATCATAATAGGGTAGATGGGAGCAATAAACTTCCATCAACCCTTTTTTGCTTTTTACTGGCTCTTTTTCATAGCGGGTTGAGAATCACCGGGCCCTAGCTATGAGCGACCTTTGATAACTAGTCACTGTGATTCAAACTCTTACTTTTTTTGTCTTTTAACTCTTAAGTTGCCATCTTTTTTAATGGTTTTTGGAATAAATTTCTACAAAAAGATGAAAAAGAAGACCGTCCAAAACCCAGAAAATTATACAAAAAACATTGATTATGCCTGTTGTATCAGCTTTTATAAAGGCTTATTATTTGTGAATATTTTTAGAAAATTACTAGGATATCTTTTATATCGCTTTCAATCTTATTTTTTTGGGCGTAAGATAAGGCCATCACCTAAAAAGGAGAGATATTTTTATGAAAAAAGCAATGAAGAAATTAACATTAGTAACTTTATCAACTATTAGTCTATCAGCAGCACTTCCTAGCTCACCAATCTTTGCGCAAGAAGATATGACATCAACAATGGAAGCCGCGAATTTAGAGGACCAGCAAGAAGACCAAGAAGTAGAGGAAGCAAGTGACCTACAAAAGGCCCTTGAAGCAGCCCTGGAACAATTTAAAAAAGATTATCCAGATGTCAATATTTCGCGCTTAGTTGTTCAACCACAAGAAGAATCAGAAGAGGCAGATGACCTCGGTCAGTCAATGGAAGAAGAAACTGCTGTTGAAGGGGAAGAAGCAGTCGAAACGACCACTTATGAAGAGAATGAAGTGGATTCAATCGAAACGATATCAGGAGACCAAGACCCTTATAAGATTTCAATTGAGGGACTCGATGGTCAAGAGCAAGCAGTGGAGGTTGCCTATGATTCGATCACTGGTGAAGAGATCCAAGACCAGGATATAACGGACATGATGGGTGAGGCGGATGAAGCCGTTGAAGTAACGGACGAAGCAGCTGACTTAAGTCAGGAAGCAGAAGAAATGGTTGAAGGAGCCGAGGAGGCTGTAAGTAGTGAAGCAGAGGACATACTTGGTGAAGACAGCTCTACAGAGGATTTAAGCCAAGAACCCGCTTATCTAGATTTCGATGCTTATAAGACATTTGATGAGATTAAGGAAGCAGCGGAAAAAGAAGCCGGCTTTGGTCAAGCACTTGAGTTCACTTATTCAATTAATGAAGAAACCAACAAGGCGGAAGTTGAAGTAGTCGTCTATGAAGATCCTGAGAACCCATTAGAAGGACAGCAAGCTCAAATTACCTTCGATCCTGAAACACTTGAAATTCTTAAGGTGGAAGGAACCATGGAAGAAGGATCAGACTCACAAGAAATGACACCACCCGCAACCAGCCAACCAACGACTGAAGGTGAAGAGACAACAACGGAATCCAAAGAGGGCGAAGAAAAGGATAAGGAGTCCTCTGAAGAATCAAGTCAGGAATCAGAAGAGTCAAGTGAGGAGACATCTGAAGAGTCAACAGAGTCAACGGCTACTGAAGAATCTAAAGAGACAACGAAAGCAGACAATGAAGCTCCAGCAGAAGGTCAAGAGTAAGCCAGACTTTTATCTTAGCTGATTATACTAGAAGTGCTGCCTCAGTGCCCCTCTCAGTTTGAAACATAAATAGTCGATTGATGACCGAGTACTGGATCGCCCCCATCTGTCCTATATAAAGATGGTGGGAGACCGGTGCTCGGTTTTCCTATGGGTATAAGCTCCTAAAAAAAGAGGCTGTCGTTTGACCTTGATTATTTCGGGTCAAAAGACAGCCTTGGTTGATTAAAATGGGCTCATTGATGAGTCCGTTTGATCTACTTATTGATTTTCATAGCTAATTCAACGAGGGATTGGGCGAGCCAGGTATTCTTAACGAGGAGGGGACCATGGAAGTAGGTGCAGAAGACATTGCGGTAATGAGAACCTTCTGTTTGGTCTTGACCATTGTTACCATATCCTTGCAGGACTTTACCCAATGGTTGACAATCGGCTCCAAGGTGGGTGACACCGTTATGGTTCTCAAACCCGACTAATTTCCGGTCAAAGAATTCAGAATAGATCGTGACATCACCCGTAAAGCGTGAGTCAATCTGACGTTCCGTGTAATGGTCTAACAAGCCGAGGCCTGGCAGGCGTTCACCTAGAGCATTCACATAATAGTGGCCTAATAATTGATAGCCCCCGCAGATGGCTAAGACAACACCATCGTTTTCGATATAGGTTTGGAGGTCATCATGGATGGTATGAATTTGCTTAGCAATGACTTTCTGTTCATAGTCTTGACCACCACCGAAAAAGACTAAATCATAAGCATTTGGGTCGAAGGTATCCCCAATACTGACGACTTGGCAAGAGACATTCAAGCCGTATTGCTTGGCGATGTATTGCAGAATGAGGACATTCCCATTGTCTCCATATGTATTGAGGAGGTTACCATAGAGGTGGCAGATTCTTAAAGTCTTCATGTTAGTCCTCCTTATGCTTTAAATAATGATTCTTAGTCAGCGCTTCACGCAAGTTCAGCATGGCTGTATAAGTGGCTAGCACATGGATTCGCTGGCCTTTTGAATTTTGGATGGCTTGAAGGACCGCTTGCATGTCCTGGGCTTCTTGGATGAGATCGGGATCAAAGCCGGCAACGACAAGCCTTTTGGTCATATCTTCAGCCTTATCTCCACCGGAAATAATGGAGCGAATTGGAAAGCCTTTAGCCTTTTCTAAATCCACGTCCCAGATCCAAGAAATATCTGTCCCATCTGCATGCTGATTATTCATGAGGGTAACGAGTGTGTATGGCTGAGGATCCAAGGCGATGATATCCAGGATCTGGTTGAAACCGACGGGGTTCTTGACGAGATTCAATAGGGCTTTCTTACCTTCTACTAAGACTTCTTCTTGTCGTCCAAACACGCGTTGAGCTTTTTGGAAGCCTTGGTCAATAGTCAAAGGATCGAGGCCTAATTCTCTCAAGAGGGCATAGGCAGACAAAGCATTATAAATATTATACAGGCCAGCAATGGGTAGGTTAAAGGTCTGTCCCTCAATGGTAAAACGACTATGATCCAGCGCCAATTCATCAATACGATCAACTTGATAAGTGAGTTGAGGTCTTTCAAAATCGCAATGCTCACAATAATAGGCACCTAAATTACCATAAGTTAACAACTTGTATCTTAAGACATGATCACACTTCGGGCAAAGCAAACCATCGGTGTTGTAGTGAGGGTCTACTTGGCTAGCGGGTAAATGGTTAAAACCATAGTAAACTTCAGGGTTGGGTAATTCAAAGGAATTGAACATGGGCAAGTCACCGTTGGTTACAACAGTTGCTTGAGGGGCTTGCATTGCAGCGTCTGTCATATAGCGATAGACGGTATGGATTTCACCGAAACGATCCAATTGGTCGCGGAAGACATTGGTAAAGACGAAATAGTCTGGCTTAAGGTCCGCCACAACATTTTTTAAGGAGCCTTCATCGACCTCCAAGATCGCAATTCCTTTCTCATTGGCCTTGAGTCTAGGAGCCGACAAAAAGGTGGAAATAATGCCTTGCTCCATATTGGAGCCTGTCGGATTGGTAATCACATGGGGATAGACATTTTTTAGGGCTTCGACAATCAAGGAAGTGGTAAGAGTCTTCCCATTTGTTCCAGTAATGATCACCACTTGATAGTCTTTGGCAAGGGTTTGGAGAATATTTGGGTCGATTTGATGCGCTAGTTTGCCTGGTAAGGCTGATCCGCCTTGAGTGAAGCGGGTGAGGAACCATCGACTTCCTTTCCCAACCCATTTAGCTAATTGTGCCTGAATAGACATATAATCACCTCATATCTTGACTTAAAACATCTATAGTTTATCAAGCATCTGCAGTAATGAAAAGGACAAAATGCTGATAGTGGCATGATATCAGGCATTGATGAGCAAATGATGATTCATTATCCGACCCTTGATTCGCAAAAGGTTAGTTATTTTGTTAGAGGGGACTATGATCAGCGCCACTGACAACCCTTAATCAAAGGCCACAAAAATTTATTATGACGCCTGATGAGGAATCGTTATGAGTAAAGACCCGTTTCATTTTGCTTTTTATGGACGGGGCCTATTTAGTTGAGCATGGTGGCTGCCTTTTAAAGAATATCATTCATCATGATAAAATGGTGATGGACCGTGGTAACATTTCATTTTGTGTAACATATGTTTGACAACTCTAGACCTAGTAAATGGTAAAGCAATATGAGCGGTTGACGGGGGGGATATTTTAACCTATTATAATTGAGTTAGGGAGTAATAGAGAGGAGAGCTTATATGGCGCAGTTTTATTTTAAATATGGTGCAATGAATTCTGGTAAGTCAATTGAGATTATTAAAGTCGCCCATAATTATGAGGAGCAAAATAAGCCGGTTAAGATATATACCTCTGCTCTTGATGACCGTGAAGGGGTGGGGCAGGTCTCTTCTAGAGTCGGGTTTGCACGGCCTGCGATTCCCGTAGAAGAAGAGGATAATCTGTTTGAGATGATTGAAGAAGCTGCCCAGGAAGAACAACTTTTTTGTATCTTAGTAGATGAAGCCCAGTTCCTTAAGAAACATCACATTATTGAATTAGCACGTGTTGTTGATGAGTTGAATATTCCAGTTATGGCTTTTGGGTTAAAGAACGATTTCACCAATGAATTATTTGAAGGTTCGAAGTATCTCTTAATTTATGCGGATAAGATTGAAGAGATTAAGACGATCTGTTGGTTCTGCCATAAGAAGGCAACGATGAATTTGCGCTTTTCTGAAGGAAAACCGGTCTATCAAGGAGATCAAATTCAAATTGGTGGGAATGAATCTTATTTACCTGTTTGCCGTCGCTGTTATCAAAATCCAGGTAAAATCGAAAACAAGACAATGAGTTAGAGGAGACAGGTATGTTTGAGCAATTAAACCAGTTAATTTTTCGTTTTGAAGAAGTGATTGAATTGATGAGTGACCCAGCTGTGATTGCAGATTCAAGTAAATTGAGAGCCTTATCGATTGAAGAAGCGGACTTAAGGCCAAAGGTTACAAAAATTAAGCGCTACCAGCAGGTGACGGAGGAGCTAGAAGAGACAGAAGATCTCTTAGGGGAGTCGCTCGACCCTGAGATGATGGAATTGGCTAAGTTGGAATTAGCAAACCTGAAGAAAGAAAAGGAAGCCTTGGAAGAAGAGATTAAGGTGATGATGTTACCTGAGGACCCCAATGATGGCAAGAATATTATCATGGAAATTCGAGGGGCAGCAGGTGGCGATGAAGCCCAACTTTTTGCTGGTGATCTTCTAAATATGTATACGCGCTACGCTGAAAACCAGGGATGGAAGGTTGAGGTCATGTCAGCCAATATTACTGGCATTGGCGGATATAAGGAAGTGACCCTGATGATTACGGGACAGAAGGTTTATTCAAAATTAAAATTTGAAAATGGGGCCCACCGTGTACAACGGGTTCCAGAGACAGAGTCGCAAGGGCGTGTCCACACCTCTACGGCAACCGTTGTCGTGATGCCTGAACAGGAAGAACTTGATTTTGACTTGGATGAAAACGACATCCGGATCGACATCTATCATGCCTCCGGTGCCGGTGGTCAGCACGTCAACAAGACAGCCTCTGCAGTCAGATTAACCCACTTGCCAACTGGGATTGTAGTTGCCATGCAGGATGAACGTTCGCAGTTGAAAAACCGAGAAAAGGCCATGAAGGTTCTACGGACGCGTGTCTATGATAGCTTACAATCCAAACAGCAAGAAGCCTTTGATTCCGAACGGAAGTTGGCTGTTGGTACAGGGGATCGTTCAGAACGAATCCGAACCTATAATTATCCTCAAAATCGTGTAACTGACCATCGAATCGGCTTGACCATTCAACAGCTTGATTCTATTATGCAAGGCAATATTGATGAGATTGTAGATGCCCTCGTCTTATTTGATCAAACACAAAAATTGGAGGAACTCAATGGTCAAGGCATCTCCTAGTCAAACGTTAAATGAAGCCCTGCATCAGGCTTCATTTTTTTTGCAGCAAGCAGGTTTTGAAGGGGAGATGGCGCGTGTTTATTGGCAAATGCTTTTTGATTGGGATTTAACCCGAACCTTACGGGAGCTACACCAGATTCAGCCTGCTGAGCGGTTATCGCGATTTGAAGACGCGATCAAACGGATCTTGAAGGATGAACCGATTCAATATATTGCTGGCTTTGCCTATTTTATGGAGAATCGATTTCAGGTATCGCCGGCTTGCTTGATTCCGCGGGAAGAGACACAAGGCGTGGTTGAGCGAGGGATTGCCTATTTAAGAAATCGATCGCAGGCGACGATCTTGGACTTGGGAACAGGTAGTGGGATTATCGCAATTGAAGTTAAGAAGGCACTGCCTCATGTTCAGGTGTGGGCCAGTGATATTAGTCAAGAAGCGCTAGATCTAGCAAAGGAGAATGCCCATGCCCACCAGGTTGAGATTAATTTCATCCGCTCGGATATCTTTGATCAATTCCCAGCTGGATTGAATTTTGATCTGATCCTTTCTAATCCGCCCTATATTTCCTATGATGACCAGAGTCAAATGGATGCGAGTGTTAAGAAATATGAACCCAAAGAGGCCCTCTATGCTGATCAAGGAGGTCTGGCTATTTACCAACGTATTCTGGATCAGGCCAGCCGGTTTTTGTATCCGGGTGGTCAGATCATCTTCGAGATTGGTTATCAACAAGCGGATGCGCTTGACCATATGGTTCGCCAGCATGACCAATTTCACTTGAAGGCCATTGGTCAAGATGGGTGGGGCAAGGATCGTTATGTTCAAATCGCTTTTAAAAAGGAGTTATAAGATGAAAACAGAAATTTATACCCTTGAAACGATTCAAGAAGCTGCCCAAGCTATTCGAGCGGGTGAATTAATCGCTTTTCCCACCGAGACCGTCTATGGTTTAGGAGCTCGATCGGATGAATCTGAAAGTGTGGAGAAAGTTTACCGAGCCAAAGGACGTCCCAGTGATAATCCTCTGATCGTACATGTCAGTAACCAAGATCAAGTGGCTGATTTAGTTCAAACAATCAATCCTTTGAGCCAAGCCCTGATGGATCTTTATTGGCCCGGACCTTTAACCATTATTTTTCCAGTTAAACCAGGTGCAGTAGCTTCGTCTGTCACCGGTGGGAAATCGACCGTGGCGCTTCGGATGCCTGATCATCCTTTGGCGCTCGCCTTAATTGAGGCGGTAGGGATCCCGCTGGTTGGGCCCAGTGCCAACCTTTCAGGTAAGCCGAGTCCAACCCAGTTAGACCATGTTTTACATGATTTTTCGGGAAAAATCGCTGGGATACTCGCTGCGGATGAAGAATTAACCAAAATTGGGGTGGAATCCACAGTGGTTTTTCCTCATGATGGACACGTTGATATTCTAAGACCTGGTTATATTACACCTGAGATGATCCATGCTTATCTTGAATGCCCAGTTGAAATTATCTCGGAAGCGCACCAATTGACGAATGACGAGGTGGCCTCACCGGGGGTTAAGTACCGACATTATAGTCCTCAACAACCTGTCATCATGGTTCAAGCTCCTAAAAACCTTGATCAGTGGCGGGCCATTCTTGACCAGATGGAGGGGAAGGTGGGACTCCTGGCTTGGCAAGAAACGATTGATTCATTAAAGAATCACGAACGTGTTGTAGCCACTTATTCCTTAGGTCAGGCAGATGATCTCACTTCTGCTACCCGGCACATTTATGCAGGCTTGAGATATTTAGAAGGGAGTGCATGTCAAATAATTCTCGTTCAAGGATTAGAAAACGATAAGAATTCAACCGCTTTCATGAATAGGCTTTCGAAAGCGTCTTCATTTGTGCTATAATGAGTATAGACAGTCACACGTCTATATTATCTTTTGGAGGTTTATTTTATGTCAACTAGTAACGAACAGATTTTTGACCTGATTGAGAAGGAATTGCACCGGCAAACCTATGGTATTGAATTAATTGCATCTGAGAACTATATTTCAGATGAAGTTCGCAAGGCGCAAGGTTCTATTCTTTCGAATAAATACGCTGAAGGTTATCCTGGTAAACGCTATTACGGTGGTTGTGAATTTGTTGATGAGATTGAACAATTGGCGATTGATCGGGCGAATGAACTCTTTGGTTCTGTCTATGCAAACGTACAACCTCACTCTGGTTCTTCTGCTAACTTAGCGGTGTACCGTGCTTTCTTGGAACCTGGAGATAAGGTGTTGGGGATGGACCTTTCACAAGGGGGCCACTTAACCCATGGATCACCTGCTAACTTCTCTGGTCAATCCTACACCATGCTAGCTTATGGTCTTGATGAGAATGAAATTCTAGACTATGAACAACTTGAAAAGATTGCACGTGAAGAAAAACCAAAGATGATTATCGCTGGTGCTTCCGCTTACTCAAAAATTATTGATTTTGAACGAATCTCTAAGGTGGCTAAAGAAGTGGGCGCGATCTTTATGGTCGATATGGCCCATATCGCTGGACTTGTTGCAGCGGGTCTACATCCAAACCCTGTTCCTTATGCTGACGTTGTGACGACAACGACTCACAAGACTTTACGTGGACCACGTGGTGGTATGATTATTACTGGTAAAGATGAATACGCGAAGAAATTGAACAGTGCCATCTTCCCAGGTATCCAAGGGGGCCCACTTGAGCATGTGATTGCTGGTAAAGCTGTAGCCTTTGGTGAAGCTTTAAGACCTGAATTTAAGGAATATGCGCAACAAATTATCAAGAATGCTCAAGCAATGGCAGAAGTCTTCAACGAAAGTGAAATCCGCGTCATCTCAGGTGGTACTGATAACCACGTGATGCTACTCGATTTAACAGCCCTTGATGTTTCAGGTAAATGGGCCCAAGAACGCTTGGAAGAAGTGGCGATCACGGTTAATAAGAACTCCATTCCAAATGATCAACGGTCATTCGTTCAAACATCTGGAATTCGGGTTGGAACGCCTGCTATTACAACTCGGGGTGTCAAAGAAGAAGAAGCGCGTGAAATTGCTCGCATCCTAGTTAAGGCTTTGAAGGCGGATGAGTCTGAATTGCCAGAATTACGTAAACAAGCTGAAGCGATTGTTGCAGAAAAACCACTTAATGCTTATTATTAGAATAAGAAATCATTAGGAGGAATTTAAATGGCAAAATTCACAGTCGTCGACCACCCTTTAATTCAGCATAAGCTGACAATCATTCGCGACAAAAATACATCTACTAAGGTTTTTCGTGAAGTAACGAATGAAATTGCGATGTTAATGGCGTATGAAATTACACGCGATCTTCCTTTGGAAGAAATTGAAATTGAAACGCCCTTAACCAAGTCAACCCAGAAACAAATTTCAGGTAAGAAAATGGCGATTGTGCCAATCTTACGTGCGGGCTTAGGGATGGTGGATGGCATTACCAGCCTCGTGCCAAGTGCACGTGTGGGACATATAGGGCTCTATCGTGAACATGATACCCTTAATATTGTTGAATACTTTGCTAAATTACCTCTGGATATTTCGGAAAGACAGGTTTTCGTTGTGGATCCAATGCTTGCGACAGGCGGGTCCGCTATCTCAGCCATTACCCAATTAACCCAAAAATATCAAGTGGATATTTCCCATATTACTTTTGTCTGCCTGGTGGCCGCACCAGAAGGGGTTAAGGCATTACAGACTGCCTTCCCTGAACTGGATATCTTTACAGCAGCTCTAGACGAGAAGTTAGATGAGAATGGTTATATCTTGCCGGGTCTAGGTGATGCGGGTGACCGAATTTTCGGAACAAAATAATGAGTAAATCGTAAGAGATTCTACACCGTCCTCTATTAAATAATGGAGGACGTGTGTTTTTTTAGGAGGGCTTATGACCTTTAATAAATTTTATCAACAACCAATCGATCGAAGACGTCATCTGGTGGAAGCCTATCAGAGTCATCCGCTGGGTTACACACCCATGAGTGATGAGATTGGAGACCGGATGGTCGAGAACTACCTTTATCCTTATTCCTTACCCTTGGGGGTTGCTCAGCATTTCAAGATTAATGATCGAGACTACCTGATTCCCATGGCCATCGAAGAGCCTTCTGTCATAGCTGCAGCTTCAAATGGGGCCAAACGGTTGGGTAATATTCAGGCTGAAGCTGGGGCGAAGGTCTTGACCGGTCAGATGATTCTGATTCCACAAACAGACCGCTTGCCTCAGGATTGGTTGGCTGATCGGCAGGAAGCTTGGTTGGATATCGCGCGTCAAGCGAGTCCATCAATGGTCAGAAGAGGTGGGGGACCCTTGGCCTTGAGAGGCCAACGACTTCAAAAGGAAGCTACTTCTTACGATTGTTATTATTTGGACTATGACCCAGTGGATGCGATGGGGGCTAACCAGCTCAATCAGGTCTTAGAATGGATTGGTCCCATTATTGCCCAAGAAACACAAGGTGACCTCTTGATGGCGATTTTATCCAACTATAGTCCGGATTCGCTTATAACGGCGAGGGCTCAACTTCCTGTGTCTTCCTTGAACAGGAATCACCAGGAGGCCTTCAGAATGGCTCACCGTATTGTCCAGGCGAGTGACTATGCGCAATTGGATCCTTACCGAGCAGTTACTCATAATAAGGGGATCATGAATGGGGTGGACGCCCTTATGATTGCGACGGGAAATGATTGGCGAGCAATCGAAGCTGGTGTGCACGCTTATGCTTGTCATGAAGGCGATTATCAGCCTCTCAGTCATTGGTCTCTTTCAGCTGATGACCAGTATTTATTGGGTGAGATTGCCCTCCCTTTACAGGTTGCCACGGTTGGGGGCACACTTGCTGTTCATCCTAATGCACAATGGGCGCTTAACCTCTTGGGCCAACCAGATGCCAGAACGCTAGGGGAGATTGCAGCGAGTCTCGGCCTCGCTCAAAATTTTGCTGCGCTTAGGGCCTTGGTGGGCCAAGGAATTCAACAAGGGCACATGGCCTTGCATGCTAGGAGTCTTGCGTTACAAGTGGGTGCTCAGCCAGATGAGATCGACAGGTTAGTTGAAGACTTGCAAGGTCAGACTTTGATCAACCGACAAGTTGCCAAAGAATTACTAGACAAAATCCGCCACTCATTAGATAATGAAAAGGATTAGTTATATGAAGGAGAATACTATGGAACATAAAGTCGGAATTGATCGGATGCATCTATATATTCCACCGCAATATATCGAGATGGAGGAATTGGCTCTGGCTCGAGGAATCGATCCAGCCAAATATACAGTTGGAATTGGTCAGTCGCAGATGGCGGTGACTGATGCGACTCAAGATATTGTCATGATGGCGATCAATGCGGCCCGCCCTCTTCTGAAGGAGGAGGACTTAAATCAAATTGATCAGGTAATTGTGGCGACGGAGTCCGCTTTTGATTATTCAAAGGCAGCAGCTATTTATGTTCATGAGGCGCTAGGAATCCATCCCTATGCGCGTTCTTATGAAATTAAAGAAGCTTGCTATGGGGGAACTGCTGCGGTGCTTGCGGCCTGTGATTATGTTCGCCTTCGCCCAGATCGGAAAGTCTTAGTCATCACGAGTGATATTGCTCGATACGGTCTTGCAACAGGTGGCGAACCAACGCAAGGTGCGGGGGCGGTGGCTATGCTCATCAGCTCAAACCCCCAGATCATTGCTTTTGATACGAAGACGACCCCCTATACGAATAATCAGTTTGATTTCTGGCGACCTGATTATTCACCCTATCCAATGGTCGAAGGAAAGTTCTCAACTCAGCTTTATTTGGACTCCTTTGCTCAAGTTGTCAAGCAAGCAGCTGAAAAGGACCCGCAATTATGGGAATCAACGCAAGCCATTGCCTTGCATTTACCATTTACTAAGATGGGACTTAAAGCAATTAGAGCGCTACGCGAGGACCTAACTGAACAAGTCGAGGCAGTTAAGGCGATAGACCGCTGGGAGTCTCATTACCAGGCTTTAACAGCACTCAGTCGACGTATTGGAAATATCTATACAGGATCTCTCTACCTAGGCCTCTTATCTCTACTATGCAATGATCCAACGATCAAGGCTGGCGACCAGATTGGACTATTTTCTTATGGGTCCGGTGCGGTGGCAGAGTGGTTGTCAGGTAAACTGCAAGTGGGATACCAAGCGGGTATTCTTCAAAAGGAAGTGGCAGATCAACTCACTAGCCGCCGGAAGTTGAAGATTGAAGAATATGAAACTTTATATAGGAAGACTCTCAATGAATCGGATTCGATCCAAGAATATGAACCGAGTGTGGGGCAAGGAGACTTTTATCTAGCACGGATTGACCACCACCGTCGGTACTATGAACAAAACCATCAAGCTGAATAAGTAGTTCAGGGCCATGCCTGATAGTATAAGGCCCTTGTAAAAAGCGAGTACAGCCTGTCAAATACAATGTGTGACAAATCCGTCTTTCAAGTGGATTTGTCACCTTTTTCTTTTTTTAGAGTGTATTCGAAAAAAATTTATGCTATCATGTAGGTGAACTAGAAAGGTAGGGTTTCATGTCAGCAATTATTAATGGTATGGCAGTACTTTTAATTCGGATCTTGTTTGTCGTGATTGCTTATTTTGCCTTGTCAAAGGTCAAATGGAAGCAAATCCTCTACCCCAACTATCATGCAATGGATCGCTATCTTTGTTTGTTGGTGAGCCTTGCATTAGGCTATTTGACTAGTTCGTTCTTTATTACAATCATTGAAAGTCTGCAACAAATTTTGTTGTCGATTTTCTCTAATCATGTTTAACACCCATCGTCAACTCCAAAACGATGGATGCAAAAGGGGATTAATTGAATAATGGAAGAAATAATTGTACAAGGTGGTAACCGTTTGGAGGGTACAGTTCGGGTCGAAGGTGCGAAGAATGCGGTTTTACCCATTCTAGCAGCTTCTATTTTGGCGTGCGAAGGAGTTGTTCGCTTATCCAATGTTCCGATCCTTTCAGATGTCTTTACCTTGAATGAATTACTTAAAGCGATTAATGTTAAGACTCAATTTAATGAAAGAAAAAACCAAATGACCTTAGATGCGAGTGGTAAGGTTGCTACTATGGCAGACTATGACTTTGTCAGTAAGATGCGTGCTTCAATTGTGGTTATGGGCCCTATGCTAGCACGGTATGGCCATGCTCGAGTAGCGATGCCAGGTGGCTGTGCGATTGGTACAAGACCGATTGATCTGCATCTGAAGGGCTTTGAAGCCTTAGGGGCAAAAATTACAACGACTGCCGGCTACGTTGAAGCCTATGTGGATCGCTTGAAAGGGGCGTCGATTTATTTAGACTTCCCGAGCGTGGGTGCAACGGAGAACATTATGATGGCAGCTGTAATGGCTGAAGGTGAAACCGTCATTGAAAATGTGGCCCGTGAACCGGAGATTGTGGACCTAGCTCACTTCTTGAATAAAATGGGAGCGAAGATTTCTGGCGCTGGAACTGAAACCATTCGCATTCAAGGAGTTGATCGCTTAGTTGCTTGCGACTATGAAGTCATGCCAGACCGGATTGAAGCAGGCACCTTTATGGTGGCAGCAGCTGTCACTCAAGGAAATGTTGTCATAGAAGGCGCTCTGGCTCATCACAATAAGCCGCTCATTAGCAAGTTGAAAGAAATGGGTGTTGCCTTCCAAGAGGAAGCAAATGGTTTGCGTGTGATTGGACCTGAAGTCTTAAAGGCAACCGATGTCAAGACCTTACCTTATCCAGGATTTCCAACGGATATGCAAGCTCAGATGTCTATTGCTCAATTAGTTGCAGATGGGGATTCCGCTTTAACTGAGACTGTCTTTGAAAATCGCTTTATGCATTTTGAAGAGTTGAGAAGAATGTCAGGAAACTTTACCATCGAGCGTCAAACGGTGATCATGTATGGACCCAGTGAACTGAGTGGGGCTCAAGTCAAGGCGAGCGACTTAAGAGCCGCTGCTGCTTTAATTATTGCAGGCTTGGTTGCCAAGGGCTTAACCCGTGTGTCAGAGTTGAAATACTTAGATCGCGGTTATTACCGTTTCCACGAAAAATTACATGCCCTAGGAGCAAATATAGAAAGAGTCAATATCCAACCTGTCAAAGAAGCCGTTTATGATCAAGTTGAAATGGCTTTTGCATAAAAGCAATAGAAAGCATCGATAATTATGGCAAGAGACATTGGAATTGATCTTGGAACAGCAAATAGTTTAATTCATCTAAAGGGACGTGGCATCATCCTGAACGAACCGTCTGTGCTTGCCTATGACAGAAAAAGTCAAGAAGTCATTGCAATTGGGAATGAAGCCTATCCGATGCTTGGCCGAACGCCTGCATCGATTGAAGTCGTCCAACCCTTAAAGGGTGGTGTAATTAACGATTATGAGTTGACAGAAGCTTTCTTGTTGCTGTGTTTTAAGAAGCTAAGACTGCAAAGAGGATTTCGCTCAACGAACGTCTTGATTTCTGCCCCGAGTAGTATTACCGATATTGAGCGCCTATCACTCTATGAAGCTGTTCAAAAGGTTTCCTCAGGCAAAGTTTATATCGAACCTGAACCATTAGTGGCTGCTGTTGGAGCGGGGCTAGAGGTCCTAGATTCGACAGGGAATATGATTGTGGATATAGGGGGCGGCACTACGGATATCGCCATTATCTCGGCGGGTGAAATTCTCTACAGTGAATCGCTCAAGATTGCCGGGGATGATTTTGATGAAGCGATTATCAACTACCTTAAGGAACATGAACAGATCCTTGTTGGGCTTCATTCAGCTGAAGCCTTGAAGAAGCAGTTGGCTTCAGCCCTTGAACAAGAAGAACCCTTCATAAAGAACATTGAAATTAAGGGACGAGACCTGGTTACCGGTCTGCCGAAGGCTGTGAATGTCGATTCGAATGATTTATTTCAAGCTTTGCAGGACCTACTCCTGCAAATTGCACGCGCTACACGTCGGGTGTTGGAGCAAGCTCCCCCTGAAATTATGGCAGATATCCATGATCAAGGGATTATCGTTACTGGAGGTGGCGCCTTGATTCAAGATATTGACTTGTTCCTGAGTGACCAACTAAAAGTGACGGTTGTGACTTCTGACCATCCCTTGACTGCTGTTGCTTTAGGGACAGGAACGATGTTGGAATGGATTACAGCGGGTCGTTTAGACCGCAGTAATAAGAAGCAAAAGATACGCAGACAACGGTGGCGCCGGTTTTGGCGACGCATCATTGGCTAAATGAGGTGAGTAATGTGGAAGAGTCCAAGTATTTAAAGTATCCCCTGGGCAAGGTAATTCTTAAATCAATCCTGAAATTTATTGTTTTCCTATTGGTTGTAGGGTTGGTCTTTGCTCTCGGGCTAATCATTGGGTATGCGGTGATTGGTAAGGGACATGTCTGGGCGGTATTTAACCAGGATACCTGGCGGCATATTATGAACTTTTTGAATTAGGCGATAAGCAACTTGCAATGTTTAGCTAGGAAGGAGAAACTGATGGGGAATCATCCTTTTTCATTAGGGGAGTTCTTGAATTATGTGGTTCCCCTCATTATTATTTGGATAGTCAATCGTTACTATCGGTCCTATTTAAAGTTTTTTAAACAGTGGCCCTTAACGCTAGCTATTCTCTTAATCCCGATGTGGCTCGTCTTAATTTATAATTTTGGCTGGCTGACTTTCGGTTTTAATGTTCTCCCCTTTATTATTCTATTGACAGCCTTCATGTTAGGCTTACAGCTCTTTTATATGGTGCGAGAGATTGATCGTTTTTATTTTCAATCCTACTATTTACCAGCTAGCGAACTCATTTTTTCTATTTTAACTGCCCACCTTGTGGGACTGATCTTACTGAGATGGTGGACTTTTATTCGATAATGGGAAGATCCACCACTTGACTTTCCCATTATAAAGCTTGATCGATCAACGATTTTGAAACCATGCAAACCGCATGGTTTATTTTTTTGCTAAAAAAGGGGAATAAAGTGGTGAATTGTGGTGGATTGTGGTAGAATGAATTTAGCTTAGGGGAGGAGTGTGATAAATCGTGTTAATTGGAGAATTTCAACATAATATTGATGCCAAGGGCCGATTGATCATGCCTGCTAAATTCCGTCCTGACCTAGGAGAACAGTTTATAGTGACTCGCGGTCTTGATGGATGCCTAAGTGGTTATCCCATGAAGTCATGGGAGAAAATACAAGACAAATTAATGCAGCTACCTCTAGCTAAGAAGGATGCTCGTAAATTTACCCGCTTTTTCTACTCAGCTGCCACTGAAGTCGAAATTGATAAACAAGGGCGGATTAATTTACCAAAGAACTTAATCGAGTTCGCTAAGATTGATAAGGAATGTCGTGTGATTGGCGTATCAGACCGTATCGAGATTTGGAGTAGCGAACGTTGGGAAGAGTTCACCTTGGATGCTGAGGAGAATTTTGAAGATATAGCAGAAGAAATGACAGATTTTGGTTTCTAGGGGAGGAAGACAGGTGTCCTTTGAACATGAAACGGTTTTGCTGAAGGAAACAATTGATGGCCTCGATATAAACCCTCAGGGGATCTATGTCGACTGTACCTTAGGAGGGGCAGGGCATACTGCCTATTTACTTGACCAATTAAGTGACCGGGGCCGTGTAGTAGCGATTGACCAGGATGCTTTTGCCATTGATCAAGCCAAAGTTTCATTAGCGGATGCTTACCAGGCAGGAAGCGTATCCTTTGTACAGGATAATTTTCGCCATCTTGCTAAAATCCTCGATCAAGAGGGGATTCCTTATGTCGATGGCATTTATTATGACCTAGGCGTTTCGTCGCCTCAACTCGACCAGGCTGAACGTGGTTTCTCCTACCATAAGGAAGGACGTTTAGATATGCGAATGGATCGTAGACAAGATTTAGATGCCTACGAAGTCGTTAATTCATGGTCTTATGAAGATTTAGTCCGAATTCTTTATCGTTATGGCGAAGAGAAGTTTGCCAAGCGGATTGCACGCAAGATTGAAGAGGAGCGGGCGAAGGAAGCGATCGTGACAACGACCCAATTAGCTGAAATTGTTAAGTCTGCGATTCCTGCGGCAACACGCAGAACAGGGGGGCATCCAGCCAAACGGAGTTTTCAAGCGATCCGAATGGCTGTGAATGATGAGCTAACGGCTATTGAGGAGTCAGTCGAAGCAGGACTGTCTCGTCTGAAAGTCGGAGGGAGGATGGCAGTCATTACCTTCCACTCCTTAGAAGATCGTTTGATCAAACAGATTTTCAGACAATATTCGACACCCGCTGAAACGCCTCCTAATCTGCCTGTTATGGGAAACAACCAGGCGGATTACCAGCTCGTCAATCGGAAGCCGATTGTGGCGAGTGAAAGTGAACTTGAAGAAAATAACCGCGCTCGGTCAGCAAAACTGAGAATTATTGAGCGCAATCGTATTTCTTGATAGGAGAAAGGGGACATTATGCAAACAAGTAATAATCGAAATTCTTCCCCTGGTGATTCTGCGAACCATTGGACAAGTTCGGGACACTTGGATTGGTATGAAGGCAATGCAGCCCGTCAGATCGCTCAACCTGAATGGATTGAAGAGACACAGCCAGCCCATTCTTCTAATCAAAGACAAGTCTCTGGTTATTTCCTACAGAAAGGGATCAACCTTTTACTGGTGGGTGTGTTTTTGCTGAGCCTTTTTGCTAATCTTTTCCTGCAGTGGCAAACGATTCAAATGAACCAACGAATGAGTGAATATTCAGCGAATCAAATCCAATTGGATGAAGAGATGAATATCATGCTGAATGAAATTGCTCAAAGCTTCGACTATGACCGAATCAAATTGGTTGCTCAAGAACAAGGTATGGAACAAGTCAGGGAACGGGTAAAGGAAATCAGTCAATGAATCCAGAACATCAAGAAAAAATTAATCAAACACAAAAAAATTTATTTTATCTATCCATTGGTGTCATTCTCATTGCGCTTATTTTTATGGCAAGGTTTGCACAATTAAGTCTTTTTAAAACCGTTAACCAGGTTGACTTAGCCACTTATCATCAAGCAAGACCTGAAAGAAGTAGTATCATTGAAGCAAAGCGGGGCAGCCTTTTTGATCGACAGGGTCAGCCGATTGCAATGGATACTACTTCTTATTCTTTATTTGCTGTTTTAGGGGGCGAATGGTCAGAAGGGAATGTCGTTCAAGACAAGGACCAGACTGCACGCGTTTTGGCCAAATACCTTGAAATGGACCAGGGAGCGATCTATTCTCTGCTTAATCAGACAGGTGTTGACCAAGTTGAATTTGGTCCTGCTGGACAGAACTTGTCGCCACGGACCAAAGAAGCCATCGAGGCTGAACACCTAGCTGGGATTCATTTCAATTCAAAAACCAGTCGGACTTATATTAATGATTATTTTGCTTCCCACTTGATTGGTTATGTTAAAGACCTGCCAAGAGATTTACTGAACCAGCCGCATTTTATCGGCGAGATGGGCATTGAAGCGGCCTTTGACCCCCTATTGAGTGGTCAATCGGATGGGGAGGAGCCAGCGATCGGTCAGGATCTTTATTTGACTTTGGACACTCGTTTACAAAACAGTTTAGAGGATAGTTTAGACCAGGTTTACGTCCGGTATCAGCCCAAAAGTACAGCTGCCTATTTAGTGGAAGCCAAGACTGGCAGATTGCTAGCAGCTGGTCAGCGGCCGACTTTTAATCTCAATAGCCGGCAAGGAATTGAAGATCTATGGCAAAACTTATTAGTTGAAACCGCCTATGAACCGGGGTCTACTATCAAAGTTCTGACCATGGCAGCTGCCTATGACCATCATGTCTTTTATCCAGGTGAAACTTTTATGTCTGGAAAAGTAGAAGTTTACGATCAAACAGTACGTGAATACAACCGTTTTGGTTGGGGGGAAATCTCATTTGAGGAAGGTTTTGCGCGGTCCTCAAACGTTGGAATGGTTGAACTGGTCAATCGAATGGGCAATCAAACGTGGGCCCAACAGTTAGAGCAGCTTGGATTTGGTCAAACTACCGCAAGTCTCTTACCCAATGAGTCAGCTGGGACAATGGATTTTTCTAATCCTGTTTCGCGGACAATGTCAGGATTTGGTCAAGCAATTTCTGCAACTCCCCTCCAATTGATGCAAGCTTTTACCAGTGTGGCAAATGATGGCATGATGAAGAAGATTCAATACATTGACCATGTGGGTCAAGAAGAGAATGATCGCTATCAGGTACAGGACCTTGGTCAGATGTTTACACCGGAAGCCTGTCGGGCTGTCCGTCAGTTGATGGTGGATTCTGTTAACAAGCCCTATGGAACGGCTACTCCATTTAAATCGGACGAGACACAAGTAGCAGCTAAGACAGGAACTGCAGAGATTGCCAACCCAGATGGTCCTGGTTACTTGCAGGGGGAGAAGAATTTTCTCTATTCTGTGGTCAGCTATTTTCCAGCTGAAGACCCAGAATATTTGCTTTATATCTTTGTTAAGCAACCCCAGCAATTGAATGGTAAAATAGGGACACAAATAGTGGCGGAAGTTTTTCATCCGATTGTCAAATCCGTCATGATAAACCAATAAAGGAGGAAGATCATGAAGGCGCAAGCATTGATTGAAGTGCTGATTAATTATCAGCTTAAGGGCTCAACAGACCTCAGCTGTGAGATCCAAAATTTAACAAATGACAGCCGCCAAGCAGGTCCAGGTGACGCATTTATCGCCATCGTGGGTCAGCGTTTTGATGGGCATTCGGCGGTTGATCAACTGATTCAAGACCGTGTGCAGATGATTGTGGCTCAGGAGGTCAGTGACTACCAAGTTCAACAAGCGATTCAAAAGAACGTGATCTTAGTAGTAGTGCCCGATACCAATCGTGCCCAAGCAATTATGGCTAACCGTTTTTTCCATGAAGCCTCCTCCACCCTCAAATTAGTAGCTGTTACCGGGACCAATGGTAAAACAACGACAAGCAATATGATCAGTCAATTGTTAGAAGCTTTTGACCACACGACGGGTCTGATCGGAACCATTCATTATAAGATTGGGCAAACTTTTTACCCGGCGATTAACACTACTCCCGACTCCCTGACCTTGCACCGTTACTTTGCTGAAATGGTTGAAGCGGGCTGCCAGGATGCCGTTTTAGAGGCTTCTTCTCATGCTTTGGCTTTAGGGCGTTTATGGCAAACGGAGGTTGATTGTGCAATCTTCACCAACCTAACCCGCGAACATTTAGATTTTCATCAAACCATGGACCATTATGCTTATGCTAAAAGTTTGCTTTTTGCCCAGTTAGGAGAGCATTTTAAAGGGGGACAACCAAAGCTGGCGATTGTCAACCTTGATGATGACTACCATTCCGTCATGCTAGCAGCTAGCGGTGCTGCAAGTGCGACCTACTCATTAGAGAATCCAAGGGCTACTGCTTTTGCAGATGAGATTGAAATGAGTCCAAGTGGCTTACGTTTTACCTTGCATTTTGATAATCAGGCCTTTAAGGTCTTCTTACCGATGATTGGGCGCTATAATGTCTATAACTATTTGGCAGCTTTCCTTTGCCTCACCCTTTCTTATGGCTATGCCCCGCAAGCGGTTATAGAAAAGACCGGACAGATGACCGGTGTCCCAGGAAGAATGCAGGTGATTGAAACAGACCAGCCGTTTTCAATTGTTGTGGATTTCGCCCACACGACCGATGCCTTAGAAAATGTTCTTAGTGAATTGAGTCAAAATAAAGAAGGAAAATTAAAGGTTCTCTTCGGCCATTCAGGTGGGAATCGTGACAGTGCTGCTCGTCCTGACTTAGGAAATACGCTCTTCAAGTGGGCGGATGAGGTTGTTCTTACAGCGGATAATCCTCGTTTCGAACCAGTGGATAAGATTAACCAAGAGCTATTGGGTGATCATCATGATCACGTTCATGTTATGATCGAGGACCGGATCGAAGCGATTCAATACATGATTCAATCCGGTCAACCAGGTGATATTTTGTTGTTTGCCGGTAAGGGTGGCGAAAGCTATCAAGTTATAGGGGATGACTATGTGCCTTATGACGAGATTTCAGTGATCAAAGATACTTTAGTCAAGAAATTTGGAGGGGAATAAATGGATCTAGTACTTAGCTTGGTAGCTTCTGCTATCTTGACCTTCTTATTGGTCCCATTGTTTATTGGCGTTTTTCAGCGTCGCAAGATTGGTCAAACAACTCGAGAAGAAGGGCCGACCTGGCACCAAGTCAAAACAGGAACACCCACCATGGGGGGGACCGTTTTTATTTCAGTTGCTATTTTAATATTAGTGGGAATGTCTTTCCTACAACCTGCCATTAAAGGCGAACTTTGGACGATCGCCTTAACTTTCTTGCTCTTTGGCGGAATTGGCTTTATCGATGATTTTATTGCGGTCTTTCATCGTAAGAATGAAGGGTTAACGGCTAAACAAAAATTTGTCCTGCAACTTCTCTTCTCTGGACTTGTCATAGGGCTTGCTTATTGGCAAGGACAGGAGCTCGTGATTCCTTTCTTTAAATGGCAATGGACGAATGTTTGGGTATTGATTGCCTATGCTTTTATTTGGATTACTGGTTTTTCGAATGCAGTGAATTTAACCGATGGCTTAGATGGTTTAGCGACAGGCTTGAATATTATTGCTTACTCAAGCTACTTCTACCTAGCGATCCAAGCGGAACAGATGGGGATAGCCTTAGCCTGTTTAACGACTGTCGGCGCCTTATTAGGATTTCTCTACTACAATCGTAAGCCGGCTCAAATCTTTATGGGCGATGTCGGCTCCTTGGCTCTAGGAGCGGGTTTGGCTGTAATCTCCTTACTCCTAAACCATCCTTGGTCCCTCTTGATTATCGGGTTAGTATTTGTTATTGAGACGCTTTCTGTGATCTTACAAGTTTTTTCCTTTAAATTGACGGGTAAGCGGATTTTCCGGATGAGTCCCATTCACCATCACTTTGAATTAGGTGGATGGTCGGAGGAAAAAGTCGTCGCGGTCTTCTGGTTAGTCGGCCTACTTGCGAGTGTGATTTACTTCGTTTTATAATAGACTTAGAGAAAACCTTTAGAAATGGATGAATCGAATGAATTATAAAGGACAAACAGTCTTAGTGATGGGCTATGGCATCAGTGGAAAAAGTGTTGTCAATTATCTGTTAGCCAAAGAAGCAAATGTTATTTTAAATGACCGAGGGGTAGTCACAGCTGACCCGTCGGTTTCTTTGCTTATCAAACAAGGTGTGAAAGTAATTGAAGGCGGGCATCCGATGAGTGCTCTTACGGGAGTGGATTTGATTGTCAAAAGTCCCATCATCCCTTATACATTAGACCTATTGAGAGAAGCACAAGAACGGCAAACTCCCATTCTAACCGATGTTGAACTAGCCTATCTTGAATGTAAGGCACCGATTATTGGGATTACGGGCTCGAATGGTAAGACGACCACCACCCAGTTGATCCAGCTGCTATTAGACCAATCGAGTGAGGGGTCGGCTTATATTGCAGGCAATATTGGGGTTCCTGCCTTGGAAGTCTGCCAAAAGGCGTTGGCCGAGGACCGGGTCGTAATGGAGCTGTCCAGCTTTCAATTGATGGGAATCCAGAAATTTAGACCGAAAATCGCAGTTTTCACTAATTTTTATTCAGCTCATTTGGATTATCATGGCAATCGCCAGGCCTATATTGCAGCGAAGATGAATCTGGCGCGTAACCTCACGCCTCAAGACTATTTAATTTATAATGCAGACCAAGAAGAAATGGTGGACTTATTCAAAGGGGTTGATGCTAAGAAGGTGCCATTTTCCCGTCTTCAACCACAAACTTCTGGTGCCTACTTACAAGGAAATGCCCTCTATTTTGCTGGCGAGAAGGTGATGGACCGGGCTGCAATTCGCCTTCCAGGTAACCATAATCTCGAAAATGTTCTGGCTGCGATCGCAGTTGCTAAAATCGAGGGAATCGATAATAATAAGATTGAAGCCATTGTAAGTGGCTACCAGGGCATGCCTCATCGCATTCAGTGGGTGGGGGAATGGCAAGGAGTGACTTACTACAACGATTCCAAGGCGACGAACACCACTGCCAGCTTAACAGCCCTAAATAGCTTTAAACAAGAGATCCTTTATATCGGTGGTGGTTTGGATCGGGGAAACGATTTTAGCGATTTAATCCAAGGAGTCAATTCAGTGAAGGCTGCTTTTTTATATGGACAATCGGCTCACAAGATGGCAAAAGACTTCAAGAATGCAAAGATTGATAAGGTACAAGTCTTCGACCATTTGGAGGACGCGACACTCGCTGCGATCAAATCAGCCAAAGACGGGCAAGTCGTCCTCTTCTCGCCGGCCTGCGCTTCTTGGGACCAATTCAAAAATTATGAAGAACGAGGCGAAGCCTTTATGCAGGTTGTCAACCACTATTATGATCAAAAAGGAGACTAGCATGACAGAGATCCAACGAATTGTGTTAACAGGGGGCGGAACAGGCGGACATATCTATCCAGCACTTGCCTTGTATCGTCGGTTCATTCAGCAATATCCCAAGGCCCAAGTTTTATATATTGGAACGGAGAGAGGACTGGAGTCCAAGATTGTGCCCCAGGAAGGAATACCCTTTGAAACAATTGATATTGAAGGGCTGCGTCGATCTTTGAGTCCTAAGAATCTGCAAGTTGCTTTCAAAATGCTTACTGCCACTCATAAGGCCAAGAAAATTCTCAAAGACTTTAAGCCCGACTTGGTTCTAGGAACAGGGGGCTTTGTATGTGGGCCTGTGCTTTTAGGAGCTGCGCAGCTCAAGATCCCGACCATCATTCATGAACAGAATTCTGTGGCTGGGATCACAAATAAGTTTCTCGCTCGCTTTGTTGATCAAATTGCGACATGTTTTGAGGATGTGCAGACTGACTTTTCCAAGTATGCTGATAAGCTTGCGCTGGTAGGAAATCCCAGGGGACAAGAAGTGATGTCAACTTCCTCACAAAAGGATATCCTAAGCCAACAATTTGACCTCCAGGATAGCCTTCCAACCGTCCTGGTTTTTGGTGGATCGCGAGGCGCTCCTGCCATTAACGCAGCCAGTTTGGCAGCACTCGATTTATGGCAGCAGGCGGATTATCAAGTCATCATTGCAACTGGTCAAAGTCACTACGATGCTTTAGATCCCGACCAAGTCGCTGAAATTAATGCCAGCCCAAACGTTCGCATTTGTCCGTATATCGCGAATATGCCGAGTGTCTTTCAAGCGATTCAGCTGGTTGTTTGCCGGGCTGGAGCGACGACTTTAGCAGAGTTAACAGCTTTGGGGCTAGCTAGTATCTTAATTCCGAGCCCTTATGTGACCAATAACCACCAGGAACATAATGCTCAGGCGCTTGTTAACCAAGAAGCGGCCATGATGATTAAGGAAGAAGACCTTACGGCTGACCGGCTCTACCAAGTGACCGACCACTTAATGAAAGATCCAGACCAACTAGAAGAGATGAGCAAAAAAGCACGTGCCATGGGAAGAGTCGATGCTTGTGACCATTTAATTCGCATGATGCAAAATTTAATAGCACCAACTACATAGGATACCGGATAAAAAGGAGGGGATGGGAATGCCAAATTATCGGTTAGATCGTGATCAATTTAATCAGACTTACCAGTCACATCGTTCAACCATCCAGCAACGGCAGCAACAGCCTTTAACGGCTCCAATGGGGAATTATCGCCTAGATGATCAAGGACAGCCCATTTTGCCATCTGAATACGACCAATACCCAGCTCCTGATTATTCACAAAATATTTATCATTTAGCAGACTATCAGTCTAAGGGGACGCAGTCGGTTGCTTTGCGGAATCCGGCTGCTCAATTTGATCGTAGCCGGCACCCAGCGCGGTCGGCAAATTATCGGATGGATTATGCCAATGACTATCAACGTCAGCAATCGTATCTAAATCAGTCAAGTGGAAGGCTGTCAGCAAACCGCTTGAGTCAGCAAGTTCGACTTTGGTCAAGCCATCAGTCTAAGTCTTTCACTTCGGGATTACCCAAGGGGAAGGTCAAATTGTTGGTCCTTTATTTGTTGATTTTTGCAGTAATGGTGGTTTCAGGTTGGATGCTGATGCCTTTTAATAAGGTCAATCAGGTTCACGTCTATGGTGTCCAGGTAATGGATTCCGAGACTTTGTTGGAGGATTTGAGGATTAATCCCTTAGCCCCAGTTAAAAGCGTTATGAAGCACCAGCAAACGATTGAGACCTATTTGGAGAAGACTTATCCGCTTGTGGAATCCGTCGATTTGCAGCGGAGAAACTGGTGGTCACTCGATTTCTATGTTAAGGAATACCAAGTTGTTGCTAAAGTCCAAGAGGACAACCGCCTGAATTTGCTCTTAAGCAGTGGCCAATTGATTGAGAATGATCTGAATGATAGTATGATCACTCAAGAGGCCTATGATCAACTCCCTCTTCTTATGGGAGTTTTTCCAGCCGACGAACGGAAGAATTTGGGGTCCAGTCTGTCTCAGATTGATTCAGAGGTCGTGGCCCAGATGGTCTCTATTGCCTCCGTTGATGAAGCGAATAAAGAGGGGCATATTCAAGTTAAAATGAAAGATGGGAATGAGATTCAGGCTGTCATCACGACCTTTGCCCAAAAAGTAAACTACTATCCCCAAATTCTTGAACAATTGGAAGGAAGACAAGGAATTATTGATTTGGAAGTTGGGGCTTATTTTACCCCTTATCAGAGTGTTACTAATTCAGTCAAACTTCATAATAATTAAGATAAGTTAGGTTACGAATTGATAACATCCTTTTAGAATATATTTCAAAGGTCTTTTCTTTATGCTAGTATTAAGTTAATCGCCTGGCTTTTGTCTGGGCTACGAAGGGAGTTCATCCGCCAAAATGAGAAATCAAGAGATTGTAGTCAGCCTTGATATCGGGACCACTTCGATTAAGGTGGTTGTGGCTGAATATATCAATGGACAAGTGAATATTATCGGTGTAGGCAATGAGAAGTCACGGGGTCTTAGTCGAGGAGTTATTGTAGATATCGATGAGACAGTCTTCTCCATTCAGAAAGCCATTGAACGGGCCGAGCAAAAGGCAAATGTTAAGATTAATGAAGTCGTCGTGGGTGTGCCAAGTAATAAGCTGGCTATCGATGATTGTCATGGCATGATCGCTGTCGCGAGTGAGAATCGCGAAATCACAGCCCGTGATGTTGATAATGTGATCTCAGCTGCCAAGGTCCGGTCTGTTCCACCTGAGCGTGAGGTCATTGCCATCCTACCTCAAGAATTTATTGTCGATGGTTTTAATGGTATTCGAGATCCGCGCGGAATGATTGGTGTTCGCCTCGAACTCTATGCCAAGCTCTTTACCGGGCCACGCACCATCATCCATAATATTCGACGTTGTGTTGAGAAGGCGGGTCTTCAAATTTCTGAATTTGTCATCCAACCCCAAGCGATCGCTTCTGTGGCGCTCAGCCAAGATGAATGTGAGTTTGGTACGGTTGTGATTGACATGGGAGGCGGTCAAACGAGTGCTTCCATCTTCTACGATAACCAATTAAAATATTCCTTTGTTGATCAAGAAGGTGGCGATTATGTGACCAAGGATATTTCGGTCATCTTGAACACCTCCCTTGATAGTGCAGAACGAATTAAACGCGAGTATGGTTACGCGCTCTCGAGTCAGACATCTCCTGAAGAGTATTTCCCAGTTGAGACGGTTGGACGTAAAGAACCAGTTCGAGTGGACGAGCGGTATTTATCTGAAATCATTGAAGCTCGGTTGTCTCAAATCTTTGAAACCATTGTGGATGATTTGTCGATGGTGGATGCCTTGGATTTACCCGGAGGCTTTGTTTTAACAGGTGGGGCTTCCTCTTTACCAGGAGTCCTTGAACTTGCCCAAAAATATCTCGGTAATCAAGTTCGTCTTTATATTCCTGAACAAATGGGCATGCGAAATCCGATCTATACGACGAGTATGGGAATGGTGCAATATGTAGCGGAACTGGATGAAGTCCATCGGATTGCCCAACTGACCTTTAGATCCCAAAGGGCTGGCCAAGGCAGTCAGCCAATGGATAGCGGCTTTGGCCCATCCACTCGACCCTACCAAGAAGGGACGCCCAATTATGATTCACGAATGAACAATCGCACGTCTTTGTTCTCCCGTGACCAGGCGTCTTCTTCTCCCGGGCATAGTCGGCCTAAAGAACCATTGAGTCGTTCACAAAGCCAATACCGTCCACACGGACAGGCTTTCGCAAATGAACCCGCAACCAGTGGAAGCTCTGAATACCTGCGTTACGATTCAGAAGCAGGTTATGAAGAAGCAAGTTATTATGAAGAGAGCCCACAACAAGTCGCTCAGTCATCGCCTGACTTTAATCAGCCACAAGAAGGAGGCTTTACGAACAAAGTTCGTTCCTTCTTCCAGACTTTTTTTGATTAGTTGAGACAGTCAAAGAGATTCAAATAATAGGAGGAAGTAAAAAGATGGAATTATCATTTGATTCAAGTGTCAATCCGGAAGGAGCCGTTATTAAAGTCATTGGTGTCGGAGGCGCTGGTGGGAATGCTGTTAACCGGATGATCGCTGAAGAAGTAAAAGGTGTTGACTTTATCGTAGCCAATACAGATACTCAAGCTTTAAAAGGGTCCCAAGCTGATACAAAAATTCAATTAGGCCCAAAAGTTACTAAAGGTTTGGGTGCAGGCTCACTACCAGAAGTGGGATTACGAGCAGCGGAGGAATCTGAAGAACAAATTCGTCAAGTCCTTGAAGGATCAGACCTGGTCTTTGTAACAGCAGGTATGGGAGGCGGAACGGGAACTGGAGCAGCGCCAGTTGTTGCACGTATCGCTAAAGACCTAGGTGCACTCACTGTTGGAGTCGTGACGCGACCCTTTACCTTTGAAGGGCCTAAGCGGGGAAGGTATGCAGCAGAAGGTCTACAGAATTTAAAAGATGCAGTGGATACTTTAGTTGTGATTTCCAATAACCGTCTACTTGAAGTGGTGGACCGTAAGACGCCGATGATGGAAGCCTTCAGTGAAGCAGATAATGTCTTACGTCAAGGGGTCCAAGGGATCTCTGACCTGATTGTATCACCTGGCTTCATTAACTTAGACTTTGCGGATGTGAAGACAGTTATGAAGGATCAAGGAACAGCCTTAATGGGAATTGGGTCTGCTTCAGGAGAGAATCGAACAGCAGAAGCAACGAAGAAGGCAATTTCTTCACCTTTACTTGAAGTATCAATTGATGGAGCGGAACAGATCTTGCTGAATGTGACTGGTGGACCTGATCTCAGTTTATTTGAAGCTCAAGATGCGAGCGAGATTATCGCTTCTGCTTCAAGCGACGATGTAAACATCATCTTCGGTACTTCTATTAACGAAAGTCTAGGCGACGAAGTGGTCGTGACAGTAATTGCAACAGGGATTGATACTGAACGTAATACCCTCAATAAGCAACAAAGTCGTCCACAACGCCCAAGTTTTACCCAACCAAAGCCACGTCCAAAAGAAAGTCATCCAAGTTCAGCTATGGGCCATGAACAGGTAGGAGCTAACCATGCTGGCATGACCATGCAACACCCAGGCAACCAGGAAGTTGAACAAGACTTATTTAGTGATTGGGATATTAAAAGAGAACAAATTACCCGCGATGTAACGGAAGTAGAAGGGCAAGAAAAGAAAGAGCGCAGTTTTGAACGACCTGACCAAGACCGGATAGTCCGTTCGAATGAAACTGAAGTCAATGATGAATTAGACACGCCACCATTCTTCCGTAAACGGAATCGCCATTAATCAACATTAGGAGTGGGAAGAGAGTAAACAGCTTACGTCTTTTCCCGCCCTTTTGCAATGAAAAGGAAGGAACGATCAACAAGCTTATGAGACTGAGTGTTTTAATCACAATCATTGCACGAGGCTTTCAGATTTATCAATGGATACTAATCATTTATGCTTTATTAACGTGGTTACCTGGAGCGAGTGAATCCAAATTTGGCCAATTGATTAATCGCCTGGCAAGGCCTTATTTAGATATTTTTGACCGGGTGATTCCCCCTCTGGGCCCCATATCATTTAATGTGATCATTGCATTATTCGTTTTGAATTTGATTCAAAGAGGTGTGATTTGGCTGCTTGTTCAACTGGTGGCTCGATAAAATGGGATCGGATATTTACCAGCATTATCGTAAGGAAGAAGGTGGCTTTGTCGATCAAGTTTTTGATTGGCTGACTCAAGCTTCTTCTCTGTACTCTCCCGTTCTGACCCCTTTCTTGACACCAAGGGAGGGACTGATCGTAAAGCAAATTGTGAACGGGTATGAAGACCTTCAAGTCGAGCTTACCGGTGGCTATCCCAGCGCTGAGCGCCAACGCGCCTTAATCTATCCTCTCTATTACCAGGTTCAACTAGAAGATTTCTCCCTGGCCTATATGCAGATTCACTACCCGCATAAATTTGGGGAATTGACTCACCAGCAGATCTTGGGTTCGGTGATGGCGACTGGCATCAAAAGAGACCGATTGGGAGATATTATGACGGATGGACAGACCTGGCAGATAATTGTCGATACACACCTGGCCACATACTTGATCAACCATCTTAGCAAGATCGGTCGAATGGGCGTCCAAGTGAAGCAGATTAATCCTGAGGAGTTAGTTGATTCTGTTGAAGAATGGGAGGACTTACCTCTTATTACTGGCTCTCTACGAGTCGATAGTGTCGTCTCGAAGGTCTACAATTTATCACGTCAACGGGCGAAAGAAGCGATTCAGTCCGGTCAAGTCAAGGTGAATTATACGCCAATTGATAAAGTGGACACTGTATTAGCCATGAGTGACTTAGTTTCTCTTAGGAAGTATGGTCGCTTTCGTCTAGAAGGAATTGAAGGCATGACTCGAAAAGACAAATACCGTATAAATGTGAAGCTTTTAAAAACTTAAAAAGAAAGGATGATAATGATGACAGTGACACCAAATGATATTTTAACGAAGGAATTTAACCATAAATTTAGAGGATACGATGCAGAACAAGTGAATGACTATCTCGATATTGTTCGAGTAGAGTTAGAACGGGTTCTAGAAGAAAATAGGACTTTAACTAAGAACTTGGCAGATGCGCAAGATAAGTTGGATTACTTTGCTCAATTACAAGAATCCCTTAATTCTTCAATTATTATTGCTCAAGAAGCAGCAGACCGTTTGAAACAGAATGCCCGCAAAGAGGCAGAATTAATTCTCTATGAAGCAGAGCGCGATGCGGACCAAGTGATTAATGAGGCGAATGAACGCGCAACGCGGATCTTTGATGAGGCGGAGCGCTTAAGAAGTAAGACGAGTGAATACCAAAACCGTGCCCGCAAGTTGGCCCAAGAGCAATTGGACTTATTAGATAGCGACGACCTCGATGTGTTATTTGAGGATACTGCCTTGATGCCTGCTCAAGCACCTACTTCCTTGGATAAGGATAGTCAGTATCAGGCCAGTCAACGGGTTAGTGCCCTCGTTGAACAAGCTGAATCTGAGATTCAAGAAGGACTGGATGCCATTCCGGAAGATGTGAACCATTATCTCGATGATCCCAGTCCGATTACAGAGGAAGAAGTTGTCTTTCAACCAGAAGTGGATCCAGAAGATGACCTCGAGATGACCCAAGTCTTCAACCTAAAAGAATTACAAGCGATTGAAAGGGCTAAGCAAGAAGACCCGTCCTATCATGATGACCAAGTCGATACCATAGTCGACCCTGCTGAGAGGGACTTGTCTGATGAAGAGGACCTGGATCAAACGATTCAGATTGACCTCCCATCAAAAAATTAATATAATACCAACATAAAGATGAAGACAAATTAGAACCAAGCTTTATTGAAGATATTTACAGCGAATTGTATGTGGTGAGAGTACAATGATCCCTCTTGAATAAAGTATCCTTCTAATCCTGACCAGTGAAGCCGAGTAGCTGGATCCGCTTAAAGAGCGTTATCATGAGGAGAGAATAGCTGTGGCTATTAATTTGGGTGGTACCGCGTATTCAACGTCCCTTCGTATGAAGGGACGTATTTTTTATAAGGAGATTGAGCATGAAATTAAAAGAAACACTTAATTTAGGTCAAACGGATTTTGCCATGCGGGCAAATTTACCGAACAAGGAAGTTGAATTGCAAGCCGAATGGCAAGACCAAGCCATGTATGACAAAATTCAAGAGAAGAATCAAGATCGAACCCCCTGGGTTCTCCATGATGGTCCGCCATACGCCAATGGAAATATCCATATGGGACATGCTTTAAATAAGATTTCCAAAGACTTTATTGTGCGTTATAAGTCGATGGCGGGGATGCGATCCCCTTATGTTCCGGGTTGGGATACGCACGGTCTACCCATTGAGACTGCCCTGCAAAAAAATAAAAAAGTGAACCGCAAGGATTATTCCACTGCTGAGTTTCGTAATATGTGTCGCGACTATGCCTTGGAACAAGTAGAGGGACAAAAGGCGACCTTTAAGCGTTTAGGTGTGACGGGTGACTGGGACCATCCTTATTTGACCCTCGACCCTGAATATGAGGCACAGCAGCTCCGCGTCTTCGGTTTGATGGCAGATAAGGGGTATATTTATAAGGGGGCAAAGCCAATCTTTTGGTCTTGGTCTTCTGAATCTTCGCTAGCCGAAGCGGAAGTTGAATACCAAGATGTAACATCCCCTTCCATTTATGTGGCTTTCAAGGTGCGTGATGGTAAAGGAGTGGTCGCAGATAATGCGGAATTTATTATCTGGACAACGACCCCATGGACTTTACCAGCAAATCTGGGCATTTCAGTTAAACCTGATGCAGAATATGTGCAAGTGGCAGTGGGAGACCGGCATTTTATTCTGGCTCAAGACTTATTAGAAAGTGTCAGCCAAGCCATTGGTTGGCAAGATTACCAAGTAGAAGCGACTTTTAGAGGGGATCAATTCGACCGCTTAACCGCCAGTCATCCTTTCTATGATCGTGAATCGCTCTTGATGTTAGGGGACCATGTCACCCTCGATTCTGGGACCGGACTGGTTCATACGGCTCCAGGACATGGGGAAGATGACTACTGGATTGGTTTGGAATATGGTCTGGATATCCTTTCACCAGTTGATAGTCGGGGGCACTACACTGACCAGGCACCAGGTCTGGAAGGGGTCTTCTATCTCAAAGGAGAAAAACAAATCTTAGAGATGATTGAAGCAAATGGCAGCTTACTGCACTATAGCGAGTTTGTGCACTCATATCCTCACGACTGGCGAACTAAAAAACCGGTAATTTATCGGGCGACACCTCAGTGGTTTGCTTCGATCGATCGGTTCCGGCAGGAATTGTTGGACAATGTCGAAAATTCCGTTAAATGGCACCATCCTTCTGGCCAACGTCGGATTTATAACATGATTCGCGATCGGGGGGACTGGGTCATTTCGCGTCAGCGAGTTTGGGGCGTTCCTCTGCCAATTTTCTATGCTGAAGATGGACAAGCCATTCTAGACCTAGAGGTCATTAACCATGTGGCAGATCTTGTAGCTGAACATGGTTCGAATATCTGGTTTGAATGGGAAGCAAAAGATCTATTACCACAAAACTTCAGTCATGAGGGATCGCCGAATGGTATTTTCACTAAAGAAATGGATATCATGGATGTTTGGTTTGATTCTGGGACTTCATACGCTGGGGTGTTACAAGTGAGACCAGAATTGGTCTATCCGGCCAACCTCTATCTGGAAGGATCCGACCAATATCGTGGCTGGTTCAATTCTTCCTTCACGACTTCGATTGCAGCTTTTGGTCAGCCACCATATCAAGAGGTTTTATCCCAGGGATTTGTCAATGATGGAAAGGGCCAGAAGATGTCCAAGTCCCTTGGTAATGTAATTGATCCGGCCAAAGTCATGGAGGAGCTCGGAGCGGATATTATCCGTTTGTGGGTTGCATCTGTTGACTACGAATCCGATGTTAGGGTTTCGAATGAAATTCTTAAGCAGGTCTCTGAATCTTACCGCAAGATCCGGAATACAATCCGCTTTATGTTAGGTTTAGTCAATGATTTTGACCCATCCCAACATCAAGTTGATGGAGATCATTTAGCCTTGATTGACCAGTACATGCATGCTAACTTTAACCAGTTTAAAGCCGATATGATCCAGTACTATGAAAGCTATCGTTATCCTGAACTATATAAACGGTTGATGAATTTTGTTTCAACCGATCTATCAGCCTTCTATCTCGATGTTGCAAAGGATATTGTCTACATTGAAGCAGCTGATAGTCCAGTTCGTCGATCAATGCAGACCGTTATCTATCAAATTCTGCATGACCTTTTGATTCTCGTCACCCCTATTCTGGTCCATACAGCGGAGGAAGCATGGAAATCCTTAAATGGAGTGGACGGGTTCATCCAGCTCCAGGACATGCCGGATGTTGAGGATCTAGCAGGGAGCCAAGCTGTGATCGATCAATGGCAGACTTTCTTTAAGGTTCGAGTAGGCATTAATAAGGCCCTTGAAGAAGCAAAAAATGCCCCTCAGGACCCCATCAAAAAGTCCTTTGAAGCATCGGTTATCCTTTATTTAGACGCAGATGATAGAGCGGCCTTAGCGCCTTTTGCTGACAAGTTGGGTCAATATCTGACTGTATCACAACTAAAAGTGGAGGATCTTGACCAAGCGCCTGCTGAGGCTTTAGATTTTGAGACTTATCAAGTACAAGTCCATCATGCTGAAGGAGCGATTTGCCAACGTTGTCGGGCAGTAAGACCAGAAGTGGGTAGGCTGGATCAAGCTCCTGACCTTTGTCAACGGTGTTATGAAATCGTCAATGAAGAATACCCAGAATACTTCCAGTCATAATAAGCAATGATTGGAGGATAGTCGAAACCGATCAAAAAGACACCGAATGCTTAATCAAAAGAGATGATACTCTAGTGATTAAGTGTTCGGTGTCTTTATTCTTTTAATGATGGCAGGCTCTATCTATCTTTTTTTAATTTATTATTTAGATGATCTGATGAGCTAAAAGCCATCAAAATCTGCTGGTTGGCTTTGACTTTGTTGCTTTTGTTCATCTGAAAGGCTAATTAATCGTTGACGTAGTTGGTCTTCCATCATTTCAAGTTCTTGCCGAGCTGCCTGACGCTGTCTGCGCCCATCGGCTTGAATTTGAAGGGTTGATTCGATGGTTTCAATCAAATCTTTTTGAGTTTGTTGCAGGGTTTCAAGGTCAATGATTCCGCGCTCTGTTTCGCGGGCTGTGTCAACGGCGGACTGTTTCAGCATCTGAGAATTATTACGCAGCAATTGGTTGGTCGTCTCAGACACCATTCGTTGAGAGGTCACAGCATCCTGTTGGCGTAATAAGCTTAAGGCAATGGTGATTTGATTTTCCCAGAGGGGGATTGATGTATGAACTGAAACCTGAATTTTTTCTGCCAGGGCTTGATTCGTATTTTGTATCATCCGAATTTGAGGAGCTTGTTGAATCGTCATTTGACGTGTTAGACGTAAGTCATGAGTTCGTTTATCCAAGCGCTCCAAGAATTGATTTAAGTCATGGACTTCTTGAACATCCATTGAGCTGTTGGTTTGACTGGCCTTCTCAATCGCTTGAGGGATGATCTCACTTTGGAGTTCTTCTATCTTGAGCTCACCAGCTGCAATATAAATATTCAGGGCATCGAAGTAGTCTTTGTTCTTTTGGTAGAGTTGTTCGAGTTGCATATTATCATTTAACAACTCATTCTTCTCACGCTCGAGACGAATCACGACCTTGTCTAACTGGTGGCCAATCTTTTGATATTTAATCTGAGTATCGCTGATTGAAGCCTTAACTTGGCCAAAGACTCGGCTAAATAAACTTGGCTTGGCAGTTAATTCCTTGGGGTCTGATGTTTGCAGGGTGGTCATCAATTCGGTGAGGATATCCCCAACTTCCCCTGTATCTTTCAATTGCACATTGTGAAGCATATTATGGGAGAATTCACTTAATTTTTTCTGGGCTTTGGCTCCGTAGGAGATAACGCCTGCGAGGTTTTTCTCATCAATCTGCTTAGCCAACTTTCGCGCTTGGTCTTGTCGGTGGTCGGGCAATCGATCAATCGTTCGTTCATTAGTCATATTACGTTTTGCAAGCAGAGCGGCTTCAGCTAATTCACTGTGAAGGTTGACAGATTGTGAGCTGGTTTGTTCTTCATCAAAGGGATTGGTTAAGAGGTCATCAATTTCATCAAAAGATGAAGGGGTTGAGAAGGGGTCACGTGGTTGGTCCGTCATGTGGTTCATCTCCGTTCTGATACTTAATCTTCAAGGTCTGGTTCGCCCGTCATGAGCGAATCTTGGTTTGGCTTTAGGTCAAAAGGGTCATTAGCATCCAGGTCTTCGTCTTGATCCGTCCAATTGATCGGATCTTGACTAGAGTGGTGTTTCAGGGTCCGATCGGCTAGTTTTATACCATCTTCCAGGGCTTGATATTTATTTTCATGAAAGTGCAAATAGTCTGAAATAATCTCCTGGCAGATCTGGTCAATGGTTTGAGCACTCTTTTCTAAGATGAGGTAAGTTTGCTTGTTTTTAGCGACATGGGAATTAATTTCATTATACTTACTTAGCAGATCATCAAGTTGAGGCAGAAGGGTTAAGGTGAAATGACTGGCAGCTACGAAGCGTTTAGGTTGAGCCACAATATCTTTAAAGTAATTTTTAGCGACTTTTAAGATATTGTAATGGAGCTCAATGGCTCGCATTTTAGCTGTCTTTTGGAAGTTTTCTTCAATTCGAAGGATATGGTTTTGCGCCTCGGCCATTTCTTGACGGAAGGTCTCGATTTCTTGATTAGAGAGACCCGCTTGATGGTAGTGGTGTAACATGTTTGAACTAACATGCTTATGAGGGTCTCGTTTTTGTAGGTTGAATAAGGGTCGAGGATTTTTTCTGCTTGAGAAAATCATAGCAATCGCACCGACTATAGCGGAGGCAAAGAGTACGGCTAGGATCAGATAGACAGAAATAGCAAAAAATTCACTTGAAGACAGATAGTCTGGTCCACTCATACCACCCATAAAATCTGATAAAACAGAGCAAGTTAAGAGGATACAAACTTGTCCTGTATGGTAGAAGAAAGATAAAAAGCGGGCTTGACTGACTTGTCGAATGGCATAAAAAGCAAGCGAAAGGACGATGTTCGCCATGAGAACTGGTAGACAAAGGATGGCAAGGATCCGTAAATTGGTTTGAGCCATAATGGGTATCACAATGGGAACCAGAACGATGAGTAGATTTAAAATGAGGGATTGGCGGATCTTAGCCCCCTTTATCTCACTGATATTTTTACTTTGTTTAGTGAAATGTGTAAACTGACGCAGACAGTTAAATAGGGCGAGTCCTAAACAGACGAGATAGATTGGTCCAATTAGATTGAGAAACATGATAAAAACCTCCTTAACTTAAATAAAGGATACCATAGGGTTCATTGAGGGAGATCGGTCTTGAGGCCTATCTTGAGTGAGGGCTTTGCTTTTCCTAGCTCGACTGGCTTGCAAGTCGGACTTCGACTCGCTACAATCGAACTAAATAAAGAGAAAGTAGGCGAAATGAATGGAGAAATCCCCTGAAGCAATTCCTTTTAACCAGAGCCCAGCAACGCAAAGTGTTCAACAAGTCTTTGCAGGGCAAATCCTACAAGCATATGTCAATCAAGTCCAATTACCGAATGGCTTAGTGGTTGACCGGGAATTAATTCACCATGGGCCTGCTGTCTGTGTGCTGGCAGTGACCAATGAGGATCAGGTTGTTTTAGTCAATCAATATCGGCCAGCAGCAGGTAAGAATCTGTATGAGATTCCCGCTGGTTTAATCGACCGCCTACAAGGGCAATTAGAAGAACCCTTATCGGCTGCCCAGAGGGAACTTGAAGAAGAAACCCATTATCAAGCGGGTTGTTGGAAGAAGGGGCCGACTTTTTTTGTCTCACCAGGTTATTTAGATGAAGAAATTACGCTTTTTTTAGCCCAAGACCTGTCTGTGGTTGAAGACCCTAAGGACCAAGATGACGATGAAGCGGTTGAGTGGGAAGTTTACAACCGGCAAGAAATAAGTGAGATGCTGAAAAAGGGTGAAATTGTGGATCTCAAGACGCTCTATGCCTTGCAAATCTGGTTAGGAGGGATGGAAAGAGATGTCTTTATTTAAAGGTCGTCAACGGGCCAAAAAGCACTATCAAGACTATTTAAATTACAAGGAAAGTTCAGACAAGGATCAAGTGGAAGAGGAGTATGACCAAGGACTCACCCTTGACAGGACTTCCGTCCAGCCAGACACACTCGACTCGGATGCTGTTTATCAAGCAGAGAATCAGTGGAATGAATGGGAGGGATATGAAGACTTTTTAATGGAGGACTTCGATGCCCAGCAAGGACCATACCCGCCCCATGATGTCGATAGTCTTAACCTGGATCCAGATTTACCGACAAGGGTACAAGCCGACTGGAGGAATGAAGAAGATCTTTTGAGTCAAACGCCTCCCCCTTACCAGCGGCGAGCCAAGTATTCAGCAAAAATCGACCATTTCCTCAATAATGGAATTCTGATTACCGGTGCCTTGTTGATCCTTGTTTTATTGATTGCCTTTCTCGCATAATCATAAGAAGGAGTGATATCATGATAAAAAAAATTGGCATCATTGGTGCGATGGATGAGGAGATCCAGCATCTTTTGGCAGCCATGTCCGAACGAAGCGACCATTCGATTTATGGCTTCACTTTTTATGAAGGAATGATTGGTCAACAGTCAGTTGTCATCGTCCGTTCCGGAATCGGTAAAGTGAATGCCAGTGTAACAGCCGTCCTCCTAGTTGAGAAGTTTGAAGTAGATTTTGTCATGAATACGGGGACAGCTGGGGGGGTGGATGAAGGACTAGCAGTAGGGGATGTCGTTATTGCCCAGGCCCTTGTCCATCACGATGTGGATGTGACAGGCTTTGGTTACCAAATCGGCCAAATGGCTGGGATGCCAGAAGTCTACTATCCGGATCCTCAAGGGATCCAAGCCTTAAGACAAGCGGCTAGGACTCTTGAAATCGAACCGGTGGTCGGACTAATCGCTTCAGGCGATCAATTTGTCAATGATCCAGAGGAGGTTGCTAAGATTCGGGGCAATTTTCCCACCGTTCGGGCAGTTGAGATGGAGTCCGCTGCCATTGCTCAGGCGCTTTACCTTTTGCGGATCCCTTTCGTTATTGTCCGATGTATTTCAGATGCTGGTGATCAAAAGGCAACGCTGTCGTTTGATGAGTTTCTAGTTTTAGCTGGATCAGTCTCAGCCCAGATTGTTTTAACTTTTATCGACCAAGTGTCAGAATAATTTTTTGGATCAAGGGAATAAGTACTTGAAATATTTCCTTAGATCTGTATAATAGTCTAAGTGTAAAATAATGCAGCATAGAAAAAGAAAGCGCGTCAACAGTCTACCGCTATAGGCGAACCAGTAACCGCGGCTGCAGAAGGTGAAGTTTGGACTGCACGCATTCGGTTTTCTAAAGGATTATTTTACTCCAAATAGAATTATCTGGAGGAATGTCAATATGTCACGTTATACAGGACCATCATGGAAACAATCTCGTCGTTTAGGGATTTCATTAACTGAAACAGGCAAGGAATTATCAAAACGTCCTTTCCCACCAGGGCAACACGGTAACCAACGCAAGAAATTATCTGAATATGCGACTCAAAAGAATGAGAAGCAAAAATTACGTTTTATGTACGGTTTGAATGAACGTCAATTCGCGACTTTATTTAAACGGGCAGGTAAGATTACAGAAGGTAAACACGGTGAGAACTTCATGATCTTACTTGAACGTCGCTTAGATAATCTTGTTTACCGTTTAGGACTTGCAACGACACGTCGTCAAGCACGTCAACTTGTAAACCATGGTCACATCACAGTTGATGGCAAGCGAGTGGATATTCCATCTTACTTGGTAGAACCTGGTCAAGTGATTGGAGTGCGCGAACGTTCACGTGACCTTGCCATTATCAAGGAAGCTGTCGAAGCAACTATTTCTCGTTTAGAGTTTGTTAACTTTGACGCAGACAAATTAGAAGGAACTTTCGTTCGTCTGCCTTTAAGAAGTGAACTAAATGCTGAAATCGATGAAGCCCTAGTCGTTGAATACTATAACAAATTAGGCTAATCATAAAAGAACAGAGACTTTTAGGCCGAGGAACTTTCATTACCTCGCTCAAAGTCAGTGGTTAGTTTATTGGTGTCAAAACTAAGCAGGATGTCCTGCTTAGTTTTTTACGTTATAGGACCATAGAGGATAGGTAAAAGAGAGAGATCAATGAAGGCAAATTGTAAGGATGAAGGAGTATAGACCCGCTTGATTTGCTCGATTAAATAAGCGATTTACTTTAAAAGTGAAGATTTTAATGATATAATGTAGCGTGATTAATTATGAACTGAACATAGTGAGAGCTAAATAAGATAAAATAAGCAGAGGAGCGAGACGGTATGAGCTTAAAATTCACAGACATTTTATTCATCATTGTTGTGATCATACTCTTAATTTATGGGTTAATTTACTTTTTCCGGACACAACGAAAGAAAGAAATTAAAGAATTAGAGCAAAGAAAAGATGAAATGATGTCAATTTCTATTGCCGACCAGCTCTTCACTTTAAAAAATATGAACTTATCAGGGCAAACGAAGCGCAAATATGAAAGCTTAGTCGCCAACTGGCAAACAATTACCAATTTTCAATTTACTGAGATTGAGGCAGCTCTGGTTGGATCAGAACAGTTTGTTGAGCAGATGAACCTGGTCAAGGCCAAGAATGCCTTAAATCAAGCCCGTGAAATCCTCGATGAGACAGAAGGGCAAGTCACACGACTCCATGATGAGCTATCACATCTCTTGACGACCGAAAATGACAACCAGGAACGCTATGAGACTTTGCTTGATCGCTATCAAGAAGCGCGTAAACGTGTCATGAACCATTCTTTTGATTTTGGTCCTGCAATTGAGACGCTCGAGAAGAATTTACAATATCTCGAATTGAACTTCACCAAGTATAATGAATTTACTAGTAATGGCGACCACCTAGAAGGCCAAGATATGCTAGATACAATCGACGCTGAGATGGACTCACTCGAAGAGATTCTTGAGAAGATCCCGATGATGTACGACCAGATCAAGAAGGACTATGAGGATTCACTTGAAGACCTACGTGAAGGTTATGAGAAGATGGTGACCAGTAAGTTCAACTTCGAGGGTGTGAGTGTCCCTGAAGAAATTGAAAAGATTCAAGAACAATTGAATGAAGCCAAGCAGAAAATTAAAAAAGCAGACCTAGTGGATGCTAAAACCCTGATGGATAAGGCTGATCGGGAAATCAATGCTCTTTATGAGATGATGGAGTCAGAAATTGCGGCTAAGAGTTATGTGAATAGTCACCTCCACCAACTCGAAAGTCGCATTAATGCAGTTCTAGAAAACAACCGGTATGCAGGAATTGAAGTGGACCGAATCTCTCAATCATATATTCTGCATCATAATGAAGTGGATCAAGTAAATGACTTAACGGAACAGATTAAGCTAGAAGTGAAGAAGTTCCAAGACCTCCAAGAAGACATGAATCAAAATCATGCCGTCTTTACTCAAATTGAATCATCAATGCGTAAGATTGAGCGAAATATCGAAGAGATCTCTGACCAACAGAACCAGTTAGTTAAGTCCTTATCCGGACTTACCAGCCAAGAGAAGGAATCTAAGTCAAATCTGGATCTTTATGAATTAGACCTTCGTAATATGAAACGTCGCTTAGAGAAGAATCATTTACCTGGTCTACATGAGACTTATTATCAGTTATTCTATAAAGTAACGGATCAGATTGAAACCTTGTCCCAGCAGTTGAACCGTGTGCGTGTGGATATGAGTCAGATTGAAGAGCTCGAGATGAACTTGCAACAAGATATGGAAGATCTTGAGGCTTTAACTGAAGAAACAATTGATTCAGCCCTCTTGACGGAGTATATGATTCAGCATTCTAACCGTTTCCGATATGATTATCCTGAAATGGATCAAGCGATTAAGGAAGCCCAATACTTCTTCTACCAAGAGTTCCGCTTCACGGAAGCCTTAGCGATCATTGAGAAGGCTTTACGTCGGGTGGATCCAGATGCACCAACCCAGGTTCGCCGCATGTATCATCAAGAGAAAAAGCATCGGATGTACTAATTCGATCGATCCGAATAGGTCCTTAATGGAACTGTTCGGTTTTTTCATGCCCTTATTTAATGAGAGGGTAGTCTAGTTTTCAGTGAAAAAAAGAGAGGAAGACTCATGGATTATTTTGACCACAGCGCAACGACTCCCGTCCACCCACAAGTCCTGGCAACTTATGTCAAAGTGGCTGAGGATTATTTTGCCAACCCATCCAGTCCCCATCCATTAGGAGACCAGGCCCATGCCCTCCTAGACCAAGCTCGCAGTCAGGTCGCTCAAATATTAGCCTTCGAGTCAGATGAAATTTACTTCACCAGCTCGGGAACAGAATCCAATAACTGGGCCCTACAAAGAATTGCACAAGCTCAAAGAAAGTATCATCCAACCCGTCATCAAATTCTGATATCGGCTGTTGAACATGCCTCCATTCTCCAACAGGTGGACCAGTTAGAGGGCTTGGGTTTCGAGGTGGTCTTACTTCCCGTTGATAGACAAGGGCAAATAGACCTAGACCAGTTCAGGACTTTGTTGACTTCCCAGGTATTAATGGTCTCAACCATGGCCGTTAATAATGAGGTGGGAACCATCCAACCCTTGAAGGCGATTGCCGCTCTACTAGCAGACCATCCCCAGATTCTCTGGCATGTGGATGGGATTCAAGCAGTGACAAGTCACTTATCCCTGCTTAAAGACAACCGGATTGACCTGATAAGCTTGAGCAGCCATAAATTTCATTCAGTGCGGGGAGTTGGAATCCTGGCCATGCGACAGCGGGTGCCTAAGCTGCCATTACTCTATGGAGGTGGGCAAGAGGGGGGACTCAGATCGTCCACTGAGAACTTACCTGCGATTGCTGCCTGTGCCAAGGCCTTGCGTTTAGCAGACCAAATTCAAGAAGAAAGCCGGGCGAAGCTTGAAGGCTTCCGTCATCAAGTGGTTAAAGTTCTGCAAGCGTCTGGCTGGCAAGTCTTTGGGGGAGCCCAGACGACTGGTCATATTATCTGTACCAGTTATCCGGGTGTTCCAGGCGAGGTCTTGGTGAATGCCTTTGCCCAGGAGCAGGTGATGGTGTCGACGACCTCTGCCTGCTCCAGCCGCAAGGCCTCTTCCCATGTGACCTTACATGCAATGGGGGTGGCAGAGGAGGTCGCCCGGTCAGCCATCCGGATCTCCATGGCATCGACAACTAGTCAGGACCAGATTGACCGGCTCTTAGCGGCCATTCCAGTCGTAACCCATCAAGTGAATCAAGCGTAAAGGAGTAAGTCATTGAAGCAAATATTAATTCATTACGGTGAACTTTCTACTAAAGGACGCAATCGTAAGTCCTTTCAACAAAAAATGGCGGAACATATTCGCTATCAGACACGTCACTTAGAAAAAATCAAAATTTTACCTCACCATGATTTTATGCATTTACAGTGGGAAGAAACACCCTATGAAGACCTGATTGAAATCCTAAAAAACATTCCGGGCATCCAACGGTTCGAGCCAGTCTATCCTGTTGAGCGCGATTTTGCGGTGATTCGACAAGCGGCTGTTCATTTATTTAGCGACCTTCAACTCGATTCGCAAGCAAGCTTCAAGGTTGTAGCTAAACGGTCTGATAAGACCTTTCCCTATGATAGTCTCGCGATTCAAAGAGAAGTCGGTGGGGATATCTTAGACGCCTTCCCGCAACTTAAAGTTGCCATGCGACAGCCTGATCACAAGTTGGTGGTTTCAGTTCAGCAAGACCAAGCCTATCTTAGCTTAACTTCCTACCCTGGGATGGGCGGTTTACCCTATGGATCGAGCGGCAAGGGACTTTTGATGTTGTCGGGGGGATTTGACTCACCCATTGCGGGTTATGAGATGATTAAGCGAGGGATGGCCTTGGAGATGGTCCACTTTGCCAGTCCGCCTTATACGAGTCCGCAAGCCTTGGAGAAGGCCAAGCGACTGACCGGTGTTTTGGCTCAATATGCGACTTCCCTGACCTTCCATGAGGTTCCCTTTACCAAGGTACAACTCGCCATCAAAGACCAGGTGCCCGATAATATGTCGATGACAGTGATGAGGCGGATCATGCTCCGTATCATGGACCGGTTAGTCATTGAACGTAAGGCTCATGCCATCATTAATGGTGAATCCTTGGGTCAGGTAGCTTCACAGACGATTGATTCCATGCGGGTCATCAATCAAGTGAGTCAATCTCTTATTCTTCGCCCTTTAATTTCTGCTGATAAAAATGATATAATAGATTTGGCACAACGAATTGGAAGCTATGAGATCTCAAATGAGCCTTATGAGGACTGCTGTACTGTCTTCAGTCCAAAATCACCCTGGACCAAGCCCCGATTACATACCATACTCGAGTATGAAGAGCGACTGCCAATCCAGGAATTGGTGGAAGAGGCACTGGCTGAGATCGTGACGACTGAAATCGATCGCCACTATCAGAATCCAAGTCAACAGGCCTTTACCGATTTACTCTAGTTGCATCGCATTGGACAAAATTATTAAAGGAGAATCATCATGTCAGAAATCAAAACTATCACTACCGATCAAGCCCCAGCAGCTATTGGACCTTATTCACAAGCAAAAGTTATCAATGAGATGGTCTTTTGTTCTGGGCAAATTCCGATTGATCCTGCAACCAATGCAGTTGAAGCAACCGATATTGAAGGCCAAACACAACAAGTTTTAAAGAATGTCGATGCTTTATTACAAGCAGCGGGTTCTAGCGCTGATAAAGTGATTAAGACAACCTGCTTCTTGGCAGATATGGCTGATTTTGCTGTGTTTAATGAGCTTTACGGTCAATATTTCACGTCTAAACCAGCACGTTCTGCTGTGGCAGTTAAGACTCTACCTAAGAATGTCTTAGTTGAGATCGAAGTCATCGCTAGCTTATAATTATCTTTCTATCCCGTGAGGGATAGTTTTTTTATAAAGGAGACTATCATGAAGAAATGGATTAAAAGGATTATATTCAGCTTGTTTGGCCTTATCTTGTTGGCAGGAATTGCCTTATGTGTCTTCGTCGGTCACCAGATGGTTAATCAGTTGACCCACCTTACTGACCCACAATCGACGAAGCAAGAAACAGAGAATTTCTTAAAGGGGGTCGACTTCGATTGGGAAGCCTTTGAGAAGGACTATTCAATTGAGCGCGTCACTCTGGAATCTTCAAAAAAGGATCATGCGATCCCTGTTGTCTATTACCTCAATCCTTCAAGCAAAGGATTCTTTGTCTTGACTCATTATTTAGGGGGGACTAAGGAGAGTGTCTATCCTCTGGCTGAAAGGTTAATTAAAGCGGGCTACTCCTTTATAGCCTATGACCAGCGAAATTCGGGTGATAATACAGGATCGACGAATACCTTTGGTTTTCTGGAGAGTCACGACTTACTAGATGTTGTCAACCATGCCTTAGAACTTGGCCAAGGTCCTTTCTATGTCTGGGGAGCATCTTTTGGTGGGGGAACGGTTGCCCTAGCTGCTCCTGAATTGGAAGACAAGGTCCAGGCTTTGATTCTGGATAGTCCGATGAGTAATGGCAAGGAGATGACTCAACGCCAAATGGAAGACATGATTGATGAAATTGGCTTGCCGATGGACTACTTATTATGGGTAGGGGATTGGGGCTTACGTTTTTCTCAAGGCTTTTCATTTGACCAAACAGATGGGGTAAAGGCAATCCATGAATCATCGACCCCTTTACTGGTGATCCATGCCAAGAACGATGACATGACCCCCTATCATATGGGAGAGGATCTTTACCAGGCATCTGCTGCCAAGCAGAAGGAACTCTGGACGCTTGACCAAGGGGAACACGCCATGTATTTCTATGAAGATCCGGATCTCTATCTAGATAAGATCCTAGCCTTTTTAGCTGACCTCTAAGCAGGTTCTTAGCTGAAGTAAGCTGTAGGTGGTATAATACAAGTAGCTTATCAAAAGTGAAAATTTGAAAGGAAGGATGCGACATATGCAAGTTACATTTTTAGGTGACCCGATTGAAGTAAAAGGACAGCCAGTTCAAGTAGGCGACTCAGCCCCTGATGCCAAAGTCAAAGATATTCAAGGACAAGAACAATCACTCGCTGACCTCTTAAAAGGCAAAGTGACGGTCTTGAGTGTGGTACCAGATGTCACGACCCAAACCTGCCACCTGCAAACCAAGAAATTTGCTGAATTGGCAGCAGAAGGGGACTGGAATTTCTATACGATTTCACGCAATCTTCCGTCTGAATTCAAGCAATGGAATGAAGATAACCATTTAAATGTTCAGACCCTAACCGATGAATCAGGAGAATTTGGTGACCAGTATGGACTGGTGATTAATCTAGGGGGCAAAGAATTGCTAACCCGTTCCGTCTTTGTGGTTGATCCTCAAGGCGTAATTCAATATCGTCAGATTGTTGAAGAGGTTTCTGAACAACCGGATTATGATCCTGTCATTGAAACGGTTAACCGCCTCCAATAATTCTCACTGCTAGCCCGAAGGGGCTAGCATTTTTGTTTGACATTCGACCGTCCTTTTAAAGCAAATCTTGTCTAACCGTATAAATCATGTTAAAATGACTCTACATTCCTAATAAATAGACTATGAAGAGAAGAGTAGTTCTTAACCGAGACAGAGAAGGAATCCCTGGCTGAAAGTTCCTATTAAGAACGAAGGTAGCTTGGAGTCATAAAGTATGAACACATTGAATTAGTGCTTTACGGAGAAGATCTTCGATAACAAGAAAGAGGGATTACATACAGTAGTCTAAAATTAGGTGGTACCACGAAATCAACGTCCTATGCTGAGGCATGGGACGTTTGCTTTTGCTTGAGTTAGGTTGAATGAAGAAAGGGAAGTGCAATATGAAAAAAAGGGAAATGCCAAGTAAATATCATCCTCAGTCGGTGGAAGAAGGAAAGTATCAAGAATGGGTCGATCAAGGAGTCTTTAAGCCTTCAGGTGATCAAAAAGCTAAGCCTTATTCAATTGTTATTCCGCCTCCCAATGTGACAGGGAAATTACACCTCGGCCATGCCTGGGATGTTACCTTGCAAGATATGATCATTCGGTCTAAGCGGATGCAAGGCTATGACACCCTGTGGTTGCCCGGGATGGACCATGCGGGGATTGCAACCCAGGCCAAGGTGGAAGCCCGAATCAAAGAGGAAGAGAATCTATCGCGCCATGATCTGGGCCGTGAGCAATTCCTGGCGAAGACCTGGGACTGGAAAGAAGAGTATGCGACAATTATTCGTCAACAATGGGCGAAGATGGGAGTATCCGTCGATTATGACCGCGAGCGTTTCACCTTAGATGAAGGCCTCAACCGGGCAGTCAACAAGGTCTTTGTTGCTCTCTATGAGAAGGGCTTGATCTATCGTGGTGAATACATTATCAATTGGGACCCAGTGGCTCAAACAGCTCTATCGGACATTGAAGTGATTCATAAGGATGTCCAAGGCGCCTTCTATCATATTTATTATCCAATCGTTGGTAGCCAGGAAAAGGTAGAAATTGCTACAACTCGACCTGAGACCCTCCTAGGCGATACTGCCATTGCGGTGCATCCTGACGATGAACGCTACCAACACTTGATTGGGCAAAAGGTTCTCTTACCATTGGTGAACCGCGAGATTCCAATTATTGCGGATACTTATGTCGATCGGGACTTTGGTACTGGTGTTGTTAAGATCACACCGGCTCATGATCCGAATGACTTTGAGGTTGGAAACCGCCACGACTTACCACGTATCAATGTAATGAATCGAGATGGCACGATTAATGACAAGGGCGGGGCCTATGCTGGAATGGACCGTTTCCAGGCGCGCAAGCAAATTGTAGCAGACCTTGAAGCCGCTGGTTTATTGGTCAAGGTGGTTGACCACCTGCATTCAGTAGGTCACTCCGAGCGGACAGGGGCTATGGTGGAGCCTTATTTATCCACTCAGTGGTTTGTTAAGATGGCTCCCCTGGCTCAGAAAGCCTTAGACAATCAAAAGGGAGAGGATGCGGTGGAATTCTATCCGCCTCGCTTTGAACAAACCTTTACAACTTGGATGGAAAATGTTCATGACTGGGTTATTTCGAGACAATTGTGGTGGGGTCATCAAATTCCTGCTTGGTACCATCGTGAAACAGGTGAAATCTATGTCGGTGAACAGGCACCAGCTGATGAAGCAAACTGGGAGCGGGATCCGGATGTCTTAGACACCTGGTTCTCATCTGCCTTGTGGCCTTTCTCGACGATGGGATGGCCAGACCAGACTGCCGATCTTGACCGTTATTTCCCAACCGATACCCTGGTAACCGGTTATGATATTATCTTCTTCTGGGTATCTCGCATGATCTTCCAATCCTTAGAATTTACCCATCGCCGTCCTTTCAAGCATGTCCTCTTGCATGGTCTGATTCGTGATGAATCCGGACGTAAGATGTCCAAATCGCTGGGCAATGGGATTGATCCGATGGATGTTATCGATGAATATGGGGTGGACTCTCTACGTTGGTTCCTATCAACGGGGTCAACACCAGGACAAGATGTTCGTTATTCGACTGAGAAGATGGGAGCCGCTTGGAACTTTATTAATAAGATCTGGAACGCTTCACGGTACGTCCTCATGAATGTAGGTGATTTGGACCTGTCCTCGATTGTCATCGGTCAAGACTTGACTCTAGCCGATCGTTGGATCCTCTCTCGACTACAAGCGACCATTGAGTCCGTGACTCAACTGTTTGAGCGTTTTGAATTTGGTGAAGCCGGTCGCCAGCTTTACCACTTTATCTGGGATGATTACTGTGACTGGTACATTGAAATGACCAAGGAACAGTTACAAGATTCAAGTCAAGATTCTATAAAGACGAAGTCCGTATTAATCCATGTCTTAGATCAGTTCTTACGCTTGTTACATCCCATCATGCCTTTTGTAACAGAGGAAATCTGGCAACAAATTGCCCCAGAAGGAGCTTCCATCGTAACAGCTCATTATCCTCAAGTGGAGACGGCTTACCAAGATGAAGCGGCAGAAGTTGCGATGAGTCAATTGATCGAAGTGATTACAGCAGTTAGACAGATTCGTAATGAGATGCACACACCCTTATCTAAAGAATTAGCCTTGACCATCAAGGTGGAAGACCCCAGCGTTAAGGACCGACTCCAAGCGAACCGGGCTTATATTGACCGATTCTGCCATTGTTCGGAGTTAACTATTGATTTAGACCCGACGATTGAAGAAGAGATGGTCACCCAAACCCTGTCTTTCGCTCAGATTTTGATCCCACTCAAAGGGCTCGTTAAAATTGAAGACGAAATTAAACGATTAGACCAGGAAGCAGCCAAATTGGTCAAGGAAGTGGACCGGGTAGATAAGAAATTAGCCAATGAAGGCTTTATTGCTAAGGCGCCTCAGGCCTTGGTGGACAGCGAACGGCAGAAGAAAATCGATTATGAAAAGCAATTACAAGCGGTCAGAGACCGAATCCAAGAATTAAACCAATTAATTTAGATCTTATAGAGGAGTTTCATCAGCCATGAAATTTACAAGTGTTGAGGAGGCGACTTACTGGTTATTAAACCAAGTCAATCCCATTCCCCGTCCAGATATGACCAAGATGTATCAGGCCTTGGACTATGTGCAAAATCCACACCAGCATCTGCCAGTCATTCATATTACCGGTACTAATGGAAAAGGATCCAACGTTGCTTATTTGCGGGACTTACTGATGAGTCAAGGCTTTTCAGTTGGAAGCTTTACTTCTCCTCACATTGAGCGGTTTAATGAAAGGATTACGTTTAATCATCAAGAAATCCCAGATGAAGATTTGATCCGTTTAACCAATCGGTTGGTCGACCTCAATGACTATATGGAGAAGAATAGTGAGTATGGTCGCTTAATCTACTTTGAATTGTTTACCATTATGGCCTGTCTCTATTTCCAAGAAAAACAACCGGATATTTGTCTGATTGAAGCAGGAATCGGTGGAATGCATGACTGTACCAATGTCCTAGAGGGACAAGTGGCTATCATTACATCGATTGCTATGGACCATGCGGATATGTTAGGGGAGACGCTAGAGGAAATTGCGCTTGAAAAAGCGGGAATTATTAAGGACGGCCGCCCCGTCGTGACCGGTCTGATTCAAGCCAGTCCCTTAGCGGTGATTGACAAGTGGGCACAAGACCATCACGCCAAACATTATCAATGGGACCGTGATTATGGTGTACAAATGGTTCAAGAAACAGGACCGCTCGGTTCACAGTTTATAATGAGGAGTGCACATTTTCTTGCCCAGGACCTCCAAGTCACCATCGGGATGATGGGGGACCACCAGATCCACAATGCGACGACTTCGCTTGAGGCCTTTATGGCCTGGATGGCCCTTGAAGACCGGGTGATTAATTGGCCCAAGGCCATAACCAGTCTAGCATCGACACACTGGATTGGCCGCTTAGAAAAGATCCATGCCCAGCCAGCCATCTATCTGGATGGGGCCCATAATATGGAAGGCTTGATGGCTTTGAAGCAAGTTGTCGCTGAGAATCTTAAGGATTACCAAATTACCCTCCTATATGGCGGCTTGAAGAAGAAAAATCAGAAGGAGCAAATTCCTTTGTTATTAAGTTTTCCGGTTGAAGAAGTCTATCTCACCAGCTTCAACCACTTTGAGGCCATGGGCCAGAAAGATTTTGAAGAAATTTTGGCTCAGAAAGGATTGGCTGGCAGTCGACCAGCTAGCTATCTACCGGACTGGCAGACCTTTTTAATGGACTATATTCGTGACCATCAGGACCAAAAACAGGATCTTCTACTTATCACAGGTTCCCTTTATTTTGTTTCTGAAGCCAGGGCTTTTCTTAAGCAGCATAGGCAAACAGCTGAATAGCGCGTAAGACCTCCTTCACTTGTAATTATAGTAAAGGAGGTTTTTTATGACTCAAATTAAACAGGAAACTGCGAATATAATCCCTTATGACCAAAGACCAAGAGAACGGCTCGTCCAGAAAGGGGCTAAGAGTCTGGCTAACCATGAATTACTGGCTATTTTACTTAGAACAGGGACCAAACAAGAAAATGTCTATCAATTGGCCCTACGGATCTTAAACCATTTTGCCAGTCTCAATGAACTGAAGCAGGCATCCTTACAAGAGCTCAAACAAATAAAGGGAATTGGACCTGTCAAGGCGATTGAGATGCAAGCAGCAATCGAACTCGGTGCCCGGATTCAATTAAGTACTTTACCCCGCTATGGGATGATTCTTTCTAGCCAGGAAGCGGGGCAATGGATGGTTCAAGAAATGGCGGATTTACAACAGGAGCACCTCATCGTCCTCTGCTTAAACTCCAAGAATGAGGTGATCAAAAAACAGACGATCTTCATGGGATCGGTTAATTCCTCCATTGCCCATCCACGCGAAATTTTTAAGGAAGCTGTTAAATATCCGACAGCTCATTTAATTATTGCCCATAATCATCCCTCTGGTAATCCCGACCCTTCCAAGGCGGACCTATTATTCACTAAGCGAATGATTAGCTGCGGAGAGATGATGGGGATTGATCTGTTGGACCATTTGATTATCGGATCAGATCATTTTATTAGTCTAAGAGAAGCGACCGACCTCTTCGACTGATTATTCTCCGTCTTTCAACCGCATTTATCTTGAATAAACTCCGTCCTTATAAGGACCCTTTCGTGAGAATGACCAAGCATGGACCTCTTGGATCTCATTTCAAATGATGGTCGACGGTAGTTTTTGATCAGGATTTTTGCTATAATTTATGGAGTTATTTGAGGGATAGGAGAGGTGACAATGGCAGTCTTCGGTAAACAACGCTTAGGAATCGACTTAGGGACGGCAAACACTGTAATTTGTATTGCGGGCAAGGGAATAGTCCTACGTCAACCGACCCTTGTGGCCATTGATAAAGAATCAGGGGCGATCGAAGCCTATGGTAAGGAGGCCTACCGCCTGCAAGGCCGGACCTCCGATTCCTATGAGATGATCCACCCCATTCAGCGTGGTGTGATTGCCAATATGAGTGTCACCAAACAACTTTTGGCTCACTTTATAAACCAAGCGATTAACCTTTCCTTGTCCAAGCCTGAAATTGTCATTTCAGCCCCATCAAACATTTCGAAAGTTGAACGAAAGGCCGTTATTGATGCGATCCGGTCGCTAGGTGTCAACCGGGCCATGATTGTGGAAGAGCCATTTGCGGCGGCTATTGGTGCTGGGATGGCGATTGAAGAACCTCGCGGTAAGATGGTTGTTGATATTGGCGGGGGGACGACGGATATTGCCACACTTTCATATGGTGAAATTGTGAAATCCTTGACCGTTGAGAGTGCAGGATCTGCTATGAATGACGCGATTAAAGATGCTGTTCGGCAAGACTATCACTTAATTATTGGAGACTACACAGCTGAAACGCTCAAGATCGTCATGGGCAATGCGAACTATCAGGAGCCGGAAGATCAAGACCATCTCATCGTGAGTGGACAGAAGATGGGGGCTGGAGTGCCGGCTCGTGCGAAGATTTCAGCTGCAATGGTTGCTCAAGCGGTTAATCATGGAATGGTGCCGATTATCAATGGCATTAAGCAAGTCTTTGAGCAAACACCTCCCGAATTAGCGGCTGATATTATGGAGACGGGGATCGTTTTAACCGGTGGTAGTGCCTTGTTGAAACGGTTACCAGAGCGAATCCAAGCTGAAATTGGGGTGCCGACTCGTTTGGCTAATTTGCCCTTGGATAGTGTGGCATTAGGAACGGGCCGCTTGTTCGATGAATTAACACGACAATCCGCAGTGATTGAGCAAAAATTACGCCTCTAAGAAAGAAGGTCCAGAATGTTTAATAATAAACGATTAATTGCAATTCTCATTGGTGGAATTGTGATTGTCAGCTTAGTAGCTTTCTCTTTATTTAATTCAACTAATAATGTAGTGAAGATGGCCGTTAATGAGACCGTAGCTTGGACAGGACGGGTTTTCTCTAAGCCAGTGGACATGGTCCTCGAGTTCGTGGGATCAGTCGATGATTTAATCAATACCTTTGAAGAGAATGAGACCCTTAAGGGAAAGATTGACAAAGTCAATGAGATGCAAGTACGTATTTCGGACTTAGAGACAGAGAATGAGAAGCTGCGTAAGGAGCTCGACTTGAAGAATTTATTGTCTGAATTTACGACTAAGAACGGGACCGTCATCTCCCGAAATCCTGACCAATGGACGGAGACCTTGATTGTTGATGTTGGAGCGAATCAAGGAATCCAAGAAAATATGGCAGTTATGGCTGGTAATGGCTTAATCGGCCGTGTGATTGAAGTCTATCCGACTTCAAGTAAAGTCTTGCTCCTCACTTCCAAACAGTCCACTGAAGGCATGGTTTCTGCCCGGATTCAGACGGATAAGAAAGGAAATTCAGCGATTGGTGTCATCAGTGACTATGATCCAACCAAAAAGCAATTTATCATGACCCAAGTCGCACCAGATGCTAAAGTAAAACCGGGTGACCGGGTGATTACATCCGGGCTAGGAGGGGTTATTCCCTCGACCTTATTAGTGGGCGAAGTGGTCTCGGCTGAGATGGACACCTATGGCCTCTTTCAAATTATTAAAGTTAAACCAGCAGGTGAGATGAATGATATTCGCTTTGTGACGGTGATTATCAAGGAAGGGACAGATCAGGGTGAATAATCTCTTCAATAAAAAAACCTATCAATTAGAGCGCAATCTCAAAGCAGTTGTGCCCTTGATTCTTTTGATCAGCCTAGTCATTGACTCAGCCCTACCAACGCTTTTCCCGAAGGCCTTTATTGGGCAAAACCAAACCATTATTTCTCACCTAGTGGTCTATTACATTATTGCCTTTGCCTTTTACCTGCGAAACTCTTATATTCAACTGTATGCTCTGGTCTTTGGCCTAATTGCTGACTCTTATAACACCACCCTGCTAGGCATCTATACAGTCTTATATTTTCTTTTAGCCCATTTTATCTTGATGATTCGGAAGTACTTTCCTCGTAATGCGATCATTCATTTCATGCTCTTTATTGTTTCGATCACAGTGATCGATTGGTTGGTTTATTTCTTTTACCTGCGGGTTGGCTATACAGATCTTAGCCTGACGGAATATATTCTTACGCGGTTGGGACCGACTTTAATTTTCAATACAGCCCTTTCCTTCTTTATGTATCTACCCACGCGTGGACTCCTGCGCTGGTTGGGCTATGATGATCATATTATTTTTTAGCCGGAAGGGAACCAGGGACTGATAGATTTCTAAATAAGAAAGTCTAGACGGTGGAGAAGTAATCCTTGCAGTAAGCTTGTCTTTAATTGTGACCAGTGTTATATTAATTAAGAGGTAGGTGAGGCTACTGATAGGATATGGGTTACCACCGCGTATCGATGGAGACATTGAGAGTTGGTTAACAGTTTGGATCGACGATAAGGTTTAGACTAGTGTAATTTCACCGCCTATCAAAGCTAAAGCTTGAACGATTGATAGCTCAAGATTTTAAGACCCTATCGCTTGGTGGTAGGGTTTTTTTCATTGAATTTTATTATAAAGGAGTGGTTCGATGAGTTGTGATGATTGTCCAGTTCCCTCGGTGCCTTGGTGCCTGTCATTAACTTCACCTAAACCTCAAATTTATAGTGAAATGAGGAATGAAAATGAAGGGACTACTCGAATTAAATAAACACGATTTGATGGTTGAAGTTAACCGATTAAATCAGCTGCATGAGGTTGACTTGGCAGCTTATATGGAAACCTTAGATTCAGAAGAGTTTTTACTGATGAGTCATTTTCTTGAAAAAAAACAATTGGCTGAGGCTTTTGCGGAACTCAGTCGTGACTACAAGCAAGAAATGATGAACCACTTGAATGATGAAGACCTGAGAGTGGTTGTTCACCACTTGGACTCAATGGAGCTGGTTGATACCATAAAGGAATTGCCAGCAAATTTAGTGAAGCGGCTTCTCGGACAATTAGATGGAAGTAAGCGATCATTAATCAATCAATTATTGGGGTATCCGGAGGAAAGTGTTGGATCGATCATGGGGGTTGAAATGGTCAAATGTCTGGCTGAAGAAGATCAAGCTCAGATCTTAACTAAGCTAAGCAATTCCAAGTTCGATCCAGAATATTTACAAATCATCTGGATGATCGACCATAACCAGCACTTGGTGGGCTACTTATACTTGTCTGATCTGATTCGTTATCCGCATGACGATTTAAATACCATTATTCAAACTGATGTCATCTCTGTTAAAACATTGGATGACCAAGAGTTTGCTTCAAATATTATGAATAAATATCATCTCTCCCTGCTGCCGGTTACCGATGAAGAGGGGTGTCTTGTGGGAGTCGTCTCTGCTGATATTATGCTGGATGTTATGGAAGAAGAATTCTCGGAAGACATGGCATCGATGCAGGGGATGGGAGGAATCGATGAGGATTATCTAAAAGTCCCCGCTTTTGTTCACTTCAAGAAGCGGATTGTGTGGCTGCTCATTCTGATGGTGACCGCGACCCTAACGGGCTATATAATTCAGCGTTATGATGCGATTCTTTCGGGGAGTGTAATCTTAGCTGCCTATATCCCCATGCTGATGGATAGTGGGGGGAATGCCGGAGGGCAAGCAACGACCGTAATCATACGTTCACTCACCTTGGGAGAAGTTGCGCTCAAGGATGCCGCCAAGATTTTTTTGAAAGAATTTGAGATTTCGATTATGGTTGGAATTTGCATGGCACTTCTTAATATGGTTCGAATCATGGTGATGGACCAAGTTTCGATGATGGTGAACCTGACGGTCTCATTATCGCTCTTATTGACGATTATCATGGCAAAGTTAGTTGGCAGCATGTTACCCCTTGTTGGGACTTTCTTCAAACAAGACCCGGTTGTAATGGCTGGTCCTATATTAACGACCGTTGTTGATACTTTCTCGCTCTTGATCTACTTTGAAATTGCCTCCCTTTTGTTGGGCTTGTAAGCTAAAGTTAGGCTAATCAATTTCCAATCAAAATGTCTAATTTTTTATGCTTTTATCTGACAAAAGAGTGGCACCGCTCCAAAAGCAGACAGGAGCAAATGAATCAAATCACTGGGGACTGCCCACTAAACTCAGCTTTAGTGGGCGGTCCCCTTTAATTAAGCAAATGGGACTGCCGTCTTTATTGATCTATTTTCCTATTGATTTTAAGAGGATAATGGACTAAGTAAATATTTTTCTTAAACATGCTGTGACAGGAGGGCCTTTACCTTTTACAAAGCGACTTTTAATAGGCGGTCAAAGCTTGACAGTCTCGTAGTGTTTTGCTAGAATAGGTCTGTTGTATTTGTGTAGCACCACAACTGCAACCGCTCATCATTGAGTCTAAGTGTCTTGGACCACTCAATATGGCGAGTCTAAGTGTAGGTAGTTTCTACCGAAAATCTATATTATAGGAGGTGCTTGAATGTACGCAATTATTAAGACTGGCGGCAAACAAGTTAAAGTTGAAGAAGGCCAATCCATCTTCGTTGAGAAATTAGACGTTGCTGAAGGAGACAAGGTTACTTTTGAAGAAGTGGTACTTGTAGGTGGCGAAGGCGAAACAAAAGTTGGCTCACCATTAGTAGCAGGTGCAACAGTAGAAGCAACTGTCGAAAAGCAAGGACGTGCTAAGAAAGTTGTGACTTTCAAATATTTACGTCGTAAAGATTCTCACCGCAAACAAGGTCACCGTCAACCTTATACTAAATTAACAATTGACGCGATTAAGGCCTAATGATTGAGGTAACCATCGGTTGGCTGAATCAGGAAGGGGATCTTGATTTCCTTGAAGTCTCGGGTCATGCCGGCTATGGGGACTATGGCCATGATATTGTCTGCGCAGCGGTTTCAAGTCAGGTCATTTCCTTTGAGAATTCTTTGGACCATCTCTTAGACCTTCCAGTCAGAGTGGATGTCGACCAGGAAGCAGGGGGATATTTGCGACTCGACCTGAGTCAAACCAATCAACCTTCTAAGCGAGAAGCAGTCCGTCTCTTAACGCGACACGTCATTTTAGCTTTAGAAGCGATCGCAGAAACTTATCCTGAAAATATACGAATAATAACGAATAACCATTAGGAGGTGCAGCTCATGTTAAAATTAGATTTACAATTATTTGCAACGAAGAAGGGTGGAGGTTCGACTCAAAACGGTCGTGACTCTATTGCTAAACGCCTTGGTTCTAAAGTAGCCGACGGTGAAGAAGTAACTGGGGGAGCGATTATCTACCGTCAACGTGGAACAAAGATCCATCCAGGACACAACGTAGGTCGTGGTGGCGATGATACATTATTCGCTAAAATCGACGGCGTTGTGAAATTTGAACGTAAAGGTAAGAAACAAAAACAAGTTTCTGTATACCCAGTAGCAGTTGAAGCATAGTTTGCTTTCTTATCAGCTGTTCCTATTCAACCGGTTTGGTGGAAGTCATCTGCTTCTATCAACCCAATAAATGATAAAACCCAAAAAACTCAGTGGCTGTGGCCACTGAGTTTTTTTAGCTTGTGAAGTCATCATGCGACAGGCGGAGCAGGCCAGGAGTCAGTCTTCACTGGATCTTAGTTATCATTCTATTAAGTTCAAGGAAGGAAGAAGGAAGACTGTCCTTTAATAAATGTCGTCATCCACTCATGATTTTGGTGGGTTAGCTTTCTTAATAATTGTTTAGCGAGAGGTATTCCTGGTAACCTTCCTTAAACCGATATTGGCCCAAGAAGCTGGCTTGACCGGTTTTTAAGTCCATTTCCGCAATAGTGTGGTTACTGGTTAGCAGTTGACAGGTTCCATCCTCTTGTAGTTGAGTGACCTCCATACTATAGTCTGGTAGTCCGTCTTGCATGGCTTCATCGAAAGGATAGGGGTCGCTGGCCTTTTGCTTGTGGAGGTCGTATGAGATTAAGTCCGATCCGGTTTCCCGGTTGATCAAGAAGAAGAGATCATTTTGGGTGGCCGCAAGCAAACTAACATTAGCTTCTTTATCCTTTAGTGTGAAAGAGGCTTCCTGCCACTTCTGTTCCTTTAAATCAAAGTATTTAAACTGCTGTTGCGGGTCGCGATCCTGATCACGTATGTTTAATGCAACATATGGGGCCTGCAAGCTAGCGTTTTTGGCAGGAGTGGCAATGTTTCGATCGTTCCAAATTTCCCAGTTTCCTATGAATTGGGAGCTTTCTTCTTCACTCTGTTGGTGGATTGACTTGAAGTCTGCTTCCGGATCACTCAGGTCTAATTGATAGATATGATAGTCAGCACTTCCATCTTGGTGGGAGTAGCCATTGACTAAAGCATACAAATGCTGGTCGATGATGCGGGCCTGGACGGATGAGATTTGGAGGTCACGTTGATTGATTAGATCACCTTGTAGGTTCAATTCCTTGCTTATTATTTGATGGCTCGCTCGGTCTAATAGGGTGAAGTGGATACTGCCTTGTGGCTGATTGTCAACGAATGGGATGGTGTATAAGAGACCGTAATCCTCATTTAGGATGTAGTTGTTAGGTCCTGTGAGACGGTTAACAAATTCGGGGTCTGTTTTTTCTAAGGCTTGGATGTCTGGGTTGGCTAGAAATTCCGACTTTTTGAAGGAGAATTTACTCCGAATAGGGTAGGCTTGATCCTCATGGATAAGTCCCCATTTCATAGTCGCAAAGGCCCCAGTCTCTCCTTCTAGATAGAATATTTTATTGGGACTATAGATCGTTTGCGTTTGGCTTCCTTTAATTGGAATCAGTTGCGCTCGAAGGGCTCCGTCCTGTTTGAAAATAAAGAGCGCAATGCTAGCAAAAATGACGAGGGTAACGATGAGATTTAGAAGGGCTTTCTTTTGATAGTTCATGATGGTTCACATCCTTATTTATGTATTTTCGGCATGATCAGATCGTTAGCCAGCCAATCAGCCAGGATTCCTAAAGCAATGTTAATGATCAGGAAGGGAAGGTATAAATCCCAAGAGGCGGGGAGGGAAATATAAGAAGGTAGGGTCACAAGCCCCACGAACAATAGAATCATGAAAACAAGGTATAAGAGTCCTTGTCGCCAGCTATAAGCTCGTTCAATTAGAATGCCAAGAAAGAAATAGGCAATGAAACTAATCCAAGTTAAGATCTGCAGGATGGAGATTAACCAATGATCTGCAAAGAAGAGATCAAAGGGTGAATTAAATTTAAAGATCATATGGATGGGCATATCCGATAAATACCGATTGCCCAGAAAGATGGTAAATAAGAAGTGATACAAATAGACAGTCAAGAAGACAAGGGCAACCATCAACATGAAATAATAAACTAAGGTTAATTTCTTGGCCCAGAAGAGGTCGGACCGTTTAATTGGAGCAGCTAACCACCGGCTAATCATCTGACTGGATCCTTGCCAATCTTTATACCAAATAATAAAGCAAGCGATTGGCATCGCCAGAATTCCAAGCAGGGCTCCCGTCGTGGTGATATTGCTGTATAAGGATAGCGGGGATAGGGGGGAGCTAGCTTGACTATTCCTCATGAGGAATTTGAGAACAAAGTAGAAGGTGGTGATTATAAAAATAAGCCCCACTGTTAGCCAATACCGTAACATTTGTTTCATTTCAAAGTAGGTTAATTTTAAGATGTTTTGCATTTATACCAACTCCTTTCGCATCCATTCAACAAGTGAGAGCTGTTCATTCTCACGGACATCTTCAAGATAGGCTGATCGAACAACTTGTCCTTCTTTTAAAAGAACCGCCCGGTCAATGAAAAATTCTACATCATATAATTCGTGGGTTGTTACCAAGACGCCGCAATCTTGTTGGATAAAATTACTAAACAGCTCCAAAGTCTGTTCACGTGAAAAAATATCAATCCCAGCGAAGGGTTCATCTAATAAGAGATAGGGTGTATCAAGGGCTAAGCCTAACATTAGATTCAACTTGGCCTGATTTCCCTTAGATAGGTTCTTGATTTCCTGCTGATCATTTAAGTTAAAGAAAGCTTGAATATCTTCAGCTCGACGAGGGTTCCACTGGGGATAGAATTGGGTCATGAAGTCTTTTGCCTCCTTGACCCGCATTTGAGGGAGCAGGTTTAGGTGGTCGGATACATGGGCAATTTGTAGATTGGGTCGCTTCAAAGGCACTTGGTCAATTAAGATTTGTCCCTTGTAATTTAATAGTCCGGCAATACAGTTGATGAGGGTGGATTTACCTGTTCCGTTGACCCCAACCAGGCCGGTAATTTCACCTGGCTTAATGTCTAGGTTAATTTGGTCTAGAATTTGCTTCTTGCCATAAGCTTTACTTAGGTTTTGAATCTGTAACATGCTTGATTTCCTCCTTATTCACTTGATACTTTTGACGCAATTGGTCAATGACTGTTTCGAGATCCATATCTAGATCTCTCACTAAATAGCACAGGGCCTGCAGACTATGAACCAGTGCCTCGTTTTTTAATTGGCGAAGGCAGACCTGATCAGTCGTAACGATTGAGGGACGATTAGGGGGGGTGACGATGATTGCGAGATCTTCCATTTCTTTAAAGGCCTTCTGGACGGTATTAGGATTGACTTTCCATTCTTGGGCCAATTGCCTCCGGGAAGGTAATTGATAGCCGGGGGGATAGTCACCTCGGATGATGCGATCTTTGACTTGCTCGATAATCTGCGTATAGATTGGCTGATTGCTAGTAAAATTCATATTTCCACCTCCGATCTGTATTATGTACACCATACAGATCAACTGTATTATACACACCATACAGATGGTTGACAAGTATTTTCTTAAAAAGTAGTATTCTATCATAATATTGTCCATGAAATTATATTCTGAATACCCTTATCTATTAAAGAGGTGATATGGTATAATATAAATAAGAATTTAAATAGAATTAGATGATAAAGGAGGAAGAGAATGGATTTAGTCGTTGACAAATTAAAAGAAGTACTGGCTTTTGTCCTGCCAGTAATTTTGATGGTTATTTTTTTATCCTATTTTTTTGTGGATGTATCGGGCGAGATGTTAGCGCGCTTCTTTATTGGAGCTTTTCTCTTAATTTTGGGTTTAACCATCTTCTTATTGGGAATTGATATCGGGATGGCTCCTATTGGAGAGGCCATGGGAAAGGCAGTTGCCCATGCGGATACTCGCTTATATTTAATCGGTTTGTCTTTTTTAATTGGTTTTTCAGTGACTGTCGCTGAACCCGATTTGTTGATTTTGGGGCAGCAAGTTTCAGAAGCGATGGGTGGCTTGATCGCTCCAATGGTGATTGTGGTGGTCGTCTCAATCGGAGTTGGCTTTCTCATTGTGTTTGGAGTTTTGAGAATTTTAGCTTCTTTTCCTATGAAGTATTTCTTTGCCATCTTTTATGGCTTGATCTTGCTTTTATCTATTTTTGTGAGTATGGATTTTGTTGCAATCGCTTTTGATGCTTCCGGAGCAACCACTGGCGCCTTGACAACTCCTTTTATCCTCGCCTTATCCGCTTCTGTATCGGCCCGTAAAGGGGGAAAGAGTTCTGAGAAAGATTCCTTTGGTCTAGTTGGGACCATGTCGATTGGACCGATTGTCGCCGTCCTCCTCTTATCGATGGTGATGGGGGCCCGTTTTGAAGGGCAGGCCAGTGAGTATGTCTATACCAGTGGGATCTTGACTCCTTTTGTGGCAGCCATTGGTCATACGATTCTTGAATCCCTCATGGCTTTAGCGCCACTCATTATTATTTTTGTGGTCATGAACTACCGGCATTTTAAGTTACCTGCTAGAGAAATGAGTGACATTTTCAAAGGGATTACTTACACTTTAATCGGCTTGGTCTTATTTCTGATCGGGGTCAACCAAGGTTTTATGGATATGGGACGGTTTCTCGGTTCTCACTTGGCGCAATCCTATCAAACCCTCATGCCATTTATCGGCTTTGTCTTAGGAATGGTAGTTGTGCTTGCTGAACCAGCTGTTCACGTGTTAGGGGACCAGGTCGAAGAAGTCACAGGGGGCTTTATCAATCAGAAATTACTCCTAGGTTCCTTGTCCATCGGAGTTGGGCTTGCTTTAGGGGGATCCATTTTACGGATTATGCTGCCACAAATTGCCATCTGGCATTTCTTATTACCAGGCTTTCTCTTAGCTTTAATCTTAACCTTCTTTGTGGATGACCTCTTCACAGGGATTGCATTTGATGCGGGTGGAGTGGCATCAGGCCCGATGACAGCAACCTTTATTCTAGCCTTTGCCCAAGGGGCGGCTGATTTTACGCCAACGGCTGATCTTGTGACCGATGGCTTTGGTGTGATTGCAACGGTTGCGATGACACCGATTGTCATGATACAATTGCTAGGCTTGATCTTTAAGATTAAATTGGCAAGAAGCACCAAGAAATAGGAGGTAGATGATGAGAACGGTATTATTTCTAGCCATCGTCAAGAAAGGCACCGCTTCCTTCTTCTTAGAGCAAGCGCGCAAGGCGGGGGCTACAGGTGGCACAATCATATTAGCGGATGGAACCATTTCTAGTCCCTTGATGAATCTATTAGGCTTACATGATTCTAAAAGAGAAGCCCTCTTGATGTTGGTGGACAAGGAATTTGAAGCAGAGATGCACCAAGTGTTGGCAGTGGAATGTGAATTACCTAAGAAGGGCAAGGGAGTCTTATTCTCCTTTGATACTTCAAGTGTTTATGGTAGTCATCGACTCGGACATGATTTTATAGAAGGAGAGGGTAAGATGAGTCCTTATCAAATGGTAGCAGCAATCGTTGAGCGTGGTAAAGCAGATGATGTGGTGCAAGTAGCGCGCCAAGCAGGTGGTCAAGGCGCAACCATCTTGCATGGACGTGGCTTGGGTAGCGAACGGACTTCCAAGATCTTCAATGTTCAAATTGAACCCGAAAAGGAAATTATCTTGATGGTTGTTGAGTCTGACAAGGTTAGGAATATTGCCCATCAGATCAGTACGGAATTGGATATTGACCAACCGGGAGCAGGTATTATCTTCTCTATGGCCGTGAATAATGCAACAGGCTTATTCACATCCTAGATTCGAACGCAATCGACCTCAGAGATGGAATGATAAAGTTCACCGTTCTGAAAGGTCAATTCGATCGTTAACCGATAGTTTGATACACTAATGCTTGGATAGCAGGTATAAATGAATAAACACCGAATGCATCTCACAGGAAAGGATCGCCTTAAAGGGCCTTCCAGTGATTAGACATTCGGTGTCTTTGTTTTTAATTATTTTAAGCAGTTTATTAATGGTGTGCTAAGACGATAGCAGGCGCTGAATAAAATTTTATAGGATTTATTTAGGATGGAAAATAGCCTTGACCTCTAGATAATCTTCGATACCGTATGCACCCCGCTCGCGACCTAAGCCTGATTCACGGTAACCGCCGAAGGGGGCAAAGTGATGCTGGCCAGCCCCATTTATAATGATGTTACCAGTGCGCATTTGGCGTGCAAAGTCAAGGGCCGCTTGGTCTGGCCCAACCACAGCACCTGACAGGCCGTATGGGGTATCGTTGGCAATTTCCAAGGCTTCCTCTGGGGTTTCATAACCTATAATGACGAGAACTGGACCAAAGATCTCCTCGCGGGCAATGGGCATCTCATTGGTAATCCCACTAAAGATTGTAGGTGTCACATAGAAACCTTGGTCCGGACATGGCTTGGGATTTGAAACGATTCTTCCTCCACTTGCCAAGCCTTCTTCAATATACTTCAAGACAGTGGCTTGTTGCTTGGCTGACACGAGCGGACCGATAACTGTATCTTCTTGGTCAGGATCGCCCATTTTTAGGCTGTCCAAATAGTCACGGGCTACTTGCTCGACTTGAGCGACGAGTTGGTTTGGGACGATTAACCGACTGAGGGCCGTACAGATCTGACCAGAATTATAAGTCAGGGTATCGAGAGCAGTCTTAACCGCTAAGTCGATGTCCCCTTCAGGTAGAAGCACTAAAGGTGATTTGCCGCCTAACTCGAGGACCAATTTCTTGACGCTGGTCTTCGCCTTATCATAGAGTCTTTTACCGACTTGGGTTGAACCCGTAAAGGAGATCAAGCGCACATCCGGATGTCCAGCTAAATAATCCCCTGTTTCAGCCCCTGAGCCCGTGATGAGGTTAAAGACCCCAGCTGGTAAGCCTACTTGGTCAATAATTTCAGCTAGAATCATCGCCGCTCCAGGTGTCTCAGTCGCTGGTTTAACGACCATGGTATTCCCTGCTAATAAAGCGGGCGTCATTTTGCGTTGAATCTGATTAAGTGGGAAATTCCAAGGACAGATGGCCGCAACGACACCAAAACCTTCCTTGATGATGGTTGAGTTGTCAATTGTTTGTTCGAAGTCGATTGCCTCTGAGGCTTGGATACTGGCTTCTAATTCTTCTGCAGACCGCAAGACCTGTTGATAGGCAACATAGGAACGGCTAGATCCTAATTCTTGCACGATCGAGTCGATAAGGTCGTCTTGACGTTCGCGGATGCCATCGGCAATCTTTTGTAAGTAGTTAGCCCGTTCTTGGCGAGGTAATTGATTCCATGCAGGGAAGGCCGCCTTAGCTGCTGAGACGGCTTGATCAACATCCTCTGGATTGGCCATTTGGACTTGAGCGATGGCTGCCTCAGTCGTTGGATTGAGAACTTCACGTTTTTCTTGGCTAGAGGCATCCTGCCATTTGCCATTAATATAGAGTTGGTATGTCTTCATTGTCATTCCTCCTTCTTACTTAACTATGTTAGAAGAAAGCGATTTAGATGGCAAGGAATAAGCTAAGGGCGGTATCAATATGAAGGATAGGTGATTAGGATCCTAAAAAAGACAGCCAAATCTTATGTTAAGCAAAGGTCTGTAAGATTAAAGATCTAACAAAATAAAGAAAACTCTCTGTTTAAATGAAAGGGGCTTGTTTTGGTGCAAAGTATTTAACTGTTAGTGAATAATCCGAAGTTGTGTGATTGCAACTTTAATTTTTTTGGATGGAAATGGCATAGTTATATAGTTTTTCAGCCGTCTCAAGTGTCATATTCTCTATTTTTGACGGGTTACTTTTTTTCATATATTTATAGATGGATTGCTGCGACAGCCCGGTATTTTTTGAAATTTCAGTCGCACCGTGGTTATCTAAGAGCCATTTTATTGTTTCGATTATTTCGCGCATTTATTCACCTACTTAAAGATTAACCTTAAAATAAAAACTATTAAGATCGTCCAGACTAGAAAAGCTTTCCAATCAAAAGGATGTCTATAAGCTTTAAACTTGATTTTCATTTTGTTATACTGGCCATGGAAGATGAGAGGGCTTAAGCCCTCCCCATTCTATGTGCCATTCAATGCTGATTATAACAAGGTTAATTTTGAAGACTAACTTGTTTTTCAGTTTTGAATGGTTTTTGCGTTTCCTGCGCCTTTCTATGGCTGTTCTCCTTTCTCAGTTATGCGAGGCATCTCTCAACCTCTATTTTTACTACAACAACTGACAAGCTGTAGACCTTGCTAATTGTTCGAGATGATGAAGTAATGGGGAAAAATAGTTATTTAACTTAAAATCTGTTATAATGCTTAGCAAAAAGCTTCAAAGGAGGATTTATGACAAAGTTAAATTGGAACGAAATCCAGGAAGAGGCCAAAAAGGTTGAAACCAAACGTATGAAAGAACGCCTATGGACCCAGCGCATTGTTCGCATTGTGGCAATCATTTTACTGGTTTTAGTTATTTCAGGAAGCGTATGGACTTACTTTACCATTCACAATGCATTGAGTCCAGTCGATGCCAATAGTCAGGAACCGGTTGAAGTGACAATTCCCATTGGATCGACCTCCGGAGACATCGCCCAGATCCTAGCCGAAAACCAGCTAACCTCATCCAGTCAATTTTTTAATCTCTATATGAAATTCAAGGGCTCCCATGCCTTCCAAGCAGGACACTATGAATTTACCAAGAGTATGAATGCGGATCAATTATTGAAGACTTTGGAAGAAGGGGGCGAGCCGATCTTTGTCGATGTGGATACGACCCTGACGGTCGTCGAGGGGATGCAATTAGAAGAAATTGCTGAGATGGTGGCAGAAAACACCTCAATAGAGGTGGAAGAATTCCTGAAGACCGCCAATGATCCTCAATTTCGTGAAGAATTAGAACAAGCCTTTCCATCCTTACTAAACCCTCTAAAAGAAATCGATGACTTGAAGTATCCGCTTGAGGGTTACTTGTTCCCAGCAACTTATGATTATATTGCGGGAATGACTAGTCAAGACTTGATAAAGGCCATGGTCGGAAAATCAAACCTAGAATATCAGAAGTTGAGTGAGAGTCTAGCCAATACTTCCTTGACCTACCATCAGGTATTAACACTTGCTTCAATTGTTGAAAGAGAGGCTGTTACAGACGAGGATCGGGCTTTAGTGGCGGGAGTCTTCTTAAACCGCTTATCAAATGGCATGCCGCTTCAATCCGATATTACGGTTTCTTACGCTTTAGGCGAACATAAGGAGTTAATCACTTATCAAGACCTCGAAGTGGATTCTCCCTATAATACCTATAAGGTAGAGGCCTTGCCCCCTGGTCCAATCAATAGTCCCAGTCTCTCATCGATCCAGTCTGTTCTGACACCAACTTATACCTCTTACTTGTATTTTGTGGCTGATATGAAGACAGGCGAGATCTATTACTCAGAAACGCAAGAAGAGCATGATGCCTTAGTTGAACAATATGTACAACCCTTGTTCGATGAAGCGACACAAGAAGCAGCGCAAGAGTAATCCAAGTCGATCTGATCTGGTAGATCGATCTACTAGCCGACTGAAAAATCATCTTGCATATTTTTGAGACATGTGGTATTTTCTTATTATTAGTTTTGAATCCATTAGGTGAAGCTTTTAATCACCAAATAATAGATATTAGCGCAATAGCTGATCACCAGTAAGTCATACTTGTCGATGAGTGAAGTGCGGGGGCGGGAAAGAGCTAGACTCTTGTTCCGCTCCCCTTTTGCGTATCCAATACAAAGGAGTAGGATCATGGGAAAAAGACCAATTGTGATTGGAGTCACAGGGGGCTCTGGTTCAGGTAAGTCAAGTGTGAGTAAGGAAATCTTATCACAGTACACTGAATTATCTGTTCTCGTCTTAGCTCAAGATAATTACTATAAGGACCAGAAGCATATGCCTTTTGAAGAGCGGCTGAAGACCAATTACGACCACCCCTTGGCCTTTGATAATGATTTGTACTTCCAGCATATTCAAGCTTTTATGGCAGGAGAGACCATTGAGGTGCCGATCTATGATTATGTTCAGCATACTCGGTCCGATCAAGTGAGCCACGAAATCTCACGTGATGTTCTGATCTTAGAGGGAATTTTATTATTTGAAGATTCACGGATTCGCGACTTATGTGATATTAAGGTCTATGTGGATACAGAAGATGATGTACGCCTAGCGCGTCGTATCCAGCGCGATGTGATCGAGCGGGGACGGAGTGTGGAATCGGTCCTCAAGCAATATCTTGAAGTGGTTAAACCAATGCACCATCAATTTGTGGAACCAACTAAGCGGTATGCCGACATTATCGTCCCTGAGGGGGGCCATAATCACGTAGCCATTGATCTCTTAAGCACAAAAATACATTCAATTATCAATTAATTTAAAGGAGTTTGTTGTAATGGTAGAAAAGACTTATCCAATGACAATTCAAGGAAAAGAAAAATTAGAAGCAGAATTAGAAGATTTAAAGGTCAATAAGCGTAAGGAAATCATTGAACGGATTAAAGTGGCGCGTTCTTTTGGTGACTTATCTGAGAATTCTGAATATGAATCCGCCAAAGACGAACAAGCCTTTGTAGAAGGCCGAATTTCGACTTTGGAGAATATGATACGCTTTGCAGAGATTATTGATGACCGTGATGTGGCAATGGACCAAGTGTCTCTTGGACGTCAGGTAACCTTCAAAGAATTACCAGATGGAGAAGAAGAGGCTTATACGATTGTGGGATCCGCTGAAGCAGATCCGATGGCTTTCAAGATCTCTAATGATTCACCCATGGCGAAGGCCTTATTAGGTAAGAAAATTGGCGACACGGTCATGATTGAAACACCAGGAGGATCCTTCGAAGTGGAGATCCTGAAGGTAGACAAGGCGCAATAGGAGAAGCAGAACCTAGGCTTAGGCTTAGGTTTTTTGTTTATAAACCGACACTTCTATGAGATAATAGAGATAATCAGGGAAGGGGGGCAAAGAAGTGAAGCAATTCTTTAAGGAACGAATTTTTTATGCGATTCTCTTATGCTTGGGGTTAATCCTTTTAGAATTAGTCACCGATTGGCACTACTTGATCCTTTTTGGGGTCGGTATGTTGCTCGTCACACTATCGATTTATATCAAACAATCCTTTCTCAATCGTTTAGCCCTTGGCTTAGGCCTATTGATTGTCGTCTTGACGATTGTGTTGACTCGATCTTTCTGGTTATTGACCTTGACCGTATTCTTTTCTTTCTTTATTTTCAGGGGGGATCAGGGGCATGAGATGGGCAATCTATCCGAAGCGGTTCTCCATCCAAGAAGTGATCTATTGGGGGATTATTATGGTATTCAATTGGTAGCCCCCCAGTCGAATCAGCGGACTATTCTGGAGCATAGTTCCTTATTCAATTTGCGTCAAGAGCAACCAACTACCTATGAGTGGGATGATATTAATTTAGTTTACTTTGGTGGTAATTCCATTATTGACTTAGGCAATACCATTGTGCCAGAAGGGGAGCACATCGTGATGGTCCGTAAATTATATGGGCGGATTCGTCTGATCGTGCCCCGAGATATTGGGTTGAGCCTGAATATCTCTTTGGTAACAGGGCGGGTCCTCTTTGAGCGGCAAGATTACTCCTTGACCTTGGAGAATTTCCGCTGGCGGACCCCTGATTATGTGAAGGCCAACCGTAAATTAAACCTAGTGGTCTCGAGCGTAATCGGGGATGTCGAGGTGATCATCTTATGAATCTACAATTATGGTTTCGCTTATTTATTAACCAAGTCTTTATCGGTCTCGTCTTTATTGGGCTTGTCTTGGGTGTCTGTTTCTTCTATGTTCCTGGCTTTGAATGGGGCTTTCTCTATACCACGATGATCTGGCAGGTTCGCCTCTTTGTCTGGCTCATCGGCCTTGTGATTGCCCTATCTGCCTTATACAGCCTTCACATTTCTCTGGCCTTAAATAATACCTATGAGCTGATTCGGGCCAAAGTGAACTGGCTACTCTTAGGGAAGTACCACCATCCAATCTTTAACCAGGAAGTCAAACAGCGGTCTTGGTATGACAATGATTCCATCCTGTCCCAGGATATTGATCGATTAAGAGAAAGACTCGTCCTCTTGACCCAAGACCTGCAAGAGTATAGTGCTGCCCCCATCTTCGTCGGCCAAGAAACCAAGGAAGAAATTATCGAGAAGGAGCGCAGTCGTATTGCCAGAGAGTTGCATGATTCGGTCAGCCAGCAACTCTTTGCGGCCATGATGATGCTGTCAGCGATCACGGAAAGCTATGATGAACGAGAGAATCCTATGCTAGCCCGTCAATTAAAGAAGGTGGAGGCGGTAATCGGCAATGCTCAAGTTGAGATGCGCGCCCTCTTACTCCACTTGCGTCCCGTCGATCTTCAAGGCAAGTCCTTGAAGCAGGGGATCACATCCTTGCTCTTAGAATTGAAAGAGAAGATCCCTTTGCAATTGACTTGGGACTTAGATGACCCGAAGCTTGAGACCGGGATCGAAGACCATCTCTTCCGGATTGTTCAAGAGGCCATTTCCAACACCATGCGTCATGCGAATGCCAGTCATTTGGAGGTCTATCTAAGAGAGAATCGTGACACCATCACCATTCGAATTGTGGATGATGGGCGGGGTTTTGATGTTAAAGCCAGTCATAAGTTAGGCTCCTATGGCTTGCAGAATATGCAGGAACGGGTTCAGGGGATGGGAGGCAATCTTGCCATTCTCTCTTCTCCCAATCAAGGAACTGTTGTGACTGTAAAAGTTCCCTTTAAACCGATTCAAATACCTGAAGTTGAGATAGAAAAGGAGCAGATCCATGATTAAAGTACTATTAGTTGACGACCATGAAATGGTCCGTTTAGGAGTTTCTTCTTATTTAGAGATCCAAGAGGATATCCAAGTGGTAGGTGAAGCAAGTAATGGGTTGATGGGGTATCATTTAGCCTTAGAATTACGTCCGGATATTATTCTCATGGACCTTGTGATGGACACGATGGATGGGATTGAGGCGACCCAGAAGATTCTTGCAGAATGGCCCCAAGCTAAGATTATTATTGTGACTTCTTTTCTCGATGATGAGAAGGTCTATCCAGCGCTAGAAGCAGGGGCAATCTCCTACATTCTCAAGACCTCTTCAGCCCAAGAGATCGCATCAGCCATCCGTTCCACTTATCAAGGAGAGAGTGTGATGCAAGAAGAGGTTACCCAAAAGATCTTGGACCGCGACCTGGAGGAGAGTCAATACCAACTCCATGATGACTTAACGAGTCGCGAACGGGAAGTCTTGGAATTGGTTGCTAAAGGGTACTCTAATCAAGCAATCGCAGATGAATTATTTATTACCTTGAAGACGGTCAAGACCCACGTTTCGAATATTTTATCCAAGTTAGAAGTGGATGACCGGACCCAAGCAACGATTTATGCCTTTCAACACCGTCTAGTCGATTAAGTAGATTATTTTTATGAAGGAGGGAGTGGCCTAGGCCACGTCGAAATGAATTTAACAGTTGATCAAGCTGCAGCTAATTGGTTTAAAGAAGAAGTGGGTTTGCGCCCCAATGCAGGCATTTGTTTCAAAACTAAGATATATGCTTCAAGTCCCATCAATCCTGGCTTTGGGATTGCGGTGGAACCCCTTGAACCTGAAAATCCGATCGCAAGCTACCAAGCGGATAATGGGTTGGTCTTCTTTATTGAGGAGAATGATGAATGGTTCTTTAAGGGGTATGATCTAAAGGTAACACTTTCTGAAGATAACCAGGAGCCCTATTATCAATTCTTTAAAGATGGGCAAGCCATTAATTAAGGGTTAAAGGAAGTGACACGATGTTGAACTTACACCAAGATCGAACGAATCGCACCCTGTCTTTAGTCCATCTGGGTCTCTTTTTCGGTATTATTCTCTTACAGACCTGGGTGCCTTTTTTAGGCTATATTGCTATTCCACCTTTGAATATCACGATTATTCATGTTACTGTTATGATTGCAACCCTGTATCTAGGGATCCGGGAAGGCTTTTTGGTGGGAACTTTCTGGGGCTTAAATAGTTTGTTGCGCGCCTATTTGATGCCTACATCGCCCATGTATGTCTATGTCTTCTCCTCACCTTTAGTTTCGCTCTTACCGCGGATGATCATGCCTTTACTGGTAGGGTGGTTCTATCACCACGGGTCAAGTCACTTAAGTCATCAATGGCGCTTGCGCCTATCGGGCTTGATGGGGTCGCTTTTAAATACCATCCTGGTCTTGGGATCTATCGCAATTTTTAAGCGGGCAGAGTACTTACAAATCCAAGGCGCTGACTTAAATGGATTATGGAAGGTCCTAGGAGGGATTATCCTGGTCAATGGCATACCAGAAGCGATTTTTGCAGCAATGGCAATACCCATCATTATCAAGGCCTTGACTCACTTCGAGAAGGGTCAGACCTTGCTTTAATAGGAGTCCTTACCCAGGTAGAATCAGAAACAACTAAGGCTATTGTGTTGACTTTTCTTGACTAATAGCCTTATTTTCGTTATGATAGGTTTATCCTATTTTGGGGGTGTCATGGTTTCGACAGGTATCGTTCGAACCTTGGATGCGTCAGGTAGGCAGCGACTACCTCAAAAACGCTACAGTTAAATATAACTGCAAACAATAACAACAATTTAGCTTTAGCTGCCTAAAAACAGCGAGCTAAGATCAGCCTAATATCGCCCATGTATTAGTTCCTGGTCTCAATTATAGTGGGATACGCTAGGCCTTTCCGTCTGTAAGTCCTAGAAGAGATGATCAGACTCGCGAATGCAGATGCCTGTTGGTCGGCTATGCAGGAGCTAACTCTAATAGACACAACTATTGGCGTAGATTCCTTGGTGGCGAGGTATTTGGACAGGGGTTCGACTCCCCTCATCTCCAGTTTTATTAAAAATAAGAATGAAAAAGAAAACTTCATTCTGTCTTGTAAACGTTGATATATTAACGTTTGTGATGAACTTTATGCTTTTTAGAAATCATAAAAAAACAATAGAATTCATAATAATTTTGCACTCATTTTGCACTCTTTGTTTCTAAAAGCGATAGTTCTTCTATTGCTTTATTGCTAGCAATTTGGTTCAATTCATCAATGACATGTGCATAAGTAGATAAGGTTTCGTTGACGGTTGCATGTCCGAGCCGTTTGCTCACATATTGTACATCCACGCCTTGAGCTAACAAGACACTGCAATGTGTATGTCTTAATTTATGCATAGTGAGTGGTGGGAAGCCGGACGTCTTACATATCTTTTTAAGTTTTTCGTTGACTTTGATGTGTGAAATGACTGGCTTTTTTTGTTTGGTTAAAAATAAAAATTCTGGACATTGAGTTTTATACTTTAACCGATAGCGAGTGATTTTTTGAACAAACTCATCAGTAATTGCTATGGTGCGAATACTTGTCTTATTTTTTGTAGATGTGAAGTAATAGGGCGAATTCAAAAGTATTCCACGTTTTACACTAAGCGTCTTGTTCTTCAAGTCGATATCTTCCCAAGACAACCCAAAAACTTCGCCCGCACGAAGGCCTGTTGATAAGGCAACGTATAGAATTGTTTCTTTCGGTTCATCGATAGGTGATAAGATTTCAAACAACTTAGATGTCTGTTTGAGATTTAGACTCACAATTCGATCATCAGACTTAACATCATAGTTAAGTACAGCACCAAAGCTAGGATCTTTAGAGATTATTCCATCAGCAAAAGCTCGTCTAAAACATTCTTGAGTTTTAAAGTGAGTTTTTTCAAGAGTACTAAGGCTTTTACCTTTGCCTCTCCAATTTAGAAAGGCTTGATACTTCTTATGTGTGATCTTGTTGAGAGGGGTTTTCTTGAAATACTCTCTTACAATTCTGATATTAAGTTGATAACTATTATCTGTGGTTAGGCTTAGCTTACCGGCTTTATATGTTAAGTACCAATCCTCAAAGTAATCTGCAAATGGTGTATCGCCGCTATCATCAAAAGTCCCATTGTTTTCAGATAAAATGAGTTCAAGCTAGTTAGCGTATACCTGGACTTCCTTTTTAGTAGTAAACCCTTTTTTTGTTTTTGTCTTATATTTATCATCCTCCTGATAAGAAATTCTACAGTACCATTTGCCTGTTTGATTGTCTTTCTTTATACTTGCCATATGAATTCCTCCTATTTTATCGGTGCAAAATATGGTAAAATAGGGTACGCAAATACCCTTAACCATAAGGGATTGTGCTTAACCTCACTCGTTTACTTTGGTCGGTAGGGAGTGGGGTATTTTATTTATGGTGAATTTCATCTTTCGGTGCTATAATAAATTCAAAAGGAGGGATAACAATGCCGAGATTTATATATGAAAAGTTAAATATTTATATTTACATTGTTGTTCCTGTAATAGTTTTACCTACTTACTACCTATTGAATAAGCATACAATCTTTGTCCTTTCTACTATAAGCACATACCATGAATATAAATTTGAGTTTGTATTAACTTTACTGAGTGTTCTGTTAACGGTTTTTGGTTTAATGTTTTCTCTCCCTGAAACTAAGTACAGACAGCTGATGCGTATATATAAACATGATGAAATTATTAATAGAACGATTTTGATAGGTATATTATCATGTTTGATCTTTTCATTTCTCTTTTTGACTGAAATGTTACCTAAACTGCAGGAGTATTTGTTTTTAATTATTTTTTGTGAGACCGCTATATCCACGGTTTGGATTTATATGACGTTACAAGCCATCGGTAAGGAGCGATCTTAACCGTTCTTTTATTTTTAAATCATCTCTCAAATCTTCATCGTCAACTTCGATGGAGGATTTTTTTATTACTGTTTGTTCAATCAAATCAATAGTTTCTTCATCAGTTATAACTTGAAACTGCCTATAGCCCCGTCCATTAAAAGTTTCAAATAGTCTATTAATAATTCCATGTTCAACAGTAGTTCACTCATTTAATACTATATTCATATCACCTTCTCTGACGTCGCTTTGACTCAGTTGAAGTATTTCTGTTGGACTAGCAAATATATTTCCTGGATTTCCATCAGATGCGTATTTTACTTTGATTTTTGCAACAGGAATCTTAGCGCCATATCTGGTGGGGATAGATTGGTCTTTTTCTATAACTATTTCTGCGTTAAATAATGCCGTTAATCTAAAATGAGTTAAAATAAAATTTTCTAACGGCTTTTTGATATCTGGAATTCCGCTTTTATAAATTAGTGCTAAACGATTAGTGCCTAAATCTAAATAAAAGTAGGTATAAGTTTCAACTAGATTCTCAAAATCTGTGACAGAAAAAGTCTCTCTGTCTCTAGCTCTAACTGTGTCGCCCGCACTGATATCTTCAATTTTCCCAAATGTACCAAATATGTGGTTTTTATCAAATGATATGAGAAAAATAATTTTGTTGTCTAAAATGAAGATTCTATCGGCTTCTCGTTGTGCATCTGATAATTTTTCGACAGCTTCTGGGAGTGTAGTGTCATCTTCAAGTAAATTAAAATTGATATTACGATTTAAAATAAGTCTGTAGAATAAGACTTTTCTTTTCATTGTATCACCTTCCTGTTTTACTTCTAACCGTATGGAATTCCATACGGTTAAAATTTGGCTGACTTCTATTCTAAACTGGTCGAATTCGGCTAGTTTAAAATAACCTTCCCAATAATCCTAATCTCACCCTCAACGATAATATCCTCGTACTTATCATTAGTCGATCTAAGAATAGCCTTCTCACCATCAAAGTAAAATTTCTTACACGTCACTTCGCTACCGTTCAATTCCATGATCGCTATCTCACCATTTTCCACGGTGGGTTGTTCCTTATAAAAGATGATGGATCCATCTTTAATTAAAGGCTCCATAGAATCTCCTTTGACGGTAAGGGCATAGTCAGCACCTCTCGGAACAGTGGTGTTTATTTGTTCTGCATTGTTTTTAGAATACTCTAAAGGCTCCCCAGCAGCAGTCTGCCCGACAAGATAGATAGTAGAAGACTCTTCCACACCGCTATTCTGCTCTTCAAGCTGATTTTCGGCATAATTTAGCACTTTGTGCTGGCGGGGTGGGTGGAGTTGATCGTATATGTCTTGGATGTCAGATTGATCTTCAAAGCCAAGGACATACTTAGGATCTAAATCTAAAACTTTAGAAAAATCATTAATTCTATTCAACGGGAACTCTCTGGTACGATTAAAGTACCTTGAAATTGCTGATTTTGCCATGCCTACACGCCTAGCTAGTTCACTAAGCGACAATCCATCTTCTTTCATTTTGTCTTCAATAATTGTCACTATTTCATTATTTGACCTCATGGCTATCTCCTTTCATTTCTTGAACATAGTATATCACCGTTCCCAAAAGGATACAATAAAAACATTTTTATTAGCGAAAAGAAAATTTATTTGAATAAAGTGTTGACAAAAAAGAACATACGTGCAATAATATAACCGTACCCGAAAGAGAACGGAAAGAGGTGATAAAATTGACAATGGATCTGAAAAGGCTAAAAGCCGAAAGAATCGCAAATGGTTTAACTCAAGATGATATGGCTGAAGCAATGGGTTGGAAAAGCAGGACTCCCTATGCTAAGAGAGAAAACGGATTAATTGGAATAGGTGCTGATGAACTGGTAAAAATGGCTAATATTCTTGGGTACAATGAAAATCAGCTGGGAATTTTTTTACGAGAATCGTTCCCTAAAAAGAACAATCAATTTAGAAAGGAGAATTTAAATGAAAGATGTATTAAAAATACTCTTCCTACTTTCTATGGGAGTAGTGGTAGGAAGAGAAAGTTATAAAAGAACCGTCAAAGCTAAGTTTCATTAATTTTCTTATTTGTTGAAAGAAGATACGATCTTATGAAAATGTTGGTACATTTTACCGACAAATTCGACATCAATTTGACGACCGTTATCCTTTGCATCAACGCGTTTATTGTAATGTTCGAACATTATTTGTGTTAGTTCTAATGCGATTTCCTTGTCATTTAGATGTTCACTCATATTTCTACCCCCTCTCATATAGAGAGTATATCACGAAAGGAGAATGTAATTGAATGAATTAACACTATCCAAGGTCTGTTATTTAAGAAAGGAGAGAGGAGTAAGAATGGAAGAACGTATCAAATGTTTTTTAAATTTCAGAAAACAGTTTACTAAACGAGAATGGTTTGAATTAAATCGTGCGATCGATGCTAGGTTAAAAGAAAAAGCCGACCAGTTGGCGCTGGACAACTCAGATTTACAAGTTATTAGTGATAGGTTACAAAAAAAACATTAATAACCTATCTGAAACTATGAATTGTCATCCAGAAAATAACCTTGATATAAAAGCCTACTAAACAAGCAATAAATCCTTTTAAAGAGGTGGGAAAATTATTAATTAAAAGGGTTGAAGGGATGGATTTAACCAACTTATTGCTGCTTATTCATTTAATTTTGAATATCAGAATCTTACTAAAGCTTCGAAAATTTGACGATGAATGATTGAGTACGTTTGAAATATCTGAGCCTTTGTTTTACAGATATTTTAATTTCAGCATTATTGATAGGTTTTGTTATGTAGTAAGAAAATTGAAGACTTTGATTCGATGGGATAGTTACAAGATTAGTAAATGGCTTTTGAAATTCATAAGGTGAAATAATTCTACCAGGTATAAGGGTACTTATTGGATCTAGTTTAATTCCCATAAAGGTATGTGATGTCCTTTCTAATATTGGGTTTTAGATTCTGGTTCATAAATTTGCAAACAGAATCCTAAATGTTATAATTCAGTTGAAGATGCAAAGCAGTCGTTAGATGCTGACTTTATCAAATATGTAAAAGACCAAAAAAATTTATGATAATAATTATTTATACAAATTGAGTTGGTACGCCTATGATTTCTATTTTGATGAGCGTTATAACGAGATTTCGGCAGAAGTTTTAGTAAATAAAGATTTTAATGCTTATTTATCAGATATTGTTAGGAGGATGTTTGACTATGACGATGTTTCCAAATGAATATAACGTTATTTTTCAAAAAGAAGTTGTTCCTTGGATTGAAAAACAAACCCAAGATAATAATAAAAAGTGGCATTTTCAGTTTCTAGCGGATACTCCTAAAGATATAATTAATCTTTTTAATAAAATTAAAGGTCATATAAGTTACTGCGCTTAAGCACTCACTCATTCGAGGAGTGCTATTTTTATGCGCAAAATTAAAGGGGGTGAGCCTATCTTGAAACCATTGAATAGAGTTCAGAATCCGGAGCACAAATAGACGACGAGAAATAAGCACTTCAAATGTTGCAAGAAGAAGTGATAAAAAGAATCAATAGTTGATTTACTATGAAAGCAAAGATAAAAAGACTGCATTGAAGATTTCTGCAGTCTGTTAATATTTCTAAATTATTAAGCATTTTTATGTTTCTTTCGTCTAAATTGATCGATCAAATAGATGATTCCTAGTAATAAGATTGAGTATGTAAGATTTAAAAAGATACCAAAATCGGCTTCCAATCGATTGATTTGAATTGCATGGTGATGGTGTCCAGTCGTAATGGCTAGAGATTGAAGATAATGATAGGGGATCCAGTGAGCGACTTCCTGTAAGGGCACAATAAAATAAGTTAGAATCATTAAACCTAGTATCGATAAAAATGAGACAAGGCATGCTAAAAGCTTATCTTTTACTACGAAAGCTATTAAATAAATTGTCGAGACTAAGGACAATAGCGAAACAATCTGCAAGATGCTCGTTTGCCAAAGTAGGTTCTCAAGGGGTTGCCAGATCATTTGAAGTGTATCATCGTAAGTTAATACCGGTAAGTCTGAGGAACCCCTTTCAAAGAATAGACTTGCTAAAGTAAAACTATAAAGAAGAGATAACAGATAGGCTCCGATTGAAAATAATAGTCCCCCTCCTATTTGTTTGATCGTTCTCAATAAAAAGTGGCCCGGACATAATAGATAGATGGATAAGTGATGATAGTGAGCTTGGCTAAAGACTTGACTTAAAACGAATATAAGTGCAAAGGTCAACAAAATAGGAAGATAGTCTCTCCATAATTCAAAGGAAAAGGACCACCCAAAAATAGGTTGTATCGCATCACCCTTTATATTTTTTTCTGCTAAATAACGATAATAGGCTTCATCACGTTTTAGAGCGGCTACGGTTTCTGAGTTTTGGAAGTTATTGAGACGCTTTCGATTGTGTGCTATTTTTTGAGCCATCATGGAATAAGCTTTTTGATAATCTTTAGCTTCATAGGCCAATAATAGATCACGGTTCAAATAGAGCTGTTTTTCTGTGTCTTCTAGACTATTTTCTATATGGTCTTTCGATTGCTTTTCGAGATGAGGGTTGCTATGTTCATCTTTTAGTTGGCTGATAACAAGTTCTAATTCAACTTGTTCAGAAGTTATTTGGTTAATTAAGGTCAATTCTCTACCTGAACGCCAATTAAAGAATAGAATTATATTTATCGATAACCAAATCACAATGAGTGGGAAAAAATTCAATTTATTATGGAAAATCTTTTTTAGCAAAATAGGTTTCATTTTGGACCTCCTATCCATTTCGATATTTATAGGATCGATAATTATTAATTAAGAAGGTCAACATTAAGAGAAATAAAATACAAGTGCTATTTACGCCTATCCCCAAGCTAAGGTTTGTTTCAGCTCTAGGCAGGCTAAAGTTATATTGGCCTGTAATAACTGAGGCGGATTGGAGATAGGTGTAGGGTAGCCAAGCTGCAGCTGATTCAAAGAATGGTATAAAATAACTTGCTGTCATGGATCCAGTGATGATCAATAAAGTCATGACCATTGACAATAATTTATTTTTAAAGATAAAAGTTACCAGGTAGATAGTTGTGACAAGTGATAATAAAGAAAAAATTTGTAATAGACCAGTTGGTCCGATGATTGAAATGAGGGAAAGCCAAATAAAACCATTTGATTTGTTAAAGGTTAGGATGGGATAATTCAAACTTCCTTGCTCAAAAAACAAACTTCCTAATCCGAAAGCTAATAATAAGGCGCCACACCATAGCAGAAGGGCAAGCAGTAAACCTAAACCAATTTCTTTCAATGCTTCATGATAAAAAGAGATGGGTCGTAAACGATAAATATTGAGTTTATTATAAAATTTTTTGCTATATTGCACACTGAGGATAACGATCAAAAGAATAGAAATGAGCCAGGGGAGCAAATCATTCCAAATAGAAAAAGCAAAGGTCCACCCGTATACCGGTTGATACTCATCCGCCTTTAACCGGTGGTCAATTAAATAGCGATAAAAATCTTGTTCGCTTTTGATTGATTCTAATATCTGGTGATAATGTTCGCCATAAAATTCAGGATGTTCAGAAACGGCGTTCTGGGTATCTATTTTTTTTGCTAACATTAAGTCGTATGCTTCATAATAATTCTGGTCATCTAATAATTGGATAATTTCTTGGTTCTGTTCAATCATTTGTTTGGTGAGTTCAATATTATTCTCATGCATTTTTCTGTCTTCTAGAGATAGCGTTGAATCTTGTATGAGTGAATTGGTATGATTGATATCAATTGTATAATCTTGTGATTCTTTTACCAAAATGTTTCGCAGACCCGTCTCATTGATCAATTGAGCATTTAAAAATAAGATCAGCGGAATGGCAATGACAATGAATAGAAGGGAGAAGGCGGCGATTCGATTATTTAAAATCCGCTTTAAAAAAAGGTTAACGGCCATTTTCTTCACCTTCTTCTAGCTGAAAGTTATGGAGCCGCAACATTTTGGTACAGATTTTATGAAGTTCTTCGTGATAGTGAGAACTAATGATTATTAGCTTATCGGCTTGTGCAAGTTTAATAATTTCAGAGTGAAAAATTTCTCTCGTTTCAGTATCTAAGCCATTTAGGGTTTCATCAAATAGTAGGATTTCAGCATCACTTATTAAATATAGAGCAAATATTAGTCGCTGTTTCATGCCAAGTGAGTATTTATGAATTGGCAATTTAATAAAACGACTTAGTTGGCAACGTTCAATAATAGAATCAACCGCGACTTGTGAGTGCCATTCTTTTTTTACTAAGCTTAGATAGTCTAAGCTTGTCATGTTTTGATCGAGCCAATCAGGGGTCTCTAAATAAAAGATTTTGATTCTCTGTTGGTTAACTGGCTGATGATTAATCATAATTTTTCCTTTTTGTATTGGATGTAAACCAACAATCGACCGAAAGAGAGTTGTTTTTCCGCTACCATTAGGAGCTATGACACCGTAAATATTCTGCTTGTCAAAAAGATAAGATAAATGCTTAGCAATCGGATGGCGCGTTTCAATTGATACATCGATTAGTTCTAACATAGAAACCTCCTTCATAATATAAGAACGGAAGGAAAACCTTCCATTCTATCATATTACCAGCCACCAGTAAAGTAAAAAATACGCTGTATTGTGTGGTAATTCCACCCATGACCCACGATACTATCTGAACTTCCAGCAGGTCTGCACCATGTGGGGATATAAATGAAACGATGTCCTCTTTCTTTTGAATAAGAACCTGTAAATTTATTCCGGTCAAAATAATAAAGTTTTAGCACTCTCATTTTTTGTGACTGAGCATTAGCCGTGGTTATAGGATTTGAAAAATAATAACCGGTTAATGTGAAAAATGAAAAAAATAACAGTAAAATTTTTTTGTATTTATTTTTTGAATTTTTATTTATAATCATGAAAATTATCCCTCACTTTTTTATTTTTTTAAATTTTATCGTTTTGAAACAGCAGCAGTTAATCTATCCTCCTTCCTACTAATCTTATTATCTGAAAATAATCCTAAATGTTTTCGTTGAAAACATTTATCTATCAGGTTATTCGCATTTGTTAAAAATGATCTATCTAGCTAAAGGTGGAAGAGGATGTCCATTTCCATCGCCAATTAAAATGATAGATGTTGTTGATTGTAAGGAACAAAAGAAATTTGAGTTGGAGTAATAAAATAATAAACAGCAAGTGGTTAGTAGAAGCCTTCTCTTGATCATAAAACCTCTCCGTTCAAATTAACTTGGTTAACCTTAGTATAGTAGAGTTAATTTTTTTTGACTTAGATATGTTATAATTTGTACATCCACGATCAAAATGCGCAAAAACGAACGTTTGGAGGTGTCAGGTTGAATACTTTTGGATCTGCTTACTCTGATATACGTAAGAAGAAGAAATATACTCAAATAGAGGTTTCTAAAGATATTCTCTCACGTCAACAACTATCAAAATTTGAAAATAATCTTCACTCAATTAGTATTGTGAGTTTCTTTGAATTGTTAGATCGCTTAAATATAACGATTAATGAACTATTAATAAACGTTGATGAGCAAAAATATTTCAACCAATCGACAATCTATTATCATATAGCGCAAGCTATCTTAAATAATAATAAAGAAAAATTATTAACTCTTAAATCTCTAGAATCAGACCACTATCACAAAGACCCAAATATCCGCCATCAACATAATATTATTATTATTGATCAGTATTGTTACAAAATGGATAAAGAACCTTTTGATGAGGGACTTTCTCAAGTGATCATCGATTATCTTTTCAACAGTGAAGAATGGACATACTATGAACTTTGTTTATATAACAATTGTTTAGAATTTTTGCCTCTAGCTTTCGTGAAGGCAACGATTAAGATAGCGAGTAAGAGAAGTGAAAAATATATTCATCTTCAGCAAAATAAACATATTCAAGCTACCTTATACCTCAACATGATTTATGTATTAATTAAAAACAATGAATTACGTGCAGCTAGCCATATGATCATAACGACGAAAACGCTTTTGGCGAACTCAACTCTTTTCTTTGAAATGAACCGGTTAGTTCATTTGGAAGGAATTTACCTTATTAAACAGAATTACTTACTATCAGGAAAGCAAAAGTGTCTTCAAGCAATTAAAACATTAGAATACTTTGACAATCTCCCTCATCTGAGAAATCATTATGAGGAATTATCAGAATTCTTTGGTAAAGACTTTTCACTTGAATAATCATTCTGGCTTTTATTCTTTTAGTCAAGTAAATCCTAAACCTGATAATTCGGTGTTACTAGTCGCGAAATGGGGTCAGATGCGATGCATTGTTGATGATTTTACTGGGAGTCATCTCAAGACTGGCTCGATCGCCAGTTATCCTCTTCATACATATCGCTTAGTCTCTTTTTCTTCCTGACAAATAAAGTCGAGATATTAAATAATATGGTTCTCGAACAGGGTATCCTTACGATAACCATAGCATTGCGTTTAAGGACTTTAAATTTATTATGGATCCCTTCGATTGGGCCATTGGTAATAGGCGGATGGTTAATGGTATTGGAAATATAAGGCTGGAATTTCTTAAAGGTTCTAAAAGCCTTCTTAATCCGGGCGCGAGTGGTTGGTTAGGTGCTTGATAAAGATTAACCATAAACTGATCGTAATCAGACTTTTCTAGGGCATAACGAAGGTTTTGACCCATCCGATAAGTTTCTTTAAAGACATGAATTTGATCCAAGAGGTAATCGATGATATGGCCGGTATTTGTCAAAGAATCAAAGAGGGTAAACCCCTGTAGTGTGTGGTGAAGGTCTGCCTCCTTCTTTAAGAACAGTTTCTAATACCGTTTCCGCTTATTATAGAGCCGTCTATCGTGATGTTTGACCTGATTCATCCATTGGATTCGATACCGATTTAATTCGCAATTGAGGGCTTGAACGATATCGTCTTGTTCTTGAACAGAATCTGGGGAGAAATGGATATTTGAGTCCTTAATATTGAGGAATTTTCTTATCTCATTAGTCATGCACAGGGGTCTTTCTTTTTTGTGAGCACTTTAAGTATATCGGGCTTCTGTTTTTTTGTTTGTCGCAATTACTTTTACAATCTATCTAATATATAACAATTCCCTCTAATAGCTCCTGTAATGATTTTAGTAATTTTCATTTTGCAATCTCTTTAATGTCTTATAATTAGATTTATAAATATCTTTATAGTGAAAAAATGGTTGCTATCAATAAGATATAATGATATTATTTAACCGAGGCGAGGGAAGCGCTTTCTTATATTATTTCAGTAAAGGGGGATCGTGACCACTTATTTTAACTAAATGAAAAAGGAGAGTTTATTTATGGCAAAAGAGAAAAAGTCGATTGGTTTAATCCCTAAGTTAATTTTAGCGATTGTATTAGGTGCTATAGTTGGACAAATGACATTCCTACCAGAATTTATTTTACAAATTCCAGTAACATTCTCTTCAATTTTTGGTAATATTCTTAACTTTTTTATTCCGCTAATGATTGTTGGATTTATTGTCAAAGGCATTGCTGACTTATCTGACGGGGCAGGCAAATTATTAGCAGCGACAACGGGATTATCATATTTATCTACAATTATTGCGGGTGTGACAGCATTATTAGTGGCGACTACAATATTCCCCATGTTTATTGATCAAGGAACATCTTTTGTAGAGACTAGTGGATCTGAATTAGCTCCAATATTTGAAGTTACTATTCCACCAATGTTTGAAGTAACAACTGCCATTGTATTTGCGTTTATTTTTGGTATTTGTATTTCATGGTTAAGAACAGAGAGAGATAGTTATGTCATGTATAATTTCTTCGATGAATTTAACCAAACTGTTGTTGTTACATTAGAAAAATTTATTGTTCCAATGTTACCTTTCTTCATCTTTGGTAACTTTGTAAACTTAAGTTATGCTGGAACATTTACTACAATCTTGTCTGTTTTCTGGCGAGTATTCTTAATTATTATTGCACTTCACTGGGTATTTATTATTTTATGGTTCGTTATCGCAGGCTCATACACTGGAAAGAATCCAGTCACATTAATTAAAAATCAAATTCCAGGTTACTTAGCTGCGGTTGGATTGCAATCATCAGCAGCGACTATTCCATTTAGTTTAGAAATTGCTGAGAAAAACGGTGTATCAGCTAAGATTCGTGATTTTGTTATTCCATTCTGTGCAACAGCACATTTAATGGGAAGTACGATTACCATTACTAGTTGTGTGACGGCAGTATTAATGATGAATGATATGTCATATTCACCAACGACAATGATACCATTCATTATGACACTTGGTATTGCAATGGTTGCTGCACCAGGTGCACCAGGTGGAGCCATTATGGCAGCTTTACCATTCTTATTTATGGTAGGGCTAGACTCTTCAGGATCAGCGGCTACATTACTTGTGTCGCTTTATATCGCTCAAGATAGTTTTGGTACGGCAACCAATATTTCTGGTGATAATGCGATTGCATTAATCGTAGACAAATGGTTTTCAAAAACAGCAGAAACTGCAAAGCCTGAAAGAAGTGTATAGTTAAATACTAAAGAAATGTATAAAAAATAAAGGCTCTATGTCAAATAGGGTTGATGGTGTTGAAAGTAGACTAAGCAACAAGTTGTTGCTTGGTCTCTTTTTCTTTTCTTCCTGACACATACAGTCGCGATATTAAAAGAATGCGGTTCTTGAAATGGGTATCCTTACGGTAGCC
>NZ_JH601133.1:0-121992 GCF_000245795.1 Facklamia languida CCUG 37842 | reverse complement strand
CCTTCGATTGGGCCATTGGTAATGGTCGGATGGTCAAAGGTGTTGGAAATATAAGGCTGGAATTTCCTAAAGGTTCTTAAAACCCTTCTTAATCCAGGCGCGAGTTGCTGGTTAATTGCTTGATGAAGCGACATCATAAACTGATCGTAATCAGACTTTTCTAGGGCATAATGAAGGTTTTGACCCATCCGATAAGTTTCTTTAAAGACATGATTTTGATCCAAGAGATAATTGATGATATGGCCGGTATTTGTCAAAGAATCAAAGAGGGTAAACCCCTGTAGAGTGTGGTTAAGGTCTATCTCCTTCTTTAAGAACAGTTTCCAATACCGCTTCAGCTTATTATAGAGCCGTCTATCGTGGTATTTGACCTGATTCATCCATTGGATACGATACCGATTTAATTCGCGATTAAAGGCTTGAACGATGTCGTCTTGTTCTTGAACAGAATCTGGGGAGAAATGGATATTTGGGTCCTTAATATTAAGGAGTTTTCTTATCTCATTAGTCATGCAAAGGGGGCTTTCTTTAATGTGAGCACTTTAAGTATATCGGACTTCTGTTTTTTTGTGTATTTAAAATAGGGTTGACGGAAGATTTCTTCTTCCATCAACCCTATAAATTAAACAATCAAATGAAATCCATTAGCTTACCAGTGTTGATTTTCGGCACTGGTTTTTTTATGGTCTAATCCCACTTTGATCAGGAAGCAAATGGTGACCCGATAAAGAAAGACCTAGCCCTTTTTAAATAATTGAGCAGAAAGTAAATTCTATTGACAAATAGACAACTATCTATGTATAATAGAGATATAGATGATCATCAATGATTAAGGGGGTAGGTTATGAATTATGATGAATTAAGTGACGTGCTGAAAGTAATCGCTGATCCAAACCGTCTGAAGATTCTAGAATTGATCTCATGCGAAGGATTGAAAGCGTGCGAGATCTTGGAGAATTTTCATTTTTCTCAACCCACATTGTCTTACCACATGAAGCTGCTATACAGTAGTGGATTGGTCCATAAGAGTCGCCAAGGGAGATGGATCTTCTATCGCTTGAACGACCAACGGGTCGACCAAGTGAAGGAGATGTTCCAGCAAGTATTCGGAGCTGATCAAAGCCGGTGTTTATGTCAAGAAATTCGGTTACAAGAAGCTGAAAGATAGAATTACAAGAGTCTGAAAGATAGAAAGGATATGAACCAGATGAAACTTGAATTATTTGAACCTGCAATGTGTTGTGAAACTGGAATCTGTGGACCTAGCTTTGATCGTGAATTAATCGTGATTGCGAATATCATGCAGCAACTCAAAGACCACCCCGACATTGAAGTGGGCCGTTATAATCTAGCCCAAAACACACAAGCTTTTGTTGAGAATCAAACAGCGATTCAACTCATTCATAAAGAGGGGAAGAAGGTTTTGCCAATTACAATAGTTGATGGGCAAGTGGTTAAGACAGGCGCTTATCCCAGCCCAGAAGAATTTACCTCTTACACCAAGGTGGATTTTAGTCAGATTGACCATGAACACTTAATGTCAGAATAAAACTATTGATTAGGAGTGATGATTAGCATGCAAGTTTTTAACCCAAAAGAAGTACCACTCACGCAATATCTGTTCTTTACCGGCAAAGGGGGAGTGGGTAAGACCAGTGTGGCTAGTGCAACAGCTATTAATTTAGCAGACCAGGGCTACAAGGTGACCCTCGTTTCAACGGACCCTGCTTCGAACCTGCAAGATGTCTTCGAGATGCCCTTAAGCCATGAACCACGTCCAGTCGCTAATTTAAAAAATCTAAGAATTGCTAATTTTAATCCAGACCAAGCGGTTGAAGATTATAAGGAGAAGGTAATCGGCCCTTATCGTGATCTATTGCCGCAAGAAGCTTTAGACAATATGGAAGAACAGCTGTCAGGCTCTTGTACCATTGAGGTGGCGCAATTTAATGAATTTGCCTTCTTCTTGAGCGATGAAGAGGTTCGCAGAACCAATGACTATGTTCTCTTTGATACCGCACCGACAGGTCATACCCTGCGTATGCTGGAATTACCATCCGCTTGGACCACCTATTTTGATGAGAATACAACGGGAGTGTCTTGTATGGGGCAATTATCAGGACTGACTCAAGAACGCGAACGTTATGAACAGGCCTTAGCGGTCTTGAACGATCCTAAGATGACCTCTCTCTACATTGTCACCCGTCCGCAAGAGGCGGCCATTAACGAGGCCAATCGGGCGAGTCAGGAATTAGCTAGTATCGGAATTCGCAATCAATCCTTAATTGTTAATGGGTATTTAAGTGAAGGGGAAGATCCCGTAGCAGAGGCCTATCGCCACCATCAAGAGCGTGCCTTGGCGGGCTTAGCTGGTCATTTGGCCTTGCTTAAGACTTATTATGTGCCACTGAGACCTTATAATGTTATCGGTTTTGACAATCTCAGGCGGTTATTGGATCCAAACCAACCACCAATTTCAGTTAGCCAAAGTTCACCCTTAAAGGACAAGGCTGCTGATTTTGAAGACCTTGTCGATGATCTCATCGCGAAAGGTCGTCAAATTGTCTTTACCATGGGTAAAGGCGGGGTGGGCAAAAGCTCAATCGCCGTAAAATTGGCTCAAAGCTTGAAAGCAAAAGGTAAGAAGGTTCGCTTAGCCACAACGGACCCAGCAGACCATCTTCATCTTTATCTTAAAGAAAACCAAGGAATTATGGTTGATCATATCGATGAGAAGGAAGAGCTGGAGAAGTATAGCCAAGCGACACTTGAAAAATCACGCCAATTCATGGATGAAGATCAACTCGATTATGTCAAAGAAGACCTCAAGTCACCTTGTACCCAAGAAATTGCAGTTTTTCAAGCCTTTGCTCGGATTGTCGACAAGGCGAGTCCAGAAGAGATGGTCGTGCTTGATACCGCACCTACGGGGCATACCATTCTTCTGCTCAAATCCTCTCAAGCCTATAGTCATGAAATAGAGCGGTCTTCAGGTGAAGTTGATCAAGCGGCGATTGATCTATTACCTCGACTTCAATCAGAACAAGCAGAGGTGGTAATGGTTACTTTAGCGGAAGCAACCCCTTATTATGAGACCCAGCGCTTGGCCGAAGATTTGGAGAGGGCGGGCATTAACCATCATTGGTGGTTGGTGAATCAAAGTCTCAGTGCTACAGAAACTCAAGATCCAGTCCTAGCGGCCCGTGCGAGTGCTGAGAAAGAGTGGCTCAATAAGATTAGCCAAGCTGCCCAAGGAAACTATGTGATTTTGCCATGGGATCCAACATTTAATGACCAATAGCAAGCCGATTGGTAAAGAATGGTTCTCTTTGATGCGATTACTTAACTGACGAAAAAGTGCGGACATCCGTCAAAAAAAAGCCTTTCAGAGATGGATACTGACCCCCAAAAGTTAGACCAAAAATCTAACTTTTGGGGGTCAGCTCAATGAAGGGCTTTTTTACATATCCCAGGCTTCTTCCAAATGCTGGATCCCTAAGTCAATCGCTTGGAGGCTGGACCGGCCATAGCCGATCACAAAGCTAGGATGGTGGCTATGAAAATTCAATTCATAATCGCTAAGGGGGGAGAGACCAACTGACCAGTCTGCTGCTAGCTGAACGAGTTCTTGACTGGTAAAATCTTTCCCTAAATAGTGCAAGATAAAATGTAAGCCCGCATTGGTGCCTTGTGAAGCGAGGTATTCTTTGCGGGCAATCCAATTCTCTAATACTTGCCGCTTTTTGCTGTATTTTCGCCGCATGCGGTTGAGATGTCTTGCGTAATGGCCCGTTTGAATCCACTCCGCAACGGTGGCTTGAATGATAAGGGGGACTTGACAGCTTGTCTGATGATTCTTCTGAATCCGATACATGAGTTCATCAGGCAAAACCATGAAGGTGAGATGAATTGAGGGACTAATTAAAGAAGAGAAGGATTGCAGGTAGATGACACGATCATGGGTGTCGATTGCTTTCAGCGGAGGAATCGGCTTGCCTTCATAGCGGAAGTCACTATTGTAGGCATCTTCAATCACCCACTTATTTTCCCGAGTCGCCCAATCGATCAGGCTTTGTTTTCTACCGATTGACATAATGGTACCTGTTGGGAATTGATAGGAGGGAGTGACGTAGAGTAGGTCAATTTGCTTGAGTTGATCAGCTGAAGGGTTGGCACCATATTGGTCAAGTGGAATGGGCAGGGTTTGCTTGATCAAGGGTTTCAATGTCTGGATCCATTGGTGGTTGCCTGGATCTTCAACTCCCAGTCGGAGCGGCCCTAATAATTGACAGATTTTGCCTAGTAATTCTTGACTAGAAGACCCAATGAGAATATGGCTGCTGGGTGCATGGATGCCTTTAGCCGTCCAGAGGTGTTTAGAAATAGCTTCTCTGAGAACCCGTTCCCCCATGGGTTCCCCAGTCCGGTAGACCAGACTAGGGTCTTGGTTGAGGACCTGGTTGTGGGTTCTCTTCCAGGAATTTATCGGAAAGTCATGATCGACGCCCCCGTACCGCCAATCGATTTCAGGTGCGGGCTGGATGACTTCCTTATAGGCTCTTTTGATCGGTTGGGAGGAGGCGAGGACTTGGTCCAGGACATAATAGCCACTGCGTTCCTTGGCTTCAAGATATCCTTCCGCAATTAATTGGTCCAGGGCAGCCGTAACTGTATTAAGGCTGACACCACGGTTACTGGCTAATTGTCTTTTGCTGGGGAGCTTTTCACCGGCTAATAACTGTCCTGTAAGGATCTGGTCCTTAATATCTTGGTAGAGTTGGAGGTATAACATGTTTTGGTACCTTCATTTCTTTGGTTTTTGGTACTTTCAATAGTATCAAAAATTGTTATGCTATGTCTAGCTTAGGATTTATGAGATTCCTAGCTGAGACTTGCGCTGGTGTAATTGTTGGATCTTTTCTTACACTATTTGCGCCATCCACTGGATCCAACCTGAACTGTGGTGTCTAAGATTATAATTAGGCATTAAATATTCCCCAGAACGAAAGAAGAAGCGCCCAATTGGCCGCTTCTTTTTTCGTTAGAAGGCTTTATAATCCTAAAGTGAGTGACTTGCGAAGGGAAATAGTTTATGTTATAACTTGATGGAAATCCATTGAATTGGACGATAGAGTATTTGGAATTGAGGTGATTGATCGAGATGAATAAGCGGGTTGTCTTAAATTTTCTTGGAAATATCTGCTTTTTGGAGGCAGGCCTGCTCCTAATTCCGATTATAGTGAGTTTGATTTATCAAGAGCCCCTGCATACGATCATGGCCTTTGTCTACACCATCTTTTTGTTGGTGGCTTCAGGGCTATTTTTGTCTTTATTTCGCCCAAGTCAGGTGAAGTACACCTTGAAGGAAGGTTTTGCGATCACGGCCCTGTCTTGGTTGGTTCTATCTTTTTTTGGCGGCTTGCCATTTGTGTTTGCTGGAGAGATTCCTGCAGTTGTGGATGCGACTTTTGAGATGGCATCAGGGTTTACAACCACTGGAGCCAGTATCCTGACGGATGTGGAAGCCTTGAGTCAGTCGCTCCTCTTTTGGCGGAGTTTTTCGCATTTGATCGGGGGGATGGGGATTCTTGTTTTTGCCTTTGCCTTTGCTCCGCAGATGGGAGAAGGATCGGTTAATATTATGAAGGCGGAAGTTCCAGGACCTCAGTTCGGTAAATTAGTAGCGAAGACCAAGAATTCTGCCTTGATTAACTATAAGATCTATTTAGTCATGACATTGGTCCTAATTTTTATTCTCAAGCTGACGGGCCTTAACTTTTTTGATGCCATCATCCATGCATTTGGGGCCGCAGGTACGGGTGGATTCTCCAATAAGGCCGCGAGTGTGGGGGCCTTTGAGAATCCCGCAACAGAATATGTCCTAGCAATTGCCATGGTCATGTTTGGGGTGAACTTTAACCTCTATTTTTATTTGCTCTCTAGGCGAATCCGAGACTTTTATAAGAATGAAGAGTTGCGCTTATATATGGTGATCCTGATCGGTTCCGTGGTCTTCATTATGATGAACTTATCCAACCAGTATGAGAATTTTGAAGCCCTCTTTCGGGATAGCTTGTTTACAGTCACCACCATTATCTCAACAACGGGTTATGCGACGGTTGACTTTGGCCAATGGCCCCTCTTTGCGCATATTGTCTTACTCATCATTATGTTTACGGGGAGTATGGCGGGGTCGACCGCTGGAGGGATTAAGATCTCGCGGATACTCATTTATCTTAAGGGGATTCGACGAGAAGTGAAGTTAGCCACCCAACCCAGAAGAGTGCTCCCAATTCGGGTGGACGGTAAGCCCTTGACCGAGCAGTATATCCAAAGCGCTTTTATCTACTTGGGGATCTATCTGTTGCTTTTTCTAGCGGGGGTGATGGCGATTGCGATTTCTCAGAATGATTTTATGACGGCCTTTAGTTCAATTTCAGCAACGCTTAATAATATCGGTCCAGGAATGAGCTTGGTAGGACCGACGGAGAACTATGCGGGCTTTAACGTCTTCTCTAAATTGCTGCTAACGGCCTATATGTTGATTGGACGGTTGGAAATATATCCCGTCTTAATCTTGTTCCAGGCGAAGTTATGGCGGACGCGACACTAAGGAGGATAGAATGAAAGTAATCATATGCGGGGCTGGACAAGTCGGCAGTGCGATCTGCGAAGCCCTATGGAAGACAACGAATATTGTCTTGATTGACCGGGATGAGGATAAGGTGAATGATCTCTATTCAACCTATGATATTCAAGGGATCGTGGGATCTTCCACTTCAATGAATATTCTCAAGGAAGCTGGGATTGAAACGGGTGATATCTTTCTAGCTGTCACAAATTCGGACGAGACCAATATGATCTCGGCGATTATTGCCGAGAATTGTGGCGTGCCCCATGTCTATGCCCGGGTTCGCAATCCAGAATATCTTGAAGATATTCCCTTTATGAAGTCTGCGCTCGGTTTATCTGAAATGATTAATCCTGAACTGGATGCGGGTAAGTTGATTGATCAGATTCTTAGCTTTCCAACGGCTAATAGTATCGAGAACTTTGCCAATGGTAAGTTGCAGATTGTCGGCATGACCGTTAAGCCGCATAGTATTTTAGATGGCAAGACCCTGGACGAATTTCGCTCAGCAATTGACCAGCGCATTATTATCTGTGCGGTTGAACGAGAAGGGCAGGTTCTGATACCCAATGGGGCCTTCAGAGTTCAAGCGGGTGACCAGATACATGTCACGGCGACCCGAGATAATCTTAAGAAGTTCTATAATGTCTTGAAATTTCAGAAGAAGTCAGCACGTAAAATTCTCATCATCGGTGGAGGCCAAATGACCTACTACCTCTTGGAGAGATTGTCCAAACGTAATAAGGAAGTTAAGGTGATTGAAGCGGACTACAAACGCTGTAATGAACTGGCCTTGGCTTTTCCTGACTTTGAGATTATTCATGGGGATGGAACGGACCAGAAGCTACTTGCGCAAGAAGGTATTGAGAAGTATGAGGCCATGGTCGCATTGAATGATATTGATGAGGAGAACATGATTGTCTCACTTTATGCCAAATCCTGCGGGATTCCAAAGGTTATTACCAAGATTGACCGGCCTTATTTCTTGAAGTCGATTATTAACTTAGGACTGGATACCATTATTACCCCCAAACGGTTGATAGCAGATAAAATCATCCGCAAAACTCGGAGCCTCAAAGCTACCCAAAATTCCTCCCTGGTTAATCTCTACAAGCTCGTTGATGAACACATCGAAGCAATGGAATTTGAAGTCTTGACGGAAGCAGCTATTACGAGTGCTGATCTCAAGACACTGGAGTTGGTCAACCATACCTTGATTACAGGAATCTTCCGCAATGGACACTATATCGTGCCGGATGGGTCAGACCAGATTCAAGTCGGAGACTTGGTGACGATCGTAACAGCTCAGACCAATATTACGGATATTAATCAATTAGTCGTCCAAGCCTAAGTGAGACCGCATAATAACTAGCTATAAAGATAGGGTTGCAGGAGAAATAAATGCCTGCAATCCTATTTAATATGAAAACAAAAAATCCCTGTCCCAAAAGGGGGACAGGAATTTGTTCGTGAAGAGGTTGGCCATTAGGCAGCTGTTTCTTCACTTGTTTCTTCAGCGCTAGTTTCTTCAGCGCCTTCTTCTGTTGATTCTTCAGCACCTTCTTCTGCAGATTCTTCAGCTGAAGTTTCTTCAGCACCTTCTTCGACTGTTTCTTCCGCTGGTGCTTCTTCAGTAGCTTCTTGTTCAGCTGGTGCAGCTTCATGACTTTCCATAGTAGGCTCTTGACCTGCTAAGAAGGCTTTGACAATCTTTGCCACGTCGGTATTCTCGATCAATCCAATGAAGTTCTCAAAGCCAGGACCGTAAGCATAGAAGGAAACTTCACCACCTGTATGTTGACCAGAAGTCCAACCAGCGTTTGCACGGTAGTTTACAGCGTCAATGAGGGTTTGGTAGATCGTGTCATAAGCACCGTCTCCCATAGTTAGGGCATCTTCCATTGTAGAGATCTCTTCGTTAGTGAATTTCCATTCAACATATTCTGCTAAAGTTCCTTCAACATCTCCAGATTCTTCAATCCAAGCTGCTAATAATTGAGGAGTTTCTTTCATGCCGAGTACAGGGTCGATAATGAATTGTTGTTCGTCTTTACCATCTTTTTGACGACCACCAGCAGTGAATCCGCCTGTTTCGTGGTCAGCTGCAGCAATCACTAGTGTTTCGCCATCTTCCTTGGCGAAGTCAATAGCTGCTTGGAAAGCTTCTTCGTAAGCTTCGATTTCAGACATCATACCGGTTAAGTCGTTGGCGTGGTTTGCCCAGTCAATTTCTGAAGCTTCCACCATTAAGAAGAAGCCATTATCATTTTGACTTAATTTATCAAGAGCAGCTGTGGTCATTTCTGCTAGACTTGGGATGTTTTCGTCGGTTGTATCCATATCATATGGAAGGGCATCCTCACTGAAGAGACCAAGCACTTTATCGCCTTCTGCTGCTGCTAATTCATCTTTGTTTTCAACATAAGTGAAGCCAGCATCTACGAAGTTTTGAGTGAAGTCTGTTTCTTCAGTCTTGAAGTATTGGCGACCGCCACCTAGAAGGACGTCGAAGTCTACGCCTTCACCATCTAAGTCACTGATCATGTCTTCTAACATCTTGTCATAGTCTTTACGACTAGGAACATGGGAGTGGAAAGAAGCAGGAGTTGCGTGGAAGACATCACAAGTGACTACAATTCCGACAGACTTGCCGTTAGCTTTTGCAACTTCAGAAGTGTTTTCGAGGACAGATTGGTCATTATCGAGTCCAATCGCTCCAGAATAAGTCTTCTCACCAGTTGACATTGCTGTACCAGCAGCGGCAGAGTCCGTGATCGTCGAATCACCAGCAGCCAAATCATTCTCAGGGGCTGTCATCATTTGACCAACAAGATACTGATCCATAACAGTGTAGGGTAATTCAGCTGCATAGCCACCGTTCTTATACATACGGTAAGCTAACATGTCATTGGTTCCCATTCCATCAGGAATTAAGAGAATGACATTCTTAGGGGTTTTGCCAAGTTCTGCATGACCTGCAATCGATTGAGCTGAAATAGCAGCGGGAGCAACTAAAGCGGTAGCACTTAATAATCCAGCGGTTAGACCAGCAAGAAACTTTTTCATCTTCAAAGTAAATTCCTCCTAAATTGTATTGCCCGCCATAGGCACCCTCATTCTAGCAAAAGAATGTAAATTGAATGTAAAAATTAAAGGCTAGCGACTCTTTGAAACCTCCTGCAAAAAGATCAGGAATGGCTAAATAAGAAAAAAACACCCCCTAAAAAGGGGATGGGATCGGCTTGTATAAAGATGCTATCAATAAAATGAGTGCAATTTAACCTCGTTAAACTTTACACAATCTTTACAAAGCTATTCAGTCAGCTAATTCAGATTGCGCTGACGGTCTGCTTCCTCTCGATTGAAATAGCTGGTAATCACACTCAAGATAATGGATAAGAGAATGACAGTAAAGAAGCCATTAATATGAATACCATCCAGTAGGGCGTCAGCCAGTGAAACCATCAAGGCATTGACAATGAGATTGAAAAGTCCCAGGGTCAAGAAGTTGACAGCACAGCCCATAAATTTCAATAAGCGCCCGATCGTCCCATTTAAGATCCCGAGCACCAGGGCAAACCAGAGGACTCTCCATTGGCTGGATACTTCGATCCCCGGTAGGATATAACTCAGCAATAGGGTTGTCGCAGCCGTTATGATAATATTTAACATCGAATCACCTCCAATTGATGGACTCATTATACCATGAATAGAAAGCAGTTTCATGTTAACTAGCAATCAAAATGCGCTAAAATTATAAAATTCTGGGACGTGATGATTTGTGCTGGCCATGATTGCCTAAATAGAAAGCCATTTCATTGGCAAATACTGGATAATGTGCGATAATTAACAAATCAAGTATTTATAAGAACCAGGAGGCAGTTATGACATTTACCAAACTCGAGAGTCGTGAACTGATTGATATTCAATCCCAAGGACACCTCTATCAACATGACCAATCGGGGGCCCAAGTTCTCTATATTCAAAACGACGACCCCAATAAGGCTTTTACGATTGCTTTTAGGACACCCCCCTATAATGATAATGGGATTGCCCATATTATTGAACACTCGGTCTTAAATGGGTCGACAAAGTATCCAAGCAAGGAACCCTTTGTTGAATTAATCAAGGGGTCCATGAATACTTTTATCAATGCCATGACCTTTAGTGATAAGACGGTCTATCCAGTGGCTTCTACTAATGATCAAGACTTTAAGAACTTGATGGCAGTCTATTTAGATGCGGTCTTCGCGCCTAATTTCCACCAGAATTCGCAGATCTTGGCCCAAGAAGGCTGGCACTTACACCTAGAAAAAGCGGAGGATGACCTGATTTATAAGGGAGTGGTCTATAATGAGATGAAGGGGGCAATGGCGGCTCCTGAACCCCAGCTCTTTGATCAGTTGAACCAGGGACTTTATCCGGATTCAATCTATGCTCACGAATCGGGTGGTTTGCCTTCTGCTATTCCTTCACTCACACAAGAAGAGTTTGTGAGTTTCCATAACCAGTATTACCAGCCCGGCAATTCCTTGACCGTTCTCTACGGTGACTTAGACCTTGAGGAAGCTTTTGACCAACTCGGTGAATATTTCGATGGGCATGACCCCTTAACAGAACCGGTGGATTTGACAGTCGACTTAAAGCTTCCTAGTCAAGAGCGAATTGAGGCAAGCTATTCGATTGCCAGTGAAGATGATCCAAGTGTCAAGGACTTTTTGGCCCTATCTTGGCATGTGGCCCAGGCTGAGGATGTCTTTGAATTGGCAGGTCTTGAGGTCTTAGAAGAAGTTTTACTAGGTAATCAAGAGTCCCCCTTGCGTAAGGCGATTCTGGACGCTGGATTGGCTGGCGATGTCTACGGTGGCGTGGACCGGGTAGGTTCGGTTCAAGCCTTTGCGGTGGTGGCCAAGTATTCCTCCACGCAAAAGCTTCAAGCTTTCCAAGACCTGATCCAAGAGACCCTAACTCGCCTGGTTCAAGCGGGACTTGACAAGGACTTAATCCAAGCATCCATCAACAAGATTGCCTTTAATCTTAAGGAAAGTGTCATTTCTGAATCCCAACCGCGTGGTGTTCTCTATGCCTTGACCGCCTTAGAGACCTGGTTATATGGGGGAAGTCCTTTTGCCGCCTTTGAATTCTCGGCTTTGTTGGAAGAATTAAAGGACAAGGCTCAAAATGGATACTTCGAACACTTGATTCAAGAGAAGTTGCTTGATAATTCGCACCGGGTCCTAGTGAGCCTAAAGGCAGAACCTGGTAAGAGCGACCGGGAAGAAGCCAAGGTGCACCAAGAGCTCCAAGCTTATAAGAAGAATTTGACGGCAGAGGGGATCCAGTCGCTACTTGAGACCACGCAAGCCCTCATTACCCGTCAAGAAGCACCGGATCAACCAGCAGACTTGGCCAAAATCCCTATGCTCAAGCAAGAGGACTTACAAGTCCAAGTTGAGGATTTGAATTTGTCGGTTGAAGAGTTAGACCAAGCAGGCCATCTCTATTCAAGCGATCAATTCACTTCAGGCATTGACTACCTAGACTTGTGGTTAGATATTTCGGACTTCCAAGCAGAAGACTATTGTGACTTATCATTATTAGCCTACCTGATCGGTAATGTAGCAACAAAGAATTCGACTGCAGCCCAATTAAAACAAAAAATGGACCTCCATACGGGTGGAATTAGTGCAAAACTCCGAATTTTTGCCGATGATCATTATGAGGTCAAGCCTTTCTTTGCCCTGTCAGGTCGTGCCTTAGAGGACAAGTCCGAAGAATTGATTGACTTGATGCATGAGATTTTGATGGAGTCTCAATTGGATGATCCAAAACAAGTTTCTGTCTTGATCATGGCTCAAATCTCCCAATTCCAGAATCGAATCAATTATATGGCCCATCAATTAGCCCAGTCACGGGCTTTGAGTCAGTGGCGAGCCCATGTCAAATTACAAGAATATGCGAATGGGATCGATTATTATGACTACCTTCAAGCCCAGTGGCAGAAAGTCCAAGATGGTCAAGCCAGCGAGGTCTTAGACCGGCTCGACCAGGTCCGTCAAAAGCTCTTAAATAAGAAGCGGCTAAATATCATCTACATCGGAGACTCCACCCGCAAGCAGGTGCTTAGCGACCAGGTCCTGGCTAAGTTTAGCGATCTACCTGATCAAGTGATCGGAGATCTAGTTGACTATCAACCAGGTCCCAAGCAAGATGAAGCTTTTATCACTGCCCAGGATGTGAACTATGTGGCGATGGGGATGGATACCCGCGATAAGCTCGACTTCCAAGCTCGGACGGCGATCTTGATGAATGAGTTACTCTATGGTTACCTATGGAATACGATTCGGGTTAAGGGTGGGGCCTATGGAGCCGGAGGGCAGCATACCCGCCAAAATCTCTTGAGCTTTAATTCTTACCGGGATCCAAATATCCGCCGCACCATCCAAAGCTTCCAAGCGATTCCCCAAGTCGTAGCCCAATTGAATCTTGACCAACAAGCCTTCTTGAAGGATGTTATCGGGACCTTGTCACCACTCGAACGACCTAAATCAGCTGTTGATCGAGGTTTACTCAGTCTGGCGCTCCACTTAACAGGATCCAGTCCGGAGAAACTGACTCAATTGAAGCAAGCCATTATCGACAGTCAAGTGGAAGATCTCAAGCCGCTCAGTCAATCACTCGCAAGCCTCTTGGAAGAGGCGAGCTTGGTCGTCATTGGCAATAAGGGGCAGATTGAAGCAGAAGGTGAATTATTCGATCACATCCGTGACCTCTATTAATACCAAACTAAATTGATTGGCAGATCCCTAATATACCAAACAACCGCCCTTCGAAAACCTTGGCTTTCGAGGGGCGGTTTTGTGCTTTTAGATCAGGTTTTGTGGCTGTCCTTGGATAAATCGAAGGGTGTTTTCAAAGGCAATGTGGGCCCTTTGGACCATGGCCTCTTGCGTATAATAGCCAATATGTGGAGTCAGGAGGGTATGGGGAGCTGATAAGATAGCTGCATCATCCGCCAAGGGCGGTTCTTGATCATAAACGTCCAGTCCAGCACCTGCTATCTTTCCATCCTGCAGGGCTTGGACCAGGGCCTGTGAGTCTACAATGGGACCACGGGCACAATTGATCAGGAGGGCGGTCTCTTTCATTAAGTTGAATTCACGTTCTCCGATTAAGTGGCGGGTCGACTCAGTTAAGGGCAAGTGGAGGCTGACAATGTCGGCTTCTTGCAATAACTGGTCAAGAGAGACATAGCGGAGACCGATTTCATCGACTAAGGTTTGGGAATGGCTGCGGTTATAGGCTATAATTTCTGCTCCAAAGGCCTTGAAGAGCCGGGCAGTGGCAGACCCGATTTGTCCAGTTCCCACAATTCCTACCTTCTTCTGGTTAATCTCGAGACCCTGAGGGCTACCAGCGTATTGAGCCCCCTGACGTAAGTCCTGGTCCGACTCCTTGATTTGCCGATAAAGGGCGAGGGTCAAACCGATGACGAGTTCGGCGACGGCGGTCGTGGAATAACCGGCGGCATTGGCGATCTGGATCGACTTCTCCTTAGCTGATTGGACTGGTAAATGGTCAACTCCAGTAAAGGCAACATTTAATAATTGCGTCTGGTCGAGTTGAGCCACCACTTCCGCTGGTAGCGGTTGGTTAGCCAGCATGACGATCTCAGCGTCTTTGATTCGCTCATAAAGTTCATCAGGATCTGTGGCGCGGTCGGGGTAAAAGATAAATTCATGGCCAGCTGCTTGGAGGGGCTGGGCTAATTGCTTGATCAGGTTCTCGTCAACCTTCAAGCTTTCAATTAAGACAATCTTCATAAGGGCCTCCTTATTTCGTGATACGTCCACCATATGAAAATTCAGCCAGTCATGCAAGTTATATCATGGACGGATTTCATCCCAAGCAGGTCATTTTGATTTGTATGATCGCGCGTCATTATCATTTCAGGTTGGCATAGATTGAGCAATTTTTAATTTTTTTGTTGCAGCTTGGGTCTAAAAGGAGTATACTAACATTAAATTTTAAGAAAGGAGTTGTGAATATCATGAAATTATTTGAAGATAATACGTTAACAATTAGACAAGCAACTCCTTATCGATATAAGTAATCCAGTGATCCACTTTTGCATGCAATCAACTGGCCCTTATTTAAGGAGTTCCTTAGGTAAGGGCTTTTTATCATGCTTTTGATGGAAGCGGTTTAATGATGGAAAAGATAAGGAGAGGGAGGACTTTATGCTAAAAACACTTGCACGATTTATTAAAGAAAATAAAATAACCTACCTGATCGGTGGGAGTTTAGCCATTATTTCGGGAATACTAATGATTATTCCCAATTATATGATTCAACTTTTTATTGATGGACTCTTGAATGAGACCCTGACCCATCATGGATTTATTCGGTTATTAGGCATTTTTGCTTTGGTCATTGTCTTGATCTATGTGATTGATACGATTTGGTTAATTCTACTTTTTGGTAAGTCAGAATTTTTTACCAAGCAGATGCGGGGGCGGCTATTTAGACGGTTGGCCTATCTGAAGCTACCCTTCTATGAGACCTATCGCTCCGGTGACTTAATGACCCGAATGACTTCCGATATCGAGAATCTATCCGCTACTTTAGCTTATGGCTTCTTGATTATTGTCTCAGATGGGACTTGGATGCTGAGTATTCTTTTTATGATGCTAGTGATCATCTCCTGGCAGGTGACTTTGATCGCCGTGGTCCCTTTGATTGCTTTTGGGATTACCGTTTACTTTGTTGGGATGGCGGTTGACCGTCACTTTGAGAAGAGTCGGGATGCGGTGGCTCAATTATCCAACGAAGTATTAGAGGTAGTAGACGGTGTCCGAGTGATGCGGGCCTATGGTAAGAAGCAGTTAGAGCAGGCGCGCTTTCAAGCGCGGACGCAAGAGGTTGCGGATACCGCTAATCAACTGGTTTTACTTGCCGCGCTCTTTGGCCCTATGGCTCGTTTATCAACGGGTCTGTCGACTGCCTTGGGCTTGGCTTTTGGCGGTTACTTCGTCAACCAGGGTGTGATTACCATTGGCCAATTAGTGACCTTCCAAATCTATCTTACCATGTTAAATGGCGCGGTTTGGGGGATGGCGGATTTAGTGGCGCTCTACCAGCAGGGCAATGTGTCTTATCGCAAGATCCACGAATTGGAAGTAGCCAATGACTTGATGGAGGACGAAGGACAAGGGTCCATCGACCAGATTGACCGCATTGAATTTAACCATTATCACTTCACCTATCCTGGGGATGACCAAGCGACTTTGACGGATATCAGCTTCCAAATGACGCAAGGCCAGACCTTGGGAATTGTTGGTAAGACGGGAGCTGGCAAGTCGACGATCGTTAGGCAATTACTTCGACAATACCCCGTCTCAGATCCACAAGCGATTCGTATCAACGACCAACCGATTACCGATATCAAGCGGTCGGACCTGGTCCAATTAATTGGCTACGTTCCGCAAGACCATGTGCTCTTTTCGCGGTCCATTCGCGATAACATCCTCTGGGGCAAGAATCAGGCCAGTGAGGAGGATCTGGACCTGGCTCTTCAGATCGCCGATTTCAAGAAGGATTTAACCTATATGAGTCAGGGACTTGAAACATTAATTGGTGAGAAGGGCGTGGCCATCTCAGGTGGGCAGAAGCAACGGACCTCCATCGCCCGGGCCATTATCAGTCAACCGGATTTACTGATCCTAGATGATTCCCTATCCGCTGTCGATGGTAAGACAGAAAGGGCCATTATCCAAAATATTGAATCTATTCGCCAGGGCAAGTCGACCATTATTATCACCCACCGTTTATCGGCGGTGGCCCATGCCGACTGGATAATCGTAGTAGAAGAGGGTCGCATTGTAGAAGAAGGCACTCCTCAGGACCTAATGGCTAAAGAAGGCTGGTTCTACGACCAATATCTACAGCAACAAATGGAGGAGGGGTTGAATGGCAACCTTTAAACGTTTATTAGCTTATTTAAAATATACCAAGTTGGAATTTTCTCTGGGCTTGTTGGCTCTGATCCTATCAACAGGTTTATCCGTCTATGCGCCGCTGGTGGCCAAGCAATTTATTGATGATACCTCTCAGCGGATCACCAATCACCAACAAGTTTCGATGGAGCGGATCATGTCATTCTTTGGCATCTACTTGGTGATTGTCTTGATGGGTGTGGTCTTTTCTTATCTGGGAAATTACTTAACAGCTAAGATCTCTTACCGGTTGAGTAAGAAGATTCGAGACCAGGCCCATGAACATATGCAGGAGCTGCCGATTTCATATTTTGATGATAAGCCGGCGGGTAAGATCTCTGCTCGGATCGTTAATGACACGGAAGTCTTGCAGAATAACTTTTATCAGAGCTTTATCAACCAGGTACTGGTTAATTTAATGTTGGTGGTGGGAATTTACGCTGCTTTGATCTATGTGAACCCTACCATCGGCCTGGCCTTTACCTTGTTGGTGCCACTGTTTATCGTTTGGCAAGTCCTCTATATGAAGACGATTAATCCCTTGAATGTGAAATGGCGGGAGCTGGTCTCAGACATTAATAACCAGATTGCCGAATTAATCCAAGGGATCACCATTGTTCAAGCTTTTAACCAGGAGGAACGGGTGATTGATGAATTTGAAGCCACATCCAATGAGTGGTATGCCACTCGGATGAAGATTCAAAAGATTGATGGCACCTTAACCTGGACCTTGTCTGATGCCTTGAAAAATCTTGGCGTCCTAGCGGTCATGGTCTATTTGGGCAGCCAATTTCTGGATGGCGCCTTAGGCTTATCGGTTGGGACCTTGTATGTCATTATTAGTTATGTTTCCTCACTCTTTGATCCAATCACTCAGATTGTCCGCATGATGACTCGGCTCCAGCAATCCTTGGTAGCCGGCAGTCGAGTCTTTGAGCTACTTGACCAACCGGTTGAAGTGGATACCACACGTCAATTTCAGATTGGGCCAGGGGAAGTGGAGTTTAAGGATGTATCCTTTGCTTATCAAGCAGGCGAAAAGGTATTGAAGCACTTGAATTTTCACGTAAAGCCTGGCCAGACGGTAGGATTAGTGGGCCATACAGGGTCGGGTAAGTCCTCGATCATTAACTTGATCTTCCGTTTCTATGATCCGCAAGAGGGGACAATCCTCATTGATGGGCAGGATATTCAGGAATATTCCCGCGAGAGTGTCCGGTCTGATATGGGCATCGTCTTACAGGAGCCCTACCTCTTCTCTGGGACGATTGCCTCGAATATTTCGATGAATGATGAGGCGATTGATCGCGATCGCATTCGGACAGCCATTCAACAAGTGGGGGCACAAGATCTGATTGACAAGTTGGACAAGGGGATTGATGAGCCGGTCGTTGAGAAGGGACAATCCTTATCCTCTGGCGAACGCCAGCTCATCTCCTTCGCGCGCACATTGGCAGCCGATCCTAAGATCTTGATTCTGGATGAAGCGACATCCCATATTGACACTGAAACTGAACAAACGATTCAAAAAGCCATGGCTGTTCTACAAGAAGGGCGGACGACTTTTGTGATTGCCCATCGCCTATCCACCATTCAACAGGCGGACCAGATTCTTGTTCTCGATCGGGGGATCATTCAAGAAGTGGGCACCCATCAGGAGTTAATGGCCTTAGACGGCCTCTATGCGGAGATGTACCGCATGCAGGCCAAGATGGCTTGATCAGGGCAACTATAAATTCATAAACCTGCTCCAAGCAAAAACCCTTGAGGTCGTTAGACGATCTCAAGGGTTTTCTTTGTTATGGATCCTATGGTTGGGGGGCCATCTATTAAGGATGACCAGGGTCATTGATAAAGTGGTCTGTTTGGTTAAAGGCATTCAGATGGAATTGTCCATCTCGGTATTCGACGATGGAGAGGGAGCAATAATCGACTTGTTGGGAAGGTTCATGGTGGGCAATCAAGCCGTGGATCAAGTTGTGTATGGTCCAGCCATGGCTGACAATGAGAATCTTCTGGTCAGTTCCTGCGTGCTTATTGAGTAAGATTAAGAGCCCGGATTCGATCCGATTCCAGAATTCGACATAATTCTCTGCTTCATGATAAGGGTCGAGATGCTTAATAATCTTCAACAGTTGGGGCATATCTGGCTTATTTAGAAATGATTCAACGGATTGGCCACTTGCCCTCAAGTGGTCCACCACCTGGTCCTTAAGGGTTTGAATTCTGCGGCCTTCAAAGGATCCAAAGTTGATCTCCCTTAATTCTTTCATTGTCTGGACCTGGTCGGCTGGTGTTGACTGGTTAAGCGCTAAGACGTGATGCGCTGTATCTTGGGCTCGTTTGAGGTCACTGGTATAAACAGCATCAAAGGCCAGGGAGGCGATTCCTCGACCACTTGCCTGGGCTTGTTCAATGCCTTTTGGACTTAAGAGACTATCACACCAACCTTGGACATGGTCATAACGATTGAAAGTCGTTTCCGCATGTCGCATTAAATAAAAACTAACTCCCTTCGACATGTGCTACCTCCTCCTTCATACCCTCATTATAACGCTTACAGGACTCCTTGTCTAAGGAACTTCCTAGATTCTCGTAAGAAAGAATTCCAAGTGCAAAATGATCGGCTTTGTGGTACTCTATAGAAGTTATAGTGAGGAAAACACAAGGAGGCTGGCAAGATGGATGCGAAACCGTTAGATCGGTTGGTCAAGGTTTTTCAGGTGAATCGACAACAAACCGCATTTGCATCTTATGCTGCAGAATTGTCCTTCTATCTTATCTTGGCCATGATTCCAATCCTCTTGGCCTTTGCCAATGTCTTGGCTATTCTCCCCGTGGAGTCTCAAGGCATTCTGAAAGCTTTGGAATCGGCGATACCGGACCAAGTTCAAGCGATTCTCTTGCCCATGGTGTCTTCCTACCTGGCCAACACTTCCACCAGTGCCTTCTCACTGGGTCTCTTGATTTCACTCTGGCCCGCCTCCCAGGTCTTTAACACCATTCAGCGGATCTTCAATACCATCTATAAGGCCAAGCCTAGGGCTAATTTTATCTTGACACGTGGACTAGCCTATGTCTTTACTCTTTTTATTGTGGTTGTGGTCTTTATCATCTCTTTCTTCTTCATGTTTGGTGAGTTCATCTTAGACTTTTTGAATCAACATCTGCTGATTAACTTGACTTGGTTAGCCCAGCTGGCTCACCAAGGGGGCGTATTTGCTGGCCTAGTCCTCTTTGTGATGCTAGTCTTGCTCTATAAGTACCTACCCAATGTCAACCAGTCCTTTCGAGCAGCGGTACCTGGGGCCTTGTTTTGTTTGTTGGGTTTTCACTTGGTTTTCCAGATTTTTGGAATCTACGCGGCCTTCTTTTCCAAGTCCATTAATTCCAACTCCGCCATTGGGGTGGTCATTGTGGTCTTGTTGTGGCTGTATCTGAATACCATGGTCTTAACGATGGGGGCCTATGTCAATGTCATCTATCACGATTACCGTACCATGTCCTATCCCCAACTTGTTGAGGCTGCGCTAACCTTTAAGACCTGGTCCCACCAATCGGCAGACTATCAAGAGGAGTTGAAGGCTCAGCCCTTCTTGACGGGGACTTTAACGAAAGAATTACCTGAATCGACTGATGAGGAGTGACGAAATGAACCGAAATAAACGCTTAAGCAATTATCATGACAACCGCATTGATTACGGCTTGATCCTAACGGTCCTAATCTTAATGCTGATCGGGATAGTGGTGGTCTATTCAACGACCGCCCTCATTCAAGGAAATGGGATCGGTCCCACCTTGACCCAGGGCCTCTGGTATGCGGTGGGCTCGCTAGTGGTGATTGCGGTCATGCAATTCGATAGTGAACAGTATTGGAAGTTGTCCAAGTATCTATATGGTCTGGGATTGTTGCTCCTCGTTCTGGTTCTATTCTTCCACGACCGGCAGACGGCTGCTTTGACAGGGGCCAAGTCTTGGTTTTCGATTGGGCCTTTCTCCTTTCAGCCATCGGAGTTAATGAAGCCGGCCTTAATTATCTATCTCGCCCGGATTATTACCCACCACAATACTGAAGTGACGGATCGGACCTTGCGCAGTGATTTTATCTTGATTGGCAAGGTGCTTTTGGCGGCAGCTCCGGTCTTTGTGCTTGTTCAATTGCAGAATGACTTAGGAACGAACCTGGTCATGCTGTCGATAGTTGCGGGATCTATTCTCTTGTCGGGGGTCTCTTGGAAGATTCTTTTACCGGCCTTTCTCTTTGTGACGATTGTGGGAGGCGGTTTAATTGCCTTGGCTGTTTTCTTCCCAGACTTGCTCTTTAAGATTGGGTTCAAGCCTTATCAGTTAAGCCGGATCACGACCTGGTTGGAGCCTTTTGAAGATACCAGTGGAGACGGCTACCAATTGGTACAATCTATCCTTTCGATTGGGTCAGGTGAGTTGGCAGGGAAGGGCTTTGGTGTATCCGAAGTGCCCGTACCGGTGCGGGAGTCGGACTTTATCTTTACCACGATTGGGGAGAATTTTGGCTTTATTGGCGCCTCCTTTGTCCTCTTGATTTATTTTATCCTGATTTATCAGATGGTCCAGACCTGCTTTGAGACTCAGAATGAATATTATACCTATATTGCCGGTGGTGTAATCTCCATGATTCTCTTCCACGTCTTAGAGAATGTTGGCATGACCATTGGCTTGTTGCCCATCACCGGGGTACCTTTACCCTTTATTTCACAAGGGGGGTCGGCTATCTTATCCAATATGATTGGGGTAGGCTTGATGCTGTCGATGCGCTACCACCACCGGTCTTATGTTTTCTCCAATGACCAATCCTTTAACCTTTAATTCAAAAACCCACCTTGAGGCGGCGATGAGGGTATCATGGCCAGCCCAAAGGTGGGGCATTTTTTATTTATTGGCTTGGTAGTCCTTTGCTCGGTCAACCAGGTTCTTGAAGAGGTTGCGGCTGGCTTGATTATTGTGGTAAGTACATTCAGGATGCCATTGAACGCCGACAAGGCTTTGGTGGACGTCCACCGCCTCCACCGCTTCAATCAGATTGTCGCTAGACCAAGCGGTCGCTTTAAGGCCTTGACCCAGGTCTTTAATGGCTTGGTGGTGGAGGGTGTTCACATAGTCACCAGATTTCATGAATTGGCTTAGAATGGACTCTTCAGCTACTTTGATGGAGTGGGTGACCCATTCTACTTCTGACTTTTGCACGTGTTGAACTTCGATCCCCTGGCATAAGCTCAAGTCTTGGTAGAGGGAACCACCGAGCACGACATTTAAGAGCTGCATCCCTCGGCAGATGCCCAGGATGGGTTTTTTGGCTTTCAAGGCTTGTTCAATCAGGACCATTTCGTGCTCATCCCGTTCTGGTGAAAGGGGGCCTAGCTGAAGGACAGGTTCTTCTTGATAGAGCATGGGGTTAATATCCTGACCCCCTGTTAAGACTAAGCCATCGATAATGGAGAGCACCTCACTCAGGTCTTCATCCTTAATTAAGGGGATAATAATTGGAATGCCACCGGCTGCTTTCACTGAAGTCGCAAAGGCATGGGGGATATAGGTCGTGTCAAAGGGGGCATAATTTGGATCATTTTGAAGAGGGGTTCGATTTCCTGTGATACCAATTATGGGTCGCATTGTATCAGTCCTTTCTGTCGTTCCTCATTATAACCTAAGGATCGGACGAGTGTAAATGGTTGCGAGCTTACAGAAGGAGATAAATCTGCTAGAATAGGACTAAGAAGAAGGTGATGATGTGGAATATCAAGCGGCAATCAAGGCTTTAAGCCAGGCGGATCTCGCCCCCGTCTATGTTTTGCAGGGGAGTGAATGGTACCTGCAACAAACTTTCCGCCAAGCCCTGGCCCAAAGAGTTGAAGATCAGGTTGGGGAATTAGATAGTGTCCTATTTGACTTAAATGAACAGTCGATCGACGAGGTCTTGGATGAGGCCCAGGCCTATTCCTTTTTTGTAGACCAGCGACTGGTAGTAGTTGAGAATCTAGATTTTCTCAATCCCCAATCCAAGCAAAAGCTGACAAAAGACCAAGAGGCCCGCTTAGAGGCTTATCTGCAAGATCCCAATCCCGCCACCCACTTGGTCCTGATCATCCCAGCAGACAAGATTGATCAACGGCGACGCCTGACCAAACTTCTCCAAAAACATAGTCAATATATTCAGGTCACCCCCCGGAGTGACCAAGAGGTCCGGCGCCACCTGCAAGATGCACTGCGAGCGGCTTCTATAGACATTAATCGGGAGGCGCTCGATGAAGTCTTAAAGCGGACGAATTATCAATTAACCCAAGCCATGGCGGAAGCTCAAAAGCTGATCCAATATGCCAGTGGGGGAGCTTCGATCACGGTGGAAGTGGTCCGCCAGCTTGTGACCCGAAGCTTGGAGTCCAATGTCTTTGAACTGACCAATGCCATGATGCGGCGCGACTTTAAGGAGTCGGTCCAGATCTACCAGGACTTGCTTTTGATGAAGAATGAGCCAGTTCAACTCCACGCTCTCGTGGTCTCGCAATTCAGGTTGCTCATCCAAGTGAAGCTCCTACAAGCACAAGGCTTGATGGAAGATGGCATTGCCCAGCAATTAGGGGTGCACCCCTACCGGGTTAAATTAGCGGCCAGATCGAGTCGAGCGATCCCCCTTGCCGGATTAGCTGACCTCTATGAGGACTTGATTGAGCGCGACTATCAAATGAAGACCAATGTCGGCCAAAAGGAAACTCATTTCTATTTAATGTTGACCCATTATATGCAAATGAACCAGTAAAGGAGTAAAAGTCTATGCAAAAAATCAAAATTGGAGCCATCGGGTCTCCCCGCTTATTAGCCAGCCTGCTAGAAGTTGAAGATGCCTTTATGGACCTGGACCTGACGGTCTTCAGTGATTCGGTGATTGAGGGGGAAGAACCTAAACAAGCGGCAGGAGGAAAGATCCAGCCTCGTCATGTCCTAGACGACCCGATCGATCAACTCGATTGTTTGATTCTCGCAACGGATCCATCCGACTACCTCTTGCAAGCAAGGCAGACCTTCATCAAGCAATTTAATACCGTCGATAATATCCAAGTCACGGGCTTTCGCCAGCCCCAACAAGACCAGCTGGATGGCGTCGCCCGCGACCATGGTCACTTAGCCTTGACAGGGGTCGATTGGGCACCTGCCTATTATCAGATGAACCAGATTCTGGCTCAAGCCATTCTACCCCAAGGTAAGACTCGCTATCTCTATCATGCCAACTACCAACCCGCACTGTCTCAGTTGGTTCAAGACTTGGAGGGAGTCCAAGTAGCTGCCGTCTACCTCGATTCAGCTGAGACAGTCACTGATTCAAGCCAGCAGCCAGAGGAAGCGTCACTTCCCAGCCAGTTGATCTACCTAGTCCTGGAAGATTCCGGCCAAGAAAGCGCCATCTACCAAACCCTCAACCGGCTTCCCCAATTTGGCTTAGTTGGGGATCAGGATGTACACTTCATTGATCAAGCTTCTATGGAAGCCTTGAAGAAGGACACCTCACCTGCCGGGGCTCTGATCCACCAGCAGGTGGTTGGACCCGGTCAAGAATTAGCCTATGAAGTAGACTTGAAGTTGAGTGATAGCTCCTTCCTCCAGGCTAACTTGCTCTTATCCTATGCACGTGCGACTGTCAGAGCTTATCAAAGAGGTGAGCGGGGGGCTAAGACCATGTTGGACTTGCCCTTGTCTGACTTAATTCATTCCGAAGAGGACCAATAAAAAACCGCTAAAAAAGAGGCCGGATCAACCGGCCTTGAATCTTTTATTTAGCGGATGCGATTAATTTTGCTAAGCGAGACTTGTCACGACTTGCCTTATTATGGTGGATAAGCCCCTTACCTGCTGCAGAGTCGATGGCTTTAACTGCCTCTTGGTACAATGCTTGAACATCTCCTTCACCGGTTTCAACGGCTAAACGAACTTTCTTAATGGCAGTTCTTAAAGATGAGATTTGTGAACGTTTACGGCTTGTTACCTTTTCAGTTTGACGTACACGCTTTAATGCTGATGTTGTATTGGCCACAGATGGTCACCCCTTTTCAAATAAAATAGTCTAAGCCCTGAAGCTTAGTCAACAGAAAATATTATACCGAAGTCCACTCCAACATGCAATGATAAATTTATGGGGGCTCATTTGATGTCAATGCTAAAGGATCTCGTCTCTCGATTCATCATCATTCACTGATGATTAAGGAAGGGTAAAAGGGTGGAGGGCGAATGGGGTATTCTGGCTAAGAGACTGCCTAAAATCACCCAGGGCCTTTTCTTTGACGCGCGTAGCCCAATCAAGTAGATTAACCAGTAAGACCAAAGAGGTGGTAAGATGTTAAATAAAAAATTTAAAGTTGTTTCTCCCTACCAACCGGCAGGGGACCAACCGGAGGCCATAGAAGCCTTGGCAGCAGGAATTAATGCCAACAAAAAAGAACAGGTCCTGCTGGGTGCAACTGGGACAGGTAAGACCTTTACGGTCGCCAAGGTGATTGAAGCTGTAAATAAGCCGACTCTGGTTCTGGCCCATAATAAGACTCTAGCAGGTCAACTCTATTCGGAGTTGTTGGAATTCTTCCCAGAGAATGCGGTGGAATATTTTGTCTCTTATTATGATTATTATCAACCTGAAGCCTATGTTCCTGCTTCCGATACCTACATTGAGAAGGAATCCAGTGTCAATGATGAAATCGATAAGTTACGCCACTCTGCCTCCTCTGCCTTATTAGAGCGTCGGGATGTGATTGTCGTGGCCTCTGTGTCCTGTATCTATGGTTTGGTCGATCCTGACATGTACCGTGAACATGTCCTCTCTCTAAGACAGGGGCAAGAGATCTCCCGTGAAGCAGTCATGACCCGCTTGGTGGAGATGCAATTTGTCCGGAATGACATCGACTTCCAACGGGGGACCTTCCGGGCGCGAGGAGATGTCCTGGAGATCTTCCTGGCCTCTCGCGATAAGGAAGTCATTCGGGTCGAGTTCTTTGGGGATGAGATTGACCGGATTCGGGAAGTGGATGTCCTAACCGGAGAGATTAAGAACGATGTTGATCATTTTCCCATTTATCCGGCGACGCACTTTGTGGCCAACCAGGAACAAACCTTGCGGGCAGTGGAATCCATCCGGCAAGAATTAGAAGAGCGACTGGAAGTCCTCCGGCAAGAACATAAGCTGATCGAGGCCCAGCGCTTGGAGCAGCGGACCAATTATGATATTGAGATGCTCTTGGAAATGGGGTATTGTTCAGGGATTGAGAATTATTCGCGCCATATGGATGGACGAGCCCCCGGTGAGCCTCCCTACACACTATTGGATTTCTTTCCAGAAGACTTCTTAATTGTCGCCGATGAATCCCATATCACCATGCCCCAGATCCGGGGGATGTATAATGGGGACCGTGCCCGCAAGGAGCAGTTGGTTGAGTATGGGTTTCGCCTGCCATCCGCTGTTGATAACCGGCCCTTGACCCTAGCGGAGTTTGAATCCCACGTCAACCAGATCCTTTATATTTCCGCGACACCGGGGCCCTATGAGATGGAGCGCGTCCATGGCCAGATTGTTGAACAGATTATCCGGCCGACCGGTCTCTTGGATCCAAGCGTTGAAGTCCGACCCATCCAAGGTCAAATTGATGACCTGGTAAGTGAGATCCATCAGAGGATTGACAAGGGCGAACGGGTCTTTATTACGACCCTGACCAAGAAGATGTCTGAAGACCTGACAGACTATCTCAAGGAAATTGATATCAAGGTCAAGTATCTCCATTCGGATATCGCAACCCTGGAGCGGACTGAAATTATTCGCGACTTACGTCTGGGTGTCTTCGATGTCCTGGTAGGAATTAACCTCCTAAGGGAGGGGATTGATGTGCCAGAAGTCTCCTTGGTCGTCATCCTTGATGCGGATAAGGAAGGCTTCCTCCGGTCCGAACGGTCGCTGGTCCAAACGATAGGACGGGCTGCTCGGAATGAGAATGGGAAGGTCATCATGTATGCCGATACCATCACGGGCTCCATGCAGCGGGCGATTGATGAGACCAACCGTCGTCGCCAGATTCAACTGGCTTACAATGAAGCCCACGGAATTGTCCCGAAGACCATTAAGAAGGATGTCCGCGATTTAATTCGCATTACTCATAGTGTCTCGAATGATGAGAAACAAGACAATCTTTTGGTACAATTCAAGTCCTTATCACGCTTACAAAAGCAAGAGGAATTAGAACGGTTGACCCTGCAGATGAAGGAATATGCGAAAGAGATGAATTTTGAAGCGGCAGCCACGACACGCGATATTATTATGGAATTAAAGGCCCATTTTAAGTTGAATTAATCAAAGAAGCAGCTGATGTAGGCTGCTTTTTTGAATTCAACCAGTAAAAGGCAGCCGGCGAGCTTCCTAGCGTGTATGAAGGGCTAAGGCCTTCTGCTGGTGGGACAAGACTCAAAGGGGCGACATGCATGGAAAGGGTGGGTCCCTTTAGTGACTGAATCCGAGTCTAAGGGGTTGAGGGGGATTGTGTTAAATCGTTAAAAGGCATACAATAGGATTTATATCAAGGAACAGAGTAGGTTGTCTACGTTAAGTGCTTCTAGATGGGATGTAGCTAGAAGACGAAGCGAGCAGTGCGCGATAGACGACCGCCTCCGCTGTAACGCTTTGCGGCGGCACTCTAGGATTAGGGTGCTCTTTTTTGTGATAAATTTTCTTTACATCCGGGTAAGGAGTTCAGATGTTAACAGAAATAAAGGATCAAGAACCGATTTTTAGATTTAAGGGTCAAACGATTCGCCATCAAGACCCGACGCTCATTTGTGGAATAGTGAATGTCACACCCGACTCTTTCTCTGATGGGGGGCAGTGGTTTGATCGCCAGAAGGCCATTGACCGTGCTAAATTCCTAATCAGCCAAGGCTGTCGCATGATTGATGTTGGTGGTGAGTCAACCCGTCCTGGATCGACTTACGTTGAAGTGGAAGAAGAAATCCAGCGGGTCCTACCGGTCATTCAAGCCCTCAAGCAGGAGACAGATGCCATTATCTCCATTGATACTTGGAAGGCTCCAGTCGCCCAAGCGGCCATAGAAGCGGGGGTTGATGTGGTGAATGATATTACAGGGTTACTGGGCGACCCCCAGATGGCCAAAGTGCTGGCTCAATCGGATGTAGGAGTGGTCTTAATGGCCAACCCCGTCCTTCAGCGTCCAGACCATCCATCAGCTAAGATTTTCCCCTCATTTGGAGGGCAAGGGGTCTTTAGTCCAACTGAACTGGATGCCTTTCAGGAGATGGAGGTGGTGGAGTTAATGAAAGCTTATTTTGAGAAGTCCTTAGCTTGTGCCCAGACGGCCGGTATCCATCGAGACCGCTTGATGCTTGACCCAGGAATTGGCTTTGGTCTGACTAAGAAAGAAAATTATGCCCTAGTCAAACAAGCCGAGTTGATTCACCAATGGGGCTTTACTTGTTTTTTAGGAGTTTCCCGCAAACGTTTTATTCAAAACACCCTGCAAGAAGCGGGGTATCCAACTGATCCAGCAGACCCCCTGGGCTATGCCTTAAGAGACCAAGCTTCAGCTGCTTTGACGGCGGTAGCGGCCTTTATGGGTATTGAGGTTGTCCGCGTTCATGTCGGCCAAGAACACGCAGTAGCGGCCTTGATCGCGAGTCATATTCGTCAAGCAGACCGCCTGGAAGATGTTCATTTGCCCGCTTATGGCACCAAGTAGGAGGATCAATCTTGAAGATTAAGTTAAATAACATGCAATTTTATTCCCATATTGGCGTTTTTCCCGAGGAAAAGAAATTGGGCCAACGCTTGGCGATTGACTTGGAGGTGACCCTGAGCCAGTCCATCAGTCGGGATGACTTGGATGAGACGGTCTCCTATGCGACTTTCTATCAAGTGGTGGCAGACTATATTCAGACTTGTCGGGCTGACCTGATCGAAACGGTTGCCCTTGATCTCCTTGACCAAATCAAGGCCGTCAGTCCTCAAAAAATTGACAAAGTAAAAGTCAATGTTCGTAAATTATATTTACCCATTCAAGGCATACTGGATTCAGCCGAGATTGAAGTGGAGGGCTAAGATGAACCATCGCGCTTACCTGAGTATGGGATCGAATATGGGTGACCGCAGGTCTAACCTAGACCAGGGCTGTCAGCTCCTCGCCCAACACCCAAAGATTGACCTCCTTCAAGTATCCAGTCTCTACCAGACGTCACCCGTTGGTGGGGTGGTCCAAGATGATTTCATTAATCTAGCAGCCATAATTGAGACCGATCTATCGGCGTATGTCTTATTAGATTATATTCATGAAGTCGAAGCGGCCTTACACCGCAAACGAGAGATTGTTTGGGGGCCGAGGACCCTCGATATTGATATTCTCTTTTTTGATAATCAAGTGAGTGAAGACCCTGACTTGCGCTTACCCCATCCGGAGCTATTTAATCGCTTGTTTGTCTTGGTCCCACTGGCAGAAATAATTTCAGAGGACTTTCCAGCATATCCGTCCATTATGCAATCCATAGCAGTTTTACAAAAACAAGGAAATCAAAGATTAGAAAGAGTAGGCAGATATTATGACAGAAATTAACATTGACCGCCTGGCAGAACTTGTCCGGGAGATATTGGTAGAAATTGGTGAGGATCCTGACCGTGATGGATTACGTGAGACCCCCAAAAGAGTGGCCAAGGCCTTACAGGAAATGACCGCTTCGACCCGTCTAGCGTCCTTTACTGAAGGGAAGATGTTTCCAACCGCGACTGGTAGTGGCGATCAGGTGGTGAGTGTCAATCACATTCCTTTTTACTCCATGTGTGAACATCACATGTTACCATTCTTCGGACATGTCCATGTAGGATATTTGCCGCAAGGGGGACAAATTATTGGCTTATCTAAGATTCCCCGCCTAGTGAATTATGTCTCCCGCAAGCTCAATGTCCAGGAGAATATTACCCGAGAAGTAGCGGAGATCTTAATGGAAGTCACTCAAGCCAAGGGAGTGGCAGTTGTGGTGGATGCCCGCCATATGTGCGTGGAAATGCGGGGTGTGCAGAAGCTCAATTCAATCACCCGTACGACTTTCTTCCTGGGTGAATTTAGTCAAAATGACTCATTAAGGAAGGAATTTCTCCAATCACTGCCAAAGGTGGGACAGTGGTGATGTCAGACTTTAATCCTCAATCCCCCACCATCTTGTATGGTCAAGGAGACCGGCTCAAGGTCCTGCGCTTAATCTTATCATCCCTCGACCAACCTGATCAGGCTTACTCGATCTTCCATATTGCCGGAACAAATGGTAAGGGGTCGACCTCTACCATGCTGCAGGCCCTTTTGGTAGGTCATCATCTTAGGGTTGGCCTCTTCACCAGTCCCCACCTTAATAGTGAATGTGAATCGATTCAAGTCAATGGTCAGCAGATTTCGGAGGGAGATTATATCGCGTGTCAACAGAAGATTGCTCAAAGCGTCCTGGCGCTAGGTCTCGATCCAGATCAGGATCTGTCGCAATTTGAGTGGACATTTTTGATTGCAATGGTCTACTTCCGTCAATGTCAATGCTCTTGGGTGGTGCTGGAATGTGGTGTCGGGGGCGAATTAGATGCAACGAATGCTATCTCACATGCTGAATATGCGATTTTTACTAAGATTGGGCTAGACCATTTGAACCTCTTGGGGCCTGACCTTCAAATCATTGCTGCTACAAAGGCTGGGATTATCCGCCCTCATACCAGGGTCGTGATTGCCCCCAACCAACCTCCGCAAGTTCGTGGTGTGCTTAAAGATCGGATTCAAGTCCGGCAAGCCATTTTAGTGGATTCGCATGGTCTGCAAGTCGACCACCGGCAAGTGCGCCTGGCCGATGGCACTTCCTTTAAGGTTGACTTAGGCTTGAAGGGGACCTATCAGGACGAGAACTTGACGACGGTCCTGACGGCCTACCAAGACTGGTTAGCAGGACGAGGCGAAGCCCTCGAAATCCAACGCATTAATCAAGCCCTCAAATCAGTCAGCCTACCGGGCCGGTATGAACTGGTCCAGGACCAGCCTGTGGTCCTCTTGGATGGGGCTCATAATCTGGATGCCATTCAAGAACTCTGCCTCAGCTTGGGCGAAGATTTCTCGGGTCAGCGTTTAGCGATTGTCTGTGGTTTCTTACAGGATAAGGACGTCCGCCATATTGTGGAAAAAATTGGTCAATTACCCGCGGACTTCTATTTGACCCAGCCAGACTTTCCAGGAAGAGCCATGCCGGTCCAACAACTTCAGGCGCTTTTTGAAGAAGTGGGGATTCCTGCCTTGGCCTTTGAAGATCCGAACCAGGCGGTAGACCAAGCCTTGGCTTCGGGATTAGACCCTGTAGTGGTGATGGGGTCTTTTCATCTCATTAAACGTGTGCGGCGGCGGTGGGTTCATGGATAAGACCTTACTTGACCAACAATTGAAAGACCTGGTTGACCGAGGCTATCCTTGGTATGACCAGGCCAAGTCAGCTCAATTAAGACAGCAGCTTGAGTCACAAGCTGACCACCTGTTACGCAATCGTCAGTCCTTGATCCACTTATCGGCCTCGGCCATTGTCTTTGTTAACCAGCGTTTATTCATGGTGGACCATCCTTATTTACACCAGCGCCTCTTGCCAGCTGGTCATGTGGAAGAGGGGGAAACCCCTTTACAAGCAGCCTTGCGTGAGTTTGAAGAGGAGACAGGTTATGGATTACGGGAGCCTGTGGTCGATCAATTAGTGGATGTTAACCAGATTGCGATTCCAGCTAATCCTGTCAACCAGGAAGCAGGCCACATTCATTTAGATTGGCGGTTTTATCTTCAAGGAGACCTTGTTCAGAAGGGTCCAGCGGAATTGACTTGTCATTTGCTTCCTTTAGATCAGATTCCGTCCGAGTTTCGTATTTATAGCCAACTCTTGTCCTAAAGTCTTTCTACCGCCAATTAGATTGGCCGAAAACTTCTTGATAAGTGATGATAAAAATAAAATAGAGATAACTGTCAATAAGGTAGTCCAATGCTTATCATAGAGACCGCCTTCCAAAGCGGTGCTTTTCCGGACTAGGACTACTAGGAATAAGTGATAAGAATAAAAGAAAGAATAACCGTCAATAAGCCAGCCTAATCCTTATCATAGGGGACCGCCTTCCAAAGCAAGGCTTTTCCAGACTAGGACTACTAGGAATAAGTGATAGAAATAAAAGGAAGAGTAACCGTCAATAAGCCAGCCCCCAATTCTTATCATAGGGGACCGTCTTCCAAAGCTTTCGCTTTTCCAGACTCGATCCACTAGGCAATGCCTAGACGGTAAACCGTAAGGCATTGCAAGCTGCGTGGATCGTCCTCCTTCCTATGATTAAGCATTGGGACCTGCCTTTTATTGACGGATTCTATACTTTTTTGATTAATACTTTTTAAATTTATCCAAGTGGCAAAATAGGAAGTGTTTTAATAATATAGGTTTAGTAAAATGACAGAATCTTTTTTTTTAATTATTAAATCCAAACAAATAAAGAGACATATTTTTTAGAATTAAATTAAGAACTGAAAAATGGAGAATAGCTTACCTAATTTGGACAACCAGGGATGAAAGTGAATCGAGGGTCTTGCAATTATGGTGGATATGGTATAATATATCTTGGTAACTTTGAGTCAGCTATAGCTTGAAGTTCGCTGACCTGAGCTCAGTTTAGCGCGTCACCAACGTTTTACTTAGCTTTGGCCGAATATTGAAGAAGAGGTGATAATATGGCATTAACACAAGCACGTAAAGACGAATTGATCAAGGAATTTGCCCGTCATGAAGGTGATACAGGTTCAATTGAAGTTCAAGTAGCGGTCCTTACAGAGGATATTAACAACTTGAATGACCACATTAAGACACACAAGAAGGACTTCCATTCTTACCGTGGCTTAATGAAGAAGGTTGGTCACCGTCGTAATTTACTCGCTTACTTACGTGAAAAAGACGTAACACGTTACCGTGAATTAATTCAACGTTTAGGCTTACGTCGTTAAGCGACAAGTGGATTTTTATCAGGATGGCATTCCGCCATCCTTTTTGTTATATTAGGATTAGGTTTATTTGGATTTAACTACTATGCAAAGATGAACTTTTTGGTCGTCTGGAAGGTTGATCTTTGTCTAGTGGTCTTCCAAATAAACACTGCTTGTAAGGAGGCTATTTGAATGACAAAGCAAGTATTTAAGACGCAATGGGGTGGCCGACCCTTAGTCGTTGAAGTGGGGCAAATGGCAAGACAAGCCAATGGGAGCGTATTGGTCCGTTATGGGGATACCGTCGTGCTCTCAGCTGCTGTTGCTTCCAAATCGAGTTCAGGCATGGATTTCTTTCCCTTAACGGTTCACTATATTGAGAAGATGTATGCAGTGGGCAAGGTGCCCGGTGGCTTTATTAAGCGCGAAGGGCGTCCTTCTGAGAATGCCACGCTGACTTCTCGTTTGATTGACCGGCCGATTCGCCCCATGTTCCCTGAAGGGGTCCGCAATGAGATCCAAATCACCAATACGGTCTTATCGGTGGACCAAGACTGTTCACCTGAGATGGCTGCCATGTTTGGGTCTTCGCTGGCCCTAGCAATTTCTGATATTCCTTTTGATGGTCCAATTGCTGGGGTGCAAGTAGGGCGCGTGGATGGTCAGCTCTTGATCAATCCACGGGTGGAGGAGATCGAACGCTCAGAAATCGATCTAACGGTTGCCGGAACCTCTTCTGCCATCAATATGGTGGAGTCTTCAGCAAAAGAAGTGGATGAAGAGGGAATGCTGGAGGCCCTCCTCTTTGGTCATCAAGCGATCAAGGACTTGGTTCGATTCCAAGAAGAGATTGTGCAAAAGGTTGGTAAGGAAAAATTTGAATTTGAGATTAAGGGTCTCGATCCTGATATCGTGGATAAGGTTCAAACCCTCTATAAGGACCGGATGATTCAAGCCATTCAAACACCTGAGAAGCAGGCGCGAGAAGAAGCGGTGAACCAATTAATTGAAGAAGGAATCATTTATTTCACTGAGCGATTGCTGGAAGAACCTGACCAAGAAAGCCTATTAAAAGATGTTCAAACAGCCCTCCACCAATTAGAAAAGGATGAAGTGCGGCGGTTAATCACCCGTGAGCGGATTCGTCCAGATGGACGTCAAATTGATGAAATCCGGCCCCTTGCTTCAGAAGTGGCGCTCCTACCTCGTACCCATGGATCAGGACTCTTTACCCGGGGACAAACGCAAGCTCTATCGGTCGCAACCCTGGCTCCCTTGAGTGAACACCAAGTAATTGATGGGTTAGGGATCGAAGAAGAGAAGCGGTTCATTCACCACTATAATTTCCCTAACTTCTCTGTAGGAGAAACGGGCCGGGTTGGCTCCCCTGGTCGACGGGAGATTGGTCATGGAGCTCTGGGTGAAAGAGCTCTGAGCCAGGTGATACCTTCTAAGGAAGACTTCCCCTATATGATTCGTTTGGTAGCAGAAGTCCTCGAATCGAATGGGTCTTCTTCTCAAGCTTCGATCTGTGCGGGTACCCTGGCCTTAATGGACGCTGGGGTTCCAATTAAAGCACCAGTTGCGGGCATCGCGATGGGACTCGTGATGGACCAAGATCACTATACGGTACTTACGGATATCCAAGGCTTGGAAGACCACTTAGGCGATATGGACTTCAAGGTAGCCGGAACCCAAGAAGGAATCACTGCCTTACAAATGGATATTAAGATCCAAGGAATTACGGAGGCGATTCTAAAAGAAGCCTTAATGCAAGCGCGCAAGGCCCGTCTAGAAATCTTAGACAATCTGACCGCTACCATTGCGGAACCAAGACCAGAATTAAGCCCTTATGCACCTAAGATCGAAATGATGCAGATTGATCCTGATAAGATTAAAGTGGTCATTGGTAAGAGTGGAGATACCATCAATGCGATCATCGATGAGACTGGAGTTAAGATCGATATTGAACAAGATGGCAGCATCAGTATTGCTTCTCCAGACCAGGAGATGATCAACCGGGCTAAGCAAATCATTGAAGAACTGGTGGCTGAAGTGGAAGTCAACCAGATTTATGAGGGAACGATTCAACGGATTGAAAGTTACGGGGCCTTTGTGGAGGTCCTACCCGGTAAGCAAGGTCTCCTCCATATTTCCCAAATCGACCACCGTCGCATTGACCGGGTGGAAGATATCTTTGATGTGGGGGATAAGGTGACCGTTAAGGTGACTGGAATTGATGAACGCGGACGCATTGACCTTTCTCGTAAAGTCTTGATGCAAAAGAGCGAGTCTTAAAATAGCTTCTATCAACCTTAATTCTTGATTTTTATTCCTTTAAAGCTATCTATAATTAATCACTATGATAAAACACTGAATCATGATCCACTGAAGAGAGGCTCAAAACTGGTCGTTTTTGGACGAGCGGATGGCTAGCTTTTTGTGTGGCATGGTTTGGTGTTTTTCCACTTTAAAAGCAGGCAGTGGCGAATGGATGAAATCAAAGGGGACCGCCTTCCAAAACGCAGCTTTTCCGGGCTAGGCCCACTAGGCAATGCCTAGACGGTAAACCGTAAGGCATTGCACGCTACGTGGGCCTTCCTTTTTCCTATGATTTCATCCATTCGCCACTACCTGCTTTTTTGATTTCATTCTTCATAAAATGGTCTACTTCGGTAGATTGTTTCATTAAGCTGACATATGGAAAGATAAGGGTTGAGGATCAATGTCAATAAAAATTACTCAAGGTTTTATTATCTAGTGTGAAAACTCTACATTATAGTCTAAATTAAAATTGTTGGGATGAGCTCATCATAGGCGACCCGTTTGTTACTTATGGATTTAATCTATATTTTTATCTTTCATAGAGTCTGATTGAAGGCTAAGTATAAATAGGTTGTTCTGCACAATCATACTCAAGATAGCTCTTAATTATTATCTAATATATTCTATAATATAATTAGTCTACATGGAGAATATATCATTTAAACCGAAATAATAAAGACTCTTCGCCATTTATGTGAAATGATTTAGTAAACCAACTCTAAAGCATTATTAGGCAATTATTTATGTTTAATAAATTATCGTCTTTAAAAGAACTAAATAAAGAAGGCAGTGCCAATGCTTAATCAAAGGGACTTGGACGGTCCACGTAGCGTGCAATGCCTTACGGTTTACCGTCTAGGCATTGCCTAGTGGAACGAGCCAGGAAAAGCTTAGCTTTGGAGGGCGGTCCCCTTTAATTAAGCATTGGCACTGCCTTATTTTATTTTTAAAATGAGTTAAAAGAGGAGCACTTTAGCACATGATGTTACTTAGATAATTAGACTTTTGAGACATCATTCTATACATTTAACACATATGAATAAAGCGTCGGTGTAAAATTTTATTTTTAAAGGGTCTATGGTATAATCAATTGAGATTTGCCTCTCCAGTAGGGAGGGGCCCACGAATTAAAATAGACCCAAAAAATTAAAGTTGAGGTGGATAAATGGACAAGATTAAAATTATTTCCCTAGGCGGAATCCGTGAAGAAGGGAAAAATATGTATGTGGTAGAGGTCAACCAGGCGCTCTTCGTCCTGGATTGTGGACTGCTCTATCCAGAAGATGACTTGTTAGGAATCGATATGGTCATTCCTGACTTTACTTATTTGGAAGAAAATCGTGACCGAGTGGTGGGGATCTTCCTCTCACATGGTCATGCGGATGCGGTCGGGGCCTTACCTTACCTTTTAGATAAGATTGAAGCCCCTGTCTTTGGGACCCAATTGACGATTGAATTAGCCACGATTTCAGCCCGTAAGCAAGGCTTGTCTGAGCGGGTCGATAACTTCTTCGTCATCGATCCCGACACTGAAATTGAATTTGATGATGTCGTGGTTTCCTTTTTCCCAACAACGCATACCATTCCAGACTCTGTTGGGATAGCCTTAGAGACACCCCAAGGGACCATCGTCTATACGGGGGATTTCCGTTTCGATCCAAGTGCCAGCAAGAATTATCAAACAGACTTTGCCCGCTTGACTGATTTAGGAAAGCGGAAGGTTATTGCCCTTTTGAGTGATTCTGCCGCGGCTGAATCAACGGTTGAGAATGTGAGTGACCTTGTGATAGGCGATGAAATTACCGAAGTCTTTCGCAATGCTAAGGGACGGGTAATTGTCGGAACGGTTGGATCCAATATTGCGCGGATTCAACAAGTCCTACAAGCCGCTCACAAGTCAAACCGGACGATCTTCTTCCCTAGTGAAGACCTCTATGAGATAGTGGATGTAGCCTTGAAGTTAGATAAGATCGAGATTCCTAGCCGTGACGTCTTTGGACAACTTAAGCAGTTGGACCGCTTCCAGGATGATCAGATTGTCATTCTAGCCACAGGTGACGTGGGAGAGCCCATTCAGCTGATTCAGGCCATGGCTCAAGGCCACCATCCCAAGGTAAGGATTAAGGAACATGATACAGTTTATATTGCCACGACTCCTTCCGTTTCGATGGAGACTAATGTGGCGCGGACTAAGGACATGATCTATCGGGCAGGGGCCCGGGTCTTAAGTGTGACCGACCACTATCATACTTCGGGACACGCGACACCGAATGACCTTAAATTGATGTTGAACTTCCTCAAGCCCGAATACTTGATTCCAATTAATGGTGAATACCGGATGCTTCAAGCCCATGCCAACCTGGCACAACAAGTGGGCATGTCGCCAGAATCAGTGATCATTCCTGCGGTAGGAGATGTCATGGAATACCACAAGGGGAAGATGACCAATACCAGTCAGGTTGAAGCAGGGGATGTCCTTGTTGATGGCATTGGTGTCGGTGATATTGGCAATGTTGTCCTGAAAGACCGCCGGATCTTGAGTGAAGATGGGATCTTTATCGTCGTGGCGACCATTTCACGCCGACTCAAAAAAATTCTTGTCGGACCTCAGATCACTTCCCGCGGCTTTGTCTTCATGAAAACATCGATTAGCCTGATTGAATCTTGCTCTGATATTACCTTAGACGTATTAGAGACCCACCTTGCCAGTGATGATTTTGATTGGAACCATCTTAAGAGCGATTTAAGAGAGAAGATTGGCAAGTACCTCTATAAGGAGACCAAGCGTCGCCCAGTGGTCCTACCGATTATTATGGATGCTTCTTCCTACGATAAGAAAGATTAAGGTGAATTATGAATAAAAGAACTTCACGGCAATTGGCGGATAGTCTGGTGGCTATCCTCCTAGCTCTATTAGTAACTTACTTCTTGGATGGTCGTTTAGGAATAATGATCGGCTATCCTATGGCGGTCGGACTCCTGCCTCTGGTCTGGTTGGCCTTACGCTATGGGGTTGCTAGCGGGATTATGGTCGGTGCTTTGACTGGCTTAATCTTGATGGCCCTTTCCCAGCCGAGTGACTGGGTGGCAGCTTTCCTAGTGAAAGCAGTGCCCTGGTTAGGAGTAGGGTTTGCGGGGCTCTTTGCCAAGTATACGCAAAAGACCTTGAATAATAAGCGGTATTCGTCAACTTATTTGAATATTTGGACAGGGAGCCTCTTGACGGTCCTTGTCTTCTATCTTTTGGGTCGATGGCTCTTGCCCTGGTTGCTGGACCAGGAAGTTCAGGTGCCAATTCATTCCCTTAATTTCTGGTTAGGAGCCCTGGTGACCTGGTTGGTGATCAGCCTAACCCTCTCCTTGCTAGCGCGTTTCCAACCGCGTGGGTTGATTCCAAGACGGACTCGGTATCTCTCACGCAAGGAGACTTCCTCCTTACTTAATGACTAAACAAAAAAGCCTCACTCCGGATCTGAGTGAGGCTTCTTTGTATAGCGGGGATTGTGCTATGCATAGTCAAATCAAGTATTGGGAGATTTACCTAAGACTTAGGCAATCTGTTGCGATGTGATGGCAGTCACATTGATGATTTGATTTAACTCAAGTTGGAAGGAATGGCCGCGATGACTCACCCGTACTGTCTCGTTAGGTTGAATAGGGGAGTCAATGGACAATTCAAGTTCAGCCATTTGAATGACTGATGCTGGGTCGTAGAATTCAAAGAGGATGGCCAAGGGTCTCTGCTTGACATAGTGGGCCATTAACTGGTCCTTGACCTGGTTCATTGGCATCATCTCAATTCCATCATTAAGCAAGGGGGCAGGGGATCTGAAGGGTTTGAATAGATCTTGTGCGAATTGTATTAAGCGGTGACCCTGAGGTCTCATTGGTAATTCCATTATTTACTTGCCTCCAATCTCGAACATTTGTTTGTATTTAGAGTATACGAACATTTGTTCAGGATGTCAAGCGATTTACGAACAAATTTTCGCTTTTCATTGAATGCTGAAGATCTGCCTCTTGAATCATGGTCATTTAAGGATGTGCTTAAGGTAATAGACAAGATAAGAGGCAGTCTCAATCTTTAGTAAGAGAAGACCGACCTTTAAATCATCGCTTGGCGGGTGGTATCCAACGAAGAATCAGCAGTATGGTCCTTTTTTGAATAATAAGGAACCCTTATCAAGCAGAATACGAATTGATTGAGGCTTTTTATTTGCCGGTTGATAGGGTTCTGCCAACAAATTCTGTCTTTAAACGCACAGGGAGATTAACCATGGAAGATTGTGAGAAGATTGGGATTAATTTGCTGGAATCTGGGACATGGTCTTTTAGCCAATGCAAAAGTGTGCTAAGATAGATTCAATAATTGACGGAGGTAGAGTATGGCAAAACAAAGAGGCTTGTTAATTATTTTGTCGGGCCCTTCGGGGGTTGGTAAGGGAACTGTGCGGGCGGCTGTTTTTGATGATGAGAACTGCGACTATGTCTATTCGATCTCTGCTACGACCCGAAAGAGCCGGCCAGGTGAACAAGACGGCGTGGACTATCACTTTATGAGCCGACAAGAATTTGAAGCCTTAATTGACCAAGAGGCTCTCCTCGAGTATGCTGAATATGTTGGCAATTATTATGGGACGCCCTTGGCTTCGATTGAACGCCACTTGGAAGAAGGGCGAGACGTCTTCTTGGAGATTGAGGTCCAAGGGGCACGTAAGGTGCGAGAGAAGATGCCAGAAGGAATCTTTATTTTCTTAGCGCCGCCTTCCTTCAAAGAATTGGAGACCCGGTTGACGGATCGAGGCACCGACTCGGATGATGTGATCCGTGAGCGGATGCTCAAGGCCAAGAAGGAAGTTGCCATGATGGAAGCTTATGATTATGTTGTGGTCAATGATGAAGTACCAGTTGCTGTGCGCAAGATCAATGCCATTATCGATTGTGAGCACCTCAAGGCAGACCGTGTCGTTGACCGACTATTAAGTGATATTGCGGATTATTTTGTAGAAGAAGGTGAAGATAAATGATGTTATACCCATCGATTGATGATCTCTTGCGTAAGGAATCATCAAAATATTCCTTAATTATTCTCGCTAGCAAGCGGGCGCGGGAGATGTGCGATTATAAGATTATGCAGTTGGAAGATTATCGAGCAGACAAACCCGTTGGTAAGGCTTTAGAAGAAGTGACGGCAGGCGTCCTGTCGATCCGTAAGGATAAGTAGGTTACTTAGCATTCGAGCAGCTACTATGTCGATCATTGATCAGTTCATGATGGCATAGTAGTTTTTTGTTAGGAGGAAGCGGAATGTATGTTGAAGTGATCGTAGATATTCCCAGTGCCCAGGTGAATCATCCCTTTGATTACGCTGTTCCAGCAGATCTAGAGGATTTGGTGATGTTAGGCAGCCGGGTGGAAGTTCCCTTCGGCAATCGGAAGTTAATGGGCTTTGTCGTGGCCATTAAAGAAACGAGTGATTTTGCAGGAGACTTAAAAGCGATCTTCCAAGTGATGGACTATCAATCATTCTTGAACCAGGAATTGGTGGACCTTTCCAACTATCTAGCGGATCAATTGCATGCCTTTCGCATCTCCATCCTCACAGCGATGCTTCCGAGTATGCTCAAGGCTAAGTATCAAGCTGTCTTTCATATTCATGATCCAAAGGCAGTCGCCGAGGCTGGTCTCGACCTTAAAGAACGAAAGATTCCACGGGACTTATTAGAAAGCCAAATCGACCGAAAGACTCTTAAATCCCTATTGAACCTGGGCAGTCTGAGCTTGGACTATGAGGTCCGTGACCAGGTCACGACCAAGAAGCTTCGGCTCATTAGCCTGGCGCCTGAAACTGATCTGGACCAGGTCCGTGAGAGTGTTTCTTCCCGCAGTTACCGCCAGCTGCAGTTAATTGACTATTTGCGTGACCACCCCTTGGATCAAGCGGTGACGATTTCGGAATTAAGCCAGCGCTCAGGTGTAAACCGATCCATTATTCAGAAATTCATCGATCAAGGTTGGCTGATTGACCAGGAGGCCACTGTCTACCGGCGGCCAAGTGGGCTTCAAGCTATTCAGCCCAGTCAGGCAAAAAACCTTCGGCCCAGTCAAGCCAAAGCTTTTAAGCAAATTCAAGACAAGATCGCTGAATCTGCCAATCAGACCTTCCTCTTAGAAGGGGTCACAGGTTCTGGTAAGACTGAAATTTACTTACAATTGATTGCCCAGACCCTGGACCAAGGGAAATCGGCCATCCTTTTAGTGCCCGAAATTGCCCTCACGCCACAGATGGTGGAACGGGTTGTTGGACGTTTTGGTAAAGGAGTAGCGGTCTTACATTCAGGCTTAAGTATTGGGGAGAAGTATGATGAATGGCGGCGGATTATTGACCAAGAAGCTCAGGTAGTCGTGGGGGCCCGGTCGTCCATCTTTGCCCCTCTGGAAAATCTTGGCTTAATTATCATCGACGAGGAGCATGAGACTACCTATAAGCAGTCAGAGAACCCACGCTACCATGCCCGCGATGTGGCCCTCTGGCGGTCCCGTTACCACCAGTGTCCCTTAATCTTAGGCTCTGCCACACCTTCCTTGGAATCACGTGCCCGAGCCCATGTCGGCCGTTACCAGCTGATTCAATTAACCGAGCGGATTAACCAACAACCCTTGCCACCCATTACTTTGGTAGATATGACGCAAGACCTAGATGACCGTCCTTATGAGGCCTTCTCACCACTCTTGCTGGCCAAGATTCAAGAGAAATTAGACCGCCAGGAACAAGTGGTCCTTCTCTTGAACCGGCGCGGCTATGCGGCTTATATGCTCTGTCAAGCGTGTGGGCAAGTAGTTTATTGTCCGCGGTGCGATATTTCCTTGACCTACCATAAGAAGGACCAGACCCTGAAATGTCATTATTGCAACTATCAGCAAGCCGCGCCTGCAACCTGTCCCAATTGCCATAGTCCCCAACTAACCACCCAGGGATTCGGCACCCAACGTATTCAAGAAACGCTCAACCAAGTTTTCCCAGATGCACCGGTGATTCGAATGGATAATGATACGACCCAGGCAAAGGGGGCCCACGAGAAGCTCTTACAGTCTTTCAGTCAGCAACCCAGATCGATCCTACTTGGGACTCAGATGATTGCTAAAGGATTAGATTTTGACCAGGTCACCTTGGTGGGGGTGATCAATGCGGATACCAGCTTAAACTTACCAGACTTCCGGTCAGCTGAACGGACTTTCCAGCTGCTGACCCAAGTAGCTGGTCGAACCGGTCGAGGCAACAAGCAGGGCGAGGTCGTGATCCAAACCTACAATCCCGATCATTATGTGATACAATTAGCTCAGCATCATGATTATGAGGGTTTCTTTTTCTACGAGATGCAGCGTCGACACTTGGGGCAATACCCACCTTATTTCTATACCACCCTGGTCAAGGTGGCCTCAAAGGATCGCGCACAAGCCCAATTAACGGTCTACCAAGTCAAGGCTGACTTACAAAAAAGATGCCAAGTTAGTCCCGATCATTTGATTCTTCTTGGACCCTCTAATGATGGTATTGAGCGGATGAATGATTATTATCACTTCCAACTTCTCTTAAAATATAAAGATCCCGCCCAAGTACAATCAGCCTTAAGTGAGGTGCTTGCCAAGTCTCAAGAAGTCCAAAAGCGAGGGATCTTAATTCAAATTGATCATGAACCGCAATATTTCATTTAGAAAGTAGGATGTAAATGAAAAAAATAATCTTTATGGGAACGCCTGAATTTGCTGCGACGATTCTAACGGGCTTGATCCAAGATGTGGATTCACAGGTAATCGCAGTGGTTACCCAACCCGATCGACCAGTAGGGCGTAAGCGGGTCTTAACCCCTTCTCCCGTTAAGGAAATAGCTTTAAACCACGAGATTCCAGTCTACCAGCCAGAAGTGATGGCAGATTCACAAGCCTATCAAGACTTACTGGCCTTAGATGCGGATATCATTGTGACAGCGGCCTATGGTCAATTAATTCCTGAACCCCTATTGCAAGCCCCCAAATATGGTGCGGTGAATGTGCATGCTTCCTTGCTACCCAAGTACCGAGGAGGAGCGCCGATTCATTATGCCATCTGGAAGGGTGACCAAGAGACGGGAGTCAGCATTATGCAGATGGTGAAAGAATTGGATGCAGGCGATGTCTATGCACAAATTTCCTTGCCGATTGGGGACCAAGATGATGTCGGCACCCTCTTTAAGAAGTTAGCCCTGATTGGGCGCGAATTACTTATTGATACCCTGCAGCGGATCTTTGATGGCGCGATCTCACCGCAAAAGCAAGATCCTGCCTTGGTCTCTTATTCTCCTACTATTAAGAAGGAAGAAGAGCAAATCAACTGGAACTTAAGTGCTCAAGCAATTGATGCCCATATTCGGGCCTTCCGCCCCTTCCCGACGACCTATACTTTATTGGACCAAGAACGGGTTAAGATCTGGCAGGGCTACCCCTTAAAAGCCCTACCTGCAGGGATTGAAGGGGTCGATCCAGCTCAAGCCGGAACGATTATTGGAGCGGACTCGGACCACCTCTATGTTCAAGCAGGGGACCAAACAGTCTTTGCCATTGAGGAATATCAACCCGCAGGTAAACGCCGGATGTCGGTGACAGAATTTTTGAAGGGGACACCTGCCCAGCAAATGATCGGCCGACACTTTGATTAGGAGGCGGTTATGAAGATTAAACAGCGAAGCCACCAGCGATTAAAGGACAATTTACGATGGGATATGGTCCAATTACTGGATGCGGTTGATCATGGAGACCGGTTCTCCCATCTTGTGATTGACCAGTATTTAGACCAGAGCCCTCGGTCCTTGAAGGATAAAAACCTGGTCGTGAGGGTGGTCTATGGCAGTATCCAAAGGCGGTTGACTCTGGATTATTTTTTGAGTCCTTTTATTAAGGGGCAAAGACCAGAACCTTGGGTCCAGTCTCTCTTACGACTGTCTATTTATCAAGCCCTCTATCTCGATCGTATTCCCCAACATGCGATTGTGAATGAGGCTGTGGAGATTGCCAAGGTGAATGGCCATCAAGGTTTAGGTAAGTATGTCAATGCTATCTTGAGAAATTTCTTCCGCCAAGGTCCACCCGCCATTGAGGCGATTCAAGAGGAGAATAAGCGCTGGAGCATCCAATACTCGCTGCCCGTTTGGTTGGTGGACTATTTGGTGAGCCATCTGCCGAGTGCAGATTTTCATGCCTTGGCGGAGAGCTTAAACCAACCGACCCATTTATCAATCCGGGTGAACCACTCCAAAGATCAAGTCATGAAGGACCTAGCCGCTCTTGGATTAGGGGTGGAACCGAGTCAAGTGGCTGACCAGGGCATTCGGGTCATGGGCGGCAACCCTATACATACTGCTTGCTATCAAACGGGTGCCATTACCATCCAGGATGAATCTTCCATGTTAGTGGCGCCCTTGGGTCAATTAAAAGGGGATGAAGCGGTTCTGGATGCTTGTGCCGCGCCGGGTGGGAAGGCCACTCAGATTGCCAGCTACTTGACGACAGGCCACTTGCAGGCCCTCGATCTTTCTGCTAGTAAGTTGAAGAAATTGGCCCAGCACGCTGAAAGGATGGGCTTACAAGATAAATTGACCATCCAAGTGGCAGATGCTCGTTACTTTGTGCCAGATACTCAAATGCTCTATGATGTGATATACTTAGATGCACCCTGTTCGGGCTTAGGTTTGATGCGGCGCAAACCCGAAATCAAATACCAGAAGTCTAAGGAAGCCATCCAGTCACTCGTCAACTTGCAAGCACAATTGCTCGACCATGTGGCAGGTCTCTTAAAACCAGGTGGCCGTCTAATCTATTCAACTTGCAGTATCGCCTATGAGGAGAATGAGTGGCAGATCAATGCTTTTCTCGACCGCCATCCAGACTTTGCCCGTCAAGCGATTCAAAAGGAAGAAGTCAAACAAGCGGACCTGATCACTGATCAAGGGGACATACGGATTTGGCCTCATCAGTACGAGACCGATGGTTTCTTTATTAGCCGTTTAAGCAAAAATTCAGATTGAGGTGGAAGATGGAAATTACAGTTCTGTCTAATATTGGTAAGAAACGCGCTTCCAACCAGGATTATGCCGAATATTATTTCAATCAAGCGGGACAAGTCTTGTTTGTTCTTTGTGATGGAGTCGGCGGTAATTTAGCTGGCGATGTTGCCAGCCGCTTAACTGCCGAATACTTGGGTCAACGCTTCCAAGAAGTTGGAGGCTTTGACCAAGTAGACCAGGCCAAGGATTGGATGGACCAGATGATTGCAGCTGTCAATGACTATATCTTAGAAGCTTCCAAGCAGTCAGCGGAATATGAAGGGATGGGAACGACTCTGATTCTGGCTACCCTTGTAGCCGGGCGTATTTTGCTTGCGCATGTTGGGGATTCACGTGGCTACCTCTATCGTCAAGGACAACTGATCCAGGTAACCGAAGATCATTCATTGGTGAATGAACTCATTAAGACAGGGGAAATCACACCTGAGGAGGGGCTTTCCCATCCACAGCGCAATGTCGTCACCCAGTCGATTGGTTTGCCGATGGCGATAGAACCCGCCTTTAATGACCTCTCAGTGGAAGACGTCGATGTCCTCCTCTTATGTTCGGACGGTTTGACCAATATGGTAACGGCTAATGAGATCGTTGCACATTTTAAGGAATACCAAGAGCTTGAAAGTTTAGGGCAGGCCTTAATTGATGCTGCCAATTTAGCAGGTGGTAAGGATAATATTACCTTGATTTTAGTCCGCCACTTGGCCGAAAAGGAGGGGGTCTTTGATGATCGAGATCGGAGATAAGTTATCGAATCGTTATGTCTTAACTTCCTTGATTGGTCAAGGGGGGATGGCGAATGTCTTTCTGGCCCATGACTTAATTCTAGACCGTGATGTCGCGGTTAAGGTCTTACGCTATGACTTCCAGGACAATCAAGATGCCATCCGCCGCTTCCAACGTGAAGCCATCTCGGCTAGCCAGTTGCTCCATCCGAATATTGTCGAAGTTTATGACGTGGATGAACATGAGAAGCAACAGTACATTGTAATGGAATACATTGATGGTCAGGACTTGAAGTCGTTTATCCGCAGTCATGCTCCCGTTCAGTTGGAACTGGTTGTGGCGATCATGAGTCAATTAGTGGCAGGGATTGATGCCGCTCACCGGAATGGCATCATTCACCGGGATATTAAGCCACAGAATGTGATGATTACCAAGGATCGCGTGGTGAAGATGACGGACTTTGGAATTGCGGTCGCCCTCAGCGATACGTCGATTACCCAGACCAATACTTTACTAGGATCGGTCCATTACCTATCGCCAGAACAGGCCAGAGGCTCTTCGGCAACTACCAAGTCCGATATTTATGCGATTGGGGTCGTTCTTTATGAACTCATTACGGGGTCTGTTCCGCACGATGGAGAGTCTGCCGTATCGATTGCGCTCAAGCATTTCCAAGAACCCTTCCCAAGCATCAAGGACCAATTGGACTATGTGCCGCAAAGTTTAGAGAATGTGGTCTTAAAGGCGACAGCCAAGAAACCACAAGACCGGTATAAATCCACGCAAGAGATGCTGGCTGACCTGTCAACGGTCTTGAGCACATCACGGATGAATGAGAAGCCTTTCCAACCGAGCAGTCAGTTGGATGAGTCGGTCCGATTTAAGTCCATCCAACCCATTCCAGCCGCGCAAAAGGCGCTCACTGAGCAGGTTGAAGCACCAGAGCCCCTGGATGAATCCATCTATCCGAGCTTTGAGATGCCCCAACCAGGTCCCAAGAAGAGCCGGTCCTCACGGATTCTCAAGACTCTTTTCTTTGGAATTATGGCGGCCCTTTTGGCCCTCGCTCTCTATTTTGCTTATCGGTTAATGGTCTCCTCAGTCAATGTGCCCGATATCAGTCGACTGACCCAATCCCAGGCGAGTGACCTACTGGCTGAGAGCGACTTGGTCGTAGGGCAGACCGAAGTCGTCTGGAATGAGACAGTTCCACGTGGCCAAGTCATTAATACTGAGCCGGCAGCGGGCGAACGTGTAGACCGTAAATCGGCCGTAAACCTGGTCGTCTCAGATGGTAAGCCTAGAGTCAAGATTGGGAACTATGTCGGTAAAGGCTATGAGCCGGTACGCCGAGAACTGATCGATTCAGGCTTCATCGTCGACTTACGTTATATCGCCGCTTCCCAAGAGGAGGCAGGTATCATCCTCTCGCAAAGTCTAGACCCTGGAACAGAAGTCGTTCCCGGTGGAGCGACCATCACCTTAGTGATCGGATCTTATTCCGAAGAGACCACCATGCAGGACTTCTACAATCTCTCCTTTGATATGGTTAAGAAGTTTGCTGATGCTTACGGTCTTTATGTAGAGGAAGTCTATGCCTTTGACCCCTATATTCCTAAGGGCCAAGTCATCCAGCAAGACCCCCTATCTGGGACCCCGCTTACGATGGGAGATACCATTCAAGTGGTCATCTCTAAGGGGAAAGAAGAAGCCTCTCAATCGACTGTCAACCAAACTGTTATGATTGATTATGTGGCTAAGTATGCTGAGAACGACTTTAATCAAACCAAGCCCCTAGCCAATAAGATCCAAGTCTTTATTGGAGATGCCAAGCATAACATTAATGAACTGGCACAAGAGTATGAGATTACCGAGAGTCAAGAGTTGACGCTCACATTTGAAATAAATGAAGGTGGAAAAGGACAGTATCGTATTCTGCGTGACGGGGAAGTCATTGCGGAATCATCTGCTGTCTATCCAGACCAATAAGTTTGAAGGGAAGATTATGGGAGGCATCAGTCGACTTCCGATTCTTCCCTTATTTGATAAGTGGGAGGGATTTAATGACTGCAACCAAGCCAAGTCAAGCCACGGGCATTATCTACCAAGCCATTTCTGGCTTCTATTATGTCTGGTCCAATGACCAGTCTTTTGTGACAAAACCTAGAGGCAATTTCAGGCATCTCAAGATGAAGCCCTTAGTGGGCGATTATGTTATCTTTGAGCCGATTGCAGATCAGGAAGAGGCAGTCGGGCGTCTGGTGGAGATCCTACCCCGGGAGAATGCCCTCTTGCGGCCACCGGTGGCCAATGTGGATTTTGCCATCATCGTCACGTCCTTAAGAGAACCGGAATTCTCCTATAATTTATTGGATTATTTTCTCGTTTTTGTGGAAAGCCATGGTATTCAACCCATCATCCTCTTAACCAAGTATGACCTCCTAGTGGCCGCCTTAGGCCAAGACCAGGCCCAAGCCCAGGTTGACCAGATCCGAGCGACCTATCAAGCAGCCGGCTATGACCTCCTTGTCAATGATCAGACCCAGCAAAGCTTAGAAGCCGTCAAGCACTTGATCCAAGAGGGGACTTATGTGGTGATGGGTCAATCTGGGGTCGGCAAGTCCACTCTCTTGAATCAACTGATCCCCGCTGCAGCCATTGAAACGGGCGCGATCTCTTCCTCCTTGAACCGGGGCAAGCATACCACTCGGGAGGTCACCCTCTATCGTTACCACCAGGGTCTGATTGCGGATACGCCTGGCTTTTCGGCGGTCGACCTTTCCCAGATTGCCAAGGAGGATTTAGGCCAGTATTTTCCAGAGATTCACCGGGCCAGTCTTGAATGTCGCTTTCGCTCCTGCCTACACATCAATGAACCAGGTTGCCAGGTGAAGGCCCTGGTCGACCAAGGCCAGATTGCTGCCAGCCGTTATCAGAATTACCAGCAGATTTTTGCCAAGTTACAAGCCCAAAAGCCCAAATATTAAAGGAGAGATCAATTATGAAAATAGCCCCTTCCATGTTGAGTGCCAACTTTAACCAATTATTAGCGGAGATCCAGACGATTGAGCCCTATTCAGACTACCTCCATATTGATGTGATGGACGGTCAATTTGTTCCGAATATATCCTTTGGAGCGCCTGTCTTCTCATATTTGCGCAGTGAGAGTCAATTGGTCTTTGATTGTCATATGATGGTTCAAAACCCAGAACGCTATGTGGCCGATATGGCCAAGGCTGGAGCAGATATTATTACCATCCACGCTGAAGCCACTCAACACCTGCATTCTGCCCTGCAGAAGATTAAAGATTTAGGTGTGAAGGCGGGTGTTGCCTTGAATCCAGGCAGTCCGGTAGCTTTGATCGAGCCAGTCCTGGACCTGGTGGACTTAGTGCTTGTGATGACGGTCAATCCTGGTTTTGGCGGGCAATCCTTTATTGAATCCACCCTGTCCAAGGTAGAAGAATTGGCCGATTTGAGAGAGGGTGAGGCCAACTACCACTATGAGATCGAGGTGGATGGTGGCGTCAACGATCAAACAGCGGTTAAGTGCCTACAAGCAGGTGCAGATGTCTTGGTGGCAGGGTCTTATGTCTTCAACCATCCTGACCGCCAACAAGCGATAGCTTCCTTAAGACTAGGAGCTAATTAGTATGGACGTAGTGATCCTAGCAGGTGGGGCAGCGCCACCCGACCTCCAAACTCTTCATGCCCTATTGGCCAGTCAACCGGATGCCCTTTTGATTGGCGTCGATCGAGGGGCCCTCTATCTGATTGAAGCAGGACTGGAATTAGACCATGCGGTAGGGGACTTTGACTCTGTTAGCCAGGAAGAATTTGCCTTGATTCAAGCCAAGAGTCGTTCGATCCATCGCTCACCGGCCGAGAAGGATGACACTGATATGGAATTAGCACTGGTAATGGCCATGGAGCAGACTGACCCTGCCAATACGAATTACTATCTCTTTGGCGCGATTACTTCGAAAGAGGGGCGGTTGGACCATCTGATCGCTAACTTATGGTTGGTTTACCAGCCACGCTTTAAAGCGATTCAAGGCCAGCTTCATTTTATGGATGAGGCGCGTCAGATTGACTTTCTCACGCCGGGTTGTCAAGTTATACATAACCGCAACCAAGCCCGTTACCTTTCGATCATCTCCTTGACCCCTGTCGAGGACTTGGTGATTAACCAAGCGAAATACACCCTAGCCCAGACGTCTTATACCTATCCAAGAGCTCTCATCTCGAATGAGTTTATGGGCCAAGACCCAGTTGAGGTCTCCTTTAAGACCGGACTGGTGATGGTTATCTTAGAAAAAAAGACCTAAAAAAATAGCTGGCAAGTCGACCCTTAGCGGATCGAACAGCCAGCTATCATAATTTTGCTAAATTAAGCACGTTCAACTTTACCTGATTTTAATGCACGAGCAGATACCCAAACTTTTTGAGGTTTGCCATCAATCATTACTCGTACTTTTTGTAAGTTCGCACTGAAGCGACGTTTTGATTTGTTCATCGCGTGTGAGCGGTTATTACCTGAAACAGCTTTACGCCCTGTGAAATAACATTCCTTAGCCATGGTTAAGCCTCCTTTTCCTTATAGCCTAAACAGGCCATATTTCATACCAAAATAATTTACCATAAATTGACCGATCATTCAAGCAGAAATGGTAGATATTTTATGGGGAAGGGGACTGGCATGAATATAAAGCTGGCCGTGTCGATGATTCATCACAAGGGACCGCCCTGCAAAGTCAGACTTTTCCGGGCTAGTCCGCAAAAGCTTCGCTTTGGAGGACGGTCCTCAGTGATTTTATCCATTCGCTACAAGCTGCTTTTTGAGCATTCTATTCTTCGTTACATCAATTATAAAATTCTAGGATATTTTGTTTGAAATTATACCGAGACATTCTCTTTTGTCTTCGATTGTCAGGCGAATTCCTGGCTAAAAAAGGTGCCATCAAGTAGGATTTATGCTAAACTGTTAGAGATATTAAATAAGGAGGAGTCAAAATGGCGATTAATATCCAAACTCCCAATGGAGAAATTACCCTAACCAATGAAGTGATTGCGACCGTTGTCGGTGTGGCTGTAACGGATAATTATGGGGTCGTCGGAATGGTCAGCAAGAATTTTTTCCGCGATAATCTGACGGACTTTCTTAAAAAAGATAATTTCGCGCGTGGGGTGGTTATTTCCCAAGCAGGTGAAAGCATTACTGTGGATATTTATATTGTTGTCTCCTATGGAACAAAGATCTCTGTGATCTGTCAAAATATCCAACAATCCGTAAAATATAGTGTCGAGCAACTATTGGGCTTTGAATTGGCGGGTGTCAATGTTCATGTCCAGGCTGTAACGGTTAAGTAGTTGTCTAGGAGGTAAAGTGTGGAACTAACAATCATGAATGCAGCAGAATTTAAGAAGATGTTTAAAGCTGGTGCAGATCGTTTGATGCAGAATGTCGATTTAGTCAACTCATTAAATGTTTTTCCAGTACCAGATGGGGATACTGGAACGAATATGAACATGACCTTCCAGTCAGGGGTTGCTAAGATGCAAGAAAGTTCGAGCCAGAAGGTCCATGATTTGGCCTTGAACTTGTCTAAAGGACTGCTCATGGGGGCACGGGGTAATTCCGGTGTGATCCTGTCTCAAATCTTTAGAGGCTTCTACCAGGCAATTAAGGACGAAGAAGAATTGGACAGTCAATCCTTCACCAATGCCTTTCTCGGTGGGGTGGAGTCGGCCTATAAGGCGGTTATGAAGCCAGTAGAAGGAACCATCCTAACGGTTGCTAGAGAATCAGCTCTGCGCGGCCAACAAAAGGCGGAGTCAACCGATAATCTGGTTGAAATCATGCGGTCAATTGTCAAGGGAGCGCAAGAAGCGCTGGACAAGACGCCCGATTTATTACCCGTCTTAAAGCAAGTCGGAGTGGTCGATTCAGGTGGTAAGGGGCTCTTGTGTATTTATGAAGGCTTCCTGATGGCCTTAACCGGTGAAGTGATTGAAGATGAACCTGGTCAGACTTCTGACCATGCCCATGCCATGTTTGAAGAGGTGAATGAACATCCCCTCTCCATGGATGAAATTACTTACGGTTACTGTACAGAGATCATGGTCCGGATCGGCCAAGGGGAGACAGTGATTAAGGACTTTGATTATGACGAATTCCGACAAGTTCTCAATACCAAGGGGGATTCCCTCTTAGTGGTAGCTGATGATGAGATTGTCAAGGTCCATATTCATACGGAAAATCCTGGCCTTATCATGCAGTTGGGACAGGAATTTGGTGAGTTAATTAAGATTAAGGTCGACAACATGCGCGAGCAGGTTCGCGGACTTGAAGGCCAAGAAGAAGCCCTCAAGGGAGCGAAAGTCCCTAAACCTAGCCAGGAAGACAGTGAATATGCCATTATTGCAGTGGCTTCCGGTCAAGGATTGGTGGACCTCTTCCAATCCATTGGCGTAACAGAAGTTCTGCAAGGTGGACAGACGATGAACCCATCAACAGAGGACTTTGTGAAGGCGATTGAACGTGCAAATGCTCGGAATATCATCTTATTGCCGAATAATAAGAACATTGTGATGGCGGCCCAGCAGGCAGCGGAAGTCAGTGAGACTCCAACCGTGGTCGTGCCAACGAAGTCGATTACCCAAGGAATTTCGACCCTGCTGATGTTTAATCCCGACCAAACGATTGAAGCAAACCAGCAAGCCATGAGCGAATACGCGCAGACAGTCGATTATGGTCAAATTACCAATGCGATTCGGGATACCCAGATTGACGCGATTCAGATCAAGAAGGATGACTACATGGGCATCTTGAACGGAGATATTGTCTTAGCCCATGCTGACCTGGCTCAAGCCCTTGAGGAATTGGTTGAACAAATGGTCGATGAAGACAGCGAACTGGTAACGGTTATTGTGGGAGAAGACGGGGATGAAGCGACAGTGGAAGCTGTGGAAGATCAAGTCTTGGCCCGCTATCCTGACCTGGAATTTGAGGTTATCCAAGGAGACCAGCCGGTCTATCATTATTTTGTTTCAGTTGACTAATTAAGTAGAAATCTGGGTGAGGGGTGAATTGGATTCATCCTCACCTTTTTTTTGAGGTGAGTGGATGCAAGAGAATCAGACCTGGCTCGACCCCCTTGATCAGGTCAAGGGAATTGGGCCAAAGACCCAAGCCCTCTTTCACAAGCTTGGGATTGAGACGGTTAAGGACTTGATGTTTCATTTTCCTTTTCGATTTGAAGACCTGCAGGCTCGAGAAATCGATGGCCTGCAAGACCAAGAGAAGGTTGCCTTGGTGGGGACAGTTGTCACACCACCGGTGGTCAATTACTATGGTGCCAAGAAGAGTCGGCTGTCTTTCAAATTGGCAGTTGATAGTTTTCATACCATTGCTGTGACTTTTTTTAACCAACCCTATCTTAAGAACCAGATTGAACTGGGACAGGTCCGGGCCATTTATGGTAAATACCAAGAAAAAGGCCAAGCCCTGTTAGGTATGAAGTTGATTAACCAGACAGCGGGTCAAGACTATGCTCCAATTTATCCAACAACCAAGGGCTTAAAGCAAGCAACCATCGTCAAGGCCATCCGTCAAGTCTTTGAAAGCTATCAGCACGCGATCGAAGAAGACCTACCGGATTATTTGAATGATCACTTTGACTTAATGCCCATCGACCAAGCCCTTAAGAACTTACACTTTCCATCCGATGACCATGCCCTCCAACAAGCCAAGCGGAAGATCATTTTTCAAGAGTTCTTCATCTACCAGTGGCGCCTGCAGCAAGCTCAGGTCCAATACCGGTCTCAACCGGGCATGCGGGTGGCATATGAGGTCGCGGACTTGCGTCAGGCCATTCAGCAGATTCCTTTTGAATTGACAGGCGCTCAAAAGAAGGCTGTCAACGAGATCTGTCAGGACCTCTTGGCAGACTATCCGATGAAGCGCCTCCTCCAGGGGGATGTCGGCAGTGGGAAGACCCTCGTGGCCTTCATTACCATGATTGCAACGGCTCTCGCTGGTTGCCAAGCCGTCCTGATGGCCCCCACCGAGATTCTCGCCCACCAGCATTTTGCCAGTTTTATTCGCTACTTTGGCGACTTAAATTTGAATGTTGCTTGTCTTACGGCGGATACTTCTAGCCAAGACCGTGCCAAGATATTGCAAGAACTGGCGAATGGGGACCTGCAGCTTGTGATGGGGACCCATGCCCTCATTCAAGAAGGAGTTACCTTTAAGCGCTTGGCCTATGTGGTGATTGATGAGCAGCACCGTTTTGGGGTCGGTCAACGTCAGATGCTCTTGGACAAGGGGGATCCAGACCGACTGCCTAATCTCTTGCAGATGACGGCGACACCTATTCCGCGTAGTTTGGCTCAGACCTTCTATGCGGACCTACAGGTATCGACGCTGGATGAACGACCAGGCAACCGGCCGCCCGTCCTAACGGTCGCTTTGCGGCCGCAAGCCATCGACCAGGTCTACCTTAAGATGGAGGAAGAATTAGCGGCTGGCCACCAGGTCTACTACGTCTTGCCCCTGATTGAAGCTTCAGAGGCCCTGGACCAGGTGGACAATGTCATCGACATAGCCAACCAACTGGCGTCGCGATTTCCCTGGGCAGAAGTCGGCCTCCTACATGGCCAGATGACCAAAGATGATCAGAACCAGGTGATGACAGCCTTCAAAAATAATCAGGTCCATATTCTCGTGGCCACAACCATGGTAGAAGTTGGGGTTGATGTTGCTAACGCCACGGTGATGGTGATTCAAGGGGCGGACCGCTTTGGCTTGAGTCAACTTCACCAGCTCAGAGGACGAGTCGGCCGGAGTGACTTAGCCAGCTATTGTTACTTAATTGCCGACCCCAAGACCGACCAGGCCAAGGAACGGCTTCACCAGATGACTCAAACTCAAGATGGCTTCCAACTTGCTCAGGAAGACTTGAAAATTCGAGGGATGGGGGATATGATGGGACGTAAGCAGAGTGGTCTGCCGGACTTTCAATATGGCAATCCGATCAACGATCAAGTGATCATGACGGCAGCTTATGAATCGGTCCACCACCTGCTGGACCAACCCTACCGAATCAGCGAAAGCGAGTGGGCACATTTACAAGCGATTGCTCAAGACCAAAGAATGGAAATATAAGGGAGAAGATCATGATAAGAATAGCCATTGATGCCATGGGTGGCGACCATGCACCGCAAGCAGTTGTAGCAGGGGTTAACCAAGCCATAGACTCCTTCATGGATATCGAGATTCAGCTCTATGGGGATCCAAGTCAGATCAAGAAGTATTTGACCGCCCAGGAAAGAGTCGAAATTATTGCCACCAGCCAAGTGATTGAAGGCGAAGATGAGCCAGTCAAGGCTGTCCGCCATAAGAAGAACGCCTCAATGGTGGTTGCAGCTCGAGCTGTCAAGGATGGTCAAGCCGATGCCTTATTGTCTGCTGGTAATACAGGAGCACTCTTAACGGCTGGTCTCCTGGTGGTTGGTCGGATGAAGGGGATCGAACGACCAGGCCTAATGCCGATTATTCCTACCATCAACCCAGAATCTCCGCAATTTATCCTGATGGATGCGGGAGCCAATGCGCAGTCCAAGCCGGTTTACCTTCACCAATATGCCATCCTAGCTAATCATTATTGTCAAACAGTCCTCCAAATTGAAAAGCCCCGAATTGCCCTCTTGAATAATGGGACGGAAATGAGTAAGGGGGATGACCTGCGTAAAGAAGCCTATGGTCTCTTAAGCCAGGAGCGAAAGATTCACTTTATTGGTAATATAGAGGCTAAAGACCTCCTAAATGGCCAGGCGGATATTGTCATTACAGATGGTTTTACTGGCAATGCTGTTTTAAAGACTCTGGAAGGGACCGCCAAGGGGATCTTCAAGCTTCTCAAGCAGACGCTCAAGGCTGGTAACTTTAAGACCAAGCTCGGGGCCCTGTTGCTTAAGGGACAGCTGAAGAAGATGGCTTATAACTTTGATGACACAAGACAAGGAGGAGCAGTCCTCTTAGGGGTTAACCATCCCGTCATTAAGGCCCATGGCTCAGCCAATGATCAAGCCATTTACCACGCCATCGAACAGGCGCGGATGATGGTCCTAGCCCGTACCATTGACCGGATGCGACACGCCTTCCAGCAAGCAGATTAATCCCTAATCCAGTCGACTTATGCTACAATCAGACCAGACAAGGAGGAATCTTGATGAATACATTTGAAACTGTGCAAAAATTAATCGTGGACAAATTTGGTGTGACTAAGGAAGATGTGACGCCTCAGATGACCTTTGATGATTTAGGAGCCGACTCTCTCGATGTGGTCGAATTCGTGATGGAAGTAGAAGACCAATTTGGCATTGAATTTGAAGATGACCGGATTGAATCCTTAAATAATATTCAAGATGCGGTTGCCTATATTGATGAATTAAAGGGTCAATAAGAGGCACTGCAGGCTCGCTCGCGATTGAAAGCGATCGATACGTGCCAGGAGTCGATTGTTCTACCATTTGATTCTAAAAAGCGAGACTCCTTATCCAGGCGGTTCATGGCTTGGATAAGGAGTTTTTTTGGCTCTTGGCCAAATAAGATTGATGGTATTGAAAGTAGACTAAGCAACAAGCCGTTGCTTGGTCTCTTTTCTTCCTGACACATAAAGTCATGATATTAAAAGAATGCAGTTCTTGAAATGGGTATATTTACAGTAACCATAAGCACTGCGCGTTAGGAGGCTCCGTCCAACTTCCACTGATTTGCATTGGATACTGTTTCTATTTTATTTTTTCAGGAAAACTATAAAATGGTATTGAACAATGTTCATATCGGGTGTATAATACCTATCGTACTTAAAAATGAACATTGTTCATTATGAGTGGCTTTTTTTATGAATGGGACTGAACACTGTTCATATTAAGGTGTCTTTTAATCGAAACGAATGAACGATGTTCACCACTAGAAAGAAGGTTAAAATATGCATCATGTCAGTAGTAAGCGCAGTGAGATCATGGAAGCGGCCCTGGCCGTATTTAAGGAAAAAGGGCTCGAAAAGACCTCAGTTCGCGATATTATGAATAAATCCGGCTATGGGTTAGGAACTTTCTATCTTTACTATGCGGATAAAAAAGATTTGATGGAGCGAATGGTTTTGGATAAATCGATGAAGCTCATTATTGATGCCGAAGCGAACTGTTCGGGTGATGATCCTGTCCAGCGTTACATTTCGTTTGTTGAATATATCATGGATTACCTGGTAGCCAATCCATTTGAGTTGGAGTTGATGAGTCAGAATATTACCTGGGCTCTTTATACCAAGTTAGAAAATGATGAGCGCTTGAAAGAGGCAGATTCAACTTTACAGTTTATTTTGAATAAATATGAGAATCTATTCTCACACACTTATAGTCAGTCACAAAAGCTTTATATTTTATCATTGACACTTGAGATTATGATGTCCACTTGTAAGAGTGCCCTAATGGAAGAATCGATTCTCTCAATTGATGAAATGAAGCCCGTTTTATTTACAGTGATTGGCAAGATGTTTAGTCGGAAAGAAGGGGAATAAATGAAAAAAATTGCCAATTTTATTGCCTACCATCCCAAACTTATTTTTATCATCACAACTTTATTATTGATTCCAGCTTGGATGGGTTACCAGAATACAGGTGTCAATTATGACATTTTAACTTATTTGCCAGCCGATTTAGAATCGACTCAAGGGCAAGAGATTTTGGACAAGGATTTTAAAAATGCAGCAACAGGCATGTTGATCTTGGAGGGGAGCGACCATGAGGCAGACCAGCTTAAGCAACAAATCCTAAAAATTGATGGGGTTGAGGATGTCATCTCTAAGACTTCAATTGTGGGCGATACGATTCCGGATGATTTTCTACCAGACAATATCCGTCAGGCTTTTTATGCCGACGGTAGCACATTGCTGATGGTTAAGTTCAGTGAATCGTCTTCTTCCTTTAAAACTATGGAAGCGATCGATCAGATCAGACATTTAGCAAGTAAACCGAAATATTTAAGTGGGATCTCTTCACTCGTCAAGGATACCAAGGACCTAATTGATACAGAAACACCAGTCTATGTTGCTTTAGCCGTTATCTTAGCTTTGATTGTCTTAAGCTTAGTGAATGAATCTACGATTATTCCATTTCTTTTTATGCTAAATATTGGTTACGCGATTCTCTATAATTTTGGGACCAATCTATTCTTAGGGGAGATCTCTTATATCACCAAAGCAATTGCAGCTGTCTTGCAGTTAGCCGTCACGACCGACTACTCGATTTTTCTCTATCACCGCTATGTTGAAAAGAAACGAACCACTGCTTCTAGTCAAGAGGCGATGTCTAAAGCCATTCAAAGTACTCTATCCTCTATCTTTGCTTCGTCTTTAACAACCTTTGCGGGCTTCTTAGTATTAATTTTGATGAAGCTGGGTTTAGGTAAAGACATTGGTTTGGTAATGAGTAAGGGAGTCATCTTAGGCTTAATCTCAACTGTTGTTGTTTTGCCACCGATGATCTTATTAACTGAGCAATGGGTGAATCGTTTCAACCATCGCGTTCTCTTGCCTTCTTTCGATAAAACCGCAAACTTTACAACGAAATATCGCAAACCATTATTTATCGTTTTTTTGCTCCTCTTCATTCCTTCAATTTACGGAGTCCATCATACCCAATTGTATTATAACTTGGACCGATCTCTCCCTCAGGACTTAGAGTCAATTGTGGCTTTAAACAAGATGAAGAAGGACTATGATATGGCTTCTACTCACTTTATCGTGGTCAAGGACGACCTGAGTAAGCAGAGTATGAATGGCATGATCAAACAATTAGAAGAAGTGGAAGGGGTTAATACTGTCTTAAGTTTGAATTCTGTGACTGGGCTAACCCTACCAGATTCCTTCCTACCAGATAAAATCAAAGACAACTTTAGTAAGAATGGCTATCAAATGATTATGCTCAACTCAAAGTACCAGACCGCCTCCGATGCTGTGAATCAACAGATTGACCAGATTAATCAGATTATTAAGGAGCATGATCCACAAGGCTATTTAACGGGTGAAGCGGTTCTTACCAAAGATTTAACGCGTCTTTCAGACCGTGATTTTAAGATGGTTAACCTTGCTTCGATTGTCGTCGTCTTCTTTATTATTGCCTTTGTTTTTAAATCTTTGGCGATTCCGATTGTCTTAATCGCGGCCATTGAATTAGCGATCTTTATCAATATGGGCATACCCTATTATTCAGGTCATGTTATTCCTTTTATCACTTCAATTATTATCGGGGTGGTTCAATTAGGTTCTACTATTGACTATTCGATTTTAATGATGGACCGCTTCTTATTTGAGTATAAGAAGTCAGGGGAGATGTCGACTGCCTTGAATCGGTCGGTTAAGGAGACCTCGAAGTCAGTTGTCACTTCGGCACTGGCCTTCTTTGCCGCGACGATTGGTGTCGGCATTTACTCCAAAATGGAAATTGTCTCAACAATATGTATTTTCTTAGCTAGAGGAGCGATTATCTCGATGCTGGTGATTATTCTCTTCTTACCAGCGATTATCGGGATGACCTTCCCCTTTATTAAACGCACCACTAAAGGACTAAATTAGGAGGATTTCACATGAATACTAAATCAATGAGAGTGTTAGCAGCTGTTGCAGCAGGGTCTATGATCGTGACCCCTGCGGTTGAAGCGGTTGAACCACAAGCTCGTAAGAATGAAACGATTTACGTCACTAAGGACGGTAACCAAGTAATGGACCAGACGGTCTCTGTCTGGCTTAATGGTGACAAGGGGCTTAAAATAAAAGACCGGTCCGATTTAAAGGAAATAAAGAATTTAGAAACGGATGAAGCAGTCCAAACACAAGACGGTTACATCCAATGGAACGCTCAGGAATCTGATATTTACTACCAGGGTGTCACGGATAAGCAATTGCCGGTTGACATCCAAGTCCAATATCAGCTGGATGGTCAGCCAGTATCTTTCGAGGACTTGCAGGGCCAATCAGGTCACTTGGTGATCACCATTGAAGCGAATAATAGCACGCATGAACAAGTAACTTTAGAGGGTCAAAACATGACAATCTATGCGCCTTATTTGGTTGTATCTGAAATGACCTTTGCAGATGACCAAGTGAAGAATATTCACGCCGACCATGCCAAAATCATAAAAGATGGCAAGAACCAGATTGTTGCCTCTGTCTTAACACCAGGGATGAAAGAGAATTTTGCAGATTATTTGGATGAAGAGTATCTGGACCGATTCAGGGATCGCCTGGAGATTGAAATGGATGTTGAAGACTATCAACCTACAGATATCTATGCGGTCATTACGAATGAAATTTTCCAGGATGAAGCCAGCTTAGCCTCACTTGATGATCTGAGCGATGGAGTTGATCAATTAACCGACAATGCCGATAAATTAGTTGAAGCCTCCAATCAATTAAAAGAAGGGAGTGAGCGACTAAATGAAAGTATCGGCGACTTAAGTGAAGGAGCCGTTCAGTTGGCAAAAGGGTCCAATCAATTGAAGACCGGATTTGGAAAGTTGTCGAATGGCTTTAATGGCCTGCCCGATAAGATTAAGTCCATCGAAACGGCTATTAGCCAACTGACTGCAGGTGGCGCTAAACTGAACAGTGGAATTGAACAGTACACCAATGGTGTCAATCAGATTAATGGCAATATGACGAAGCTCTCACAGGGTGCCTTGGGTCTTGAGAAAGGAGCCAGTCAATTAGATGAGGGGCTTGCCCAGCTCAATCAAGCGACCAACACGCTTCGGGAAAAGACCAATAGTCTCTCTGGTAACCAGGAAGCTGACTTCTTTGCCACTTCCCTTAACCAGCTCCAATCTGGAATAGATGGTTTAGGGCAAAACATTGGTCCTATGGCCATTGGACTGGCTGAGCTCAACCAAGGACTGAATCAATTGGAAGAGGCTTCTAACCGTCTCAGCCAAGGGATTGAATCTCTTAGCCAATCTAGCTATAGCAACTCTAGCTCAGCGGGGGTTGTTGAAGACTTAAATGCTAAGGCGGCGGCCTTGGAAGGTCTAGCAGCAAGTATTGAAAGTAAAGATAGCGAAGGGCTGAATAGTGACGAAGTTTATACACTAAGGTCTTTAGCTCAAGGACTTTATGGTCAAGCCAATGCCTTATCTGCAAGCGACCAGTCGCCTCAGGCTTTGATTGCTGGTCTCCAAGAACTTTTAGCGGTCTCCCAACAAGTGACCGCTGGTATCCAACAAGCCAGTCAAGGAGCTGGAAACCTAAGTAGTCAAGTTAATCAAGCTGAGGACCAATTGGTCAATGCTTCACAAGAATTATCAAATGGCATTAGCCAAATAAAAGAGGGTATGAATTCGAGTGCTCTCTCTAAGCTACAAGATTCGATAGCTCAATTAGATGATGCCGCTACTAAGTTGAAGGCGGGTTCAAGTCAACTCAAGGCGGGAACCGAGCAGAATAAGCAAGGTGTCGCTAAATTAGCGCAAGGGATCCAAAGCCTGGATGGCAAGTCGAAAGACTTGAGAAGTGGGGCTCAGAAATTATCAGATGGTTTGACGCAATTTCAAGCCCAATCAAAGAGTTTATCTGAACTAGGAGATATTAAGCGTAAAGCACTTGATCCGATGTCAAAGGGGATCAATGACCTGGATCAAGGAATGAAGGAATTAAAGGAAGGTAGCCTCAAATTAAAAGAAGGTTCAGAAACTTATGTATCAAAATTTAAAGAGTTTGATGAAGGGTTGGAGAAATATAAAGAAGATGGGATTGATCAATTAACAAACAAGACACAAGATCTGACAAAAATAAAAACCATCCTTGATCACATGCAAACCATGGCCCAAGCCAATAATTCATTTAGTGGAACGACCCCAGAATTTGAAACGCGTTCTCGTATTATTGAAAAGATCAAATAAAATCTGAAAGTTTTATCAATAAGACGCTTCAAGCCCTTCAAAATTGAAGAGGAAGAAGCGTCTTTTTGCCTTGTTACCCTCTGCTAGACTAGCTTTAAAGAAGATAATGGGTCCCGATGATTCTAATGTAATAACAAGGATTGTTGCTGGAAGGTAAAAAAGCGATTGTCGTACCCGATAGAAGTTTTAAGGGAATTCTTGTTTAACTCTTGATGCCAATCGATCAGAAAGCTGATAGCTAAAGTGATTGGATTCGCTTATTTCGACGGTTTGACTATCTGTCAGGCTACGTCCTCTCCTCTTATTCGGTTCATTTGACTGGTTGGAGTGATAAAGATTTAATTCTTACTAAAAAATAAGATCTTTCTTTGTGCTCTTAGCCTTGCTTTGGTAAAATCTTATTAACGATAAAAAAGGATGATGAAGATGAAGGAACTGATGACTTATATAAGCGAAGACTTGGGGATCAAGGTCAATAATCCCCAGCTGATTGAACAAGCCTTCCACCACACTTCTTATGTGAATGAGCATGGGGGGAGCCATTTAGCCTCCAACGAGCGGCTTGAATTTTTGGGGGATGCGGTTTTAGAGTTGGCGGTGTCTAACTTTCTCTATTCAACCTATCCTAGGGAAGGAGAAGGGGTTCTTACACGGATGCGGGCGCAGTTGGTGCGCGAACCCAGTCTGGCTTACGTGAGCCGGCAGCTGAAATTTGACCACTTCCTCCGCTTAGGCAAGGGCGAACAAGCCACCGGAGGCAGCCAGCGAGATTCCATTCTTTCCGACTGCTTTGAGGCCTTTTTGGCGGCCATTTATCTGGACCAGGGGAGTGACCAGGCTGAAGCCTTCCTCAGCCGGGTCCTGTTTGACCACCACCAGGAAATCCTGCGCTTGACCAACCAAGACTATAAGACCCAATTTCAAGAATGGGTCCAAGCCAAAGGCAGTGTTAAGATTGAGTACCGGTTACTGGACCAAACAGGTCCAGCTCATGACCGGTGTTTTACGAGTGGTCTATTCTTAAATGGTCAACAGATTGCCCAGGGCAGTGGTAAGAGTAAGAAGCAGGCTGAAATGCATGCAGCGAAGCAGGCCTTGGACCAAAAGAATAAGGGAGAATGATCGGTGTATTTAGAAAGAATTGAAATGACTGGCTTTAAGTCCTTTGCGGACAAGACGGTCATCGAATTTGATCAAGGAATGACCGCTGTTGTTGGGCCCAATGGTTCCGGTAAGTCCAACCTTTCCGAAGCTATTCGTTGGGTCTTAGGTGAGCAGTCGGCTAAGAGCCTGCGCGGCCATCGGATGGAAGATGTGATCTTTAATGGCTCACAAGCCCGAAAGCCTGTGAACCTGGCCAAGGTCACCCTGGTCTTGAACAATGAAGACCACTACTTAGACCATCCCCGAGACCGTGTCGCCATTACCCGCCAGCTCAACCGTCAAGGCGAGAGTGCTTATTTTATTAACCAGGAAGCGGTTCGTTTGAAGGATATCACAGACCTACTGCTGGATACTGGCCTGGGTAAGAATTCCTTTGCCATGATCTCGCAAGGTAAGGTCGAATCGATCTTCTTAAGTAAGCCAGAAGAGCGGCGCGGGATCTTTGAGGAAGCGGCCGGCGTGCAGAAATTTCAAGTCCGCAAATTAGAAGCCCAACGTAAGATGGACCGGTCCCAAGGCCACCTGAACCGGGTTAAGGACATCCTCCATGAATTAGCAGGCCAAATTGACCCGCTGAAGGACCAGCATGACAAGGCCTTGATCTATCAGGAAAAGGCCCAATTGCTCAGCCAGCATGAGTTGGCTTGGTATACCCAACAAATTAAGACCAACCAGAGTCGTTACCAGCAGGCCCAAGTAGAGGGTCAAGCGGTCCGCCAGGAATTAGACCAAGTTCAAAGTCAACAGGCCCACTACCAAGAGACCCTGCAGGCGAGTCAAGAACAAGTCGACCACTTAAATGATCAGATCGATCAAGAAGCGGAGAACTTGCAGACTCAGACCCAGCAAGTCGAACAACAAAAGGGGCAAGAATCGATCCTGCGTCAACGGTTAGACTATGCCCACCAATCAGAGGAAGACCGTCACCACCAGGCGGTGAGTCGGCAGGAAGAAAGGGACCAGCTGGAAGACCGTCTTGCCAAACTGGACCAAGAAATTCAAGTCCTGCAGGCAGCGGACCAACAAGATCAATTGGAATTAGAGCAAGGCCAAGCGCAGTTGGCGACCCTCTTAGACCAAGATCCTGCCCGCTTGGGCCACCTGCAAGAAGAGCTAATTGAAGCCTACCGGCGGGAAACCACCATCAAGAACCAAGCCCAGCAGGTCCAGCAGGTCTTAGAGACTTACCAAGCCCGTAAAGGCAGTCATGACCAACAAGTCCAAGGGCTGCAAGAAGAGCTGAACCACTTGAACCAAGATCTCTCAGATGCCAAGCAAGAAGTCCAATCCCTGCAGAGAGATTTGAGCCAAGCCCAAGATCAAATTAAGAGGCAGCAAGGCCAACAAGTGCAATTGGAGGCCGATTACCAAGCTAGGGTCCAGGAGGCTTATCAAGTGGACCATGACCGACAGGTCCTTCAAGCCAAATTGAATTCATTGCAACAGATGCAAGCAGACTATACGGGTTACTATCAAGGCGTCCGAGCCGTTATGAACCAGCGTGACCACTTAGCTGGTATTGAGGGGACGGTTGCCGATTTAATTCAAGTGCCAGACGCGTATCAAGAGGCCATTGAGCTTGCTTTGGGGGCTGCCCTGCAACAGATTGTTGTGAGGGATGATCAAGCAGCCAAAGCGGCCATTGACTACCTCCGCCAGACTCGGTCGGGTCGGGCAACCTTCCTGCCCCGGCCCAATATAAAGGGCCGGTCGCTAGCCAGTCACTTGCTGGCGAAGGCGCAAGGGCAGGCAGGATTGATTGGTGTAGCCAGTGATTTAGTTCAAGCAGCGACCGAAAACCAGGCCATTGTCAAACAGCTCTTGGGAACGACCCTCGTTATGACCGATTTGCCGGCAGCCCAGGCTTTATCGAAGCGGCTCAACCAACAAGTGAAATTGGTCACCCTGACAGGTGATGTCATTCTACCAGGGGGATCGGTGACCGGTGGGCGTGATCATAAGGCTCGCCAGACCATGTTGGCCCGGCAAACACAAGTTAAGACTCTTGAGGCGGCCTACCAAGACAAGCAAGCCGTTCATCAAGACTTACAGACGAGTCTGAACAAGGACCAAGTGGCTTTACAAGCAATAGCCCAAGACCTGGTCAACCAGCGTCAGGCCTATCAGGCACTTAGCGAGCAATTTGAAGAGGCCAACCACCACTATCAAGGCTTAGTTCGTCAAGTCCAACAAAAAGAAAGGCAATTGATGGTCCTGGAAGATGAATGGACTTCCTTGCACTCGACTTACCAGGAGAGTCAACAGGAAGAAGGTCAGATCCAATCAGACTTAGACCAAATCCAGGCCCAGATTGACCACCTGAAGTCCAGTATGGAAGCACTCCAGCTCGATCAAAGCGACCGTCAGACTCGCAGTCAAGAACTTCAAGCAGAATTGAATCGAGTCGGCACCCATCGCCAAGTTTTACAGGTCGAAATCAAGCAGAAACTAAGAGATCAAAAAACCTTCCGAGACCAGCTAGCAGCACTGGACCAATTGATGGCAGACCATGCGAATCAAGTCCGACTCAACCAAGAAACGGTCCAGTCTCTGGAGTCCGATTTGGCTGGTGTTTTGGACCAGATTGAAGGATTAACCCAGGCCAACCAGGCCAGTCAAGACCGGTTGAAAGAAGCCAAGGCCCAGCGCCAGGCGATCAACCAGTCCCTGCGTGAAGTCCAAGCTCAAGCTTTAGACTTAGACAAGCACCTCCAAGGACTTTATCAGAAGGAGGCTAAGGCCCAAGCCCTCATCGAAAAGTATGACCGCTTGTTGGACCAAGACCTATCCTATCTCAGCGAGACCCATTCGCTTTCTTATGAGGCGGCTGTGGCTAAGGTTCAAGAATTCGGGGGTCTGGAGACTTCACTGGATCATGTGAAGAAACTGAAGCAGGCGATCGACCAATTAGGTCCGATTAATTTGGCAGCGATTGAAGACTATCAAGCCCTTAAAGACCGCTATGACCGGTTAACCGACCAAGAGAAGGACCTGGTTCAAGCCATGGACCAATTGCAAGCGACGATTGAAGAGATGGATCAAGAAGTGGCCAGCCGGTTTAAGGCAACCTTTGACCAGATCAATGACCAATTTCAGAAGACCTTTGTGCAATTGTTTGGTGGAGGACGGGCGCGCTTGGAATTGATCGACCCGGACCAGCTATTGGAAACAGGGGTGGATATTATTGCCCAACCTCCCGGTAAGCGGCAGCAGCACCTAGCTCTGCTTTCAGGCGGGGAGCGGGCCTTGACTGCCATTAGTCTCCTCTTTGCGATTTTGGAGACCAAGGCCGTTCCCTTTGTGGTGCTCGATGAGGTCGAAGCAGCCTTGGATGATGCCAATGTCTACCGGTATGGTCGTTACATCCAGACCTTTACCCAGGCCACTCAATTCATTGTGATTACCCACCGTAAGGGGACCATGGAATATGCGGATGTTTTATATGGGGTGACCATGGAGCAGACCGGTATTTCCAAACTAGCCAGCGTCCAACTGAATGAAGCCAGTGCCATGGCCCAAGGCGACGGATAGGTAACCGCCTCGAATGTCCACCAGTGGACCCAGAGGCTATCCCAGGGGTCATGCTGCAATCTCGATCGGCGTATCATGAGATACGCCTTTTTTGCTTATAAATGTGTTATAATAGATAGAGTAGTGAAGTGTTTAATAAAGGATCGATCAGATGATTAAATTAATCGCAACGGATCTGGATGGCACCCTCTTGGACCGTCATAAGCAGATCCCTCCAGCTAATTTACAAGCCATTGAATATGCCAGACAGAAGGGGGTCCAAGTGGTCTTATGTACGGGTCGTCCCTACCGGGCAGTGGAACACCTGCTGGACCAGGTGAGGCGGAATCCAAGCCATGAGGATTATTTGATTCTCTTCAACGGGGCTATGATCCGCCGGGCCAGTGATGGGGCCATCCTTCACCAGGCAAGCCTAGACCTGGAGGACCTTAAGCGTTGGCAAGTAGTACTCGATGCCTTAGCCTTGCCCTTAAATGTTATTGACCAAGACTGGGTCTATGAGCCCTTGACCTACCCACCAGGTCGTGAGTCTTTCTATGTCTCCAAGGTGACCCAGGCACCCAGCCAAAGGGTTGATTTTAAAGCTTTTCCACCCGATCAAACCTTTCTCAAGTTTGTGATCACCATTGATTCAGACTACCTGCAAGACCAGATGCAAAAGCTGCCTGAAGACTTAACTGCGGATTATAGTGTCTGCTTGTCCCACCCCTTCCAGCTTGAAGTGATGGCCAAGGGAGTCGACAAGGGGCAGGCCTTGAGACACTTGGGGCAAACCCTGGATATTTCCTTAGACCAGATGATGGCTATTGGGGACCAGATGAATGACTTAACCATGATGACCCAAGCAGGTGTTGGGGTGGCGATGGGCAATGCCGTCAGTGAACTGAAACAAGTTGCCGATTATGTGACAGGGGACCATAACCAAGATGGGGTGGCCCAGGCGATCTATCATTATCTCGATTAAGGAGTGAGACCATGGGATTATTTGACCGAATTAAGCGTGCTTTTACAGGGGAAGACAAGGTGGTCAAGGATCAAGACCTCGACCCGAAAGAAGCGATTGTCCTTGACAAGTATGAGCGCGGAATGGAGAAGACCCGCAAGTCCTTCTCTGAACGGATGAGTGACTTATTTACAGGCTGGCGGGAAATTGACGAAGACTTCTACGATGACCTGGAAGAAGCCTTGATTAGTGCCGATGTCGGCTTTGCCATGACCATGGCCTTGACCGATGCTATTCAAGAAGCGGTTGAAGAACGCAATGTCTATCAACCTGAGGCTGTTAAGCAAGTCATGCTGGAAGAGATGGTGGCGATATATGAGAAGGATGGGCAAGCGAGCCCTGCCCTGATCGAAAATCCGGATGGTCCTACTGTGATCTTGTTTGTCGGTGTCAATGGGGTTGGTAAGACCACCTCTGTTGGTAAGATCGGCTACAGCCTACAGCAGGCTGGCCATAAAGTCTTGATGGCAGCCGGTGACACCTTCCGGGCAGGAGCAGTCGAGCAGTTAAATGTTTGGGGACAACGATTAGATATTCCAGTCGTGACCGGAAGAGACCAGGGGGACCCCGCTTCAGTAGTCTATGATGCGGTCAAGAAGGCCAACGCTGAAGGCTATGACTACCTCTTGGTGGATACTGCCGGCCGCTTACATTCTAAGGCGAATTTGATGGCTGAACTAGCCAAGATGAAGCGGATTATTGAACGGGAGAATCCGAATGGCGTGCAAGAAGTTCTCCTCGTCTTGGATGCGACAACAGGGCAGAATGCCTTAATCCAAGCCAAGCAATTTAATGAAGCGACTGAGATTACCGGTCTGGTCTTGACGAAGTTAGACGGAACAGCCAAGGGTGGGGTGGTCCTATCCATCCGGCATGAATTAGATATTCCTGTTAAGTATATTGGCTTAGGGGAACAAGCCAGCGACCTGCAAGTGTTTGATGCAGAACATTACATGTATTCCCTTATCCGGGATCTCTTAGAAAAATAATAAAATGAGACCGTATTAGTGATTGAAAATACCACGATTTCAAGTTAAGATTAGGGATAAATCGTAGAGACACCAGTGGATGGTGCAGATTGAATGACTATGAATAATAGAGGGAGCCGACAAGATGAGTGAATTAGGAACGCGATTAAGAGAAGCGCGAGTGAATAAGGGTTACACCCTCAATACCCTTCAACAAATGACAAAAATTCAAAAGAAATACCTCCAAGCTTTAGAAGAGGGGAATTATGAGGAGGTACCGGGGAATTTCTATGTCCGGGCCTTTGTCAAGCAGTATGCGGATATGGTGGGCCTTGACGGCGACCTCTTGTTGCGTGAATATGCCGATGAATTAGAATTTCTAAATGCTCAAGACAAGAGGACCCAAGCGCCAGCTGACCAACCCCTCCCCAGTCGCGTGGCCATGCGGCATAGTGGTGAAGGGGATAACCGGTTGGAGATGATTCTTTCTTATATCCCGCTCTTTATCTTGACAGTGATTATCCTCTTAATTATCGTGATTCTAGCCTTTGCGATTCGTAAGGCTAATCAAGGGGACGTGGATTCGGATAACCAGCCAGTGACGGTCGCAACCAGCATTGTGGAATCAGTTGAACCGTCTTCCTTGGTTGAAGACTCTAACCAAGACGAGTCCGACCAAACAGAAAAAACGACCACCAGCCAAGAGATGATGGAAGGCATGGAACGGGTCGGGGATGCCATGATTCGCTTGGTTTCTGAACCAGGAAGCCTGAAGACTTATGAATTACAGGAGGATCCTGACCAGTACACCTTCGCGCTCGAGGCGGATGCCTTTGTTTGGTTCGGTGTCTACGAAGATGGCGTCATGGTGGTTGACCAAGCAGTGAATGCGGGCGAAAAATTTGAATACACACCAAGTAAACAAGCGCAAGAGATCCGACTCGATATGGGCTACCCTCAAGGTGGCAAATATAGCGTCAATGGTAAGACCTTACAAGTGGATTCTGCGGTTCCACTTTCACTTAAATTCGTTCGTACAAGTGGCGAAGACAGCCAATCGACAACGAAAGAAAGTCTGGATTTAGAAGAGACTACGACTACTGGTTACCAAGGGCCAGCAGTCTATGCGCCAGAAAGTGGGAATTAAGCCGTGAATATTGCCAATCAATTGACCTGCTTGCGAATCGCCATGATCCCTGTCTTCGTTCTCTTGATGTCCCTGCCCTTGGAATGGGGGACACTTGATCTTTTAGGTTCGCAGATTCCAGTTGCCTGGTTTGTGGCCGGCTTAGTCTTTGCCCTGGCTTCATTGACCGATTACTTAGATGGTTATCTGGCGCGGAAGCTGAATCTGGTTACCCCATTTGGGGTCTTTGCTGATCCGATGGCGGATAAGTTATTGGTCCTTGCTGCCTTGATTTTACTGGTTCAAGCCCAGGTGATTCCTGCTTGGATGGTGATTATCATTATCAGTCGCGAGCTCTTGGTCACTGGCCTCCGGGTCCTCTTGGCACGGGAGAACGGTCAAGTTCTGGCGGCAGCTTGGCCAGGTAAGGTTAAGACTTTCACCCAGATGTTTGCTATTCTCTTCTTTCTATGGAATGATTTAGGCTTTGCTTGGTTACCTTTCTCCATAGCCAAAGTCTTACTCTGGGTCTGCTTGGCCTTTACAATTTATTCAGGCGTTCTTTACTTCTACCATGGGCGCTTTGTCTTTAGGTCAAAAGCTTAAATTGTCTGCAATCTCGGTCTAGCTGGGATTGCTTTTCTTTTGCAACGATTAGCGCTTATTCGCTAGCAAGTGTGTACTTACTTAAGGAGGATTAGGATGCGAGCAGAAATCATTGCGGTGGGGAGTGAACTATTAAGGGGTCAAATAATGAATACGGATGCTTATGAGATTGCTAGACGGCTCAGCCAACTTGGCATCGACTGTCTCAACCAACAAGTCGTCGGCGATGACCGTCAAGCGATCAGCCAAGCCTTGAGTCTGGCCCACCAGCGAGCAGACTTGGTGATCTTAACCGGTGGTTTGGGACCAACCTTGGATGACTTGACCAAGGAGGTCCTGGCTGACTATCTCGGTGTGGACTTAGTCGTAAATACTTCTCAATGGGACTATATCCAATCCTATCTCAAGCAAAGAGGGCGTCTACCTAATGACCGTGACCAGCGCCAGGCCTGGACTTTTGCCGGGGGACACTGCTTCACAACCCAGCAGGGTTTAGCTTGTGGCAGCCTCTATCAGGCCGGGGCGACGACTTTCATCTGCTTGCCGGGACCTCCCCAAGAATTAATCAGTCTCCTTGACCTTTCGGTCATTCCTTACCTGCAAGACCAAGTCGACCTGGAGGAGACCCAGGCGATCTTAACTTTGAATTTTGCTGGACTGGGGGAGAGTCAGGTGATGCAGGCTTTGAGACCTTGGAGTGAGCATATAGACAATCCAGTTCTGGGGATTTATGCCAAGCCCTTGCATATTCAAGTGACCCTCCGAGCCAAGGGAACCAGTCAAGCTGCTTGTCAGCAGGTAAACCAGAGGCTTGCCCAGGAGATTATTCAAGCACTCCAACCCTATTATCTGGGGCAGGGGGACCAAGTGAGTCTGGCTTCCCATGTCTTGGCCCGCTTTAAAGATCGAGAATGGACCTTGGCTACCTGTGAGAGCTTAACGGGGGGCGGCTTGGCCAGTGAATTGACCGCTGTTGCGGGTGCGTCGCAAGTGGTAAAGGCGGGTTTTGTCGTTTATCAAGTCGCAAGTAAAGTTGATCTATTAGGGATTGACCCTGACTTGATCGAACAAGAATCGGTCTATAGCCATGCTTGTGCCCAAGCCATGGCGCAAAAGGCCTTAAATCAAGCGGGAACCGATTATGCGGTAAGCTTAACGGGCGTGGCGGGTCCAGGTCCCGACCAAGGCCATCCAGCTGGAGAAGTCTATATTGCTATCGCCAGCCGCCATCAACCCGTCCAATCCCAGGTCTATCTTTTTCCAGCTAGGTCGCGGGCTTATATTCGTCAAATGTCCGTCCAGCAGGCCCTTTGGCAGCTGATTCAAGTTCTCGGGTCCAGCTGTGAAGAATAATCGAACAATCGTTCGCTTATTGCTTGAAATCTTGATTCTGACCTGATAAACTAAACCATGTACAAGAATGGAGGATGAATATGGTAGATGAGAATCGTCAAAAAGCGCTGGATAAGGCGCTAAAAGATATTGAAAAGAATTATGGTAAGGGCGCGATTATGCGGCTAGGTGACCAGACGACCCTTGATATTGCCACGGTTCCTTCAGGGTCTTTGGCCTTGGATGTGGCCCTGGGTATTGGCGGTTACCCCCGTGGCCGGATTATTGAATGTTATGGACCTGAATCTTCAGGTAAGACGACGGTTGCCTTACACGCGATTGCCTCTGTTCAAAAGCAGGGTGGGATTGCGGCCTTTATTGATGCGGAGCATGCCCTAGATCCAAAATACGCGGCTAATTTAGGGGTGAATATTAACGACCTTCTGCTCTCCCAACCGGATACGGGGGAACAGGGCTTAGAGATTGCGGATGCTTTGGTCTCTTCAGGGGCTGTGGACATTATTGTGGTGGACTCTGTTGCGGCTCTTGTCCCACGTTCGGAAATTGAAGGGGATATGGGGGCTTCGCATGTCGGTTTACAAGCCCGCTTGATGTCTCAAGCCATGCGGAAGTTATCTGGTTCAATTAGTAAGACCAAGACCATCGCCTTCTTTATCAACCAAATTCGTGAGAAGGTAGGGGTGATGTTTGGAAATCCAGAGACCACGCCGGGTGGACGGGCCTTGAAGTTCTATTCATCCATTCGTCTAGAGGTTCGCCGTGTGGAGACCCTCAAGAATAAGGGGGAAGCCTACGGGAACCGGACCAAGATTAAGATTGTCAAGAATAAGATGGCTCCTCCTTTCAAGGAAGCCTTGGTGGATATTGTCTATGGTGAGGGTATCTCGCAAACGGGCGAATTAATCGATATGGCCGCTGATGTGGATATTATTAATAAGGCAGGTTCTTGGTACTCTTACCAGGACGAGCGAATCGGTCAAGGACGGGAGAATGTCAAGGAATACCTGGATGACCATCCAAATCTCCGTCAAGAGATTGAGCGCTTAGTCCGCCAGCACTACCAAATGCCCCTTGAGGACGACGAATCGCCACAGCCGGCTCAAGCCGAACAATTATCCATGACCGACGACTAAGAGAATTAGCCTCTTTATCAGAAACGACCAGATAGTTAAACAAAAAAGAAAGACCGAATGAACTTTCCTAACCAGTTAGGAGGTCCTGTTAAGGTGGAAGGACTTGCGTGACGGGACTGAGCAATGCCTGCGACAGGGGCTTTTGCTATGGGATGGTACAATCGGTCTTTTTAATTTGGCGTGCCTGTCAAGCGGAGACTTTTAAGTTCGTTTATCCATCCAACACTCACTGGCTATCCCAAGAGGCATCCCATCTCATTCGTTCAATTCTTGAAACTAAGGGTGGTTGACACTTTAGCTTTTTAAAAAAATTCCTGTTCAAGCATGCAAATGACTGGTCAAGGGTGTAGAATGAAGGCATGGAGGTGTAAAAATGATTTCAATTGACTCGCTACAAGTTGCTTATGGAGATAAGGAAGTCTTGAATATTAACCAGCCCATTCGCTTTAAGTCAGGGGAGAAGATTGGGATTATCGGATCCAATGGGGCCGGTAAGTCAACGCTCATTAAGGCCATCTTAGGCCTCATTCCTTACAAAGGACACATTCAAAGAGACGTTCATCACTCCCAGATGGCCGTTCATATGCAATTTAATAATTATTCGACCAGTGTCAAAACCCGCGATATTATTCAAATGGTGGCCAACAGCAAGATTGAAGAAGACCCCAAGCTGCAGGAACTCATTGACTTCTTTGATTTTTCCAAGTTATTAAATAAGACATTTAAGCAACTATCAGGGGGTGAGAAGCAGAAATTAACGCTGATTCTGGTGATGTGGCAGGACGCTCCCTTAACTATCTTCGATGAGGTGACCACAGGCTTAGACTTTGTGACCCGGCAGATGCTGATGGATAAGATCGTGGACTACTACCACGATAAGACGACTACGGTTCTCCTGGTCAGTCATTATTATGAAGAGTTAGAAAATATCTGTGACCAATTGCTTTATTTACACCAAGGAGATGTCCTCTTCTACGGCAATAAGAAAGACCTCTTCCAGACCTATTGTACCCCTTCTGTCATCTTGATGGATGACAATGAGACCACCCAACAACTAGTCGGTCCTAAGGACCGGATTACCAGCATGCCAAATAAATTAGCAGCTGGAATCAACGACAAAAATCAAGAGAAACAATTGGTCGAGGCCTTGATTGATGCTGACCAGGCCTTTGAAAGGGTTAATGATTCTATTGAACTGACGGTCTTAAATGCCTTAGAAAAGGAGGGCTATCATGAATAAGCATATCTTCAATTATGAAATGAAATTGGTCCTGACCAATTATTCCTGTGTCTTTTTTGGCCTCGTCTTTCCCTTATTGATGGGGGCTTTAGTGGTGATGATGCTTAATGTCCAAGTGCCTGAACCTTTTCGAGAGCCAGCCAAGCAGAGTGTCTTATTCACGATGAATATTATTTCGCCTCTGTCCATCTTTTTAGTCGGTCACGCCACGATAACGGCTAAGGATATGGAAGAGGGGGTCTATGACCGGTTGGAGCTCTTCTCGATCAAGCAATTTACCCTGGCGCGCTACAAATTTCTGGCCTATTTCTTGTTTTTCCTCGTCTGTAATTTGATCTATTTCACGGTCATGGTGTGGGTCTTTGATATTCCGGCATCTGTCATTGAAATCTTACGCCATCTTGGCTATGTGACCCTCTTAAATATCGGCTGTTTCTTTATCGCTTATGCTATCTGCCTCTTTACCAAGAAATACTCCATCTCCTTTGCTATCACGATGGCCATTTATTTCGCCATCATGATCTTTAGCGGTATGATGGGGATTCGGGTAGAAGATATGCCTGAAGGACTCCAGAAGATTGTTTCGATCTTACCAACGAGTCATTTCTCGTCCTACGACTATCTCAAGGAAATTCAAACAGGGACGATTAACGCCTCTTTCCTCATTGGACTCCTGGTCTTGGTTGGCTTGTCCATGGCCTTGATGGCCTTAGCCATCTTCAAACAGCGTCGTAAAAATGCCTAGTTACAAGGCTTCACCAGGTTGGCACTTCCAATCGGGCTTGGTGGCCTTGTTAGAGGGCAAAGAAGGCTTTTCGCTTTTAATCCTCTTTTGCGAATAAGGAAGAATTATTTGACACATCTTCGTAATAAACGTATTATTAAGGGTGTGGATTACCACATTCATTATATTTGTTTATAATTAATTTAAAATATAGATACGGAGGTGACTCTAATGGACTTAATGTCTTTCGCCTTCGCTATCGTTGCTTTAATCCTAGGATTTGGTATTGGCTATTTTGTAAGAAAGAAATCAGACGAGAAGAATTTAGCAGGAGCTAAAGCAAATGCTGAAGCCATTGTTGAAGATGCGATTTCTCAAGCCCAAACGCTCAAGCGAGAAGCTTTGTTTGAAGCGAAGGAAGAAAATATTCAGTACCGAAATGAAATTGAATTGGAACTAAAAGATCGACGGCAAGAAGCCACGCGATTTGAGAACCGTCTGATTCAAAAAGAAGAGAATCTAGAGAAGAAGAGTAATACCCTAGATAATCGTGAAAGTCTCTTAGAAACGAAGGAAGCCGATTTCCTGAAGCGGCAGGACCAATTAGCCGAGGAAGAAGGCCGGATTGCCCAATTAATTGAAGAGCAAGAGGCTGCCCTGGTGAAGACGTCCATGTTATCACGTGAGGATGCCAAGGAAATTATTTTGAAGCAAACAGAAGAATCCTTGTCAAATGAGATCGCTGTGATGGTGCGTGATGCGGATCAGAAGGCCAAGGAAGAGGCCGATCGGAATGCCAAGAACGTCATTCTGCAAGCCATCCAGCGCAGTGCAACCGATCTGGTGGCGGATAATTCGGTCTCAGTCGTGCATTTGCCTAATGATGATATGAAGGGTCGAATTATCGGTCGTGAAGGACGTAATATTCGCTCACTTGAGAGTCTGACAGGAATTGATTTGATTGTGGATGATACTCCTGAAACAGTCGTGATCAGTGGTTTTGATCCTATTCGGCGACAAATTGCGAAACTTGCCTTAGAGAAGTTAATCCAAGATGGTCGTATTCACCCCGCACGCATTGAAGAAATGGTTGAACGTGCGCGTAAGGAAATGGATGAGAAGATCCGTGAAGTGGGTGAAGAAGCGGTCTTTGAAGTAGGCATTCATTCGATCCATCCTGACTTGATTAAGATCATTGGCCGCTTGGCTTATCGGACTTCTTATGGCCAGAATGTTCTCAATCACTCAATTGAAGTTGCTAAATTGGCAGGTGTCATGGCCGGTGAATTGAACGAGAATGTAGCGCTTGCTAAGCGTGCAGGCTTACTGCATGACATCGGTAAGGCCCTTGACCAAGAGATCGAAGGATCTCACGTTGAGATTGGGGCTGAAATTGCGAACCGGTATAAGGAATCCGCCCTGGTGGTAAATGCGATTGCTTCCCACCATGGGGACACTCGACCAACTTCTGTGATTGCTGAATTGGTTGCAGCAGCGGATGCCTTGTCAGCAGCTCGACCAGGTGCACGGAGTGAATCACTCGAGAATTACATTCGTCGACTTCAACAATTGGAAGAAATTGCTAACGATCATCAAGGGGTTACCCAATCTTATGCGATCCAAGCTGGACGTGAAGTTCGGGTCATTGTTGCACCCGACAAGATCAATGATGCGCAAGCAGCCGTCCTCGCACGCGATGTGAAGAAGCGGATCGAAGAGGAAATGCAATATCCAGGTAATATTAAAGTAACGGTAATACGCGAAACGCGAGCAGTTGAATATGCTAAATAAAGAAAAAACTAGGACGGATGTCCTAGTTTTTTTTGTATAGGCCCTATTCCCCCGCATAAGTATATTGGTATTCGTAAACTCTCAGCAAATTATTCTTAGGATCGGTCTTGACCTTGAAGACAAAATGGTGATCACGGTGGTCTTTAGACCGTGTTCGGGGCAGGATGAAGTAATTCAGTTGGCCAGCTGCCATGGTTCGAAGGAGGTCATCTTCAATAAAAACGAGGGGAACGGAAAGGGTAGAGTAGCGGTAATAATCTTCTTCAAATTGGCGGTAATTATCGCTGAAATAGTCAAATTGAATCGTATTCTGTTGAAAATGGTGGGCTTCCATGCGCTGACTCCTTTCCCTGGTTACTCTGGATGTAATGATATTGTATAACGAACAAACGTTCGTGTCAATTCGCGATGAATATTGATTTCTAGTAAGCTTTTTATTTGTAAGCGGATTCAGTAAATGTTATCATTAAATTGTTATAAGAATCTCATGATGATTAAAGGGAAGGAGGGCAGTAAATGGCTTAAATAGATTGATCGAATCATAGTTTATAGGTTCTTACTATTTAAAAAAATGAATTGTTTTTTTATGAAAAAGATGATGTTAAAGATAGCCATGAATTAATTAAGGGGGAAGATTATGTTAAATAAGACAAAAGAATCGGATCCGAAATTATATCAGATTGTAATGAATGAGCTTGCGCGTCAGAAGGAAAATATTGAAATGATTGCCTCAGAGAGTACTGTCCCCATTGAAATTATGGAATTGTCAGGATCTATCTTTACGAATAAGACTTTAGAGGGATATCCAGGCAAACGTTATCAGCAGGGAAGTGAAAATGCAGATGATCTAGAGCTTGAAGCAATCAAGCGAGCTAAAGAATTATTTAATTGTGAACATGCTAATATCCAACCCTATTCAGGAACGACAGCCAATTATTCTGTATATGCCAGTATTTTAGAAGCTGGAGATACTGTTTTATCAATGCAATTAGATCAGGGAGGACATTTGTCACACGGATCTAAGGCAAATTTTATGCATAATTTTTTTAATTTCGTTCATTATCCTTTAAGCGAACAAACCGAGCAAATAGACTATGACCAGCTTGAAGTCTTAGCAAAAGAACATCAACCTAAATTAATTATTGCGGGTGGGTCTGCTTATCCTCGGTTAATTGATTATGAAAGAATATCACAGATTGCTAAAGAAACGGGTGCTTACTTTATGGTTGATGCTGCCCATATAATTGGACTCGTTGCTGCTGGTGTTATTCCTTCACCTGTCCCTTACGCCGATTTTGTTACCGCATCAACAACTAAGACTTTCTCTGGACCTCGTTCAGGTATTATTTTATGTAAGGAGGAGCATGCTAAGAAAGTTGATCGAGGTGTATTTCCTGGAGCGCTAGGATCCATGCATCTTCATACAATGGCTGCTAAATGCTGGTTGTTTAATTACTGTAAAACAGATCATTATCAATCAATTATGTCTCAAGTACTCAAGAACGCTAAAGCTTTAGGTGAACGACTTGAAGAATTAGATTTTCGTCTTGTTGGTGGTGGAACAGATACACATTTATTACTGGTAGACTTACGATCAAAAAATATTTCAGGTAAAGAATTAGATGAGACATTAAATCGGATTGGCATCACAGTTAATAAGAACCAAATTCCATCAGATCCTTTGGGACCTAATGAAACGAGTGGTATCCGAATTGGAGTAACAGCGACCACTCAAAGAGGTATGAAAGAAAATGAAATGAGAGATATTGCAGATATTTTCAATCAAGCAACCATTCATTTTAAAGAGGATACAAAATTAGAAGAATTAGAAGAGAGAGTCAAAGATCTTTCGAGTCGATTCCCACTTTATTCTGAAGATGACTTAAAGTATCTAATGCAGTAAGTGATTAAAAGAAAGGAGATACTATGTTAGAAGCAAATATTATTGAAAGTAGAGGACTTCAGCTCTTATCCATCCTTGAGAGACCAGAACCTCAAAAAGATAACAAGACACTTGTCTTTTTCTGCCATGGCTTTGTGGGTCATAAAATCACGCCTCATCGTATGATACCGAAAATCCATCATCAACTCGTTGATAGAGGTTACACTGTTTGTCGAACAGATTGTGTTGGTTCAGGTGATAGTCAGGGTGATTATTCATATATGACGATACCCGGACAAGTCGAAGATTATTTAGCAGTGATTAATAGTTTAAAATCTCAAGTCAAATGGGAGAAGTTGATTTTACTAGGATATAGTATGGGTGGAACGACTTCAACCCTTTTAAGTCATCATGTTAAACCAGATGGATTAGTTTTATGGTCCCCTGTATCAAATCCACTGTGGAATTTTCATCACATTTTAGGATCAGATCTCTTTCAGGCTGGAATGTCCGGTCAAGACATTTCGATTGACGCAGATGAAGTCAGCCCAAACTTTTTTGAGAATATTGATGAGCTGTTACCTTTAGAGATTATCAAGCAAGCAGAGTTTCCAATTCGAATTATTCATGGTACTTGTGATGAAGATGTCTTGCCAATTAACGGTTGGCTATACAATTTCTATGCTAAGGATGGTAAGGTCCACTTCGTTGAAGGAGCAGGGCATACATATGAAAAGATTCAATATCAGAAGGAGCTTTTTGACTATACGATGAAGTTTATACAGGAAATATAGATAAGGAGCGATAGAAATGAATGCAACATTAGAAAATATTGCTAGCAAGATATGGGACATGCCGTTAATTTTTCTAATATTGGGTGTTAGTGTGTATTTTTCTATTTTAATGAAGTTTCCACAATTTACTCAATTTAAGGAAATGTTTCGGTTATTGAAAGAAAGAGGAGAATCAGAGCAGGGTCTATCTCCATTCCAATCTTTTATATTTACTGCTGCTCGGACCGTAGGTGTAGGGAATATAGCGGGTATGGCTACCGGTATTTATTTTGGTGGACCAGGAGCTATTTTTTGGCTATGGGTTCTTGCACTATTCGGTTCGAGTGTTGCTATTATTGAAGGGACTCTGGCCCAAACCTACAAAAAAGTGATCAATAATGAATATAAGAGTGGACCTGCTAACTATATGGCGGAAGGTTTTTCAAACCCCAAAATTGGTAAGGTTTTTGCGATTCTCTATTCAATTATTACCACCATTTCTTTAACGTTTTTGATGTCTGGGGTTCAATCTTATTATATCGTCGAGGGATTGCATGAAGCATTTAAAATACCAACCCTTCCATTAGCGATTGTATTTACAGTTATTTTAGGGATTGTCATCTTTGGTGGATTAAAGAGGATGGGAAGAACAGCACAAAAAATTTCACCGATTGCTGGTTTACTTTATGTTGTAATGTCACTTATTGTGATCTTGCTAAATATTACAAAACTTCCTGAAGTTGTGGGACTGATTTTCCGGTCAGCATTTGGTAATGACGCAATTTTTGGTGCCATGCTAGGAAGTGCTTTACAGTGGGGGATTCGTCGAGGTGTCCATGCAAATGAGATTGGAATTGGAACATCAGCAATTACTTCTGCTACTTCACAGGTTAAACACCCTGCCCAACAAGGATTGCTTGGTGGAATGAGTGTTTATATTGGAACACTCTTTGTCTGCACAACTACGACTTTTATGATTTTAATGACTGGAACATATAACGTTGTGAATCCTTCAGGACAGGTTGTTTTTGAAGGGGTTAAAGGTTTAAAATATGGAAATCCATTTGTGGCTGAAGCAATCCAGTCGGTCATCCCTATTCCAAATATTGGGAATATCTTTGTAGCACTCGCGATCTTAGTTTTTGCCTTCGTGGCTTTGACAGCTTTTTATCTTTATGCGGAAAGTAGTTTCTCATATATCATTGGGGATAATAAGACTGCCTTTACCATTCTAAAAATTTGTTTCTTAGGCGCTGTATTTGGAGGGACACTAGTCGTCTCCGATACAATATGGGCCCTCGCCGATATTGGGAATGGTTTGATGGCCTGGACAAATATTTTGGCACTCCTATTTGTAGGACATAAGGGAGCCAAAATTGTTGGTGATTATATAACAAAGCGAAGACAAGGAGAATCCGAGCCAGAATTTGATCCTGATCAAGTCGGAATTGATTCGGACACCGTCATTTGGAAGAAAGAGAACTCTAGATAGTTTCTTATTAGGATAAAATAATATCAAATGAGAGTACGCTATGGGTTAATCAAAAGTTGTAAAAAAGTTTAAAATAAATGAGTTAATCATTATATGAAATTGATCTAGAGACCAAAACACCGAATGTGTGATCCTAGGAAGTCAAAAGGGTATTCTTACCTATAGCCAATGATGCTTATGATGTAGATGGTAGGGACCTCCTGGTACCACCTCGCTTTGGGTGGACCTTCTTCAGTGAACCAACATTCGGTGTGTCTTGTTCTTAAAAATTTAAATTTTAAAATATCCCTAAAAGCAAAACGAAACCCCTCCCAGCTTGGAGAGGGGTTCTATTTGATGGTTGGAATGATTCACCCACCTGTTGAATGTTGCTTCCTGTTATATACTCATTTGCTAGCCCGCCTTGATTGGGGGAAGGCAGAGAGTTTTAGAGGAGGTTGGCGGTTTTGAGTTTTTCTATGACTTGGGTCACATGATGGTTAGTGCGGACGGTCATCTGGGGATTCTGCCGGGCTAAATAACCGAGACCAGTGGTCACCACATGGCCGAGGTAGTCCATCTGAGTGAACTTGGCCAGGGCAACCAGGGGACCGACCAGGTCTTCCAAACTATCAGGCGGGGTGGAGGCTTGGTTAAGGACCGTCTCCTTGGCTGAGCAAGTGAAGGATACGATCAATTTCTTGCCCACCAGGGGACCTCTCCCTTGTTCGATCCCATGTGAGAAACCAAATTGGAAGACTTCTTCAAGCCACCGCTGGAGGTCGGAAGGGATTCCATACCAGAAGATAGGAAATTGTAAGATTAAGTAGTCCGTTTGTGTCAGCCGGGCTTGTTCTCTGGCACGGTCGATTTGATAATCAGGGTATTCCTGAGCGAGGCAGACACAGTCTAAGTCTGGTATTTGTTGGCAGAGTCCCTGGACAATGGCTAAAGTAGCCTTGGAATCTTCCATTAGGTAGGGGTGTCCGACGATGAGTAAGCCTTTTGACATGGGGTGCTCCTTTCATAAATCCCGCCTGACTCACAAAAAGGAGGAGGAGTACAGCTGGCAACTCCTCCTGGTACAATGGACCGGTTGATTAAATCAGATCAGATGCGTGTAATGCGCGGTCAATCTATAATTCTTTCGGTTCGTATTCGACTTCGCCTTCTTCAGAAATCTCAAAATCCGATTGTTCAAATTGGTTGAAATGGTTGGTCGTGGTTCCAACATTAATCTCGAGGTATTGTGTGTCATCTGAATAGGTAAAGACAAATTGTAAACTCTTTAATAAGTAAGTCTCCTTATCAAAGGAAATGAACATCCCTTTCGAGAGTTGATCGGGTGAGATCCCTGTGACTGAGAGGTCGTAATGGGGCTGCATGGCTGAGAAGAGGTCAACGTCCTGGTTATTATTAACGATAATGTAGAGGTCGTCATGCTCATAGACTGAGAAATCATCCGAGATAGCAACAATTGTGTCAATTAATCGGTGGAAATCAGGGTCCATTTGGTAATTTCTACTTCCATCCGTGTAATCTTCCTTTTTTTGCCAATCGGGATTGTCTGAATCGCGTGTATAGAGGGCTTTAACGTTCGTTGGGAGTAAGAGGTCTTGAGTGAACTTATTTTGTTCATTTTCTTCTTGGATTTTGAAAATGTAACCACCTTGGAGGTTCAAATGATCATCGTAGAGCAAATCCATGAACGCGTTGGCGACTTTTTGTTTTTTAGCTTCACCATTTTCTACCTTAATGGTTAGTTTATTTTCGAGTGTGACAGACCGAACCTCCTGGTTCGCTGCCTGGACTTCCTTCATTAGGTCGGCCATGGGCAGGTCACTTTCAGGCAGGTCGACATCTATATTCTTCTGGTCTGTCGCTTCTTGGCTTGTTGATTCTTCAACCGCTGCTTCCTGCTGAGCATGGGCCAGGGTGTGACCACTTAAACTAGCAAGTAGGGTCAGAATGGTGAGGGATTTCAAGAGTTTTAGTTTTTTCATGGCGAGGGCCTCCTTTAGGATAGGATCGGTGAATCAGTGCTTAAGGTCCGGATTTGGGCCATCTATTCTTGACTCGTTTCTTCTTGACTGGCTTCTTGATCAGCTTCTTCTTGATCTGTTTCTTCTAGACTTGATTCTTCTTGGTCCACTTCTTCTTGATCTATTTCTTCTTGACCAGGTTCCGATTGGTCCATTTGATAATCGGAGGCGTTCAGTTTGTCCCATTCACTCATGATGGCAACGGCCGACATCTCTAGACTGGAACTGCCATCGTCATAGGTCATGACGAACATGAGGTCTTCGAATAAGAGGGTGTCTTTATTAATGGAGAGGAAGACTCCTTGATGGAAGGCCTCTGGCTCCATTCCAGTTAATTGAAGGTCAAAGTGGGGTTGGAGGACGTGGAAGAGGTCTGCATCCTGGTCTTTAGTAATTAAGATGTAAGAGTTGGCATCTTCATAGAGGGTATAGTAGGACTCTAATTCTAAGAGGTCTGCTAAGAGGTGATGATAATTAGGGGTCAGGAAGTATTGGTCTTGGTCTGTGTATTCAGTGCTGTCTTTCTCCCATTCTTCTTCATTAAAGCGGGTGTAGATTGTCTTCTCGTTGGTTGGCATCAGTTGCTCCCGGATCATTTGCTCGCCATTTTGATCATAAAGTGAGTAAATATAGGCACCATCTACTTGGCCCTCCTCACCATAAATGGCTTCCATGACCGCTTTTTGATTGAAGAGATCTTCTTCCCCTTCCTGGGAAACTTTGGAATCTAATTCAATTTCTTGAACTACAGACTGAACAGACTGGTTGGCTTGAATGATATCATCCATGAGGTCTTCCAGTGAGGCCTCACTTTCGATCAGGTCCAAGCCTTCCTCATTGGTGACTGAGGTGTCTTCAGTAGCTTGATCTTCTTGAGCATGGGTCAAGGGAGGGCAGAGGAAATTAGCGAACAGGGCGGCGAGGGTCAATTTCTTGAGAAAAGTCATCTTGTTCATTATGTCCACTCCTTTATATTGAACTTAATGTCAGTTTAATGGAAGATTTTACGGGATACAATTGATATGCTTAAAAGCGGAAACGGTGTTACAAACTAAAGGCCAAAAAGACCGAATGGGTTACTCCCCATTCGGTCTTTGTTGCTAGTCCAAGCGTCGATCCTGCCTAATTAGAAGGGTGTCCAAGATCGCTTTTATTTAAAAACAGGATTCAGCCTTATTCAATGAATTGCTTCCCTTGAGGGAAATATTAAAGTAAGTCTTGACCCGTTAAGGCACGTCCGGTCCATAATTTCAAGACGTCGACACCTGGTGCCATGATTTGGCTGGCATAGGCATCACGAAGGAGGCGTTCAATGGCATTGGCCTTGTTATAAGACTTGCCACCTCCGACCCGCATGGCAATCCGTGCCGCCTCGATGGCACCTTCAGAAGCGAAGACGCGGGCTGAAAAGACTCTTGGAACAGCATCTTCATCACCATTGACAATCGCTTCGGCAGCATCGCGGGTTGCTGCCCGAGCTGCATTCGCAAGGTTGTAGATGTCAGCCAGGTGAATTTGGACTGTTTCTAAGTTTGCTAGCGATTTACCATCTGGATACTTGCGGCTGGTGGTGTGGTGGCTGGCTTCTTGGAAGAGACTCATGCTGAGGCCAGAGTAGACCGCTGCTAATCCCAGAACGAAAGGCACTGCGACATCGGTGAAGACTTGGTCTTGACCAGAGCCAGGGGCACCGACCCGCCATGAGTGATCAAGGATGGTGTCAACATTCATTGGAGCAGAGGCATTTCCACGCATACCCAAACCGTTCCATTCAGCCATTTCGAAGCTCACGCCCTCTGATTCGATTGGAACCACCCAGTTATCAATGGCGCCTTCTTGTTCAGCAGGAGCTAGCACTAAATAGTAAGAGGCATTCTCAGCGGAGGTAACCATGGATTTGCGGCCAGTTAAGTGGACTTTCCCTTCTAAGAATTCGGCTTTCATTTCAGGAATATAGAAGTGAGTTCCAGTTCCTGCTTCACTATAAGCTAGGGCTAAGAAGTGGTTGTTGTCCATTACGTCGCGGCAGATCTTCTCAACCAGTTCATCGCTGCCATTATTGACAACAACATTTAAGGCCACGTTGTGCATCATATAGCAGAGCCCCACACTTGCGGAGGCTTGTGAGAAGGCCATGCAGACTTCAGCATGTTCCTTGTAGGTTAAGCCCTTGCCACCGAACTGAGTCGGAACGAAGAGTTGTAAGAATCCTGCCTTGCCAATTTCAGCGAAGACTTCCTTGGGAAACTCTTTGCTTTCATCAATTTCCTTGGCAATCGGATCAATATGTTCCTGGGCAAAGGCTAAGGCTTCTTGATAAATGGTGGTCATATAACATACTCCTTTTCATAATAATAGCGATAATCTGAGGTCGACTACATGGCAATCTTAGCATATCGATCAGGGTCCAACAACGCTTTCATTTATAGGGAATAATAAGAAATTGATTCACTTTTTATCAATTATCACTATAAGGTACGGTCAATATGTGGTCTTAATTAGAGGTTAATGGCTACATCATTAGATCCGGCCTTGTTCTTGAATAAGAAATAGATAAATAAAAATTTTTAATAAGTATCAAAGTCATCCAGCTTAGCGAGTCAACTTCTTGAAGGCCATTTAGGATTGTGCTAAATTCAAGTCAGCATGTCAGAATTTAGGAGGAAAATATGGAAAAAGTGACGATCGGTGCAGTGATCTACTCACCTCAGGTAAAAGTTGTATGGGACATTATTGCAGATTACTTCCGTCAGGAGGGAATGGAGCTCGACTTGATCTTCTTCAGTAATTATAAAGACCAAGTGGACTATCTCTTAGAAGGCAAGATTGATATTGCCTGGAATTCACCCCTTGCTTATGTGATGTCCGACATTCGTTCAAATGGGAAACTGGGTTATTCCTATATGCGGGATACAGACCAAGACCGTCACTCTGTCCTGGTCGTGAAGAAAGACCAAGGCATTCAAGCGGTTGCCGATTTGAAGGGCAAGAAGATTGGCTTCGGAGCTTTTGATTCACCTCAGGCGCGCTTGATTCCGATTCATTTCTTGAAGGACAATGGCCTTGAATTCGACCAAGACTATCAAGAAGAACGCTTTGACATTGGGGTTGGTCTCCATGGGGACCACGTCGGAGGCGAGAAGGATGCCTTTGAGGCTTTGAAGGCTGGCGACCTGGATGCAAGTTGGATGTTAGACTTGAACTGGGAAGCTTGGGTAGCCGATGGTACAATTGATCCCAATGTTTATGAAGTCCTAGCGGAGACCCCAAACTTTGACCACTGTATCTTCACTCTGCGTGAAGGGTTCGACCCAGAAGTCTTGAAAGAATGGGAAAGACTCTTGGACAAGATGGATTACAACAATCCAGACCACAAGGAAATGATGGACTTAGAAGGCTTAAAGAAATGGGTACCTGGCCGGTTAGAAGGCTTCAAACAGCTGCAAGAAGCGGTGGCTTACTTAAACTATAGCGAAGAATAGTAACTTGAGCAGACTGGATCCAGCTTGTGGGTCCAGTTTTTTCTTAGGAGGATGACCATGGAATCGAGATTTTTGACGTCGTTAATTGGCAGCTGGCCCCGGTCAAGGCAGGTCTTAGTTGCCAATAAGAAGTATCGTAATGGGCAATTAGAAGAGGCGGCCTACCGGGACTTGATCAAGAAGGAGACTGAACACCTGGTCCGCATGCAAGAAGCAGCGGGGATCGATTGGATTACCTGCGGGGAATTGACCCGAGACAACTATGTCTCCTTCGTCTCCGATAAGTTAGACGGGGTGACCTGCTTGAGTATGGCGGAGATGCTAGACTATGTGGAAGATAAGGCAGCCTTTGAAGAGATCTTAACCATTCTGGATGTGCCGGCCTTAAGTATTAAGAATGCGATCTGTAATGGCAAGGTCCGCTACCAGAAGGGGATTGCGGTCGATGAGGCTAGACTGCTGAAAGAATTGACCGACCAACCGATTAAGATTACCCTACCAGGGCCCTACCTGATGACACGGTCAATGTGGTTACCGAATCTTTCGGGTCAGTACTACGCCAACAAGGAAGCCCTCGCCCAGGATGTGCTAGCGGTCCTCAAGCAAGAAGTGGACCACTTGTGTGAAATCGGGGTCGACCTGGTTCAATTTGATGAACCGGTCCTAACCGAAGTGGTCTTCTCGCAAGGAAAGACCCGGACCTTTATGTGTGCGGCGCTTTCCGAAAAGAAGGATCCCAGTGAAGAGTTGGCCTTTGCGACAGCCATCTTGAAGGACCTCTTTGCTTATATCAAGGACAAGCCCATTAAGGCCGGCCTCCACATCTGTCGGGGAAATTGGAGCCGGGATGAGAGCATCCTTTTAACCGGGTCCTATACTCCTCTCATCGACTTACTCCACCAAGTGGATGCGGATGTCTATTTCCTAGAATTCTCTACTCCACGAGCGGGTGAAATTGCCTCTCTCTATCAAGATCCAGCGATGAAGGAGAAGATTCTCGGCTTGGGTGTCATGAATCCACGATTGGATGAGACAGAAAGTCTCGATCAGATTCTCAACCAGGTCCATAAGGCCTTAGCCTTCACCAGTCCTGACAAGGTCTGGTTAAATCCTGATTGTGGCTTTGCCACCTTTGCCAACCGGGCGGTGAATTCGGAGGAATTCATTGCCAACAAGTTGGAGACCCTCCACCAAGCCAGCCAAACCCTAAGAGAAGAGTATGATGCATGTTAGAAGAATCAACCTATTACCACTACCAATACCGGGTTATTTCAACGGACTTAAAGGAAATCAAGCATTACGCGGATAAGTTCCAGGTCTCCGTCACGGAAGAGGTCTCCTTTGATATTGACCGCCACCAGGCGACCAGCTTGGATCATTTCCATATTGCTATTTCCTCTTCGATTCTCAAGGCCATCATTGCCTATGACCAAGCCCATTTAAGAGACATTCAAAAGATCGAAGGTGTTTTTCAATTTCAGCTCACCGACCCCTTGTCCTATCTAGGGGTGGTTGGGATGCAAGGGAATCCTAAGATTGACCGAGTTTCGGCCAAGATCTTCTTGGAATGTGATGGCTTGATTGAAGATGCTGAAGCCTATGCCATGGAAGCCTTGGGCGGTTCGGTTGTCTACCAGAGTGTCAACCAGGCGCTTGACTTTGACTTTGTCTTTGAAGCCATCCTCTAGTAGCGGACCGAAGGAAGGCTTAGGAATCATTAACAAGAAATAAAGACCGAATGCTTCATCAGGAATGGGCGGAGTGCCTATATTTTTCCTCGATGGTGCATTTGGTTTTTTAATTTAGCGATTCCATCTTCAAGGAAGACTGTCTGTTTATTATCCCAGGGGACCGGCTTATCTTTTGCATGATTTTTTGGTAAAATAGAGGCTAACGACGATTAGTGGATTAGAAAGAGGAAACCATGAGACTACTATTTATTGGGGATATTGTAGGGGAGGCAGGTCTTCAGGCCTTGCGTCACCACTTGCCAGGCATCAAGCGCCAGTACAAACCGCAAGTCACGATTGCTAATGGGGAGAATGTGACCCAAGGGCGAGGGATTAGCGAAAAGCATTATAAAGACCTGTTACAGCAGGGGATTGATGTGATCACCTTAGGCAACCACGCCTTCGACCAGCGGCAGCTCTTTGACTATATTCACCAGGCCCATTGTCTGGTACGCCCCTTGAACTTACCAGAAGCCACACCTGGCCAGGGTGTGCATTATCTCAAGGTCAATGAGGTCGAATTAGCGGTGGTCAATGTCTTGGGCAATGCCTTCATGACGGCGACTGTCTTGCCATTTCCTAACTTAAAGGACCAGATCCAAGCCATCCGGGACCGGACACCGAATATCTTAATTGACTTTCACGGGGAATCGACCAGTGAGAAGCAGGCCTTTGCTTATTGGTTGGATGGACAGGTGTCGGCTGTGGTCGGTACCCATACGCATGTCCAGACCCACGATGAGCGGATCCTCCCTCAAAAGACGGCCTTTATCAGTGATGTCGGTATGACAGGTGCTTGGGATTCGATTATTGGCTTCCAGGTGGAGACCGTCCTCAAACGCTTCACCAGTCAACTACCGACCCGGTTGGAAGTGGCCAAGACAAAGCCTTTGGTCTTGAATGCGGTGGTCATCGAAGTGGACCAGGCAACGGGTCGGGCTAAACGGATCGACCTGGTGCGTGAGATCGGATAGGAAGGAGAATTAAGATGGCTAAGCGCAGCGATACACCTATGATGCAGCAATATTATCAGATTAAGGATCAATACCCTGATGCCATCCTTTTCTACCGTCTGGGAGACTTCTATGAGATGTTTGAAGAGGATGCCCTGGTGGCTTCCAAGGAATTAGAGATTACCTTAACCTCCCGCAACAAGAAGGCCGACCATCCAGTAGCCATGTGTGGCGTTCCTTATCACTCTGCCACGGACTATATTCGCCGCTTAATTCAAGCGGGCTATAAGGTCGCGATCTGTGAGCAGCTGGAAGACCCCAAGGTTACTAAGGGCATGGTCAAGCGGGATGTGGTCCGGGTGATCACACCAGGAACGGTCCTAGAAGATACAGCCCTGGACCAAAAGAAGAGTAACTACCTGGCTGCCCTCAGTAAGCAGGAGGGGACCTACACTCTCGTTTATACGGATATTTCAACCGGTAAGACCCGGCTAACCCATACAGATGACTGGACCCAATTTGTCAGTGAATTGCAGACCATCCAGGCCAGTGAGTGGCTCTATGACCCTAGTGATTTGAATGGGTTGACCCAGCAAGAATTTGAAGGCCTGCAAGCCAGTCTCACCAGCTACCAGTCTGCATTTAACGCCCAAGCCGACTCTTCTCATCATTTCTTCCGCTTGGAGGATGCCAAACCCCACGAAGCAGGCCTGCTGGATTATTTATCGCAGTATCTATGGGCCACCCAGAAGCAGTCCCTGGATTATTTGCAGGAAGTCGACCGGTATGAATTGAGCCAGTACCTGCAGATGAATCTTTATACCAAGACCCAGCTCGAATTAACCGAATCCTTGCGGACCAAGCGGCGCAAGGGGTCGCTCTTGTGGCTGATCGACCAGACCCAAACCGCAATGGGCGGCCGGCTACTCCACCAGTGGTTGGATAAGCCCCTCTTGCGCAAGGCCCCCTTGCTGGACCGGCACCGTAAGGTCAAGGCTATGATTGACCATTACTTTGACCGGGTCAACCTGGTTGAGACGCTGAAGTCGGTCTATGACTTAGAGCGTCTTGTCACTAAGATCAGTTTGAAGACGGTCAATGCCCGTGAATTGGACCAGTTAAGGGCGACCCTGCGGCAAATTCCGGCCCTCAACCAGTCGCTGAACCGGATGAACCAGGAGGAAGACGGCCTCTTTGAAGGCCTCCCGACTTTTACGGACCTTCTCGACCGAATTGACCAGGTCTTGGTTGAAGAGCCACCAATCAGTGTGGCAGAAGGACGGTTGATTAAGCCAGGCTACCATGAGACCTTAGACCAATACCGGCAAGCGCTGGACCAGGGCCAGACCTGGCTCTTAGACCTCCAGGCTAGAGAGCGCGAGCGCACAGGGTTAAAGACCCTGAAAGTTGGCTATAATAAGGTGTTTGGCTATTATATTGAAGTCAGCCGGATCCAGGCTAAGGACCTAGAGGATGACCGTTATATCCGCAAGCAGACCCTGACCAATAATGAACGGTTTATCACCGAAGAATTAAAAGAGATTGAGACCAAGATTCTGACCGCCCAAGACCAGGCGACCGCCTTGGAATACCAGCTCTTTGTGGACTTGCGCGACCAAGTCAATCAGTATGGTCAGTCCCTCCAGGACTTGGCGCAAAGGGTGGCAGAATTGGATGTCTTGGCCAGCTTTGCGGCCCTAAGTGAGGCCGACCAATTTGTTCAAGCCGAGATTGTGGACCAGGCCAAGGACTGGCACATCGAAGCCTCCCGCCATCCCGTCTTAGAGAAGGTCTTAGGCAGCCAGAAGTTTGTCGCTAATGATGTCGTGATTCAGCCGGACCAGTTTGTTCTCTTACTGACCGGACCTAACATGTCTGGTAAGTCAACCTATATGCGGCAGATTGCCTTCTGCGTGATCTTGAACCAGATTGGGTGTTTTGTTCCCGCCAAATCAGCCAGCTTACCGCTGGTGGACCAGATCTTTACCCGGATTGGAGCTTCGGATGATTTGACCAGTGGCCAATCCACCTTCATGGTAGAGATGGTGGAGACCAATTATGCCCTGCAGCATGCTACTGAGCGTAGCTTAATCCTCTTTGATGAGATCGGGCGGGGGACTGCGACCTTCGATGGCATGGCCTTGGCCGAAGCGATTCTCTACCATCTCTGTCAAAAAGTGCAAGCGGCAACGATCTTTTCCACCCACTACCATGAGTTAGTCGACTTGACCGACCGGTTAGATGCCTTGCGTAATATCCATGTCGGGGCGATTGAAGAATATGGTCAGCTAGTCTTCCTCTATAAGATCCTGCAGGGGCCGGCGGATAAGTCTTATGGCTTACATGTGGCCCGCTTGGCTGGCTTGCCTGATGACTTGATCAACCACAGTCAAGAAGTCCTCAATGAATTGGAGAGTCAGGCGCAGAACTTGAGAAAGCCCAACAACCAGGCGATTCCTCTCTTCAATCTGCCGGCTCAACCTGCTAAGGCTAGCCCTTCCCAGGTGGAGGCAGACCTGGAAGCGGCAGACTTAAACACCATGACCCCCTTAGATGCCTTAAACTTCCTCGCCCAATTAAAGGGTCAACTTAAGTCACAAGACAAGGAGTGATCAGAATGGGACAGATTAAACAGATGTCGACTGAATTGGCGAACCAGATTGCTGCTGGTGAAGTAGTGGAGCGTCCCGCCTCAGTGGTCAAGGAATTAGTTGAGAATGCGATTGATGCCCAGGCAGATACCATTCAAATCGAAGTGGTGGAAGCGGGGATCCAGAAGATCTCTGTGACCGACAATGGCTGGGGCATGGACCGGGAAGACCTGGAGCTGGCCTTCTTGCCTCATGCCACCTCCAAACTCTTTAACCGGCATGACCTCTTTAATATCCATTCCTTAGGCTTTCGTGGGGAAGCCCTGGCTTCGATTGCTTCTGTCGCCAAGGTCCAAATCGATTCCACCCTCAACCGCGACGGCACTGTCAATGAAGTGGGTTATCAGATGAGCCTTCAGGAAGGGCAAGACCCTGTTATCCGGACTTGTCCGCCTCGACCTGGGACCCATATTGAGGTGACCTCGCTCTTTTACAATACACCGGCTCGGTTGAAGCATCTGGCCTCTTTGCGAACGGAGATGCGGCATATTCTGACTGTGGTCCAGGACTTAGCTTTGGCCCATCCCCAGATTGCCTTTCAATTAATGGCCGACCAGAAAGTAGTCTTGAGGACCAGTGGCAAGAAGGCCTTATTAGAGACCATTGCCAACCTCTACCAACCGGCCTTGGCCCGCCAGTTGATCGCGATCTCTGGCCAGAGTCGCAACTTTAACCTGTCCGGCTACCTGTCGCCACCACAAGTTACCCGAACGTCCAGGGCCTGGATCCACTGGATGGTCAATGGGCGATCCATTAAGAGTCCCGTCCTCACCAATGTCTTATTGAAGGCCTATGGCCGGCAGTTAATGGTGGGGCGGTTTCCCATTGCCTTTCTCGTCATTGAAGTGGATCCACGCCTGGTCGATGTCAACGTCCATCCGACCAAGCAGACAGTCCGGATGAGTCTAGAAGAAGAGTTAGCTGATCTGGTGGTGGAGGAGGTGCAGGCCGGACTCTCCCAAGTCAATACCGTCCCTGAAGCGGGGGAAAGTCTGCTGAAAGAAGGCCAACTAGGACCCAGTTTAGAGACCAGTCCGCCAGCTGGGGCCAGTCCTACTTGGACCCGGTACCGACCCCAGCGGGGGGCTTCCTTGAGTCAACCTGGACCTGGTTCCCTCTTTGAGCAAGAAGGTCCGCATCCCACCACACAAGATGGTATGATTAGAGAAGCAACCCAACCCCTTCAGCAGTCAGACCCGGTTCCAAAGGCGAAGCCGGTCGGGATTGACTTTAGGAGCTTGCGCTATGTGGGCCAAATTCATGGGACCTACCTGGTGGCAGAAAGTCCGGAGGGTTTCTACCTCATTGACCAACATGCTGCCCAGGAGCGCCTGCGGTACGAACGCTTGATGGCTGAGGACACCCTCGTCACCCAACAGCAGACCCTCTTGGTGCCCCTGGTTTTTGAATTCGATGCTCGGATGGTTCAATTATTGGAAGACCACCAGGATCGGTTAGAGGCCTTGGGGATTGACTTACAAGCCTTTGGGCCCCGAACTTACCAGCTCAATGCTTATCCCATTTGGTTAGAAGTCGATGAGTTGGACCATTTGATTCCTGACTTGATTGAACGGATGGACCGCGAGCCAAACTTGACGATCAACCAGCTGCGTGAAGCTTCGATTGTTATGCAGTCTTGCAGGGGAGCCATCAAAGCCAACCAGGCCCTGAGCCGTGAAGAAGCGACGACTTTGATTGAAGCCATGCAGACCCTGGAAGACCCCTACCACTGTCCCCATGGACGACCTGTTTTTGTTGCCTTTAACCAGGAAACGATTGAGAAATTATTTAAGCGAATCATGGATAGTCACCAAGGAGGAAATTATTATGAGTAAGAAAGATTACCAAGAACAAATCAAGGCCTTAGATCCAGAACAATACCGCATCACCCAAGAAGCAGGAACGGAATGTGCTTTTACAGGGGAATATGATAACTTCTATGAAAAGGGCCTTTATGTCGATGTGGTCAGTGGGGAACCCCTCTTCTCAAGTAGCCACAAGTATGATGCCGGTTGCGGTTGGCCAGCCTTTACCCGACCCATTGCGGCAGATACCTTGACGGAGCATGACGACCATTCCTTAATGCGCAAGCGGATTGAAGTGCGGTCTAAGGACAGTGAATCCCATCTGGGTCACGTCTTCCCCGATGGCCCACAAGATCAAGGCGGCTTACGCTATTGTATTAATTCCAAGGCCTTGCGCTTTATTCCTTATGAGGAGATGGAGGCTGAAGGTTACGGTCAATACAAGGATTTGGTGGAATAAATGTATGACTATCTAAGAGGCCAACTCAGCCAGATTCACCCTAATTATCTGGTCGTCGAAGTGCAAGGGATTGGCTATCAGATTTGGACAGCCAATCCTTTTCGCTGGCAGGACCAGATTAAGACGGAGGTGACGATCTACCTTGAATTAGTGGTGCGGGAGGATTCCTTCAAACTCTATGGCTTTATTAATGACCAGGAGAAGGACCTCTTTAACCGGTTGAATAAGGTCTCAGGAATTGGACCCAAGTCCGCCTTGGCGATTCTAGCCCATGAAGACCCTCAAGGCTTGATCCAAGCCGTTGAGTCGGGCGATGCCAAGTACTTGATGAAGTTCCCGGGGGTCGGTAAGAAGACGGCTCAACAGATGATTCTCGACTTGCAAGGCAAATTAGCCATCGATGTCGAGGAGGCCCAACCAGTTCAACCAGCCAACCAACCGATCCTGGAAGAGATTAAGCAAGCCTTACTGGGTCTTGGCTATTCGCAACGGGAAGTAGACCGGATTCTGCCAACCATTCAAGAAGCCAAGCCAGTTAAGACCCAAGAAGGGTTGAGTCTGGCCTTCAAGCTCTTAAGAAAGTAAAAAAACAAGAAAAAGGAAGGTGATTACATGGAAAAGGACCGATTGGTAGACGGTGACTATCAAGCAGAAGATGAGCTGGGGGGGCTGTCCCTAAGACCCCACTACCTGCAGGAGTACATTGGCCAGGACAAGATCAAGCAAGAACTGACCATTTACATCCAAGCGGCCCGTAAGCGGCAAGAAGCCCTCGACCATGTCCTCCTCTATGGACCACCTGGACTGGGTAAGACGACCATGGCCTTGGTGATTGCTAATGAATTGGGTGTCAAGATTCAGACCACCTCCGGTCCAGCCATTGAGCGGCCCGGTGACCTCCTAGTCCTCCTCAATGAATTAGATGCGGGCGATATCCTCTTTATCGATGAGATTCACCGCCTGCCGCGGGTGGTGGAAGAAGTCCTTTATTCCGCCATGGAAGACTATTATGTCGATATTATGATCGGTCAAGGCCCGTCTGCGCAGCCCATCCACTTCGAATTGCCTCCCTTTACCTTAATTGGGGCGACCACCCGAGCGGGGATGTTGACCCAGCCCTTGCGGGACCGGTTCGGGATTATGGCCCATATGCTCTACTATCAAGACCAGGACCTCTATGAGATAATTAAGCGGTCTGCCCAAGTCTTTGGCGTGACCATCGAAGACCAAGCCGCCTTAGAGATTGCCCGGCGCAGCCGGGGGACCCCGCGGGTGGCCAACCGGATCTTGCGCAGGGTGCGCGACTTTGCCCAGTTCCAAGACCAGGCAGAAATCGGCCATGACCATGCCAACCAGGCGCTAGCCGTATTGGAAATTGATGGCTATGGCCTGGATGCCCTCGACCGGCGGTTATTAACCAGCATGATTGAATTCTACCAAGGCGGGCCGGTCGGGATTGGCACGATCGCGGTGAATATTGGGGAAGATGTGGTGACTATTGAGGATATGTACGAACCCTACCTCTTACAAAAGGGCTTCATTCAAAGGACTCCCAGAGGGCGGGTTGCCACAGACTTAGCTTACCGCCACCTCGGTTATCCGCCTGTTGACTCAGATAAATAAGAGAAAGAAGAATAATATGACCTTATCAACCAAAGATTTTGACTATGAATTACCCGAAGACTTAATTGCCCAGACCCCCCTCAAGGACCGGTCGTCTTCCCGGCTCTTGGTCCTGGACCGCCAGGCGCACACGCAAGAAGATACCGACTTCAAGCACATCCTAGACTACCTTCAACCAGGGGATGCCCTGGTCGTGAATGAGACCCGGGTCATTCCCGCCCGCCTCTTTGGCGTCAAAGAAGATACGGGTGGCCATATTGAAGTGCTCCTATTAAAGAATATTGAAGGCAACCAATGGGAATGCCTGGTCAAGCCCGGCAAAAGGGCCCGGGTCGGTACTCGGTTGACCTTCGGCCAGGGCGGGCCGCTCAAGGGAGAGATCATCGCTTCCATGGACCATGGTGGTCGGATTATTGAATTCTCCTACGAGGGCGTCTTTCTAGAAGTCCTGGAATCGCTCGGTGAAATGCCCTTGCCGCCTTATATCAAGGAGCGCTTGGATGACCCCGACCGGTATCAGACCGTTTATGCCAAGGAGAATGGTTCAGCGGCTGCTCCGACGGCAGGTCTGCATTTTACCCCTGAATTATTGGACCAAGCCCGGGCCAAGGGGATCCAGGTGATTCCTATTCTCCTTCATGTCGGTTTAGGGACCTTTCGACCCGTCTCGGTCGACCAAGTCGAAGACCACCAGATGCACGCGGAATTCTACCAAGTTAGTCAAGATGCCGCTGACCAGATTCAAGCGGTGAAGCAGGGGGGCGGCAAGATAGTAGCTGTTGGAACGACAACGGTTCGAACCTTGGAGACCGTCGCCCAGCAACATGACGGTCAGATCGTGGCGGCTTCCGGCTGGACAGACATCTTTATTACGCCAGGCTTTGAATTTAAGCTGGTGGACCATTTGATTACCAACTTCCACCTACCCCAATCGACCCTGGTGATGCTGGTCTCAGCCTTCTATGACCGGCAAGCGATTCTAGCGGCTTATCAACATGCTGTTCAAGCCAAATACCGGTTCTTCTCCTTCGGGGATGCGATGTTAATCTTATAAGGAAGGGGTGGGGCGCATGCTCTTCAATACTCAAAGCGCCTATTCATTCTTACAATCGACCCTGGACCCTAAGCGCTATGTCGCCAAAGGGAAAGCCCTCGGCTATACCAGCCTTGGCTTAGCCGATCAGGGCGTCCTCCATGCCAGCTTGACCTTCTACCAGGCTTGTCGGCAGGCAGGGATCAAGCCCTTAATTGGCATGATGACCCCGCTACCGGGCAAGGTCCAAGTCGACCAAGTCTATCCTTATCTCCTTTATGCCCTGGATGACCAGGGCTATTTGGCTTTGATTCAAGTCTCCAAGGCCGTCAATGCCAGCCAAGCGTCTGATTTGGCCTGGCAGATCATCCAAACCTATCGCGACCATCTTGTCTTGATCAGTCCTGGCCGCCAGGGTGAGATCGAGCAAGCCCTCCTTCATGATGACCAAGACAAGGCGGTTGCAATCTTGAACCAACTCAAAGCAGCGGGACTGACCGACCACTTCTATCTGGGCATGTCCATCTATCCCTTTAATAAGCTAGAGGCCCAAGGGCTGATTGACTTTGCCCAGGCGATGGACCTGCGCCTGGTAGCCAACCAGGCTATTGAGGCCCTGGAAGCTGAGGACGGGCCTGCCTTGAAGGTCTTACAGGCCCTGCATGCCAACGAAACGCTGGATGGTTCGGTGTTTGACTACCGGACTTCTCACTATCTCTATGGCTATCAAGAATGGCGGGCCATGTACACCAAGCAAGGGTTGGGCTATGTCCTAGAGAATACGGAGGCCCTGGTCGATCAAATGGACGTGACTATTCCCTTGAACCAATCGCTTTTGCCACATTTTGAGCCGCCAGCGGGGCAAAAAGCGGCCGACTATCTCCGCCAGCTCTGCTTACAAGGCTTAGACCGGATCAAGCAAGGTGACAATCCTTCCTACCAGGACCGGCTGGACCATGAGCTGTCGACCATTGAAGCCATGGGCTTTGTCGATTATTTCTTAATTGTCTGGGAGATGCTGGCTTACTGCCACCGGCAGGGGATTCGCACGGGTCCGGGCCGGGGGTCAGCGGCTGGTTCCCTAGTGGCCTACCTTTTACAGATTACCCGGGTGGACCCCATCCAATATGACTTGTTGTTCGAGCGCTTTCTCAACCCTGAACGTTATAATATGCCCGATATTGACATCGATATTCCCGACAATAAAAGAGATCAAGTCCTGCATTATCTGGAAAACCGATATGGCCATGACCAGGTGGCCCAATTGATTACTTTTGGGAGCTTTGGGGCTAAACAAGCCCTGAGGGACAGCCTCCGGGTCCTGGGTTATGATCGACAGACCCAATCAGTTTGGTCCAAGGCCATTCCGCAAGAGTTGGCCATTAGTCTGGACCAAGCCTATGCTAATTCCAGCGACTTAAGAGCCTTGGTGGCAGCCTCCAGTGACCAGGCTGCTGTCTTTGACCTGGCCAAACGACTTGAAGGCTTACCACGTCACACTTCGACCCATGCGTCAGGGGTGGTCATTGGCGACCAGCCCTTGTCGACTTGGATCCCCATTCTTGACCGTCCAGGCCAATTGCAGATCACGCAATACGCCATGGAGGAAGTTGAAGCGGTCGGTCTTTTGAAGATGGACTTCTTAGGCTTAAGAAACCTCCAATTGTTGGACGAGGTCTTGCACCTGATTCAAGTCAACCAGCAACAAGATCTGGATCCGCAAGCCTTTGACCAAGCCGACCCTAAGACCTTGAGCCTTTTCCAGCAGGGTGAGACTCTGGGGGTCTTTCAATTTGAATCCCAGGGCATCCGCCAGGTGTTGCGCCAAGTCCATCCGGATTCTTTTGAGGAGATTGTGGCGGTCAACGCCCTCTACCGTCCAGGTCCCATGCAGCAGATCCGCCACTTCATTGCCCGTAAGCATGGCAAGGAAGGTGTGGATACCCTCCACCCCAGACTGGCAGAGATCCTGCAGCCAACCTACGGGATTATTGTCTACCAAGAACAAGTCATGCAGATCTGTCAGGTCATGGCCAACTTCTCCTTGGGGCAAGCTGACCTCCTAAGAAGGGCCATGGGCAAGAAGCAAGTCGCGATCATGGACAAGGCCAAAGACCAATTTATCCAAGGCGCTTTGGCTAACGGTTTTAGCCAAGAAATGGCCGACAAGGTCTACCACTACATCTACCAATTTGCCAATTATGGCTTCAACAAGGCCCATGCCGTGGTCTATTCGACCCTGGCCTACCAACTCGCCTATTTGAAGGCCCACTATCCCTTAGAATTCTCTACCGCTCTGGTCAACCAGGGGCGGTCGCAACAACAGAGCCAGGGAGATTACCTGCGTCTGGCTCAAGACCAGGTCGGCCCCTTTTTAAGGGTGGATATCAACCGGTCGCTATTGGAGTTTGCCATCGAAGGTGGGCAGATTCGGATTGGCTTGATGGCCGTCAAGGGCATGCGCCAGGACTTTGCCAAGGCGGTCTTGAATGAACGCAACCTGGCTGGCCCCTTTATTGATTTTCAAGACCTCTTGCGGCGGTTGCCGGACAAGTATTTGAAGGAAGACCTGATCCAGGCCCTGATCGATGCAGGGGCCCTGGACGGCTTTACCTATAACCGGGCCACCCTGACCGCCAATCTCACCAACCTCTTGCAGTACCGCAAAATTTCTGGCAACCAGATTGCCTTACTAGCCGAAATTGAGCCCAAGATTGCCGCTCAGAAAGACTGGCCCCTGGCTGAGAAGATTAAGCGAGAAATCAAGGCACTAGGGCCAGGACTAGCCACCCACCCCCTTGATAGCTACCAGGGGCTGATTAGGTCCAGCCAGTCGGGTTTGATGACCAGTCAAGACTTCTTCCAGCAGGGCTTAAACCGACGGGCCGTCCTCCTCTTATTGGTTGAAGAGGTACGGGTCATTGAGACTAAGCGGGGAGACTTGATGGCCTTTGTGACCGGGTCTGATAGTCAAGGTCAAGTCAAGCTGGTGGTCTTTCCGGAAGCCTTCACCCGTTACCAGTCCTTCTTGAAGGAGGGGCAGGTCATTCAGGTGACTGGCCGGGTAGACAAGGACCGCCAGCAAGCCAAGCAACTCATCGTTCAAACCATCCAACCACCGCCAGCTCTCACAGCGGCCAGCGAGACGACCGACCAGCCTACTTATCAGAAGGTCTTTATTCGGTTGGATCCAGCTCGGTCTCAGCCACCGCTCGACCAACTCAAGGAGATCGCTCTGGCATATAGTGGCCCCTTAGCCATTATTCTGGTCGACTCGAACCAGAACACCTGGCAATTGGATGCCCCCTACCAGATCTCATCCGCCTACCGGGCCCAACAAGCCCTCTATCAGCTCTTCGGTAAGGACAATGTGATTTTTCGCTAAGCGGTTAACCATCAGTCAGAAAAGAACACCCCCCTAGGCCTTTCATGCGACAGGGGGGTTAAATCGTGGTAAGATAGACCTAGCAGAAAAATATCATAGATTCAATTGAGAGGATATAGAAATGGAGCTGGTCCAATGCGACGTTTAGCTGTTTTGACGAGTGGTGGAGATGCACCTGGAATGAACGCGGCCATTCGGGCGGTCGTCGAAGAAGGCCTACACCACGAAGTGGATATTATTGGGGTTCAACATGGCTTTAAAGGCTTGGTCGAAGGAGACTACCTGCCCTTAGGGATTAACCATGTTTCCCAATCGATTCGAAGAGGGGGGACGCTCTTATATTCGGCCCGGTTTCCTGAATTTAGGGAATTAGACATGCAGAAGAAGGCGGTCGACCAGATGACCCAGGCCGGGATTGAGGGCTTGATTGTCATTGGCGGAGATGGGTCCTTCCAAGGGGCCTTGGCCTTAACCAAGTTAGGCTTCCCCGCGGTTGGGATTCCCGCAACGATTGATAACGATATTCCGGGGACAGAATATACGATTGGCTTTGATTCCGCCATGTCAGCCGCTACGACAGCCATTGATAACATCTCGGACACGGCTGCTTCCCATAACCGGACCTTCGTGATTGAAGTGATGGGGCGGAATGCAGGGGATATTGCGATTTGGGCCGGTGTGGCAACGGGAGCGGATGCGATTTTGATTCCGGAAGAGGAATTCTTCATGGGCGACATCGTCCGTCGAGTGCGGTCATCGCGGTCCCATGGCAAGGACCATGGCATCATCGTCCTGGCCGAAGGGGTCATGGGCGTGGAAGAATTTGTCAAGGAGTATGCCAAGGAAGCCCCCGAGCAAGATGTCCGTGGTGTCAATTTGTCCCACATCCAACGAGGTGGTAGCCCGACTGGGCGCGACCGAGTCTTTGCTACCTTGATGGGGGCCAAGGCGGTGGACTTAATCTTACATGGTCAATCCGGCATTTATTTAGGTATTAGCAGTGAAGAGTTGGCTGTCTTTGATATTGTAGAGACCCTGGAAAAGAATGAACATAAGGTGCGGGACGACTTATTCGAGTTGAACCAAGCCTTGACGGACCGCTATTAGTCGCAAGCGAAGGAGCGTAACATGAAAAAAACTAAAATTGTCTGTACCCTCGGACCAGCTACCGACACCAAAGAAAACATGATCGAACTCTTGAAAGCCGGCATGAATGTCGCCCGGTTTAATTTCTCCCACGGAACGCAAGAGGGGCACTTGGCCCACTTCCAGGCCTTCAAGGCTGCCTGTCAAGAAACGGGCATCGTGGCGGCCATGATGCTCGATACCAAGGGCCCTGAGATTCGCACCCACCAGATGACGGGGGATGGCTTTATGCTCGAACGCGGCCACACGGTTCGCATTGCCATGGAGGAAGTCCTAGGCACGCCGAATAAGATCTCGGTCACCTATCCCAACTTAATTGATGATGTCAAGGTCGGCGGCCATATCTTGATCGATGATGGCCTGATCGACCTGGTGATTACAGAAATTGACCAGGGCCAGCGAGAAATTGTGACGTCTGTCTTGAACTCCGGCATGATCAAGAACCAAAAAGGGGTCAACGTGCCTAATATTTCCTTGAACTTACCAGGGATCACCCCCAAGGATGAAGCAGATATTCGCTTTGGTTGCCAAAATGGTATTGACTTTATCGCGGCTTCCTTTGTACGGACGGCTTCCGACGTCATGGAAATTCGGGCTGTCCTCGAAGATGAGGGCCGGCCCAATGTCAAGATTATCTCTAAGATCGAGAACAAGGAAGGGGTCGATAATATCGAAGATATTATTGAAGTCTCCGATGGGATCATGGTGGCGCGTGGTGATTTAGGGGTTGAAGTGCCGACTGAAGATGTGCCCCTGATTCAGAAGATGATTATTAAGAAGTGTAATCGAGCTGGTAAGCCGGTTGTCACAGCCACTCAGATGCTGGATTCTATGCAGCGCAATCCGCGACCCACGCGAGCGGAGGCGGGGGATGTTGCCAATGCGATTTTTGATGGGACCGATGCGGTCATGTTGTCAGGTGAGACCGCAGCAGGCGACTATCCGGTGGAAGCGGTTCGGACCATGGCATCGATTGCGGTGCGGACTGAAGACCAACTGCAAGGGCAAGACGCCTTTACCTTGAAGGCCTTCGATAAATCCGATTTGACGGAAGCAATTGGTCAAGCTGTTGGCCATACGGCTAAGAATCTAGGTATTGGGACGATTGTCGCAGCAACTTCCTCCGGCCATACGGCCAATATGATCGCCAAGTACCGGCCCTCTGCTAATATTCTGGCGGCAACCTTCGACGAAGAGACCCAGCGGTCCCTCTCCCTCGTTTGGGGAGTTCAGGCCTTTGTGATTGATAAGCCAGGTTCAACGGATGAGATGTTGGATTCGGCTACGCAAATGGCTGTCGAGGAAGGCTTTGCCAAGGAAGGCGACTTGATTCTGATTACAGCCGGAGTCCCAGTCGGCCAATCGGGCACGACCAATATTATGAAGATCCAGTTGATCGGTACTCAACTAGCCACCGGTCAAGGCATCGGCAACGGTAACTTTATCGGCAAGGCAGTCGTGACTTCCGACCCTACCGTGGCCAACCAACAAGTGGGTATCGGCTCCGTCCTGGTCACCTATGAGACCGACAAGGAATTTAACCCAGCTCTAGACAAGGCGGGCGCGATTATCTGCGAAGGGGGAGGCATTACCTCGCACGCGGCCTTGGTTGGTTTAGAACGCGGGATCCCGGTTGTAGTGGCCTGTGAAGGCGCGATGGAAGCCATCAAGGATAAGGAATTGATTACCGTTGATGCCAGACGGGGACTTATCTACCGCGGGGCCACCGTCAGCTTCTAGTCAAAAACCATTTACCAGGCAGGTCCAAATTCAGGGCCTGCTTTTTTCTTAGCAGTGTCTTTGGTCTTGTCTTTCACCTCCCTTGCGGAATATGATAAAATGATCAAAAGGAAAGGACGAGGGGTAGATTATGGACCAATATGGAAGCATCGTGACCGCCAAGGTCACGGACGAGAATCAGGGGCATTACTTTGCCCAATATCAAGGCAAGACCTATGCCATTAACAAGCAAGAATTAGCCGAAGACGAGAGGCTTGAAATCGGTGAAGCCATCGAAGGCATGATCTATGAGGATAAGGACAAGCAGGCCATCCTCCAGGTCAACCTCCCCGATATTCGCCCAGGCTATTATGGTTGGGGCCAGGTAGTAGCGGTTCGAACCGACTTGGGGGTCTTTGTCGATGTCGGCTTGATCAACAAGGAAGTAGTGGTCTCACTCGATGACCTGCCCGACTTAAAGGACCACTGGCCCCGCAAGGGAGACAGGCTCTATCTGACCTATACCATCGACCGTAAGAACCGGTTTTGGGGGCAATTAGCCAGTCAAGAAGACCTGGTGGCCATCACTAAACCAGCCCCCCAGCGGTTGATGAATCAAGATGTTACCGCCACCATTACCCACTTAAAGATCGAGGGAGTCCAATTAATGACCCAGGAGGGTTTTCGGGCCTTTATCCATGAAAGCGAATGGATCCTAGCACCGCGCTTAGGCCAAAAAGTGGCGGCCCGGGTCATTAAGGTTCACCCTGACGGGAGCTTGAACCTATCCTTGAAGCCACGGGCCCATGAAGCGATTGAGGATGATGCCACCATGCTCCTCCGTCTCTTATCCAAGTCGCCTCAAGGCTTCCTGCCCCTGCATGACAAGTCGGACCCAGAAACCATTAAGTCTCAACTGGGCATCAGCAAGGCCCAATTTAAACGGGCCATCGGATCGCTCTTGAAGAATCGTCAGATCCGCCAGGTCAAGGGCGAAGGGGTCTATTTACTGAACGATACAGATGACCAGGCCTAGGGGCTCTTATCTAGCAGACTTTACCAGAGGAGGTGAGTGATTGGCTCATTCACTTGATGATTACCTGGAAGACTTCCAGCGCTATCTCTTAATTGACCAGGCCAAGGCGGCCAACACCATCCAGTCTTATGGGCTGGACTTGGCTAAATTTAAGGCTTATTATGACCGCAACCCCATAGAGTTCACCAAGATTGACTATCCTTATGTTCAAGGCTTTCTGGCTGATTTGAGTCAACAGGGCTACCAGGCCTCCTCGATGGCGCGGATGTTGTCGTCGCTTAGACAGTTCTTTCACTTTCTCTTGAAGGAAGGAGTGGTGGACCAGGACCCCATGCAGTTGGTGGAAGGGCCCAAGCAGGCCAAGCACCTGCCCAAGACCTTAAGCCTCAAGCAAGTTGATGACTTACTAGCAGCACCCGATCTTGCTACAGCGATCGGGATCCGGGACCGGGCTATTCTGGAAGTCCTCTATGCGACAGGCCTGCGGGTCTCAGAGTTAACTCAGTTAAATCTTAACCAAGTCCATGTCGACTTGGGCTTTGTTTCAACGGTCGGTAAGGGAAATAAAGAGCGGATCGTCCCCCTGGGGGAGGAGGCGACCTATTGGTTGGACCGCTACCTGCAAGAAGTGCGACTGACCTTTGCAAGAGCTGGCAAGTCGCCCAGCCCAGCCGTCTTCTTGACTCAGCGGGGTAAGGGCTTTACCCGCCAGGGGATCTGGAAGAATTTGAATAAGTATGTCCAAGAAGCGAAGATCCCCTTCAAGGTCTCACCGCATATGTTGCGCCATTCCTTTGCGACCCACCTGTTGGAGAATGGGGCAGACTTGCGGCTCGTCCAAGAACTCTTGGGCCATGCGGATATCTCCACGACCCAGATCTATACCCACTTGAGTAACAAGCGGCTACAAGCGGTCTATCAGGAATATTTCCCCCATGCCAAGGAGGAAGAGGGCGAGGAATCGTCCTGACATCTACAAGAGGATGGGTCCGATGAATTGCTGCTAGCCATAATAAACGGTATTAAAAGAAAGATTAAATATAGGAGGTTCAATGATGTTTAAACGGATACACCTGATTGTGATGGATTCAGTTGGGATCGGACAGGCGCCGGACGCCGCGGACTTTGGCGATGAAGGGGCGCATACCTTGGGCCATATTGCCGAGGCGATGGACTTAAACTTACCCCACTTGCAGGCTTTAGGCTTGGGTAATATTGCCCCAATCAAGGGAATTGAGCCAGTCGATCCAAGCCAGGGATACTGGTGCAAGCTGGAGGAAGTTTCCGCCGGTAAGGATACCATGACCGGCCACTGGGAGATCATGGGCTTGCGGATCGACCAACCCTTTAGGGTCTTTCCAGAGGGCTTCCCCCAAGAATTAATTGACAAGCTTGAAGCATTTGCCAACCGCAAGATCGTCGGCAACAAGCCCGCTTCAGGAACTGAAATTATTAAGGAATTAGGCCCCCACCAATTAGAAACAGGTGACTTGATTGTCTATACCTCAGCGGATTCAGTCTTACAGATTGCAGCCCATGAAGAGGTGATCCCGCTTGAAGAGCTCTACCGGATCTGTGAATATGCCCGCGAGATCACCTTGGAAGATCCCTATATGATCGGACGGATTATCGCCCGCCCTTATGTGGGCCAAGCTGGAGACTTTACCCGTACGGCTAACCGGCACGATTATGCCTTAGATCCCTTCGGAGAAACAGCCTTGAATTTCTTAGACCAAGGCGGCTATGAAGTCGTTGCTATCGGTAAGATCCAGGACATCTTCAATGGGGCAGGAATTACCCAGGCCATTCGGACTAAGAGCAATATGGATGGGGTCGACCAATTAATCAAGGTCCTCCAGCAAGACTTCCAAGGGCTATCCTTTACCAACTTGGTGGACTTTGACGCCTTATATGGCCACCGGCGGGATCCTTTAGGATACGGTCAAGCTCTGCAGGACTTTGATGCCCGTCTGCCGGAGATCATGGACCAAATGGGTGAAGAGGACCTCCTGCTGATTACGGCCGACCATGGGAATGATCCGACCGCTCCAGGAACCGACCATACCCGCGAATACGTTCCGCTCTTAGCCTATGGCAAGCAATTGAAGGAGGCTAAGAAGTTAGAGGCGGCTTACTTTGCTGACATCGCGGCCACTATCTGCGATAACTTCCAAGTCCAAGCCCCTGACCATGGCCAATCATTCTTAAGTCAATTAAAGTAGGAGGAAGACGATGCAATCACAAACCCATGACACAAAAGCGCTTGGATACTTGAAGCAAAAAGGGATTGAATCGGCTCAAGTCGGACTGGTTCTCGGATCTGGCCTGGGTGATTTGGCCGATGAGATTCATGATCCGATCCGGGTTCCCTATGAAGCCATTCCAAACTTTCCTACTTCAACCGTGGAAGGGCATGCCGGGCAACTAGTCTATGGCCAGTTAGGGGGCCAGACTGTTCTGGCCCTGCAAGGACGGTTCCATTATTATGAAGGCTACGGCTTGGAGGAGGTCACTTATCCTATCCGGCTCTTTAAAGATCTAGGTGTTCAGACCGTGATCTTGACCAATGCGGCAGGTGGGGTTAATGAAGCCTTCCAGCCGGGTGATTTGATGGTGATTACCGACCATCTGAACTTAACGGGTGCCAACCCCTTGATCGGCCCCAACCACCCCCATGGTCCACGCTTTGTCGATATGAGTCAGACCTATTCCAAAAAAGGCCAAGCCCTTCTGCATGAAATTGCGCAAGAAATGGATTTAACCCTGCAAGAGGGGGTCTATACTTGGTTAACCGGTCCAACCTATGAGACTCCGGCTGAGATTCGGGCAGTGCGGGCCCTAGGGGGCGATGCCGTTGGGATGTCGACCGTTCCCGAAGCGATTGTGGCGCGTCATGCCGGTTTGGAGGTTGTGGGGATTTCTTGTATTACCAATCTGGCAGCTGGTATGCAGGCCCAGTTGGACCATCAGGAAGTGATGGAGGTCTCTCAACGGGTTAAGCCTCGCTTTAAGCAACTGATTCAAACCTTCCTTACCCGCTGGGATTGTGAAGTATAGTGGCATTAGGATTAATGAAAAGGCAAGCGAACCATCAATCAGGCTGGTTCCATGCTTATCATAGGGACAGCCTTTCAATGCTAAACTTTTCGAGCTAGTCTATTTGGATTAAGTGATGTAAAATAACTAAAAATTAAAAGGCAAGATAACCGTCAATCAGTCAGGTGTCACTGCTTATCATAGGGGACCTCCCTTCAAAGCTGTCGCTTTTCCGGGCTAGGCCCACTAGGCAATGCCTAAACGGTAAACCGTAAGGCATTGCACGCTACGTGGCCCTTCCTCCTTCCTATGATGGAGCAGTGGAACCTGACTTTTATTGACGGATTTTCTGCCTTTTTTTAATTAGGGCTTTTGTAATTAATTCCAGTTGGATAAAAAGGAAAGGCTTGATTAAAAGAGTGTCAGTAAAATGACGGGTCCTATAATTTAGCTAGCTAACGTGACAGACACATTCAAAGATAAATAAGAGGCTAAACAAATATAAAAGAGACCTTGCTTTTATTAGTTCACATCAAGAATGGGGATTATAAATAGAGACGGAAAGAAATCTAATCGATTTCGACATAATAAGAAGCAGACAATATTATGGGTACTCCGATCATTTCAACTCGAAAGAAGAGACTTCCTTATTTTGGCAATGATTCAGTAAGATTGTGAAAATCAAAGAAGGCCGTTCAATGTTTAATCAAAGGAAAGAGGACGATCGGGGCAGCTTGCAAGGCCTTACGGTTTACCGTTTAGGCCTTGCCTAGCGGATCGAGCCCGGAAAAGCATGCTTTGGAGGGCGGTCCCCCTTGATTAAGCATTGAAAGGACCTTCTTTAGATGATCATTTCCAAAAATTAAATGATAATTGCCGTGGCCTTGACTAACTGATCGAGCCCGAAAAAGCTTGGCTTTGGAGGGTAGTCTCCTTTGATTAAGCATTTGAGGCGGCCTGCTATTTTTTGTTTAACTTTCATTTGTTTTCCTTTTTATCTGACAGAATTCTTCACAGATTGGGACATTTCTTGAATTTTTTTGGAAGTCATGATAAGATCACACAGTAAATTGAAAGCTAGTGGAGGTCGCTTAAATGTTATTAAGCTCGACAAACAAAAATGAAAAAGTAGTGCTTGGACTCTTATCGCTCTCAATTAATAAGGATGAGAACTTAACCGCCAGCGACCTGCTGGCCGAGTACCGAGAGACCGAAGGGATGACCCTTTACTTATATAAGGATCCCGCTACCGATAACTTCGTGGGCTTAGTGGGGGTTGAACACCGTCCATTGACTCATGAGGCGGGGGAGGGTCCAGACCAGGATGAGCGGATCTTAATCAACCGGATGTCGGTGATTCCGTCTTTTCCGGTTGACCAAGTGGCTTATGAGATGTACAAGGACTTGAAGCAACAATATCCGCAAGCTCAGATTGCAGGAGCCATCCAATATCAGATGCAGGATCCTGTGGCTGATTTGGCGGCGAAATACCGGCAAGAACAAGTAGTGTGAGTCTGAGTCGATGAGTGAATCTAGTCAAGCATTAACCATTCGTTTAACGGCCTTTGAGGGGCCGTTTGATTTGCTTTTGCATCTGATTAAAGAGCTAGAAGTTGATATTAATGATATCCCCATGGCCCAAGTGACCGACCAATACCTGGCCTATGTCCACCAAATGCAGCCCCTAGACCTCGACCTGATTGGGGACTATCTGGTCATGGCCGCGACCCTCTTAGAGATTAAGAGCCGGCTCTTGATACCAATTGAGCCCGACCAAGCAGACCTGGAGGGGGAATGGCAGGACCCGCGTGAGAGCTTAGTTCAACAGCTCTTGGTCTACCAACAATTCCAAAAGGTAGCCGATGCCTTAGAGGACCATCAGGCCACTCGGTCTGCCAACTACAGCCGGCCACAGACCGACTTGTCCGCCTATCAAGCCGATATTCCTCTGCAAGAAGGGGAAGTGAGCTTGGACAGCTTAAGTCAGGCCATGCTGAATGTCTTGAAGCGGCAGCTGGACCGGCAACCGGCCCAGAAGGAAATTCACCAGGACCAGGTATCGATTCCGGATAAGATACAAGCTATTCGGTCCCAGTTAGCGAGCCTGGATCCAGGAGACCGGATTGAATTTAACCAGTTATTGCGAAATGCGAGCCGGCCAGAGATTATCGCCTCCTTTATGGCGGTGCTGGAATTAGTTCGGCAACATGAGGTCCAATTTATTCAAGAAGGGCTTTACGCACCGATTCAGATTATGCGAAGAGAGGAGGGGGAACCTTGATTAAAGAACTTGCAGCGATCCTCTTTCTAGTAGGTGAAGAGGGGGTCAGCTTAAAGACCCTGGCTCAGACCTTGGACCAAGACCCGGCAGCCATTAAGGAAGGGCTTCAAGCATTGAAGGCCAAGCTTGAAGCCTGGCCCGATTCCCCCGTCAAGCTGGTTCGGTTTGGGAATCATTACCAATTGATCACCCATTCGGAATTAGCCGGCTTAGTGGAGCGGTTTGCCCAGTCACCCCTCCAACAAAAATTAACTCGGGAAGCGATCGAAACGCTGGCGATTGTTGCCTACCGGCAACCGATTACCCGGATGAGTGTCGACGAGATCCGAGGGGTCTCTTCTCAAGCCATGTTGCAGAAACTGGTGGGGCGCGATTTGATCCAAGAAGTCGGCCGGATTGATGGGCCTGGACGCCCAGTTCTTTATGGGGTGACCGATTATTTCTTAAATTACTTCGGCTTGGAGAGTCTAGAAGACTTGCCACCGATTGAAGAATTAGCCCTCAATTCCCAGACCACCTCTGAAGCCCTTTTTGACGTCAAGCAATGGGAGGTCCAGCTGTTTGATGAAGAGGCCTGAAGAAATCGTCTGTGGCTGATAAGGGTGAATAGGACTGAGTCATAAGGGGCCACTCCCAACTCTCAGTCTTTGTAACAAGAGCTTGGTGAGACTGAGTAGGCTGATTAAAGTGAGTCCCGACATAAGGAGGAAATATGGAACGATTACAAAAAGTCATGGCCCATGCTGGCATCGCCAGTCGCCGTAAGTGTGAAGCGATTATCCAAGCTGGGCGGGTAAAGGTCAATGGCCAAGTTGTGACCGAGCTCGGCGTCCAAGTGGCAACGACCGACCGAATCGAAGTCGATGGGGTTCCTATTTATAAGGAAGAGCCGCGCTATATCCTGCTCTACAAGCCTAAGAATTACTTGTCAGCCGTTAGTGATGACCGGGACCGGCCGGTGGTGGTCGATTTATTGCCAGAGGTGACGGAGCGGATTTATCCGGTTGGGCGGTTGGACTTTGATACGACCGGACTCTTGTTGTTAACCAATGATGGCGAGTTCGCCCACCTGATGATGCATCCTAAGTTTCAAGTGGCTAAGGTCTATGTGGCCAAGCTGGAAGGGATTCCGACCCCGCAAGCCTTGAAACAACTGGAAAAAGGGGTCCTAGTCGATGGCAAGAAGACCTCCCGGGCTCGAAGCCGTCTGCTCCACGCCAACCGGGATAATCAGACCGCTGTGGTGGAACTGACCATCCATGAAGGCTGGAACCACCAGGTTAAGAAGATGTTTGAAGCCATTGGCCATCCTGTCACCAAGCTCAAAAGGGAACGGTTTGCCTTTTTAGGTGTGCAGGACTTACAAGCGGGTGACTGGCGCGAATTGACTGCCTTTGAAGTGGATAAGCTCAAGAAGATGGCGCAGGATCCCTAGGCTCCCCTGCTTATCATGGGAGATCGTCCTTTAAAGCGATGGTTTTCGGGCAAGTCTACTTGAATTAAGTCATGCAAAAATAAAAAATTAAAAGGCAAGTGAACCGTCAATCAGGTTCCACTGCTTATCATAGGGGACTGCCCTTCAAAGCTGTCGTTTTTCCGGGCTAGGGCCACTAGGCAATGCCTAAACGGTAAAACCGTAAGGCATTGCACGCTACGTGGCCCTTCCTCCTTCCTATGATGAAGCAGTGGTACCTGACTTTTTTGACGGATTTTCTGGCTTTTTTAATTAAGGCTTTTATATTTAATTCCACTGGACAAAAAGGGAAGGCTTGATTAATAGAGCGTCGGTAAAATGACGGATCTTATGATTCAGCTAGCCAATCTAACCCATATCTTTAAAAATACAATCTGATAGAAAAGTAGCTTGCTTTTATAGGATTACATCACATAGTAAGAAGCAGAATATTTTTGGATAGCCAAATCTCTTTAACTCGACAAAAAGGCACTCCCTTATTTTTGATAATGACTGAGCAAGATTCAAAATAAATAAAAAAAGACAGTCCCCATGTTTAATCAAAGGACAGTGGACGATCTGCGCAGCTTGCAAGGCCTTACGGTTTACCGTTTAGGCCTTGCCTAGCAGATCGAGCCCGGAAAAGCTTGCTTTGGAGGGCGGTCCCCTTTGATTAAGCATGGGGCTGGCCTCTTTTTTAGTTTTTATCCCTAACTATCATGTACCATTTCCCATGAGACATAAGGGCAGTGCCTGGCCCTTGTTTATTTTTCAAAATAGGGATATAATGATGACAAAATATCATACGTCTTCGGGGCAGGGTGAAATTCCCGACCGGCGGTATAGTCCGCGACCTTGGGCTGTCAGGCATCGTCTTGGCCCAGGTTGAACTGGTGTGATTCCAGTACCGACAGTAAAGTCTGGATGGTAGAAGCGGATAACACACGTTTATTTGACGTACCCAGCCATTATCCTAACTTCTATTTGAGGTGGATAATGGCTTTTTGTGTGATCTCCCATAAGACGTGAGAGGAGAGACAGACATGAAGAAAATTCCTTTGCAGCGAATGGTTCTTTTGGCAATCCTTGGGGCTTGGGCCTTGATTATGCGGAGCTTTGACTTTCCCATCTTGCCTTATGCTCCCTTTCTAAAGGTGGATACATCAGACTTGGTGGTCTTGATCGGGCTCTTAATTGCGGGACCCAAGGGCTTAATCGCCGTAGCGGGGGTTCGAGATGGCGCGCATTATCTCTTAACCGGGGGTGAGGGCGGGATTCCAATTGGGATCATCATGAGCTTTTTAGCTTCCTTATTGATGTTCTTACCGACCCATTTTGTTCTGACAAAAGGGAAAGGGTTGGCCAAGGGTCCCAGTCATTTGTTGATGGCCCTAGGCTTAGTGACCTCCTTGACGGTGGGGATGGGACTCTTTAACTACTACCTGGCCCTGCCGATTTATATCCGGGTGATGCACTTTCCCATTGACCATTTCTTGAATTATGTCATGACCCTGATCGTCCCCTTCAACCTGATCAAGGGCAGCTTAATCGCAATTGGACAATGGGGGGTTCTTTCCTACCTGGCACCCGTGATTGACCGTCTGGTTGGAATTTATCCCGCCTACTGTCCCCGAGACTTGCCAGAAGCTAACCAGCTGGCCCATGACCGGGGTTAAGGGGTTGCTGATACGGAAGATGAAACCGTCTTGCTAGCGTCACGGGATTGTCAAGACTTGGGATATTGAAGGGGGAGTCCTTCTTGGCTCAAGGGGTCAAACAAGGATCTGTCAAGCTTTTTGTGAGATTTTATTTGCTAAAGACAATCTTTTTGTTATAATGAGAATAACTAAATTGGCAACCCAGGCTCTTTAGAGGCTATGTCCGAAATAAAAAGGCTGAGAAGGGCTTTAGACTGGGGATGTAGGAGGATGCAAGATGGCGAACGATCATGATAATTTTGATTCATTCAATTCTAATCGCAATGATTATGAATCGCGTAATGACACCATGCACAATAATTATGAAGGCTACGAGTCTGACCCAATAAATAATCAAAAACAAGTCAAGTCTAAGAAGTTTACCGCTCCTTGGAATAATAAGTTTGGTGAAGATGAGAACTTTAAGAACCGGCAATACTCGCGTTCAGCAAGGAATCAACCCGAGAAGGAAGCAACTGCTCTGTCGAAAGTCTTGCTTTTCGTCTTAATCCTAGCCTTGGTTGCGCCGTTTATTCTCTATGCGGTGGTGAACTCGCAGCGCAATAGCGAACCGATTGAACCCAAGACCACCCAACAGGTCAAGGTGTCCACGACGACGACAGTGGAAGAAACAACCACCACTAAGGAAAAAGAAACAACCGAAGAAGAGACACGTGAGTTGGAAACGACGACAACCAGTGAAGAACAGGTGACCACGCAAGCGCCACAACCACAGGTGACGACAGCGGCTCAAACCCAAAGATACCACACGGTCGCAGCCGGGGAATCTTGGTGGTCCATCTCGCAAGCCTATGGGGTTGATGTCTATGAATTAGCAGCAGCCAATGGTACTTCAATTGAGGGATCACTGATGCCAGGCTCTCAAATTATCATACCTTAATAAAGATAGAATGATGCGGGCTAGGGAACTCTCCCTGGCCCCTTTTTTAATGATCGTAGGGTCTTATTGAAAAGAAACCAGCTTGATAAAAGAAAGGAAAATGCCGAATGTTACAAATTGCTATTGATGGTCCTGCCGCTTCCGGCAAGTCGACCGTAGCCAAGCGGTTAGCCGACCGCTATCAACTCTTATACCTTGATACGGGTGCCATGTATCGGGCGATTACCCTGGCTTGTCTGTTGAACAAGATTAATCCCAATGATCCCCATCGACTTCAAGAACTCTTGCGGGCTTGTCGGATTGACTTCGACCAGGAGGAAGAGGGACAGCGGGTCTTGGTGAATGGTCATGATGTGACCGACCAAATTCGAACTAGTGAAGTCGATCAAGCCGTCTCTGAGGTCTCCGCCCAAGCCCTGGTTCGCCAGGAGATGGTCAAGCAACAACAAGCAATTGCCAGGCAGGCAGATGTGGTCATGGATGGCCGAGACATTGGAACCAAGGTCTTGCCCCAGGCCGACTTGAAGTTCTACCTGGTTGCATCCAGCCGGGTGAGGGCCCAGCGCCGGTTTGCAGAGAACCAGTCCAAAGGGTTAACCGATTTGACCCTGGACCAAATTGAAGAAGAGATTAAGGCGCGCGACCATTATGACCAGAATCGGGACCATAGTCCTCTGGTCAAGGCAGCCGATGCGATTGAGATTGATACTTCGGACTTATCCATTGACCAAGTGGTGGAAGTGATGAGTCAAGCGATCGATCGCTTACGGTCATAGGCGGTGCGGATGCAATCAAAGCAGGCGGCCCCATCTATTTAAGGATTGAGGCGCTCGTCTTCACCTTTCGATTCCCATCTTTAACGATTAAAGGAAGGACGGCATAGGGAGTGACGGATGCTGAGATATTTCTTTAACCTTTGCCTTTAAATTGAATTAAAGAGGAGAAGGACTAGACGATTGTAAGGCTTTTTGTTATAATGTTACTCAGAGTGCTTATATATTTAACTATATTGGCAACAATTTTTTAGGTAACGCTTAGGAGGAACTGGTAGAATGTCAGAGTTTGTTGAGAACAACGAAGTAAAAGAAGAAGAAGTAAAAGAAGAAATTGAGAACCAAGAAGAGCAAGTAGTGAGCGAAGAAGTTGAAGCACCTGCTGAAGAAACAAAAGCAGTAGAGGAAGCAACAGAAGCGCCAGCTGAAGAAGAACCAGCTGAAGAAGTAGAAGAACCAGCTGAGGAAGCTGAGGAAGCTGAGGAAGCAGACCACAGCGAGTCCATGACTTCAATGGCAGATGCTTTAGACAGTGTCTTGGATATTAAAGTGGGCGACTTAGTGACTGGAGATGTGCTTGCTTTTGATGAGAATAACCAAGTCCGGGTCGCAATTAAGAATAGTGGCGGCCTAGAAGGCGTGATTCCTCGTAATGAATTAGCAGCTACTCGCGTGGAAGATCCTTCAGAAGTTGTCAGCATCGGTGATGAAATTGAATTGGTTGTTGTGAAACCAATTCAAGACAAAGAAAATGGCAACTACTTGTTATCTAAGAAACGTGTTGATGCACGTAAGGTTTGGGAAGAACTTGCTGAGAAGGTAGAAGCAGGCGAAACCATCGAAGCCCCTGTCAAGGAAGTAGTCAAGGGTGGTCTTGTGGTGGATGCGGGTGTCCGCGGCTTCGTTCCTGCCTCAATGGTTGAAGACTATTTTGTCGATGACTTCACACCTTACAAGGGTCAAACCTTAGAATTCAAGATTGTGGAATTAGATCCAAACGATAACCGTCTAATCCTTTCTCATAAGGAAATTGCACGTGCCAAGCGTGAAGCAGAACGTCAACAACGTCTTGATGAATTAGAAGAAGATTCAATTGTTGAAGGAACCGTTGCTCGTTTAACCAACTTTGGTGCCTTCATTGACTTAGGTGGCGTGGACGGATTGGTTCACATCAGCCGGATTGCGCATGACCATGTGAAGCATCCAAGTGATCGTTTAACAGTCGGTGAAACCATTAAAGTGAAGATCTTGTCTGTCGATAAAGAAGAAGGACGGATCTCTCTATCCATCAAAGATACCCTACCTGGGCCATGGGATGATATTGAAGAGAAAGCTCCAGAAGGTTCTGTTCATAAGGGAACTGTTAAGCGTTTAACAAACTTCGGTGCTTTTGTGGAAGTCTTCCCTGGAGTTGAAGGACTTGTTCATATCTCACAAATCTCTCATGAACACATCGAAACGCCTCAAGATCGTTTAACAGAAGGACAAGAAGTTGACGTCAAGGTCTTGTCTGCTGATCCTGAAGCACAACGTCTATCCTTATCAATCAAGGCTTTATTAGACAAGCCTGAAGGATTTGTTGAAAGAGAAGAGGAAGGTAACGAACGTCCTCAAAGAGCGCGTAAACCACGTCCAAGCCGTCGTCAAGAACGTCCTCAAGCGAATAAGGGACAAGCACCTGCAGGTTCTTCAACTTCATTGAATGATTCTGCTACTGAAGGAAGCTTCACGCTTGGAGATATGTTAGGTGATTCACTTAAAGCCTTACAAGACGATGCTGAATAATTAAGTCTTTAGACGATTTACTTCCAATTATTCTTTCTTACATTGGCTCACTCCCAATCAAGAAGGAATAATTGGTTTTTCTTTTGAATACCAATTTTTATGGAGGTGAAAGAATGGAAATACCTGTTGTCGCTATTGTAGGCCGACCCAATGTTGGCAAATCAACCCTCTTTAACCGGATGGTAGGTGAGCGCCTGTCGATTGTGGAAGATTATGAGGGCGTGACCCGGGACCGGATCTATGCGACGGCTTCCTGGTTGGGACGCGAATTTCGCTTGATTGATACAGGCGGGATTGATATGAGTGACGAACCCCTCATGCAGCAGATCAAGTATCAAGCAGAGATAGCCATGGAGGAAGCGGATGTGATCCTCTTTGTGGTGGGGTCTCGTGAAGGAGTGACGGATGCGGATGAGGCAATCGCCCATTACCTGCACCGCAGTGAGAAGCCGGTCGTCCTAGCTGTGAATAAGGCCGATAATCCCGAACAACGGGCGACGGCCTATGAATTCTATTCCTTGGGCCACGGCGATCCGTACCCGATTTCTTCGACCCATGGAACGGGAACGGGGGATCTGCTAGACCGCTTGTTGGCCCTCTTACCAGAAGAAGCAGGGGAAACGGATACCCAAGAACGGATCAAGTTCTCCTTTATCGGCCGGCCCAATGTTGGCAAGTCCAGCTTGGTCAATGCCGTCCTTCAAGAAGAGCGGGTTATTGTCTCGAATATTGAAGGGACCACCCGGGAAGCCGTCGACACGGACTTTGTCAGTCAGACGGGACGACCCTTTACCATGATTGATACGGCCGGGATCCGTAAGCGGGGTAAGGTCTATGAGAATACTGAGAAATACTCTGTCATGCGGGCTTTGTCCGCCATAGACCGATCTGATATTGTCTGCCTGGTCCTGGACGCTGAGACTGGCATCCGTGAGCAGGACAAGAAAGTAGCGGGGTATGCCTTTGAAGCCAATAAGGGGATTGTCATTTTGGTCAACAAATGGGATGCGGTCGATAAGTCGGACAAGCTCTTTGAGACCTTCACCGATGACATTCGCCGGGAATTCCAATACTTGCCCTTTGCCCCCATTCTCTTCGTGTCGGCCAAGACTGGACAACGCCTAGCCAAGCTGCCTGAATTAATTGAAGAGATCTACGAGAACCGCCACCGCCGGATCCAATCGTCACTCTTGAACGATGTCTTAATGGATGCGATCGCGATGAACCCAACTCCGACCGACAAGGGCCGCCGCTTGAAGATCTTCTACATGACCCAGGTCGCTGTCAACCCACCGACCTTCGTCATCTTCGTCAACGATCCCGAACTCATGCACTTCTCTTATGAACGCTTCATTGAGAATAAGATGCGGGAGGCTTTCTACTTTGATGGGACGCCCTTAAAGTTAATTGTCCGTGAACGGACCTAAAGATTAAAAAAACCTGGCTTTATTCCTTTTGGAGTTAAAGCCAGTTTTTTTGATAGGTGATAGCGGATAATTTGCATGGCCTATAATGAATCAGTTTATCTTAATCAAAAATTAACCTGAACACCCTGTAAATTAGTATTATTTCGAAAATTCCATTGTCTAAAAGATTGACAATATTATATAGTTTATTTACAATATGTGTAATCAGATGTTTCATGGTCATTTTCTTTGAATGAGTATGGTCTGACGAATTTATTTACTTGAGGAGGATTTTTATCAGATGGTAGGAAAGAATAATCATGAAGTCTTGAATAAAAAGGCCGGACGCCAGGTCAACCGCTATGGTTTCCGTCGTCTAAGTGTGGGAGTAGCTTCAGTGGCAGTCGCTGGGCTTTTATTTGCGTCTAATGTCGCACTAGTTCAGGCACAAGAAACTGGTGAAGCACCAACCGTAGAATTAGGTGAGACAGTTGACGAAACAACAACGAATCCTGATGAAAGTACAGAAACAGATGTCGATGGAGAAGTTACAGAAGCACCAGAAGCTCCTAAAGCATCAGAAGCTTCAGAAGCCAATACAGAAAAAGAACCCTTTAAATTTAGCGCTGGCCAACGTGCACAGCTAAAAGAAGCGAACTTCACTGAAGCAGAAATTAATGACTTAGAAGCAGAAATCGCTGCCAGTCATGATGCAAGCTTTGATGCGACAGCGCGGATCGAGCAAGCGATTGCAGCCAATAAAGAAGTAGCTGAGTCAGTTGATGAAGCGAATGTCGTTTCTGAACCGACATTCTATTCAGCTTCTAACACTTCAGTACAAAATGATACTGAAATCCATGAAACATCTGAAGGGGATAACTTAGAGGTTACACCAGAAGACAATCCAGATAATCAAAATGCAGGAAATGAAAATGTTGGAGATAAAATTATCACAACATTTTCAGTTCCTGAAACAGACCAAAAAAGTAATTCTGAGGAAAATAATGAATTAGATGATACATCTGACCAACTTAAATTCTCAGAAGAGCAAAGAAAAGCCCTAGCTGAAGCTGGTATTTCTGAAGAGAGAATTGATAATCTAGAGAAATCTGCAAATGCTTTGAAGGATGATCCAAATCATTTTACGAACCTAGATGATTCCGTAGCAGATGCTATTGCTAAACAAAATGCGGATAATAAAGGAATTGCTACAAGAGATGCTGCCGCACCAGAAGATACATCAACAGATGCTGATGCAAAAAATGCAGTACACGGCTTTGTAGGTGTCCTAGTCGGCGGCGACATCAACGCTGATCTAGCAGCTGAAACTGGCCAAAGATTTAAGCCGATAGAAGGGGTAAAAGTATACTTCCAATGGTATGAAAAAACGGGAAATAGGACTTCTCCGACTTATTACGCAGTTTCAGGAGCTGACGGACAATTTCATATTAAAGTTAAGCCCTACATCGGCCGAGATCGAAAATTAGTAAAATTCGATGCGGATACAAGTTCATCAGCTGGCGAAGAATCCTACAAGATGTGGGTAGATGAATCTACTATTCCAGAAGGATATCAACTCCAATACTCTACAGGAGAAGGTGTAGAATTTACAGATAGAAGAGTTGCAGGCGGTGGCTATAACCTAGGACCTAATACTCTTGTAAACTACAGAGTTCTTCTAATGGAAAAACAAAATGAAGGAAAGATGCACAAAGGAACTACCGAAACAGAACCACAAATTTCTAAAACAGGTCAAGGAGCTGTATGGGGAAAAGTTTCTTGGGACTATGAATCTGCAGGCGGTGTTCAATGGGGTATGGTATCAACTCCTACATCTCCAGCTAAAGATGTAACAGTAACTGCATCCTACCTATCTGACTATGCATTGAAACAAATTTATAGTAAAAAAACAGCGAATATGCTTGGTCTTTCCAAACCAAGTGATATTCGTGGCTCAGGTTGGACCTTCAAACTTGAAACCCAATTACAAGACTGGATCGCCGAGCAAGTAGCTAAAGAGAAAGATAAATGGATAGCAGAAACAGTAAGTGCAGTTACAAATTTCGAAGGGGACTACAAGATCCAATTTAAGGGAACTTGGGGTCCTCATAGAAATACTTCTGCAGTAGCTGAATACGAAAGAGTAGCAGGAAAATACTATGCTGGAGATATCCATACATGGACAAAAGAAGAAGTAGATCGACTTGGTGAAGTTGCAGAAAATGCTACAGATGGATCATTCTTAACAGGTGCACTTGACTGGAATGAAAAACACGTTAACTCTGACTGGTTATTTATTTCTACTAAAGATACAGATGATGTGGTAAAGAGGACTCCATGGAACTACAACTGGTACACAGGCTCTGACAATGGCTGGGGTATCCATGGTGGTTGGGCTCAATCAGCTTTTGGTGTATCTACAGTCCAAGCTGCTAACTCTACAAGAGCTGACTTTAACTTTGCACCGGCAGAAATTAAGTTTAACATAATAAACTTTGATACCCAAACAAATACTGCAATACCAGGAGATGTAGCAGTAACTAAGACTGCAGGTCTTCCTCACAAAAACACTAATGATTCTTTTAAAATCGTTTGGTATGACCAAGATGGAAACATAGTAAAAGAAGAACCTACACAAAAGCCAACAGCAACAGGTGCATTAGCAGAAGCAACTTATGATAAAACAGGTGTTACTGAAACAAAAACCTTTATAGCAAAACTTCACTATGTTAAACCAGGTGGAGGTCTAGGACAAGTTTTAGCCCAAGATGCCTTTACTGTTAAGGTAGGTAGGATTGTAGTGTCTGCCTATGATGATGTAAATATCGCAAACCCTGCAGCTAATGATAAATCTATGAAGGGTGCAACATACAAGGCTGAAGGTCTTCCAGAAGGACTTACAATAGATAAAAACACAGGTACAGTATCAGGAAATGCGAAAGTTCCTGGAAAGTACACTGTAACTGTTACAACCTCTATTCTTGATGAAGATTATGGTGAAACAATGGAAGGAACATCTAACTACCCAGCCCTTGTTACAGACTCGCCACTAGAACATGGAGAAGTTGGCCTTGATTACAATAAGACTGTAAAACCAGCAGAAGTTGAAGGTTATGTATTTAAAAATGTTACTTCCAAATTCATAGATGACAAAGCTATCGAAGGCCTAACAATTACGGGAGATCAAATTACAGGAACCCCAAAAACAGAAGTTGCAGCTACTCAAGAAGGTCCAAATGTAGAAGTAACCTATGATATCTACAAGCTAAATTCTAAGGGCGAAGAAGTCCTTATAAAAGAAGGTCACAAGGATTTAGTACCTTTAGAAATCACCAAGGCAGCTGCTAAAGCACCAAAATATGAACCAGCCTATGCAGACACAGATGCAACACCAGGCACAGAGGTAACTACAGATGCTCCTAAGTTCCTAGACCAAAAGAGTGAAGCTGATCCAAAACCAGAAGCCAAACCACAACCAACCGGTGTAAAATTTGCTTTAGGCGATGGAGCTCCAACAGGTGCAAGTGTTGATGAAACAAATGGTAAAGTGGCTTACAAACCAACTGCAAGAGATGCCAACACGACTGTAAATATTCCAGTTAAGGTAACCTATTCTGATGGAACTATTGATGAAACTCTTGCTAAAATCAAGGTTGGACAAGCCCAAGCTGAATCTTACCAACCAGAATATACTGAAGCTGAAGGAAAAGCAGGAACAGAAGCAACAGTAACTGCTCCAAACTTCAAAGACGCAAAAGGCCAAGAAACAACAAAACCAGTAGGTGTTGAATTTACTATAGGTAAAGATGCTCCAACAGGTGCAACAGTTCATAAAACAACTGGTGAAGTTAAATACACACCATCAATCAACCAAGCTGGTCATACAGTAAATATTCCTGTAACAGTAACTTACAAGGATGGCTCAACAGACGAAGTGAATGCCCCTATTAAGGTTGCACAAGGAGATAACTTAAACTACGAACCGGATTACAAGTCAGTCGTAGCCCAAGTTAAATACCCTGTAACAGTGGAAGCTCCAAAATTCCTAGACCAAAAGAGTGAAGAAACAATAAAGCCTATAGCAAATCCACAACCGACAGGCATGACCTTTGCCATAGAAGAAGGCTTTACAGTTAATGGTGAGATAGAAATAAACCCTAGCACAGGTGCAATTTCCTACACAGCAGTAGATGTTGATAAGAACACTGTAATTGAAGTACCGGTAATAGTAACTTACGCAGATCGTTCGTCTGAAAAAATTACTGCAAAAATCGACGTTCCATCTGATGCGAACTTCTACGATCCAAAAGCTGTACCATTAACAACTGAACAAGGGGCTGTTCCAGCTGCCAAAGATGGCGTTAAGTTTGAATTTACTCCTCCAGCAGATACAAATTATGAATGGCAAGCAGTGCCGAAAGTTAATGAAGCTGGCGAAACAACAGGCATAGTAAAGGTATCTTATCCAGACGGAACTGAAGACCTTGTAGAAGTTCCAGTAACTGTAAACCCAAGCGCTTCTAAGAAAACAACTGTTGACGATACAAACATAAAAACAGTAGACCCGACAGATCAAAAACAAGGAACTGGAATTGTTGTTACAAATCCAGATGACACAACAACAGTTTCTGCTAAGGATAAAGATGAAAACAACGTACCGTCAGTAATCAATAAAGAAACCGGCGAAATCGAAGTTACTCCTGGAACAGATGTAACTGGTCCAATCACTGTAACCGTAACAGATAGTGATCTACCGGAAGGTAAGAAAGACATTGAAGTTCCAGTAGCAGAAAAAAGTGAATAACCTAAAGTTACAGCACCAACAGCCGGAGACCAAACAATCTCAGGAACAGGCGTTCCTGGATCAAAGATTACCCTAGCTATTGAAGGCGGAGCAGATTCAGAAGATACACTGATTGCTAAAGATGTAGTAGTAGGACAAGACAAAAAATGGACAGCAGAAGTACCAGCTGGTGTAAACCTAAATGCATATGACATAATTCTTGCAACACAAACTGAACAAGGTAAATCTGTATCAGATCAAACACGTGTAATAGTAAAAAA